>VGVV01000001.1 GCA_016873895.1 Ignavibacteria bacterium
CACGTTGATTCTGGCCGAGTACCACAAGGTGGTGGTAAGTCTGCAAGACGGGGTCGATCCAGCCATCTACGCGCGGGCCGTGCACGACGTGAACGATGCAATCTCGTCGATGTCGCTCAATGTGAATGAGTCGCTGATGCTCCACGCGCTGTTCGCCAAGTGCCCGTCACTCACGATGATTGTCGGGCGTCGCGACCTCATCGAGGCGTGACGTGAAGATTGGCGCGCTCGTCGTCGCCTACGAGGCGAGTGCCACGCTCTAGTACGACCGTCACTAGATCGTCCTTGGCGCGTAAGGTCATACAAATATCGAAGCCCGTTCAACAATGGTCCGTCACCGTTTCTAACTGGCAGGTGTTGTTGGCAGGTTCAGAGTCAGTGCTAGGGCACGCAACTGAAACTCCACCTTGCCAACGAAAACTCCTGACTTAGGAGACTCAGTCATACCTTGCCAACGGTGCCCCGGTCGAAACATTGAGCGGGAACAAGAACTTTGCAGTTAGAGACTTCAATTTTGTGGACGTTACAGCGACATCACAGCTTCCGAGCTCAGATTTCACTCATCGGGACATAGATTGCACTTGTGAAGTTTCTCTTTGAGGTCACTGACTTCAACTCGCTTGATCATTTCGTGCCAGTGGCTGCCGAAGCACTAAGGAAGGATCACTTCGTAACGTTCCTCTTCAAAGACTGTTCCGTTGACGCTACGGATGCTCGAGTCAAGTATCTCAACTGGTTTACGAGATTTGAAACGCTACAACTTGATGATTTGAAGGTGCGACTGGTTGATTCAGTATTCACATTCTTATCACGTCTCTTCTTTGGTCGCCGGTTTTCCAGGTGTGGATTCCTTGATGTACGTCTCAAACTGCTGGTTAGGGTATCCAAACTCTTGTTTCTCTATCGAGGACTTCGGCACATTAAATTCGATTGCGCAATATCTGGGTGGGGAGACCCATCAAGCTTCGCCATGACATTGGCACTTAGCCGCAGAAAGCCTATTGTTGCGCTTCCGCATGGGTATCCTTGTTTGAAGAATAGTGTTTTTAACAAAGAAGTTGCACGGATACTTGAAGAAACAGGTTCACTCCCCGACTTCTCCTTGAGAAACAACTTTGATTGCTATGTTGTGGCAACCGAGAGAAATCGATCCCAGCTAGTTAGCTGGAATGTGCGACCAGAGAAGGTCGAGGTCTGGGGCAACGCAAGATTCTCTCCTAATTGGGTTGAGACTCTCTTGACATTTCTTCCGGAATTCAACGACTCAAGGCTCGTTGGTCATCAGCAGGTGGTTCTCTTCTTGTTGCCAGCACCAACGAGCAATTTCAAACATGCCGCGCTACGTTCACTCCTTATCAATCTCGCCAGACTTCCGATCATTCTCGTACTGAAGACTCATACAAGAATGTCATCGCAAATTGACATTATTCCAGCGGAGATCATGACGCTTCAAAATGTTGTGCTTGCTTCTGAAACAAGTACCACCCGACTCATCGAGAGCTCACATACTGTCGTTAACTTTGCAACAGGTACCGCAATTGACGCTCTCCATATCGGTCGGAGGCTTATATTCGCAAAGTATTTAAGTGACAACGCCTATAGTTGGGAGGACTGCCCATCAATCGAAACTGCCAGCTCTGAAGAAGAGTGCCTGTCGTTAGTGGTGGATACTTCATGGAATCTTGAACCCAGCTTGCACAGGGACTATTTGGACCAAGAAGTCTTTGCGGAAGGCAGAGTTCAAAATCCCCCTCTTCATTATGTAACGCGACTTGTTGAGATTGCGACGGCTGGAAGGAGTTAGCGTGATGAGTCGCGCCCGAGTGGCTCAGTGGTAGAGCAACGCACTCGTAATGCGTAGGTCGCGGGTTCGATTCCCGCCTCGGGCTCCAGCAAACTCAACGTTTCCGACCGGTTCGAGCACTCGCGTCAAGCGTTTCGGGAACATTTTGGGAACACCAGATGTTGTTCGGCGGCGAGCGGGTCACGGTGCTCGAAGAAGAGGTTCGCATCGTCTCGGTTGAGGCTGACGAAAGTGCTGTAGCCTTTGAGAGGTTTGGCATCAAGAGGTGCCAAAACCTGGCGCATCCAGAAAGAAGAACCAGTGACTAACCGAAATCTCGAAACCTTCGACAACCCGCCAATCCCCCTGCAGGCCAAGCTTGCTGCCGCGCGGACCAGCTTCGTGTTTTTGTATATCTATGTCGACTATTACAATCTCTTCAAGCCTGGCGTCATCGACGATTTGCGGGCCGGTATCGTTTTCGAGTTCGACATCACACCGATATTGTTGACCGTGTTTCTCGCTCTGACAGGGATCCCAGCTCTGATGGTTGTGCTATCAACGGTGCTTCCTGCTCGGGTGAACCGTGCCATCAACATCTCCGTCGCATCTCTGTAAATTCCCGTCACGGTGTTCAACGCGGTCGGGGAGTCCAGCAACTGGGCCCCCTTCTACGGCCTTTCCATCGGAACCGAGTTGGTGCTTCTGGCTTTTATTCTGCGCTCGGCTTGGACATGGCCCCGTACGCAATCACCGTCTTTGCCAGGTTGACGCCACTAGTACTTTGTCTCTTTGGATTCCTAGCCCTGACGCAAGTAAACGGTGGCGACATCTGCAGCGGCCTGGAGTCGATCCTTTGTCGGTTGTGCGTAGAACTTGAGCGTGGTCTCGATGTTGGCGTGACCCATGCGCTGTTGAATGACTTTCGGGTCATAGCCAGCCTCGACAAGCATCGTGGCGTGCGTCTTTCGTAAGTCATGGAATGTGAAGGCTGGGAGTCCGGTGGTCTTGATGATCTTCTTGAGCACCCGTTGCGCGAAGTTGCGGTACACGAGCTTCTTGCCTTCGGTTGATCGGAACAGAATTGCGTCAGGTTGCCGTGATTCCTGACCGAGGCTCGCAATCTGTTGGCGGAGTACTTCGACATCGTTCTCGGAGAGGTGGATTTCGCGTTCTCCGGTTTCGGTCTTGCTTTCCTTGACCACAAGGATGCGTTTCTGGAGATCAACGTCCCCGATCGTCAGGTCCATGAACTCCCCGATTCGGAGACCAGTAGCAAGGAGGATGTGGAACGCCCGCCAGTAGTTGTCTGGTGCAGCCGCTAGGAGTGTGCGGCACTGTTCCCTGTCGAGGATGGTTCCTTTGCCATGACGTAGAGGGGGCAGTTGTAGTCCGGTTGTCGGGTCCTTGCTGATGATGTCGTCCTGAATCGCCAACTTGAATACCGGTCGCATGTAGTTCATGTGGGTGCGAATGGTGGCCGCGGTCATCTGCTCGCATTCCCAAGAGGCCACGATTTCACGGATGTGGCTGAGGCGAATTGCCCTGATTGGCATGTGGCCGAGGTGTGGAAGCACATGGAGTCGGAGGATCTGGTCGCGGCGTTTCGCAGTTGCTGGGGCGTGCCGTTGTCCTAGGACGTTTAGCCAGCTCCGAGTAACTTCGGCGAAGGTTGTATTGCGTTGTTTGCGGGTGAGTCCGCGGATATCGCCGTCGTCGACTATGAGAGTTGCTTCGAATCGTTCTGCTTGCTTCTTGGTGGAGAAGGTGCGTGAAGCTTGTTCACCGTTTTCGCGTCGGTATCTCACCTGGTAGGCGACGCCCTTTTTGCCGGTGCGCTTGTGGATGCTCATGACGCAGCTCCCGACGCTTTTTTCTTGTGATCCGACATGTGGGCTTCGATCAAATCGATGATGTCTGTTTTGCGGTAACGCGGCCGGCGTGTGTGCCGGCACACCGGCAGCTTGTGCTTCTTGACGAGCGTCGCGAGTGTCGTTCGCGAGCAGCCAAGGATTTTCATTGCTTCTGTTCGGTCGAGATATTCGATTTGATCCATGTTTGTCCTTTGGGGCTATTGACTAGGGATTTTCCCTGGTTCTTCTCCTTTCACTTCGGGGAAGGAGCCCCTCTTTTCTCAGCTTGATGATCCGCTTGTTTGCGGCGCTCTCAGATATGTCGAAACACCTCGCCACTGTTTTCACTAGTGGTCGACCCGTCTGGAGCGCCTCCATGAAAACGGCGCAAGAGAATGCCATCTACATCTGGCGCCGCAAGTTCGGCGGCATGGAGCCTAATCAAGTCTCTGAGCTCAAGCGCATCATGCAGGAGAATGCCCGTCTGAAGAAGATCGTGGCCGAGCGTGATCTTGAGATCGAAGTGATGAAGGAGATCGCGGCAAAGCAGCCGACGCGATCGGCTGCGGGTAGGCGTATCTCGGCGAATGCAGGCCGTGAGATACGCCACAAGCCGGGGATTGAGCCAGCGCCGCGCCTGCCAGCTGCTAGCGCTCACGCGTGCCCTGCTGACGTATGCCTATCGCATGCCTGAGCGTGATGCGCCATTGCAACAGGCCATAGCCGGCGTGGTTGCAGCACATCCTACGTGGGGCATACGCTTGATCCCCGGCTGGTTGTGCGGTCAAGGCCTGGTCGTGCCGTTCTCGCGCCTGCGACGCATCTACAGGCAAGCTGGATACGCTGCCCAGTGGCGCAAGCGGCGCAAGAAGATTCGTCGCCATCACAGGATCAACCCTGTAGCCCAACAGCCGCATGATGTATGGTGTATGGACTTTGCCGAAGACCGCCTGATCAATGGCAGACGCTTCATGGCGCTGCTTGTTAAGGATGAGGCAACGGCCTACGGCCTTGCTATTCGCGTTGCACCATCATTCAAGTCGATCGACGTCGAGAGTATCCTTGACGAGCTTGTGTCCAAGCATGGTTGTCCTCAGTTCATTTGTCTTACATCCAACCCGGCAAACCATGGCAGAATGGTTTCGCAGAGAGCTTCGTCGGAACCTACCGCACAGAAGTTCTCAACGCCGATGTGTTTCATTCGATCGATGAGTCTGGAGTTGTCTCATCAGCTTGGCTTCACATGTACAACCACGAGCGTCCGCACAGCAAGCATAACTATCAACCACCTGTGTCTGCTTTCACAAAGTGTGCCGCATGATCACTATTTTCTAAACATTGCACTGGTCTAAATATTCGACCCTACTCATTTGCTCAATCGCTTGATTGATAGTCAATCAACCGTTGAGTTGTTAAATAACGAAAAAGTCCCATCGCGTAATTCGCGACAGGACGTTCCCAGTAACCATTCGTATGGATTCCTGCTTTCGCAGGAATGACTCTACCCCGTACCTAGTACCTAGTACCTTGTACCTTCTTCTTGTAGTCCCGAGCAGATTCGAACTGCTGACTTTCAGCTTCGGAGGCTGACGTTCTATCCAGCTGAACTACGGGACCAGATGGACGGCAAATGTACGGAATGTGCATGCCATATTTGCCAAGGGGCTAGCATGCAAACACGAACCACATCTTGGAAGCGCATCGCCGCATTTATCTGTATCGCAGTTATTGCGATGCAACTTGCCTTGCTATGTGTGTATCTGATTTTTGCTAATTCGATTCAATCTTCCATCCGCTCCACTGTTGTCCGTTACATCGAAACCCAGGCTAACGCTGCTGATATCGGACGTGGTAGTACGCTCAGGGTAGATATCGGAGACATTGATTACACATACCTGACGGGGCTTCTGTCAATTCGCGAAATTCGCGTGACGTATCGCGACACGACAGAACACCGTGATCAGCACCTTCGTGCGAGTATTCCTAGCATATCTGTTTCTGGCCTTACTCTGTGGGATCTACTTGATGGTGACGGTCTTTCACTGGGCACCCTCATCATCAGCAACCCTACGATTACGCTCAATGGCATCAGCGGTGATACGCCTCAGGCAGGTACGGACTCAACGGCAAGCAAACAAGACACTGCGATTGTTGAGCTCCCCCGCATACCGAATGTAGATTCCCTGCTGCATGATGTCTTCCTCAGTGCCTTCCCAAGCTATGTGCAGCCCCTTCGCATTGACAAGGTCGAACTCGTTGCGCTGGAGGTGACTGCTACAGATGACAACCCGACTACGCTCTTTGGCGGCAACCTGCGCGGTGTGTCTGTGCGATTTGGTCCCGTGCGCGTTATCCCTGGGGAACGTCCACAAGGCCGACCGTTCGGAAACCTTGCCATCGATATTGATTCATGGAGACGTGATTACATAAGTGGCAAGGCTGTTCGCACACACGGCTTTCACGTGCGCGTGAGCGACAGCGACAGCTCACTTGTGGTTGATTCACTTCTGCTGCGAAGCCCCCTCGAGTATGACTATGTGGTAAAAGGCATTCGGTTTTCATATCGCTCGAAAGAGCTAGGCATTTCAAGATTTTCCATTGCACCTTCAATGGACGATGCAGCCTTCTTTGCTCGACAGCGTTATCGTGGGGATCGATTTCGCATTTCTGCAGGACCTGTCGTGCTGCGCAATATCGACTTCGATGCACTGGCACGCGGCGAAGCATTGCACGTTTCAACGTTGGATGTGCAATCACTCGACTTCAATCTTGTCAGTAATGTTGCCTTGCCAAAGCATCCACGCGCAGCGCGTCCAAAAATGCTCAACCAGATCGTGCAGGCAATTCCATTTGCCGTATCCATCGATACGATCAAGGTGAGCAACGGGGCAATCACCTATGGCGAGCGATGGACACGATCTGCTGTTCCCGCCAAGCTACATTGGAATAAGCTGTCCATAGTTGCAACAAATTGTCGGAACAGATCAGAGAATACTGCCGAGCCCCTTGTCATAAAAGTGAAGGGGCTCTTTATGAACCATGCTCCGCTCGAAGCTACGTTTACCATTCCACTGATGTCCGTTACGTATCAGCTCAAAGCCACTGGGAGCGTTGGCAAATTCGATGCAACAACATTGAACTCATTTCTACCCATCTCAGACAACATGAGAATTCGGTCCGGGCTTGCGAGAGTGACAACGTTTAGTTTCACAATTAACGGACGTACCTGCAACGGCATGATGAACTTGCGATACACGAATCTCAACGTGGGTAAGGTGAACGCAACAACGAAGAAGGAAGGTAACATCTTCGATGCAGTTGTTTCACTCGTTGCAAACTGGTTTGTTCTGCGCACCAATAACGACGGATCGGACTTTCAGCCAGGCCCTATCGTTTACACGTTGCCCTCGAATTGTACATTCATGGAAACTATCTGGCTCCCTATTCGGGATGGACTGCTAGAGTCTGCCAGTCGCTGACATCCGCTTGTGTATCACGCTTCGCCATAGTGGCGGTACGAGCGACATAAGCAGCATGGCTGGATAGCCGTGCGGCAATTGTGGGCTTGCATCATGCACCCGCAGCGACTGATAGCGTCGCTGTGGAAGCAGGTGATGATCGGCATGACGCTGCAACTTGAAAAGCACATAATTCGAAACACGGTATCTCGACTCCCACGCATGTTCTGGTGCGAAGCGTTCAATAATACCCGATTTGATTTCATTGCGGACGAGACCGTAGTGCTCTACATAATTCACAAGCTCAAGCAGAATAAAGGCAACAATGGCTTGAAGTGTAAACAATAGTGCAACGTGCCAGCCCCCTATCAAACCTATTACCGCCGTTAACGCAGGCGAAGCGAGCGACCACAGCCACATCCGATTGCCAAGTCCATACGGTGATTTATTCTTGCTACGAAGGCGTGCTGCCTCCATCTTCCAAACATGCAGCCAACTTTGAACTACGCTTCTCACAACAAAGGCATAGGCGCTTTCACCCAATCGCGCTGTTGCAGGGTCTTCGTGGCGCCCAACATTCTTGTGATGCCCGGCGGTGTGTTCGGCAATGAAGTGCGTATACCACACTTCGGTTAGAAGAATGTAACCCAGCAGGCGTTCCCACCAGATACTGCGATGTCCAAGCTCATGTGCGATGGTAATACCAAGGCCGCCAGTAACTATGCCAATGCTTACTGACTGCAGGATCACCTCTGCTCCAATGCTTGGTTGCATGCTCCATAGAATGCAGGCGCGGGCAATAAGCGCTGTTTGAATAAGCACGTTTACGTATAGCACGATGCGATACGACCAGCGCCGCTCAAGGTCGATGATCTCTTCTGACGATGGTGATGTGTTGTCGACTCCACGCAGCGTATCCGCCAGCGGCAGCACAATGAACGCTATCGCCAGTGTGAGTGTCGTCCATAGGCCCCCTAACTCAAGCCCAACCCATGCAGAGACGGGCAGGATAAGTCCGAAGTAATATGGAATGGGGCTTTGGGAATAGGAAAAAGACATCGACGCAAATCTAGTGGTGTAGACTGTTGATATGTCACGTTTTTCTTGTCAAATGGCACATAGAGGTAGGAACACAAAACTCGGTTTGTTACACTAGTCCGTTTGATTAGCTAAAAGGACATCACGATGACCGTCAACATACATGATGCAAAGACGCGCCTGTCACAACTGCTCATGGCAGTTGAGCAGGGCGAGGAAGTGATCATCGCTCGCAACGGCAATCCTGTTGCCACGCTTGTTCCGTTTGCGCAGAAAACGCGAATGCGCACGCTTGGTTGCGCCGAGGGGACGATTGCCTACATGGCTGCTGATTTTCACGAGCCCTTACCAGAGTTCGCAGAGTATATGCCCGATGGCAAGTAGGGGCCCAACTCTATGGACGGAATCCTCCTTGATACCCATACCTGGATATGGGCTGTTGAACGAGCCTGACATGGCACGATTTGTAACACGTGCCAATGCTGAGTCGCAGTTTGAGCTTTTGGATGTTTCACTAAAGCACTTAGCTGTGCTGCAGGAATTAGCGTGGCATCATCGCGACCCGTTTGATCGGATGATTATTGCTCAGGCAAAAGAAATGGGTCTCACGGTTGTTACCAGAGACCCATCGTTTGAACTCTATGAAACTGAAACAACGTGGGATAAGGGGCAAGCAAGATCGAGATGATCCTACATGCTGTGGTGAGAGCCCCCTATCCGATAGCTGATGCCAAGCGTTAGGAAATAGTCGGAGAACGCGGCATCACCAACAGTCTTTGTTCCACGAGAACCAGTGCGGAGGAGATCGATGTAACTCTGCGTGCGATTGCGGTACCCGGCAATTGGGGCGCTAAAAAACACGGAAAGGTCCGAGGTGCTGTAGCTGATGCCAGGTTCGATAGAAACCACGTAGCCTGGACGACGGAAGCCTTGACTCTCGCCGATAAAATCAAACGATGGAATACCTTCTGCGCGCACACCGAGGTATCCGCTCCATCCTTCGATAGGAGTGTAGAAGGCACCAATACGCAATCCAAACTGATCCGCGCTAGAAAACTCGGCTGAGTCGATTTTCGCAGTAGCCGCTGCGCCTCGAACGCGAACACCGTTGGTGTTCGTAATGTTTGCCATGTAGTTAAAACTCGTTGCCAGCATAACGCTGCTTGATAACTGGTGTATTCCCTGCACATCGAACGTAACGCCAATGCCGCCATCTCCGAGCTGAATGGATTGGTCAACGACAGCAGTGATGGTCGAATCTGGCTTCTTGCCTTGGTTGTAGAATTGATCCGTTACGTTAAAATTTCCAGAACGGGTTTTTACACCAAACGCAACGGAGTAATTGTAATCAGTATGGGCTGGATCGAAGATCCAATATCCTAAGCTGAAACGGGCATCGCCGAGACCCTGCGACGATGTTTCGCCACGAAAGCCCTGGTACTTCAATGCCCCAGTTGAATCGAACGTGGTATTTCCACCATGCTCATACATGGATGTGCGCGTGTTGGTTGCGAACGGGAGTAATGCTGAAACAAAAAGCCGATCTGTTACACCATAACTGACACCGAGGTCAAGAAACGTAGAATGATTGATGACTTCTGTTCCCTGCTCCACACGATATTTCTGCTCAATATCACCCACGAAGTGCTTGTATGATGTAAAATTTCTCGCCCCCAGTGTGAAGTTGAACTGTCCTGGCTGAAGGTTCACCGTGGTACCTGCAACAGCGCCGCACATGCCCCCACCGCGCACAGCCACACAGCCTTGCGCATATGTTTGATGACTAGCCAGTGCGAGCATCGCGAGCGCAACTACGATGTAACGAATAGACATATTGACCTCGAAGTGACTGTGGTGATCTGATTGACGGTGCGAAAATGGCCCTACAGGTAAGGGGCCTACAATCGTAAGGAACATATATTCCTTAACTTTAGACATGGGTTCAACTGTTCAAACGAGTATCCTTCAACGCCGGAGACAACGCGCAGTCAAGCTGTACGAACGCGGATGGAGGGTTGTTGATATCGCCAATGCTCTGCAGGTAAGCCCTGCAGCCGTTAGCCAATGGCTAAAGGCGTTTCGCGAGAGCGGCTATGAGGGCCTGGCTGCAAGGCCCAAGACAGGTAGCCCGTCAAGGCTATCAACGCGACACATGGCGATGATCTCTGCGTTTCTTTGTGACGCACCTGGCGATCATGGCATAATGGCAGAGCAATGGGATCGAAAACTGATGCAAGCAACAATTAAGCGAGTTTTTGGAGTAAGCTATTCATTGCAACATGTCGGACGACTCATGAAGCGCGCGCAGTCTGATAAAAATGTACTTCCACCGATGGCAAGAGCCGAACTGCAGGAATTGTTGCGAAAGTCCGATATTGCCCGCATTCGCTCACGAATCAAAGATCAACATGGCAAACGCTGATGACGAATTGATCAGGCTCTCTGCGTCTATCTCAGAGCTGTCACGGCTTATTGCGGATTCACAGCGTTCTGCTGCAACGAATGAGCAACGGCTAGCCCAATCACAGGACATCCTATCTGAAAATCAGCGTTTCATCGCCGAGACACAGTTGACGATCAACGAAGGATTTATCAATGTCATCGACAACCAGAGAGAGATCATCAAGAATCAGCATGCGATCATTGGCAACCAGAACACGATCATTTCATTTCTGAAAATGCTTGTCAATGCCGAAGAGTGATGTGTCCATGCTGTTCGGACTTCGTTATTACCTAGTGTTTGCTATTCTGGTAGTTGCCGGGCTTGTTGTCTACGTAACGTCTACAGACTCGCTTTACTGCGTTCTTGTTAACTGGCCTGCATCACTAACCATGATGTTCGGCTCGTTCATCGCCGGGGCCAGTGCTGAAGGGGGCGGAGCAATTGCGTTTCCGGTCTTCACATTGCTACTGCATGTCGAACCTGATGATGCACGCAACTTTTCCTTTGCCATACAGTGTGTGGGCATGGTTTCTGCAAGCCTGCTCATCATCGGCAGGGGCATTCATATCGAGTGGCGCGGTATTGCCTATCCAGCTATTGGCGCCGTTATCGGACTTATTGCAGGCACGCATTTTATCGTCCCACTGCTCGAGCCCGTTACGACAAAGCTATTTTTTGTCTCCCTGTGGACGGCCTTTGGTATTGGGCTCTGGCGGGCCAATCGCAATGCGTCTCGGATTGTACGCTCGAATCTTGGAGCTCATCTTTCTCAATCGGATGTGATTCGATTGATTACCACGGGGCTTATCGGAGGCATGGTTACGGCCATCTTTGGCAATGGCGTTGATCTTGTAACGTTCTGCTTGCTCACATTGTGGTACGGTCTCGACGAAAAAGTAGCTACCCCGTCGTCTGTTGTGCTCATGTCGATCATCACCGTCGTAGGATTTTTCTACCACAGCACCGTTCTCGGCGATGTCTCAAAGCAAACGTACCACGCCTGGATAGCAGCAGCGCCGGTAGTTCTCATCTTTGCCCCACTTGGCGCTTGGGTAATCTCGCACTGGAACCGTTTGTCGATTGCTCGCCTGCTCTACACAATCATCGTTGTGCAGCTCATAGGAGCACTCTTCGTCCTTGGAATAACGACATCACATGCCGCGCTTTGCGTTGGCGTAATCGTACTAGGGACACTTGCTATGAAGCTCATCGACCGGACTGACCGCGTTAGAGCTTCATAAACCATTGTACCATCGGAATGGGGAACGACGACCAATTCGAGTTGTCTTCGAGATTCAAAAAGTTGCCCTTGTACCCCGTGAATCCGAATTGTAACGAGCTCCGCGCGCTCATCTTCCATCGAATAGACGGCGAAATGATGATCGTGGGATACGTCTGAACGCCTGTTACGACGCTTCGCTGAAATATGTGTTCGCCATCGACAATCTTGTAGTCCTCTTCCAGGAACGTCTGGTTCGTTGGCAGCTTTGCTGATCCAGCGTCTGAGATGTAGAATGCATCTAGTACGAGGCTAATCGTGTTCGAGATCTCGGTGATGAATCCTACCGATAGCCATGCTCGAGCAGTGTTCAAACGCACATCCACGCTCGACGTAATAGTGTCTTTGACCAGCTCCCCGGTGCGGTAATCGACACGCTCAAACTCACCCTCGAAGCGGTTCGCACTCTGCATGAACGTGCTGTAGCCGAAGCCTGCACTGAATGAAACGTTGTTGCGCGAGTCACCCTTGGTAACAGAGATCGTGGGCATCATAATTGCATTGTTACGTGCAACGCTCCCACCCCATGCTGCAAAGCCCCCTACCGCAAGATGCAGGTCATCGCTGGAGCTAAATGTGTAGCTCGTTCTGCCGATGATCGGCGCTGCAATAACCGAGGCCATGATGCCAACCGAAAAGCGATCCGTTAGGTAGAGTTCAAAGTCTGTGCTCACAGGCGTAATCTGTAAATGACCCTGCTGTGCTTCGTGCGGCAGGGCGCCCTGCGTAAAGCCGTAATACGAGCCGAAAGGGGCTTGACCCATTTCCTCGTACTGCATTGCCTGCGGCGCTGCTGTGCTGGCCCCAATCCTGCGGATCTCATGCTTAGGCACATAGAGATGTCCGCCCGCGGTGAGAATCACAACTTCTTTAGCATCGTTGGAGATAATACGTCCAACGATAATCGTGCGGTCGTTCTTTTCGATCTCAACAACCTTCGTGGTGTCGTTGGATACTTCTTGCGCAAACAATGCCGATGCACTGCAAAGTGAAATCAACACTGCGATGATAACGTGTGTAGGTTTCATGGCATTACATCTTTACAAAGACGCCAAAGGTTGGGAAAGGGGCTGCCCCATACTCGTTGATGGATCCATCCTTGATGGAATAGAAGGGGTAGCCAAACTGGAACGCTGTTGTATTCGACGCAAACCAGCGGATGCCGGGGGATGCGAACATGAGCGTTCCGCGTCGATCACTGATCTCAGGAAGAATCATCGAATCAAAGACAAATGCCAGCCTGCCCCATATCTGTGTGGTTCCCGCAACTGAGAGGAGCGATCGAGAATCAGATTCGCCGTCAACGGCAACAAGGCCATATCCGGCAGAAACCGTGATATTGTTCAGGCGCGATCCAAATGTTGCGGCTGCATACGGCACACCGAAGTAGAGTCCAAGGTCTAACCAGCCACTCGAGCCAGTAAGAAGACCAACAGCCCCGTGCAGACTCTCGTTGATTGATGTGCTGTACTTGAGCGACCCAACGATGGGCGAGCCAATCCATGTTGTGAGTATGCCCGCCGTGAAATGATCCGTAATGGCAAATTGGAAGTCTGGACCGTACACGTTGAACAGTATGTACGAACCATCTTCGGAATTCGAGAATCCGTTCGTCGTAAGGAAGTAGCGGGTCGAAAATCTGTCCTGTCGTTCCGCGCGCTCGATCACCTCGGTAAGCGATGTATACCCAGTGCGAATGCTCGCAACAAGGTACCTCGGAATCACGACAGATCCGATCTGCGTTGAATCAAGCCGCAGCTCTCGGTCGTCCATAGCAACGAGTTTGCCAAGATACTCAGCGCCGTCCTGCTTGGCAACCTTTACATAGGATCCAATCTGGGGCACATCGCCTTGCTGCGCATACGCCAATGCGCTGCCCAGCAACACGCTGATACATACGAGGAGAGTTTTCATTGTTGTCCTGCATTGGCTGTATACAACGCGCAACTTAAACAACAAGGGGCCCTCATGGGGCTCCTGTCTTATTTCATCATTGTCTACTGCTGATTACCAGCACTTGTCCATTGGTACGTATTCCATACCAAATGCTTCTGCAACTGCTTCGTAAACAACCTTGCCATCAACTACGTTGATGCCGAGTTCGAGCTCCTTGCTTGCCTTGCATGCGTCTTTCCATCCATGGTTGGCGAGCTGCACTGCGTATGGCAATGTTGCATTCGTAAGTGCAATCGTTGATGTGTACGGAACAGCGCCAGGCATATTCGCAACGCCGTAGTGAACAACACCATCTACAACGTACGTAGGATCTGCGTGTGTCGTTGGCTTACATGTCTCAACGCAACCGCCTTGGTCAACAGAAACGTCAACGATAACAGAACCTTCGCGCATGGTCTTGAGCATGTCGCGCGTTACAAGGTGCGGAGCCTTCGCTCCAGCGATCAATACACCACCGATCACGAGATCAGCTGTCTTCACTGCTTCGCGGATGTTCGACTGCGTAGACATTTGCGTGATTACATTCTTTGGCATCACATCGTCAAGGTAGCGCAAACGATACAGGTTGGTGTCGAACATCGTAACACGAGCACCAAGGCCGGCTGCAATCTTCGCTGCGTTTGTGCCAACAACGCCACCGCCAAGTACGATAACGTTTGCTGGAGGAGTTCCTGGAACACCACCGAGCAAAACCCCACGTCCACCCATTGGGTGTTCGAGGTACTTAGCCCCTTCTTGCGATGCCATACGGCCTGCTACCTCGGACATCGGAATCAGCAGTGGAAGCGATCCATCGTCCTTTTGAACTGTCTCATAGGCTATGCACGTTGCACCGCTCTTGACCATTGCCTCTGTGAGCTCACGCGAAGCTGCAAAGTGGAAGTACGTAAAGAGTGTCTGCCCCTTGCGGATCAAGTTGTATTCAGTAGCGATTGGCTCCTTAACCTTCATGATCATATCAGCCTGAGCATAAACTTCGGCTGCTGTATCGATGATTTTCACACCAGCTGCGATGTAGTCATCATTGGTAAAGCCACTGCCAATGCCTGCATTTGTCTCAACGATCACTTCGTGACCATGACGACGAAGTGTGTCTGTACCGCCAGGTGTAAGAGCAACGCGCTTCTCACTCGGCTTGATCTCCTTAGGTACGCCAATCAACATACGTGTGTTCCTCGTAGTACGGATAGGTTGGTGAATTTCGATTTGAGGCCTGCAAAACTGCGAAACGTTCGTCAATTGCCGAACATATAGGCCAGAACAATTGCTCCTGAAACTAGAGCAACCAGTGTTTTTGCATACGACGGGCGCATGGCGCTGTGCCATAAAGGCATCGTTACAAGCTTTAGCAGCAATGCAATGGCAATAAACCCAGCCAATTCAGCACCCAACCATATGGCCCAAGCATGGATCGGCATAATCGTCCACCAAGCGTAGACATGCTCGCCCCCTGCCACTCCCTTGATGGCATCTCGAATGGGATACTCGTGAACGGGATTCGCCACGGCTAACAGCACAGACGCAACGAATGCGATGCCACAATAACCCAGGGTCCTCACCCTGGGCTCGCGCGGTGCCTGGTTACCCAGGGTCTTGGCCATGGCGTAAGGCAACAAACATATCCCCCCGCCCATCACAAGCGCATGCATGATGTACGTGCGGGAGAGCGAAAGTTCAGCGTAGTGAAGCCCAAGCACTCTTGTGATGAAATCCCCAAGGGGCGCATCGCGAAGCTCATTGCTCACGATAGTCCGAGAGATCATCGAATACACGTCATCTGGGAGCACACGCCCCGTCCATGCCAATGCCAGGGCCAGCACCGAAACACCAATCGACATAAGCCATAGTCGTGGGTTACTCGCATATGCTCCAGCAAAGCCCAGAAGAGCGGCCCAGAAGAGACTGGTTAGCACAAGTGCCGTAGCAGCATGCTGATGCACGGCACGTATGAAGCTGCCCAATGGCGCATTCTCAAGTGCCACGTGTACACTGGCTGAGGCCATACTCGGGACGAGCTCGCCCTGCCTCGCTGGCACCAACGCCGTGCGGCCAAGTACGTTAAGCGTATCGATAAACGTACCGATCGTATCAAGACGCAGCGACTGGGAGATGGTAAGGGGCTTGCCGTCAACAGTTCGAGCAGGCGCGTCCGAGGGCACGTAGTACATCGACATCAGGATGCCGGTGATTGCTTGGATGATGATGAAGCCCACAACAATCCAGCCAGTGCGGTTGGCAATGAGTTTGAGTCGCTGCTGTTGTGCTTGGCTCATGACATTGCACCGGCGATGTGCACTATGAGGTCGCCATTGTCAAAATCACATGTGTAGCGAGTAAGTGGCACCGTTGGCGGACCCGCCACCGGTTTCCCGTTAATATCAAAAGCGCCGCCATGGCAGGCGCATGTGATGCGTCCGCCCTTAGCGTTGAATATAAGCGGACATCCCGCATGGGTACATGTGAGGTCAAAGGCAATCACATCTTCTGTCCTGCGGACAAGCAGCACAGGCTTGCCGTCGAGGTGGACGGTTGTGCTAGCCCCTTGCGAAAAGACCTGATCAAGCCTACCAACACGATAGGTTCTGCTCGATGTGGGCCTATTGGGGCTTAGGAACGTATGAAGTCCAATAGCCGAGCCGGTAACGCCAAGCAACGTAACAATCGATCGTATCCACGACCGTCGGTCCATTCTCTGTAATTTTGTCGAATCCATTTCTGTCCGAAAGTTGATCATGCCCGTTCCATTGCTGGACCTAAAAATACAGTACCAAGCGCTCAAGACCGAGATCGATGCCGCACTTTTTCGCGTAGCAGAGTCGCAGGCCTGCATTTTAGGTCCGGAAGTAGATGCCCTCGAGCGCGAACTTGCCACCTATCTGGATGTAAAGCACGCAATTGGTGTCTCCAGCGGAACGGATGCCCTCTTGATGGCCATGATGGCTCTGAACATTGGTCCGGGCGATGAGGTAATCGTACCAACATTTAGCTTCTTTGCAACAGCTGGTTGCGTGGCCCGCCTTAATGCAACGCCTGTGTTTGTGGACGTAGACAACATTACCTACAACATCGATGTAGAACTTGTCCGCAAGGCCATCACACCGCGCACCAAGGCAATCGTGCCTGTGCACTTGTTTGGTCAGGCGGCAGACATGGATGCCCTGATGGCCCTCAGCGCAGAGTTCAACATCCCGATCATCGAGGATGCAGCCCAAGCAATAGGCACGCAGACATCCGATGGACGTCGCGTAGGATCGATCGGCCACATCGGTTGTTTCTCCTTCTACCCAACCAAGAACCTAGGTGCGTTTGGTGATGGCGGCTTGGTTACTACCAATGACGACGCCATGGCCGTGCGCCTTAAGCAGATCCGGAATCACGGCATGGAGCCCCGTTACTATCACAAGATCATGGGCGGCAACTTCCGCCTTGATGCGATGCAAGGGGCTGTGTTGCGCGTCAAACTTCCTCACCTGCCATCGTGGCACGCTGCACGCCGCAACAATGCCGCGCTCTACACAAAGCGCTTCATGGAGGCAGGCGTTAGCTCAGGTCCGGGCGCAACAACGTTTGGTCCACATGATCTTGTGCTGCTCCCGAAGGTCATTCACGAGGGTACTTCAGCCGACAACCACATCTTCAATCAGTTTACGATCCGCTCAGCGCATCGCAATGCCTTGCGCACGCACCTAGCCGAGCTCGGTATTGGTAGTGAAATTTACTATCCGGTACCGTTCCATCGTCAGGAGTGCTTTGCCAGCCTAAACTGCAACGACGAAGACTATCCAATCTCGAACTGTCTGGCGGCAACGGTGTTGGCGCTGCCGATTTATCCGGAATTGCCGGAGTCGCATATTCACGAAGTAGTCAACGCCATTGTTGCCTTCGAGAAGTCTACGCTCGAGCACACGTCGGAATGTCCAGACTGTGTCGAGTGTGGTACAACACTGGCATAACAAGAGTTCACAGAAATGTTGCAGTTCAACTTTCAGTCAATGGGTGATCTTGAGCAGGCGAAGATCGACTTCATCCGCAAGCAGCGCATCAACGGCATACTCTTCGGCGGATTGTTGCTTGTTGTTGGTATCGCAATGATCATGGCTCAAATTGGTCAGCCGTTGCTCTGGATGCACATCCGTCTCTGGTGGCCATCGATTGTTGTTTTGTTGTTTGCAGTACGCCTATTGGCGGGCATAGGAACTGTAAAGTGGACGCTTATCATGACGGTAATCTTTGGAATAATCCAACTGCAGAAGCTCGACATCGTGAGTTCCTTCTGGGGATTATTCTGGCCACTTATCCTTGTTGTGATTGGTATTTCTATGCTCATGAAGCGCTTTCGACGTCCAGCAGTAAAGCAGGATGAGAACGTTATCTCTGGGGCCGTTGTTGAGTATCCCGACAACGATCAATAAAGGCGCCTATCATGTCCGTACAACAAGAACGCGTTCGGGATCTTACTCCCGATAGACCCACGTCTGCCCGGGGTCCAGTTGTCTACTGGATTAATCGCGATCGTCGCACACGCGACAATTGGGCCCTGCTCTATGCGCAGGAACAAGCCCGCGAGCGGGGCACGCATGTAGAGGCCGTGTTCTGTCTTGTGCCCACGTTTCTTGATGCAGCGCTGCGTCAGTACGACTTCATGATCAAGGGGCTCGAGGAACTCGAACAAGAATTGCTCGCGCTCAACATCCCCTTTACGCTGCTTCTCGGGGCTCCCCCTGACGTGCTCGCGCCATGGATCGATGAGCGCAGACCATCGCTGATGGTAACAGACTTCGAGCCACTTCGGATCAAGAAGCAATGGCTTGATGCTGTGATCAGTGCAACATCAGCCCCCTTCCATCAAGTTGATGCACACAATGTTGTGCCATGCTGGCATGCGTCACCGAAGCAGGAGTTTGGTGCCTACACGCTGCGTCCGAAACTCAAGAAACTTCTAACGCACTTTCTTATCGACTTTCCCGAGGTTGCAGCCCAGGACGCATCACACGTCGAGGGCCAGGCGCTCATAGACTGGTCGCATGTGCGCTCAACGCTGCGTGTAAACACCTCGATTGCCCCCGTAGAGTGGATCACACCCGGACAGCGGGCCTCAGAGGTATCGCTCAAGGAGTTTGTTGGACGCATAGAGACATATCGCGATCGAAACGATCCCACCAAGGTGGGTCAATCGCGACTCTCCCCCTACTTCCATTTTGGTCAGCTTGCTCCGCAGCGCGCAGCATTAGAGATTTCCCGCATTGGAAGCACGGGACAAGAAGGCGACCCAGTTGATGCCTTTCTCGAAGAATTGATCGTGCGCCGCGAACTCTCAGACAACTTCACCTACTACAACCACAACTACGACACCTTCGAAGGCCTTGCATCATGGGCACAATCCACACTTAACGATCACCGTAATGATCCTCGAGATCATATCTACATGCTTGAGCAGTGGGAACGAGCAACAACGCATGATGAGCTCTGGAATGCCGCACAGCGAGAGCTGATAACAACGGGACGGTTGCACGGCTATATGCGGATGTATTGGGCAAAGAAACTCCTGGAGTGGAGCTCTACGCCAGAAGAAGCGCTAGCCTATGGCATCTACCTGAACGATGCCTATGCACTCGACGGACGCGACCCCAACGGCTATGTTGGAGTAGCCTGGAGTATAGGGGGCGTGCACGATAGAGCATGGTTTGAACGTCCTGTATATGGCAAGATCCGTTACATGAACGCCAACGGATGTGCACGAAAGTTCGATGTCAAGACATACATTCGCACCTATGCTAGCAACACCCTCTTTCCGTAGACTCCTACTCGTACTCATTCTTACTGCTGCGAGCACTGCAGTGTATGCCCAACAAGCTTATCAGCTCAAGCTTGGTCGTGGTCTTAAAGAGTACGATCAGTATCTTTTAAAGACAACCTACGAGCAGCAATCACGCACGAGCATATACAGCGACAATGTGATGCGCGGAGATACTACAGACAACATCGTTATCCTGCTTACCGCGCAATGCAAGGTTGTTAGCGTAACTGTGGACGGACAAGAGAAGGAAAAGCATATCGTGGTGCGCAATTTCCAATTGCGAACAAACACAGACACCTTTGAAGTATTGTCGACGGGCGCAAAAGTTCGATGTTGGTTCTCCGACTCAGGCAGTGTGTTTACAGTAGATGACGTACCTGTGCATGATACAGTAGCTGCACTACTTTCAAATGTGGTCTTGGGCGAAGGGGGCTCGCGCACCGGCGATGTCCTTGACGCCAAGCAGCCAGTCAAACTGGGTCAATCATGGAAGATGAATGTAAAAGCGTTCCGCAAAGTCCTCGGCAAAGAGCAGTCAAAGCTCATGAAAAAGCTGGACGGATCAGTAACATTCTCGCGCATAGACAGCAGCGGCGCGCAACCAACCGGCATCGTCACTGCACGCGCAGAGGCACCATCGTTTTCTATAAAAGTTCCAGGTGCAGCTTCCCCGATAACTGGTTCGCTCGTGGCGGAGTTTTCCTATGAGGTTCCACTAGACACACGATTTCCACCTGTGTCGCTTAGTACATCAACAACGCAGAATTACGTTGGTATTCAGGGTCTCAACAAATTGGAATCTCGCGTGTTCACTCGGCGTCAGTCGCAGTTTATTCGATGACCTCGTTTCATGGCAAGGCGATCCTAGCGCTCATCCTCTGCGCTCTACTATGGAGCACAGGAGGGATGCTGATCAAGACGATACCTCTCTCGCCCCTTGCCATTGCTGGATCTCGCAGCATTATTGCTGCACTTGTTATGCTTGCCTGGCAAATGATGCCCGAGCGTGCGTTTCGTCCGCTATGGACCTACGCCCAGATCGGCAGCATCATCAGTTACGCGCTTACAGTTATCCTCTTTGTGATGGCTACAAAGTTCACGACCGCTGCCAACGCCATTCTTCTGCAGTACACCGCGCCTGTATGGGTTGCACTGTTGAGTGCTGTTGTTGCGCGGGAGCGCCTGCGCGCAAACGACATAGCAGTTGTTGTAGTCGTGATGGTAGGAATGCTTGTGTTTTTCCTTGATACACTTTCACCCGGAGCAATGACCGGAAACATCATCGCCATTGCCAGCGGCGTTGCCTTTGCTGGTGTAGCACTCTGCATGCGAGCTCAGCGCGGCAGATCAACAACCGAGAGTATCATTTTGGGGAATATCCTCACTGCTCTTGTTTGCCTGCCACTTGCTGGCTCGCTTTCCGTTGACGCAGACGCACTAACGCGTCTACTCATACTCGGCGTTTTCCAACTAGGTGTCTCGTACATTCTCTATGCATGGGCTTTGGCACATGTATCGGCCATCGAGGCCGTCTTGATTACGGTACTCGAGCCCCTTCTCAACCCAATATGGGTTGGGCTTGCCACTGGTGAAATACCCTCGTTAACGGCAGTCGTAGGTGGCATTATCGTGGTTTCTGCCGTTATAGCCCGTAACTTTGTGCATGCCAGAACCGCACACACCCAATCAGGTTCGTAACGCCATCCAGGCGTCAATCGAAACCAAGCAGTTGCTCATGGAGCAATGTTGCGATGCAATCCATGCATGCGGCACGGTGCTTGCGCAGGCGGCACGTGAGAACAATCTGATCATGTTCTGTGGCAATGGTGGCAGCGCCGCCGATGCCCAGCACATCGCAGCAGAGCTGGTTGTGCGTCTGCGTAGCAGTGTTAACCGAAGAGCTATTGCAGCCATGGCCCTCACGGTAGACACAAGCATCCTTACGGCTGGTGGCAATGACTACGGGTTTGACCACGTGTTTGCGCGTCAAGTAGAAGCCTTTGGCAAGCCGGGCAGCGTACTTATCGCCATCAGTACAAGCGGCAACTCCGACAACGTGGTCAAAGCCGTTGAACAAGCCAAGACGCAGGGCGTAACCGTTATCGGCTTGTTAGGGGGCTCGGGCGGCAAGCTGGCTTCCATGTGCGACACCGCAGTGTGCGTGCCCTCGGACGTTACCGCGCGCATCCAGGAATCCCACATCCTCGTGGGCCACATCTGGTGCGAGATGATCGAGGAAGCCATCATCCCATAGCCGATGTTGGATTTGTGAGCGATGGCTCATGTTTTTGTGAGCAATAGCTCACAAAAACTTTGGCGTCACTTCAACTCTTTATGCAGATTCCACTTACACACTTGCCTGTAGGCAAGGGAATCGACATCCTCAAGTCTGACGAAACATTTTGCAGCAGGTTGTCATGCGAATCTCAACCCGCTCTTTGGTATTTACAATTCGTCGTGTATTTTCGCAGGCCCTTTACGGGGGTCGCCAACTTAGCTCAGCTGGTAGAGCAGCTGATTTGTAATCAGCAGGTCGCCGGTTCAAGTCCGGCAGTTGGCTCCAAGAATCATCGCAAGGCGAGCTATCCAGCTCGCCTTTTTTAGTCCCCCTACATTTGCAGATGCTTACACTTACGCTGAAGCCCCACGAAGAGCGGCGCATCAAGGAGGGTCACCTCTGGGTTTACAAAGACGAACTCGCCCACGCCCCCGCGGCCGAGCCCGGCACGCTTGTGCGGGTATGTGCCCAGGATGGCGCGTCGCTTGGCACAGGGTTCTACAATCCCCTATCCAAGATTGCCGTGCGCATGCTGGCATGCGAAGTAGAGCTGGCCGAGACCGAGTTCTTTACTAAGCGCATACGTCAGGCACAGGCTTTAAGAGATCGCATGCTGCCCCAGGAAGAGGGCTACCGCGTGGTGTTTGGCGAGGCGGATCTCCTAAGCGGACTCATCGTTGATAAGTACAACAACTACCTCGTGCTGCAGATGCTCTCTGCCGGCATGGACTCGCGCAAGCCCCATATCATTGAGGCCCTGCGGGAGATCTTCCCGGACGTAACGGGCATCATCGAGAAGAACACGGCCCAGACGCGTAAGAAAGAAGGACTCGAGCTTATCGATGCTGTTGTCTGGGGAAGCGTGCCCGATGTTGTGCGCTTTCGGGAAAACGGACTCGATCTTGAGATCAATTTGGCCACCGGACAGAAGACGGGATACTTTCTGGATCAAAAGATCAACCGCCGCGTTGTGGGGTCGCTCTCACGAGGCAAGACGGTCCTTGACTGCTTCTGTAATATAGGGGGCTTTGCACTCAACGCAGCCCTTGGTGGAGCAGCCGAGGCCGTGGGCGTTGACAGCTCGGCGCTTGCCGTTGAAGCTGCTACCCGAAACGCAGAGATCAACAATCTTGCAAACTGCAGGTTTGAAAAGGCGAACGTATTCGACCTCTTGCGCGAACACGTGCAGCAGGAGCGTAAGTGGGACATCATCGTGTTGGACCCGCCGTCGTTTGCAAAGTCGCGCTCGGCAATTCGTAGCGCTCAGGCTGGGTATGCCGAGCTGAATCGCACGGCCATGAAGCTTCTGCCGCCCGGTGGACTGCTCGTGAGTGCCTCGTGCACGCAGCTTGTGCCCGAGCACGACCTCCTGGATATCATCTACCGGGAATCTGCACGAATTCGCAAGCGTTTGCGTCTAGTGCACCGTGGATCCCAAGCGGCGGACCACCCGGTGCTGCTGGCAATGCCCGAGACTCAGTACCTGAAGTTCCTGGTGTTCGAAGTGGCCGGCAATCCGTAACATTGCACCGAGAACAATAGCTATGATGGATTTCGAATTCGACGACGGATCTGAAGAATTCAACAAGCAGGAGCTTGATGAGACGTTGCGTCGTTTTCGAGAATCAGTACGCAGCGGAAATTGGCAAAACGGCGGACCAAGCATTGAATCGCTCGAGGCAATTGTTCAATACTGTCTTGAGTCGTCGATGTTCGATGATGCGCTCACATTTGCCAAGATGTGGACCGAGAAAGCCCCCTACTCAACGGATGCATGGCATAAGTGCGGTATGACGTACGGCACTCTTGGGCGATGGCAAGAAGCGCTCGATGCATACGACCGTGCAACGGAGCTAGACCCAATCGACGTAGAGATCATGGTAAACCGCGGAATCGCGTTGGAGCAACTCGGACGGTTAAAAGAGGCTCGAAAGGCAATCGATGCTGCGTTAAACATTGATCCGGCGAATATGGATGCGCTCTTCACGAATGCCGTGATTTTTGAGCGCCACGGCAAGTTCGACGAGGCTATAAAGCTCTTTTCGTTTTTGTCACGTCAAGAATCACACCAACGCGATGCCTTGTTCGAACTCGCAATCTGTCATGAAGGACTCGAGCAATACAACGAAGCCATAGCGATCTACGATAGGTTGATCGACATGGACCCATATGATCAGAATGCCTGGTTTAACCGTGGCGTGATCTGCGGAAAAAGGGGCTCGCATCGCGAGGCAATTCGTTGTTACGATTATGCAACAACCATTAACAATGGTTTTGTGAATGCTTGGTTTAACATGGGCAATGCCTTTGCTGGACTTGGCCGCAACGACGAAGCAATAATATCATATCGTGAAGCACACCGCTCGGATCCGCACGACGTGCAGGTTGTACATAACCTTGCATCATCACTTGAGGAGTCCGGCAACTTCTCCGAGGCAGTTGAGCATTTCACAAAGGCCATCGCGCTCGATCCCAACCATGCACAGTCGCTGTATGGAAGGGGCACATGCTTTGATGCAATGGAACAGCACGAAAAGGCACTTGCTGATTATGATGCAGCTCTAGCAATTGAACCGAGTTATTCAGACCTGTGGTATGCAAAGGCAGATGCCTTGTTTAATCTGCGTCGGATGGACGATTCACTAGCAGCCTATCGCAAGGCCCTGGACCTTGCCCCTAATGATGCCGAATGCTGGTACGACTATGCCTCGACGGTGTTAGAGATGGGCGATGTATTAGAAGCACTGCGCGGCTTTAACGAGTGCATCCGCATACAACCCCTCTGGGCTGATGCATACTATGCAACAGCGAAGACGCTTTGCGCGGCGGGACAGCCAATCTCGGCAGTCCCGTTTCTACAGAAAACATTCGAACTTGACCCTACGAAGGTGGAGGAATTTGCCGCAGACTTCCCGCTGATAGCCGGTCCGCTCGGTATGGAATACCTCAAACACGCAATTGATTCAAACGATTCACAAGGAGACTCATAACATGCCATACGATCCAATGCTCGTGCAGCCCATGCGCGAAGAACTCACAAAGCTCGGCGTCAAGGAACTACTCTCGTCCGCCGATGTTGATGCAGCCATGACGCAGCAAGGCGTTACGATGGTTGTGGTGAACTCTGTCTGCGGCTGTGCCGCCGGTGGAGCGCGTCCGGGTGTTGCCAAGGCACTTGAGCATGCCAACCGTCCGGATCACATTGTAACGGTTTTTGCCGGACAAGACCTCGAGGCTACCGAGCGGGCACGCTCATATTTCACAGGCATGCCGCCATCAAGCCCAGCTATTGCATTACTTCGTGACGGCGAGCTTGTAGGCTTTATGCCGCGTCACCACATCGAAGGCCGTTCACCGGATATGATCGCGGCATCGTTGACGTCAGCCTTCGACGAGATCTGCGCCAGCGCCTAAGACGCTCGTCCAACAGTCCAATAACTCATCCGCCAGTTTGTGATCCGGATACACATCCGCTACAAGCTGGCGGAACTGTTTTCCGTGGTTCATGTGCACCAGATGGCATAGCTCGTGCACGACCACCCCACGTATGCACGTGTCGGGCACGCGGATAAGGTGCTCGTTTAGCGTGATCACACCCGTACGTGTGCAGGAGCCCCATCGGCGCTTCATCTTGCGTAGTTTCAGTCCAGCATAGCGCAGCCCATGCACCCCAAATGACGGAACATACTCGCGGATGACCTCTTCAAACACCTGCTTGGCCTGATCACGCTGCCAATTCTCCACCCATCTGCGAGCAGATTCGTCTTCGGTTATGCGCGCAGGTACAGCCAAATTAGCCCCCTGCCAACCCCAGGTGATGAGATTCCCGCGATGGTAAAACTCACGAGGATGCGTACGTTGCGGTACAATTGAGCGCCGGCGTGCAACCCTGCTTAGCTGGACTTCTATCCAGTCCTGCCGCAATGCAAGAAATCTCTCAATCTCGTAGAGGGGTACCCGTAAGGGGGCCCGCACCACCACTCTAGCGCTCGACTGAACCTCAACTGAAATCGTTCTGCGCTTACTTCTGAACAGTTCGTACGAAATCATAAATGAGGTAACATTTTCGGCCGTTACGAGTTAATACGAGTTGATGCAAAGTCCGTTTAGCGAATATACCGACACCGAACTCTATGCGCTCTTGCGCACGGAGCGACGCGACGTAGCGTTTGCTGAATTGTACTCGCGTTTATCGCAAAATGTTTTTGCCTACACGATGCGCTTACTTGGCGATCGGGATCGCGCATATGATGTTTTTCAAGAAACATTTTTGCGGCTCTATCAAAGTGCCGATCGGATTAGCTATCTGGAGAACGTACGGGCCTACACGCTAACGATATGTCGCAATCTATATCTGAACGAAAAGAAACGTGCGCAGACACAGATGGTAGAGTTTGACGACACGCTCTACAACCCGGGTGTTTCGCGTGAGTCGGATCGTCAGGAGATGCTCAAGCTGATTCACATGGCCATGGAGCTTTTGCCTCACGACATGAAAGAGGCATTCGTTCTACGTGAATATGACGGTTTAACCTATCATGAGATTAGCTCGCTCCTGAACATCAAACTTGATACAGCAAAGGTGCGTGTGTTTCGAGCACGACAGCGCATAAAGGAAATTCTTGAGCCGTACCTAAATGAGTTTACAAAAGAAAATGATTAAGTAGAGAACATCATGCCTCATACATACAACGAACGCATACATAAGCTTCTCGATGGCGAGCTGGACTATCCAAGCGAGTCCGTGCTGTTTAGTGAGCTTGCACAGAACAGCGAGCTTCGTTCAGAGTTCATGCAACTCCTGGCCATTCGTACAGCCGTCCAGCAGGATCGCGCGGCTTTGATTCCGCCTGTTGCCCTTACGGGGTCTGTTTTTGCCGGACTTGGCATTGCCTCGCCCCTTGCCGGCGCAGCAGCAGGTGCGGCCGCTGGTGCAGCAGGTGGCGCGATGGCAAGCACATGGCTCTCGAAGATCATCGTACCCGCCATAGCCGCAATAGCCGCCGCCGGCATCACATATGGGATAACAGCGAGCAGCGAGCAGCGAACAGCGAGCAGCGAACAGCGAACAGCGAGTAGCGAGCAGCGGGTAGCGAGTAGCGAGCAGCGGGCAGCGGGCAGCGAGCAGCGGGTAGCGAGCAGAGAATCTGAGATACGACGTTTGCGTAGCGAAGTTGCGATGCTGCAGTTAGAGCTCCTCAACGCGCTGGATCGTGTGGAGGTTGCGCCTGTTGAGAACAGCACGCTGTCCGTGGAGAATGTTGAGACGGAGACCAGGGCCACACCGATCGATCTGTCACACACGATCACGCTCGCGCGCGAGACAGATGCGCGCGTGATCATGCCAATGAGCCAGACGCCGATCACGCCTGAGTATCGCGATTACCCAGCGTTTCTTGTGCAGTTCCGTGGATTAGCATCGTCGGGATTGACAACTGTAAACGTAGCACCTCAAAAGTCGCTGCTTGAAAATGCCAACCTCGCTCTGATGTATCAGCTATCTCCAAGACACTTGATAGGGTTCGAGGTAGGTAGCGAATCGTTTCCGATGTCCTTCGAGGGCACCCGTAACGGCCAACAGATTCGATATGAGCAACAGCCTGTTTCCACGTGGGCTGGTGTAGCATATCGGCATTCCTTTGGCCCAATTGGCAATTCAGCATTTACGCCGTTCGCCCAAGGTTTGATAGGGGGCTCACAGTTAGGCCCGCTGGGCCGCATCACTGGTGGACTTCAATACTCACCGCTTGGGCCACTAACATTCATGTTAGGTTTAGAAGGCACATCTATGGCCTACACCCATCAAGACCGTTGGTTTACATCGTCAAAAATCGGCCTCACCTATGGCCTGGCCATCCGGTTCTAAAATTGTCAGAAAAGCAACGTCATCATGAAAACCAATACAACACTAAACCTTGCTGCTTCACTAGCACTCCTTGTAGTGCTCATCAGTGCTTGCACATCCCCACTCGACACCACAGCTCCGCGTAATGAGACGCCGATAACTCCAGCGGAAAAAATCACCCCACAGTCCTACTCCGTGGCCTGTAAAACCGCATATGGTAATTATGTGGTCAAGGGGCTACCCACCATCAAAATCGACACCACCACAACGCCAATGCGCTTCTGGTTCGATTTTATGATGGATGCAACAGACACAGCCGGCCTCTCGCCCCTGCTGCACTCATTCCGCGTGCGCTTAGACTCTTTCCCTGGAGATGGATTAATAACAATCCTGTCAAATCGCGAAGTCCAACTCCAGGCAGATTTCGGTCCTTCCTGGGGCGGCCTTCAGAGCTACTGGACAGATCCAAACTCCAACACGGCATCGATTATCGTTGCCGAGCACCCCCGCGAGGCCGGCAAGCCCCGCACAGTCACTATCACCCTATTCATCTTCCTCAACAAGGACAATTTCTACCGTCCAGCCCCCCAACAGCAGGTCCTGGGAACGGTTACGTTGACGATCTAGGGACTAGGGACTAGGTACTAGGTACTAGGTACGAGGTACGAGGTTCGAGGTGCAGGTTTGTCATTCCCGCGGAAGCGGGAAAGACGAGATACAATCTTCGTACACTTGTGGACCCTCGTACCTTGTACCTAGTACCTAGTACCTAGTACCTTGTACCTAGTACCTGTAACTTTCCTCCCCTTCTCGGTATCATCATTACTGATGATTCAGCAGATAATCTAGTTTTACCCCATCTACTACGGAGGGCGTCTATGCGAACGTTCCGTTTACTTCAACAAATTGGCATGATGCTGTCGGTTTTGGTAGCATCTGTCGTGAGTGTTAGCGCACAGCAACTACCTGCGCCAACAGAACTTACAGCAACAGTGCAGGGTGGTGCCAATGGCACAGCTGGATACGTTGTGCTTACCTGGAAGGGCATCAAAACTGCCCCTACACCACTAAAGTACACAGTATACCAAGCCTCGGGTGAGACCGAGGATGTGACCAAGTTCACGAAGGTTGCAGCTATTCTGCACAATGCTAAAGCGCTTGAGCTCACCTACACAGCAACCATCCAAGGTTTGAAGGCGGGTGTGTACACGTTCTTTGTAAAGGGCTACTGGGACGGTGGAACCGAGGGACCACGCACCGCGATCAAGGTTGTCGAGGTAAAGGGCACCGTCACCAAGGGACTCCGCTTTGTCAGTGCACCGGTTGCTACCGGTACAACAACAAAGCCATACTATTACTCTGCAAAAGCTGAATCGGATAACCCAGCAAAGATTACCTACACGTTAGTTTCAGGCCCACAGGGCATGACGATCAACAAGGAAACAGGCAAGATCACATGGGAGAAGCCTGTCGCTGGACGTTACGAAATTTCAATAGCTGCCGTTCAGGTTGTCGATGGTAAGGAAGTCGTTGTAAAGCAGAACTTCCTCTTGGTTATCTCTGAAGGAGATGGTCAGACTGGAACACTGAAGTTTGTTTCTCAGCCAGTAACAGTCGGGTTCGTTGGCGTTAAGTATACCTATGCCGCCAAGGCAACAGTTCTTGGTGTCAATACGACGGTTATGTACAAGCTCGATGGCGCACCAGCAGGCATGGTGATCAACGAGAATACAGGCGTTATCACATGGGAGAACCCAGTTGCAGGCACATATCGTTTTGTTGTGCTTGCCAAGGCAGTCGTCAACGGCAAGGAAGTAGTTGCTACTCAAGTTGTTGAGCTTGTCATCAAGGAGAAGGATGGCGGCGAAGCAAAGGGTTGCGCAAAGATCAAGGGTACTGTGACCAACGAAGGCAACGTCAATGAGACTGTCAACGGTGTTGTAACAGCATGGCGTCAAGAAGTGATTAAGAAGGAAAACGGCAATTCAACCACGACCTATCGTCCCGTATACAAGGCAGAGATCAAGAACGGATCATACGTTCTTATGCTTCCAGCCGGCACGTACAAGATTCGCGTTGAAGGCGCAGGGATGGTAGCTGAATGGTATGACAACGTCGTTGAACTTGCCGACGCTAAGGATGTTGTTATCGAATGCGATGTTATCAAAGAGATCGACTTTGCCGTAGTCATGCGCGCGAAGCCAGTGCTTGTGGTTGCTGAAGGTCGCGTGTTCGATGAAATAACGAACGAGCCAGTCAAGGCAGTCGTCGTGTTCGAAGCTCGTGGTAAAGAAGGCACAGCCGATCCACGTTATGCTCGCATTGTTGCTGAGACACGCGAGGATGGATCCTACGAGATCAAGATTCAGTCTGGTGTCAATTACATCGGTACTGCTCGCGCCGCAGGACGTGATGCGGCTGGAAATCAATATCTGGTAGAGTTCTACAACAACACCAATGATGCTGTCTCAGCAACATCGATCAACATCACAGAGAACAAGGGCGGTTTCGACTTCCCGATGAACAAGCGTGAGTCGTACAACAACGGCTTCGGTGGCACGATGAAGAACAGCTACACACAGGCTGGTGTTGCTGGCAAGGTTGTCGCATATCGCTTCACAATCGTAACAAACGACAAGGGTGATGTTGTCTCGAAGAACGTCGAAGCCACATCGGTAGAGACAGATCAGGACGGTAACTACACCTTCACAAACATGATCCCTGGCAACTACGTTGTCTTTGGTGTTCCTGCAAAGCGTCCTGCTATGCCAGGTTGGATGGTTCTCGGTGCGCTTGCTGCCAAGGAATCAGGCAAGGCAACACAGGTATCGGTTGGTGATGTAATGGTAGCTGTGCAGTACGACATCCTGCTTGACACTGTCAAGACAGAAAAGGGCAAGGGTCGCGTTCGTGGACATGTCTACGACAAGCGTGGCGGCATCGTGAAGACGGGCGTTGACAAGACCCAAGAAGCATCAGCTGTCATGGGTGCCTTTATCATTGCACGCGACGAAGACGGCGACATCGTAGACTTTGCGCTTTCTGAGGACGAAGGTTCATTCGACATGACAGAAGTTGCAATGGGTAACATCACGATTGTTGCTGATCGTATTGGTTTTGATCCTACAACACAAGTCGTAGCAGTTGAAGCAGCAAATGCTGATCGCGTCATCGCAATTGGCCTGATGAAGAACACCACAACAAGTGTTGAAGTACCAGTCGATGAAGTTGGCACATCAATCAACCTTTGGCCAAACCCAGCAGCTGTTTCTGCTTCGTTGCAATTCACAGCTCAGCCAGGTGTAGCAGTGGTTCGCATTGTGTCCATGACGGGTGTTGAACTTGCATCACAGCAGTACACACTCGACGGTGGCATGCAGACGCTGACGGTCAACACTGCTTCGCTCCCAGCTGGCATGGTCATGGTTCACGTCACCAACGGATCAACATCGTTCGCACTCCCGCTGAACATTGTCCGCTAAGCCCCCTCGAATTGCATACATATCAAGGGTCGCAGGAAACTGCGACCCTTTTCTTTTTTCTGTCAATGCCTAGCTTTGCCCGTATGAACCTGCTTGCCCCCATTATCCTGTTAATCTCGGCCACAACCCTTGTTGCCCAGATCTCATCACCCGATAGGTTTCGTTCGCAGATCTTCGATGTCCAGCATTACGATGCAGGCATTACGTTTCCCGATCCACCAACGCGTTCTATTGTGGCAGATGTGAAGATCGTTGTTCAATGGGAGGCTGACGCAGTAGCTCCAACGTTCCCCTTCCACTTACGAGACCTAACAATCGACTCTGTATTCGTAAATGGGTCTCGTGCGGCATGGTCAACAATCGGCACTCAAGACATGGACACCATGCATCACCGTGTGCAGCTGAAAGGTGCTGTGTCGCGCGGTCAACGTGATACTGTCCGTGTGTTCTATCATGGCCTGATGACAAATGAAGGGGGCTCATCACCGTGGGGAGGCGTGCATTATCAGGATCAGGTACTCTATGCACTCGGAGTGGGCTTTGCAAACAACTATGTAAGCACAACACAGCATTGGCTTGCATGTTATGACCATCCATCGGACAAGGCCACATTTAGCGGACGCTTTCGCGTGCCTACAGGGGGCTGGGTTGTTGCTTCGGTTGGACCAGAGCAGCCAGCTACGTCAGCCGATACGCTAGTAGAGTACACCTGGGTAGAGCGTAACCAGATCGCAACGTACCTCATGACGTTTGCAGTTGGCAAGTACACCTCTCACCGCATGCAGGACATGTCGAGCAAGAACGTGCCCCATGTGTTCTACTACTTGCCTCGCGATCAAGCCAAGAGCATACAGTCCTACGCACTCGTCCCGCAGATGACAGCGCACTTGGCGTCATGGTTCGGCGATTACCCGTTCGATAAAGTTGGTTACTGCAACACCTACAAAGGAGCAATGGAACATCAGTCGATGATCTCCATGCCCGTTGCAACAATCCAGCGTGGTGATACGATGAACATAACCGCAGCGCACGAGCTTGCTCATCAGTGGTTTGGCGACTATGTAACTCCACGAGACTTTCGGTACGCTTGGCTCACGGAAAGCTTTGCAACATTCTCCGAAGCATTATGGATTGAGCACAAGCGTGGGTGGGATGCATATCTTAAGGAACTCGAGGTGAAAGCACGAAGCGCAATCTCTGCCGCTGCTCGTGAGGGTACTTTTGCTCTTGAAGCATTCCCCCGCACAGCCCCCTCTTCAAACTACCCCCAGACCATCTATCAGAAGGGGGCAGTTGTTGTTGGCATGATGCGCGCAATTGCGGGTGATGATGCGTTTAAAAATGGACTGCAGTATTATCTCCGTCGCAGCGATCATCGCTACGGCAACGCCCAAACAGAGACCATGGCCGAGTCACTTCGTTCGGCTCTTGGCAAGCAAACCTATGACTTCTTCAACGAATGGGTTACAGGCAAGGGATGGGCAAAGCTGCGTGTTGAACAACGCAAGGACACCAATGGTATTCTGGTAACTATCCAGCAGGTGCAGAAGCAGCAGTTTCCCGACTGGCCTATCTTTACTACCCTTCCGCTCAACGTTACCTACACAAACATCTCGGGTAACAAGGAGGATCGCATCATGTATCCTGATGATCGTGGTGTGATCGAGTTCGAGTGTCTTGAACTTCTGGGTGTAAACTCTGGAAGCAAGTCACGATGCATGTGCGAGGTGCAAACGATTAGCAACGTAGACCAAGCAGATGACAACGAATCCATAACGCTTGCACCGATTCCTGCAAGCGATCGCATGATCGTTACGAGAAGGGGATCTTCAGAGCGCGAGTATTCGATGACGATCATCGATGCACGAGGAGCAGTGGTCGAAAACAGAACCGACACAATGTGCGACAGTGGGTGCGTGCTTGATGTTAGCTCCTATCCAAGCGGCGCATATATCCTGGTGATGAGCTTTGGTAAGAGCACCACACGGCTACCATTTACTGTTACACGCGGAGAGTGATCCAGCGGGCAACTTCTTTCAATGTTGGCTTCTTGCCGTAGGATAGAATTCCTATACGGTAGATACGTGATGCCAACCAAACAGCGCCAAAGAATGCGCCGATACTGCTCAGAATGCAAGCCACTAACTGCCATGCGGGAACATCTGTTGCTGCAACTCGCACCGTCATCAATATCGGTGAGAATAACGGTATCAACGACATCACCGTAGCGAACGTACCGTTGGGAGCTGCCACGACGTTGCCGATAAACATCATCGTGAGCACTACCGGCATTGTAATCGGAAGCGTGAGCGACTGTGCATCAGCTTCCTGATCAACAGCAGAGCCAACAGCGGCAAACAATGATGCATAGAGAAAGTATCCTGCGAAGAAATCAAAGATGAACATCAAGATCGTGGTGATTGAGATGCTGGGTAGTGTGATGCCCTGTTGTGCAAGCGCCTGGGTAAGTCCCACCTTGGGCATCGACTGTGGTCCACCCATCTGCTGCGCAGTATTTACAACATCTGCAGTCATCGTGTTGCCTACCACAAGACCCAACACGATAAATGCAGCGATGCCGAGAACAGCCCAAATCACAAGCTGGGTAAGCCCAACAAGTCCAATGCCCACTACCTTACCCATCATCAACTCAAATGGTTTTACCGAGGAGGCAAGGACTTCAATAATTCGATTAGCCTTTTCTTCGACCACCCCGCGCATAACCATCGAGCCATACAGGAAGATGAGCATATAGATCAGAAAACCAGCAGCATAACCAACTGCAGCAGAGGCCTCGCTGGCATCTACCTCGACCCCTTTTTCGGTGACCTTGAGAGAATTCACTGACACGCCTGTACCCACAAGATCGATCACCGAGGTGTCGGCCCCCTGCTTGAGAAGGCGCGCTCGAACAACCACTGGTTCGATGTCTGATTGTACGCGTCCCTCAAAGGCAATACCCGAGCCCCCGCGGGAGTACATAACAACCTCTGGTTTCTCGAGAATCGAGTCGGGGAATACCACATACGCTTGAATCACCTCGTTTTTCAGGTCACGGTCTAAGTCCTGCAGGGTGCGCTTGCCGGCCAGCTCATAGGCAGCAGTATCGCTGGCCACGACCTGTTTGGCGAGCGAGTCGGTAGCATCAACAAATACAACCTTTGCCTCTTGCCCCTCCCCAGAAAGCAGGGCAGCGAGAATCGGAATCACGATTAGAAGGCTCAATCCTAAAGGGGCTAGCACCGTCGAGAGAACAAACCACTTGGCCTTGATGCGTTTGAGGTACTCATGGCGTATGATAACCGTAATCTTACTCATTGGTAATGCCCAAGTAGTGACGTGGTGGAATTTCCCATCGAAAATATACGCTACGCCGTGTTAGTTTTGCATGCTATACCTATGGAGTCAAGCTACATGAGCATTCTACACGAGAACCTCACCACCCAAGCCGAAGCCCTTCGTGCGCAACGCACAGAACTATTGAAGGAACACGGCGACACAGTTCTTGGAAGCGTCACGATCGAACAAGTTCTTGGTGGTATGCGCGGCGTGCCGGCACTGGTTTGCGACACATCAAGCGTGTCTGCCGACGAGGGCTTGCGCATTCGCAATACGCCAATCCTTGACCTTACCGACATCACTCCAGAAGAGACATTCTGGTTGCTTGTTACAGGCCAGCGCGCCAGTGCAAGGGAGCTTGATGAACTTCGTTCAATCTTTTCGAAGTACTATGCGATTCCGCAGTACGTGATTGATACACTGAAGGCCATGACAAAGGATTCGCATCCGATGGTGATGCTTAGCGTAGGTCTGCTAGCGATGGAGCGCGAGAGCGAGTTCCGCGCGGCTTACGATAAGGGTGCAGGCAAGGACGCTTTGTGGCAGTCTATGGTTAATGACTCGGTACGCCTAATTGGCTCTATCCCCGGTATTGCTGCTGCGATCTATCGCATCCATTTTCATGATGGCAATGTTATCGCGCCGCTTACCAACGACAACGACCTGTCGAACAACTTCGCACACATGCTCGGCGTGAGTAACGATGCATCATGGAAGGAACTCATCCGCCTCTACCTCGTGCTGCACTCCGACCACGAGGGCGGCAATGTAAGTGCGATGACGTCGTATGTAGTGAGCTCGGCCCTCAGCGATCCGTTCTACAGCGTGTCGGCAGCTATGTGCGGTCTTGCTGGCCCCCTTCACGGACTTGCAAACCAAGAGTGTTTGCGCTTTATCATCGACGTCAAGGATCAGTTCGGCGGCGTTCCAACAGACGAGCAGCTCACTGAATACACATGGAACCGCCTGCGTAATGGCCAAGTCATCCCTGGTTATGGTCACGCCGTCCTTCGTGTTACAGACCCACGCTTTACAGCCTTCTATCAGTTTGCCAAAAAGCACAACCTGCAAGACGAAAACGTGCAGATCGTACAGAAGATCTACAACATCGTCCCAGGCGTTCTGCGCGAGCACGGCAAGGCAAAGAACCCTTGGCCAAACGTTGATGCAGCTTCGGGCTCACTCCTATACGCTTATGGCATGAAGGAATTCGACTTCTACACAGTTATGTTCGGCGTATCTCGCGCAATCGGCCTATGCTCACAGATGGTCGTAAACCGCATGATGGCCTCGCCGATCGTGCGTCCGAAGTCGCTTACGCTGGCAGAGCTGAGCAAGTAGAGCAGCGAACAGCGAACAGCGAGCAGCGAACAGCGAGCAGCGAGCAGCGAACAGCGAGTAGCGAGTCCCAACACATCCGGACAATAAAAAAGCCCGTCAAATTGACGGGCTTACTATTTTAGTTCCACCTGGGGGATAGGACTTGTGGACGCTACTGGATTCGAACCAGTGACCTTTACGATGTCAACGTAACGCTCTAACCAACTGAGCTAAGCGTCCCTTGAGGGGACGCAAATTTAGAAATTTTTTCGATGTATCACCTGAAAGGTTCTGCATGTCGATCATTACATTGATCACGGGTCTTGGAGTACTGGCCCTTCTCGTAGCGGTGGTGTTCCGTCAGCGCGTACACGCCGTAAAAGTTGAAGACGGGGCAGCCTCCCCTGAGGAGTTGGCGCGTCTCACTGAGATATCAAGTGCAATCGCCGAGGGAGCAATGGCGTTCTTGGGACGCGAATACCGCGTACTGGGCTTGTTCATGGCAATCTTTGCTGTTGTCATCTTTTTAACGGTAGACCATGGTGGCCAGACAGCGCTTGCCTTCGTTTGCGGTGCAGCAACATCTGTTGTTGCGGGTTACATTGGCATGAAGATCGCCACCAAGGGTAACGTTCGTACAGCATCAGCTGCTCGCGTATCCCTACAAAAGGCATTTTCTGTCGCCTTTGAGTCTGGTGCTGTGATGGGCTTTGGCCTTACGGGTCTGGCCGTTGTTGGCCTGATCCTTGTATGGCTTGGCATCGACACCTTTGTACCCGGTATCAGCCGCGAAATACAAATGGAAATACTTTCAGGCTTTGGTCTAGGGGGCTCGGCAGTTGCTCTCTTCGGTCGCGTTGGTGGTGGTATCTACACAAAGGCAGCCGACGTTGGTGCAGACCTTGTTGGCAAGGTTGAAGCAGGTATCCCAGAAGATGATCCTCGCAACCCTGCTGTTATTGCCGACAACGTGGGCGACAACGTGGGCGACATCGCCGGCATGGGCGCAGACCTGTTCGGCTCTGTTGCTGAATCAACATGCGCAGCCCTTGTAATTGGCGCTGCCGGCTACGAGATGGCCGGTGGTGATAACCTCAACATTCTACTCTTCCCGATGCTTGTAAATGGCGTTGGAATTGTTGCATCAATTCTCGCTCTGCCATTTATTCGAGCTAATCAAGAGGATAAGGTTGAAGCAGCCCTCAAGAACGCCCTCATCATCTCAACCGTCCTCATGCTGGGTGCTTTGTATCCTATAACCATGTGGGCTTTTGGAAGCAGCACGTTTGCAGTGTCTGGCGTAACGGTTACAGCTATGGGCGTATTCGTTGCTCTTGCTGCAGGCCTAGTAGCCGGACTGCTTATTGGCTTAGTCACAGAGTTTTATACCTCACACCGCTACAAGCCTGTGCGCGAAGTTGCAGATGCATCACAAACGGGTTCTGCAACCAACATCATCTATGGTCTGGCGCTTGGGTACAACTCCGCTGTGATACCTATGCTTCTGATCGCTGTATCTGTTGTGATCGGCTATGTGTACGCTGGTATGTACGGCATTGCTCTTACAGCCATTGGTATGCTTGGAACGATCGCTGTTGGTCTGACGATCGATGCGTATGGTCCAACATCAGACAACGCCGGCGGTATTGCCGAAATGGCCGAAATGGGCAAGGACATTCGTAAGCGCACAGACGCTCTTGATGCTGCGGGCAACACAACAGCTGCTATCGGTAAGGGCTTTGCCATTGGATCAGCAGCTCTTACATCACTTGCTCTCACGAGTGCATTCATCACGCGCGCCGAGCACACGCTCGGTAAGGAACTCAGCCTTGAGATCACAGATCCGCACGTACTTGCAGGATTGCTTGTAGGTGCTGCACTTCCGTTCGCATTTTCTGCGATGACCATGAAGAGCGTTGGTAAGGCAGCGTTCGCGATGATCGAAGAAGTGCGTCGTCAGTTCCGCACCATTCCTGGCCTGATGGAAGGCAAGGCACGCGCTGAGTACGCAAAGTGCGTCGACATCTCGACCCAGGCCTCCATCCGCGAAATGATTGCTCCAGGTTTGCTGGTGATTATTTCTCCTCTTGCCGTTGGCTTCCTCTTTGGCGTGGAGATGCTTGCCGGACTTCTCATTGGCTCGCTCATCGTTGGTGTGATGCTCGCAATCTCCATGGCCAATTCAGGGGGCGCATGGGACAATGCGAAGAAGTACATCGAAACGGGCGTGATGGGTGGTAAAGGTTCTGATACGCACAAGGCAGCGGTTGTTGGCGATACTGTGGGTGATCCATTCAAGGATACCTCTGGTCCGGCTCTCAACATCCTTATCAAGCTTATGGCCATCATCTCACTCGTGTTTGCTGCTGCATTTGCAACCAAGGACGGGCTTTTGATTCCATAAAATGGCCCCGGGGTTAATCCCGGGGATACGAAGAAGCGAGGGCCGCAGCTTTGCTGCGGCCCTCTTTTTTTGGGGAACGATTAGCCCCGTTCAATCGTTTTCGCAAACTGGTATAACAATTTATCTGCACCCCATGAAGCTCATTGCCTTAACTGCTGCGCTGGCTGTCGCCGTTGCTCCCACAAGCTCTGCCCTGATCGAATCCGTAGGTACAATCACAGGTACGGTTCGTAATTCCATAACGCAGGAAGTTGTCGTTGGTGCAACGGTGAAACTTGAAGGCACCAAGCTTGGCACATACACCAACACCAAGGGTGAGTTCACAATCAAGAACATCCCACCGAAATCATACACGGTTGTGGTGTCATCAGTTGGATTCAAAAGCAAGTCGCTGTTTAATACGTTGGTAACCTCGGGCAACGTTGCCAGCCTTGGTATTGAGATCGAGCCGGACCTTACAAAGGCCTCGAGCATTGATGTAGAAGTGCGCTCGTTTGGGAAGCGCTCTGAAACACCATTGTCTGTGCAGAGCCTTACCACAGAGGAGATCCGCAGTAATCCTGGCGGCAACTTTGATATCTCCCGTGTGCTGCAAGCACTCCCTGGCGTGGGTGGTGCTACTGGTGGTGCAAGCTTCCGTAACGACATCACGATTCGTGGTGGTGGTCCAAGCGAGAACGTCTACTATCTCGATGGTATTGAGATACCACAGATCAACCACTTCGCAACGCAGGGTAGCGCCGGGGGGCCAGCGGGAATCTTGAATGTGTCCTTCATCGAGGATGTCAACTTGAGTTCATCATCCTTCGGTAGCGGTTACGACAACGCGCTTTCCTCTGTCATCGCGATCAAGCAAAAGGATGGCAACAGTGAGAAGCTACAGGGCAACTTCCGCCTGAGTGCAACAGAAGTTGCAGCAACGGCAGATGGTCCGGTGTCTGAGAATACAACAGTTATTGCCTCGGCGCGTAAATCGTATCTCGATTTTCTCTTTGCTGCTATCGATTTGCCCATACGTCCGAACTATTGGGACTTTCAGTTCAGGACCACCACGAAGATCGACAACAAGACCACCCTTAACGTGATCGGTGTTGGGGCAATCGATGTGTTTCGCTATGGCGTACCGCGTGAAACTTCACTCGAGAAGGAGTACGTTCTGCGCGCTGCCCCATCTGTTGACCAGTGGAATTACACGATCGGAGCTTCACTCCGTAAGGCCCTTGACAACGGACAGGTCTTCGTTTCGCTTAGCAGGAATATGTTCGACAATAAGCTTCAGCGAACGAAGGAAGCCCGCGCTGGGAGTCCAGCTGAAAAGGTATTTGATGTGTCATCACGTGAGATCGAGAACAAGTTTCGACTTGAATACACGCAAGTTGCCAGTAACATCTCGTATAAGACTGGTGTTCAGGCACAGTATGTGAAATACACCAACACGACGTTCAACAAGCTGAATGACTTTGTGACGTTAAACTTTGACTCGAAGATAGATTTCTTCAAGTACGGTGTCTATGCTGATGCATCAACGAGCTTCTTCAATGATCGTCTTCGTGCCAGTGCAGGTTTGCGCACGGACGGCAACACCTTCATGGAAACTGGCAACGAGATCTGGAGAACATTCTCTCCACGAGCCGCACTATCGTTCATCATTGATTCTTCGTGGAGCATCAATGCTACTGTTGGACGCTACTACAAGATTCCACAGTATCCCATCCTTGGTTTCCGCGACACTGGCAGCGGCCTGGTAAATACCGGTGCCTCGTATATAGGCACTACTCACTATGTGGCTGGGGTTGAATACATGCCCGAACCAAGTATACGGGTAACATTTGAAGGGTTCTACAAGATCTACGACGGCTACCCAATTTCAACACTCGATGGCATCTCGCTTGCAAATCAGGGTACGAACTTTGGCATTATTGGTAACGAGCCAGTCATTAGTGATGGCAAGGGGCGAGCATACGGCGCCGAGTTATTCTTCCAGAAGAAGCTCACGGAGAATTTCTTTACAACGATTTCCTACACACTGCTGTACAGTGAGTTTACGAGTCTAAACTCCGACAAGTACATCCCATCGGCCTGGGACTTCCGTCATCTGGTCAGCGGTATTGTGGGTTACAAGTTTGAAAACGGCTGGGAGTTCGGAGGAAAGATTAGGTACGCAGGGGGCTCGCCTTATACTCCCTACGATACAACAGTGTCGCGTCAGTTATTCATTCTGAATGGATTTGGTCAACTAGATTTCACGCGTCTTAACAACGAACGGTTGCGTGCCTTTAGGCAGGTGGATGTCAGAATCGACAAGAAGTGGTCGTTCACATCGTGGTCTCTTGACCTATTCATCGACGTCCAGAATGCACTTGCGTTCTCACTAGATGCACCATCGCAGTATACCTTCACTCGCACGGCTGATAACGCAGACTGGGCCAGCTCGGATGGACAGCCTGTTCGGCCTGATGGCTCTAATGCCATCCCGGTGTTCATTGATAACAGCTCAACACTTGTTACTCCCACGATCGGCGTTATCATCGAATTTTAAATAGCCCCTTGCCAGTTTCAAAGCGAGCAGTATTTTTGCTCGCTTCCTTAGCTCAGCTGGTTAGAGCAACTGACTCTTAATCAGTGGGTCCGGGGTTCGAGTCCCCGAGGGAGCACAGTCTATAAACCCCATCACGACCAGCGTGATGGGGTTTTTTGTTGCGTGGATCAGGTCTCGAGCTTCTCAAGTGCATCCCCTATCTTTCCGGCATTATGTCACTCATTCACGCTCAAAACGATGTTCAAGACACGTACTGCGAGTTCACTTCCACAGCAGCAATGGTGTAACATCCTCATGATACATATGCTATGCATAGTTTTCTTGGCATTGCTAACCTCCTGCTCTGATCAGGGTGTTTCTCCTTCTATGCCGAAGTGGTTTGTTGATAGGGGGCTTGCCGGTAAAGCAACGTGGGATGAGACCACGGGAACGCTACATATCAAGGAATCCGTCGTGTGGGGCGGCGATGACGATGTCGAGTCCTTTTACTTTATGCCCCCTACCGAGGTAACGACGATCCTGATTGGTGCGAACGTTACGGTAACCGGAGGGTTTCGTTGTACGCACGGTCTGACGATAAGGGGCGAAGACCGATCTACTTCAGTGATCTTTGGAACCAACACAGTAGCATGGGCCCGTGGTCCCAACAAGGCCGATGACTCGCCTGATTGCAACAAGACAACAGGAGACGATCGGGCGGCCGACTGCCTGAAGTGGAGCTACGGTGCGATCAGCGCATTGATACTTCCATTGGGCGATACTCTAAGGATTAGCTCATTGACTCTTCGAAATGCCCGTACGTACAGCATCACCTCTACCATCTTTCCGATCAGGGTAGACAATGTGCTCATGATCGAGCGTCGCACAGAAGAGAGCAGAAGCAACTGCGACGGTTTCGGAGCAGGCAGTGGGTCTGCAATAACAAACAGCACTATCGATGTTACTGATGATGCCATCAAGCTGTATCGTGGTATGACAGTTCGCAACGTAACGATCATAAAGCGGCGTAATGGAGCCCCCTTTCAGCTTGGCTGGCATAGCGAACCTACATCCTCTCATTCGATTGAAAACGTCATCGTGCGAGGTACAGACCCAGAGGCGCTTTACAATTGCGGGCTGTTCAGTTGGAAGTCGCCAACGGCATCAACAAAACGAACAATTCAGATTGACGGCCTCAAGACCGAAGGACTTCAAAACGCTAAGCTCTGGAATGGTACAGGGTGGGTGCCCCATCCGTTGTTTGAGTTGCGGAGTCCGAATGCTGAATTCAAATTATCCGCACGGAATGTTGATATGAAATCAGCTGCTGCAACACTGCCTTCTTCAGTTAGGAATTTCACGCTTGATGTGTGCGGTTCAAATGCAGTTGTCAACACGTATCAATGTGGAGACATCCAGGCAATTGTAGGGGACGACTGAGTTGCCGCACCAGTTCTTGGAGGAGAGGGAACAGTTGGCCTATCTTTGCGGCGTTCAGACACTCATTCACGTTTCACACGATGTTTAAGCCACTTGCTGCAATTACCGCCGCCAGGCTGTTAATCACTGCCTGTGGTGACACAGAAACGCCCGTAACGCCGGATCCAACACCATACGTAACGGAGAAGGACTCAGTCGTTATCGCTCAAGAGCGCTACGACAAACTCGTCTACAGCGACACGATCAATGTTTCGATCATCAAGGAGAATGGGGCTGGATGGGCAAAGGTCTCTGTCTATGATTTTGGAGCAGCTGATCATCGCTCTGCAGTAGCATTCACAAGCCCGAGCTCTACAACGGGCGAGGTCAGGGTGATCCTGTACGGCAAACGTCCGACGCTTTTCGATCCAGAGCCACAACTTGCCTCTTATACGTTTTCTAAAAGTAAGACGAGTGTAACAGATACCGTGACAGGCGTCATTAGCTCCGAAGCTGTGGTCTCCGGCGCCGGCACAACGTGTCGCATGAGTGGACAGATCATACTGCCTCGTTAGTAGAAATTTTTCCAACAGCGTAACAAACTCCACGATAGCAGCATCATGAAGCCCCTTGTCAGCCTCATAGTCATCTACGCACTGTCACAGTGCGCGCCAACCTTGCACGCCCAGCTATTCGTAGATCAGTCCTACAAGATCAAATCTTTCAAGGATGTGCAGTATGCAACGGCTATAGGCTTCAATGGTCGGACTGATACGCTACGCATGAACATCGTTGTCCCAACAAACGACAACACTACCAGGCGTCCGCTCGTGGTGTGGATCCATGGAGGGGGCTTTATCCAGGGCAGCCGCGCAGACTTTCAGACGCTTGCTGAATCGTGGGCGCGCCGTGGCTATACTGCTGTCACGATATCCTATCGTCTCGGCATCCATGGTGGACTCTTTGATCCCCCGTTTGCTTTTGATGAAGCAGAGCTGATTCGTGCATGCTTTCGGGGCATCCAGGATATCCGCACAGGGCTTCGCTTCCTTGCAAAGAATGCTGCTCAGCACGGCATCGACACTTCACGTATTGTGATCGGCGGCGCAAGTGCAGGGTCAATCGTTGCTCTTCACGCATCATACATCGATCCGCTCGACAAGCTCCCAGCAGCAATCGGCAAGATCAGCGCCGTAACCCGCGCTAACGGTACATTCGCGCGTCCAGATATGGGCTCCTATGAAGGCACACAACACACAGAGGTACCAACACCTTCAGTCGATGTCGTCCTGAACATCTTCGGCGCATTGCTTGATCTTTCCTACCTCGACAATGCACCGTTCATACCGTTGTTTAGTTACCATCAAACCGACGACCCGGTCGTCGCTTGCGGCGTCAACCGTCCGTACCATAGAGTGCCCCTTGTCTCTGGTAACTACCCCCTTTTGAGCGGCACATGCGCCATCGTACAGGAACTTGCAAAGCGCACAATACCTGCAGCAAGCTATGAGACAAACATCTATCAGGGGGCGGCCCACGAAGTACACGATCCTGTTGGTGTAGACAAGGCAGCGGCTGTGTTTGCAGCGAAGTACGTCGCAACTCCGACGGGTGTTACGGAAGATGTCAGCACCACAGTCAACGCCGACACTCGCTGGACACTCTACACATTGCATGGCGTGACCGTTGCCTCTGATGTTACATCAGATGAAGTACGCATGCTTCCGGATGGTGTGTATGCTGCACGCGCGGGCAGCAACCGCACAATGGTTCTCGTACAAGCGGGAACCGTCTACAAAGCGCGGTAGGGCGGATTCGTGCGAAAGCCCCTTATCTACCTCACTCGAAAGGGGCGGAGATGATTGCATCATAGGTTGCCTGGTCCAACACGCGTGGACTGTACCGAAGGCCACGTTCGGTAAGATTTCGAACGAATGCACGCAGGTGATTTCGGGAGCCTTTTGCAAGGTTGTCGAACACCATCAGAGTGTCCTGATTATCCACCCGAGCGCTCCAGTATGAAAGATCACGAAGATCAACTTCCTCTGCTTCTGCACTCACGAGCAACGCTGAGACGAGATCGGAGTTCCCTGCTGTGAATAGTCGCAGATACAACTGCTGCAGTGTTGTGTCGACAAACTCGCCAGGGCCGTTACTCTGAGCAGGGTCCGCTATCTGATATCGCTGCAGCAACAGCATCACGGCATGCGTATGTGTTAGCTCACTCTGGGCGATGTTCGAGAAGACGAGCCTGTTGTATCTCGCATAGAAGCTTACGTAGAGATCATGCACGAGTTTTTCCTCCCCCCGCATGAATAACAAGGCCCGTTGTTCAACAACCGACAAATCGTGTATGGCATACCCACTCAGTCTTCCGCGAAGCTGTGTCGTATCGAACGATGAGTAGCCACTATCGGTGATTATAAATTCTGTGGACGTGGGCGAGGTCGTTGACTCGCTGCATGAAGCCACGATGATGGCTACGCAGGCAATAATTGCGAATGACCATTCAGTAAAACGGTTACGCAGCATGTGTGATACTCCTGACTTGTACAACGACGTGATTTCGTCCAACCTATGTAGTTGGATTCATCACGTCGCTACGGCCATGAGCAATGCCGTGGCGAGTGGTCGATTTACCTGCCGAGTAAAAGTTCACCACTGCCTGATACATTGATGAGCTGCAGGGTATCACCAGCCAAGACTGCATACGTTCCAGGCTGAAGTTGTCGAAGCTCATCATAGGTGTCCACGCTGCAGACGTATCTGCCTTCTACGCTATAGACTTCTCCCGGCAGTGCAGTGCTGAGACGTTGATTGCCATCCTCATTCACGGACGTAGGAGCATCTCGCAACACTCGCAGTACAGCCGCAGCAACGCCAAGCGGATTCGAGGGTATTGAATTGGTAAGGACCACGATGTTCGCTTTGAGCGAGGGCACGCGAAACATGACGGATGAATAGCCACGAATCTCACCCGTATGGCCAATCATTGTTGTCCCTGATACCACCTTTCTGCTGATACCAAGACCATAGTCATTAGCTCCAACGAATGCTGTGAGCTGCGTCATCGATTCGGTTTTGAGCACTCTGCCGCTAAACAGAGCGTCATAGAACTGCGCCATTTCTGCCGAAGTCGATATCACTGCTCCAGCCGCCCAAGCACCGCTCCATTCAGCATTCATTGATCCGTTTGATGCATCTCGTCCACCCATCCAGCGATGTGCAAGCTCTCCGGTAATCTCTTCATCCGGGAACAATCGCGTGGAGTCCATAGACAATGGATTGAACAGCTCTCTTCGAAAGAGCTGGTACAGTGACAACCCCGAAACTTCCTGGGCAACGAGTCCTGCGAGAAAGTAATTCGTATTACAATAGCCCCCTGAAGTACCCGGAGCAAATTGCTGCTTCGGAATCAGTGCCATCAGATCAGGGTGCGTCCACAGCCGCACAGGATCCTTTAAACATGCATCACGATAGCTCTGCTCAGCAGAGTAGTCTCCAATACCACTGGTGTGATTGAGCAGCTGACGCACGGTAATCGTTGTGTCGATATTGGGATGAGGAGGCAGCCACTTGCGAATAGGTTCGTCAAGCTTCAGAAATCCCTGTTCTTGCAGGCGCAGAAGCGTGCTGGCCATGCACGTCTTGGTGTTGCTTCCTATACCAAGCACCATATCCGTTGTGATTGGCCGGCCTGCGAACGACTCCCCTGCAGCGCCAGACCAGAGGTCGTTGTCCATGCCAACAGCAGCCGACACCCCTTGGATCTTCTCGGCCTTCTGAACTGAGTCTACAGCACGCTGCAGTCGAGCACGTATTGTATCGTCGATACCAGCTGAGGCTGATGTGCCCAGCACAAGGAGCGCCACGAGCACATGGGCACCAGCAAAAATCCATCTACAAAGCTTCATACGCCGGTACGATGATGTGAGACATGTTTGTAACAATTCCTCTGACACCCATGGCAACAACGTAGTTTAACTCATCGGCAGTATTGACGGTGTAGACTGCAACTGGAATGCCTTTCTGGCGGCATAACGCCATCATGTCTTCATTAAGCTCTTCGACAGAACACCCGAACACATCGGCCCCACAGTCTGCTACAACTTGATCTGGAGAGCGCGTATCACCAGGAACATTAAGTGCCAGCATTGGTAGATCAGGCATAAGTGCTCGTACATGGCGAATTGCACGGTGATCGAATGACGAGAACAGGCAGGTGTCAAGCATGGACATTGAGCGTAGGAGCTCGATAAGCTCTAGTGTTTCCTTCTGTGCCTCCTCGGTATCTGGACGGGGCTTGATCTCAAGATTAACATATGCCCTACCGCGGATCAGCTCTAAAACATCAACGAGTTTTGGAATCCGCTCTCCAGCAAAGCTGGGGCTAAACCACGACCCAGCATCAAGCCCCTGAATTTCCTCGAGAGATTTCTGGTTGATTGCGCCCACTCCATTGGTAGTGCGCTCCATTGTGTCGTCGTGAAACACCACCATTTGATGGTCTCGTGTGTATTGTACGTCGATCTCGATCATGGGAGCGCCACTCTCGAGAGCAAGCCGCACAGCAGCAACCGTATTCTCGGGGGCAATCCCTGAGGCTCCGCGATGAGCGCAGATAATAAACGAGTTTTGTTCGACAAATTCCCGAAACGGAATCATGAATAATCCTCCTGTGACATGCCCTTTGAGGTTTGGTTAGGCTGGTCCAATATGCTGAATCGTCGCAATACAACATTGATTTCGTGGTAAGTTCCGCACAATGGGGGTAACTACTGACCGCGATTCGGCACCGTACGTGCTTGACATCAGGGCGCAACGATGGTGTACAGTTCTGCGTCGAGTTGGCCTGCAAAGGCCATGGGACCTGATCTTTCCGCCGAACCGCCTGTATGCGCGGGGATCAACGTTCAGCGTGGGAACAAACGTTCGCCATTGCGTGCTCATAAAAGATGGTCGTGCTGAGGCTATGTTCGTGCTTGCCATGCGAGAAGGAGACTACTGTCTCATCGACGTACGATGTCAGCCTGATGCCTACGACAGCTGGGCTGATGCAATCATTGATCATTGGCAAGCCATGGGTCGCGAATATGGAGCGAATACACTTATTGGACCTGTGGGGGCTTTCGCCTTCCTCACAGATGGCGTGGCAGAGTCGCATGCTCACACAATAAATAGTATCCACATCCCCTGCTATCCCGAAATTCTTGTTGCGAGCTTGCGTCGTCGTGGCTATGTTCACGCTTGGTCTGGGGCCATATGGGGACGTGAAAGGGCTGTGGGGACAGCACCCAAGAACGTTGCTCGGCAAACTTCTAGTGTTAGAGCGGGATCGTGGATGAACGTAATCTCAATCGCACGTGATTTGGAGAGTGTGCTCTCAACAGCATTCTCAACATTACCCTGGCATCGCGGAAGCGGTGCGGGCTTGCCGTCTCTCGTTCGCGCCTACGCTCCAATCTTTTCGCCAAAGCTAGCCCTTACGTCGCGCACCGAGGATGCTCTCGCAGCAGGTGCTGTGCTCATCCATAAGGATATTACCAACGTACCTCGCTGGGTGTATGTGCTCCCGAGATTGCTGCAGGCAGTTTGGCTGCGTATTGCCTCAGCTCGATCACAGTGTCTCCACACGAGTGTGATTGGTGTTCGACCAGAGTTTAGGAACACCGCACACTCATCAGATCTGTTTGCCGCGACACAGAGGATCTTCAACTCTGCGGCGAGCATCAACACATCATGGATACGCGACGATAATCGCCTATCGCAGATGATGGCAAGGCGGGCTGGGCTTAGCCCCCTACAACAACGATTTGTATTTCGGTTGGTTTGTCAATCATGTTCAACCCCAAAAGGAGAATGAGAATGCAACTTCTCATACGTGGAGTATTTCTAACCCTTGCTATCGCTCTTACAGGATCGATTGTATACGCGCAAGGCGTATTGCTTAGTGGTAGGGTGACTACGCCTAGTGGTGGTCCTGTTCCTGGAGCCACTATCAAGCTTTCTACAGCGGAGATGTCAGCATCGAAAGGTGCGTATACCGATACACGCGGTCGTTACTCAATACGCGGTGTGGCAAGTGGCAAGTACACGCTTACCGTAACTGCCATTGGTTACCAGACGAAGGTCATGGAAGATGTAAACGTCGACGGTGGTACTCTGAATATCACAATGAGTGAAACTGCCATTGATATGGACGTTATGGTTGTTACAGCATCACGTACGCTGCAAAAGGCATCGGAAGCACCTGCATCCGTAACGGTTGTAGAGCCCAGAGCAATTCGTGAAGCGCCAAAGACAAACCCAACGGAGCACATCCGCGGTCTGGCTGGTGTTGACTACGCACAGACGGGTATCTCACAGCAAAGTGCTACTGTCCGCGGCTTTAACAACGTGTTTAGCGGCTCGCTTCTTACCCTCACAGACTACCGTCCAGCAGGGGTGCCCAGCTTGCGCGTAAATGTTGGATACTTCGTGCCTGCCTCAAACGAAGACATCGAGCGCATGGAACTCGTTCGTGGACCTGGTTCGGCGCTTTATGGTCCAAATGCATCTTCAGGCGTACTGAATATCATTACGCGTTCGCCATTTGCCTCTAAGGGAACAACCTTGTTTTTTGCTGGCGGACAGCAGAACCTGATGAACGGTGGTCTGCGTCATGCTGGCACTCTTAGCGACAACTTAGGATACAAGATTAGCGGACAGTACTTCTCAGCAAATGATTGGGATTACCGCGATGCTGCCAACGACCTTCCAACAAGACCTCGTGTAAACACACATGAGCGCTATAACGTAGATGGCGGCATTTATTATAACATGGGTGAGAACACAACGGTTCAGCTCAACGGCGGTATGTCGGAAGCCATCAATACGATAGAGATGACGGGTCTTGGCGCTGCAAACGGACGCAACTGGCGCTATACCTACCTAAACGCACAGGTAAATTCGGGCGACTTCTTTGCCCAAACCTTCTACAACAAGAGTGATGCTGGAGGAACATACTTCCTGCGCACTGGCAACCCAATCGTTGACAAATCAGACTTGCTTGGCGCTCGTGTTCAACATGCATATCGCGTAAACGATGATATTCGTCTAACATACGGGGCTGATTATTTCGCAACAAACCCTGTAACAGAAGGCACGATCAACGGCGTAAACGAAGACAACGACAACTACACAGAGATTGGTGGTTATCTCCAAGGCGATTGGAAGATCACATCAAAACTTTCAGCTCTTGCAGCCCTGCGCGCAGACCGTCACTCGGTGATTAATGAAATGGTCCTCTCGCCTCGTGTTGCCCTTATGTACAAGCTCAACGATAACAGCTCGGTTCGCGCAACGTATAACACAGCCTTTAGCAATCCTGGCACCAACGATCTCTTCCTTGATCTTCTCAGCGCACCTGACGCCTTTGGTCTTGGCAGTGTAAATCCAGCATGGGCTGTTGGTGTATGGGGTGCATCTGCCGGACGCAACGGCTACACGTATAACCGCACTGGCAACAATCTCAATTTCATTTCGCAGTTTGTCGGAAAAACGGATGCGAACTGGATTGGCCTAAACAATGCTTCATCTGGCGGCGTTTGGCAAACAGTTACGCAGATCATTCTGCCACAGCTTGAAGCTCAAGCGCCAGCTAATCTGCGTCCGCTACTGCGCCCATTCTTAACAGCTATCCCAGCTCCTCAGAACATCAAGGGCAACCTAGCGTCGCTCAACCCAACTACGCGTACATTTATTCCAACAAGTCCAGATGCTGTAACAGATGTTAGCAAGCTTCGCCAAAGCAACACCCAAACCATCGAGGTTGGGTATCAAGGCAAGGTTACAGACAAGCTTCGTGTTGCAGTTGACGCCTATCACTCAACAGTAAGTGATTTCGTTTCGCCACTCCGCGTAGTAACGCCAAACGTCTTCCTTGACGGTGCTTCAGCTACTGCATATATTCAACCACTCCTTACAGGCGCTCTCATGCAACAAGGGATCCCTCAGGATCAGGCAGCGGCTCTTGCAGCTCAATATGCTGGTCTGATCGGTGGTGCATATGCACAGGTTCCAGTTGGTACCGTTTCACCAAATGAGACACCACACAAGGGCGACATCCTTCTCGCCTATCGCAATTATGGCAAGCTCTCGTACTATGGTAGCGATGCTGCTTTCACATATGAAGCATCTCCATCTTTGTCTGTATCTGGAACTGTCTCGTACATCAATCAAAACACCTTTACTGGAGCAGACCTGGGCGACGAAACAATCACAGACGTTATAGCGCTCAACGCACCTAAGTACAAGTCTTCGCTCGGACTGCTTCATCGCAGCTCTTCACTGGGACTTTCCGTTGGACTCCAATGGCGCTGGGTTGATGGCTTCTACATGAACTCTGGCGTGTATGTTGGCGACGTGAATGCCTATCACATGATGGACCTCACGGCGCAATACATCATTCCAGGTGTTGATGGCCTTAGCTTCAATATCTCGGCAACGAACCTTCTCGACAACCAAGTTGAGCAGTTCATCGGCGCATCAACTGTTGGTCGCCTTGTACAAGGCCGTCTGACATACAACTTCTAAGCAGCTGCTCAGCAGATTGCTGAAAGCCCCCTCAGTCAGTTGATTGAGGGGGCTTTTTTATACGCCGAACTGCCGCAAGTGATGATCGATATGTTTATAGAGAAGGTTGTTCCATTCTTGCGCTGATAATCGTCCCAGCGTTAATTGCTCACGTCCCTCAAAAGCATCACGACCCATATCTGATATGTCATGGACAAGCTTGAGCAACCGTTGCTTGTTTTCTTCGAATGCAATATCAGCCGGCATGATGAACGCTGGGGCAGTCGGCATATTCTTCTTGTACGGCGCATCGTTCGTCAGCGTCTTCTTGAAAAAAAGCTTCAGAGCGATTCGCATATATGCAGGGGGTTTTGTTGTCTTGATACCCAGAGCCTGCTCATAAGGGATGCAGCAGTGCCCCATCATCTGAGCAGCATTCATTTGGCCCCATGCGGGCTTTGTGTCTTTGGCAATGCTGCTGATTCGAGAGCATAGTCGAGCGGTTGCTTCGGGATTCCAGATGTCTGGTAATGGCATGCTTGTTGTCCGCGAGTGTGTTTTCAATACTTGATGAATCTACCGATAGGCTTGCCCTGCAGCACGACCACATACATGCCTGCGGCTAACCCGTCGAGGCGGATGATATGCGTCGTGCTCCCAGATGCCACGAGAGCCTCATGAACAAGACCTCCACTGAAATCAACGACTTGAACTTTGCTGGGCTGCTCCTGACTAAACGTCAGGTAAAGGACATTATCTGTCAATGTGATAGACGAATGAAGTTTATCATTCTCGACCGAACTTACTGTAACACGCAGTGGATCGCTGACCGCTGAACATCCATGTTCGTCGGCTATCGTTGTCTCAACACTATACATCCCCGAAACAATCGGAACGTACCAACCTTGAATTGCTCCGGCAATCTTCTTACCATCAATCAGCCACGCATACGTGGCCGCCTCGGTTGACCACAGCGTGTCATTGCGAAGAGCAATCACTGGCTTAGTGGGCTGCACATTCCGAAGTGTAAACGCCATCGTATCCGAATACACGCGGCATGGATGGTTGCCTTTTGTGCGCATAGATGCAAACAAGACGTAGCTACCTGGTTTCGTAATGAAGATTCGGCGTGTCGTATCACCTGTGCTCCATTGAATATCTTCAACAAGATTCATCTCACCTATGATCTGCACATCAATAGGCTCTGCAGTAGACTTGCATTGTATTGTGTCACCAAACAAACGGAGCGCCATACTTGGCACCATCTGCATATCCATAACGTGGCTCGCTGTAACCGTGCCACAACCATGCTCACTCGTTACCGTTGCAGTGTAGATGCCGGGCTCTTGCACAAGGATATCGGATGTGGTAGCACCTGTGGACCAACGCAATGTCATCCTGTTCTCGGGTGTTGCGTTCGTAACAACCTTCAAGAGTGAAGATCCTTGCGGACATAAGAGTGAGTCGCCCTCGATGCGAATGGTTGGTCTGTCGTAGACAGCAATCACAGTATCAATGCGGCTAGTGCCGAAACATGTTGTGTTGATGAGGCTAACTTTTGTGTTACCCGATCGAGCCACAAACGAATACGAGCCGCTGCGCACGCTGTCAGGCAGCCATAGAATGTTCTTTGCATTGCCGGTATATATGCATCGAACAGTGTCCCCTGCACAAGGCTTTGTTGAACTAACAACAACATCTCGAGCATTAGCAGCGAGTAGTGTAGTTTGTATTTCTGTGTCAGCAATTTTGCTTGCAACACCGTCATCCTGCTTGAGCAGCAGATTGATGTATTGCCAGCAGCGCGCAAACTGAGCTTCACGCGTGATTGTTGCCTTGCAGTTCAGCTCGCCGAGATTACATGCTGAGTTGGCATCTCCGAACTGACAATGGCTCGCTCCAGGGATCAGGGCTAGGGTTTTACATGCAGCTGCAACATTGTTATATATCGGCTGTACAGTTCCTGCAAGGGGCGTTACGCAATCAACACCTCCGGCGAGGATCAGCGTTGGACACGTTACAAACGCTGCGGCGGCAGATGAACTCGGATTCGTCTCGGCAGGTGCCATAGCTATAACAGAGGTCAGTTGAAATGCCCCACTCTGCAGCGCTTGCTTGGCTGCGAGAAATGCAGCGCCCCCTCCCATGGAGTGTCCAGCTAAAATGTTGTCATTGGCAATATGGTCCTTCCAGATCGAGCCCTGACGCTTTCCCTCCCGCTGCATGTATGCGCAGGCTGCCACCATATCTAGCGCAAAGTCACCATGATTCGGGAACAACCCCGAGCCAGTTTCGGGAAGTACAACAACGTATGAGCCCATGTTCTGACAGATGTTGGTAGCAAATGATTTGTATGCCGTTACAGGCATTTGGTACCCATGCCCCATAACCACAACGCCAAACGTTGGAATGGCATTTGCACCCGTTCCTACAAGCGGACGGTTATCACCACTTGCGGAGTCTGCAGGGTAGATAATAGTTACGGGGATGTCCTTGTTTCGCGACGAATCTCGGATGGTCACACGGATGCGGCCCTCGTAGTAGGGGGCTGCAGAAGATATCGTCACCAACACGGCGACAATACAGCAAAGGCTTGTGGAAATGCGAAGGATCATGCTGTAGTAATTTACTACCAGATTTATATCGCCAAAGGGTCCAGATGAAATTGTCACTTGCGGTTGCCGCCATATCGGCGCTACTTATCGGCTGTTCTTAAGAGACTAGTCCTCTACTGGAGCAAACGCTTGAGGTGCGCTATCAAGCCGCAATCATCGATTCCATGGTTGCCGATGAAAATGAACGCTCGACCAACCTGATTGCCATACATGAGGAGAACCAGCTGCTATCGTGGAGAGAGATCAATGGTCAGAAATACGTTCTCGTGAGCACATGGACATCCTGGGATACATCTTACGCTCCAGAGCAGCAAGCCACCGCTCGCTACGATATCTGGGTGACGGTCGTACCTGAGTTGCGCCAATGGTGGAGGTCAATGTACGATGGAAGAACTGACACTGTACTCAGACTTGAGCAGCTGTTGGGACTGTCTCCAGGCCGTAAGAAGACCATGTTCCTCACACTTTGGGTGCGTACCGAGGATTTGTTTCGTCCTGCTGGCGACAAGGAAATCAATGATCAAACTGCCGGGCCGGAACTCCCCCAATCTGCTGATTCTGCCTACCGGACATGGTTTAACAACAGCATCATTTACTCATACTATCCGAAGACAGCCCCTTGGACTCGGCTTGGATACACACACGACTGGAACGACCAATATGGAGAACGGGGCCTAAGTGAGTTCGTTGTGCGAAAAGGGGCCACCTGTGTTATCCATTCCGTTCAGTCCACAGCTGACTATATAAAATAGAACGTGCCAGCAGGGCTAAGCCCCCTGGCACGCATTAAATAGCGTTGTGAGGTCTTACCTCGCGCTTTTGCCTTCAGCAACAGATGCCTGGTTATACGGCGTTACAAGTTTCTTCAGGGCACTGGCTGCCTTGCGGGCCGCGGCGGCGTCCTTCTTAAACTTCGAGTTGTGAGCTGCTGTGAATTCGCCGAAAAGACGAACCATTTCTTCGTAAAGTTCTTGCTTTGACACTGAACTGTCTCCAGTTAAAAGTTAAATGATGCCCCAATGTTAGTGTTAACGGCTGATTTGTCCAAAGCTTTTTTGCCCAGAATCATATTGGTCATTTTGAATGTCCGGAAATGTATGGAATTCCACCGCGCCAGAGTGGAGGTCTCCGGCAATCTTTGCGGCGGACTACTGCACGGTTGCGGCCTATATGTAGGCGCTCATTTCTCTTACTAGTATGTATCCGTGCGCAGGGCGCGGATTGTGAGCTATCGAACATGATTTCGCTGCGATCATCGCAGTGGTTGCCAAGCCCCACACATGTGGGGCTTGCTCATATGGGAGCAAGGATGCTGGGCAGCAGCATACTACTTTTTTAACATCTATAGTTTAGGTGTAACCTCGTAGTTTATCTAGGGGGTAAAAATACTATGAGGAAATTCATTTTTGTAGCCAGTTGCCTGATTCTAGGCATTGTTACACATGGTTGCAATCTTGGATCTCAAAAGCAAGACGTTCTCTCCGGGTCGGATTCAGGCGAAATTGGTGCTCTCTTTGATTCGGCGCAGTTTCATTTAGAAACAACGGAGAACATCAAGAATGCGCTACCTTTTCTGCAGAAGTTGCGGCCATTTTGCGCCAAATCTCCCGATCTATTGCTGCGCTACAATGGCCTGCTGATGAGCCTAAGCTGGCAGGCCCAAAACTTTGAAGATGTACTCACAATAGCATACTCAAGCCTTTTCGAGATATCTGTGCGTGGCGAGGTTCGCTCTGGTCAGGACATGTATCAGACGCTGATGGCGGCGCACGCCCTGAAGAAGGCAGCAGATACAACTGCTGCTATTCGGCTGTATGAATTCCTCGCAAATACTGAGTTTCTAGCTATCAGAAGGGGCGGCCAATCCAATTTGTTGGCACTGCAATCGAAGCGTGGCAACCATGCTAGAGCAATTGAACTAGCGAAAATCCTCGAGCCAACAGAGGTCATGAATCCAACGGATATCTCTGGTAACGTAAATCTTTATTACTACTGGGGACGGAGCTTGGTCCTATCTGGCAATCGCCAGCAGGGCTTGCAATCTCTGAAAGCCATCATTTCGAAACTCCAAGCGCCTAGGTCTAATGTCAACACTACCGAGCTACGAGTCCGCATATCAACAGCCAAAAACATCCTGATAGATGAATTCATCTTGACCTTACCTGTAGGCATGCGAAACCAGATTACAAGATTGCTGCAGAAATCTATGGTCTCCGACAGTACGGTACTTGCGAACAAGTTTCATACTGTCGAAAAGCCTACTAAGATCCAAAAAGCCACAATCCCTGAACATATGTATATCGTTCCAGCTTCATTACCAATCTTTATGAAGCTACCAGCACTAGATCCAATCGCGATAACCGGATTTGCAATGGATTCGCGCCGAGTTGAGTGGATTTCTACCTTGTTTGGCCTATATGTGCGTGTCGGGCAACACTACGTACGTGTAGAGCTTCCCCATCACAGGGGGCTGCCCCGCCCCATTCGTTCCGTTCGAATAGAGCGCGATACGATTCATTTGCTGTCATACAACGATGTCGATACCCACTATGCACTGGCTAATTTGATACACAACTACACGCAAGGACAGTCGCTCCAAAACGTGTGTCAAGTAACGTATCGTTCAAAGAACATCCGCGAAGCAAACCAGACATTGCTCCAACTGCAACTCAATGATTCTACAACGATCGTTGGAACACCAAACGGCATGAAGTCCGTTGTTGCAAGCTCTACGTCTTCAAGAGTAATAGATATCCCCACTGCGAATGTCGTAGACGATACAGTGCTTGCTATTTATCGGCTCGGTGATTCGGTCGTAACGTGCTCGCGTGTCTATAATTACCGAGTGATCAATCGTCAGATGCTCGAGAATGAAACATTCGACTTTACACCATTCGATCCGTACAAGAGATTTAATGAGATTCGTGTTCCTAATCCGATTCATGGTATAGTCCTAAAGCAGTTAATGGGCGAACATCCATCCTCACGTAGTCCAATCGTGGATGAGTGGCATCCTACTACGTTGCAGCGGATTCTTTTTTTGAAGAGAAATCGGGTCGCAATCATTCGAACAGGTGGGATCCTAGCAGTAGATGCTTCGCTCTCTACATCTCAGTTGATTGCATGGCCAGATTCTGTTGCAACACTGTTACGGAGAGGTTTTTTTCCTACAGTTCTTAGCGACAGTGTTATTGATATTGCCACAGATACTGCCACTGTTAGAGTGAACATCAACCAACTGCTGCGCAGGAATCTTGCCCAGCCCCTTGTTGCAATTGCAGGTCAGAACAAGCGAGCATGGGTTGGCTGGCTTGGAACACAGACTGCTCATGTACAATGCTCTGACTCGCTAACAATTGTTGCAGGATCATCGAGCATACTCTCCGATTACTTAACGATAACTCACGTGCTACCGGACTGGAGTGCTGATACGATAGAACTCAAAACAGTCAATATTGGGCGCATTGATGTTCCAGACCGTCGGTCATGTGTTTTAACTGTTACTGCCGCTGGTGCGCTGCAGCCCGGAACTATACATCTCTATCCAGAAACTCATCCGCTTATGTATCAGGATGTGATTATCGTTTTAACTATGCTGTTTGCTGGCATGGGGGCGTTGGGTCTTGTTTGGTTTTGGCATCGGCTGGCAAAAAAGAGTCAAGAGCTTATGGAACGTCAGCACACGGCTTTGGCTCGCGACCTACACGACACGCTAGGAGCCGATTTAGCACGCCTTACCACGTTGCTGCGCACAAGCGACTCAAAGGAGTCTCGCAACATCGCAAACGCGGCACTGGCTGCTAATCGCAAGTTTCGCAGCCTACTATGGATTTGGCGAAGTGACTCTATCAAGCTCTCTGAATTCGTGGGCGAGCTACGCGAGTATGCCCTCTTATCACTTGCCGATGCCAACATCGTATGTTCAAGCAGAAACTATGACGTGGTTAGCGACCAATACATCGACGCAAACGTTGCCAAGAATATTCTCTTGATACTGAATGAGACAATCACAAATACAATCAGGCATTCATCGGCTTCGAATGTGATTTTTGATGTTATACGCGAAGGCTCAGCTGTAACCCTCACGATCACGGATGATGGCACGGGGTTTGATGCTAGACTACTTGTACGCAAGGGTGGTATAAGTAATATTGCATCCAGAGCTTATGATAGTGGATTCCACGCCGAGGTGATCTCTGCACCCTCACGCGGAACAACAGTTTTGATTTCATTTAGAGTGCATTGAAAATGATAACTGTAGCCATAGTTGAAGATGATATCGTGCTAGCAGAGAGCTATGCACGCGAACTCGGCTCCAGCAACGACATTAGCGTGGTGGCCGTTTGCACAACAGCTGCTGATGCGAGAATTGCCCTTGCTGAAAGGCAGCCGAATGTGATCGTTCTAGATCTTGTTCTACCGGATACTCCAGGGCATACGCTCATCATGGAAGTACGCACATTGGTCCCCAAAGCAGATATCATGGTTTTAACTGCCTTTGATGACTACCAGCGCATATATGATTCGATCGCAGCTGGCGCTATGGGTTATCTGACGAAGATTTTAGGTTACGGCGAACTTGCCGGAGCAGTTAGACAGATACATGCTGGCGAATCACCTGTCAGTGCAGGTGTTGCACGAAAGATTCTATTAGCTATGCGTGGTTCGATTCGCTCATCACCAGAACTCGAGAAATTATCCCGCAGAGAATTAGAGGTACTGCAGTTTATCGCCAGTGGGTACTCGTACCTCGAAGTAGCGACATCCTTAAACATTAGCCTCGAGACCGTCCGTACACACATACGGAATGCATATAAGAAGCTGCATATTAACAGCCGGAGAGAAGCTGCGAACCTCATTAATGGTATGGTGCTTCAGCAGAAATAATCACGTGCAATCCCTAGCGCGATGTAACTTGTGAGCACTACATTATGCTGGGATATGCATGAACGGGAAAGCACACCTCTCACTTACGAAACAAATTCTGATCGGTCTCGCTCTTGGTGTGCTGATTGGATACGTTCAACCTGAGTTCGGCACGTCCATCGGGTGGCTTCGAGACGTATTCTTGCACCTCATCAAGCTGATTATAGCCCCGTTAGTTTTTGCCACGGTTGTATCAGGGATTGCAGGGGGCGGACACAAATCGAATCTCGGCAGACTCGGTTTTAGGTCTCTGGTGTACTTCGAGGTTGTTACTACGCTTGCTCTGTTTGTCGGACTTCTCGTCGTCAATGTTGTGCAGCCCGGCCAAGGTATCGTTCTTGTCGGAGATCCCGGCACGCTGGGGTCTATAGCCGAGAATCATCCCAAAACCCTAATCGAAACAATCGTGCACATCTTCCCAACTAGCATTGTTGACGCTATGGCAAAGGGCGATGTGCTACAGATAGTGACGTTCTCTGTGTTGTTTGCCGTAGCGGTTTCACGCATTGGTGATAGAGCCAAGCCCATTATCGAATTCTGTGACTCACTGTCGCATACGATGTTTACGTTTACAAACATCATTATGAAGTTTGCCCCAATTGGGATAGGCGCTGCTATGGCAGCCACAATTGGCCATCAGGGGCTTGGTATTCTTGGACACCTCGGAATGTTGATCATTGCCTTGTATATCACACTGCTGTTGTTTGTGGTGCTCGTCTTTGGCACAATTGTGATGTGCATCAAGATCCCGCTGAGGCAATTCATCAGTGCTGTGCGCGAGCCCTTCACTCTTGCCTTTGTAACAACATCAAGTGAAAGCGCCCTGCCGATGGCGATGGAAAACATGGAGGCATTCGGGGTACCCAAACGTATCGTGGGCTTTGTTATGCCTGCTGGCTACACGTTTAATCTTGATGGTACAACTTTATATCTTGCCATGGCAAGCGTGTTCGTAATGCAGGCGATAGCAACCACTGCACCTGGATTTAGCTTCGGTATAGTGCAACAGATCGGCATGATGCTGGCGCTCATGATTACGTCGAAGGGTGTGGCAGCTGTACCGAGAGCATCATTAGTGATTCTTCTAGCCACCCTTGCTACATTCTTGCCAGATAATCTCAAGCACTATGCACCAATAGCTGTTGCTATGATATTTGGTGTAGATGAGTTTATGGACATGGCACGCACGAGCGTTAATCTGCTAGGCAATTGCTTAGCAACTGTGGTTATGGCCCGCTGGGAGGGTGAGTTTGACGACGAGAAAGCCCGTGCGTACGTTCCTGTCACTAGCGAGTAACAACAATACGTCCGGTGCCGTTGCGGCTGAGAACGAAGTATGTTCCTGCAGTCCAGCTCGCTGCATCAATCTCCATATTAGCTGTGCTTCCGCTTTCATCCGCTGCGAACATTGTGCGCCCGTACATGTCAACAATACGTATTGCACTTGGTGCAGATGTACTCACACGAACTGATGATTGCGTGGGTGTAGGATACACTATCACCGCTGATTCATCGCTTGCGTAATCAGCAACTGATGTGGCTGCATCTGGAAAGCGGACGTGATAACGAGTCCAATTCTCTGAGCACCACTGGGCCAATACCTCAACGGTGTCTCCATCAGGACGTAGTATCAAGCAGTCTCCCTCCATGTACTCAGCCGTAGTAATAACATATCCATCGCCATCGGGGTTAAAGATGGACTGGCAAACAGCGTCGTGCGTAGAAATCACACGGTTGCCATTTGTTGGTATGGCCTTCAGATCGGCCCAGCGCTGCTGTATTGTTGCCCCAGCGCCCCCTGCCCAATGTGAATTTACTGTGTAGCGTCCTATCATTTTATCGAGGGTTTCCCAGCACCTGCAGGCCGTACTTGATAGTCCATCCCCGATAGGGATTTGCAGAAACTGGTACGCCTTGCCGATTTCTGTGCATTGCTCACGCCCTTCAAAAATGAGATTGCGTCCAGGAAAGCACTCTTTCGATGGCCCTGGATCTTGCTGCAGCCAATCTGTCTTCCCATGTCGATAGAGCAAAACAAGCTTGCCCTTTCGAAGCTCGTCTACCACTTCACGAAAACCAATCCTATCCGTGCGTTGTGATTCATATGCACCGAGGTCTACTTTACGACCAACGAGACGCGGGTTGCCAATGATGTCATAGTTACGATGATTTACGAATCGATCGATAACTCCGGCATTGCGCACCATTGAGAAACTGGACAATAAAAGTCCATCATCATCAGTACCGTAGATATTGTCTGGACCATCCCAATCATCTTGATTTTCAAAGGCAGGATCTACTTGCCAGAAACCATAGTCAAAATCACGCTCGACAAGATTGGCGTTAGCAGCAAACTTCGAGGTATCGCCCGGAACCTGGAAGTGTATGATATGACGAGTTGTGTCTTCATCGCCATTCCAGACAACTGAGTTTTGAACGAAACCTCCGTTCAAGCCAATCGTCTTACCTCCTATGACCATGTTACCCGTTGTGCTGCCGTTCTTGTAGAACGTACAGTTGTTTACATAGGTCCAGGAAGCATCGGCCCCTATCGCACCGCCAAGATCGCGAGCTCGATTGCCCGCGAACACTGATGATACGATCTGGGTCTGCCCCTTGCTTTCATTGATATAGATTCCACCGCCCCGCTCAGCACTGCAGTTGATAAAGAAGCACTGCCCGATGAACGGCCCCCAATCAACATCCCACCTACGAGAAACAAGTGATGTGTTAAGATATATCGCCCCGCCGTTCATGCCTGCTCGGCAGTTCTCAAACGTGCAGTATTCTATGCGAACTCTTCCGGCTCTCGAGACCCAGATGGCCGAGCCACTTATGACGGCGTAGGTGTTTCGGAAATGACAATTGAAGATTCGTGGAGCACCACCTGTAATGCCCAGAGCCACTTTCTGCGTGCCCTCAAGTACAAAGCCATCTATCCGAGTTGTTGAATCGCAATCCGTAAGCTTGAAGATGAAGTCGCCTTTATTCGAAGACAGAATAGTCTTCTGACGGTACCAATCACGATCTTCACGCACGCTTTCATCACCACGGAAACCACCATAGAGATGCATGCCATTCTTGATATTGTACCCAGCTGATACTATTGCATACGAACCTTGGGCAACCCAGATCTCGTCACCAGTTTGCCATGAAGCCAATGCGTAATCAAGAGAGCGAAATGCGGTGCCCCATCGCTGCCCATCGCCGCCTGGCTCGGCCAAGGCCGAAACATGGAGTGTATCAGCACTTGCAGATACTATACCTACGAAAAAGGTCAGAAGGAATATGGTAAGCTTCATGAGTAATCCTCGGTTTCAGACAGAGGAAGAAAACTACGCACAAAAAAGAAAGGGGGCTAGCGGTGTTGCCACTAGCCCCCTGAATAATTCAAGTTACCCTAAAAGGTTATGCAGATACACGTGCTGTGCGACGAATCGGACGACGTTGTGCTTCATCTTCTGATTCTACCTGAGGAATGATTGCTTCCGGACCAAAGATGTTGCCAACGTCTGAAGCAACAAGCATCTCTTGGTAGGAACGAAGACCCGTTCCAGCTGGGACCAGCTGACCAAGAATGATGTTTTCCTTCAAGCCCAACAACTTATCAACCTTAGCAGCCGCAGAGGCATCAGCAAGAACACGCGTTGTTTCTTGGAACGATGCAGCAGACAACCATGACTCTGTTGTAAGAGATGCTTGTGTGATTCCAAGAAGAAGTGGTTCGCCAATCGCGGGCTCGGCATTGCGGCTCTTCGCTGCAACCCTTTCCTTCTTCTTGAGTTCTGCATTGATTTCGCGCAAAATCTTCTTGTCGATGATCTGACCGAGCTTCATCTTCGAATCGCCCGGACCTGTTACAACGACGCAACCACGCAAACGTTCGTTCTCATCCGAGAAGCGCATGCGGTCTGTTTGATCGCCTTCGAGGAAGCCAGAATCACCAGCATCCGTAACACGTACCTTTTGAAGCATCTGACGCACGATAACTTCAATGTGCTTGTCGTTAATCTTCACGCCCTGCATACGGTAAACTTCTTGAATTTCGTTTACCAGGTATGCCTGTACTTCGTTGATACCCTTGATGTGCAGGATGTCGTGTGGATTGATTGCGCCTTCTGTTAAACGGTCGCCAGCACGCACGAGATCGCCTTCTTGAACAAGAACGTGACGTCCAATCGGTACCGAATAGTCCCGCTTGATTTCATTGTCGAGCGACGTAACGCTGATCACGCGAGAACCACGCTTTGGCTTTTCGATAGAAACGATTCCATCAATCTCAGTAACTGCAGAAGGGGCTTGCGGTGCACGTGCTTCGAACAATTCCGTAACACGTGGCAGACCACCCGTGATGTCGCGTAGACGTCCAAGATCGCGTGGCATCTTTACAAGCTTCGAACCAACAGAAACAACATCACTGTCGTCAACAACGATTTGAGCACGTGACGGGATGATGTACGACTGAATGAGAACGCCATCTTCATCAACGATTTCAATAGCAGGTGATTTCGTACGATCACGAGAATCGATAACGATCTTCGTTGTGTGTCCTGTCTGCTCATCAATCGCTTCTTTGAACGTAAGGTTCGAAATCAGGTCGCGATAGCGGACACGCCCAGCCTTTTCAGTAATGATCACGGAGTTGTACGGATCCCAATCGTAGAGCATGTCGCCCTTCTTGACCTTTTGTCCATCAACAACCTTGAGCTCGGCACCGTAGACCACATCGTACTTGGTAACAACGCGATTCGAGCCAGGCTCTACAATGTTGATCACACCTGCGCGAGAGACAACAACAATCACATCTTCAGTTTCACCAGGATAGGTAACCGTGCGAATACCATCAAACTGGATCGCACCATCGAACTTGGCAAGAACCAAGCTCTGGCTCATCGAAAGTGAAGCTGTACCACCAGTGTGGAACGTACGGAGTGTAAGCTGTGTACCTGGTTCGCCGATTGACTGCGAAGCGATAGTGCCAACGGCCTCGCCCGTATCAACAAGCTGGCCAGTTGCCATGTTACGTCCGTAACAACGTGCGCATACACCACGACGTGATTCACACGTGAGTACACTGCGGATCATTACCGACTCGATAGGGCTTTGCTCGATTACCTCAGCGATTTCCTCATCGATGAGCTGTCCCTTTGTGCAGTATACCTCATTCGTTATTGGATCAACAACATCCATAAGAGACGTGCGGCCAAGGATGCGCTCCTTTAGCGGTTCCTTTACGTCTTCGCCGTCTTTTAATGCACGCATTTCAACACCACGAATCGTGCCGCAGTCGTCATCCGAAATCACAACATCCTGAGCAACATCGTGCAGACGACGCGTGAGGTAACCGGCATCAGCTGTCTTGAGAGCCGTATCGGCAAGACCCTTACGAGCACCGTGTGTAGAGATGAAGTACTCAAGAATTGTGAGGCCTTCTTTGAAGTTCGAGATGATCGGATTTTCAATCAGCTCGGCGCTAGATGCTGCAGCAGTCTTTTGTGGCTTAGCCATCAGACCACGCATACCTGCAAGCTGACGAATCTGCTCCTTAGAGCCCCGTGCCTGCGAGTCGAGCATCATGAAGAATGTGTTAAATCCATCCTTGTTTGAAGCAAGCTCGTTGTAGAGCTTATCAGCAACACGGTTTGTTGCTGTTGACCACGTGTCGATGATCTTGTTGTAGCGCTCACCTTCAGTGATAACACCTGAGTGATAATAGTCTTCGATCTTATCAACTTCCTTCTGCGCCCTATCGATGATCGTTGTCTTCTCATCAGGAACAACAACGTCTGCGATGGAAACCGATAGACCACCACGCGTGGCAGTCATGAAGCCGGTTTCCTTGAGCTTGTCGAGAAACTCAACTGTCTTTGCAAGACCTGCCTTGCGGAAACAGTCTGCGATAACCTGACGCAAGCGCTTCTTACCAAGCATTTCGTTCATGTAACCAAGTTCTGTTGGTACGATCTTGTTGAATACAACGCGGCCGGCCGTTGTCTCAACCATTTCACCGCTGATACGAACCTTTATCTTGGCGTGCATGTCGATGCGACCGGTATTGTAAGCGATAACAACTTCTACTTCAGAAGAGAAGATCTTGCCTTCGCCCTTAACACCGTTGCGTGCTTTTGTGAGATAATACACACCCAGAACCATGTCCTGCGATGGAACTGCGATGGGCTCGCCATTCTGCGTGTGCATGATATTGTGAGCTGAGAGAATCAGCAACAATGCTTCTAGCTGTGCTTCATGGCTCAGTGGCACGTGAACGGCCATCTGGTCACCGTCGAAGTCAGCATTGAACGCTGTTGTTACAAGTGGGTGAAGCTGGATAGCCTTGCCTTCGATCAACTTCGGCTGGAATGCCTGGATACCAAGACGGTGAAGTGTTGGAGCACGGTTCAAGAGTACCGGATGACCATCGATCACCGTATCGAGAATGTCCCACACTTCTGTTGTCTTCTTTTCTACCTGCTTCTTCGCGCTCTTCACAGTCTTACAGTGACCGCGCTCGATAAGCTTTCGGATGATAAGGGGCTTAAACAGCTCAACGGCCATATCCTTCGGCAGACCGCATTCATACAGCTTAAGCTCTGGTCCAACGACGATGACCGAACGGCCAGAATAATCAACACGCTTACCAAGAAGGTTCTGACGGAAGCGACCCGTCTTGCCCTTGAGTGTGTCTGCAAGAGACTTGAGTGCGCGCTGTGATTCGCTACGAACGGCACGACGCGAATTGTCGAATAGCGCGTCAACCGATTCCTGCAACATGCGCTTTTCATTACGCAAGATCACCTCAGGAGCTTTGATGTCGATCAGGCGCTTGAGACGGTTATTACGGATGATAACGCGGCGGTAGAGATCGTTAAGGTCAGACGTTGCGAAGCGACCACCCTCGAGCGGCACAAGTGGACGCAGATCTGGTGGGATAACTGGGATGATGTCTAGCACCATCCACTCAGGACGATTCGGCTCTTTGCCTTCAGCAGAGCGGAATGCATCGAGAATACGCAGGCGCTTGAGCACGTCTGCACGCTTTGCTTGCGACATATCTTCGCGCAGAACCTCGCGCAGCATAAAGTAAGCCTCATCTGCATCAACGCGACGAAGTAGTTCCTTGATTGCCTCGCCACCGATAAGCGCGATAAACTTGCGTGGATCTTCATCATCCATGTTGCGCTCGTCTGCACGCAGGCTGGCCAGCACATCTAGGTACTGCTCTTCTGTAAGAAGGTCCTTCTTCTGCAGACCAGTCGAACCAGGTTGCACAACTACGTATGATTCGTAGTAGACAATTCGCTCGATATCCTTCGTGGGCATGCCGATTACACCAGCAATCTTGCTGGGCAATGAGCGGAGGAACCAGATGTGCACTACCGGCACAGCCAACATAATGTGGCCCATGCGCTCACGGCGAACGCTCTTCTGTGTTACCTCAACACCACAACGGTCGCAAACGATACCCTTGTATCGAATACGCTTGTACTTACCGCATGCGCATTCCCAATCGCGAATCGGTCCGAAGATCTTTTCGCAGAATAGACCATCCTTTTCAGGACGGAACGAACGGTAATTGATCGTCTCAGGCTTGGTAACCTCGCCATGAGAGCGATCAAGAATATCATCCGGTGACGAAATGCGGACGGTTATGGAAGTATAACCACGCTTCGGGATGTTATGGAACTGCATCGTAACTCCGACTCAAATATTCCAATTCAGTTTGACAAGGATCGCAAGCCCCTTAATCGAGCTTAACGTCCAGACATAGACCCTGCAACTCGCGTATAAGAACATTGAACGACTCCGGAATTCCCGGATTCGGCAAGTTCTCGCCCTTGACCAAGGTTTCGTACATCTTTGCACGACCCTGAACATCGTCGGACTTCAGCGTGAGCATCTCCTGAAGTGTGTGTGCAGCCCCGTAGGCTTCGAGGGCCCACACTTCCATCTCTCCAAGACGCTGACCGCCGAACTGCGCCTTACCACCAAGCGGCTGCTGGGTGATAAGTGAGTATGGTCCGATAGAACGTGCGTGAATCTTATCCTCTACAAGGTGGGAGAGCTTCATCATGTAGATGATGCCAACAGTTACCTCGTTTTCAAATGCGTCGCCTGTACGTCCATCATACAGAACAGTCTTACCCGTGCGAGGAAGACTAGCTTGAGCGAGATAATCACCAACCTGATCCCATGATGCCCCGTCGAAGATTGGAGTTGCGAAGTGCGTTCCGAGCTCACGTCCGGCCCATCCAAGAGCTGTTTCATACAACTGACCCAGGTTCATACGAGAAGGCACGCCAAGCGGATTTAGAACAATGTCCACTGCCTTACCATTTGGCAAGAACGGCATGTCTTCTAGAGGAACGATCTTCGATACGATACCCTTGTTACCGTGACGTCCAGCCATCTTGTCGCCTACCTGCAGCTTACGCTTCTTGGCTACATACACCTTTGCCATCTGCTGGATGCCAGGCTGCAATTCATCACCAGCGGCGATCTTGTTGCGCTCGATGCGTCCGTCAAGCATGATGTTGTTGCGACGATTTGTATAGTTCTTTATGAGCTTGCGAACAAGCTTCATGGTCTTCTTTTCAGCAATCCAGTCTTGTTCAAGGCTAACGTTCGACGGAAGTAATGTGCCGGCTTCGTACTTGGCCAGCATGTCCTTCGAGGAGAGCTTTGTGCCACTGCGGAAGATCGCCGTACCGTTGTCTGACTTCACACCAAGAGTGGTCTCACCTTCAAGGATCTGACCGAGGCGTTCAATACAGTCGATATCCAGCGCACGCAGCGCCTGATGTTCACGCTTTGTGATCAGGTCTTGACGCTTCTTCTCTTCAAGGCGGAACTCGCTGTCGCTCGTAAGCACGCGGCGCGCAAAGAGCTTAGTGTTAATCACTGTACCCTTCAAGCCTGGAGGTGCCTTCAGAGATACGTCCTTGACGTCTCCGGCCTTATCACCGAAGATTGCACGGAGAAGCTTTTCTTCCGGTGTTGGATCTGTTTCGCCCTTTGGCGTGATCTTTCCAATCAAAATATCACCCTCGCGAATCTTCGCACCGATGCGAACGATACCGCGATCATCAAGATCTTTCGTTGCTTCTTCACTAACGTTCGGAATTTCACGAGTAAACTCTTCTTCACCGCGCTTCGTATCACGAACTTGGAGTGTGTACTCTTCGATGTGTATCGATGTAAACACATCTTCGGCTACCATGCGCTCGCTGAGAACGATAGCATCTTCGAAGTTGTATCCACGCCACGGCATGAAAGCGACCATCACGTTACGTCCGAGGGCAAGTTCACCCTTGTCCGTGGAAGCCCCATCAATGATTGGCTGACCCTTTGATACGCGCTCTCCAACAGCCACGATCGGCTTCTGGTTAATGCATGTATCTTGATTTGTGCGGTAGAACTTCTGCAGGTTGTATGTCATCGTACGATCGTTCTCAAATGAGATGAGCTTGTCGTCTCCAGAGCGACGGTCGTCGTATTTAATGCGGATGTAATCTGCGCACACATACTCAACAACACCGTCGTCTTCTGCAAGTACTAGTGCGCGTGAATCGCGCGCTACGCGAGCTTCCATGCCAGTGCCAACGATTGGTGCTTCTGGGCGCAACAATGGCACGCCCTGACGTTGCATGTTCGAGCCCATCAATGCACGGTTGGCGTCATCGTGCTCGAGAAACGGAATAAGCGATGCAGCCGGCGACGTAATCTGGTCCGTACTGACTTCCATGTAATGGACTTCCGTAGGATGCAGAACGCGATAATCACCACTTACACGTGCCTTGATCGTTTCGCCGAGGATCTTACCCTTTGCATCGATCGCTGTTGATGCTGGGATGATGATGAGACCTTCTTCTTTGTCCGCAGGTAGGAACTCGATCTCTTCGGTAACTACACCATTAACAACCTTGCGGTATGGTGTCTCGATAAAACCGAACTTGTTAACACGTGCGTGAATAGCAAGCGATGAAATAAGACCGATGTTCGGACCTTCAGGAGTTTCAATCGGACACAAACGGCCATAGTGCGTATAGTGAACGTCACGAACCTCGAAGCCCGCGCGTTCGCGCGTAAGACCGCCAGGTCCGAGTGCTGAAGTACGGCGCTTGTGCGTGATCTCAGACAATGGATTTGTTTGATCCATGAACTGAGATAGCTGATTGGTGCCAAAGAATTGGTTAATCACGCTTGTAATCGTGCGAGCATTAACTAGTTCGCTTGGTGTAACGTTTTCGCTATCGCGAACACTTAGACGCTCCTTGATCGTACGAGCCATACGCGTAAGACCGAGGTTGAATGTTGATTCAAGCTGCTCGCCTACTGTGCGCACACGACGATTGGCCAAGTGGTCGATATCGTCAACTGGTACCTTTGCATCACGAACTTCGATAAGATACTTCACGATTGCCACGATGTCATCAACAGTAAGTGTTGTAACATCGAGTGGCACCGTCATATCAAGCTTTTCGTTGATACGGTAGCGGCCAACAACACCAAGATCGTAGCGCTTTGGATTGAAGAACAATTTCTCCAACAAGCCCCATGCAGTATCAAGATCTGGTGGGTCACTCGAACGTAGTTGGCGATAGATAGTCTCGAGAGCGTCTTCACGTGTGCGAGCTGTATCCTTAGCTAGCGTCTTTGCGATGATTGGCTCGTCGTTTGAGTTTTCGTACTTGTAAACGCGCAGGGTTTCAACAGTTGAGGCCTGCAGACGAGCAACAAGTTCTTCATCGAGAATCAGATCTCGTTGTGCGATGATCTCACCTGTATTCATATCGACAGCATCTGCTGCAATACGGCGCCCAAGATGATCCTCAGACATGCGCTTTACAGAGATCTCCATAGTGAGATCAAACAAGTTCAGCAAGTCTTCATCGCTGGAATAGCCCAGAGCACGCAAAAGCGTCGTTACCGGGAATTTTTTCTTGCGGTCGATGTAGGCATACATCACATCATGAATGTCGGTTGTGAATTCAACCCACGACCCCTTAAATGGGATGATGCGTGCCGAGAAGATCTTTGTGCCGTTCGGGTGAACTGCTTCGTCAAAGAAGCAGCCAGGTGAACGGTGCAACTGAGCAACGATTACTCGCTCGGCGCCGTTGATGATGAACGTGCCGCGCGGCGTCATCGCTGGGATCTGACCAAGATATACCTCTTGATCGATTGCCTCGATGTAATCTTCTGAGGTTGGATCTGCCTTTGAGGACAAACGCAGCTTAGCCTTTAGCGTCTTGGCATGCGTGAGTTCGCGCTCGCGGCATTCTTCTTCAGAATACTTTGGCTTCTCAACGATGTACTCAAGAAAGCTTAGTTCATAGACCCCCGAGTTGTCTTCAATCGGGAAGTTGCTTTCAAAAGCACGTTGAAGACCTAGGAAACGACGCTCGGATACCGAAACGTCTTCCTGTAAAAAGTCGTGAAACGAATCGATCTGGATTCCGAGAAGATCCGGATACGTTGACTCCGATTCTATCGTTCCAAACGTTACGCGATTGCGCAAACGCTGAAGCGGCAGCTGGTACAACGATGGTTCGAGACGTGATTCATTCATGGAGTTAGCTCCCGAATGCTGATACAAATGTGTTTTTTTCGTTCTGATGATCGACCATGTAGATCAACCGTCAGAAAGACCCGAATACGGGTAGTGTTGCTACGACAACAACGCCCGAGACGGCACAAAAGGCCGTCTCGGGGCTGTTAGGAGTGATGTTCGATTACTTAAGCGTAACCTTTGCGCCTGCTTCTTCGAGTTTCTTCTTGAGAGCTTCTGCATCGGCTTTGGCAACGCCTTCCTTAACGATCTTCGGTGCGCCTTCTACCATGTCCTTGGCTTCCTTCAGACCGAGACCTGTTACTTCGCGAACTACCTTGATAACGTTAAGCTTTTGTGCTCCGCCATCTGTGAGTTCAACGTCGAATTCAGTCTTCTCTTCGCCACCACCGGCTGCTGCGCCTGCACCAGGTGCTGCTGCCATCATAACAGGGGCTGCTGCTGATACACCGAACTTGTCTTCAAGAGCCTTCTTGAGGTCGGCTGCTTCGACGAGTGTAAGGTTACCAATCTTTTCTACGAGTTCTTCAACGATTGCTGACATGTGTTTTCTCCAACGGATTGAATTTGAAAAATCTAGATTTGATAAAGAAGGTTATGCAGCCTTCTTCTTGGCAACTTCCTCGATAAGAGAAGCCACATCACGCATGACGGCGTTGATGCTTCCTACGATACCTGTGATAGGTGCGTGGATGCTGCCGATCATACCTGCGATCATGTCTTCACGTGTTGGAAGTTCAGATACCTGCTTGAGCTGTGTGCTGTCGAAGTACATACCTTCCACAACAGCAACCTTGAGCTTTGGCTTTTCCGTCTTTTCGAAATGCTGACGGATAATCTTGGCTGGGGCTACTGGGTCGGTACCACCGAAAAGCACAGCAGTTTGTCCAGCCAGCTTCGTGTCTTCGATCTCGTAGCCTCCAACGTCTGCCAGAGCACGAAGGATCAGTGTGTTCTTTGCAACCTTCATCGTGACACCCTTGCCACGGAGATCGTTGCGGAACGCTTGATCTTGCGCTACCGTCATACCTGTGAAGTCCACGAAATACAGACTCGTTGCCACGCGGATTTGATCCGCCAGTGCTGCGACGACTGCCTGTTTCTGTTCTTTCGTGATCATAAACCTTTGTATTTATTATGTCGCTGTTTCGCCAACATGTCTTCAATGAGAAGACAGTTAGAAGCGTGGCGCTCCAGCTATGCGTAATAGTTTCAGAATTATTCGGCGCTTACTGTGTGCTCGTCTACACGAACACTCGGCCCCATGGTAGAGCTGAACGAGATGCTCTTGACGTACTTACCCTTCGATGATGAAGGCTTTGCACGAACAACCGTGCCGATAAACACAGCAACGTTTTCGGCCAGCTTATCAGCTGAGAACGAGCACTTGCCAACAGCAGCATGGATATTACCAGCCTTGTCTACGCGAAACTCGATCTTCCCTGCTTTAACCTCTTGAACAGCCTTTGCTACGTCGAACGTAACGGTACCGCTCTTCGGGTTAGGCATAAGTCCGCGTGGACCAAGCACACGACCAAGCTTACCAACCTCACCCATCACATCAGGTGTAGCAATGATAATGTCGATGTCTGCCCAGCCCCCTTGCAGCTTCTCGATGTACTCCGAGAACCCTGCATGGTCTGCACCTGCGTCAAGAGCCTCTTTATCCTTTGGCCCCTTGGCAATAACGAGTACGCGCACACTCTTACCAGTTCCGTGAGGAAGAGCAACCGTGCCACGAACAAGCTGATCTGCTTTGCGTGGGTCAACACCGAGGTTCATTGCAACCTCGAACGACTCGTCGAACTTCGCCGAAGCATTCTGCTTGACAAGCTCAACAGCCTTCTTGTATTCATACGTCTGCGTGCGATCATATGCCGCTGCCGCCTTCTTGTAACGCTTCCCTTGTGCCATGGAAGTAATCCTTTTGTGTTGTGCAAACGGCCCCCATTCATGCGGGCGGCCTCCAACGATTAATCGTGATCAAAAAGTTGAATGGGGCTGGTATTAACCATCTACAGTAATACCCATCGAACGTGCCGTACCAGCGATCATGCTGACGGCACTTTCTTCCGTGCTGCAGTTAAGGTCTTGCATCTTGATCTTGGCAATCTCAGCAAGTTGTGCACGATTAACCTTACCCACCTTGTCGCGGTGAGAAGCAGAAGACCCCTTGTCGAGTCCTGCAGCCTTGAGCAAGAGAATCGAAGCCGGCGGCGACTTAATCTCGAACGTAAAGCTCTTATCGCTGAAGAATGTTACCAGAACAGGAAGAATCATTCCTGGCTGCTTAGCAGATTTCGCGTTGAACTGCTTGACGAATTCCATACCTGCAAGACCGCGCTGACCGAATGCCGGACCTACCGGCGGCGCCATCGTCGCTTCTCCAGCCTTGAGCTGAAGTTTAAAGGTACCCATGACCTTCTTTGCCATGTCAAATGTCCTTTCGTGGTCTGCGGCAGAACCGTTATGCCCTGCCTCCCACTATGAAATGTTAATGGTTCTCGATTTCAACTTGATTGAAGTCCAGCTCAATAGGCGTCTTACGACCTAGAATGCCAACTTCTACTTTCAACTTTTGCTTTTCTACGTTTACTTCCTTCACCGAACCCTTGAAGTTGGCGAATGGGCCTTCAATCACATTGATAGGATCGCCCTCGCGGAACGATGTCTCTGCTGTGGTGATGTCCTTGCGCTCCTCCACTCTTCCAAGAATTCTGTCTACCTCGTCCTTTTGCAATGGCTGCGGTCCCGATGTCGTGCTGCCAGCAAATCCAACGATAGATGGCAGCGATACAATAACGTCGCGAAGACGGTTATCAAGGCTTACTTCGATCAGGATGTACCCAGGAAGAAAATTTCTTACGCGTGTACGACGCTTTCCGCTACGCACTTCGAACACTGTTTCCGTTGGGATAACAATGCTCAGCACACGGTTCTCTAATCCGAGCCGCACCATCTCGTTCTCAATGGACGTCTTTACCCTAGCCTCGTGGCCAGTAAAGGTACGAAGAGCATACCAGCGTGGCTCGACAGCCAGTGTTGGAACTGCGTCTACCATAACTCTGTCCTCAGTAAATAAACTCGAGGAGCGTTAAAACTCCACGATCGATAATGAACACAAGCGCTGCAAACACCAAACAGGTAGCCACAACAACCATTGTGCTCTCTCTGAGCTGCTCCTTCGTAGGCCAGGAAACTTTCTTCATCTCCTTACTTACGTCAGCAAAAAAACCTCTTATCGCCTCAACCATGTTGCATCTCCGATGCGTTTGTTTTCACGTTGTTTGCACGGGCGGCAGGATTCGAACCCGCGGCCTGCGGTTTTGGAGACCGCTGCTCTACCAGCTGAGCTACACCCGTATAGATTTTCAATTGAGCTGATGACCGGGATTGAACCGGTGACCTCCACCTTACCAAGGTGGTGCTCTACCAACTGAGCTACATCAGCGGCCATCAGCCGTCGTAGACACCAAAGCCCTTCGGTGCACAGAGCATAGCTCCGACACGTCAGGGTCTGACTTCTACACAGAGCGGGAGACGAGACTCGAACTCGCGACCAACAGCTTGGAAGGCTGTGACTCTACCAACTGAGTTACTCCCGCACGAATGCTAACGCATCACGCTTGGTGGGCAGGGAAGGATTCGAACCTCCGTAGACATAAGTCAGCAGATTTACAGTCTGCCCTCGTTGGCCGCTTGAGTACCTGCCCGGCTTTCAGAGCCGGCAAAGATAGGGGGCGGCGTTGACCTGTGCAAATGCTACATCAGGGCAAGAAAGTCTTCGAAGAGGTAATCTGAGTCGTGTGGCCCGGGGCTGGCCTCTGGATGGTACTGCACGGCGAACGCCGGCACATCCTTTAAGGCTATACCTGCACAGGTCTGGTCATTGAGATTCACGTGCGTCATCTCCGCATTTGCAGGCAATGTGTATGGATCTACCGCAAATCCGTGATTTTGGGAGGTGATCTCGATCTGTCCCGTTCTCAGGTTCTTCACTGGATGGTTTGCACCGCGATGCCCGAACTTCATTTTATACGTAGAAGCGCCTATTGCCAGGGAGAGTATCTGGTGTCCAAGGCAAATACCGAAGATTGGCTTCTTCCCAAGTAAATCCTTTACTGTACCGATCGCCTTTGTAACAGCAGATGGGTCTCCCGGACCATTACTCAGGAAAACTCCGTCGGGATTGAGCGCAAGTATCTCTGAAGCGGAAGTCGTTGCTGGGACTACAGTTACATCACATCCGTGATGAGCCAGCCGGCGTAAAATATTCCTCTTCACACCAAAGTCTACAGCCACAACACGCTTTCGAACCGGTTGCGATCCTACCTCGGGCCGATAATCCCATTCGGCATCACTGGCCCCCTGCCACTCGTATGGAGCCTGCGTGGTAACTAGTGGCGTTAAGTCCAATCCGCTCATCGATGGGATCGCTCTGGCGCGCTCAACGAGTTCTCTGGGGTCCAGACTATCTCCGTGGGCGATAATCGACCTCATTGCGCCTTCTAAACGAAGTACCCGCACGATCATACGCGTATCAACACCCTGTATTCCTGCTACACCTGATTCCTCAAGGTATGATTGCAGCGATCGATTGGCACGGTAATTCGAGACTATCGGCGAGAGCTCATGAACCACAAGACCTGAGGCCTGAATGCGGTCAGACTCAACATCGTCTACATTTACGCCATAATTCCCGATATGAGGGTAGGTAAATGTTACAATTTGTCCCGTATACGACGGATCTGTTAACACCTCTTGGTATCCTGTTAGGGCGGTGTTAAAGACAAGCTCACCGGCACATTCAGTACCAACTGCACCAATTGCCTCTCCTTCTATCGTGAGGCCGTTTTCGAGGGCAAGGATGGCCTTGGCAAGTGCCATGTGTAGCTCCGTGTAATCAGTGCGAAAAGTGCATGCGAAAATACTGGTTGTGTACTATTTTCACCACAGGAGTTTTGCCTTCAGTAAGCGATATCATCAAAGAGCCCCATTATCAGGTGGTCCATCGGAGACCACTGCGGTTTCTTCGCTCAATGCGAAGGTGCTGATTCTTAATCAGTCGTACGAGCCCATCAGCGTGTGCAGCGCAAAAAAAGCGCTCATGCTGCTCTTCCTTACAAAGGCAGAGATGGTCGAGCAACACACATCTAAGGTGATTCGAACGGTTCGCAGCAATTACCCCTTTCCTTCTGTGATTCGATTGTGCGCCTATCTCCGCGTGCCATTCAGAAAGATTGAACTCTCGCGCAAGAATATATTTCGCAGAGACGGCATGAGATGTCAGTACTGCGGCACGCAACACCCACCGCTCACAGTTGATCACGTGATTCCACGCTCACGCGGTGGTGGCGATACATGGGAGAATCTTACAACTGCCTGCATTCGATGCAACAACAGAAAAGGCAATAGAACTCCTGACGAGGCAGAGATGCGCTTGCTTGTACTACCCAAGAAGCCCCATCATGTTCTGTTCCTAAAGCACAACCTTGGCAAGGTTGACGACACGTGGCGTCCGTATTTGTTTATGGACTAGCGATTTGCGCGGAATGCGCGTTTGATGCCATTGTCTAGCAGAGATTCATTCTTCGAATCTGCTGGGTCAAGGATGTCTGTATCATCACGAAACGCGGTGCCCACATCAAACTTCAGCGTTGATGATGTAATTGCCCCCTCACCGATCACAAGCGCAGGAGAATACTCAAGCTTAAGATTCTCTGTCACGTCGCTGCGATACACAAACGGAGATGCACCTGTCTTACGGATCACATATCCTTCGATAATGGCGGAATAGCGATCTCCCGTCACAAAGTCCTTAAAGGCAGCATCATTCTCAAACGCTGCCGTTTCACTGCTGCTGAAGCGATGAATCTCAAACTTGAGTCGGTCATACGTTCCCGGTGTTACGTTGACGCTTGATACTACTCTTGTGCCTAGTGAATCCGCCTCATAAATAAAGGGGCCCGTCTTTACGGTGCGGTCGTCCTTGCCAGCAGAGTCTTGTTCAGAGTGCAACACGATACGTGAAACGAGTACACGCACGCGACGTACGCTGAGTCCTACAACTGTTTCGCCCTTGTCCACCTTATCAAAAGGCTTTCGGACTTCTACCAGATTGGGGTTCGTTAGCCCAGACTCGATAACAAAATTCGGTTCAGGAATCACTACGTCATCCGAACAGCCAATCGATAACAATCCTATCAGGGCAAGCAGAATGCCAAACACATGTCTCATGAGAATAGCACTCGGTACAGGGTTGGATGTTTCTATCGACGCCGAGATATTACTTTTCGTGGATGAGGAATGGTAGTGATGAGATCCGGCCACCCTGTTGTTCCACAACCACAAAGTAGATACCTGAGGTCAATGATGATACATCAACGAGCGTGCCCAATGCTGCATCGGACATGACAGTCTGCCCCCGCACATCTACGATAGTTCGGATCTTGGAATCACTCGGCACATGCATCCGCAGAACGCCGTCGTACACTGGCTGCGAAAGCACCGCAGCACCATTATGCTGTGCTTCTTCAGTCACCGACGTAGTAACACCGAATACAAGCTTATACCAGGGTGTAGCGTTAAGCTTTGTATCAATCAGTGTAGTGAATTTGTTCCCCGCACGCCGAGAGACACCAATTGGTTTTCTTCCGGCAAGGGGCTGTCCATTCTCTGCCAACGGGATAATCGTCAAGGAGTCGAATTGGGGCGCAGTAAATGTCACCCGCACTCCAACACCCTCCATCTGAATATTCCCCCTACCCCAGCGTGACAAGTCGGTATTCTCTGCGTTAAACACAGCCCCCTCATTAAGTACTCGCGTACTTATCGTTAGCAGTGCCTGGTCCGATTCGGACAATGGCTTATCGGTCAAGGAATGCAGAGCAACAAGAGCATGCCTTCCAGCGGTTGTCTGTTCGGCAGTGAGAAGGTCTGCAGTAACAATCTGCCCCTCAAGTCTTCCCATGAGCGCTATATGGGTTGGAGTTGCAATACGCATCTGGCCCTTGGTTGCATCCCAAAAGATCTGCTCATTCTCTGCATCCAGTGCTGCAAGATCCACCGTGCCGGAGAGCGCGGAGATGTCGAGGTGTGGCATAAACGACTCTTCTGCCGCCGGATCAAGATTCACAGACACACGCCGAAACAAAGGCATACGCGAGTCTGGACTGATCATGAGACTGTAGTTGTTTAGCGCATGAAGCGACGGTACTTCGACAGATTCGCGGGTATGCTGAATAACGATTTTCTTGGCCGACGGGGCTATTGCACCGGTGCGCATCAGTGATGACGTCCACGGGAATAACGACAGCACGTTCGGCTTGTTCATCAGAATCCAATAGTTATTGGAATCTACACGGTTGGATCCAGCACGCGCGTTCTCCGAATAGACGCTAAAGAAAATACCGTCCCAGTCCTGCAGACCATTGTACGCTGGTAGAACCGTCATCATCTCGCTTTGATACGGTCGTGGGAACTGGTATGCGAGATGAGAAATCACAAAGGCCTTACCCTCCGGACGTACCTGTGCATGAGAAGTCAGCGTGCCACCATAGAACTCGTCCAACATAGACCCTGTAGACGAGCGCCATTCTGCGTTACCGAATACTTCATATTCTTTAGCTGCCGCCATGTCGTAGTAGCTCACAAACCGGTAGGACGGACACATGAGCACCGGTGATGCGAGCGTATCCCTTACAAGCTTGCGGATGTTAGTAAACATCGTCGTCAGGTTTTCATGAAGGAAGGCCGCGTTCGCCTTTGCTCGCTCACCGGTGATAGTGTTATCGAGCATTGGCGATAACAGAATATTCCGCTTCGTAAGACTCTCGCCAGGCTTGAGTCCAGGAACCGCCGCTTCGCGGAACTGCACGTCATCCAGATACACGTCTCCTGAATCAGCTCCCATCAGAAAGCCAGCATAAGCTGTGGTGGTATCCGTTGCAGTGGAAGTAAACGTGAAATCATACTTCTGCCACGTGGAGCTTAGCTGAACTTCTGTTTGCGGTCCGTAGGAATTGTATGGTGACGTTCCGTTGTAGATGTAGAGCGTCATCGAGCGCTTAGCTCGCTGAGGTGTGGTCTTTGCCCAGAAAGAGAACTGGTACGTCTGCAGTCTGCGCATGACAGGAATCTTCTGGTTTAGGTTTAGACCATACACTGAACGTGTTTCATCAAGCTTATTGATGCGAATTCGAGCACATGACGAACCCTCGTGCTTCTCTGCATCACTGTATTGCAGGATCGCCTGTGCTCCACTGGTCGTATTGACAAAAAACTGCCAAACTGTATTAAACGGATCTTCAAAATTTCCGTTGATCAAGACGTTACTTGGATTTGCTGCCTTTGTGCTCCATGCCGCAGACAGCGCTTGATCAGTCGTGTAACGTTTTTGTAGCCATGATTGCCACAGGGAATCTATCAACTTGACATGCTGTGTGCCGGTGGATGCCTGACCATTGGTATTCGGGCGAACAACGTCCTGCGTGTACACCCAGTGCGCTGTCAGAGACGCATCTTCAGATGCCACGATGAATGCAACGGCAGGGTCATCTTTATAGGCTAGGTTGGTAAATGTATTTACATGACTCAAAAGCGCACGAATGATGTTCCGATGAATCTGCTGAATCACAGGATTGAACATCGACGGCACGCGCGCGCCCCAGCTCGCAGAGTCCGGCTGAATCACCCCATCGTCTGGCTTCGGCGTCCACGTGGATTGGAAACACAAAACATAGTAAATGCCATTCTCGCGAAGCTGATGCGTCAGCCAATCAAACTTGAGCATCTGTCCCGCACTGAGTCCGTTACCAAGTGTCTTGGTCTCGTTCGCATCGAACATGCTTACAGTAGACCATACATTCACATCGAACGTATTGAACCGCACACAGTTAACGCCCATAGATCGGAGGCGTCGCGCAAGTTGCACGGCGCTGGCGCTATCCGGAAATGCGGAATACCATTGTAGCGTTGTACCAACGATGCGAAATCTCGTGCCATCATTAAACGCGAAGTGGCCGTCTTTGAGCACCACTCGCCCCCTACTGCCAGCTTTTTCAACGTCTGCATTATGTGCCAATGCAGGGTCGATGGTGCTCGTATCGGAATACCAGAATGGATAGGGATTGGTAAGGGGCTGCGCTTCTGCCATTTGCGCTAAGCCTACAAACATGATTGCAGATAGTGCAACCACAGAACGGATACGTAAGGTCATAGTTGTGTGAACGTTATCGAGATACGTTGACGAATGTATGTGTTGTGCGCGGGCCATCCTCGAGTGTAACGATGTACGTTGCTTCGGAAAGATGTGAGACGTCGATGCTGCCAACCCCAGTCCAACCATCAAGGATGGCAGTGCCGCAGACCTTCCCCCGCATATCGCTGAGTTTGAGGACAGCATTTGATCCTTGCGCAACATTTGCTCGGACAGTAACAACGTGAGCTGCCGGATTAGGCGCTACTGTCAAGAACATTTGTGAAGTCCGCTGATGATCCTCAACGGATGTTGGCAACGCCTTAAAGATTGATGGAGCGGTTGTGCTGAAGTCTTTATACAACAGCTGCTGTGCCTGTGTTGATGGCACACCAAACCACTGCAACAGAACACTTGCATACACATCACGGTAGTCGTGCTGCATCTTCATGTCGCCGATCGCATCGAGATCCTGAAGGTTTGGATTTGCACCGTAGACGCCGCCGTTTACTTGTGAACCAAACACGAAGAGTGGTGCAGCTGTGCCGTGATCTGTGCCTGTACTACCGTTCTCCGCCACGCGACGTCCGAACTCTGAAAACGTCATGCCGGCAACACGCTCATGGTGCCCCTTGGCCTGCATCTCTGCCATAAACGCTGAAACCGCTTCGCTAAGCTCAGTGAGAAGGTTCGCATGGATCCCAAGCGTTGGGTCGGTGGTAAGCGTCTGGTTTGCATGTGTATCGAAACTCGCGGCTGCCCACGACACGAGATAGACACGGGTCTTGAGTCCGCCGGAGATTAACTGCGACACAACTTTGAGTTTACCAGCGAGGTCCGATGTTGGGAAGTCTGCTGTTGACGATCCAGCTTTGTCGCTTGCCTGTTTGACCACCTGGGCATAAACGTCCGCACTCTTGGCAATGTTGCGCATGAATGCGATCTCTTTGCCGGCCGGCGTGTCGGTTTGCTCGCTGCTTGGTACCTCGGCCGAACCGCCCCCACCGTTAACGAGACGATAGAACTCTTCTGGATCACGGAAGCTGATACCCATTGTTCCTGAAGAGCCGAGCAGACCCAACGATGTCTGGGTTCCGATTTGAATCGCAAGGGGGTGAGCAGGGAGCTCGGTCGGGTAGCCCGGAGCGAGTGTCTGCAAATAACGCCCAACCCATCCTGTAGAGCCAAGCACATCGGCATCCGTCGCAGTGAGCCAGATGTCTGTTCCACGAAAGTGCGAGCGGTCTGGGTTTGGATACGAGACACCTTGGACGATCGCCAGCTGACCCTGATCGTAGAGTCCTCTGAAGCCCTTCATTGCCGGATGCCAGCCAAGGTCATCATGTATGCGAAGCGTCTTGTTCTTTGGAATCGCGATCGTGGGGCGCCCCTCATAGTATTGTGGGTTGTTGATCGGCACAACTGTGTTGAGTCCATCATTCCCACCAAAGAGCTGAATTAGGACAAGAATCCGGTCCTGCTCTTCAAGCATCGCATGCAGACGTGGGTCGCCCCCTGCCAAAGCCTGAACCGTAAATGAATTGATCAGTGTCGGAAGTGTCGATACCGTTGCACCAGCAATGCCAGCTGAACGAAGAAAAGAGCGGCGTTTCATTGTGTTTCTCCTCACGTCAACTGATACTCGGGCATGCGTACGATCGCTTGCAGCAGGAACTTGATGCGTTGCGTTGCCGACGGTGAATTAATGTTCCACTCATAGACCTGTGCACCAGCAAGCATGATGTCGAGAAGGACATCAAGCTGTTTCTTAGTAACTGGAACTGCCAACATCAGCGAGGCCATGTTGGCCACAAGTTTCACTGCGTCGTCGGCATCAGGGAGCTGTTTGGCCATCGCTACGACGTCCGGCGTCAAACTCTTGCCATCAGCGTCGAGCAGCTTTGCCGAGCTTCCGGCCTGACGTCCGTCAATGAATGCTTCGGCAAATCGCTGCCGTTGGGGAAACGTCGAACTGGTGATCCACGCGTGATGCCCCTTCCATCCCTCGACAGTAGGCGGATAGAATGGCTCCTGTGTAAGTTTTGTCATGGTGGCAACTGCGTAGGCTGGCTGCACGCCACGGGCACCCAACACAGATGCGAGGCCAACAACCATCTCTGCCGGACTCTTGATGAGTGCGCCACGAACCGCAGACGAGTAGAAGTACTCTGATGATAGGAGCGTCTGCAGGATCACATTCATGTCGTAGTTCGCATCACGCACGATCTTCTGCAAGTTGCTAACCACCTCGTCTGTTGGATAGAACTCAACGAACTGCTTGATGATGCGTTTGGCAACGTAGCGACAACACGCGTCGGATTCCAATGTTATGCGCACAACGTCCTTCCAGTCCCAAGAGCCGGTCTTTCCGAGGATGGTCTTTGTTCCCGTATCGGCGAGCTGACGCGAGTAGACACCCTGAACGCCGTTAATGCGCCAGCCTGTAAATGCGCGCGCTGCTTCGAGTACATCCGATTCTGTGTAATTGCCAATTCCTAGTGTAAACAACTCGAACCATTCGCGAGCAAAATTCTCATTAGGCCGGCCCTTAACGCTGAGTTCGCCGTTCAGATAGCGCAGCATCGCTGGGTCACCCACCATCTTCTCAGCAAGTGTGGCATAACTCGTTGCATTGCTGCGTATGAGCTTGTGCTGATTAAGAAGCCATTGGGCTATGTAAACGTTGATGTAATCCGATGTAAAAATATTGTGCCACATAGACACGAGCTTTTCGTGCACGTGCGGCACCGACAGGACTCGAGACATCCACCATTGCTGCATTTCTGGCCACAAACGAGCATTGGCCGCAAAGTCCTGGAGGTTGGGCACTGTATTTGCCCAAGCAAGATCTGGCTGGGGCGGAACAGGGTCCGCTAACAGTTTCGCACTTGCCTCGGAAGGGGTAAGACCCACTAACGCTTTTGTAGCTTGGTACGTCGGATGGTAGGTTGCCCTGCGAAGCAAGTGCACAGCATCTTCCAGCGAGAGCGGCGTTGTTCTAATCTGTAGAGTTTCCATAGCCGCAACATACGTACTTTTGTCAACCAAAATCACACCGAAGGAAGAGGGTTACATCGATGGCTATACAGCAACCAACATCGTTTATTTCTAAGTACGCAGACGTACTTGCCTATGGGGCAATTCTTGTGTCTGTTGTTGCCTTTTTTGCCGATGCTCTCTTTGGCGGCAAGAACTTCATGAGCGGAGGTGACAACGTTGCCTTTTACTCGTTTGTACCCTATCTCGAGAAAGCAAAAGATGCGGGTGAGTTTCCGTTATGGGTTCCCTACATTTTCAGCGGCATGCCATCTTTAGCATCCTTCTTGGCCGCCGGAGACCGCTCTTGGGACTTTATTGGACAGCTGGTCTTTGCATTGCCACGAATGATGGGCGATCTCTTCAACAACGACACAGCCCGTCTAGCACTTTGGTACGTGATCTATGGCTGGGGCGTCTACACACTTACTCGTGTTAAGGGGCTCACCAGGCTTATTGGTGTCTTTTCAGCCATAGCGGCAATATTTAGCACGTTTGTGATCGTCTGGATCATGATCGGACACAGTACGAAGCCTGTATCGATGGCTACATTACCATGGATTCTGCTGGCACTGGAAAGACTACGCGAGAAGTTTAGTATCGGCAATTTGTTTTTACTCACTCTTCCACTGATCGTGCTCGTTACAGCAACACACCCACAGATGATGTTCTACATTGGCTGTGGAACAGCCATCTACATGTTGGTTGAGCTGATCACGCGACTGATCACAAACGAAGGTTGGATGGATGTGGTCAAAGCAGGAGCAGGACTTGTTGTAGCTGCTCTGATAGCTCTGGGTTCACATGCTGATATGTTCATGGCCACGCGCGAGTATACGCCTGAATCTACCCGCGGTTCAGCGCCACTTGTGCAGTCAACAACCAACACCCAAGACCAGTCTGGTGGGAATGATTATGAGTATGCAACCAACTGGTCGTTTTCACCTGGAGAGATGTTCACATTCCTCGTTCCAAACTATTACGGCTTCGGAAACACCACCATTAAAACCAGTCGAACAGCTACCCCTCAGCGCGGCAATCTATACTGGGGACAGATGCCGTTTACGGATGCTGCCAATTACATGGGAGTGGCAGTACTCGTACTTGGAATCATTGGGATCTGGCATTATCGCTGGGATCCGTTTGTAATCTTTCTGGCCGTTGTAGGTGTTTTTTCGTTGCTGCTTTCGTTCGGGAAGAACTTCCCATTACTCTATAACATCTTTTACAATGTTGTTCCAGCATTCAACAAGTTCAGAGCCCCCTCCATGGCACTCTGCTTACTGCAGTTTGCGTTACCAGTGGCAGCGGGATATGGGCTATCAGCGATCTCTGCATGGGCTTCATCAGAGGCCGGTGGACAGCGCGGCAAACGCGGAGTTGCTGTGATAGCCGCAGTAGCAATCATGTCGGCTCTTGTATTCTTGGCCGCAAAGGACGAGGGTGACTACAAGGACAATGTTCGCGATGCCATCATGGCCAAGCAGAGTGGAAACCCGCAAGCGTCTGTCTCAGATGAGTTTCTTGATATTGTCTACAACGAGATGCATGCAGATGCGATGGTTGCTGTCTTCTTACTGCTTGCAACAGGTGGTCTCGTTTTCGCTACCTCTCGCGGCGTTATCAAACCGAATGTTGCTGTGATTATGGTGTTGGCCATTACGGTGATCGATCTCTACCGCGTAGACAAGCGGCCATACGAGCCACAAAAGGGATCGCCGGAGAAGAATGTGTTTGCAGAGAACGATGTTGTGACGTTCCTCAAGAAAGAGTCAGCCCCTTACCGCATTTGCGATATCTCGAGCGCGTTTCCTGCCAATTGGTGGGCATATCACTTCATCGAAAGTGTATCGGGTTACTCTTCTGCGAAACTCCGCGTCTATCAAGACATGCTGGATATAGCAGCACCAGGCACTGGACAAAAACCAGCGCAAGGCAATTCTGCTATACTCAATCCATTTTTATGGAATCTGTTCAACGTAAAGTATATCATCTCTGATCGGCCCATCTACCAGGGGGTTGAACCTGCATTCAAATCACAGGAAACACAGTTGCTTGTCTATAAGAACGAAGGGGTTCTTCCGCGTGCGTGGTTTGTTGACTCGATCGCTATCCAGTCAGACAAGCGTGTTCTACTCGAGCAGCTTCGCGACGGTAGGTTTAATGCACGCCGCAAAGCACTGGTTGAATCGTCATTCGATGGCATGAACTCCTGTGGCTCCGATACTATGTCCACAGCCCAAGTTGTAGACCGCGGCAATCAGAAGCTAACGATCAAGGCCACCACAGCAGCCAAGCAATTGCTTGTTGTGAGTGAAGTTTTTTACGATGAATGGCACGTCTACATTGATGGAAACGAAGCGCCAATTGTTAAGACGAATTTCTTGCTGCGTGGGGTAGTTGTTCCACCAGGGACGCACATGGTAGAATTCAGATATCAAAGTCCTGCCTTTGAAACAGGACGTACAATTAGCATTGCTTCAAACATTGCTACCTCGTTACTTGGCTTGGGTGCACTTGGCATATGTTTGATGGCACGGCAACGGAGCAAACAACAAGCATGAGCAATGAACTTGAATCGATTTGCAAAGCATCTATAAAGAGCTGTGGCTACCTTGAGTTTGATGCCGCTACTCTAGCCTCCATGACGCCGGAAGATGCAGCTCAGGTGTATGCAGCATTCGGATCTCGTTATCTGCTAAAGCTCCCTAGCCACGAGATCGCATTTCAGGAGTGGCTGCGTATTGCAGATCCTGCCGTGTGGAAGGATCTATGGGAAGATCAGCCAGATACCGCCTACCTTGTATCGGTGCTCTTCCTGCAAGACTTTGTAGGGGGCAAGCAGAGTGGCGCATTTTTGATTTGCGACCTTCAAACGACTGATAACTATTATTTCACCCCAGACATGCTTCTTGAGAAAGAGTCAACAGATTTTGTTGAGGCTGTCCGTGAGAGATTTTTGGCTGGTGGCAATATGACAGTTGAGCAGGCAATAACCGTGGAGATGTCTGCTGGCCCAATGGACATCTGGCACTTCGCCTATCTACGTAATGTCGAGCTTGATAGAGCAAAGAAGGCCGTGGCATCACTGGTCGAAGACAGGATCATAGTACACGTGCCCAAAGCTGAGCATCTTTCGTCATTTTTCGACGTTGGCTAAACCATGATTGTGATGAAGTTTGGTGGAACCTCTGTTGCCAATTCCGATGCACTGCGTCGTGTGGCCGCAATAGTTACGTCGCACGCACCACAACATCACGGAACCGTGGTAGTGCTATCTGCAACATCAGGCACAACAACAAGACTTTTACAGCTGGCTGCAGATGCCGCTACTGGGTCCAATACCGACGATGCATTTGATACGATCTCACAGCAGCACCTTACGATTGCGCGCGAGCTCGGAGTAGATCACGAGCCTACAGCAGAACTCCTCAAGCAGCTTTATCAGCATATAGACGCAGCACGAACACTTAAGGAATGTCCACCCCAAAGTCTAGATGCTGTGGCGGCTTTTGGCGAACTGTTGAGCACAACGGTTTTTCATCAGTACCTGCTGAGCATGTATGCAAACATTGCATTTGTCGATGCTCGTGCTTGTGTAGTAACAGACGATTCGTATACATGCGGCAAGGTTGATGTTGTAGCTACTGCTACACAGACAAAGCAGCAAATACATCCGTATTTACGACAAGGCAGTGTTATTGTTACGCAGGGTTTCATTGCAGCCACTGTAGATGGAATCACAACTACTCTTGGTCGTGGTGGATCAGATTACTCGGCGTCCGTGCTGGGAAGTGCACTCGATGCACAAGAGATTCAGATTTGGACAGATGTTAGTGGTGTCTATACATGCGATCCACGCATCGTGGCCGCAGCTCGCCCCCTTGAATCGATCTCGTTTGAAAGTATACGGCTCTTGTCGCGATACGGTGCAAAGGTGCTTCATCCCGAAACCGTTGTACCTGCTATTCGCGCCGGCATACCCGTGCGAGTGCTCAATACCTTTAGCCCCGATGAAACTGGTACGGTGATTACGGCAGAATCACAAAGAGACCATGCAGTTTTGGCTATTGCGCTTACGCAACCATGCTTTAGAATTCAGACTGATGGTGATGGCTATGATGCGTTGATGTCTATCGATTTTATACGACATCATGTTTCACTGGCTACAATAACCCGCAGTGGGAACACGATTGTTGTTCATACGCCAGATAGTGCTGTTCAACGAGCCATCGATGTTGCTGCTGTCGGTTGCAGATTCGATTGCGACGAGGTGGCATGTATCGCTGTGGTAGGAGCGCGTGTTACAGAACCGGCTGTTGTACAATCAATAGTCGAGTGCCTTCAATCGTTTCCGAATTGCACGATGAGTACATTGATGCAACCATCATGTGTACTGATAACTGTTGAACTCGACATAGCCATGCAAGCTTGCAATGCGCTTCACGCGCTTGTCTCGTCGCCCTCGTCATAAGCCTCTTGAAGAGCAGTACGCACCGGTTCGATGTGACGTAAAAACTGAGCAAATGCTACACCGGCTACCATGATGCGGAACTCCGTAACATCCCAGCATGGCGTTAGCATTGTTACGTGTAGCGCACTATTAGGAAGGCTCCATATAAGGCCTGTAGAACCTATTATGGCGGTCATGCAGGCGATATGCAGATTTCGACGGATTACATAGTACCCTGTTAGGTAGGAGATTCCCCAAAGAATCAGCGGCAATGGGTTTACAAGTGCGTATACGCCAACAGCAGTAGCTAGTCCGCGACCACCCTTGAAGGCGAGAAAGACACCGTAGTTATGCCCAAACACCACAGCTACCCCGGCCCAAGCTACCGCAGCGAACCAATCTCCATGCAACTGTTTTGCAATAACAATAGCGACAAGGCCTTTTACTGCGTCCAGCACGCCAACGAGGATTGCAGCCCACTTGCTACTTCCTACATCCCAGAGATTGCGGGCACCAATGTTTCCTGTACCCTCTCTGCGCAGGTCGTTGCTACCCGGCTGAAGCTTACGAACGATCCATGATGTTGGGATACCACCAAGCACAAAACATGCAGCGGCTAGGGCGAGAAGTCCAAGATTCATACAAGCTCCTTCACAAACTGACGCAGTTCGATGTACAGTAACTCTAGGGGCAGTCCCACAATAGTATAATAGCAACCGTCAACGCGGTGAACAAACATTGCCCCAAAGTCATCTTGAATGCCATATGCACCAGCTTTGTCAAGGGGCGAACCAGAGCTGATATATGCATGTATCTCGTCGTCACTAAGGTCTCGAAATGTCACATGTGTATGCCGCGACGATATGCGCTTTCGCATAGAGGATGCAGATACATGCACCAGAGCAAGCCCAGTGAAAACGGTATGCGTGCGCCCGCTGAGAGCGCGCAGCATTCGATATGCGTCGTCGTTGTCGGCAGGCTTGTTAAGCACTTGGCCATCGAGCACTACCGTTGTGTCACTACCAATCACAATTGCATCATCGGCGCATAGTGCGCAAGCAGCTGTAGCTTTTAGCAAGGCCAAATGTTCAACGTACGCACTGGGCTCAATAGTTGTTGGGACGCTGTCTTCGTCAACATTGGGAACTACCGTTTCGAACGTAAAACCAACATGCCGCATCAGCGTATTGCGTCGAGGAGACTGTGACGCAAGCACCAAGCGGCATGGAAGATTGAGTAGCGTATTTAAGGAAATCATACGCTGCGAACTTACAGAATCAGACTACTGGGCAAGCGCCTTTTCGACGTCGGCGATTACATTAGCTGCCATTGGGTCAACTCCACTCTTGTAACGAGCGATGATCTTGCCGTCTTTGCCAATCAGGAACTTCTCGAAATTCCATCCGATTTCACCGGCTAAGGCAGTATTACCGCCACCAGCAGTCAAAAACTCATATACAGGGGCCTTGTCGCTACCTTTAACAGAAATCTTTGCAGCCATCGGGAACGACACGCCATACTTGGCCGAGCAGAACTGCTTGATTTCATCATTCGTACCTGGCTCTTGAGCGCCAAAGTCATTAGCTGGGAAACCCAGTACTACGAGCCCTTTGTCTTTGTATTGCTCATAAAGCTTTTCAAGCGGACCGTATTGCTTTGTGTAGCCACAGAAAGAGGCTACGTTCACAACCATTACAACTTTGCCTTTGTACTCCGATAGTAACATGTCTGTACCGTCGATTGACTTTACACTGTAATCGTGAAAAGAGGTGCTCATGGTAATTAGTGCCAGTAGTGAGATGAATAACGTTTTCATTGCATATCCTTTATGAGTGTGCGCTTGTTAACAATGAAAACCACCGGAGGATTCCCGCGTTGATTAACAAAGTTGGTTTCCATGCACGTCCAGCTGGCCTGCGGCAGACAGGTAAGTAGGTCACGTATTGCTTGAAGCTCCAGTTCGCCGTCACTGTGGCGATAACAAACGACTGTTACAACGCCACCGATGCGTACAAGCGACATAGCCCTCTGCATAGCAGAGAGCGTGGTTGATGGTTGTGTTGTTATAGACTTGTTGCCCCCGGGCAAATAGCCAAGGTTGAATGTGACGGCCGCAACATTGCCGTGATGCTCCTGAGCCAGATGCATATGCATGTTCTCATGCCCATCACAGATTATTCGCGTATCGGCATGGACATCCCCAAGCAGGCCCTTTGTCATTGCGATTGCAGACTCTTGAACATCAAAACCATATACGATCCCACTGTTGCCGACCAGTTGGGCCAAGAATACCGCATCGTGTCCGTTACCAACGGTGGCGTCTACCACGACATCACCCTTCTGCACGATACACGTCAGCAAACGATGTACGTAACTATTCGCATTGTCCATGTATCACCCCTTCCACCACCGTACACAGTCGATCTCGGGGTCAAGGGGCACCCCATGCAACATATGAGCCAACAGTTGTTGTGCAGCCCACGGACCCTGCAGAGCCCCTTTTGTGCCAAGTCCGTTGAAGATGTAGTGTTGAAGATGCTCTGGATGACGTCCGACAAGTGGACGTTTAAACTGCGTGGACGGCCTAATTGCGGCGCGGTGCCCCAGGACTGTAATCTCCTTGCTAGTCATAAGGCGTGCTTGCTCTAGGAGGTACTCTCTGCCCTTTGCCGTTGGTGACGGATCATGATCATCCCAATCGTTTGTAGCACCTATGCGAAATCTACCATTAACACGAACACCGCTTTCCAAAACTGGAAGTATCCATGTACCATTGGTAAGTATAACATCGATATCTAGGTCTTTAATCTCGACATCAAGAATCTCGCCCTTCGATGGCTCAATCGGCAACCAATTCCATAACTCATGATGCAGTGCCCGATATCCAGTACACCAGATAATATGTTTCGCATCAGCTGGAATACTGGAGGTAAACTCAACATGTGATTTCATGTGTTCTATGAACGCAGCTAGGTCAACGGTTGCAACTCCCGCATGTTCGAACCCACCATTCGGATATGTAGTGCCATCATGCATACCCGGCTGGATTGAGCGCACATCGAGGTGATCAAACTCTCCACGGCTAGTGCGTTCCTGGAACCATAACTGCATTTGCGGCTCACGAAAAATCCTCCGTAGCATCCAATCGTGCCAGATGTCACGTCCTACCTGGCGAGAAACATCGTTATAAACTTGGCGAGCAATCGCAGCGAGTTCTGGTCCACGCCATGTGGGCTTTAACCTCTTTCCGGTAATCGGTGTTATCATTCCTGCTGCTACGCGCGACGAGCTGTGATCGTCGGCTGCATCTTGCACGGTTACCTGATAGCCCTCGAGCAGGAGCTCACGTGCCAGAAGTGCACCTGCGATTCCGAAGCCAACGATATGAGCGTGCTTCATACGAACTTTCCAGCAAGATCTCTAATCACGACGCTCGCGCATGCCCCGCCAAACGCAGCAGGGATGTATGGTACGGTGCCAAAGGCAGACTTCTTATTGTTAGCGCCATCGGTAAACATGAGAGAGCCGTGCTCTGTTTCTTCGAGCGAGTATACGGCTGTGATACCTTCGTAGATACCAACACGATGCAGGCGCTTGCGCACGAATCGTGCAAGCGGACACTTCTGTGATTGTGAGATGTCGGCAACGCGAATCATTGTTGGGTCCATCTTGCCCCCTGCTCCCATAGAGCTAACTGTGCGGAAGCCCAGACGATAGGATGCATGGAGTAGAGCAACTTTGGGAGCAAGTGAATCAATAGCATCAACCACGTAGTCATACGAGCCTGCTAGAAGCCGCTCAACTGTTTGCGGCGTAACGAACTCGCGTATAACGGTCAGCTGCAGATCCTGGTTGATGTCGCGTAGCCGCTCGCGCATTACCTCTGTTTTGAATCTACCCTCGGTACTTTGAAGCGCCGGCAGCTGTCTATTTCTGTTGGACGGATCTACGACGTCGGCGTCTACAATGGTCATGCGCCCGATACCCGCACGTGCAATAAACTCCGCTGCAAATGAGCCTACGCCGCCAAGGCCTACAACCAGAACATGCTTCTGAGCAAACGCTTCAACAGCATCATCACCAAGAAGTAGCCTCGTGCGGGAGGTCCATCCAGCATCTGTCATCGCTTGAAGACGGTTTCGAAATTCTGCTGCTGGATCGCGCATAGTTCTTCTGTGGTAATTCCTCGCACGTTTGCAACGGCAGCATAGACTTCGTGAATTGGTATCTCATCCACGTCTGTCTCTAGCAACAGACGGTCTGCTGGACACATTTTTAGTGCATCAATCAACGACGCAGATTCCTTTAGAACGGCAGCACCGAATGATACATACATACCTGCATCTAAGCATTGCTTGGCAAGATCGGCACCCTTCACAAATCCATGGAGCATCCAGGGCTGCGCAGGGTTGATGAACTTGTGAACACGAAGCAGTTCATCATGCGCCTTCACGCAATGAATGACAAGGGGCTTCGAGACACGCTCGGCAAGGTCTGCCATGTATTCAAACGCGTCTACTTGATGTTGCCACAATGCATCACATGCACGATCGATTCCAACCTCGCCGATTGCAAGCACCAGTTCTTCCTGTGCAAGATCCTCAGTGATATCTGCTGCATCTCGCCAATCGCTCGTGACATCCCAAGGATGCAAACCAACAGTGCATATCCCATCGGTTTCAAAGACCTCAGTTGAGGCAGTGATGCGAATACTAACCAGAGTAGTTGTCGCTGAGTCGGCGGAACGACGATGCGAGTGGGCGTCGAAGTACGTCATCTGAAGATTGTGGATAGGACCTGAACTATGAGTAACTGTTGGATGTGCAGTGGTCTAAAATTAGAAATGATATGCGAAACTGACCTCATACATCAGGAGCTCCAGTATCTGAATCTCCAGATTCGATGTCTAAACGGGCACGTATTGCCAAAGCTTCATACTTCTGCCTGAACTCATCTAGCTGGGACTCTTCCATTTCTTCCAGATCAAGCAGGGCATTATAAGCCCCTTGCGTGGCGCGTATCAACTCATCAAGCTTGAGGTGGATTGCTTCGGTGTCGCGGTTTTGGGTGTTTTGGATGAAAAACACCATCAGAAACGTCAGAATTGTTGTTGCGGTATTGATAACCAGCTGCCATGTGTCGCTGAACTCAAAAATGGGCCCTGTATCTACCCATGCAAGTATGAGCATCACTGCACCAACAAAAACGATGGGCCTACCTGTAATTCTGGCCGTGCTCTTTGCTATTGCTGAATACCAAGACGAAGCGTTCATAGACGAATTTACTACCGGACGGCAACCATACAAGTCCAAACAAAAAGGGGCCGAATGGAACATCTCCATCCGACCCCATAAACCGACGTGAAGATCTTAATACATGTCCATTCCGCCACCATGTGAATGCGGAGCAGCATCTTTCTTCTCAGGCTTTTCCACGATTGTGGCTTCTGTTGTGATCAACAGTGATGCTACAGATGCCGCATTCTCCAGCGCAACGCGAGAAACCTTCGTTGGATCGATCACGCCTGCCTCGAGAAGATCTTCGAACTTCTCTGAGTAAGCATTGTATCCAAATGTTCCGGTTCCTTCCTTGATCTTTGCTACAATAACGGAACCTTCGAGTCCGGCATTGTCTAGGATCTGGCGAATCGGCGACTCAACAGCGCGACGCACAATACTGATACCTGTTGCTTGATCGTGATTTTCTGTCTTCAGACCATCGAGCTTATGGAGTGTGCGCAAATACGCAACACCACCACCAGGAACGATACCTTCTTCTACCGCAGCGCGCGTTGCATGAAGTGCATCTTCTACGCGTGCCTTCTTCTCCTTCATCTCTACTTCAGTAGCTGCACCAATCTTAAGAACCGCTACGCCACCCGAGAGTTTTGCAAGGCGCTCTTGGAGCTTTTCACGATCATAGTCGCTTGTTGTTTTTTCAATCTGCGACTTGATTTCGTTAATACGCTTCTTGATATCGTCAGAGCTGCCTGCACCTTCAACGATTGTTGTGTTGTCCTTGTCGATCGCAACGCGCTTTGCCTTGCCCAGGTGCTGAAGAGTTGTGCTCTCAAGCTTATAGCCCTTTTCTTCGGATACAACCATTCCGCCTGTGAGTACTGCGATGTCCTCGAGCATAGCCTTACGGCGATCACCAAAGCCCGGGGCCTTAACAGCTGCGATCTTGAGTGTACCACGAAGGCGGTTCACTACCAATGTAGCAAGCGCTTCGCCTTCAATATCCTCTGCAATGATGAGCAGGGGGCTTCCCGATTGTGCAGTCTTTTCCAAGACTGGGAGAAGATCCTTGATTGCACCAATCTTCTTGTCGTGGATGAGAATAAATGGGTTTTCGAGAACACACTCCATCGTGTCTGGATCTGTTACGAAATATGGAGAGAGATAGCCGCGGTCAAACTGCATACCTTCCACAACGTCTACAGACGTTTCCGTACCCTTCGCTTCTTCAACAGTAATAACGCCGTCCTTACCAACCTTTTCCATCGCATCTGCGATAAGGTTGCCGATCGTTGCATCGTTGTTTGCAGAGATCGAACCTACCTGAGCAATTTCCTTCTTACCTGGAACCGGACGTGAAAGTTCGCGCAAACCTTCATGGATTGCCGTAACTGCCATGTCGATGCCGCGCTTGAGGTCCATTGGGTTTGCACCTGCTGTAACGTTCTTGAGTCCTTCAGCAACAATAGCTTGCGCCAATACCGTTGCTGTGGTTGTACCATCACCAGCGATGTCGTTGGTCTTCGATGCAACTTCACGAACCATGGAGGCCCCGAGATTCTCGATTGGATCTTCGAGTTCAACTTCCTTTGCTACTGTTACACCATCCTTCGTGATTGCCGGTGCACCAAACTTCTTGTCGATAACAACATTGCGGCCCTTTGGTCCGAGTGTTACCTTAACAGCATCTGCAAGTTGATCAACACCGCGCTTGAGAGCCGCACGTGCGTCAACATCAAATGTTATGATCTTGCTTGACATTTTGATTATTCCTTGTGATTAATTGACATGGATTGAAACGTTGCCGCGAACTAGCCGACGATACCAAAGATGTCTGCTTCGCGCATGATGAGATAGTCCTCACCGTCGATGCTGATTTCAGTGCCAGCATACTTTCCGTAGAGTACTTTGTCGCCAATCTTGACCTGCATTGGCGTTACCGTACCATTATCGAGCTGCTTGCCAGAACCGGCAGCAACGATCGTTCCTTGCATCGGCTTTTCTTTGGCCGTATCTGGAATAATGATTCCACCCTTCGTTACCTCTTCAGCTTCTGCTGGCTTCACGAGCACACGATCGTGCAATGGGGTCAAACTCATAAAATCCTCCAACTTGTAATTGTGAATATGACTATGGTTATCTCTCGTCGACGCGCAGTGACGAATGGTTAGCACTCGTAGTTTATGAGTGCTAATACTGTCTGTCGGGATGCGAAATTACAGGGTTGCCGTGGCCACTACAAGTGAAAATGTGGCAATAATCAGTCGGCAACTACGCCAGTTAGGCGCACTCTACTGCCAGTATGGCAGCATTGTTAGAAAATGACGCCAAAAAGGGCATCAATTACAAGAATGCTGGCGGCGGAGATTGTGAAAGCGCGCACTGTAGACTTACCGACACCTTCTGCGCCTCCATCGGTTTGAAAACCAACATGACATCCAATGATCGCCGTAAAGCCGCCAAACACAAAGGACTTGAGAACACCCCGAAAGATTTCCTCAATGCTAAAAAACTGCTGGATGGAGAGGAAAAATGTTGGCACGCTGAATCCAAACTTGATGCTTGTTAAAGCGTAGGCACCCAATAGGGCCACAGCATTGGAAAAAATAGCCAACACGGGCATCATGGTGATTGCGGCCATCACACGCGGCATGCCAAGGTATCGAGACTTATCGATGGCCATCATATCGAGAGCATCTATTTGCTCAGAAACCTTCATTGTGCCTATTTGTGCAGCAATAGCACCGCCCACACGCCCGGCGATAACCAGCGCCGTCAACACTGGTGTTAACTCTGTAAACACCACAGTAGCAATCGACCCACCGATAAAGGGGCGAGCGATGCTGATCAAGTTGAACTTCGCAAATAGGTTTGTGGCTTGGAGGGCAGCTATCGCTCCTGTGAAGGAGCCCACAAGCACAACAAGTGGAAGGGAGTCCGAACCCACGATCTTCATCTGTTCGAGTACCAGTCCCCTATCGGCAAATACCCTCGGGAAGTAGCGTATGATTGTACCCAATAGCTGTATGATCTGCCCTACTTCAGTAAGCAGTGCAATAACGATTCGGCCGATGCGAGATAATAGACCAGTCATAGAACCTGCAATCTACGACGATGCCCATCGCTGCAGTGCAACGATGGGCATCAAATTGTTTACGCTGTGGGTAATGTCGCGCTGGAATTAACCGCGTCCGCGACCACCAGTTGGACCTGATCCAGTACCCGTGTCGTCCTTATCTCCATCGCGTGGACCCTTGCCACCATCATCCGTCTTGCGGTCGCCACGTGCTGCGCGCTCTGCGAGAAAACGCTCGAGGATGACAACTTGATCTGGAGTTAGAATACGGCGAAGACCATTAAGAAACGCTTCATCACATGCCTTCATGGCTTCGCGAGCGGCTGCGCGCTCAGGCAAGTTCTTGAGTGCTTCGCGTGTTGCCTTGTTGATTTCGCGTATAGCCGCACGAGCTTCTTCCTTCGTTTTCGTACCAGCAGCAACTTCTGCCTTCACAGCTTCTACACGGGCCTTAGCTGCATCAAGTACTGCGCGCTCTGCTGCACGGAGTGCTTCGAGGGCTGCCGTTGCACAAGCCTTATGAGCTTCTTGCAGTTCTGCCACACGTCCCTGCTGCCGTTCATTGAGCTTCAACGCTGCGAGCAGTCGGTCGAACGGGCTGCGAACGCGCTTGTCTTTGTCTTGACGCGACTCAACTGCCATCGGCTTTTCTAGCGTGGCGTCTGTAAACTCAACTGGAGCCCCGTTCAACTCAAATGTTGTTGGAAGTTCCATCGTGATTGCCATCGGGTCTGATGGCCCTGTGCCAAACTCAGAACATGCTGTAAGTCCGAGTGCGGCTGCCGAGAACGCTGCAAGGGCAAATGCCTTGAACATATTGTTCCTCTTCATAACTGTACCTTTCAAAAAAGGTTGGTGATTAATTGCCGTGTTGTGTGTGGTTGGTTTCCGACACCATACGTGGTGTTTTCGTTTAACCATGTAGGTGGCTAGGATTCCGGTTCTATGAGCAAGAAACCCGTCACCCGAAGAAGGTTACAGGCTCCGCTGCATAAATCGCTTTTTTTTCGTTCAAGACGCCAAATTCAGTAACATGCAGGGCGTACAATCGTCGTAATCAACGTCAGTTTCCCCAGTTTATACCCTCGTGGACCGTTCACATGCGAATTTCAGCCATTCTTCTCGTTGCCATTTTACTTTCAGGTGCCGGGCATGCCGCGCTCTTGCCGGGTCAGGACGCATACCTCGTGCGACGAGAGGCTCTTACCCTGCCATCCGGTGTAACCCGCCCAGCCTCGATCATCAAGATTGAGCGCCCAGCACTTGGTACGTACGTACAAGGCGTGGTGATCGTGAAGACGAAGGCCTCACGTGGCACCATGAGGGGCCAGAAGAGTCTTGGTGAGAGCCCCCTGAACAGAGACCTGGCCGCTCTGAATGTAGGCGAAGTATACTCTGAGTATACATCTCTTCAGGACCAAGACCTGAGCATGTTGCTCGGACTTGATAGAGTCTATCGAATCACTTATACCGAGCCTCTCGATGCATTCGATGCATGTGCTAAGCTTATGGATAATCCCGATGTTGAGTATGCTGTTCCAATGCGTATTCACCAGCCATTCCATACCCCAAACGACACACGTTACTCGCAACAGCCTTGGTTAGTCCAGATGGGGCTTGATAAGGCATGGGACATCAACAAAGGCTCGTCCACTGTACTGATAGCAATCATTGATTCGGGCACAGATTGGCAACACGAAGACCTAACGGCCAACATCTGGACAAATTCAAAGGAGATTCCATCGAACAACAAAGACGATGACAACAACGGCTTTGTTGACGACGTGCGCGGCTGGGACTTTGTTGGCAACATATCCACCACAGAGGCCCAATCAGGTATAACGAAAGCCGACAATGACGCTCGCATCGTTAGCGGTGTTTCTGTGAACGATAACAATGGGCACGGCACTGTTGTTGGTGGCTGCTCAGGAGCAACAACAAACAATGCCAAGGGCGTTGCCAGCAGTGGATACAATTGCAGAATCATTCCAATCAAGATCGGATCAGATAATCCGTCTGTGCGCGGCTTGCAGCGTAGTTACGAGGCGATTGCCTATGCCGCTGATCTCGGTGCGCACATCATCAACTGCTCATGGGGCGGAGCTGGTATTGATCCTGGAGCACAAGACATCATCAACTATGCCACCGGCAAAGGATCGCTCGTTGTAGCAGCATCTGGCAACGATGGTCTAAATAATGATTCGTATCTGCAATCACCATCGAGTCTTCAAGGAGTTCTCAGCGTTGGGTCGCACAACAGTGGAAACCGTGTCTCGGATTTTTCAAACTATGGGATGAACGTAGCTGTGTATGCTCCAGGTGAGAACATTCTCAGTACGTATCATGGCAATCAATACAGGGCTCTTTCAGGAACATCGTTCGCTAGCCCCCTAACAGCTGGTGTTGCTGGTCTTATCAAGTCCCTACACCCCACGTGGACCCCTGAGATGATTTACGCGCAGATTCGCGGTACAGTTGATATGATGGTTGGAGTATCTGCGACTAATCGTCCACTGTATTGGGGCCGAGTAAATGCAGACAGAGCCCTCAAGACAAACATGTCGTTTACATCTGGAGATCGCATCCCTGGTATCATGCTGAAATCCGCCCTGATTGGAGGCTCTGCAACAGGTAGGATTACCAGCTACGACCGCACCACCATCAAGATCGTGCTCAAGAACGTCCTGGCTGATGCATCGAATGTAATGGTTACACCAACATTGCTCGACGGCCAAGTAAAGCAGTTTACTACAGGATCTATTTCCTTTGGCAATATTGTTCGTAATGCTGAAGGCTCTGCTTCTATTGACATTCAGCTAGACGAGCGCTTCCCCTGGTACTCCCATTCTGTTCGGATCTCTCTGGCCATTAGCAGCGGCACGTATACCAATCATGAAGTGGTAGAGATTCCTGTTGACCTTCCAACAACAAATACATTTTCGATGATTGCATCAGTTCCTGGTGCTACCTGGAATGAAATCGACTATACTGGTGATGGTGCACTCTATGCAGCGGGAACATATTTCGGACAGCGTGCAATGCTTCGCGCAGTTGGTGGCAGTGGCGGACTTGTTAGCCCGCCATTTAATGTTACCGCTCTTGATGCTGTGAATGCAAACTTGGTTGTTATCGGCGGACTCAACAGTAGCAAGGCATCCGTCTCACGCTCGAGTAATGGTGGCGGTTCTTGGTCAACGACGGACATAAGCGCATATGCAACAGCGGTAGTGGGTATTTGCATGTTTGATGCAACAACCGGAATTGTGCTTGGTAATCCTGTAACGGGCAAGTTTGGTATCGGACGAACAACAAATGGCGGAGGCGCTTGGAGTCAGGCCACAGGATCGCCAATTTCCAACACCAACGAAACCATCGTACCCGGCAGTGTTGCATCATGGGGCGATGCCGTATGGTTTGGCACCTCTACAGGGCGAGTCATCTCTTCGTTGAATAAGGGGCAAACATGGGCCCAAGGTTCACTTGGTATTTCTGGAGCGAAAATTCTATCGATAGCATTTCGAGACAGCACCAATGGTGTTGTGCTGTATCGAACCAGTAGCGCAAACGACGCGCCATATCGCACAGCATATTCTGCTAACGGTGGCGCAAACTGGAAGGCCACAGCTATTGACATTAATACATGGGGTGTAACGCCTGTAATGGTTGCATCAAATCCGGGCCATCACGTGTTGATTTGCTCAAAGGGTGAAACATTCGCATCTGATAATAGTGGTCAAGACTGGACACCAGTTCTGTCAAAACCAGTGTCGGGTGTTGTCTCGGCAGCTACAAATGTTGTAAGCCGTCCGTCTGTGGTCTACTGTGGAACCGAAGTAGGTTTGTTGCAGTATCGATATGCAGGGGTGAATGGACCAAAGTTACCTGTGTTTACGACAACCGAAGTTGCGTTTGGTAATCTAGAGCCCGGCCAGAATCGCACGCGCACAGCTACTGTGCGAAACAACGGCTCATCTGATGTGGCCATCAGTGCATTCGACATCATACCACAAGGATCAACACCGGCCACGGCCTTCACCATTACATCAACACCCAAGAATACGGTTCTTGCTGGAAGCACAGTTACTATTCCTTTGCGTTGTGCTGCATCCGATACAGGAACCTACAGCGCAAAACTTCGTGTAACCTCTAATGGCACTCCAGGTGTTATTGAATTGCCTCTCACTGCGAATGTGCGCATAGCAACCTCGGTACATGAAGACAACATTGCTCTCGGTGCTCTCCGGGCGTGGCCTAACCCCGCTTCTTCTCATATCGTGGTTAGTCTTGGTGCAGCAGCCAACATCTTGCTTGTATCTACTGATGGCAGTATCATTACAACTTGGGCAGTAGACGCGGGAACAACGTCATTGCCGCTTGATGGGCTTGCTATTGGGAACTATCAGCTCGTTGTGCAGCGTGGCTTGGCAGCACGTACGTTATCACTGCAGATTTCTCGGTAGTAAAACGCGCTTGCGATAACTGGCAAGCCCCCTACATAAACGAGCTTTTACGAGCGTCGTCGTTTGAGTTATAAGCACTAGCAAAATTCAACCGGCGGCGCTTGTTGCGTATCCAGACGTACACGATGTAGCCGATTGCAGCAATAACGAATAGCGACAGAATCAGCGTACCCCATTGGAATGTACCAGGATAGACGCCAGTGGAGCCATCAGAGTTTACCACAGCGTACGGACGCGAATAATAGAATGCAGGATGGAATGGCATAGACCAGTACCAGGGTACCGCACCAAGCATATACCCCATCATAAATCCATCCCCCATACCACCATACTGGTTAATCACGTAGTTACTTCTCGTTCCATTTGCTCCAGTGAACGTTCTTGTTTCGGTTCTCCGCGGAACACCATACCTACTGGTATAATCAGTTGACCTGCTCAGTCGTGAACCACCAAATGAGTTCTTCGAACTAGACGAACGAAAACCTGCACCTGGCTGAGAAGGGGCTTTGCTGCCCGGTTGCGTGCGCGTACCACCAAACGAACGCGGAGCACCTCTGGTGCTGCGCCCGAAGCTGCGTCCTCCCCTACTTCCACCAAATGAACCACCACGGCGTTGAGCCAAAACATCGGTTGGAACAACCCATGCAGCCAACACAATGAGCAACGATATGAGTGCAAGAATACGTTTCATAACCTAAAACACACTTTCTACTGTTAGTTCGCCATTGTCTTCGCGGTATGTTATCTCAGCAACAAACTCCGCACGCTCTGGAATACTTTTCATGCCACCGAACCAACTACGGAGTCCGCCAGACTCCTGCACAGACGGAGCTTTTATGTGCACGTACAGGCGAACAATACCAAACTGCTCTTCGTTGTTACGCAGCACTATTGTGGATTCCAAGGTTCCATCGCTCGAGACCGTGAGAAGGTTCATCGACTGCGCTTCCTCCTCGGAAAAACCAGGTGGTTCGGTTCTGATATTATCGAGGTAATCAGTAAAGACATTCTTCGTGTACGATTGCCCGTCTGCACCGGTATACATCAGGAGTACGTCAAACTCCCCGTCTTCGGTCACATTAACAAAGACTTCGCGCATGCCGTCCAGCTGCTGACCATTGAAATACAGCGCCGTACGCTCTATCCTACCGTTACCTTCAATACTGAACTCTGCCATAACGCAAGTATACGACGAACATCAGGCCGATTCATTGCAGCCGCCATGCCCAGTGGCTATCTTCGAGCACTAGTTTAGAAAGTGCATCCCATGTCATCTGAAGACGTAGGCATATTATTCGATCCCGCTAACCCCTACGAGCGGCCAAGCTTTACACTCGGCATCGAAGAAGAGTACATGGTGCTCGATCCCGAAACCTACGACCTAAAATCACATGTTGAATTAGGCTTGTTGAGCAAGGGGCAGGAAGTACTGCATGAGCATATTAAGCCGGAGATGCACGGTTCGATGCTTGAGATTGGCACAGGAATCTGCAACAATGTAAGCGAAGCCTACGCCGAGGTTAAGAAGATCCGGGGTATCGTTTCGGATCTTGCTGGTCAGAATGGGCTGATCATCGGCGCTGCATCGACGCATCCATTTGCAAGGTGGGAAGACCAAGAGATCTATCCTGATGAGCGGTATAAGATCTTGGTCGAAGACATGCAAGTTCTTGCTCGTTCACTACTGATCTTCGGTATGCACGTTCATATCGGCATTGAAAATCGCGAGGTGCAGATTCAGCTCATGAACGAGATGCGATACTTCATGCCGCATATCCTGGCAATAAGTACGAACTCTCCCTTCTGGGAAGGAATAGACACCGGACTAAAATCATATCGCTCAAAAATCTTTGAACGCTTTCCTCGCACGGCCCTACCGGATTTATTCTCCAGCTATAGCGAATACCAGAACTACGTGAACTTGCTGGTGAAAACAGGTTCTATTGATAACGCGAAGAAGATTTGGTGGGATATCCGTCCGCATCCATTCTTCCCAACACTTGAGGTGCGCATTTGCGACCTACCAATGCGAATCGAAGAGACTGTTGCCATTGCTGCGATATGCCAGGCAGTTGCAGCGAAGCTCTATTCCCTGTACGAAAAGAATCTCTCATTTAGAGAATATCGCCGATCCCTTCTGATGGAAAACAAGTGGCGTGCTGTTCGCTATGGTCTGGATGGCAAACTCATCGACTGGGGACGTCAGCGCGAGATGCCGGCTCGCGAACTCATCAAAGAACTATTGTTGTTTGTGGACGACGTGGTCGATGATTTAGGCTCTCGTAAGCAGGTTGAATACATCTATGAAATCATGGAAATGGGCTCTGGTGCTGATAGGCAGTTGCGCGTTTTCCGTGAAACCGGAAGCCTTAGAGAAGTGGCAAAATATATTCATGAAGAATCAACACGTGGACTCTAAACACATGAAACATCTACTCGTATTATTAGCCTTTACATGTGCACTGGCAACTGCGTACTCAGGCGAAGAATCAGCGCCTGCAAAGCCGAAGGTTCCTATTATCCATGAACCAACTACCACCTCTCATTCGATTACGATTGATGGCAAGAAAATCGAGTACCACACTACCGTTGGTCACCTGAAACTTGTCGAAGAAGATGGATCGCTGCGCGCGAACGTATTCTTTATCGCGTACACAAAGTCAGGTGTTTCAGATCCGTCTGCACGCCCCCTAACATTCTCGTTTAATGGCGGTCCTGGATCCTCCAGCGTATGGCTGCACCTCGGCGTTCTTGGTCCACGTAGAGTGCTTATGAACGATGATGGAACCACTCTGCCGCCTCCATACAAGCTGGTAGATAATGATCAATCCTGGCTGGATCTGACAGACATGGTATTCATTGATCCCGTAAGTACCGGCTACTCGCGTGCTGCTGATGAAAAATCTGCCAAGCAATTCCATGGATACAATCAAGACATTGAATCTGTGGGTGAGTTTATTCGGAGATGGGTGTCCGATAACAAGCGTTGGTCTTCGCCGAAGTATCTGATTGGCGAATCCTATGGTACTACACGCGCCAGCGCACTTTCGGAGCATCTTCAGGCGAAATACGGAATGTATTTGAATGGTGTAATTCTTGTTAGCGCCGTCTTGAATTTCCAGACGATTGACTTCAACGACGGCAACGATCTCCCGTTTGCAATGTTTCTGCCGACATACACCGCATCAGCATGGTATCACAAGCGTCTATCACCAGATCTCCAATCCATGCCCATCGAAACAGTAGTGGAGTCTGCCAGAGCGTTTGCCAGTACCACATACACGCAGATGCTTATGAAGGGCTGGAACATGACGCCCGAAGAGCGCACATCTACAATCGAAAAGCTGGCGCGTTTTACGGGACTCTCACGCGAGTACCTCGATAAGGCAGAGCTAAGGCCAATCATCTTTCGTTTCTGTCAGGAACTACTTCGTGATAGGGGGCAAGTTATCGGCCGGTTCGACAGCCGCTACACCGGAACTATCTCTGATCGCTTGGGAGAATCGATGGAGCGCGATCCATCGCATCATCCAACGATAGCAGGATGTTTCTCAACCTGTATCAATGATTACCTCACGCGAGAGCTTGGGGTTGCAACCACTCTGCCATACGAGGTTTTAACCGGACGAGTATGGCCCTGGGATTACAGTAATGTTCAGAATGAATATCTCAATGTTGCACCTCGTCTGCGAAATGCGATACAGATGAACCCGTCTATGCGTGTATGGGTGCTAAACGGTTATTATGATTTGGCTACACCGTTCTACGGAACCGAGTACACGTTCACACACTTAGGCCTGCCGGAGCCGTTGCGCAAGAATGTGAATATGTCCTACTACAAGGCCGGACACATGATGTACCTACTCAAATCAGAGTTGGTGCAAATGAAACAGGATGCTAAAACTTGGTTTGGTATGCGCTAAGAATATCGTAGCGCATCGAAGAGGCTAGGCATCACAGCCTGTAAATCGTGCACAGTATCGATATCACGTAATGTTTCAAGCTTCGATATCCGAAGGTTGTGTGCACGGGCATGCTCTGCCGTCTGCGCGCATACAGCATCCGTACTCCAATTGATATTGTTGAATAGTTCTCGGCGGATCTCTTTCATGCCTAGAAGGTAGTAGCCTCCGTCAGCAGCTGGACCAATAACTACATCTGCCGTATTGAGATCGTTCATCGCCCGGAGAATTACGCTAGACGTCACTGTAGGTGTATCAGATCCTATCACGATCATCTTCGGATACCCCGAACAGTCTTCCATAGAATTGATGATTCTTTCTCCGAGATCTTCACCACGCTGAGGGATCGGCTCGAGATTACCGGCCTGCACAAGCGTGATATCTCCGTCAACACACGCGCAGACGTCGTAGTCTACACCAGCATGAAGATTTGCAAAGAGCATGGCCATCATCACAGAGTATACATGACATGCCCTCTCCTCTCCAATATCCTTGGCAAGACGAGTTTTTACCCGCCCCTTTTCGGGAGCTTTGCAGACAACGATCACCACAGTATCATGAGGCGAACTCATGATCGCTTGCTCCAGTATCGTGGGGGAATAAAGAACAGTCCATACGCTTCCCCCAACTCATTGCCAACATGCTTGTGATGCGCCATATGCATGCGGTAGACAGCTTGGAGATACCTGTTCGTGGGAAGGGGCTGACGAAGAAACCTCTTATGAATCACCATGTCGTGCATCACGAAGTACGACATCCCATAGAGCGCGATACCGAGGCCGATACATACTGTAGGCCCGTTTGGCAGGCCCATTGCGATGAGCACAAGTGCAATGCTGGTAAAGAAGAGCACGAACACATCATTTAACTCAAGGGGGTGCTTCGAAGGCGCATGGTGTGTTACATGAATGCGCCACAAGGGACCATGCATTACATAGCGATGGAACACCGTTGTAAAGACTTCCATCCCAACAATTCCACTAAGCACCAGCATTACCTCGATCACTGCCGCACCTCGTGGTAACGGAAACACGTAACAAGATGATCATTCACCATGCCCGTTGCTTGCATGTGTGCATATACCACCGTGCTGCCAACAAAGGCAAAACCTCGCTTCTTAAGATCTTTGCTGATACGATCCGAAAGGTCTGTTCTAGCTGGCAGCTCACTCAGATTCCGAAACGCATTGATAACTGGACGTCCATCAACGAAACCCCAGATGTACTCATCAAACGACCCAAACTCATTCTTCACGGTAAGAAATGCCTGAGCATTTGTGATCGATGCCTTGATCTTAGCCTGATTACGAATAATCCCGGGATTAGATAACAATCTGGTAACATCACTTTCACCGAAACACGCAACGTGTTCTGGACGAAAGTCTCTATAAGCCTCACGAAAATTCTCCCGCTTCTTGAGTACTGTATGCCAGCTTAATCCTGCCTGCATTGTTTCAAGAATCAGGAACTCAAAGAGAAGTTGATCATCGTGCAGAGGCAAGCCCCATTCCTCATCATGGTAACGCGTATAGAGCTCGTCCTTCAAACACCACGCACAACGTTGTATCATGCCAGCTGTCCTCCGCACGAAGACCCAGAGCCGGCCGTGCAGCCAAAGCAATGTCGGTCGGTGGCAATCAGACGGCTTGCGAGCTCGCTCATACTGAATCTCGAAACATGGTCCGAAGCTGAAGCAACAGGCATGTCCAACATTTGGTTAAAATCGCAGTCGTAAAGGCGTCCGTCATAGCCCACTGAGATAGTCGTTCTACACATTACGCCACGAGCAGCATCTGCATTGAATGCGTCAACCAGTGTATGCATATATCGCTCATAGTTGCCCGAGTTCACAAGAAATTCTAGAAACCTTGATATCGGCATGTTTGTGATGCAGTGTAGACTGTTAAACACAACACCATGTTTGTCGAGTAGATTTCGTTTGAATTCCTTCTCGAGAGATGCTTGAGGTCCTGGAAGAAGCGCGCCCAAAGGATTATACACGAGATCAATTATGCGTCCTGTATTCTCATGCCCATATCCAACGTTATTGAGCATGCGGAGAGCCTTGATCGAATCGTGGAACACACCGCCCCCTCGCTGACGATCCGTATACGTAGCATCGTAGAACGGCAGACTCGAAACAACATGTACTCCATGTTTAGCATAGAAGTCAGGCAGGTCATGGTACTTAGGATTTGCGACAATGATCGTAAGGTTGCAACGAACCATGATCGTGAGTCCACGCGAATGCAGTTGTTCAACAAACCATCTGAATTCGGGATTCATCTCGGGCGCGCCACCGGTAAGATCTACGGTTGTGATAGAACTTGCATCAAGTGCATCGAGACATTTCTGCATCGTCTCTCTCGACATGATCTCTGTGCGGTCAGGTCCGGCATCTACATGACAATGCTTACAAGCCTGATTGCACATCTTCCCAAGATTTATCTGCAGCACTATGGGTGTCAGGGGGCGCAGTTCTCCCACACCGGATTGCTTGAGTTGTCCATCGAAGCTCGGTAGTGTTGCAACGGCTGGATGGACCTGCAACATGGCACGCTGATGCTGCGTATCGGAAAGCTCGGAGCCTCTCCGCAAAAGACTTGTTGTAGCTAAGGCCATAGCAATGTCAATGTCAATGTCAATGTCAATGTCAATTACATTGATACTTCGTTAACCTTGTTCATCATCTGCACACCGTGTACAAGAGATGCACCGCCACGAATGGCTGCAGCCACATGCACCGCTTCCATCATCATTTGTTCTGTAGCTCCCTTTTGCAGACTATCCGTGGTGTAGGCGTCGATACAATACGGACACTGCACAGCATGGGCTACTGCAAGCGCTATCAGGGATTTCTCACGCTGGGTAAGGGCGCCCTCGGCAAAGACTGCTCCGTACCATTCAAAGAACTTTCCAGCCAATTCGGGCTGAAAAGCAGAGATGTTGCCAAACTTTGATAAATCAGCTGGGTCGTAGTACGTAGACATAGGTTAGATCCTAGATGAGAGAAAGTGTCAGTAGAAAAGCAACAAGAGCACCTGCTAGCGCAAACAACTCCGGAGACAACCCAAAGAATCCGCCGTACATCATAAGGGCTGCAGCAATCCCTGCTATGATCTCACGGATCCCTTTGCCACGACCCGATAGTACGCGCATGTAATTCGATGTCATGAGTCCAGCAAATCCAACAATAGAAACTGAATAAAACATACTCAGCCCCATATATACGATGAGCTGAACAATAAGAAGATCTGCAGCGATAGTTCCGCCGAAGAGTCGGGCAACTGAAATAAGCACCAGAAAAAATAGGCCCGCAAGGAATACACCTTGGAGCATCTTTGCCCCCTGTGTACCGAAGAACTTCGCTGTGAGGTAGCATGCATAGAATGCGCCGCCTCCGGTGGTCATGATGATACGCCCAAGTTGGATCATTGGGTCGATCTTCATTACAATGGCTGCTATAGAAATCACCGCCCCTACAACGACGACCACGACGAATCTCCACATCCATGGGTCTAGTCTGTTTGGCATGATCCACATTCTCCTTTGGCATGTAGGTGTTCACTCTCAACCTGCACAGTAACATGTGTAAGATTGAACTTGTTCCTCAGTGATTGATGCACATCATGCATTACATCATCTGAAGTACGCGAGCTGACCACGTGCACAGATGCAGCGTTTTTTCTCACACTCAGTTGCCAGACATGCACATCGTGCACGTCTACAACCCCCACAATGGACATAAGCTCGTTGCGAACATCTACGGGTGAAATTCCTTGTGGTGCCGACTCCATAAGAATCACCCCAGATTCATGAATCACCCGCACTGCCCCTCGCATAATGAATACTGCTATGACGATGGAAATAACTGGATCGATCAGCTCCCACCCTGTTAACTCGATAACAACTGCGGCAACTATAACGCCTAAGCTTGAAAGCAGGTCTGTGATAACATGCAGGTATGCACTTCGCGTTGTAAGATGCTCTGAGTTGTGCAGATACAATGTGCTTATGCCGTTTGCGATGAAGCCAACGATGGCTACATAGAGCATAACGTCAGAGTCAACGTGAGAATGCCCATCTCCAACAAGTCGGCGTACAGCCTCGAGAATAATGTAGACACAGATGCCGAGGAGCAGGAATCCATTTGTTAATGCGGCGAGTATCTCGATGCGCCGCAACCCAAATGTGTAGCGTATGTCGTGGCGGTCACGGGCACGCGCTGCAAGACGAAGTCCAGTAAACGCTATGAGCAGCGAGGCGAGGTCAACGAGTACATGCCCTGCGTCTGAAAGAAGTGCTAGGCTTCCTGACAATACTCCACCAGCGATTTGGGCAATGAACACTGTTGCCGTCAGAACGACAGCTATCCGAAGGGGCCTAATATCCGTATGCTCGTGTATATGGGTATGCCCGTGATGATGAGCATGATGGTGAGCATGATGATGGTGCCCATGCTCGTGATTATGTGCCATGTCTATGCTCGATAGAAGTTGATGACAAGGTAGATAACAACGATAGGGGCCACGAAAAGCATCGAGTCGAATCTGTCCAGAATCCCCCCGTGCCCAGGAATGATACGCGACGAATCTTTTACAACTGCATCTCGCTTAAGCCAAGATTCTGCAAGATCGCCGATTGGTCCAAACACGGCGATGATGAGTCCGATAGCAAGGGCATGTATGAGTTCAACGTCAGGCATAAGCCAGGCAAACATTCCAATCACGATAGCGATTGCTGCGAGTCCACCACCGATAGCCCCCTCCCATGTTTTTTCGGGGCTTACACGAGGGAACAACTTATGCTTACCAAAGGCAAGTCCAGCGAAGTACGCAGCGCTGTCGCACATCCATACTCCAGCAAAAAGCGTCATTGTGAGCGATGCCCCGTCGAACCCGCTAACATTCACATTCGAGCGAATCATCATCAGCATAGACAGGCAAACGGTTACATAGGCAACACCAAATACTGTCAGCGATGTATTCAACAATGCATTTTCCTGTGCCCGAAACATTTCTGAAGCCAGTGTCAGCAGCACAAAGCCGATAGCGGCTACAGTGAGATAGACCAGGATGGATGCTGCTGTTGCAGGGGTCGAAACTGTATACATCAGGAACAGTATCTGCAGCACAATGCTGCCGGCAATGCCGAGGAACTTGTTAGGTACGGCATGCTTTGATTCGGCCAGTTTGTAGAACTCAAGCAGCGCGAGTGTAGTCAGTGGTATGACCAGCGCTGAAAAGGCGAGTTGATGCGAAAAAATAAAGGCCACTGTCGCTGGGATGCCGACGAGACCCACGAGAATGCGTTTTACCATGTTCGTCATGACGCGAAGCTACGTACTTTCGTAGTGCTATGAATGTCTATAATCTTGCCGACCACAGCACGTATAATGTTCTGCTGACCGGGGACTCTGATTTTGTGGCAGAGTTTGCTGCGGTTCTTCAGGCTGCGAACATGCAATTCAACATCATTGCTCCAATGGATGAGCTAGACGAGATCGATGTTGATTTTGATGTAATGAGTGCCGCTGTTGCAACTGCAGAAGCAGAGCCATACGAGGCATATGCCGACCGTTTAGTTGCAGATATACATTCCTTAACGGCCAGTTACACGCACATCATAGACCTCTCCATTTCGTCCAACATGAATCGCAGACTTGGACTCGAGTTGGCCGCAGCTATGAATCCCCGTGCAACAGTTCTTGTGTCTGTGCTTACAAATACAGCGACAGACATTGGAAGTGTTTCGAACACCGCAGATCGCATAACCGGACTCGGATTAGCACCCGGTTTGATGAGTAGCACGAAGACAATTGATATCTGTAAGGGGCTTAACACATCCGATGGGCACCTTACAAGTGCTCGCGAGCTCATGCGGGCAGTAGGCTATGCTACAGAGGTAACAGAAGACCGTGTTGCGTTGGTACAGATGAGAGTTCTAGCCATGCTCATCAACGAAGCAGCATTTGCCGTGATGGAAGGTTTAGCAAAACCTGAAGACATCGACAAGGCAATGATGCTGGGTGTAAACTATCCCAAAGGACTTCTAGCTTGGGCAGACGAAATAGGCATTGGCGTTGTAACGCTAGTTCTGGATGGACTTTATCGCGAATATCAGCAGGAGCGCTACCGTCCGTGCGTGCAGCTCAAACAAATGATGCGTGCTGGATGGACTGGTAAGGCAGCTGGCCGCGGCTTCTACATCTATCAGTAAACTATGGCGATACACGCCTTCATCGACTTCGATGGTACGGTGAGTCAGCAGGACGTTGGCGACGAACTCATTCGCACATTTGGAGCATTTGAGCCCCTTCACAGCGAATTACTCGCAGGCAGAATGAACGTGGCCGAGTATTATCAACGCGCTGTTTCAACTTTTACAGATCAAGCCACACCGGAATCCGTTGAAGCCTTTGCTAGGCTTCAACAGCTCGATGCTGGAGCTAAGGCACTTATTGCATGGTTCGCATCTGTGGATATTCCTTGCGCAATCGTGAGCGACGGCTTCGATACCTACATCACTCCACTGATGAGCCAACTTGGCAATGGTTGCAACGTACCTGTTTTTTGCAATAAGCTTGTTTGGAATGGATCTGCGTTTACCCCGCTGTTTCCGGGTGCCACAGAATCATGCTCATGCTTCTGTGCATCGTGTAAACGCAATGCAATTCTGACGAACATTGCCGTGGACGATATCGTGATCTACATCGGCGATGGTCGCTCGGACGCATGCGCTGTTCAGCATGCAGACGTAGTGTTTGCTAAAGGTACACTTGCCGCATACTGCACTGCGCAGGGCATACCGTACCATCATTATCGCACCTTATCTGATGTGCTGATAATCCTTCAAACAACGTATAAGCATCTCGACTTTCGTCCCCGACGTCAGGCATTTCTCGCCCGTAAGCATGCTTTTGAAGTTGAGTGATTAAACCAGAGCACTGCCATAGGCGTCGGACGCTGGTATTCAACCTTACACGGAGTGCATTATGAAGACCATCATGTTGTTAGTGATCACAGGCACAGCACTGCTTTCGACAGCCGTAGCTCAAGATAAATCGGCACGCAAGTCTGAAAGACATGCGGCATTCAAAGAATTGCGTTCGAATCTGCATGTATGGTTTGAACGTGATGTGTATCCTACCGCCAAGGTCCTGCATGATCAATATGATGCTTCGTTGTCGGGTCAGGATCTGCAGGCTCTGCAGGCACTTCGCACAGAAGCAAAGCGCCTCAAGGAGCAGATAACAGCAGACTTGAAGAGTATGCGCAGCACCCTTAAGCGCGGCGATCGCGATGAATTGCGTGATAAAATCGACGAGCTTCGCGACAGATACCATGATGCCGTGAAGCAGCTACTTGACCGTCTGAAACCCATTGCAAAGCGCTCGCGCACAAAGCTGCGTGAGATTTTTGATGCCAACGAAGACAAGATTGAATCATGGAGAGATCAGGCACGCCAGACTGTTGGAGACTGGCGAGACGAGCACGATGATCTTACATTCAAGGGAATGTTCGGTCATGGTAACGGACAACTACCACTGATTGGCGCAGACGGCAGAAGGGCAGCCATACGCTTCATCCTGTGGGATGGTACAATGCCCCCGGCTCCGCAGAGTAAGGTAGTTCATCCAAGCCGCATGCCCCTTACCGTATCACCAGCACCTACAGGAAATACAGCGACTGTTCATGCTGCCAATCTGCCAGATGGACAGCATGCATTGCAGGTGTTTGATATGAACGGCACAATGGTACGCAGCATGCAAGTAACCGCTGTGGCCGGGCAAGTCAATCACAGCATTGACCTCTCAGGACTAGCGGCTGGGACATACATGGTTAGCATCAACACGCCGGCCGGACGAAGCACAACAAACGTGGTCGTCAACAAATAGAGGTATATCTTTGCGTGTTAAGACACATAAATAAGCACGCAACACTATGCACATACTCGGCATCTCGGGCTCGCTCCGAGAGAAGTCATATAACACGGGTCTGATCAGGACGGCTAGCCTGCTCCTTCCCGAAGACATCACGTTTTCGATTGCCAGTATTCGCGATTTACCACTCTATGATGGAGATCTAGATGTGGACCCTCAGCCGCCAGCGGTTGTGGAATTCAAGAAACATATTGAACAAGCAGATGGTGTTTTGATTGCTACTCCGGAATACAACTACTCGTATCCGGGTGTTCTGAAAAATGCAATCGACTGGGCATCGCGCGGCACCACCCGCCCCTTTCACGACAAGCCGGTTGCCATTGTTGGTGCAAGTCCTGGCAACTTTGGAGCTGTTCTAGCGCAAACAGACCTACGCAGGCTGATGTATGCCGTAAGTGGCGTAGTGGTGCCAAGACCAGAGCTGCTGGTCAATAACGTCCATTCCAAAGTGGATGGCCACGGTATCATTACAGATGAGGCAACACTAAAGGTCTACCGCACGCTGCTCACAAACTTCATTGATTACATCAATCACAGTAATCTCAAGCGGGGCTTGTCATGAAGGCGGTTCACTATCCGGCAAGCGAACGCGGACATGCCAACTTCGGTTGGCTTGACTCGTATCACACATTCAGCTTTGGTCAGTACTACGATCCATCGCGGATGAACTTTGGTGCGCTTCGGGTATTCAATGACGATGCCGTTGCCGCAGGCGAGGGGTTTGGAACGCACCCTCACAAGAACATGGAGATCATCTCTATCCCGCTTGAAGGGGTGATCATGCATCAGGATTCCATGGGGCACAAGGAAGGCATTGCCGTAGGTGATGTCCTAGTGATGTCTGCTGGCAGCGGAATCACCCATTCGGAATACAATGGTTCTTCAACCGATGCACTAAAGTTTTTCCAGATCTGGATCATTCCCAACGAGGCAAACGTCGAGCCCCGTTATGATCAGGCAACCATCGGCCCCATAGCTTCCAATACCATCACCACTGTTGTTGGTCCTAAGAATACAGGACTGCCACTGTGGATTCATCAGCAGGCATGGCTATGCTTCGGGCACGTGGCTCAAGGCGAACGCCTACAGTACGACCGTCGTGGCAATGATACAGGTGTGTTCACATTTGTTATCGATGGCGCACTCCGTGTTACTGGTGCTGACGGCGAGGCTACACTCGGTATGCGTGATGGAATCGGTGTGCTCGATGAGCCAATGCTGACGTATACGTCGAACGCGACGTCTCAATTCATCGTGATCGAAGTACCGCTCGCATAACGCCAACGAATCGACTTCTCGATGGCTACGGCGATGTATGCGATCGCACCGCACGAAAAGATAATCGCCCACATAGAAAGCGGTATGGGAGCCGTGCGAAAGAGAACGTTCATAACTGGAACGTACATAAACAAGGCTTGTAGCACGATCATAAGTGCTACGCCATAGGCCACGGTCATGTTGGACGTGATAGGCGCTGCGTAGGGTGAAACCAGTGTTCGACAGTTAAAGAGATAGAATATTTCGATAACGACGAACGTATTTGATGCAGCGGTTCGAGATGCTTCGATGGAATAGCCAGCCCCATTGGCGTAGAGAAAGACCCCATAGCCAGCGGTCACAAGGAGCAGGGTAACAAACAAGGTGCGCATCAGGAGTTCTCTTGTGAAAAGGGGCTCACCAGTGCGCCGTGGCGGCTGACGCATTACATTGTCTTCTGCTGCCTCAAACGCTAATGGCAATCCAAGAATCACGGCCGTTGTCATGTTGATCCAGAGGATCTGCACAGGCTCTACCGGCAAAGCCGATCCAGCTGCCACAGCCATCACAATGATCAGTCCTTCAGCAGCATTTGTTGGAATAGTCCATAGAATGAATTTGAGAAGATTCTCGTAGACCGTGCGTCCCTCTTCGACAGCCGAGACAATTGTCGAGAAATTGTCATCCGTTAGCACCATAGGTGCGGCTTCCTTTGCCACATCAGTTCCGGACCTCCCCATGGCCACACCGATGTCTGCCGCACGCAGCGCTGGAGCATCGTTCACGCCATCCCCTGTCATGGCAACCACATGCCCCTTTCGCTGCAGAGCGGCCACAAGCCGAAGCTTCTGCTCGGGCGACACGCAGGCAAAAACGCTAACACGCTGTGCAACATCGTCAAGTTCGTGCTCGCTCATAGCAGCCAGCTGGGTTCCTGTGCGTGAATAGTGTTTTGGATGCAGTAACTCAGTAATGATGCCAAGCTCACGTGCAATAGCAACGGCGGTTGATGCATGATCGCCGGTGATCATTTTAGCATCGATGCCGGCTTGGTGGCATTCTGCTATCGACGCGCGCACCTCTGCACACGGAGGATCAACCATGCCCACAATTCCGCAGAAGGTAAGCTCCGATGCGATTGTCTGTAATGTGAGTGATAAGGGCACAGTATCAAGGTGCTTCGTTGCACAGGCTAAGACGCGATGTCCTTTTGCGCCCATCATTTCGGCCTGGATATGAAATTGGGGCCCATCTATTGCTGCGTGCGTGCCGTCTGGTCGTAGTTGCGATGAACAACGAGAGCGGCCTCCGTCGGATCGCCGATTGCTTCCCAGCGGCCCCCTTCATGCACGATCATGGCAGTAGAGCAGAGGACGCCGCTTCGAATGGTCTCGAGAAGGGCTACATCTTATCCGAGTGTGTACTGTAGAAACCGTGTCTGCTCCGCCCATGGCTGAGACGATGTACCCTTCTGGTTCATAGCCCGTGCCTTCGACGTCGTATTCATGCCCGGCAGTTGCGATCTCAACAACTGTCATCTGATTTTCAGTCAGGGTTCCGGTCTTGTCGGAACAGATCACCGTTGTCGACCCCAACGTCTCTACCGCCGGTAACTTTCGAATGATGGCTCGTCTCTTTGCCATGCGATTAACACCGATAGCAAGAATGATCGTGACAGCTGCGGGTAAGCCCTCTGGAACTGCTCCCACGCTGAGTGCAACAGAGACGATGAGCATGTCCACAACTGTATTGCCACGCGCGATTCCAACGAGAAACGTTACTGCGGCAAGACCTATGATGGCGTACAGAAGTATCGAGCTGAACTTCGCAATCTGTCGCGTGAGTGGAGTCTGCAGCTGAGGTGCGGTGTCCAGCAGTGCAGAAATTGTCCCGACTTCTGTTCGAGTGCCTGTTGCTACAACGACTCCCTTGGCTGAACCACGAACGACCACTGTTGAGGCATAGGCCATATTTGTGCGATCGGCCACCTGGGCAGTAGCCTCCAACACAGCAGTGTGTTTTTCTGACGGAACTGACTTGCCAGTAAGAACGGCCTCGGCAATTGCTAGGTCCTTTACCCAGAGCAGGCGTAGGTCCGCAGGTACTTTATCTCCAGCCTCGAGCAGTACGACGTCGCCTGGCACAAGTTCGGGCATAGCGATGCGTACACGCATACGTGAGCGGACAGCCGTGGTCTCGCCCTGGATATTTGCTGCCAAAGATGCTAGAGCAGCGGTTGCTTTGCCTTCCTGCAGAAATCCGATGACGGCGTTCAGGATCAGAACACCGAAAATCACGATGGCGTCTGTTATCCCGCTGACGATAACGGTGACGCACCCAGCAAGGATCAGGATGTAGACAAGTGGTGCGTTGAGTTGACGCATATAGCGTCGTACAGGGTGCTCAATCGCACCCTTTGGCAGGGAGTTTGGACCGTAGGTCTGACGGCGCACAGACGCCTCATGTTCCGTTAACCCATCTGAGACAGACGAGTCAAGGGCCCGGACAACATCATCAATGATAGTAGCATGCCATATCGGATGCTCAGTGATCACTCCATCATGCCTGCTGGAATAGCTTGAACGATAGCCCCCTGAACAACGAGTTCGTGCACTGCATCCATGTCGTGGTAAAGAACACGATCTGCCTCGGCAAACGGAACAGCCGTTCGAACAAGCGCTACTACGTGTTCCAGTGCTGAGCTGCTGGCGAGCGGGCGCAGCAGATCAATGCCCTGACATGCACAGAGGATCTCGATACTCAGCACACGTTCAACATTCGCTATTACACTCCAAAGTTTACGTCCGGCAATACTGCCCATCGAATTGTGATCTTCTTGATTTGCCGATGTGGGGATACTGTCGACGCTTGCTGGGTGAGCCAGAACCTTATTCTCACTCACCAGTGCTGCAGCCGTGTATTGCGCAATCATCATGCCTGAGTGGAGTCCACCTTGTGGGGTTAAAAACCGTGGTAAGCCCCCTAATGCATGATTGACCATACGTTCGGTGCGGCGCTCCGAAATGTTCGCCATTTCAGACAGAGCAATTGCCAGATAATCCAGAACAAGTGCAAGGGGCTGGCCATGAAAGTTTCCACCCTGCACGTAAATGTCGTCTTCGGCAAAAATCAATGGGTTATCAGTGGCACTATTCATCTCACGCTCAATTACTTGAGTAGCGAATGCAATCGTATCTCTCGAGGCACCATGCACCTGCGGCATACAGCGCAAGCTATATGCATCCTGCACCTTATCGTCGCCGCTGCGATGTGATTCTCGAATTGCACTGCCTGCTATCAGCGAGCGCAGATTCTTCGCAACTGTGAGCTGTCCTGGATGTGGCCGTGTCTTGTGCAGACGCTCATCAAAGGCGGCATCTGTACCTCTTAAGGCATCAAGCGAGAGGGCACCTGCAATATCGGCAGTGTGCATAATAGTACGCGTGCGATGCAGAGACAATGCACCAAAGGCACACATCATCTGCGTGCCATTGATCAATGCTAGGCCTTCCTTTGCCGCCAGACGGATGGGTTCGATACCATGGCGTCGGAGTACGTCGGCACTCGGCATGCGATTACCATCAACGATACACTCTCCCCTGCCGATCAAGCATAATGCGAGATGTGATAGCGGTGCAAGATCACCGCTTGCGCCAACAGACCCTTGTGATGGGATCACGGGTGTGATGTCTGCGTTAATCATCGCAAGCAATGCGTCGATAGTGGATTCACGAATACCGGAGAATCCTTTTACTAGCGCATTCACGCGCAGGACCATCATCGATCTAACGATTTCCTTCGGTAAGAGATCGCCTACTCCAGTGCTGTGCGAGATGATCAGATTCTCTTGGAGTGCTTCGATGTCGGCAGCTGCAATCGTAACACTTGCAAACTCACCAAAACCTGTAGTCATGCCATAGACTACGCGGCCTTCGGTTATCCAGCGCTCAACAGCATCTCGTGAGGCACGCACCCGCTCGCGAGCAGCAGCACTTATTTCAATTCGAGACTCACTGTCGTATGCTACCTGTGCAAGGTCTTGAATCGTTAGTGAATCGCCATCCAGTATCAACGTGCGATGTTGCATTATCGTCCTGCACCCTTGCCGATGAATGAGCTCCAGGCATACTCTGACGGCACTCTGCGACCTTCCTGAGCTAGATCGATCAAATACGAGGCTGTGGTCTTGAGAACCCAATCAAAGTTGTCTTCCTGAACCGACGTCTTCTCAGCATCCGGTGCTGGGTTCATGTAATCGATTGCGTATGGAATACCATCACGTACAGCGAACTCAATTGTATTGAAGTCGTAACTCAGCATCGTGCAAATCTGAATGCAGAGCTCTTCAAGCCGAGCTAGCATAGCCTCAGATGGGGCAAATCCAGCCTGATACCTCAGGTGATGTGGGTTGCGAGGCTCGTAGGGCATTATCCGCACATGCTTCTTTCCTATGCAGTAACAGCGGTAATACTCTGTGAAATCAATACCCTCTTGAAGTGTCATCACAATGTTATCAGTCTCGGCGTATGCCTCAAAAAACTGGTCTACAGTATCAATCTTATAAACATGCTTCCAGCCCCCTCCATCAAACGGCTTAAGGTATGCTGGAAAACCAACGTAATCGAAGTGCTCCTGCCAATTGAGAGGATAGACCAGATTGCGAAACGACTCGGCAGTTGTTTCGGGAGGATGGTTTTTACTCGGCAGCAATACCGTCTTTGGGACTGGTATCCCTGTTTCATTAGCCAATGCATAATTGAAGAACTTGTCGTCAGCAGACCACCAGAATGGGTTGTTAACAACTCGAACACCTTTGAGAGCAGCAAGTTTGAGCATTGCCCGATAGTATGGCACATCCTGTGAAATACGATCGAGAATAACATCATATTCGAACAGTGTTTCTAGCGTAACTCCGCCAATCTTGATAAACTCAGCCGATACACCTGCGTGTCGGCTATTAATCTCCTGTACAAGTGCCGGCGGAAACGATTGTTCCATACCGAAGAGTAACCCGATCTTCTTCATCAGCAATTCCTTACGCTCAATCAATGGTGTTTAGGATAAAACCAACCTGGTTTTCAAATGTACCATACGTCATTGGCTTCGTAAGCCAGTGACCCAAGTTGATGTATGTACCGTTCTTGATGGCAGTCTGCTCGGCTCTGTGGCGATGGCCCATGACTACGTAATCATATCCTTCGTGAATCTTCTGCTCTGCAAATTCACGTAATCCATCTACAGGACCATACTCCTTCTTACCCGTATAATCCCTGCTGCCATGAGACGTTACCGAGGCTAATGAGATTCCAATTGTTGGGTGCAGCAAACGATACAGTTGCTGCGCAATCCTGCTTCGGAGCACACTCCGAAGTATCACGTAGCCAGTGTCGTTGCGTGCCTTGCCATCACCATGGGCGATATAGAACTTCTTGCCCGAGATCGTGGCGTCTACATCTCCGCCTAGCACTTCTATATCGAGCTCATCCCGGAAATACGTGTGATGCCCAAAGTCGTGGTTACCCATCAAGTACGTAACGGGTATGCCTGCAGATCGGTAAGAGGCAAGAGCCGAGAGTGTGCGCACGTGGCCACGGGGAATAACTCGTGCGTAATCAAACCACAGGTCAAAAAGATCGCCCACGAGGAACAGATGTCCACACGTATCCCGTGCCCCCTGCAGTACCTCCACGAGATAAGACTCCCGCGCCCTATCATCTTCGCGAGGTCCGTATCCCAGGTGAACATCAGAGATAAAAAGTGCCTTTTGGCCCGGTTGAAGGTCTACCGTAAGCGAAACACATGAAACAACTGGGTTCAACATAATGATAAGATAACGCCCAGAAGGACTGCGACGGCTATCTTTGTGGTCATTAACCAAGAGTTCATAATGTCTGTTGTACCTAGCACACGAAAACGCGTAACAACTCGCCGGCTAGGCGATATGAAGCGGGCGGGGATGCCGATTGCCTGCCTTACGGCGTATGATGCAATCAGCGCATCTATACTCGATGCCTCGGGTGTGGATGTATTGCTTGTTGGCGACTCCGTGGGCAACGTAGTGCAAGGACACGACACGACAATCCCGGTAACACTCGAGCATATGATTTATCACACACAAGCTGTGGTGAGATCAGTAAGTCAGGCTCTGGTAGTAACAGACATGCCATTCATGTCCTATCAAGTGTCACCTCAAGAGGCGTTCCGCAACGCTGGCCGCCTTATGAAAGAAGCAGGATCTGGTGCCGTGAAACTCGAGGGTGGAATGCGGGTTACAGAGTCCGTACGCCTTATGACAGAGAATGGCATTCCTGTAATGGGACACCTTGGTCTTACCCCCCAAAGTATTCATCAGTTCGGGTCGTATAGGGAACGTGGCTCAACACCAGAAGAAGCAGAAATAATGAAGCGAGACGCTTTGGCGCTGCAAGAAGCAGGTGCTTTTGCTCTGGTGTTGGAGAAGATACCCTCTGGTTTAGCAAAGGACATTACCGCACTGTTGCACATTCCGACTATTGGAATTGGAGCCGGACCCGACTGTGATGGACAAATTCTGGTCTGGACCGACATGATGGGTATGTCTACGGAGTTCCGTCCACGGTTTGTCCGCAGATACGCCGAGTTACATTCGATCATGGTTGATGCAGCCTCTCGTTACGTCAGCGACGTCAAGAATCATGCATTCCCAACCACCGAGGAAAGCTACTAATGCAAGCATTGCTCATCATATGCGCGTTCAGTAGCTTGCTCATGCTGGCATCTTGTGATGGCTCCGTGATCACCAATCCGCAGGATATAACATTCCCAGACAGCAATGTGAGCTTTCGAGGCCAGGTTCTTCCGTTTTTGGCACTCTCATGTGGCGTCGGTGGATGCCATGGAGACATAAGCCCAGCTGCCGGGATTCGGTTAACTTCGTATTCAACGCTCTTGTTCGACAGACCGAATTTGGTTGTGCCGGGCAAGCCCGACGAAAGTCTTATCGTGCAAGTCCTCGAAGGCGATCTGCTTCACCCATGGGGCAACCTGCGGACAACTGTATCGAGTTCGCAGATTCGTGGCATGCGCAAGTGGATTGAAGAGGGCGCAATTGACAACTAAACACCAGAACATTCTTTCGGAGTCTCGTTACATGTCCACATTTCGAAACCTGCTACTAACACTCACGGGCATAGCCATCATAGTTGGCTGCGAGCCGAAGGCAATCCCAGTTCCTATCGAGGGCCTGAAGGTTGAAAAAGATGAATTGCGCAAGTTCGAGATTAAGGTACCAGCCAACTGGTATGTGCAAACACGCAAGGGAGATATCATCGTTGCATTTAGCTCGAAGGCACATGTCAATCGCTTTACTCAGTTTAGTAAGGGGCGTGGTGGTGCCAAGGTCGAGATTCGAGCTATCGCCATGGACAGTACAACAAACATCGACTCTCTTGTTAAGCGTTCAAAGGTAGAGTTCGAAGACGGGTTAGATCGATACACGAAATCGGTATCAACATTGGGTGGCAAGCCTGGCCAAAAACTCTACGTTGAATTCGACCAAGAGGACGGAAAGTTTGTCTCGGAATCATATTTCGCTGAGGATGATTCAGTGATCACGATGGTAACATTTGCGGCCTTTGGAAACACCTACCAGGATTACGCAGAAGAATTCAAGCAAATACTAGCTTCTGTGAAGTTGGCCAAGAAGCTTGTACCTCTTGCGCCTGGTGTTGCACAAGGTGCAGGTGGAACTGTGCCGCCAAGCGATACACTTCGACCATTCAATGCTGGTATGTATGCCATCAGCTATCCAAGCAACTTCTCTACGAAAAAGGGTTCCGCTGGTGCATTGAGCTCGACAGTTTTCGTAGGCGCAAGACTTGACTGCTCGATTCAGGTTGATGTTATCAATGCAAAAGATCAAAATGATCTCGATGTTATTGTTAAGCAGAATGAATCGCGCTATCCAGGATCAACACAATCTGCCTCAACACTTGGTGGACAGCGTGCAGTGATGTTCTCGTACAATCCAACCGCTGCTGTTGCTGCACGTGCATATTTTGCTGTCAAAGGCGACAAGATGTATCGTGTTACGGTAAACTGGAATAGGGCGGAACAGAATATGTACCTTCCAGTTTTTGACAAGTGTATCCGGTCGATTCGCATAAACTGATACTCTTGTCTGCATGAAGTCGCTCCTCATTATCGCCGTCGCATTGCTAGCCAGTGCGACAGCATTTTCAATTCCGCAGTTCTCAGCGATCTCGGGCAATCGTTGTATTAACTGCCACGTAGCCCCTTCCGGAGGGAGCGTGCGCAACGATCTTGGCTGGTATAGCTGGTACGATGTTGGAGCAGTTCCACGATCCAACAAGCTCTTTGATTGGTTTTACGACAAAGATTCTTCCAATCAATTCTTCGATGGCAAGGTGATTCTCGGAATGGACGCACGCATTCAGAGCACACGATCGTTTGTTAGCGAGTCTTCTCCAAGAAGACTGTTTCCTATGCAGGCCTCGTTTTACTCTGCCTACAATCCCATTCCTGAGGTCACGATAGAAGGTTCTGTAAACCTTGCAACGCTTGCAATCCAGGGGGTGCCGCCGTATTCCGGCATGAGAGCCGCAGCAATCTCTGCTATCATTGCTCCCTCGTTCTCATTGCCGTCGGTGCGCATAGGGGTGTTTCGTCCGAACATAGGTATGCGTTATGACGACCACACAATGGCCCCCTACTCATACACGCTTGCCACACAGCGAAAGACGGTGATTGCGCCCGATTGGTCCGAAGTAGGTGCAGAAGTCTCATATGAAGGCCTAAAATGGCTATCCCTTCAGGCGGGCGTATTCGGTAGCCAAGGGTTGTCGCAAGTTCATATCTCCGATGGCGAACAAACATTTTCTGTGGTAGATGGCAATCAACCAACGCTTACTGCTCGAGCGGTTGTATGGCCTCGCCTCTTTAACGACAAGCTTAACACATGGTTTGGAGCCTCTCTTTTACGGAACAACCACTTTGGCATCACCAGCGGATTTGCTGGTATCGGATTAAGCGATGAGTTTTCTCTTATGCTCGATTACACGCGTATCGAGTATGATGATAGATTCGAATCCCAGTCGATGATGGCAGAGCTGATGTATTCTGCAACCACTTGGCTGTTCCCATATGTTAGGGCGGAACGGTACACGACAGATCCATACAATGCATCGGGTTCGTTTCTTAGTAACGCGGCAACACTTGGGGCACAGATTTTTGTTATGCCATACATTGAAGTTCGCCCTGAGTACAGAATCTGGGACACGTGGAAACCCGGTTATTCATCTCGTTGGAACGTACAATTACACTTCTTTTATTGATCATTCGGAGCGCAGCATGTTGAATAAGATCCTGAATACTATTGGCATCATCGGCATTCTAGGTGGCGGTGCTTTGTGGGTTAAGGACGGAAGGCATGTGTTCTCTAAGGATCGCGAAGAGGTTGTGCGCGAAGTCAAAGACGAGCTCTTTGGCACTATTCGTAGGGAGACCGAATTCGTTCCTGCCTTCAAATTTGGACTCCTCCCCGTAGATGCAACAATTGCAGACGTTCCCCGCTGCTATGCCTTCGTTGGCGGTATGTCTGTTGCCCTTATCGCCTTTGCATTATGGCGCAAACGTTCGGGCAACCAGTAACTCTTGTACCTTGTACCTCGTAACTCCATAACCCCTCTTCCCATGCCTACTAACTCTCGCCGTTCGTTCCTCCAACAAGCAGCTGCTTCTGTTGGACTTGTTCTTTCTGCATCTGCTGTTGCCAGTTTGATAGCTGGCTGTGAGAAAGACGAGACAAACCCCATCACTCCAGGTAAGACGTACGATGTGAATCTTACATCATTGTCAGAACTTGCCACCGTGGGCGGCATCGTACAAACCGTTGTTGCCGGTGTAAACGATAGCGAGCCAGTTTTTATCTCACGTATCGATAATGCGTCGTTCGTGGTTTTCAGCACCATCTGTACACATTCCGGATGTGGAGTTGACCTACCACTGGATGCAATTGCTAATTGTGTTTGTCCTTGCCATAAGGCAGAGTTTTCGCGCACAAACGGAGCTGTACTCAAGCAGCCTACCTCTGGCTCTGCAACAGATCTTCCGAGATACACCTGCACATACAACGCGAGTACAAACGTGCTCACGATCACGGTCTGAGCTTGCTACTCCCGAGCGAATATCACGAGGCCATGCGCGATGCTGTGTACGATGTCATCGCTCAACACAAGCACGTTTCATCGAGCATCGAACGAATCTTTCGAGAGCTAAAACCCGACCGTGAGCTAGCACGCATTGTGCGATCCCGTATGTTCCAAGCAATTCGTTACGATGATGCCGATGCGGCAATTGCTGGCGTTCTCGATGGCACCATCGATACAAAACAGGCCAAGTTTCCGTCGTGGTTACGAAGGCGCATCGAGTCGGTATACAGAGAGACTTCACACGAGATAGAACGCTCGTTGTTAACGGATGCACCAGCATTCATCCGAGTAAATGCGCTTGTTGTGGATGTTCCGACATGCATGGCTGCACTAGCCCCATTTCAACCGAAGCATATCGAGAGCGATATACTCAGGATCGACGAGCCCTTCGGAATGTATACATCCGAGGCCTTCCAGAAGGGGTGGTTTGAACAACAAGACATCAATTCCTATCGGGCAGCTTGCGAACTCATCTGTAGGCCTGGGATGCGCATTGTTGATGCATGCGCAGGAGCAGGAGGTAAAACGCTTGTTTTTGCATCCACGATGATGAACAAGGGGCGCATCATTGCGCTCGACACACAGGCATCAAAACTCGAAGCTCTCCGCACTCGGGCAACACGCGCTGGAATTGACATCATCGAAACACGAGAGATAACGACGACCAAGATTGTAAAGCGACTTCATGAGACGTCAGATGGAGTGTTTGTTGATGTACCATGCACCGGCACTGGAGTGATACGTCGAAATCCTGATATCATGCACCGCATTACGGAGGAGTCGCTTCGAGAACTGTTGGTGCTGCAATCTGATATTCTGCGGCACTCGGCGTTGATTGCAAAAGTCGGTTCGATGGTTGTGTACACAACATGCTCGATTCTGCCCGAAGAAGGCAAGGATCAAATCACCTCGTTTCTCAGCTCAGAGATCGGCAAGAAGTTCACTCTTGAACACGAATGGATTACCATGCCTGGTGACAACGACGGCGATGGCTTCTATGTTGCACGACTACAGCGCCAGGTGCGCTAGGTGAATTCCCAACAAACGACAGTGATTTTCGATGGCATGTGCAACCTATGCGATGCTACCGTTAATCATCTCCAGCACTACGATACACTGCGCCAGCTTAGGTATATCCCATTCCAGGGTGAAGAAGGTGCAAAGCTGCTTCGAGGGCATGGTGTTATGGGCCCGCCAGACTCGGTATATGTTATCACACCAACTGGTGCATTCTATACCGAAGATCTAGCCATGATCTACCTATTCAAGTTGTTAGGGGGCTGGCATAGGCCCCTTGCCTTCGTTATCCAAGCAGTACCAAGAGTGCTTCGGCGTCCGATGTACCGATGGATGTCTCGCAACCGCTACGCCATGTTTGGCAAACGAGACACCTGCCGGCTTTAGCACTTGGAAATCCCACTCGGTTCGGTATCTTTGCCGTCCTTGTCAAAAGTGAACCCATTCGGGAGAAACACATATGAGTACGTACATCGTCAATCCTGTCAAAGTCCGTATGGACGAGTCTGCTAAGGGCTCTATCTATAAGTCAATTGTAGCCATGGGGTTACGCTCACGTCAGATCAATGATCAAATCAAGACGCAGATCTCTGAGCGCCTTGCCGACGTTATCGTTGATACAGACGAAGCAGAAGGACCAAACGCCGATCAGATCGCTATCAGCAAAGAATTTGATCTCCTTCCAAAGCCAACATTTATGGCGATGAAGGAAATGACGGACGGTCAGATCCACGTGCGTACAGAGCCTCTGCCGATGGCCGCTCCATTGGTAGCTGAGGAATAATCCATTTTTGAATTCACTAGAGAGCCATCCGGTATTCTGCCGCGATGGCTCTTGTTGTCTACATGAACATACTGCTTGGCATAACGGGTAGCGTTTCAGCGTACAAAGCTCCTTGGCTGGTGCGAGATCTTCGCAAGGCCGGACACGACGTGCGCGTTGTCATGACGCCCTCAGCGCGTCAGTTCGTTGCCCCCTTGGCTCTTGAAGCGGTTTCCCTCCATCCGGTAATCATCGATCCCTACGACCCCTCAATTCAGGAAGGGGGCTCCTGGCATGTTCACCTGGCACAATGGGCGGATGTAATCCTGATTGCCCCTTGCTCGGCCACAACTCTGGCACGCCTGGCTACAGGTCTGTGTGACACAGCGTTGATGACCGTAGTTTGCTCACGCAGCGCTGATACAGAGCTGATAGTGTTCCCAGCGATGGATACCGACATGTGGCTTCAACCCTCGACCAAACGCAATGTTGATCAGCTGCGCAACGATGGCATCACCGTGGTAGACCCCGAAGCAGGCGAACTTGCTTCAGGCCTCGTAGGCCAAGGCAGATTGCCAGAGATTGAGAAGATTATCGAAATAGCAGCGAGCAGCGAGCAGCGAGCAGCGAATAGCGAGCAGCGAGCAGCGAGCAGCGAACAGCGAGTAGCGAGCAGCGAACAGCGAGTAGCGAGCAGCGAACAGCGAGTAGCGAGCAGCGAACAGCGAGTAGCGAGCAGCGAACAGCGAGTAGCGAGCAGCGAACAGCGAGTAGCGAGCAGCGAACACGATGATTTGAGTTCGCTGTTCGCTGCTCGCTGCTCGCTGCTTATCACCGCTGGCCCAACCCACGAGTGCATCGACGCTGTCCGCTCAATCGTCAATCATTCAACGGGCACGATGGGGTTTGCTCTGGCTGAAGCTGCGCAAAAGCGTGGCTACCTCGTAACGTTGGTAACGGGGCCGACCAACCTTCCAACACCGTTTGGTGTAGAACGCATCAACGTGGTAAGTGCCAAGGAGATGTACGAGGCAGTGATGAAGCATAACGATGTGGACGACTTCATCATGGCTGCTGCGGTAGCCGATTTCACGCCATCAAATCCGTCGGCGCAAAAGATCAAAAAAGAACAACTCGGAAGCAACCTCTCGATTGAGCTTACACGTACTCACGATATTCTCGCTGAGATCGGCAAGAGTAAGGCAGAGCATCAGCGCGTTGTTGGATTCGCCCTCGAGTCTGATGATGTGATTGAGAACGCAAGGCGCAAACTCGTATCTAAGAACGCCGACATGATCATTGCCAATCAGGTAGGCGTGGCGGACAGTGGATTTGGCGCTGGACAGAATACAATTACAATCGTTACGAATAGCCAAGATCCAATGTGCTACCCTGCGATGTCAAAACGTGCATGTGCCGAGGTCATCCTCGATGCATTGGAGAATCTGTGATATCCCTTTCAAACATTACTGTTGATTTTGGTACTCGCGTCTTGTTCAAAGGTGTGAATTTTCTGATTAAGCGTGGAGATCGTATCGGTCTTGTCGGACGCAATGGTGCTGGAAAGTCTACGATGCTCAGCATCATTGCTGGGGAACGTCAGGCCACCTCGGGCGATGTCTCTCGTCAGAACGCTATACGCGTTGGGTTCCTATCTCAAGATCTCACGCTCGACATCACGAAAACCCTTCGTGAAACAGCCATGCAGGCATTCGAAGAGGTGCTCAAGCTTCACGACGAGATCGACCGCATTCAGCATCAGTTGGAAACACGCACAGATTACGAGACCGAAGACTACATGAAGCTCGTGCAGCGTCTTACAGACGTGAACGACCTGTACGCGCGACGTGGCGGACTTACCATGCAGGCAGATATCGAGCAGATATTAACCGGTCTTGGCTTTGAACGCGAGCAACTCGACAATCCCCTTACGATGTTCTCAGGGGGCTGGCAGATGCGTGCAGAGCTTGGGCGTTTGCTGTTGCAACATCCCGACTGCCTTTTGCTTGACGAGCCAACAAACCACCTCGATATCGATTCTGTGCGCTGGCTAGAGGATTTTCTATCTACCTACGACGGTGCCGTGGTGCTGATCTCACACGACCGCACGTTTCTGGACAACATCACCAACCGCACGATTGAGATTACCAAGAACAAGGTGTACGACATCCCTGCTTCGTATTCAGACTACGAAGAGATTCGCGCCGAGCGCATGGAACAGCAGAAAGCCATTGCTGCCAGACAGGGCCGCGAGCGTGAGCGCATGCAGAAATGGATAGATCGGTTTAAGTACAAAGCATCCATGGCGTCCCGTGCACAATCGCGCATCAAAGCACTGCAGCGCATGGAGGTTGTAGAAGTCGATGATCAAGATACCTCTTCGATTCACTTTGCATTTCCACCTGCACCCCGCGCCGGACGTGTCGTAGTAGAGTGCACGAATGTTGTAAAGAATTACGGAGACAAGCGAGTACTGCGTGGGGTTGACTTCGCGCTTGAACGAGGCGAAAAAATTGCCTTCATTGGAAAGAACGGAGAAGGCAAGACTACACTCGCAAAGATCATTGCCAGCGCAGAGCCCCCTACAAGTGGAGAGTTTCAGGTTGGTCATGCCACTTCGATTGGCTACTATGCCCAGCATCAGGCCGACATGATGGACGGACATCAGACTGTATACGAGATCATGGAGCAAGCGTCGCCTCCAGAAATGCGCTCGCGTTTGCGCACGCTGCTGGGAGCATTTCTGTTCAAGGGCGACGATATCAACAAGCGCGTTGGTGTTCTGAGCGGCGGCGAGAAATCGCGTCTTGCACTGGCACGCCTTCTTCTACAACCATACAACCTGCTTATCCTTGACGAGCCCACGAACCACTTAGACATGCTCTCCAAAGAGGTGCTCAAAGAAGCACTCTTGGCCTATGATGGTGCCATGATCGTGGTATCGCACGATCGTGACTTTCTCGACGGACTTACAGAAAAGATCATCGCTTTCCGCATGGGAACACTGAAGGAGTACGAGGGAGATGTTGATGCATATCTCAAGTTACTGGGCGACCCCCATGTGCAGGATGCTCCGCCCCCTACCGAGATTCCACTCAAGCACGCACCTGCAGCAGACGACAAACCAGCCGTTCTAAGTCGTGAGGAGCAAAAAGCTCTGGAGCGTAAAAAGCGCAAAGCCGAACGGCGCATCGCAGAGATTGAGAAGCAGATTGGAGTTCAGGAAATGATGATGGCGGATCTCGAAGCAACACTGGCAGATCCCGAGCTCTATAGAGATCCGGTGAAGCAGCATAAGAGTGTAACATCCTACGACACTGCAAAACGCGTGGTTGCGTCACTGATGGAGGAGTGGTCATCACTCATGGAAATCCTTCAGTAATAACCGAAACAGGAGCATCATATGTTGCGCATTCTGGCTCTATCCATCATAACGTTGATTGTTATCCTGCCAGCACGCGCTCAGGATCAAAAGACTCAACGTCAGATCTCTATGGACGGCGAAGCATCAATGATGGTTGCGCCAGATATGGCAAGCATCTCAATCGGTGTCGAAACCGAGGGCACGAACATTGCCGATATCAAGCGCGATAATGATCTGCGTGTATCATCGATCTATGAAGCTCTGAAGGGGCTTGGCATTGCAGGCAAGGACATCCAAACCAGCGAGTTATCAATGCAACTCATCTACGACTATTCAAGTAAGCGTCGGAAGTTTCTGCGCTACGAGATGCGCAACCTTGTTGTGATCACGGTTCGCAAACTTGACAACATCGATAAGGTTATCAACGCATCGGTACGCGAAGGAAGCAACATACTCGAGGGTGTGCATTTTATCGTATCGAACCGTGATGCGTTGGCTGATTCCTTACAAATCGAAGCAGCAAAAAGTGCCCGTAAGCGTGCATCGGATATTGCAAGTGCCATTGGAGCCAGGCTGGGTAAGGCGCTCACAATTACTGCTACCCGAATAGATGCAACTGAACCGATGTACAAGCAACGAGCATTTGCCATGATGGCTGATGGAGTTGGGAACGGGGCATCAACGCCTGTTTCCGGCGGCGAAATGAAGCTTCGTTCGTCGGTAAGTATTACATTCGAGCTCGAATGATCAACGGCAAACGCATAGTAGTTGTCATGCCGGCATACAATGCCGAGAAGACGCTTGAGCAAACGTATCGAGAGATACCTCTTGATATCGTGGACGTGGTTATCCTTGTAGATGATCACTCACGTGACAACACCAGCGAACTTGCTCACAGTTTAGGCATTGCACATGTGATCCGTCATGATGCTAATCGCGGCTACGGGGGCAACCAGAAGACGTGTTACGCCAAGGCCCTCGAGATCGGCGCCGACATCGTGATCATGGTTCACCCGGACTACCAATACACCCCAACGCTCATCCCATCGATGGCTTGGATGATCGCTAATGATGTCTACCCAGTCGTCCTCGCATCACGCATCCTTGGCAATGGCGCGCTCAAAGGTGGCATGCCTCTGTACAAGTACATTGCCAACCGTGGGCTAACATTCTTTCAGAATGTCTTTGTTTCGCAAAAGCTCAGCGAATACCATACAGGCTATCGAGCGTTCTCACGGCAGGTATTTGAGCGCATCAATCTCGAAGCCAATAGCGACGACTTTGTCTTCGACAATCAGATGCTGTCGCAAATCATCATGGCAGACTTCCCTATTGGAGAAGTCACGTGCCCATCCAAGTACTTCGATGACGCATCATCGATCAACTTCCGTCGTAGCTCCATATACGGCATCGGTGTAATTGCCACCAGCCTGCAGCACAGACTGCACAAGTGGGGCGTAATCAAAAACGCGCGCTACAGCAAGTAACGTCTGATTAAGCCTGCTTGCGCACACCGATTACGTTGTATCGGTTTGTTACGAACTGCCAATCGGCAAATGTTGCATTACCAGCTGGGTTGCAACCTGTTCCATGGAAGTCGCTAAACGCTGCGGACTGATTCACCCACACAAAGCTGTTAAAGTTGAACGCTACGGGCGCTCCCGCCATCACGATAGCATCTTCGGCTTGCTGCATCTTTGCAGCATCAGTTGTGTAGACAAGCGCACTCAATGCGCCATGCTGGCGAATGCTCTGCTCAACGGTCTTGAGCGACTCATCAAACGAGCCTGTAGTGATGACGAATGAGATTGGACCGAACCATTCACGTGTGTATACATCTGAGCGCGAAACGTCTGTACGCAGCACAAGGGGCGAATGTGAAAGCGCTTGATCAAATCCTGGCTGTGCGATGGCTGAAGTGGCACGAATCTCTGCCAGTCCCAGATTGAGGGCTTCGCCGAGACGTCCTACCGTTGTTGGATTCTGAATAGCACCCAACGTTCCTGGACCAGCCTTCTCGTTGTTCACAAGTGCGTCGATCTTTTCACGAAGCTTTACGGCAACATCTTCAACAGAAACCGTTGCATCGCCAACCTTCATGCCGGATTCGGCGATGAAGATATTCTGCGGGGCCGTACACATCTGACCAGAGTACAGCGACAGAGAGAATGCGAGGTTGTCCATTGCCTTGTCAAGATCTTCTATGCTGTCGAGGATCACGCAATTCACGCCGGCCTTTTCGGTAAAGACCACCTTGCCATTCTTGATCGACTCTTGTTCAACGAGAGTGCCGAATGCCGAGCCCCCTGTGTAATCAATCACTTGAACTGCTGGATGTTGCACATACTCGAGTGTAAGGGGCTTTGCAGCCGTATCAACAGCAAGCTGGATAACATTAGGGTCGAGTCCGAGTTCTACGAGCACATTGCGGAGCTCTGCGATAACAATCGCTATCGGATAGACAGCCCCAGGATGGGGCTTGACGATAACGCTATTACCTGTTACGAGTCCAGCGAACATTCCTGGAGTTGTATTCCAGACAGGAAACGTTGAGCAGCCAATAACGAGGTTTATACCCTTTGGTACGATCCGATATGACTTGTCGATGTTTACAGCGAACTTCCCCATCGGCTTGGACCACTGCACAGATTGCGTAAAGCTACCTTGTGCTGCAAGCCCCATGGCGACTGCTTCAAGCGCGCGATCAAATGCATGCGGACCCGAGGCCTGAAAGGCCATCACAAATCCTTGTCCGGTTGTGTGCTGCGTTGCGTATCCAATCTCAAAGAAGTGCTTCGAGCCCCGCTCAAGCGCTTCTACGAGGATCGATGCACGTTCTGTGGGTGTAAGACTCTGCCAAGCAGTCTGCGCAGCCGATGCACGCTCTACAACCGCCGCAACAGATGAGCTAGGATACGTTATACCCAATGGGAATCCGTATGGAGATGATTCATCTCCAACCCATTCATCGCCCCCTGACAGGCGGTCGAACTTTGCATTGCGCTGACCCTTAAACCTTGCAAGTCCATCATCGTTGGCCGTTTCACCATAGATTTTACCACTGGGTGCTTCAGGCCAATGTGCGTGAAATGTCCGTTCCTGATTTGCCTTGATGGCATCAGCTAACGTTTGGGAATGTGTTGAGCAAAGTTCTGATAACGTCACGTGTAACCCCTATGAAGATTGGCTACAAAGTTACGCAGGCAGAACCCTTCGTAACGGGTATCTTTGCGCCATGAAACACCTCATTATTCTCTCCCTCTTGTGTGGGGCAGTACAGGTCTTTTCGCAGCAAACACCGGCAGGACGAGCTTACGCGGGTGTGGTCAACGGAGACACTGTCTGGCTTGATGAATATTCGAAAGAAGTTGGCAGAAAGACTGAATACGTTCAACAACGCGGCAACGTAGATCCATCCGAGATCATGCAGCAGTCATGGAATGAACTTACTCAGCGCAAACTCCTTCTCAGAGAATCCGTTCGTCTGGGCTTGCGGGTAACGAACCTAGATATCGATAGCATTTTTCTGACTGCTACTCCTGATTTCATCAAGCGTGGTGTAGTAGATCAGAAAGGAAAGTTCGACATTGACCTTCTCAAGGCTATACTCTTCAGTCCCGACTCGTTGATTAAGGCTAACATGAAGGGTATGCCAGAGAAAGAGCAGGCCCAAGAACTCCTTCAGTTAAAAGCCTCGGTATCGCAATGGCGCGAGATTATCGGCCTTGGCGCGACAGAAGCTCGCTTGCGAAAGGCACTAACAGATACCGTAACACTCGATACTGCGTTAGTAAAGCCCCGTTTTCGAGAGGCTGCAACTTCTGCCACAGCAGATATTATCTACGTGCCTTGTCAGACAGACTTGCCTGCCCCTTCCGTGTCCGAGATGGAGTCCTTTCATAAGGCCAACCCGCAAGAGTTTATGTCCGCACAACCTATGAGGCGGCTCGCATACCTGGCCTGGCCAATGACTGCTGCACCCATTGACTCAGCCCTTGTGCTCCAGAATGTTACCCGCTTTGTTTCGCTCATGAATGGGGCTCGTAATGCCCGCACACGAGACTCTCTGTGGATGAGTGTTGCCGGAACAACATCCTCTGGTGGAGCGCGCCTATCGCCTGATTCAACAGCACACTCATCATTCTACGCCCTGGTTAAGGGTAAGAAAGCCGGCACCACTGTTGATCCAATCCGCCACGCATCTGGCGTACACGTCATGTTCGTTGATTCGCTCCTCCATCAGAAAGGCAAAAAGTTGCCCGACATCAAGGTGCGTGTGATTGTAACACAGATCGAGCCATCACGCCAGACCATAGATAGCATTCTCAAGATTGTTGATGACGCCTCAAGCCTCTACGACCAAGGTCTTGAGTTGGGAGCAATTGCCGGACGTTTTGGACGGACGATAGAGCTTTCCCCATGGTTTACGGATGACGACAAGATTTTTGGATCATATCGCCTCGGAGACATAGCATTCAAAACACAACTTGCCGCGGCATGCGATCCAATCGATACACCAGAAAAGGGCGTGGTACTTGGAGTTGTTGTAGACAGTATCGATGCCGGCCCCATGCCCTTTGATGCTGCAACATCCAGGATTGCGATGCTCATGAATCGTCAGCGTGGCTGCGATGCTCGGCGTGATTTGATGAAGACCATCATGGGGCTAACCACGCGCCTCGATGATGGAGTGATGTTTATCGCAGAAAACCCGAAGGGCGCTTCCATCATGAGAGGGGTAACCGTGCAGAGTGGCTTTATCGGCGAAGAACTCTACGATCCCACCGCAGCAAAAGAAGTTCTCGCCAAGCCCCTTCCAAGCCTCTATGGTCCGTTTCTAGGAGACCTCGGATGGTATATCGTAAACATTACTAGTGCAGTTAGGGCAAATGATGCCGAGTTCCCGATGTGGTTGGAGCTTCGGTCCGAAGATTTGCTGCAGGAGCGCAAGCAGGCACGCTGGGATGAATATCTTGAGAGCCTTCGTAAGAATGCCACCATCGAGGACAACCGTTGGTATTTTTTCCGGTATTGATAGGCTGTACTCAACATGTCACTCCTCATTCTTGACCTAGGTGGCGTGCTCTATGATATCGATTTCGAGCGCACGCGACGCGCAATGCTCAATCTGCCGGGATATAATGGTGCGCCGATCGAGTTTGGAGTTGAATCACAATCAGACGTCTTTATAGCATATGACAGAGGCGATATCTCAACATCAGAGTTCAGAGGTGCACTTCGCGGTCTCTATGGGTTTACCTGTAGTAACGACGAGCTAGATCATGCTTGGTGTGCGATCCTCGAACGGGGTCTGTTTGCGGATGCCACTGAGCGTGTTCGGGGTTTCGAGCGCCACTACAATGTATCGAGAACCGTTATTCTCTCGAACATTTCAGAGCTGCACTACCTGGATTCTGCAGAGCGATGCAAACCAGTCTTTGATCTCGTCGATGAAACCTACTTCTCCTATCTGATTAGACTACGGAAGCCTGATCCACAGGCATTCCTATACGTCTGCGCTCAACAGGGGTACTCCCCTTCTGAAACAACCCTCGTTGACGACTCGCGGTCAAACTGCGATGCGGCACAAGCGCTTGGGATCTCCGTTTGCTGGTGGCAGTCGGTCTGATCCTCTCTCTGCGACAATCTAACGCGGCAAGTCTTGTCCTCTTGTCTCGCGGGCCCAGATCAATGTGATCAGACCAATCACGTAAGCTCCGGCAAAGAGTGTTATGGCATTGTGATAGCCGCCAAGATGTTCAACAAGAACGCCTAGGAAAAAGACACCTGTTGCCGTCAACACGCGCCCCATGTTCATACTCAGCCCCGTTCGTGTTCCCCGAACGATCGTAGGAAACAGCTCAGGAAGATAGCCGCTCAGAATCCCCTGGTTAAGGCCAATAAAGACGCAGATACTGAATGCTCCGGCAAAGAATGTAAACGAAGGTGCAAGTCCCGTCTGCAAGGTGAGCACGGTAGTGGTCAGGCAACCGACATAACCAATAGCCGCGGCCTTGCGCCTTCCCAAACGATTCGATAGCACACCGCTCAAGAGCCCACCAACAACGTTGCCAGCACCAAACATGATGTTGGCAAGTGATCGATTCGTCTGTGAGTGCTCCGGCATACTCATCTTTGCTACGTACGTGGGCATCCATGCAAGCACAGCCCATATGCCGAGAAGCATCGAACCAAACAAAACGATAGCCACAACAAGGTCTCGCCTGTATGATCTATGCCATACGTTGTGATTCTCTTGAGTTGCTGCCAGCATGCGTGCCGACCACATGTCGCTTTCACGCACGATCACCAGGGCTGCAATGGCCAAAAACATGGCGGCGCTGGCAATGCGATAACCTGCCTGCCAATCATCGGTTGATTGTGTGATAAGTCCAGCAAGGATGAATCCCATTGGGAACGCATTGATCAAGATTCCGACCACAATAGGCCTGCTCGACGTCGGAAAGGCCTCGGAGATCATAACAACCGACTGAGCCAGCACACTTCCAACACCAACGCCCATCACAACACGCGCACAGATGAGCATAAAGAATGTGTCTGCAAAGCTCACAAACAGCATGGCAGACGTTGCCAGAAGCACACTGATGAAATACGCATACCTACGTCCGATCTTATCGGAAACCCAGCCCAAGGCGAAGGCACCTATAGCCCAACCCAGAAGAAATGCCGAACCTCCGTACGACCCAATGAGCCGAATCGCATCCCCAGCATCAACCCCAGGAAGCAGGCTTGCAGCTATTCTCGGTATGTAGCCACTAAACAACTGTGCTGCCATCCCGCATGCGGCAGTGCATGCCATGGCAAGAATGTACAATACGTGACGGTGTTGCATACACAAAGATAGGCGTGTTATATATTTGTACCCGATGCAGTTACCATCGATAATCACGTTGGTACTGTGAGGGAAGCACGTGGAATTCGTGCACGGTTGCGCCGCCGTAATGGCAGACGATCCAGCCTAGTTCTATGAGAACAGTCACTGCATACGTGTTGATGACACAATGTGGGAAGACGGATGGAGAGGATGAAGCCGAAGTCGGAATACCTGCTGCATCATATACTACAATTGGAGACGTTGTCTCCTCTGTCGCGCATCACGACAGACAATACTCAAAGGAGCTCGCTATGCGTAGCTTTCTCATGATCTGTGCATGTGTGTTCACATGCACGCAGGCTTTCACACAGAACAGAGTTCTTACCCCACCACTACCTTCTGCCGTGTTCTTTGACGACGATGTGGTTCACGTACTGTGCGCGCGCCTCGATGCAGATTACGATGGCGAGATCGACACGGGCGATGTGCCTGCGTCATGGTTGGTCGTAGACCCCTCTACACTGAGCATTCTTCGAAGTCAGCAGTTTGCATGGAACGATGTGAAGGTTACACGATCTGGGTCTTCGCTCGAAAAGGATATACTTGATCTTGTGGTTGGCGAAGAAGTTGTGCGGTACCAGACAACCTCCCTTGCGCCGCTAGGCAGCTTGTTTGAAGGTAAGATTTACGGTCTCGATGCAAGCCAGGATCTCAAAACTCTTTGGATGAGCGAGCGTCCATCGTTTACAGACCCCGGTAACATTATCGAATACAACACCGATACGAAGCAGACAACACGCATTCCAGTTGGCGTGAATCCCCAGCAGGTGTCGTATCATCAAACGGCAGGTGGTCTTGAGCAGGTGCTTGTTATATGTGAAGAGCTCTTTGGTAAGACGAACGGAACGTTTCGCATAGTTGATCTCAAGACTACACCGCGCACACAGAAGTCCATCGAAGTTGGAGACACGCCGAACTATTTCGTTGCCGATGGCGACACGGCATACGTTGTTGTTAATGGTTCGCATTCGGTGGTGATCATTGACCTTGTCAAACACGAAAAGATCGCGACGATCAATGTTGGCACAACCGGGTTTGATGGTCCACGTGAGGCAGCCGTCTGGTTCGACCCAACATCGAAATCCAAGATGCTGCTCGTTTCGACATTTGACGAAGAAATCCGCGTATTCAATCTCACAACGCGAGAGCACATAAAGACTATTGCTCTGCCTGCCAAGCCGGAAGGGATTGCCATTCGTGGTAATGATGTATGGGTTACTCAGACATTTACCAAAGACTCGTACGAGCCAGCCTCTGACGTAGCCATATACGATTTAGCAAGCGCTGTATCAGTCGATGACTTCATCACCCCTACCACGCCAAAAGGGATCTTGGCGTTCTCTGGTGCAGCCAATGTGCCTTTTGCACCGGGCGCAATGATCACAGTTACAGATATCACTGGTCGTATGACTGCCTTTTCTGCCGTAGTTTCCAGCTCGCAAACCGTTGATTGCACCATGTTGCCACATGGCACGTACATGCTTTCAAACGGAAAGGAATCTGTAAAACTCATGCGGTAAAAGCTTAATGAGACTCGCTCTCGCATTACTCGTTCTTCCAGTTGCACTTGCAGCACAACTTCTCCCAACTCCTTCATCTGACCAACTCGATATCGCATTTCGAGCAATGAGATTTCGGTGCGTGGGCCCCTACCGGGCGGGACGTTCGATAGCGGTTGCAGGACATCCGGATCTGAAGTCGACGTATTACTTCGGAGCTACTGGAGGGGGCGTATGGAAATCGGAAGATGGAGGCGAGAATTGGCGCTCAATTTCCGACACAACGTTCACCTCCAGCAGCGTGGGGGCGATCACCATCGCCCCCTCCGATCCAAATGTTGTGTATGTGGGCATGGGCGAAACAGACATCCGCGGCAACATCTCGCCGGGTGATGGAATGTACCGGACCACTGACGGCGGCATGACGTGGAAGCACATCGGCCTGCGCAATGCGCAGATGATCGCCGATATCGTGGTGCATCCGGACAATGCAGACGTTGTGATGGTATCGTCGATGGGCAATGTTTTTACCTCGAGCGCGAGAACCAGCGGAGTCTTCAAATCCACCGACGGCGGCACCACGTGGAAGCAAGTGCTCAACCGCAACGATTCCACCGGCGGTATGACGCTGAAGATGGACCCCAACAACCCGCGCATTATCTATGCATCACTATGGCAGGCCTACCGTAATGCTCACAGCATGAGCAGTGGCGGTGCAGGCTCTGGTCTGTTCAAAAGTACCGATGGTGGCGAGACATGGAGAGAGATCACGACGAACCCAGGAATGCCAAAGGGTATTCTTGGAAAAATCAATGTAGATGTCTCCCGTGCCCAGCGCAATCTTGTCTGGGCAATGATCGAAAGTGAACATGGTGGCCTATTCAAGAGTGTCGATGGCGGTAATTCGTGGTCGCGCGTAAGCACATACGCAGAGATTCGTCAGCGTCCGTGGTACTTTAACCATGTCTATGCCGACCCACTTGATGCTAACACTGTCTATGTACTAAACGTAGGTTGGCACAAAAGCACAGACGGCGGACGCACCTTCACTGGACTCGGATCGAACCATGGAGACCATCATGATCTGTGGATCGATCCAACAGACCCCAAACGCATGATCATCGGTGATGATGGTGGTGCTGTAGTAACAGAAGATGGATGGAAGCATTGGACGGAGGACGACGTAGCTACGGCGCAATTCTATCACGTAAGCGTCGACAACCATTTCCCCTACCGTCTCTATGGCGCACAGCAGGACAACACAACATGCTCCATTCCGCATCGCGTGATAGGGGGCTGGTCCATCGGTAAAAACGACTGGTATCCGGTTGCAGGCTTTGAAAGCGGCTATGTGATTCCTCATCCGACAGATCCCGACGTATCGTTTGGCGGTAATTATTCGGGATACATCGGACGCAAATCACTCAAGCTGAATCAGGAACAAGACATCTCTGTCTACCCAGAGAACCCCATCGGCGAAGGTTCTATCGATCGCAATGAAAGGTTCCAGTGGACCTTCCCTCTTGTGTTTTCTCCACACGACAACAAGATACTCTATACAACTTCGCAGCATGTTTGGAAGAGCACCAACGAGGGTATGAGCTGGACGAAAATCAGCGGCGATCTTACTCGTAACGATCCTACAAAGCAGCAGTCGTCAGGTGGTCCGATCACGAAGGACAACACAGGCGTAGAAGTCTACAACACCATCTTCACGTTTGCCGAATCGCCTGTTACACAGGGTGTACTATGGGCAGGTAGCGACTGCGGCCTGATCCACGTGAGCACAGACAACGGCAGTACCTGGAAGAACGTTACACCGAAAGCTCCGAAGGGTCAGCCCGAATCTCTGGTAAGCATGATCTCTCCATCGCCTTTCGATGCGGGCACTGCATACGCCGCAGTTAACCGCTACAAGCATGGCGACATAGCGCCCTACATCTACAAGACAACAGACTTCGGTGCTTCCTGGACTATGATTACCGACGGCATACCGAATGGTGCCTTTGCACGCGTTGTTCGCGAAGATCCATTCCGTAAGGGTCTGCTGTATGCCGGTACAGAGCAAGGAATCTTCATATCGTTTGATGCTGGAGTAACATGGAGTAGGTTCAGACTCAACTTCCCCGTCACACCTGTGCACGACCTTGTGATTCATCCAAAAGAGAAGGATCTCGTGATCTGCACACACGGAAGATCGTTCTGGATTCTCGACGACCTCACACCACTTCACCAATACTCAGTCCCCTCAAAGAAACTTCTCACCGCGCATACACCACGACACACATATCGCGTGGCAGGGGGCTCGTGGAGCAGCCCAACGATGAACGTTGGCGAAAATGCACCATCTGGCGTGCAGTTGTTCTACTCTCTTGCAGACACAACGTCCAAGGAATTGCGTATTACGATTCGCACGGAGCAGGGCGATAGTATTGTAACCTTCTCGAGCACAACTACGCCAAAGGGAGATCCGATCAAGGTCGATCGCAACTTCCACGTTGATTCATTACATCGCGCCTCGCCAGATGCACCAACATTGCATCGTGGACTGAACAGATTCACATGGAATATGCGCTGGCCCGACGCCGAAGAGCTCGAAGGCGCCCTCCTATGGGGCGGCGGAACAGAAGGCCCACTCGCTGTTCCAGGCAGGTATAGTGCAACATTCACTCTCGGTGACCTGACCGAAACTGTACTCTTTGACATCCGCATGGATCCGCGTTTGAACACCCCACGTGAAGACCTCGTTGCACAATTCGAACTTCATCAACGTATCAATGCAAAGCTTTCGGAAGTTCACAAGGGTATCAAGCGCATACGCGAGGTGCGCACGACCGTTTCGAGCGTTAAGTCAAGCTGGGCAGACCTCGATTCGAACCAAACCAAGAACATTGATTCTTTGGTCAAGCATATCAGCGATACATTGTCGACAGTAGAAGATGCGCTGATTCAAACGAAGGCAAAAGCGTTTCAGGATTTGCTCAACTACCCTGTAAAGCTGAACAACAAGATCGCATCTTTGGCGAGTGTAGCTGCGAGTGCCGACAGGCATCCGACACAGCAGACGTTTGATCTCTTCGAGCAGCTTTCTCGGGAGGCAGACATCTATCTGCGTAAGCTTTACGATGTAGACGAAAGACTCATCATCGAGCTTAACACAAAGATCAAGCAATTAGACCTTCCTGTGATTTCGAAGAAGAAGGCATCGAAAAAGTGATTCGGCTTCCGCGCTATCTCGTCCTTGTCTGGCTAGCTGCAATTGCTGTTTCGATCTTGTGGCTTGATCAGCCCCTTGCACTCTGGATCGAGAGTACGCAGACTCATTACAGTCGCATGCTCGGGCATTGGCTAGAAGAAGCAGGCAAAGCACATTGGATTTTGGGATACTGTGTTATCATCACTGTGATAGCATGGCGCTCTCGACGGGATGAGGCATACGATCACCTTCGATTGTTCGGTGCAGTTGCTGCCTCAGGAATCATTGCTAACATCATGAAGGTGCTCGCATGCCGTCCACGTCCGCCACTCTTGATCGAGAAGTCGATTACGGAGTGGAATCTTCTTGGGTTACAGATGGAGTACATATGGAATTCCTTCCCTAGCGGACATGCTACCACGGGGCTAGCAATCGCCGTCGCTGGCTCTGCAGTCTATCCGCGTCTCAAGCATGCGTTCTGGATCATCGGCCTAGCAATTGCCGTAGGACGAATCATGCTGAATGCGCACTATCTCAGTGATGTGCTAGCGGGAAGTCTTATAGGGGTGGTTGTATCAATCTGGTTTGCAAGTCGTCTACGCAGTAAGCCTTTGGCGTAGCTCATCGAGTCCGGGATTTCCTATACTTCCCAGGGCCGCATTGTTGTCTGCTACGCCATCACGGCTGCTGCGCACAGGTTTGCCATCGGCCACTTGTTGAGCTACGATCGTATATGCCTCGCGAAACGGCATGCCCTGACGCACGAAATCGTTAACGCGGTCAACGCTGAATATGGCATCGTACATTTCGTTATCAAGTACATCTGTGCGCGGCGTGATTGACGGTACAACATGCTGTGCTACACGCAGACACAATCCGATCTCGTCTATTGCATGTACGATTCGGTCCTTTGTGAACTGCATGTCTCGATGGTAGCCAGAAGGCAGGTTTGCACAGACGAGTGTGATCTCGTGTGCAACACCCTGAAGTCTGTTACAGCGTGCGCGCAGAACCTCGAAAACATCTGGGTTCTTCTTGTGTGGCATAGTGCTCGAGCCGGTGGTTAACGCATCAGGCAGCGACACAAATGCAAAGTTCTGACTGACGTAATGCACCACATCTGATGCAAATCGCGCAAGCGTCGAAGCCACCTGTCTGATGGCAAAAGCTGCGAGTTTCTCGGTGCGCCCGCGCGACATCTGTGAAAACGTACTAGTTACATGCACGCGATCGAAGTTCAAGGCCTTGGTTGTCCGAATTCTATCTAGCGACAAGCCAGTACCATACCCAGCAGCACTGCCGAGTAGATTTGCATCGGCAGCATCAATTGCCATATCGAGTACACGCATGTCTTCGATGAGGGCTTCTGCATAGCTCAAGAATATCGAAATTCGGGCACGACTGACAGCCCTACCAGAAAGACTCATCTGTAGTGAGTTCTAAAAAATGAACCGGACGATAGCCTAGTTCGAAGTTGATCTTCATCACGGCCGCACTTGTCGTGATACCAAACATCTTTGCCTCGGGGAATCGCTCAAGCGAAAGTTCAAATGCTGCGCGTTTGATGCGACGAGCAAGGTTGTTCTTGCGAAACTCAGGGCGTACGATCAGACCCGAGTTGGCAACGTAGCGGTCATGCTCCCATGTTTCTACGTAACAGAAGCCAGCAAATACACCCTGAGCCGTGAGTGCAATGATCGCCTTACCCTCCATCATCTTTTGGGTAATGTACTCACGGGTTCGGCGTGCGGTACCCGTGCCGCGCTGCTGGACTGCCACAAAGATTGTTTCGACGATCTCTTCGGCGTAAGAAACATGTGATTGGTCGGCGCGCACAATATGAACGTTGACCTCTTCCAAGAGGTTATCCATAGAATTAGAAATTGGGTTTGCTTGATCCGTGCTGCGAGTCTGATGCTCGAGCAGCACGTTGTGGGCGAGGCCCTGAAGGCTTCGCTGCGGGATGGGTCTGGACGGGCGCGTTAGGAGCCACGATCTTCCAGCCGGGTTTCCCGCAGCGGCAGTCGTCGTCGGTCCTCGTTATGGTAACGCGTGAGTATCATCAATAGGGTCGCAGACATCGTAAGAACGCTACAACCGCACAAGTAGTTGCGTGTTATCGTTTAGACATTGTCGTTTTTTGCTCGTGAGTCGGTTGCCAGGCGTTCTTTAAAAGCCAATAGTTTTGGCAGTAGATCTGGCATTCCTGTAGAGAGCATCTCGACTGCAAGCAGTCCTGCGTTGCGCCCGCCCCCTATCGCTACAGTGGCAACAGGAACACCACTTGGCATCTGGACGATACTCAGCAGAGAATCGAGTCCACGAAGCTGTTTGGTGGCAATCGGCACACCGATAACAGGAAGCGGCGAGTATGACGCCGTCATCCCCGGCAAATGAGCAGCACCGCCTGCGCCAGCAATGATAACCTTGATACCGCGCGTATGTGCCGTAGATCCGTATTCGGCCATATCCTGTGGCGTGCGGTGTGCGCTTACGATGCGCATTTCGAATGCGATGCCAAACTCTTTGCAGACCATGGCAGCTTCTTTCATCGTAGGCAGATCTGAATCGCTGCCCATGATGATACCGACAAGGGGTTGTGTACTCATGGAGACACCTTTGTGGATAGACTGACGATACGCTTCATCAGGCCAAGCAGTTGGTGTCTGCCGAGGCCTGTTTCGCTCGAAGTTGAAATGACGTCTACCAGGGACGTGCATTGGGATAGGATCTCACGCACTTGGTCGATGCGTGCCTGAAGTGCCGCGGGCTTCAGCTTGTCGCACTTTGTAAGTATCACCGCATACTGACGTTTGGCAAACTCAAGCTCCTCGATCATTGCCAGGTCAAGGGGCTGAGGATCATGCCGCGCATCAACAAGCACGCATGTTACTGCCAGCTGATCGCGCTCGAGCACATACTGCTTGATCAGGGTCGAAAACTGCTCGCGCTGCGTCTTACTAACGCGTGCATACCCGTATCCCGGAAGGTCCACGAGCATAAACCCGAGGTCCGTCACAAAAAAATTGATCTCTTGCGTTTTGCCGGGCGTATTCGAAACACGCGCCACACGTGATGAACGTACGAGAGCATTGATAAGAGACGACTTGCCCACATTTGATCTGCCGATGAGAGCTATCTCGGGCATGTCGGACGCAGGGAAATGCTCAGGTGCTGTGGCACCCTTGACAAACTCCGCTCGAAGATGAATCTCTTGCGCCATCTCGTAAAAAAATGAAAACGCCGAATGCTTTCGCACTCGGCGTCTTATGTACAAATGTTGTGCCTTTACTCTGCTGCGCTTCCGTCCGCTCCAGCATCTGCTGCCGGAGCATCTGTTGTATCAGCTGGAGCATCTGCTGCAGGTGCTGGTGCTTCCTCAACTGCTGGTGTTTCAACCATTGGCTCTTCATCAATTGCTGCAGGCTCTTCAATTACAGGCTCTGCTGCAACAACTGGTGCGGCCTTCAGCTTAACAACAGGCTTTGGCTTCGCTGGTGTCTTTGCTGCTGCACGACGACGTGTCGATGATGATCGTCCGTCTACCGGATTAGACCAGTCAACAAGTTCGATCATAGCAGTTTCTGCAGCGTCACCACGACGTAAGCCAAGCTTTGTGATGCGAGTATAACCACCGTTACGTTCTGCTACCAATGGTGCGATCGTATCAAAAAGCTCTTGAAGCACACCCTTGTTCTTGATGAAACGTCCAACCATACGACGGTTGTGTACATCAACACCAGTGATAGCGCCAGACTTTTCTGAACGATGTGCATTACGTGCACGTGTGATAAGCTGCTCAGCAAATGGACGGAGTTCCTTTGCCTTTGCAACAGTTGTTACAAGACGCTTGTGCTCGAACAACGATGTTGCCAAGTTCGCAAGCAACGCGCGCTTGTGGCTCGCTGTGCGCTTAAGTTTCCGACCTGCATACCCGTGTCGCATGATTACTTCTCCTTGCCTTCCTTAGTCTTGTTTCTTTTCGTCGGCGCTGAGGTAGTCGTCGAGGTTCATCCCGAACGTCAAACCATTTGCGGCAACAACTTCTGCCAACTCCGACAGAGACTTACGACCGAAGTTGCGGAACTTCAGAAGATCTGACTCTTGGAGGCTTACAAGGTCTGCAAGTGTCTTGATACTTGCTGCCTTGAGGCAGTTGTGAGCACGAACGCTCAATTCTAGTTCATCAACTGGTTGAAGCAGGATACGGCGAATGCGTGAGCGCTCGCGATCTGCTTCGCTGTCTCCTACGCTTGTTTCATGAGCCTCTGAAGCACCAGCTGCAGATGGGTTCACGCCAAGAAATAGGGCAACGTGCGCGCGCAGGATGCTAGCAGAGTGCTCAACTGCTTCCTTTGCTGTTATCGATCCATCTGTACTTACATCAAGCACGAGGCGTTCGTAGTCTGTCTTCTGTCCAACACGGAATGGTTCTACGTTGTAGATCACATTCTTGATTGGCGTATAGATTGCATCTATTGGGAGCATTCCGAGTGGGAAGTCTGTAGAATTCTGTTCTTCTGAAGGAACATATCCCTTACCACGACCAATACGCAGTTCTACATCGAAGTCCACATCGTCTGAGAGTGTAGCAATCTTCTTGGATGGATCCAGAACTTCAATAGATCCAGCTGTTGCGTCTTGGATCATCTCAGCTGTCCAGGTTTTTTGTCCCTTGACGCGGAACGAAATACGCTGCGAAGCTTTAGGATCTACGATACGAAAACGGACTTCTTTGAGATTAAGAATGATCTCGCACATGTCTTCTACGACGCCTGGGATCGTCTGGAATTCATGCTGTACGTCGGATATCTTAACACCAACGATTGCTGAACCCTGGATCGATGAAAGGAGTACGCGGCGAAACGCGTTACCTATGGTTGTTCCGTAACCTTCTTCGAGTGGGTTAAGGATAAACTTAGCATGGTAGGGACTGCCGAGTTCTTCGACGACGACGCCTTCTGGCATCTGCATCTGCATATTCATGGCCTTCCTTTGGTCAAATTCACACGGAAAAAAATCAACATCATATTAGAGGATTAGACGCGGCGCTTCTTCGGAGGACGGCATCCGTTGTGCGGCAACGGTGTTTCGTCCAGGATAGAAAGAACCTCGAAGCCAGCCTGGGTGAGAGCGCGGATAGCGGCTTCACGTCCCGATCCTGGCCCCTTCACCACAACATCAACCTTGCGAAGCCCCATTTCGAAAGCTTCACGAGCGGCCTTGTCTGCGGAGACCTGCGAGGCATACGGCGTGTTCTTCTTTGAACCACGGAAACCGTTCTTACCTGCAGATGACCACGACAGTGTGTTGCCGTATGTATCTGTCACGGTGACAATTACGTTGTTGAATGTTGCACGTACAAAAACCTTGCCGTGCACATCCGCAACGATCTTGCGCTTTACGCGCTTCTTAGCAGCTGCCATGTATCATCATCCCTTAATTACTTCTTCACTGCCTTCTTCTTACCAGCAACTGTCTTGCGCTTACCCTTACGAGTACGTGCATTTGTACGTGTGCGCTGTCCACGTGCTGGTAAACCGCGGCGATGGCGTAAGCCACGGTAACATCCAACGTCCATCAGACGCTTGATGTTGAGTTGAACTTCCGAACGGAGCTGGCCCTCGACTTTATAGTCGGCCAGTACCTGACGGATACGTGCAACTTCGTCATCGGTCCATGTCGATACACGCTTGCTGTGATCGATGCCCGCTTTATCAAGCACTTCACCGCTAATCGTGCGGCCGATGCCGAAGATGTATGTTAGCGCAATTACACCGCGCTTATTTTTTGGTAGGTCTATACCTGCAATACGAGCCACGTTGTGTCTCCCTTTTAGCCTTGACGTTGCTTGAGGCGTGGGTTTTTCTTGTTGATAATGTACACCCGTCCCTTACGACGTACAATTTTGTCGTCTGGGCTGCGCTTCTTTACTGATGCTGTTACCTTCATGACTTCACCTGAAGTTTGATTTCATTGTTACTTGTAGCGATACACGATGCGGCCTTTCGATAGATCATATGGAGACATCTCAACTGTCACCTTATCACCACGAAAGATCTTAATGAAGTGCATACGCATCTTGCCTGACACGTGGGCGAGGATTTTATGCCCGTTATCCAGCTTCACGATGAACTGGGTGTTTGGGAGTGCTTCCTCGATTGTGCCATCGACACGTATAACGTCTTCGCGACTCATGTATCCCTAATTGTAGTTTGTTAATTCCATTCCGTCAGAATTCTCGGCGTTGCCCCATCGATGAGTATCGTGTGTTCAAAATGTGCCGATGGTTTCCCATCAGCAGCAAACACCGTCCACCCATCGCTTGCTGTGTGAACATGAAACATTCCCATGTTCACCATCGGCTCGATTGCCAAGGCCATTCCGCTCTTTAGTGGCACATTCGGAAATCTTGTTCGATGCAGCAGTCCTGGAACAAAGTTTGGTACAGGGGGCTCTTCATGCAGGTGCTGGCCGATGCCATGCCCTACGAGCTCACGTACCACTGAGTATCCTTGATTTTCAACGCACGACTGAACAGCTCTCGCAATGTCGTACACGCGATTACCATCCTTTGCCTGTTCAATGCCCAAACGAAGAGACTCTTTTGTAGCATCTAACAAACGTTGTTTTTCGACTAAGATTTCGCCTACACCAAAAGTGTATGCCGAATCTCCGTAATAGCCGTCCATACAGACGCCTACGTCTACCGAAACTATTTGGCCTGCCGACAACTCTCGTTGTCCGGGCATGCCATGTACCACCTCTTCTTCTACGCTTATGCAAAGTGTGTAAGGATAGATCTTGCGATCAACCTGGTACCCTTTGAAAGCTGGCTCTCCACCTCGCGTTCGGATAAAATCCTCTGCAATGGCATCGAGCTCAATTGTTGTTACTCCCGGCTTGATGTACCCTTCGAGGTGCTGCAAAACGTCTGCGACGATTCTGCACGAAGCCTCAATCTTACGTACTGCATCTGCCGAATGGGTCGGTATGCGTACGTCATTAGGAGACATACAACGCTAGGATGCCACTCCGGCACGTCCACGGATCTTGCCCGTCTTCATGAAACCATCATAATGGCGCATGAGGAGATATGACTCGATCTGCTGGAGTGTGTCAAGAGCAACACCAACAACAATGAGAAGACTTGTACCGCCAAAGAACGACGCGAGCTGCGACTGAACTGTAAGAACACTCATAGCAAACGTTGGAAGGATCGCTATGATTGCCAAAAAGATCGAACCCGGCAGTGTGATTCGCGTTAGAATATTTTCGATGTAATCAGATGTAGGCGAACCTGGGCGCACACCTGGAATGAAGCCGCCATTCTTCTTCATGTTATCAGCTACTTCCTTTGGATTGAAAGCAATAGCTGTATAGAAATACGTGAAGAATACAATCATCAAACCGTATAGCACTGAATAGAGAACTGCATCAGGGCGCAACGCCATTTCGATTGTGCGGAAGAATACAACATCTGGGAAGAAACCTGCAATCGTTCCAGGAATAAACAGAATTGATTGTGCGAAGATGATCGGCATAACACCTGCTGTGTTCACGCGCAATGGGATGTACTGCGTTGAACCACCATAGACCTTGCGACCAACAACGCGCTTGGCGTATTGAACTGGAATACGACGAGCCCCCTGCGTAATGAGAATCACAACGGAGATGATTCCAAGCAGGAGTGTTAGGAAGATTGCACCAATTACTAATTGCTGACCAAATGTGCTGTCTTGTGACGTTGTTGCAAACTGTTGGTAGAGACCTACAGGCAATCGAGAGATAATACCGATAAAGATGATCAACGAGATGCCGTTGCCGAGACCATGTTCGGTGATCTGCTCACCAATCCACATCAAGCCCATCGTTCCCGCTGTGAGCAAGATCACAGATGAGATCGTCCAGAACATACCTGGATCTACAATAACGCCAGGGAAGTCGTACCCAATCTTCGTCGTAACGCCCCATGCCTGCAGCGCTGCAATAGGGATGGTAAGTTGACGTGTGAATTGATTGATCTTACGACGGCCGTCTTCTCCTTCGCGCTGCAACTTTTGAAGTTGTGGAAGCACAACTCCAGCAATCTGCAGAATGATGCTTGCAGAGATATACGGCATGATGCCAAGTGCAAAAATGGCAGCGTTCTCAAACGCGCCCCCTACAAACAGATTGTAGATCTGGAAAATACCGCCATCTCCAGAGGCACCAGCTTCAATTTGACGCTGCAGCTCTGCGGTGTCGATACCAGGGATAGCGATAAGCGATCCTAGGCGCACAGCAAGGAGTGCAACCAGCGTAAAGACAATACGCTGACGCAACTCTTCGATTCGGAACATGTTCCGAAATGTAGTCACGATATTAGCCATGAACGGTTACCGCTCCTCCGGCAAATTCGATCTTGTTCTTTGCAGATTCGGAGATCTTATCGCACGAGACAGAGAGCTTTGCAGAAAGATCGCCGTTACCCAAAATCTTAACTGGTGCAGATTTCTTGCGAATAACGCCAAGCGACAAAAGTGTGTCTTTGTCTACAACGCCGTTCGTAATCTGCTGTTCATCGACCAGGCGCTGCAATGTTGCAACGTTGACCTCTTGATATTCAATGCGGTTGATGTTCGTGAAGCCGAACTTTGGTACGCGACGCGTAAGCGTCATCTGACCGCCCTCGAATCCACGGCTCTGGCTGAAACCACTGCGTGATTGATGGCCTTTGTGGCCACGTGTTGACGTGCCACCATGACCTGAGCCGGCACCACGACCAACGCGTTTTTTCTTGTGACGGGAACCCTCTGCGGGTGTAAGATTTCCTATGTGTTTCATTGTTGGCCTCAGTCTGCAATCTCTTCTACCGTCACAAGATGACGTACAGTGTTAATCATGCCAAGGATTTGTACGTTCTTCGGCTTGATCGATACATAGTTTGGGCGACCAAGACCAAGGGCCTTGATTGTTGCCTTATGTGCTTTGAGTGCTCCGATTGATGAGCGCACTTGTGTGATTTTCAGCTTCATAATGTTGTGTTCCCTCGTTTCGCTTAGCCCTGAAGAACCTTCTCAACGCTCACTCCACGGCGCGCAGCAACGGCCGCAGCATCTTCAAGTTGCATCAATGCGTCTATTGTGGCCTTCACTGTATTGTGAGGATTAGAAGAACCCTGCGACTTCGTTAAAACGTCTTTTACACCTGCCAACTCAAGGATAGCGCGTACACCACCAGCAGCAATAACACCTGTACCAGGAGTTGCTGGACGTATAAGCACCTTTGCTGCACCAAAGCGGCCGACTACCTCGTGTGGAATTGTTCCCTCTTCTACACGAACCTTTACCACCGACTTCTTGGCGGCTTCAGTTGCCTTTGTAACAGCATTCGAAACTTCGCCTGCCTTACCAAGACCATAACCAACATGTCCCTGCTCATCGCCAACGACAACCATTGCCGAGAAGTTGAAACGGCGTCCGCCCTTAACAACCTTCGCTGTTCGGCCAACGTAAACGATCTTGTCTTTGAGGTTGAGATCTGATACTTTTTGCTTTGCCACGTGTACTGCTCCGTTACGTTCTCTATTAGAAATCGAGACCACTTTCGCGGGCTGCCTCAGCAAGAGCCTTCACGCGACCGTGATACAAAAACCCGTTACGATCAAATGCAACTGTTTTCACGTTTGCAGCTTGAGCGCGCTGAGCAAGAATTGTTCCGACAAGGCGGCTTTCGTCAACCTTTGTCATGTCTTTCGTGATCTTGCCACGTACTTCAGCATCAATCGTAGAAGCAGAGGCAATTGTTGCTGCCGCAACATCATCGATGACTTGTGCATAGATGTGCTGAAGCGTGCGGTGAACCGTTAGGCGCAGACGCTCTGGAGAGCCGCTGATGTTCTTGCGAACTCTACGATTTCTGCGTTCTTGACGTTTGTTTTTAAGCTTAATGCGATTCATAGTCGTAAATACTCCTTACTTACCAGCTGACTTACCTGCCTTGCGACGAATGTATTCACCTTCGTAGCGAATACCCTTGCCTTTGTAAGGCTCTGGTGGACGCAGCTTGCGAACCTTGGCTGCTACTTCACCAACCAAGTGCTTGTTGATTCCTTTAACAGCAAACGAAGTAGGTGTTGCTACTGCAAACTCAACACCATCTGGAGGCATGAATAGGATTGGATGAGAATAGCCGAGTGACAACAATAGATTCTTGCCACGAAGCTCAACCTTGTATCCAACACCCTCAATCTGAAGATTCTTTGTAAAGCCGTTAGCTACACCCTCTACCATCCATGCAATGTGAGCACGCGTTAGACCATGTAGTGCTCGCACTTTTCGGTCTTCGCTGTTACGCGTGAATGTAATTGTGTTGCCCTCCATAGAAGGAGCAATTGCATCGCTCATTGCGAATGTTAACTCGCCCTTAGGCCCCTTTACAGAGCACACACCGGCGTCGAACTTTACGTTCACACCATTCGGCACGATGATCGGTTGTTTTCCTACTCGAGACATTGTCGATTACTCCTACTTCTCTTCTTACCAGATTGTACACAACACTTCGCCGCCAACATTTTCCCGGCGTGCTTGCTTATCGGTCATCACACCACGAGGTGTTGAGACGATAGCAATGCCGAGTCCGTTGCGGACACGTGGCAACTTGTCTGCAGGTGCATAGATGCGACGTCCAGGCTTACTTACTCGCTGTATCTCTCGAATTACAGGCTGTCCATAGTAGTAACGTAGCTTTAGTGTAAGTACACCTTGCTTGGAATCGTCAGCATGGGAAAAGTCTTGGATGTATCCTTGATCCTTGAGGATCTCAGCGATAGCTGCTTTGAGCTTCGATGCTGGAACTTCCACAGTCTTGTGCTTTGCAGCAGACGCATTACGAATGCGTGTAAGGAAATCTGCTATGGTATCTGTGACTGGCATATTCGTCGTCGTTGGTCGTGTTCGAAAAAGTGGCCTAATTGATTACCAACTGGCCTTGCGCATACCTGGAATCTTGCCTTCGAGGGCAAGAAGACGGAACATATTTCGGCAAAGACCGAACTTGCGATAAACACCCTTGCCACGTCCCGTAACGAGACAACGGTTTCGTACTCGTGTTGGCGAGCTGTTACGTGGTAGCTTTTGTAAGCCTTCCATATCTCCAGCAGCCTTCAGCGCTGCACGACGTTCTGCATACTTAGCAACTAGTCGGATGCGCTTGTTATTGCGAGCGATAATTGATCTTTTCGCCATGACTCTTCTCGATTTCTATTAGTCGCGTTTACGGAATGGGAACCCAAATTCTTGAAGAAGTGCGTGCGCCTCTTCATCTGTCTTCGCTGATGTCACGAACGTGATATCCATACCCTGAATCTTAGACACTTTATCAACGTCGATTTCCGGGAAAATAATCTGCTCCTTCACACCAATCGTGTAATTACCACGACCATCGAAGCTCTTGTCCGAAAACCCACGGAAGTCACGAATACGTGGAGCTGCGATATTGATAAAGCGGTCAAGGAATTCATACATGTGTGCGCGGCGCAATGTTACGCGAGCGCCAATCGGCATTCCTTCACGAAGCTTAAAGTTCGCTATCGACTTGCTTGCACGCGATACTGCCGGACGCTGACCCACGATGAGTTCTAGCTCGTTAACCGCAGACTGCAGCATTTTCGCGTCTTGTGTAGCAGCCCCAACACCAATATTAATTGCGACCTTTTCGATACGGGGCACCTGCATGATGCTCGTATAGTTGAAGCGCTTCATAAGTGCCGGTACTACACTGTCTTTGTAGAAGGCATGCAACCTAGCCGGTACCCGTACGTCTTCGATTTCCTCGATACGTGGGCCTTCTGGCTTGAATTGATCCCTTTTTGACGTTGTCTTAGCCATGATACGTGCGTTCCTTCGTCATTCGTCGTTGTTATTCGCTACCTGATTCTTCTTTTTTCGTCTTCTTAGCAGCCTTCTTTGCAGCTGGCTTGGCTGGCTTTGCCGAAGCACGATTTGGTTTAGAATCATATATGTCAGCAAGCTGAATATTTGAGTAGTGGATCGGCCCTTCCATCTCAATGATGCCACCATTAGGGTGCTTTGGAGATGGCCGAACAGCCTTCTTGCGGATGTTCACACCCTCTACGAGAATGCGCATTGCCGCTGGCTGCACCAAAAGGACACGACCACGTGTACCCTTGTTCTTACCTGCTATGACGACTACTTCATCGCCCTTTTTAATCTTCAGCTTCATCATATACCTCAGAGCACCTCAGGCGCGAGAGAAATGATCTTCATGAATGCGCGCTCACGCAGCTCGCGAGCAACTGGTCCAAAAATGCGCGTACCACGAGGATCGTTGTTATTGTTGATGATCACAGCAGCGTTCTCATCGAAGCGGATATACGAACCATCACGGCGACGTATTTCCTTCTTCGTACGAACGATCACTGCCTTTACGACTTCGCCCTTCTTCACAGCTCCCGCAGGCAGAGCCGCCTTAACTGAACAAACAACGATGTCGCCTACACCAGCATAACGCTTGCCGTGTCCGCCGAGTACACGGATACAACGGATGCGACGTGCACCGGAGTTATCTGCGACAACGAGGTTGGTTTCCTCTTGAATCATGATTCATTCTCCCTTACTGCGCTCGTTCGATGATCTCCACAAGTGCCCAACGCTTGCGTGCACTGAGTGGACGATGTTCGATAACCTTGACAACGTCGCCGATGTTGCACTCGTTTTTTTCGTCGTGCGCCATCACTTTTGTTGTCTGTTTGAAGTACTTACGATAAAGCGGGTGTGCCACCTGGCGCTCAATGCTTACCACGATGGTTTTGTCTGCCTTATTGCTGACAACCTTCCCAACACGAACCTTGCGGCGCGTTGCTGTTGTCTCTGTTGATGTCGTTTCTTCTGCCATGATATATTATCCGGTTCAGTTTGCGTTGCGTGTGCGCTCGTGAATAATCGTCTTCATACGAGCGATATCCTTGCGAAGCGTCTTGATGCTCGATGAATCTTGCAGCTGTCCGAGAGCAAGTTGGAAGCGCAAACGCATTACGTTTTCTTCGCTTTCCTTCACGAACGACTGGAGTTCTGTATCGCTCAGACCTACCAGATCCTTTGCCTTACGTGCTTTCATTGTCTTAATCCTCCAAGTCTACGCGTTGGACAAACTTGCACTTGATAGGCAGCTTATGGATGGCAAGACGCACCGCTTCCTGTGCGCGCTCCTTTGATACACCGTCGATCTCGAAGATGATGCGCCCCGGCTTGACCACCGCTACCCAGAATTCGGGATTTCCTTTACCCGAACCCATTCGCGTTTCCGCTGGCTTCTTCGTTACCGGCTTGTCCGGGAAGATGCGAATCCACACCTTACCATCACGGCGTAGATAGCGATTGATCGCAATACGCGCCGATTCGATTTGACGATTAGTGATCCAAGCCGCTTCTAGCGCCTTAAGACCGAAAGATCCAAATGCTACCGTCGATCCACGATAGGCCTTGCCTCTACGGCGGCCACGTTGGGTTTTGCGGTGCTTTACTCGTTTTGGGATGAGCATGTCGTTGCCTTAGCCTGACTTACTGTTCCTTGTTCTGTTGCTTACCGATCACATCGCCACGGCATATCCATACCTTGACGCCGATCGAACCATATACTGTTTCCGCACGGCTCTGCGCATAGTCGATGTCCGCACGCAGTGTGTGAAGAGGTACACGGCCTTCCTTATACTGTTCTTGACGTGTCATGTCTGCACCACCAAGGCGGCCTGAACACATCACGCGAACGCCTTCTGCTCCTACTCGCATAGTGCTGCTTACTGCGTTCTTCATCGCACGACGGAAAGAGATACGGCCCTCAAGCTGCGCAGCAATGTTGTCTGCAACAAGCTGTGCATCAAGTTCCGGACGCTTGATCTCACTAATGAGAACCTTGACTTCCTTCTTGGTGATCTTGCGCAACTCTTCTTCCAATTGCGCAATGTCTTTACCCGAGCGACCAATGATCACGCCAGGGCGTGATGTGTTGATCGTTACACGAAGTTGCTTCGCAGTGCGCTCTATGATGATACGCGCTACAGCTGCTTTCTTAAGACGACTCTTGATGTAGTTACGCACCATGATGTCTTCTTGTAGCTTGTCTGCAACGTTCTTCTCATCAAACCAGTTGGCTTCCCACTGGCGGATGATCCCAAGGCGTAGTCCTATCGGATTTGTCTTCTGACCCACGTGTCTTGACTCCGCTTACTGTTTCGTCGAAACGATGATGGTTAAATGATGTGAACGCTTACGAATTCGGTATGCACGCCCCATAGGGGCTGGCGAAATACGCTTCATCGTTGGACCTGGATCCACAAAGCATTCTTTCACGATGATGGACTCCGGATCAATTCCCTGATCCTTTGCCGTCAAGTTGCTGATCGCCGACTTCAATGTCAGTTGCGCAACCTCTCCAGCTGCCTTATCGGAGAACTGCAGAATGTTGAGTGCTTCCTGAGCCGACTTGCCACGGATCAAATCAACGACCAGTCGCATCTTGCGTGGTGATGATCTGTTGTAGCGTTTGATTGCGCGTGCTTCCATCATTCGTCCTTACTTCTTGCCCGTTTTGAGATCTTTCCGGTTTCCTGCATGACCACGGTAGGTGCGCGTTGGTGAAAACTCACCAAGCTTGTGTCCTACCATGTTTTCTGTTACGTACACCGGAATGAACTTGTTACCATTGTGAACTGCGAATGTGTGTCCAACGAAATCCGGAGAGATCGTCGAAGCGCGTGACCAAGTTTTGATCACTGTCTTCTTGTTAGCTTCATTCATCGCATCTACTTTTTTGACAAGCTTGTAGCTAACAAAAGGCTCTTTTTTCAGCGAACGTGGCATGTTCTCTTAACTCCGTGATCCTGTATTACGAATTACGTCTACGAATGATCATGTCATTCGAAGCATTCTTCTTCTTGCGTGTCTTGAGGCCCTTAGCAAGCTGACCCCACGGTGAGCGCAAATGCTTACGACCACCACCAGACTTCGAACGTCCTTCACCACCACCGTTCGGGTGGTCGATCGGATTCATGGCCATACCACGCGTCTGCGGGCGAACACCCAACCAACGCATACGACCTGCTTTACCATAGCTGATGTTCTCGTGCGATCCGTTGCTGACCACGCCGATCGTTGCCATGCAGTTCGACGGAACCATGCGAATCTCACCAGAAGGCAGCTTGAGTTGCGCTTTGTTACCGTCGATACCCACAAACTGTGCTGATGTTCCTGCCGAGCGAGCCATTTGGCCGCCCTTACCAGGACGCATCTCTATGTTGTGAACGAAGTAACCAACGGGGATCTTCGTGAACGGAAGCGAATTGCCATCCTTTGGCTCGGCCATCTCACCGCTCATGAGAACTTGTCCCACAGCGATCTTGTCCGGAGCAATGATATAGCGCTTTTCACCATCGGAATACTCCAAAAGAGCAATGCGGCATGTGCGGTTCGGATCATACTCGATGGTCTTGACCGTTGCGGCTACGCCAAGCTTGTTGCGCTTGAAGTCGATGATACGGTACATACGCTTGTGTCCGCCCCCACGATGGCGCGAGGTTACGCGTCCCGTGTTGTTACGTCCACCAGACTTCTTGATCGGCTCAAGAAGGCTCTTCTCAGGCTTCGATGTTGTGATCTCATCGAAGGTACTGATGCTGTAGTAGCGCGTTCCCGGTGTTATTGGTTTAAGATTTCTCGTTGCCATGATTGTGCTTCGTTAGTCTTCTTCGATTATTCTTCGTTTCCTCCGCCAGAAACGATGTCGATCGTCTGACCTTCCTTCAACGTCACGTATGCCTTCTTCTTCAAATTAGTCTTACCTACCTGCATGCCTTGACGCGTCATACGTGTCTTAACCTTGCCTTTGGTGCGCACCGTGCGGACGCTTACTGCGTCAACATCAAACATCTGCTTGATCGCCTGGCGTATCTGAAGCTTATTCGCATCCGGTGCCACTTCGAATACATACTGATTCTGGTGACCAATCTTTGTTGCCTTTTCCGTGATAAGGGGCTTGCGGAGTACCGTTATCATTGTGCACCTCCCTCATCACCGAATGACTTTGCAATCGTATCAATCGCGCTCTTGAAGATTACCAGCTTGCCATGATTTAGCACATCATATGCCGAAATCTTATCTGCTGGGAAGGTTGTTACACCAGCGATGTTGCGAGCTGAACGAACAAATGTTTCGTTCGCTTCTGGCAACAATACAAGCACCTTCGAACCACCACACTTTACAGCGTTGAGCATCGATGCTACTTCGCGCGTCTTTGGTGCGGATATCGTAAAGTCTTCAACAACTACGAGGTTGTTCTCGCGTGCACGCAGCGTAAGTGCCGACTTACGTGCCAGACGCTTTACCTTGGTTGGTAGATCGAGCGTATACAAGTGTGGTTTTGGTCCGTGAACAGTTCCACCACCCGGCATCAGAGGAGAGCGGCTTGAGCCACGACGTGCCCCACCAGTTCCCTTTTGCTTGAATGGCTTCTTTCCACCACCTGATACTTCGGAGCGCGTCTTCGTCTTGTGTGTGCCCTGGCGACGATTCGCCAGATAGGCACGCACTGCGAGGTACATAGCATGCTCGCTCGGCTCGATACCAAAGACAGATTCCGGAAGCTCGATTGAGCCTGCCTTAGATCCGTCTTTCGTAAGTACTTCCACAGTCATGAGTGTGTTCTTCTTAGAGCTTGACAATTTCAACTACTGAATTCATTGCGCCTGGAATGCTTCCCATCACCAAGATGAGGTTCTGCTCAGGCATTACACGCAGGATCGTCAGATTGCGCACGGAGATTCGTGTTCCGCCCATTCGACCTGCCATTCGCATGCCCTTAAAGACACGTGAAGGGTACGACGATGAACCGATGGAACCTGGGGCACGTGGGCGGTCTGATTGACCGTGGGTTGTCATACCAACACCACCGAAGTGGTGACGGCGTACAACACCCTGGAAGCCCTTACCCTTGCTCGTAGCAGAGATTTTAATCTTGTCGCCTTCGGCAAAAGATTCCACTGTTACGATGTCTCCGCTTTTGACTTTGTCAACAAGCTGACGGAATTCCTTCAAGTGTCGAGTTGCCTCGACATCGTGTTTTGCAAAGTGACCGGCACGAGGACGGTTTACCTTACGTTCTGCTATTGGCTCATATCCGATCTGTACCGAATCATAGCCGTCGCGTTCTTTTGTTTTTATTTGGACAACTGGACACGGACCCGCTTCGATGACCGTACATGGAACAAATGTTCCATCTTCGGTGAAGATGCTCGTCATACCCAATTTTCGTCCTAGGATTGCGCTCATTGCCCTCTGTTCTCCTAGACTTTCACTTCCACATCAACACCTGCCGGCAGCTCAAGGCGCATCAGCGCATCGATAGTCTTCTGCGTACTGCTGAAGATATCGATAACACGCTTGTGCACACGAGCCTCGAATTGTTCACGAGACTTTTTGTCAACGTGCGGCGAGCGGAGAACTGTGTACACAGATCTCTCAGTCGGCAATGGGATTGGTCCCGAAACCACTGCGCCAGTCTGCTTGACTGTTCGGACGATGCGCTCTGCTGAACGATCGATCAAATTGTGATCGTACGAGCGAAGCTTGATGCGAATGCGTTGCGTTGCCACTCGGTAATACTCCTGGAATGATCCAACGTGGAGGTTGGTTTAGAGACAAAAACGAGGGAGGATTCAACATCCTCCCTCGAGGTTTTGCCTTCAGTTTTTCTTACTCAATAATCGATGTCACGACACCTGCGCCAACCGTCCGGCCACCTTCGCGGATAGCGAAGCGAAGACCCTCTTCCATGGCAACTGGCGTGATCAATACTACTTCAAGGCTGTCAACATTGTCGCCAGGCATGATCATCTCAACACCAGCTGGTAGATTGAGGATACCTGTAACGTCTGTTGTACGGAAGTAGAACTGTGGACGATAGTTCGTGAAGAATGGCGTGTGACGTCCGCCCTCTTCCTTTGTCAATACGTATGCTTGTGCCTTGAACTTGTGGTGCGGTGTGATCGAACCTGGCTTTGCGATAACCATGCCGCGCTCGATTTCTTCCTTGTCTACACCACGAAGGAGGAGGCCAACGTTATCGCCAGCTTGTCCTTCATCAAGAAGCTTACGGAACATTTCGATACCTGTAACTGTAGTCTTCTTCTGAAGACCAAAACCTACAAGCTCAACTTCTTCGTTTACCTTAACGATACCGCGCTCAATACGTCCTGTTGCAACCGTACCACGACCTGTAATCGAGAATACGTCTTCAACTGGCATCAAGAAGGGCTTATCAACATCGCGCTGAGGTGTTGGGATGTATGTATCAACGGCATCCATGAGTTCGAAGATGCATTGCATGTTTGGTGCGTCTGCGCCAGAACCAGATGCTGCTGCATCAAGCGCCTTCAAAGCTGAACCCTTGATGATCGGAATCTCATCGCCAGGGAATTCATACTTGCTCAGAAGTTCACGAAGCTCCATTTCAACAAGTTCTACGAGATCTGGATCTGCGATGTCGACCTTGTTCATAAACACTACGATACGCGGTACACCAACCTGGCGAGCAAGAAGGATGTGCTCACGTGTTTGTGGCATCGGACCGTCAGTTGCTGCGCAAACAAGAATTGCACCGTCCATCTGTGCAGCACCCGTGATCATGTTCTTCACATAGTCAGCGTGACCTGGGCAGTCAACGTGTGCGTAGTGACGATTCGCAGTCTCGTATTCTACGTGCGCTGTTGCGATCGTGATCCCACGTGCCTTCTCTTCCGGCGCGTTGTCGATCGAATCGAATGAACGTTGCTGTGCAAGGCCCTTCGATGCCAAACACATTGTGATTGCTGCTGTAAGCGTTGTCTTGCCGTGGTCAACGTGACCGATTGTACCAACGTTTACGTGCGGTTTATTCCGCTCAAATTTCTCTTTGGCCATTTTGCCGACTCCTCAGAAATTCAGTGAGTGAGTGTGAAGAAAAAACATTTAAAATCTGTGTTCTCTGTCTCGATACGGACCACCGGAACGGGACAGAAAACAAATTTACGGAAAAAATCTGACGTGAATGCAATGCACGGCCCCTCCACACCAAATATATTTTCTTTGGCGGGCGCGCTGCGGCACTGACGCAAGCCGGGATTAGAGCGTAACTGCTCTAATCAATACCGGCGCTGGGCCTGTTCGTAACCATGGAATTGCATGGTATACGAGCCTCTGCCCTGCGTTAGCGATCGCAACTGTGTTACGTAGCCGAATAATTGAGACAGCGGCACCAATGCCGTCACAACTTGCAGGATATCGCGCTGGGCTATGCCCTGCACCATCCCGCTTCGCGAGCTGAGGTCTGCGATGACCTCGCCCACATACTCCTCGGGCGTAACAACCTCGACGAGGAAGACTGGCTCCATGATGACCGGGCTGGCCATCCTGCAGGCATCCTTCGCTGCTATCGAGCTGGCTACGGCATATGCCGTCTCCGTTGCGTCTTCTTCATTGTATGCCGAATCTACGAGGACGGCCATGATGTCAATCATGGGGTATCCCGAAATCGGTCCGACCTTAAGGGCTTCTATTGCGCCCTTCTCTGCACTCTTGACGTATAATTCAGGAAGTGTCTCTGGTGCGAGTTCATTTTTGAACTCGAGACCTTTTCCTGGATCATTCGGTCGTAATTCTATTGTAACCTGACCAAATTGGTTCTTTCCAGCGTTGCTGCGGATGAACTTGCCTTCCGCTCTGGCGTTGGTGGTAATCGTTTCACGATAGGCTACCTGCGGTTTGCCAACTTTGACAGGTACGTTGAACTCGCGTTTCAGTCGGTCTACGATGATCTCCAAATGAAGCTCACCAACACCACTGATAATGAGTTGCCCCGATTCTGCATCCGTATGGAACCGAAACGTCGGATCTTCTTCAGAGAGCCGATGTAAGGATTCCGTCAGTTTATCCTGATCCGCCAGAGTCTTCGCCTCAACCGCTTGGTTGATGACGGGATCTGAGAAACGAATGCTTTCAAGGAGTATGGGGCTCTTGGGGTCGCATAGTGTGTCGCCTGTGCGCGTAAATCGCATCGACGGTATAGCTACGATGTCTCCGGCAAAGGCCGCTTCAAGCTCTTCCCGCTTGTTGGCGCTCATTCGGAGTATCTTTCCTGCCCGCTCTTTTTTGTCGTTGGTCACGTTGTAGATCTGTTCGCCTGCCTTCAGGACACCGGAATAGATCCGGATAAATGTCAAGCGCCCAACAAACGGATCTGTAATGATCTTGAATGCCAATGCTGCAAAGGGCTCTGAATCAAGGGGCTGGCGCACCATGAGTTCTTCTTCGTCTTTCACGCTGTGCCCGCGCGTTTGGCCTACGTCTGTTGGCGAGGGCAGATACGCTACAACAGCATCGAGTAACTGCTGCACACCTTTGTTCTTAAACGAGCTGCCGCAGAACACTGGTGTAATGCGCAGTCCAAGTGTGGCAGATCGCAAACCCGATCGTAGCTCGTCGGCCGTGATCTCGTCTCCTGAGAGATAGCGCTCAAGCAATGCATCGTCTTGCTCTGCTAAGATCTCTACAAGTTCCTGACGTGCCTGCTCTACTGCTGCCAACATCTCTTCCGGCACGTCGCATTCCTGAAAGTGCTCGCCATGTTCATCGTCAAAGATGATGGCTTTGCGCTCCAGCAAGTCAATGATGCCTTTGAAGGTGTCTTCTGCGCCCAGTGGTAATTGTACAGCCACTGGTCGTGCTCCTAGCCTACTTCGCATCATTTCCAACACACGAGGAAAATTCGCCCCGATGCGATCCATTTTGTTGACGAATGCGATTCTTGGAACGCGGTACTGGTTTGCCTGATGCCATACCGTTTCCGATTGTGGCTCAACTCCTGCAACAGCACAGAACAACGCTATCGAACCATCGAGTACGCGCAGCGAGCGCTGTACTTCTGCCGTAAAATCAACGTGTCCGGGAGTGTCGATGATGTTGATCGTGTATCCCTTCCACGCACAGGTAACGGCGGCCGAGGTGATGGTGATTCCCCGCTCTTTTTCTTGCTCCATGTAGTCTGTAAACGCTGTGCCTTCGTGCACTTCGCCCATCCTGTGGAGCACTCCTGTGTAGTAAAGTATGCGTTCCGTAGTTGTGGTTTTTCCGGCATCAATGTGAGCCATGATACCGATATTCCGCACAAGGCCAATGGTAACGGAACGCGTCATGTTTTCAGTGTATCAAAGAACAGGTGTCGCCCGTCTTACCAACGGAAATGAGCAAATGCGCGGTTGGCATCTGCCATACGGTGCATTTCGTCGCGACGCTTGATTGCTCCGCCTTCGCCGTTTGCCGCAGCGAGAAGCTCGCTGGCCAACTTTTGCGCCATCGAACGATCGCGACGCTCAGAGGCGTATTTCTTGATCCAACGGATCGCAAGGGCCGCACGACGCTCTTCACGAACTTCCATCGGCACTTGATACGTTGCACCACCAACACGACGGGGACGGATCTCAATCGCAGGCGCAGCATTCTGCATGGCCTTGCGGAAGATCTCAAGCGGATCTTGCTCCGTCTTCTTTCCAACGATGTCAAGGGCTTCGTACACAAGGCGACGCGCTGTATTCTTCTTGCCCTGAATCATAATATTGTTTACAAACTTTGCGACCATCACGTCGTTAAAACGTGGGTCTGCCATGGTACGGCGTTTATCTGCACGCTTTTTACGCATGTTCTACCCCTTACTTCTTTCCAGCCGGTGCAGCACCAGCCTTTGGCTTCTTCGCGCCATACTTTGAACGAGCTTGCTTACGGTTGGCAACGCCCTGTGTATCGGCCGATCCGCGGATGATGTGATATCGAACACCCGGAAGGTCCTTCACACGACCACCACGAATCAGAACGATCGAGTGCTCCTGCAGGTTGTGGCCTTCTCCTGGGATATAAGCCGTTACTTCGATACCGTTCGAAAGACGCACACGGGCTACCTTGCGAAGAGCTGAATTTGGCTTCTTTGGTGTTGTTGTGTACACACGCGTACATACACCGCGCCTTTGCGGGCATGACTGAAGAGCGGGTGACTTGCTCTTCTCGGTGATTGCGAGACGTCCTTTACGGACAAGCTGACTTATCGTGGGCATTGCGTTCTGCCGATTTTTATGAAGTTGTTATCCTAGACGGGTGAAGGCGCACAGGGAAGACCCAGACGCCGACATAGCCTGCAAAAGTAGGAGGGAAACCTGTTTTTACCAAATTTCCCCCGAAGTTCGTGTGGATTACTTGCCTTCGGCACGCTTCTTTTGGTATTCCTTGACCATTTCTTCCTGGATGTTGCGCGGCACCGGCTGGTACTTTGCAAATTCCATCGAGAACTCGCCCTTGCCCTGCGTAACCGAGCGTAGGTCTGTTGAATAGCCAAACATCTCTGAAAGCGGCACTTCCGACTCTACCGTTACGTAGCCTGCATCCGATTCCGTACCCATGATAACGCCACGGCGCTGGTTGATCTGACCGATCACTGTGCCCTGGAATTCTTCCGGTGCCGACACTTCGAGCTTCATGATCGGCTCGAGAATTGTTGGCTTTGCGCTTGAATACGCTTCGCGGAACGCCATGATGGCTGCTGTCTTAAATGCCATTTCCGACGAGTCCACTGGGTGCTGAGCACCGTCGTTCAGGATCACGCGCACACCCACAACCGGCTGTCCGATGAGCGAGCCTTCTACGACGGCTTCCTTGAAGCCCTTATCGCACGCAGGGATGTATTCGCGCGGAATAACACCGCCCACGATTTCGTCAACGAATTCATAGGTCTCTACGGCATCTGCTGGAAGTGGCTCGATATAGCCACCAACACGGCCAAACTGACCTGAACCACCGGTTTGCTTCTTGTGCGTGTAATTGTAATCGGAGCGCTGAGAGATCGTCTCACGGAAGGCAACCTTCGGACGTCCAACGATGATTTCTGTGCTGTACTCACGGCGGATACGCTCGATGTAGATCTCAAGGTGAAGCTCACCCATGCCCTTGATGATCGTTTCACCAGACTCTTCATCACGCATAACGCGGAAGGTTGGGTCTTCCTTGGTAAAGCGGTTCAGGGCCTTCGAGAAGTTTACCTGACCAGTCTTATCCTTTGGAGATACGGCCAATTCGATAACAGGATCCGGAACGAACATCGACGTCATGGAGTAACGGACGTTACCATCGGTGAATGTGTCACCAGAGGCGCAGTCTACACCAAACATCGCAATGATGTCCCCGCAAACGGCTTCTTCGATATCGTGCATTTCGTTCGAGTGCATACGCGCCAAACGCGGCACCTTCAGCTTCTTACCGTTGGCGATGTTGATGATCGAATCGCCTTTCTTGACGGTACCTTGGTAGATACGCATGTAGGTAAGCTGACCATAGCGGCCGTCTTCAAGCTTAAAGGCAAGCATCACAAGGGGCTTCGACGGGTCGTTCGCAAGCGTCATCTTGGCTTCGTTCTTGTCCTGGTCCAGGGCTTCGTTCTTAACCTCTGCCGGCTCCGGCAGGAACGATACAACGCCGTCAAGCATCGTTTGCACACCCTTGTTCTTGTATGCAGATCCGCAGAATACGGGCGTCATCTGAAGAGATAGCGCCCCCTTGCGGATAGCGCGATTGAGCAGATCCGCTCCGATCGCCTCGTCCATCAGAAACTTCTCCATAAGCTCATCATCAAAGTCTGCAGCAACCTCAACAAGTTTGTGACGCAGATCCTTTGCCTTGCCTTCGAGTTCCGACGGAATGCCTTCCTTACGGATGTCTGAGCCCCCTTCGCCTTCGAAGTACACAGCTTCCATGTTCACGAGGTCGATAACGCCGTTCAGCTTGTCCTCGAGACCAATCGGATACGTAACAAAGGCTGGGTTATGCGAAAGCTTTTCACGGAGTTGGTCTGCAACACGGTCCGGATTGGCACCCTGACGGTCGCATTTGTTGATAAAGGCCAGACGCGGAACGCTGTAGCGGCGCATCTGACGGTCTACGGTGATGGACTGCGACTGCACGCCTGCTACAGAGCAGAGAACAAGAACAGCACCATCTAAAACGCGCAACGCACGCTCTACTTCTACGGTAAAGTCAACGTGGCCCGGGGTATCGATCAGGTTGATGTTGTAGTCGCCCCACGTGCAATACGTAGCGGCAGACTGGATCGTAATGCCCTTTTCACGCTCAAGGTCCATTGAGTCCATCTTTGCGCCAACGCCGTCCTTACCGCGGACTTCGTGGATCGCGTGAATTTTTCCAGTGTAATACAGGATGCGCTCAGAAAGGGTGGTTTTACCCGAATCGATGTGCGCCGAGATCCCGATATTGCGAACCTTTGACAGGTCAGACATGATACTTCACCAATGATGTTGCTAAAATTCGACAGTCGTAAGGCCGCATCGCTACCCATGATTTCGGTGCACTGCGGCAAAGACCACAAATATAAGGGGGCCTAGGCCTTATCACCAAGACTCATTCGTCTGAGAGCAGGGTTCTTGGTAGCCGTGAATGCCACAACAAACAGAGTGAGCAGAGCGCCGATATAGACAGAAGGAACGGTACCCAGCAATCTGGCTACCACGCCACTTTCGACAGCACCAAGCTCGTTACTACTGGAGATGAACATGGTATTGGCCGCTGCCACGCGCCCCTTCATGTCTTCAGGGGTTTCAAGCTGCAGGATGGTGTGGCGCACAATCACGCTCACGGCATCGAATGCTCCCGCCAGCAATAGCGTTGCGAAGGAGAGCCAGAACCACGTGCTCGAGGCAAATCCAAGAATGCAGAGTCCAAAGCCGGCTACAGCCCAGAGGAGCTGACGTCCAGCGTTCTTTCCCAAGGGCTTCCAGGAGAGCAAGGCCATCATGATGATGCTGCCAATACTCATCGATGCCCGAAGCAGTCCGAGCCCCCTCTGATCAACAAACAGGATGTCGGTTGCAAATACCGGCAACAGCGCCACAACCCCGCCGAAGAGCACGGCCAGGAGGTCGAGTGAAAGAGCTCCAAAGATCACCGGTCTGGAAACAATGAAACGTATGCCAAGGGTAAGGTCTTCGATCATGCCTGCCTTATGATCCTGTTTTACAGGGGGCTTGGCAGAGATCCACACTGTTCCGCATGAACCAAGGAGCATCAGGCCAAGCACAACGTAGGAGGCGAACTCAACGTCGTAGAGTCCGTACAACAGACCGCCCAACATAGGCCCGCCTACCATTGCCGTTTGCCACATGGTGCTGCTCATGGCAGATGCTCTGGCGATGTTCTCGCGCGGCACAATGCGACCCAACGTGCTGAACATGGCCGGACCATACATAGACCGCGCCGTGCCGTTGAGCATGATCATGGCAAGGAGTCCCCAGAGCACCGAGCTCTGACCCCATGTGGCCAATGCCGCGTCGTGAACAAGATAACAGGTGCCTGCCGCCGAGAGAATGATCAGCTCAATTGCCGCCCACATGGCCTTTCGCTTGTCCCAGTTGTCCACCCAATACCCCATAGGCAAGGCCATGCCAATTGCTGGTATGGCCTCGGCCATTCCGATGGATGCTAAGGTAAGTGGGTCGTGTGTGAGCCAATAGGCATACCATCCTACGATCAATCCCTGCATGTGCCATGCCGTCGCGATGAAGAACCGAAGGTGCAGAAATGCCAAAAACTCGCCGGCATTGGGAGTTAGTGCACTAGCTTTGCTATGGATGTATGCTAACACGGTTGCGTGGTTCGTTCAACAAAGCTCGGGATTTTTCTCTCGATTCGACATATGAAACAGTCACACCGTTCTGCTCCGCGTGTTGTCGTTCTCGTCGCCGTGATCATGGTTCTCCTGGCAGGCCCTGATGCAGACGCGCAGTCTGTGCTCCATGAAGGACTGCACTTCCTTGCCGGGTTCATACATCCAGAACGAGCGCACGGAGAGCCCCTTCCACCCGATGCCTATCGGATAGTTGTTAGCTCGCGATACAATGCTCGTGTGGTGGTTGCAGGTAAAGAGATTACTGTGCAGCCCAATGCCTCTGTGGAAGTTGTTATTGACAGTTGCAATGTAGCGCTTGTTACGAGCGACAAGCCAATCTCGGTTGCATCGCGGATTCTCATGCCAGGCAATGGCGAGCAGGCAATTCAGATTCCAACATTTGCGTGGGGAATGCGCTACCATGCGTTCTCGTGGTGGACGGATAGATATGGCCTTGAGAAGAAGCATTATGCGTTCGCCAAACGCCTTGTGATTGCCATGGAAAACGGAACAGTTGTACGGGTCTATGGAAAGTCGGGAATCCTCGAGCTGAAGTTGAATGCAGGTGAGAGTGGCTTTGTGCCGTTCTATCTGGACACGACCGGTGTTCGTGATTCGGCGTCTGATCTTACTGGAGAGTACTACACCGCGAACAAGCCGATCATGGTTATATCAGGTCACGGCAAGGCAGCAGTGCTTGAGCATCCTGATGCATTGCCTGCGAGCGGACCCTATGCGCGCGCAGCCAATCGCACGCGAGGCACTCTGATGGAGTCGATGATCCCTGGTGAGCATGCGGGCACAACGTTCGTGACAGTTCCGTTTCAGTATTCGCCAACGCGCAAACGCGGACAGGACAATTCCTCTGTTGGCATTGCCGATGATCGAGGGGATGTGATTCGCTTTATCGGAACAACAACGCCTGCAGTGCTTTCTTATCGAACAGATACAGGTGATGTTATCGTCGATACACTTGGTCAGGGCGAAGTTTACACTACGCGCAGTGTGGAGACTGCTCGAGTATGGAATGCAACGCGTCAGGTGTTGTGCGCTCAATATGGCAAGAGTTACGGCCATATTACGTCGCAGGCTACGCTTCCCGAAGACGACCCCTCTACCGATGCTGGCTTGCCCATGATGATAACTATTCCGAGCACAAATCAGTGGACGTCGCATGCTCTTTTCACCGCACCAGCCGATCTGATCAGTTATGTGTCTCTTGTGTGCCGCCAGCAGCACATCACATCCATTCAATTGGATGGCAAGCCCCTTACAGGCCACATGTACATTTCGCCTATCGCAGGCAGTGATGTTGTTACCGCACGCGCAATGGTGAGTCCCGGTAGTCACGTTGTTTCTGCTACACGAGACGACGTCACGTTTATGACCATCACTTATGGCAACCTCGATGGTCTGCAACTATGCAATGCCTATGCGAGCACTTGCGGGATAAGCCTCCAGAATCCGTGCATTGATAGTCTCGAGGTTTCTAGCGAACAATCAGATGATACAGCCCGTGTAACATTCACACCCGTTGCACTCTATGCATGCCAAGATGTAGGTCTTGCGATGGTGTATGCTTCGGCATCATACAATTGCACAACGTCTGTTGTTGATGGAACCGCAACGATCCGGCAGAACAATGCCACGGACACTGCCTACGCTGTTGTTACAGGAGTAACGCTGCATGGAACATCAAGCTCGAGACGCATCTGGTTCGGTGCAACAACGGATGTTACGGACGGGCTAAACCACGCGCAGACTGATCATCTGTATCCCAACCCCTGCAGCACAACGCTCACAATTGCGAACTGTGATGCGCGTTCGAATTGCGATGTGCTTCGCATGTGCGATGTGTACGGGAACATACATGTGTATCAATGTAGCGCCGCACTCATGCACCAGATCGACGTTTCACAGCTTCCACCAGGACTATACCTGCTTGCCCACGCACAGCAGACGATACCGGTCATGATCGTCCGATAGCATACCACGAAATCCCTACTTTCTGGTATTGCCTGCATGAGCTCTACGACATACAATTTGTTCAGGCATCTGCACTGCCGTTCTTACGCAGTATCGTACTTAATAACATCGTATACGACATTCAACCTCCCTGCTACATGCGAGATGATTCATCCCGTATGTTGGTTTGAGTCCGTCCATCACGCTAGGAAAGGTGCAGAGATATGCTATGTACAACACCCGAATGCATGCAGTGCGGTTCGCGCCTGCGGAATGGAATGCTAGAGATCGGCATAGATGGCGCGTTGCAAGTAACACAGACCAAGTAGAGCTCAATTTTCAAGCGTGGCTCTGTCGTCCGTCCTGTTTTATCAAATCCGCGAAAATTCGCGGCTTGCTCTCCGCGTCATGCAGCAGCTTTCTGCAGAAGTGCAAGACGCACAGCGTCAGATTGTTGAGTTGGTACACAAATTCATCCGTGAGCGGCTCGCAGAAGCACTTCTCGTCCTGAAAGAGACATTTGGCACAATAGGCGATGGCATGACGCTCGCCAGCCCCTTAACACGTGAAGAAATCGCATCCGTCGTTGGCACAGCACCAGAGAGTGTCATTCGCACGCTATCAGAGTTTAAGGCCGACAAGCCGATTGCAATCAACGGACGTGCAATCATGCTTACAAACCTCAAGGGCTTGCTCGGATCGCGAACCTGCAAGACTAAATTTGGCAAGTATGACAAATGTCATAGTACACGCTTACGTGCGGTTCGAGATTGTATGCAAAGGGATTTTCTCATCACAATTCTCAAGGGTGTTCCAATGCGTAGTATTCCACAACAACCTACGGCAGCGCTTATAGCTCCGATCCTCGATCAGCACGAGGCGCAGGCATCGCGGGCTTACATGCTGCGCGAGATGCGCTAGACGGGCGTACTAAAGCACGCTGCAGAGGACCATGCAAAGCTGGAATCTGCTCTCCCTCATGAGCACCGCCTTACAGCAAAGCGCTTGCAGCGCGAAGTTTCATCTTGCGCCATATGAGAGCTTAACGATGTTCCTTGCATCTCGTGTCTGATTAGCTAGTAAGCACACATAGTTTGTAGTTTTGCCTTGCCCGAGGTACAGATCGGCGTTCCTCGGGCAAGGTAATTTTATTTCGGAGTACGTCATGGCAAAGCTAAAATCACGTCTCACAGTATCCCGCACTGCAGTGCAGTGGAAGAGTCCACTAAAAAACATGCACTTCGCCTACCTCGGCGGTGCTGTGGCTGTAATTGTCATTGGCTTTTTACTTCTTGCCAAGGGAATGTATTCAACCTGGGACGATCCACTTTCTATTGATGTGGCTCCGGTAGTATTGGTTGTAGGCTATTGCATTCTCGTACCGTTTGCGATCATGCGCAAGGGCACAGATAACCACTCAAACGAAGCATGAGTACTGCACCGTCTCTTATTGGCGGTGTTTCAATCGACGAAATCTGCCGACTTGCTGGCACTCCCACATACGTGTATGATGCGGCAGTTATTGCCAGCAATGTTCAACGACTGAAGTCGGCATTTCGTACGATACCCGTCCGCTTTATGTATGCATGTAAAGCGCTAACCAATACAGCAATCTTGCGACTCATGCATTCGTTGGGCACGGGGCTAGACACAGTCTCTATCGAAGAAGTTCACCGCGGTCTACACGCAGGCTTTACGCCTTCCCAGATTCTGTTTACACCCAATATGATCTCCTTTGAGGAGATCAAGCAGGCAGTCGCACTTGGTGTTCACATAAACATCGATACTATCTCCGTGCTCGAGAGATTCGGGCATGAATACGGGAATTCCGTACCAGTTTGTATACGGATCAATCCCCACATCATGGCTGGGGGAAATGAACGTATCAGCACAGGGCATATCGATTCGAAGTTTGGGATATCGATTCATCAAATGCGGCATGTACTTCGTGTGGCACAATCACAGAACATGCACATCAACGGATTGCACATGCACACAGGTAGTGATATCCTCGATGCTGATGTTTTCTTGCAGGGGGCGGAGATGCTGTTTGAAATAGCATCCGACTTCCCAGCACTTGAGTTTGTAGACTTTGGCTCGGGCTTTAAGGTGGCCTACAAGCCTGACGACATATCTACAGACATCGAAGATCTTGCAGCTAAGCTCTCAGAGCGCGTTCATGCCTTCAACGCCACGCGCTTTGCACCGATTGAGATTTGGTTCGAACCAGGCAAGTTCTTGGTAAGCGAAGCCGGAACACTGCTGGCGCGTGTTAACGTTGTGAAGCAAACTACGGCTACAGTGTTTGCAGGTGTCGATACAGGGCTGAATCATTTGATTCGCCCGATGCTCTACAATGCCTATCACCACATTTCGAATGCCTCGAATCCAATGGGTACTCCACGAGTGTATACCGTTGTAGGGTATATCTGCGAAACAGATACGTTCGGATGGGACAGAAAGATTACAGAGATACGTGAAGGCGATGTGCTTGCATTCTCGAATGCAGGTGCCTACGGCATTACTATGGCAAGTAACTACAACAGCCGGCTGCGACCTGCAGAGGTGCTCATCCATAATGGAAAAGCGTCCCTCATCAGAAGACGAGAGACGCTTATCGACATCTTAGCCACTGAAGTCGAAATCGAGCTCTAGAAGTTTAGACTAACTCCAAGGCTGTAACCCGTTACATTCATAGGGGCCGCGGTTTCGAATGGCCAATTCATTTGGTTTTTGCGGAGCGTCTTGAAACCATATGCCACGGCATTGCGCAACACAAAGTTCATGATGGGCAATGAAGCCGGAGATGCCTTACCGAAAGCTTTAACGGAGGCCATAACAATTCCGTCTGAAATACCTTCGATAAGTTCGCTGCCAGCCCAGTACCAGAACATGTGTCGTGGGTATATCTGCGTCCATGTAAAACTCGCCTGGATACTCAACGGCTTGATGACTTGAAACTCAATCGTCGGCTTCATCGTGGCACCAAAACGAATGCTGCCTGTAAAATCACGCACAGCTTGACGTGCATCTCCGTTGATTGACTGGTCAAAGGAAATCGGGTCTATGCTCGACCACAACGACTTCTTTGCTACAAGGAATTTCAACGCTCCACCGCTGCCAAGCTTGTAGCCGTAACCCGACTCGTCGATGAATCCAAACGAATAGATATTCATAGATGTGGTAGCAGCATTCACGATCGAGTCGTCAATGGCAGTAAGTCCAGTAACTGGTTTCGATGCACCATAGTTAAAGAACAAACCGTTATTCTGGTAGCGGACAATACTTTGGTCGCCGCGAATACTGCGTGCGTCTTCCATCCCCACAGAAACACGATAATTCACGATGGGATTTGTATTCCCGGCTAGCCCCTTGCGCTGAAAATCCAATGTGCCATACGAGGCCTGGATTCGCGGACTACGATGACGCTGACTTCTGTCGGGATGATCATCAAAGAAGATCTCCACCAAACTGTCGATCAGCGACGTTGTGTCCTGCTGAAACGCTTTCACAGATGGGGAAATGATGCACATGAGCGCTACGAGAATGATAAAACTCTTCATAAAAGATGCAACACCATGTTGTGAGTGATCTGTTGTTCTGACAAACACACTATTCCGAGGTTTCGCCATCAGAGGATGATTTTTTTCTGCGGCTCCTCATCTTGCGTTCTTTAGGCTTGTTTTCATCGAGATTTTCTTTGAAAACATAGACGTCTGATGCGTAGGCCTTTGACCTTGTTTCGTCTGTATCACGCTTGCGCGCTGGACCCGAGGATGCAAAGCCCTCTCTGCGACGTCCACCGCCGCCATAACCTCGGCTTCCGCCTCCCTGACCAGCCCCTGCTCCACGTCCGCGTGGGCTTGCACCCCCACGTCCACCTCGCGTGCCGGACGGTTTCCCTCCACGCCCACGTAGAGACGGCGATTCATTGGTAAGGGGCTGGCGTTCGTCTCCATCACGATATCGTTCACGCGGCGAGCGATCATCACGTTGTGGCCGCGAATCATTCCCGTAGCCTCTTGATGGACGTGGCCCCCTATCATCGCGGCGGTTGCTGCGTGGCCCCCGATCATCGCGGCGGTCGCTACGTGGCCCCCTGTCATCTCGGCGGTCACCGCGTGGAGCTCTGTCATCGCGGCGGTCACCGCGTGGCCCTCTGTCATCGCGGCGGTCACCGCGTGGCCCTCTGTCATCGCGGCGGTCGCTGCGTGGCCCTCTGTCATCGCGGCGGTCGCTGCGTGGAGCTCTGTCATCGCGGCGGTCACCGCGTGGCCCTCTGTCATCGCGGCGGTCGCTGCGTGGCCCTCTGTCATCGCGGCGGTCGCTGCGTGGCCCTCTGTCATCGCGGCGGTCACCGCGTGGAGCTCTGCCATCACGGCGGTCATTGCGTGGAGCTCTGTCATCACGGCGGTCATTGCGTGGCCCCCGATCATCACGTCTTGGTGGCTTACCACCATCACGCCTTCCGCCCGACTTTGGTGCGTAGGCTGGATTTTCACTTGTTAGCGGCTGTCGTTCATCATCAAAGCGTTCACGCTTTGGTTTACCGAATCCTCGGTTTCTATCATTCATGTATTATTCTTTCCACTTTATCGTGCAGCCAATTGCTTTGGTCTGCGTTACTGTCGGCGTTGATCCTGAGGACAAAGAGCGTACTGCATCAAGTACAAAGCGTGACTCGACCTTTTCGGCATCATTTGCATTGTCATCTATGGCTCCAATGTATTCCACCTTCCAAGAGTTACTCGCATTACTGAGTAAGAATACATGTGGTGTGCGCTTTGCGCCATAGGCTTTGGCAATCTCCTGTGTTCCATCAACTATGTAGGGAAATGTAAAGCCCTTTTCCTTGGCACGAACCTGCATGTTCTCGTAAGAATCTCCAGGAACCTTGACGGGGTCATTGGGATTGATCGCAACGAGCGGATAGCCAAGCTTGGCTGTCTCTGCTGCAAGCGCGATGATTCGATCTTCGTACTTCACCGAATATGGACAATGATTGCATGTAAAGACAACTACAAGTCCTTTCGAGTTCTTGTACGTGTCCAGCGAGATGAATTGTCCATCTATGTTTATCAGACGAAAATCGGGGGCTCGGTCTCCCACCACAACGCCCGTCTGGACCCCCTGCTGCGCAAACATGCTGGTAGCCAAGATCATGAACATGAGCACGTATTTCATGTTACTTTCCTTCATTCAAAAAATCTGTAAATGTCTTTTCTAGTAACTCTGCAGAGAACTGAAACTCTCCAAAGAGCCGGCGTCCATCCTTGATGAACAGTGTTGCTGGGATAGACCCACTCCACGATTGGTCTACTCTGTCGATCCACAAATGAGGCTTTGGTTCGTTAAGCACCACAGCATCGCAGTATTCATAGCCCCTTCGTGTAAGAAAGGGCACCACCTTCGCCTCCCGCTCTGCTGGGTTATCGAGACTTACAAGAATCACTTTCACCGGTTGATCCTTATAGGTACGTGATAGTTTGTCAAACGCAGGCAACTCCTCAACGCAGGGCTTGCACCACGTAGCCCAAAAATTAACAACATACGCTGTGTCTCTGCCGGCATGCAACCTCTGCTGGAGCTGACTAAGTCGCACTTCTTCAACGTGTGGCCCGAGAGCCAGATACAGAAAGAGACTTGCAAATAGACTCATGTATGAACGGGGCCAACCGGCTCCAATAGTTCTTCCTCTGTGGTATTGACCTTGATCATCGAAACCTCACGCGTTATCGGGAATGCCTCAAGAATACCGTCTTCAAGTGGCCGCATGCAGGGCTCGATGTGCTCGCGGTCATCAGCATAAAGCCAAGTTGTACGATCCAATCTTGGAATGATCACTGGCATGCGCTGTTTACTGTTATGCACATACGACATCAGCTCGTTTGCATCAGTAGTAACAATCGAGAACGTTCGATGCAGTTCTCCACTGTCTGGGTCTGTCCAATCCTCCCAAATACACCCCAGCGTTAGCATCGAACCATCTGCAGCACGAACGAAGTGTGGTTGCTTTTCCGATCCATCGTGTCGCCATTCGATGAATCCATTCACTGGCAGCAGTGCACGACGTTTTTTGACTGCATCTCTAAACGATGGTTTTTCAAAAATCGTTTCACGGCGTGCGTTCAACGTCATCCTACGTATCTCAATTGACGCATCCACCGACTTTGTCCATCTCGGGATAAGACCCCACTCGCACAGCTGAATCTGCTTGGGTTCTTCACTCGTTAGTAGGGGCAAGCAGGGATGTACAAAGCCAGAGACGTGAAAGTACGGACGATAGTCTTGTTCATGTTCAAACTGTGCCCCCAAGTCGGGTTCTATGCTATGCGATTGAGCATAGATAGACACGGTAAAACACACGGGGAGAACGCTGCGTATTACAAAAGAACGTAAACCAGCATAACCAGGATGCCCAACATCATCACCAGGGCATAATTCTGGGCTACACCAGACTGCATCCGACGAAGCACAACAGAAGCTGATCCAATTGACTTTGCGCTTCCATTCACGATTCCGTCGATGATTACTACGTCAATGATCTTCCATAAAAAGTCACGTGAGGCTGCAAGGATTGGTCCAGCTGCGAGCATGTTATAGATCTCGTCTACATAGTACTTGTTCCAAAGCAACTTGTAGATGCCAGACATCTTGACGGCCATCGCAGACGCTTTTGCTGTTCCGTGACTATAGATGCTACGCGCGAACATGATACCGATTACAGCAAGTAACGACGAGGCCACCATCAGGCCGATCTCTATGGTTGTATGGTCGCCAGTATGCTTTGGAAGCATTTCATTGCTGACGGCAAATATCGGCTCCAACCATCCTTCAAAAAGGTTCGGGATATGCAGTGCATGTCCAATCACATGCGGCACACCCAACAGGCCGCCAAATGCAGAGAGAACCGCAAGCACGATCAACGGAATCGTCATTGTAGCAGGTGATTCATGCGGATGCACATGGTGATGGTCAAAGCGCTCCTCACCAAGGAATGTGAGCGATGTTAGACGCCACATGTAGAATGCAGTTGTGAATGCTGCTACGGCGCTTACTGCCCAGAGTATCGGACTGCCGTTGAGCCAAGCAAACCATAGGATTTCGTCTTTGGAAAAGAAACCAGAGAAGAACGGAATACCTGAAATAGCCAGTGTGCCGATAAGAAATGTGCGGTACGTTATGGGCATGTGCACTCTGAGTCCACCCATCTTTTGGATGTCTTGCTCTTCATGCATACCATGAATCACGCTTCCCGAGCCCAAGAACAACAGCGCTTTGAAAAATGCGTGCGTCATCACGTGAAAAACACCAGCGGTAAATGCGCCGACACCAAGAGCTGTAAACATAAATCCAAGCTGAGAGACCGTTGAGTATGCCAGGACCTTCTTGATGTCGTTCTGGACTATGCCGATTGTTCCAGCTATCAGCGCTGTGGTAATGCCGATGCCTGTAATCACAGCCATTGTTGTTGGCGACATAGCAAACAGTACATTGGTACGTGCGATCAAGAAAATACCAGATGTAACCATTGTTGCAGCATGGATGAGAGCCGATACGGGCGTTGGACCCGCCATGGCGTCGGGAAGCCAAACTCCGAGTGGGATTTGAGCGCTCTTACCAGTGCAGCCTAGGAACATGAGCAGTGTAATTGTGGTAACGATCGTGCCCCCTGCTTCGAGCTTTTTAGGATCATTAGGATCAAGAGCCATTTGGTTGATCGTGGTATAGTCTAGCGTGCCGAATTGTTGGAACAGCATGAACATCGCCAGCAGTACGCCGAAGTCGCCGATACGGTTTACAACAAAGGCCTTCATAGCAGCATCACCTGTCCAGGTGATGTTTGTTCCCTCAAACTTGCGATCGTACCAGAACCCGATAAGTAAGTACGATGCCAGACCAACGCCTTCCCAACCAAGGAAGGTTAGCAGCATGTTATTTGCAAGGACAAGATTGAGCATCATGAACACAAAGAGGTTCAGATATGCAAAGAACCTTGAGAAACTCTTATCACCGTGCATGTAGCCTATAGAATACACGTGAATGAGAAATCCGATGCCGGTTATGATCAACGTAAAAAGAATCGACAAATGGTCGATCTGATATGCTATGCTTACAGCGAACTTGTCTACTGCTATCCAGTCGTAAAGGCGCTCAATGATAGGACCAGATTGGCGCACCTGCATGAACGCTTGCAGTGCTGTAATGAAGCTCAGCAGAATAGCCGAGCTACCAATAATGCCGATGGTCTTCTCATCTTTTATCCTCTTGCCAAAAAGGCCAAGGATCAAAAACCCAACAAGTGGGAAGAGTAGAATCAGAGCGTAGTTCATCCTATTTCCGGTGCAATTGTCTCAAAATCAAGCTTCTCGACATCCATTTCAATATTATGGAAATTGATGCGCATAGTCTCATCAACAACCATCATCGAGTTACGTTCTATCTTCATCCAATCAGACCTGCGAGCTGTAAAGGGCTCCGAGGCCACAACAATAGCGCTGGGCTTGCCAAACGATGGCTCCATTGCGCATTGATCCTCAGTACACTTATACTCGCGACCAAACATGTAATAGAGCGAGGCAGGCTGAACATTGGGGTTGGTCGTATACCTTACCGCTATCAAACATGTTCCGTTGGTTACAGCCAGATTGAGATAGGAATGCTGATGCACGGCTATTTCCATCAGCAGTTGATTCAAATCTGCAAACATTCCCTTCATCGCTTGAACCATCTGTTCACATGTTACGTGCCCATGCGGATCTGCAACATGATTGAGGAATAGTCCAAACAAATGCTCAGAATCTGTGCTACCCTGAATTGCATCGTAGGCTACATCATTCAAACCACGAAGTAGTTTACGACGGATCTGCTTATAGCCCCCTAACACACCGTTGTGCATGAACATCAACTTCCCGCACGAAAACGGATGGGAGTTGAGTTCTTCAACTGGAATGCCAGGAGATGCAGCACGTACATGCGCGAACACGCACGGCGAATGAATCTTCTTTGCAAGGTTCTTCAGATTCCCATCGCTCCAAGCTGGACGGATACTGCGGAAAACACATGGTTCGTTGTCAAGCTCGGGGGCATAGAACCCAATGCCAAAGCCATCACCATTGACGGATACAGACATCTCGCCTGCATTCATGGTCTGGGCCGTTACAAGCGAAAACTTTGGCTTGTAGAGCAGATCATCAGCAAGGATCGACGGGCCGATATAGGCAACGAACCGACACATAGAGAAACGCCTAGCGCTTAGTTGAGCGACGCCTTTTCAACGCACCATGTGTTGTAAACACCATCAAGCAGAAGATTGAATGCATCTGCAGCTTCACGCGCTGCATCAAGTGCCGACTGCTTTTGTTCATCTGTCTCACACATACGAGCCAGTGCTTCGCGAGTTACCGTACGGTGAATCTCATCAGCGTGCTCGTGCACAGCAAAAAACACAAGTGCGTCTTCTGTGTCGAGATTGTAGAACTTCTTCAATCCTTCAATCTTGGTTGTCGAGATCTCTGGGATCTGCGACTCATACGCATATAGGGCGGCAAGGCCTTCGTAACCATTTTTACGAGCAGCCAGCTCACGCAAAATGCGGACAGACTCGCGCGTATGAGGCAGATAGCGGCGCTCCTTCATCTCCTCACGGCTTACACCAAGTGCTCCGCCAAAGCGCAACCAGAGCTCTGGGTGGTTGTCTGGACCATGTTCCTCTTCGATCAGGTTCTCGAGCAACATCTGGCGCACTTCCATATCTTCACAGTTAGAGTGCGTGGCACTCACGTATGTTGGAAATAGGTGCACTTGATGATAATACTCCTTGGCATACTCACGTAGCATCTCTACTGTGAGCGCTCCCTCATTCCACATCTGGTAGAATGGGTGCTGGAGCATGTGACGCTCGGAAACGATTTCATCGAGCTTTGAGAGAAACTGTTCTGTTGTCATTACCTTACCTCAAAAAGATTGGTTGTATGCATAGTTCTGAACGGCAAAGATAGGTCTTTTCGTAGTTTTGCCTCGCACGCATGACCCTATTTCAGCTCCAAAATATTGACAATCCTGCCGAGCTGCTGGAGCTTGACAGCGAAATCATTGCCGAAACCACACTCCAGGCACGCGTAATCCTCTACAACGACGAAGAGCACACATTTGACGAGGTAATACGTCAGATCGTTAAGGCCACGCTGTGTCCGATTACCCAGGCCGAGGCACTTACTCTTGAAGTTCACTTTCGTGGCAAAGCCATGGTTTTCGAGGGCTCGATGAGTCAGTGCCTGCGTGTTTCCGCCGTACTCGAGGAAATCGCACTGCACACCCAATTGGAGTTCTAAGGCTTGGGAAGGGGCGGCGGAGGGGGTATTTTTGTGCTGTCCGATCCCATCACCTTGCCTGTAGCGTCACGGATCTGACCCTGCAGCAAGTCGTTGATGCTACCACCACCAGGGTTCAATCCCGGGATTGAGGGCAACGTAGCGTTGGGTCCGCTAACCTGCAGCGCATCCCTATTCCTGTCCATTAACTGCTGCAGTGCGTCTTTTTCCCCCTGCTTGGCCCGCTTGAGAAGATCATCGTCTAGATCTTTCAACAGCGTAGAGTCATTAACCTCTATGCCATTGATCTTGGCCAGGGCAAACTCTACACTCGGACGGATTTCTTTGGCATAGACTGATCGTGGATACTTCTCCAGAAGCTCACCATAGTAGTGCAGAGCACTATCATTCATTTGCCTGTCACGCTCGAACATCCAACCCATTGCATAGAGAGCCTTGGGTGCATAATCACTCGCAGGGAAGCGCTCCACGATGCTCATGTATTGACGAGAGGCGTACGTGTAATCTCTAATCTGACGGAAACTGGTAGCAGACTTGTAGAGCTCGGCGGCATCATCAATACTTGCGTCCGATGTATACCCCAAATTCACAGAGGCTTCCTTAGCATATTCACTGCGTGGCCACTTGTCTGCTATAAACTCGAACAAAGAATCAGCCAGATCAGGCTCGATATCTCGAAGCATTCGTGCGCGTGAATACAAGTACTTGCCTGCTACGTCTGATTCGACCGGTGCCAGATCGTAAGCTCCCACATAATAGGCCAATGCAGAATCTGGCGATGCTAACTGCTCGTGCACGCGCCCAATCGCATACATCGACGATGCACGTAGGCTAAGCATTGAGTCTTTATGCGTTGTATCAATCCGCAGGTGGAGGTCTAGCTGGAGAATTCTTCTCTGTTCCTCGTCCCATTGTTTGAGCAAGGTAAAGTACTTATTTGCTACATCGTATACGGGTGTACGCACGAGCTTTGCTTTGGCGAAGTACTTCGTTGCCTCGGGATAATCACCGCGTTTGTATAAGGCCATTCCCTTTTGAAACGATTGAGCCATAAGCTCTGGTCGCCCGACAAACGAGGTATCTGTAAATTTCTCACGAGCAAGCAACGTCTTGTCGTTTGGATTATCTGAGCGCAGCCTATCGAAGGCAAGACGCTCTGCCTGAATATATGAGCCCCATTCAGTGAAGATCTTATTGTCTTCGAGCTCTGCAAACATCTCGCTGGCCTCATCAGCACGGTCTTGTCGAGCAATCGACGCAGCCATGTAGAGCTTCGATTCAAACTCTGCCAAGGCATCGGGGGCTTCATCAAGCGCAGCAGCGAAATTCTTTTCGGCAAGCTTGTAATTACCAATGCGGTAATAGATCGATGCAATGTCAACGTACCAACGCGAGCGCTGTTCCCCATCATCGGTCATGATCAAGGCGCGCTTGTAGGGATCAACCGCCTTGTCTATTTCGCCGTCTTCGATATGTATCTCGGCTTGTATGCGATATGCCTCGCTTAAGATGTCGTAGCGATCTTTATACCACGCAACATCAACTGCCCTTGAAAGCGTCTGCTTGCCTTGGGTAATCTTACGCTGCATCAGATATACTTTAGCAAGCAGTAAGTGGGCATCGGGCGAGTACTCGCCGTCTTGATAACGCTCGATAAGCTCGATACATTTTTGCTGCGACGGCACCCATTCACTGCGGAAGAAATAGGCTTCGGCCATTAAGAACAGCGCACCTTCTACGTACTCAGACCTGGGATGCAGGCCTACGACCTTAGATCCCTTGATCAGAATCGAGTCTACCTTCTGAGACATAGGCGCCAGCTTGGAACGTTCTACCGTTAGCGCTTTGAGAAACTGGTACGTCGTATTCTTCGGAGGTTGAGATTCTAAACCTAGACTATCGATTGCGGGTACAAGAACACGCGGACGTTTACGATTGTTTTCATCTTGGTATTCAAAGTCGTTAACAACTTCGGTGCGAATGCGCCGCATGTTGTAGTACGTGTTGAAGTACGTGGTTTGATTATCGAACCATGCACAACCTGCCAGCCCCGTGATCAGGACTAGATAAGTGAGACTACGTATCGTGGTTGAACTATTCAAATCTCTCTGCGAAGCCAGCGTTCACGCATTTCTAGCTGACGTGGCGACGGCTTCTCTATTTCAATAACCTTGGGAATGCGGCGCAATATCGGATTAATTGTGGTGTTGTAGAGTCTCCCGTCACAATGGGCAGTTACACGAGCCCCCTTTTCACGACGAGAGGCCAAGTAATGATCTACCTGTGCCGTTGTTACTACCCTTCGATCATCGATGGCAACTAATTCGTCATCAATCCCAAAGCCCGCTATTGCTGCTGGCGAGCCATCATCTACACTCCGTATCACAAGCTTGCCATTTGATTCGGCAAGTGTCCAGCCAGTATATGGGGCTTGTGGGACGTTCGCAAATGGACGCTTCTCTCCAAATGTTGCAGGCTCCGATGGCTTATCCTCGTACTGCAGTGCAAGGCCTACGCCGGCCAGGATCTCGTCGTATGGCAATTCCGTTGTACCCTCTAACCACGTCTTGAGTCGTTCTCGAATCTGTACTCTGGTGGCCTGTTCTATGATAGCAAAGCACTCTTCCTCCGACATCCCCTTTGTTGGGTCGGCAAGGTATCGCTTCCACATTTCGCGCAGTGCATCATCCATGGAATACCTACCATCGGAATGATCGATGATGTATGCATCAAGAAGGAGGAAAATCACCCCACCCTTTAAATAGTATGAAGGGAAGCGGTTGTTGCCATCCGGACTCTGCATGTAAAGCTTGAGCCATGCGAGAAACGAGCTGTCCCTTGTGGACATTGCTTCTCGTCCTGGAACAGCGAAGAGGCGCCCAATATGCTCCTTAGAAACCGTCTCGAGGTATTCCTTTGTTGTTGTAAATCCACATCGATACGCAAACAAATCATCGTAATACGACGTAAGACCTTCTGCTAACCACAGCATCGTGGTATAGTTCTCACGCGTGTAGTCAAACGGACCAAGTTCGCGCGGACGTATGCGCTTTACATTCCACAAATGGAAATATTCATGACATAGTAACGATAGTAAACCGATCGCCTTTGTCTTGTCTGTAAGCTGGCTTGGATCAACTGCATTTACACTTGATCGAGCGTGCTCTAAGCCCCCTCCAGCTCCAGGATATGCTTGAATAATAAAAACGTAGCGATCGTATGGGGCCCCACCAAACACAGCTGTTTCAACCTTAACAATCTGCTGCACCTGCGCTGTTAACCACGTTGTATCTACATCGAAGTTTGTTGCAACAGCAACCTCATGCAATGCACCTGCTTCGGTGAAGGTTGTAACAATATGGTCGCCTAATTCGATCGGAGAATCTGCAAGAATGTCATAGTTCAGAGCACCCAGAAGATGACCATCTGTATTTGGCTCTCGAACTAGTGAAAGCGCTGAAGAAACAGATGGCCATGCCGATCTGTCATGCTTGAGAAGTACATGGTGAATCTCTTGCGTGCGACCTTCAACATACATACAGATAGAGGTGAGCATCAAGAACGCATGAAAGCGGTTAACGTGACTCGTACGTACAGTACGTTCATGCGCATAGACCACATACTCAATCTCAACACTCGTAGCACCATCTGCTGCTACAACAAGAGAGGCCTTGTCACGCCACGAGGTAGTTGTTGGAATGCGCGACGCACCTGCTCCTTTGAACGCACGCACGTTCCCCTGCCAGCCAGCGTAGTCACGAATCTTGTAGCTACCCGGCGACCATGATGGCATAACTGCAACCACTTCGGGTGTTGAAATGCCTTCAACTCTGATCAGCACAGTTACCAGATGCTGAGCCGCACGGTCGAACGAGAGCTCGTAGGTAATCTTTGCTTGTGTTCCGCGAAGTTGCTCATCGCGTTGTTCTATCGAATACATTACCGTTGTCCAAAGTAGGTGTTCGTGAGAAAATCTTCCTCAAAGCTCTGCTGCTCTTTCGACTTCACAACTTCAGATCCTGGCGGCAGCGAGCCCCCTGTAAGCTCTGTATACCTTGCAGTGTTTTCGCTGATCTCATGCTGTTTTGCAGAGACTGCTTGCTCCAGGTTTCGCCTGTGGCTGCTTCGCCATGATTCATTGTCAAGTAGATGTTCCATCGTAAACGGCTCTTCGGAGCGAAGTTTACGAAGTTTTCGCTGTTCAACTCGTACTCGTGTTTCCATCTTTTCAACTTCGAGCTGCCAGCGATCTACATCCCAGTCGCTGGCCTGCCCCTTGGTCATGTCATCTGCCCCCATCAACGAAAGTAGCGACTTCATCTGGCTTACATTCTTTGATACATACGCTTGCTGTACTCGATGCCACACCGTTGCTGTGTCTAGTGAATCGTCCCCAGTTGAGTCTGGATGTAACTGCTTAGCAAGTGTACGATACATTTTCACTAATTCGCCATCAGCCAGGTGTTCTTGTGCATGCGTTGCAGACCGCTCGCGCTGCTCCATGTCCATATCAAACGCTTCCCGAATTCTCATGGCAAAGCGCGCATACTCTGAATCAACAACCTGATTAATGAGATCGACAACCTGCTTTGTGAGTACCTCTCCACGTGAGACCTTGATTGAAAGCAACTCTACTCGACGAAACAGTTCAGCACTTCGCAATGCTGTTATTTGAAGCTCACGCTCGAGATCACCAAAGTATTGCTGGTACATCGAATGCAGTCGCGGGCGTACCTCAATTGATAGCCTGTGCCAATCATCCATGGCTTCACGAAGCTCAACGTTCAGTTCAATTAATCGTGAGCACAGCTTCTGTATATCTGGATGAATCGTGATAGACATAACATCTAGCCTACAATGCCTCGGATACCGCAGTGTCTCGTCCATAGAACTTTGCAATCGCCATTTCTGCAAGTGCCATGAGTAGTGCAAGTATTGTGAAGAGAGACCACAATTCAGATCCGGTACGTGCCTGCTGAACAGCCTTAGCTACAGACGATCCAGCGTCTAGTTCGGCAACCAACTCCTGTTGCTTGATTATCGGCTGACTGTTTCGCTTCCATTCGCCGCTGGCAAAGTACGTTAGTATAGACTCCGCTGTCTTTGCATTCACAGTCACGGTTGTTACAGGTGTAGAGTCTGTGGTTGAGATTTTGACAACACCAGGTTGATATTGAGGCGGAACACTTAGGAATGTAGAAGAAGGCAGGCGCACAGGTGCAACAAGTTGTTTTACGGATTCCACATCCTGCACAACAAATCGGTCTTGTCCGGCAACTCTTGCAGATACAGGAACACTAACAGACTCGCCAAAGTCTGCATACACACCTTGATCTCTCGAGGCAACAAGATACATCGTACTGCGCAGCGTTGTGGCTGCAAAGAGTCCTGTCAATGGATACGTGCCCCACTCCAAGGTGGGAGATACAGCGATATACATAAGCTTGCCTTGTCCAACGGCAAACTCCGTTACCAAGCCGCCGGCTGATGTACGGACAATATCTAAGCCCCCCGATGCGGGTTGTATCCGAACAATCTTTGATGTTTCACGAGCAGCAGCTTGGTCCTGTGTGGAGACAAAAACCCCACTGTACAGTGGATGCGCCTTGTCGATAGTTGAAACAGCATAGGGGGCCTCTGCAGATGCTACTCTCTCCTGCTGCAATTGCAAGCCCGATGCCGACGTAAGTGTCTGAACGCCTGCGCCTGCAAATACCATTGCTCCGCCCCCCGACTCAAGGAACTGACGCAGCACAGTTGCATCGACCGAGGTATACTCGCCCGCTGTGATAATGAGAACATCAAGCTGTGAGAGAACGGATGAAGCTTGCGCCATTGTTTGAAAGGTCTGGATTGAAGGAGCAAAACGCTCCATCCCTGGTAGCGACAAAACAGTTCGCACCAGCATGAGATCCGCAACTGAACCGATCAGGCCCACTCGGGACGGACGCGGTATCAACAGTCCTGCGTATCGTATGTTGTCGCGATCAATCGCATCAGACTCGAGTTCTATCGATGCAGAGATCATACCATATCGTTGTGGCGATGCTGCCAGCGATACTCTCTTTGTGGACTTTGCAGCCACATCGGCAGAGATCTGCGCAATTCGTCTTCCATCAAAGGCAAGAGAAACTAAAGCCCCCTGAACATCCCGTTCGCTACCATTCCGAATGAAAGCCTCAATCTCTACTGGTTTATCTGGCTGCACGAGCTTTGTAACAACGTTGATTGAGTCTACACTAAGATTCTGCTCGATACCCTTTTGTCCTTCTCCAATACGAACAAGAAAAACAGATACATCGTCTGCTAACGCATACGAAGTATCTGCTGGATCTTTCCATGTTAGTGATGTTTGTGCATCGCTGATAACATAGATTTCCTTCTGCTGATGCAGCGCCCTAGAGAGAACTTGTTTTGCTGCCCGCAGTGACTCCATCAAACTTGATGTTCCACCAGTACCATGAAGTGCCTCGATTTGCTCATCTGCATTGGCAAACGTTCTCGTAAAGTCCACGCGGCGTTCTGGGTCGCGTCCAGTCATGGGCAGCACCACAACTTCATCCCCATCTCGAAGTCCAGAGAACACCTCGCGTGCGGCACGCTTTGCCTGTAACATTCGCGGCCCGCCTCCATCAGCGGCCTCCATGCTTCCAGAATTATCTACAAGGATAACCACACTCGATCGGGATGTTGATCCAAGCAGCGGCAGGCTACTTTTAATAGTTGGACGAGACAACGCAAGAACAGCAAATACCACAAGAAGCGTTCGTATGATAAGCAGCAGCAACTGCTGAAGCTTCAGCTTGCGCACTTGCTTTTGTTGCAGTTCCTGCAGAAATCGCAGTGTGCCAAAGTCTATAGTCTTTAGCCTGCGCAGATTGAGCAGGTGCAGCACGAGCGGAATGCTCGCAGCAGCCAGACCAATCAGAGCTAGTGGATTGAGAAAGTTCATTCGCCTGTAGCAACAATTCGTTGAAGCTCTGCAACCTCATCACGCGTAAGGTGACGGTACTCTCCGCGCTTTAAGCCGCGAGTTGTGATGTTTGCATATTCTTTTCGGTCCAGCCGTTTAACCTCGTAACCAAACAACTCAAATATGCGGCGCACCTCTCTGTTGCGTCCCTCGCGAATGGCAAGCATCACGGATGCCTTATCACCTCGATCGATGGCAATCTCAACCGGCTGTGTGGGTCCATCCTCAAGCTCAACACCTTTGGCTATCGCACGCATGTGATCTTGTCTCAACGGCCGATCTAACGTTGCCTTGTATATGCGTGTGATGCCATAGCGGGGATGCATGAGCTTGTTCGCCAAATCACCATCATTGGTGATTAGTAGCACCCCAGTGGTATTCCTGTCGAGGCGTCCTACAGTAAACAGACGAGACTTGATCTTAACAATGTCGAACACCGTTGCACGACCCTTTTCATCGCTCGACGTTGTAATGTAATCCTTGGGTTTGTTAAGCACAACGTATGTCAAGTGCTTGTATCTGGTTATTGGCTCGCCATTCACGGTTACCATGTCGTCTATCTCAATCATGGTACCAAGCTCTGTCACTACAGCACCGTTGATGCGCACGCAACCCGAACGGATGAGCTCGTCTGCGCGGCGGCGTGAAGCAACACCGGCATCAGCAATAGCTTTATTAAGACGCGTAGTCTGCGGCGTTTCTTTTACGTTGCGCGAGTGCGTGCGCAGATCACCTTTGGGCCCTTGCGGCTTGGCGTCCTGCTTTGCACGTGCGGGCTTGCTTGCACTGCGCTGGCGCTGGTCGCGTGATTGTGAACGGGGCTCATCATTGCGAACACAAGAACGCGAGCTGGACGAGCCAGTGCTGCGCTCTCCACGTGAGGTGGGGCCTCGTTTTGAATGCGTTGACTTGGGTGAACTAGATCGTTGTTGACGCATGGCGATTCTCATCGTGAGCGTGAAGAAGACGTTGAATGCGGCTGTATACCTTATCAACTGTTATGGATGTCATGCATTCGTGCGTTCCAAGCGGACATTCCTGCGTTCCATGATCACTGCATGGCCTGCAGAGTAACTGGTCGTTCTGAACCACTATTACATCACTGCCGAACGGCCCAAAGCCGAACTCTGGTATTGTGGGACCAAAGATGGCAATCGTGGGAACATTCTGAAGGGATGCAAGATGCACCGGAGCGCTGTCGTTCGCAACGACAATCGTTGCACCGGCAATAACCCCGGCAGCCTGCTGCATTGTTGTCGAACCAGCCAGATTGTCTACACCTGCACTTCCTGAGGCAACCTCTGCTACAGAAGCATCACCCAAGACGCTTACACGAATGCCTTCGTGCACAAGACGTTGCGCAAGCTCTCGAAATCGCTCTGTAGGCCACTGCTTGGTCTTCCAGGCGCTCCCTGGCGCAAGCACAACATGTGGATGCCCAGAAGAAGCTTTGACCTCTACATCTGTTAATACTATTGGCACACAGTCTAGCAGGCCTGGCAGTGCAACACCAATCTCCAGCAGTGGTTTTAGCAACAAAAGGTTACGCTCTGCAGCGTGCAGTCCAGATGGAACGCTAACACTAGATGTTGCGAACCACCTCGCCGGCGAATCCGCAAATGCCACTGAAAAATCTGCGTTGATCGACCGCAAAAAGAGTGCGCTTCGCCAACTCTTATGCGCAACCAGGACGATGGTGCGTTCGCTGCTCGTGAGCGAAGCAGCAAGTTCCTGCTGCTGGACTCGAGTGGCATGCTCTCCGCGTTTATCGTACACAACCACACGATCAATGCATGAGACCGATGCCAGCATTGGTGCTGCTGCGGGTGTTGTCACAAAAGTGATGCTTGCCTGTGGCAGCATACGTTTAACGGCCACACAAAGCGGTAGTGTTAGCAGTACATCGCCGAGGAATGCCGTCTGGATAATAACGATATTCATGCAGCCCCTGCCTTTGATGCTGGGGGCTCATAACGCCATCTTCTATGCTGCCAGGACCAGAGCTCGGGCTTTTTGTGGATTGCGTCTTCTAATGCTCGCACATGTCGGCGGGTAAGCTCAAGAATCCCTTCTTTTGTGTTATCGAGATCAGACATCGCTATCTCATCAAATCGAGCTACGTAGCTTCCGTCTGGTAATCTCTCGGCAAAGGTGCAGAATATCGGCGCATCGAAGCGCAGTGCCAATGCAGCAGGTGCCTCATATGTTGGCGTAGCCCTACCCATGAACGAGATCCATGGATCCTTCTCAGGATGTCCATGCTGGTCAACTAAAAAGGCAACTGTGCCGCCCCCTGACAGAGTCTTCACCAGAGAACGTGCCGCGTTATGCATGGGCAGAAGAATGTTCCCAAACTTGGTACGATAGGAATCCAGTACAGCGTTGGCTTCTGCATTCGACTGCGGATGAACAACAATCGAAATTGGTGCCTCGAGTAAGAGTCCAGCTACAACAGCCAGATACTCCCAGTTGCCATAATGCGCAGAAAGCAATATCGTTGGCAGTCCCGCCTTATGGCGCTCAATCACCTTGTCAAATCCAGGCATAACAACCTGCTTGAGCAAATCTTCGCGCGTTGCACTCTTGAGTGCAACAAGTTCGGCAAGTACGATGCCCAGATTTTCATAGGCGCTACGCACGATATCGCTAATGCTCTCTTTGGTAGCACCACGTAGTGATGTTGCTACGTTTTCGACAGTGATTGCACGGCGCTTACTCGAGGCGCGCATGAGAATACGTCCGATACGCTTACCTAGCGCTACTCTTGCACGTACAGATAACCGTCCGGACACAGCGCCCATCACAAGCATAAGCTTCGTTATGATGCTGTTGCCAAGCCCCATCTATCTCTGGTTCGGACGGAGTTTGTTCGACGGATTAGGATTGGGCTCGTACGCTTTGGCATAGAGGTTATACCAATTCGGCTGATTTACATTGCCTATCACAGTAGAGTGCACCAACTTGAGATTTTGTTGAAGCGTGATGTCTACAAAGTAGAAGTAGGCTCCGCCTTGAATGTGCTGATAAAACCAGATCTCATAGGATTTGGTGTCTGTATTCTGAATGAATTGCTCAACCTGTGTAGGCAAGCCATACTTCAGCAAGATTGCGCCACGGTCTGAACGCCAACCATCACGGTAAGTCGGACTCGAATAATATGCCTGCGCACGAGTATACATCTTGCGAAACTCGTCAAGGCGTTCATTAGCAGGGGTAGACTCATCTGTGTCGCGAATCTTCCAGAATCTGTAAAGGAGACGCTGCTGCGATCTTTCATCTGTGCATTGACTCTTTGTTTCAAGTTCTCCTTTTGTTGCAAGAACCTCGCATAACTCAAGTTCCAGCTTGAGTCGTTCACCTGTGGTGATCGACCATTCTGATGCTTGAAAGTCTTCGTCCTCCGTAACAAGCTGTTGCTGTTCAGGGGGCTGGGCAGGATTGATGACATAGAAACGCTCTTCTCGTGAGTCAAGAACAGTTGATTTATCCTTCGCCATAAATCGCATACGCAGGGTGTATACACCTGTGCGCAGGTTCTCAAGCGGATACTCTTCGCGGATAGCAAGGTGATTTGAGACACCCACAATGGGTACATAGAGTGTGAGCTCTTCGTCGCGCACATTATTGAAAACTGTTATCTCAGCATACGATGTGTCGAGTCCGGCAAGCTTTGCATTATAGAACTCTGCATACATGCAGAGGGCTGGTGTAACCCCAACAAGTTCGTGGCGCGGATTGGGATCACATGGTTGCCCTGCTCGCATGAACTGTGGTGATTGAGCAGCACTGCGTGGCATCACGAACATAACGTCGCTCATCGATGCGCGAGCAGACACTGCCGGAACATTCGTAGTGAACGTAACAGTAGACTTTTTAACTGGATCATGTACATCGGTGGCTTCGAAGTACACCGTGAACTGTCCGGGTGGTAGCACCAGCGTTCTTATCCCGGAATAGTATCGTGAATGTACAACGTTGTTCGTACCACTTTCTGCTGCAGCAATCCACTGATCTGCAGCAACAATCTGGGTGTCTTTACGTACCGTGACCGTGCATAGCATTTCCGCAACAAATCCGGAGGGGGCTACAACATACCTTAGTGTTGTATCGGAGAATGAGTAATGCAACTCCCATTGCGATTCTGCACCACTACTTCGAAACTGCACAACATCAGCAACAACATCTAGCTGCTGTGCAAGAGTGGTAGCCGTTGCCATAACAAGCAAGCAAAGCCACGTCGCGATAGATATACGTTGATAGGTCTTCATAAAAAGAACAAAGTGCCGTCGATCATGACGACCAACGGCACTTTAACGTGCAACATTCAAAGTCAATGATCAGTTAAACTTCAGAGCTACGCTAACACGATTAATCATGCCAAGTGTTTGGGATGGATTTACAGAATAGTCGATTTGACCATCAAAGTCCGATCCAACATACTTGATACCGATACCGCCTGCAACACCGAACTGGTCAGATCCAAAACGGTAGCCACCACGGATACTGAGAAGTTCCTTCCATGTGTATTCGGCTCCAACGGCAAACTGCTCTGGAACATCTGAAAATGTTTCAAAGTCAACCGCTGTCACGAGCGAATGCTGCTGAACACCATCAGCATCAACCTCTGGTTCCCAGATAGCCCCTTTACAGAGATCTGTTCCAAGACCAGCACGGAAAGACAATGGCATGTCGAATGGGGCTGTGATGAGCTGCATATCAACAGGCTGTGTCTTGATACCGCCAACTGGATTATTAGCGCGGTTCAGATCAGAGCCCTCAAACGATTGCTGTGTGCCTAACGAGTTGATGCTAAAGCCTAACACGATGCCCTTGTAGCCTGTGTTGTATCGCGTACCAATATCAAACACAAAGCCGCCTGCAGAAACGTTTGTGAAGGCCTGCTGGATATACTTTGCTGTAACACCAAATGAGAATTGCTCCGTTAGGCTACCAGCAAAGGTTAACCCTAGTGCAACATCGCTAACATTGTAAATACCACCTGTACCGTCTTGCTGATCCATGGTTGTGATTTTGATATCACCACTCGAAAGATTCGTAAAGCTCGCTGCAAGACGATACTTTTCTCCGACTGGAATAACAGCACTAACAAAGTTGTGCGCCATACCAGCAAACCAGAACGTCTGGCTGAAGTCTGCTGCATATCCCTTCACGTTTGCCAGGCCTGCAGGATTCCAGAAGATCGATGTTACGTCGTTTGCTACTGCCGAGTGCGCTCCCGCCATACCAGTACCGCGTGCGCCGACACCGATTTTGAGAAACTGTCCGCCAGACAGACCAACCTTGGTAAAGTCTGAAGCTGCAACAGTTGTCTGCGTTGTCTGAGCATGCAACGCTCCTGAGATGAAACAGAGAGCTGCTGTAGCGAGGGATAGGTTACGATAGAAGTTTTTCATTGTGCTCTCCTTATTCTCCCTCACCAACAAAACGTGCCGGACCTGTCACTACCGAGAACTTGCGGATCACACTAGCACCACCAGCCTCGATCTTTGCAACAAACATCTGGCTTGCTGCTCTACGCTTTGACTGCGAACTACGTGTGAGAAGATCCCAAACATCCGCGGCAATCTCAGACCGCTTAATTGACTGCAGATTCGAGCCATCGGCATTAAGCTCATTGTGCTCAATCACACGCACGAGTTCGCTGCTTGCTGTGTAGATCGAAATCTTGCACTGACGTGGAAGGCGTGTGAAGTAAATCTTGCCCTCAAACGGTGTGTTCATGCCCTCATGGCTTACATAGTATGGGTTTGGAGCTACCTGAATCTGCTCAAGCTGTTCATCAGTATAGGACTTCCCTTCTGCACCCGGATCATACTGTGCAACGTCGATGTAGGCCTTTGCATTATCAAATGGAAATCCGAAAGCACCGCCAGTTGTACGAAGAATAACCTTGTCTCCAGGCTGGAAGTCACCTGTAGGATACGCTGAAGGTGGGTTAGCCGAAGTTGGTGCGGTGCCTGTAATCGTTACGCTGGAAGTACGGCGATTACGCAACGATGGGTCGATCACAAACTGTGTACCAGCGATTGTGATCACGTGACAGAAATCTAGCGTGTCCTTACCCGTTGTTGAGATGTTGCGTGACTTGTAGTAACGCAACTGCTTACCAAGCGGACGGCCAGTATTTGTCTCTGCTGCATAGAAGCGAAGACGAGCGGCACTCCACTCACCATTGCGCGAATTACGCCATCCGTACGAAGCACTCGCAAAGTTGCCTGGGATCACAGGCTCTGGGTTCGGGAAGTTCCGTTGCTGTGCAGCAGGGATCTTGCTGAAGTCGAGCTCTTGAGGTGTAAGGTTAAAGTCGTAGGCAACACGGACTGAATCAATAGTGCCATCGATTTTTGGGTCTGCACGGTTGAAGGCCTGAACGTTGCGGATATCATACGTCAGGTACTCTACGTCCTGGAAGGTCATCGTAGAGTCCTTACCAGCATCATCTGTGTTGTTCAGCGCAAACTTTGTCGTAAGCGTTTCTCTTCCGCCAGCCTTGAACGTTACTTCATAAATACCGGGGCCATTGTTGTAGCTATTAGGCCATGATGCTCGTGGTACAAAGCCAGGATACGGCAACTCGATATAGCCCTGTGGCAGGTTAAGCTCACTTGTTTGATTGTACAACCCAGTAAAGCCAGGAGCTACCGATACGTTTTGCGGACCAGAGACAACGTATGCTGTGTCTCCGCGATATGCACCACCGTATTGCTCAATAGCGTAGTCGAACGATAGGCCGATAGTACCATACGCATACTGGTCGCCGCGGAAGCATACCGCGTTCGATGTGTATGAACCAGAACGTGCGATACGCTCGCGTGATCCATCGAGACCAAATGTAACCGTATCTACACGCAAGATTGAACCATCCTGCGCCCAAATCGTGTCGATGTTATTCGTGTCAACATATGTCTTCGCATGCTCCGTGAAGTATCCCAATGGGGCAGCTTCTGACGGATCAGACGGACACAGAACCGGCGGCAGGAAGCTGCTCCATTGAGCAATCTGTTGTTTAGTCTCCACATCACGCAGAGTAAACACCGTGCCGTATAATCCAACGAGGTCGTTCTCATTGTTCTTATGCGGCCAACCAGCCCAAAGTCGGTTGAAGTTGAGCTCCAATTTGCGCCCGGAGAACAACTGATTGAAACGCTGTTCATCATTTACGAGCAGACGAATGTTGTAGATACCACCCAAACGAGCAAGGTTATCTGCATCTGGTGTAAGCTGGAACTGTACTTCGTTTCCAGGACGCGCACCTTTCGGCTGAGCAGTTACTGTATTGAATGGTCCACGATCGTTGAGCTTAATAGGAAGGGCATTTGAGTAATCACCTTCGTCATAAGCACGAACTGCATAGTAATAATCAACGTTGTTGATCAACTTTTCAGAACGCTCTGGATTGGAGAAATACTCAACCGTACCATTGCGATTGTCGTCGCCAAGATCAAGGAACACACGACCATTTGTAATGCGGCGAATATGGCCGGCGATGAGCACCCTACGTGTTTCGTTTAGCTCTTGGAATGGACGCAGTCTGTTCGCACCATTATCATCCTTGTCAGGGAATAGGAATGGCTCAAGGCGAACCTTCCGATCAAGAATGAGTTTAACGAGCGAGTCGGCTGCACGTGTAGCCGGGATGCTGTCGAGACGACCGTTCGCCAGACGCTTTACTTCTGGAAGCCCTTCTGTTACAGATGAGAAGTATGCGTGGCGACTCGAATCAAGCTTGTCAAAGTTCGGATAGCCCCCTGTTGCACCCGTAGTGCGCAGTGTGCTATCTGCATTGAGTCTCAGCGCATATCCTGTTGGGCGCTTGAGAAGAAGCTGACTGTAATATGAACCCCATGGCTCAGCAAAGTTCAGATCACGAGCAACCATGAACTTGCGCTGACCCGGCTTGATAACATCTGCGATCGTAAAGCGATCGATGCGTGAGCCCGATCCACCTACAGAAGCCACAGCATCACCAAACTGAAGGAACGGTGATGGCACCGCATACTGCGCAATCTGCTTCCATCCGAGAGGTCCACGACGTGCGTTTTCGCGCAAGTCTGTGTCGAATGTATCAAGGTCGTTGCGGCGCGCACGATAGATGCGATATCCCATGAAGTCAAGACCTTGCTCAAGCGTATCTACAGACAGCTCAGCTGTTGAGTCCCATTGGATAGCGATGGCATTATTCAAGCCAAGCCAACCACGGTTTGGTACAGCAGGGAATGTGCTATTGCCAGTACCCTTGATGATTGACTCGAATGGGGCTCGTGGAGCAACGAAGTTATTGTTATAAACAAACTGAGCGAACTTCACTTTGCGGATAAGCTCTGCCATATCTTCGACTGTACCGGTTGCATCGCTGCCACTTGCAGTGGCTGCCAGAATGATACCAACAACAATACGTGCCGAATCTCCGGGTCGCATGTGGAACGGGCCTGTAGCCATCATGAGGCGGCGGTCTCCAGGGCCTAGGTCGCCGTCTTTACGCTGACTGGAAATAAAGTTGTAGCGGTCTTCATTTTGGAGTGGGTCTTCCGTGATGGGCCAGTTGCGCATTGTCTGCAAGCCAAGCTGCTCTGTTACTGGGAACTGACGGCGGTCCTTGCGTAGGAATTTATCAGCGTCCACTGCAGGTGATTCAAGGAAGTTAAAGCCAAGGTATCCAAACCCTTGACCGGCTTCGCCACGGTCGCCATTCGTCCACTGAACTGCAAGGTTCAGCGTATCGATTTCACTGAAGTACCGTGCTCGGTCATTGGCAGCACCTGGACCTGAGTTTGTCTCAAGCGCGATATCAACGTCTTGAACTGCAGCCATCCAGCAATCATACAGTGTGTCCTTGTACTTCTCTGGGTGGATAAACATGTACTTCAAGAACAGAATGTCTGCGTAGTCTCCAAAGCCCCATGAATAAATCATCTGCTCGATCTGCATTCCGAGAGGGAATCCCTCTGCGGTGCGGGCAGCGATACCACCTTCGTAGCGCGACAAGTCTGTATCCTTGTACACGCAGAAAATGTCTTCGCCCGATACGAATGCTGGCGCATCTTTTTCGTTGATCTTCTTGCGCAAATCAAGATTATCCTGATACAACCCGTAATAGTTGTTCTTGCGAAGCGTATCACCTTGCGATGTGTCCCAGATTGGCCATACTGGATTGCCTGGTTCGAGCTTGTCGAGACCTGTGGCCTCATCATAATCTGTTGAGAAGTACAGACGGTACTTCTTTACAGCATCAGCACTCGTGTTTACGCGCGGACCATCCTCAATACTGCCCGGTGCCATCCATGAGCGGCCCGTATACGGGTTGTATGTGAGCATAACGCGCTTACGCAACGTATCAGATCCTGGTGGAAGCTTCCTTGCTCCGAACCATGCGCCACCAGCGAAAATGTACTGGTTTCCGCGGCCTCTAGGCCAGAAGGTGCCGCCACGTCCTTGGGAAATGTTAAAGCCAAAGACACCATAGTTTGTTACTTGGAAATTCACTTTTGACTTGGAATTCCCCTGCTGGTCAAAGACACCAGTGGGTGTGCGTTGAATATCTTCAGACGCCTCTTCACCCTTGCGGCTCTTTCCATTCTTGTTGATATCGGCAGTTGATGGAACCGTTGCAAATGCAAGGACCACGAGAAGTGCCCTAAGCAACCAATGACGCTTCATAATTTCTCCTGAATTCATCGTAGGGTTCATCGTTGTTTCTCTCCTCTCTTAGAATCGGAATGAAACAGCGAAGAATACTGTGCGTGGAGTCTGATAGTTCGGGCGGCGATCCACCTGCACTTGTACATACTCCTGATAACCACGGTAGGTTTCTTCCGGGGTTACACGACCATCGCGATTATAATCTACACGTGCCTGATACAGGCGCTGACCATAGCGATCGTACTGATTTGTTGCAATCGTGTTTTTGTTAACCGGGTCAGCATCCTTGTAGTAGGTAACAGCGCTGAAATCTGATCTCTGACGCTGCAAGCTGTTTCCGAAACCATCATAGTCCGGATTGCGCGATGTTGTGTAGAACGACACTGGGTCTGTAAAGTTGAGGAGGTTATATACGTCAAGCGTAAGGTCAAGCGCTGTCTTACCCCCGAATACGCTCTCCAACGGAATCGTGCGTGTGATACGCATTTCGCTAAACCAGTTCGAAGGGAAACGCGCTGAGTTGAGCTGCCCTGCAATCTGACCGCGAATATTCACTGGTGTGTAAGGAGAACCGCTCTGCCAGAAACCAGAAAAGTTTACAGACAGATTCTCAAGGATTGGAATACCTGCGATTGTTGGTCCTTCACCCTCGCCCCATGTGAAACCAATCACTGCATTGATGCGGTGCGGCAGATCGTTGCTCAGCGGGAAGTCTGCAATCGGCAGCTGATACTGTCCCGTGGCTGGGTCAACCGGTGGCACCTGTGTAGCAGAGTTGGCATTTCCACGCACGTTCGCAATTGTGTAGTTGATGTTAAACTGCCAGTTGTCTGCAAGGCGCTTCATGAATGACATTTCGATACCACGAGACGTTCCGTATGAAGCGAGATCATATTGGAACTTTGGACGTCCCTGAAACTCCGTGATACGGATGGAAGGCTGGTTGTATACGTCGTTGTAATAACCCGTTACAGACAACGCCAAGATGTCATTGAGCTGGTGGTTATACGCAACTTGGAACTGATTTGTTCGCTGTGGTGCGATGTTTGGATTACCGAAGAAATCCGTGAACTCTGCATCTGAGTAAACCCCATCATACAGGTACGTCCACGGTGCATTCTGGTAGTAGATTCCGTATGACAATTGGAAGTTCTGACGTCCATCTTCACTAACAGGGTATGTTACCGAAACACGTGGACCGAAATTCAGCTTTGAGTTAACGGCAGCCGAATCAGCGATATCTCCTATGTCGAAGTTTGCCGAGTTTGGATTCAAATAATCGAGGCGAAGACCCGCTGTAAGCACAAGCCCCTTCAGCATAATCTGATCTTGCACGAAGAATGCTGCTGTGCTTGGGTTACGCGCATCGCGCGTACGTGCCGGATTCGTTACGTTCGGCTTTCCATAGGATTGCGCAAACTGATCGCCCTGCCATGGTGCACCATTGGAATACAACGCAAGATCGAATGTTCTGAACTCAAAACCACCCTTAATAGTGTGGCGCGTGTCTCCAAGCTCGAGTGTATGCGTGATGTTACCATCAAACTGGTAAAAGATTGAACTGCGGTATTCTACGCCTGCTGTATTACCATGGCTTAGGAAGTAGCCTAGCAGTCCGTATGGGTTGGCTGTTGACTGGTTATCGCCTGGGCCTTCGAAATATCCCGTGATTGGATTACGTGTAGTTACATCCCAGTTGTTCACGTAACCGTCTGCTGTAACAGTACGGTAGCGAACAGCGTCGTACTCATCAAGGATTTGATTTGACCCGCGATTGTATCCTTCGCCAGCTTCAATGGTATCCATAGGAGCGTATAGATCGATACCAGTGAAGAGGCCTGGTGGCAAGAACTTACCTTCTTCATTAGCCTTGCGTTTTGCGATTTCCGTAACCTTACCGTTGTACGATCCGCGCAACTCATAGAACGTCGTGTTGCTCAATGAGTGGTTAACCTGAGCAAACCCATTTGTTGTGAATTCCTGCACGATAGGTTGCTTAGCGATGCGCTCGTCGGGCAACTCAATAAGCTGGCCTGCACTGTTGATGCGCTCGCCCTTTGTTGTGGCATAAAGCCAGCCTTGGCTACTGAGCTCGCCAGCAAGGAAGCCATACGAGCCCCCTACCAACAGCGCAAGGTTGTCGTCAAGCTGGAAACGCATACGACCAGTAATGTTGCGAGCCCACGTACGGTTGTTCGGTAGCTGACCAAGATTGGTACCAATCGGGTCGAGAACCATCAAACCTGGATTACGGAACTGCTGGTAGGTGTTACGCACAGAGAGGAAGAACGTAGACTTGCCGAGTCCGAGCGGACCTCCAATTGCTACGTCTGCAACATCCTCGTGCGGTGCGCCAAGCTGGATGCCATTGCCTGCAGTACCATAGAGGAACGGCACATCTTTACGCCAACGGACCTGGCCATCATAACGGTCGAGCTTGCCTGTTTTAACAACAGTGTTCACGTTGCCAGCTACAGCATTGCCATACTCAGCAGTAAAGCCACCCGTTTGTACCTGGACTTCTTCAACAGCCAAGGGGCTTGGCATAGCAGCCGAGATGGTAGAACCAACGTTACCAAGACCACCAGTAAACTGGTCCGTAACAGTCAGACCATCAACCATCACCTGAGTTTCGTTTGTACGGCCACCACGGATAACGAAGTTATTTCCAGATGCACGAACACCAGCCTGCAGCGATAGTGCCGATGCCAGGTTGTCGCGAGCAATCTTCGTGATTTCCTTACCCGATACCTGACGGTTGGTTCCTACGTCTGTTGAACGAACCATTTGTCGCTCAGCAGTAACGTCGAGTGCTCCGAGCGTTACACCTCCCTGGCTTAGCCGGAAGTCTGCCGAAAGCGTCTGGTCGGCGATGATCGTCAGTCGCTTGACAACCGTGTCATAGCCAACGGCTGTAACACGCACATCATAGGTGCCTGAGTTGATATTTACGATGGTGTATTTACCATCCGCTTTGGAGTAACCACCTCGGGTTGTACCAACAACCTTGATCGTTGCTCCAGCTACCGGAGCACCACTTTTGTCAGTGACTTTTCCGGCAAGAATTCCTGTAATACCGGCAATCGACATTGTTGTTGTCGAGGCCAGCAGGACGACTAGTAAGAGGTACCGACGTACCATGTACAGCTCCTGTTAGGTCTAGATGTACTGTGAACTCAATTTTTTAACGAACTACGGACAGCGAATACACCGAGCGTGCACCCGCCTGCTCAATCACACAATGATACATCCCAGCGGCCAATGCCTGCGTTGGAACAGCAACTTCAAAAACACCCGAATCGTTCGGACTTACCGAAGACATTACTGTTTCACCAATAGATGTCATGATTGTAACCTTGACCAATCCTTGAGCCTTGCTGGTAATGCGAACATTGGCAAGCTCGCGCGCAGGATTAGGCGCAATAACAACATCGGCTACAAGAGGCTCTGGATCTACACTATTTACCACTGGAAGTTTTGTAGCATCAAGAGCATAGAACATCACCTTTGCAGCTTCTGCGTTTGTTTCAAGGTTCGTTACTCGATCGCCAGGTGTTGGGCTGGCTGAGTAGCCGATGTACAGTCTGCCATTTACGACGTCGTCGCAGAGTGAAGGATACTGGCAGTTCACACCGTCTGGGGTCATGTTGTACGGGGTAGACCAAATATTTACCCCGGCTGGCTTGTAGGTAACCCAAATGTGACCGTTCAGGGCGTTCACTTGCGCTAGTGTATCTGGCTCTGATTGCTGATTGCCCGCAGTTGTATCAGCAAGAATAGACTTTGTGTCACCATTCTTCCATGAACCATATGCGCAGTACAGATTGTTCTGGGCATCAATGCCCAACTGTGGCCAACGGCTCGCGGCATCAAAGAAACGGTTATTCATGATGTAGCCGTCGAGGCCTAGTTGCGCGCCAGCTGGCTGCCCCATGAAATAGATGAAATTGTCTGTTTCATTGCGGTATGCAAGACCAGAGGTGCGAAGTGATTCGCGATCATTCATGATAAAGATGGTTCCAGAGCGAGCACCATTGGTGTCCTTACGGACGACATAACCAGGTACGAGCCCCATTACATAGTGCGTATTGCCTTCACCGTCGATGATCACATCAACATGGCCATTTGGTGTTGGCATGGTATCTGTGCGCACTTCGAAGGTTCCCCATTCGTTGTTGGCACTATCGATATCCGTCCAACCTGGTGAGTATACCACGCGGGCCAGATCTGATGGCCACGTTGCGCCACCATCTGTAGATGTACGTGAAAGCGTGCGCAGTGAGTTATCTGTGTACACCATCACAACTTTCTTACCGCGTGCTGTAATAGCATAGGTGTCTCCACCAAGGCCTACAGGCATATTTCCTTCTGGGGCAGTGGAACCCGTGAACAGCGTTTCTTCCGACCATGAGAAACCACCGTCAGTTGAATGGCGATAGCCGATCTGATTGCTTGGTGCGGCATCGCTTCCAAGATTATTGTTGTAGATCAAGTGGGCATTGCCATCGCCATCAGCTGCAGCACGAGGCCACAGGCATGTTGATGACGCATCTGTTACCTCGGCATATTGCACTGGCTGGTCGCCCACGCCACCATTACCAAAGAAACGAATTGGCGGGTGAGAAGGCGTACCAATAGCCCCATCCTTGAACTGAATCAATGATGGCCAACCAGAACGAGTGTCTTCTACCTTCTGCCAATCTTCAATGCCAAGTGCAGGAGCGTCTGGGTTGCTTACATCTAGGAATGTGTAGTGGGTACCACGGGCATTACCAGCAAATCCAGGAATGCGCGATGTGAGATCGCGGGTTGAATCTTTGGACGTCATCCACACCAGCTGCACGTACTTGTCTGGTCCATCTTGCGTGTAGGCAAGGCGATTTGCCATTGCACCATTGGTCTGGAAGTCATAGTAGGTAAAACCAACTTCTACGCCCGGCAGCTCTGCCTGAGTGGCATCAACTACCTTTGGTGTGCGAACACGCAGAACTGATGGCGTAGATACAGCACGCGACTCTTCGCCATTTGTGCGAAGAAGCAACGGTGATACTGCATCATTGGTAAGGGGCTTTAAAGGGCTGTTGCCAACGGGGATCCTATCAGCAGTTCCGGCAGTGAGGCCGCATAGCCCCATTGTGGCAAACACAGACGCCACGGTAAAGAAGCGTGTACTTGAACGTTTCATGGAGACTCCCTTGTAACTCGTCGGTTGATACGAAGTATAGTTCGGTTTTAGCCCTTCAATATACAACCAATTCACAACCTTTTTCGGCGCAAGAATACTCGTGGAAAACTCCTATTGTGTGCGCAGCACCACTATCCAGTCCATGAGGGAAAAGCCGCCTAAGATGAGCCTGGAAACCAACCACAGTATGGCCCCTACGACGATGCCATACCTCCAGTTAAGACTATTCCAGCTGGCCAGCCCAACACAGGCAGCCATAAGCTGCCAAAGCGAGGCCACACTGAAGGTCTGCAGCCACACAAACCACATCGGATGTATCTGTGGATCGACAAACACCCCAGCGTGGAATCCAGCGCGCATGGTCCCCAGCATGAGGTGTACCATGGTAGCTACGATAATGCCAAATACGTCAATCAGTGCCGTGGCAGATATTGCTGCTAGAGATTCGAGGTAGCGGACCTTGACGTTTGTTGTAAATCTGAACAACGTCATCGCTAGGGCCGCTAAGGCTACGTATGGGATTATCGTCTTTTGCAACGCCTCGCCCAATGCCTGGGTAAATACGCGCTGAGGCAGCGAAAGGTCTACTTGAGGTACCTCAGTGACTCTTTGTGTAGTTGTGGACGAGATAAGCCTAGCAGACTCTGCGGCAAGCTGCGAGTTACCCTGCTGCAGGTCTACCGACCAAACAGTTGTGATGGCAACCAGAAAAACGGCTATGGCAAACACTGCCATAGCCGCTTCGATCGTTACATTCTCAATGCGTTGCGGTGCAACTACACCATCTCGGAGGGCTGCAAATGCCTTAACAACACGCATCGTATCTACTTTACTTCTTTGTTGGTTCGAATGTCGATGGATCTAGGGGCTGGTTAACTGTGTAGACAACATTTCGCTCCATCGAGAGTATATTGTTTTGAACCTGAACACGCTTAGGCAGTTTCACTCCGCCTACGTCGGCATATTCACTGAATTTTTCAATCGTGGTTACAGTGCCCTGCGGACCCGCCTCATCTTTTTCGTGGCGAACAACCAAAAATGTTATTCCATCAACGAAGTAACGCTCGGTGGTCCCGGCTGGGCTTAACGCCTCGATTGTAATGAGGCCATCACGCTTGCCGAGCACCTTGCACACGTATCCATCAGCTACAAGTGATGAAAAAGGGAACATTCGCGCCTCGAGAAGCAGCTGCTTGAGTTCGTCGGCTGGAGCTTCGCCTGCATCTCCATTCATCAGCGACGACCATGCATTTGTGCCATTTACCCATTGTGCCTGCTGCATCATGCCTAAGTCTAGGGTGGCATACTCCTTGTTTGGAGCCATGTTTACGCGAGTAAAAGAACCCTGATACTCTTTTCCCTGCATGATGAGTGTTACCGTGCCTGAAGCATGAAGTGTACGCACTGTATCGATCCCTGTAGCCCCACCTACAGCATCGCTGTACATGCCAATCAGCTGCTCGATGGTATACGGTACCGGTTCGTACGGACTTTCTGTTACAGGCTCTAAGTCAAGCGTGTATTCTTTGATAACACCAAACTGCTCAAGCTTTTCACGAACACTTGGATTGCCAACAACAACAAGGCGCAATTTGAACATCTCGAGATACCCTGATGCCGCTGCCTGAATGTCTCCCGAAGACAATGCCTCGATACGATCTGTATAGCTCTTTGCATCTTCGATCGAAACATCGTTGATCCAAGAGTTCAGAAGGATGGATGCTACCGTGGATGATCGCTCAAAGGCTATGCGGTACTGTCCAGCTTCCAAAGCTATGCGTCGTGCAATGGCATCGTCTTCTGGACCCTCACCGGCAAGCTTGCGAATCTCTCGCAGCATCACAACGATTGCCGAGTCTGTTACAGAGGTACGCACCTCGGCTCCAGCTGCTATGCGGTTGTATCGACGTCCACGTGTAAGCAACGAGAACGGCGAGTAGGTATACGAATACGTTTCGCGCAGTGTATTAAAGAGCAAGCTTCCAAACCCCGAGCCAAGATGGCTTGCCATGATTTGGGTTGCGTTAAAGTCTGGAGAGCTAACTGCCGGACCTGCCGCACAAACTATAACCGCGCTCTGCACGGCCCCCTTACGCGGAACGAAATACACACCTGCTGGCTCAGTGCTCATACCCGACATTGATACTTCGGGCCGCGTTCCCCGCTGCCAAGAGCCGAGATACTTGTTCATCAGCTCACGAGCCTCGCGAACTGAGATGTCTCCAACGATTGCTATGGCAGCCGAGTTGGGCCGGATGTAGTTATCATGAAACGCTACAACATCCTCTCGGGCGATGGCCTTGATTGACTTTTCCGATGAGCGACGCGCCAATGGGTTATCCATGCCATAGATTACCTTTCGTGAAAGTGCCTGAGCAATCTCAACTGGACGCGATCTGCGCGATGCAACACTGGCAACGTATTGTTGCTTGAGCTTGGCAAGCTCCTGCTCGTCGAAGATTGGCTCGCGCAACTCCTCGCTCAGGATACCCATAACAACCGACAGATGGCGGGTAAGTGCTGATGCAGAGATCGTCATGGACTCGCCAGTAGACGACACACTAATGCCAGCTCCAACACCATCGAGGGTCTTAGCAATCTCTAATGCCGAACGCTTCTTGGTGCCCTTCGAAAGCATGTCTCCGGCAACAGCAGCTGTGCCCTCCCTGCCCACGGGATCATAAGCTTCTCCACCATGCAGCACCATCGAGACTGTAACCATAGGCTGTTCACGATTCTCGATCACATAGACTTTAAGTCCGTTTGAGAGCGTAAACTCTTCATAGTTCGGAAATACAAACGATGTGCCGGGAAGGGCACTGGGCCGTACATCAAGGTTCGGTTTATCTGTTCCTGTGGCAGACTGATTGGCCGTGCCTGTTGCTTGCTGTGGTGCGGGCTGAACAGCCTCGACCTTTTTACCGCGTCGTTTAGAAGTAGTTGTCTTCTTCTTCTTTGTTTGCGATTGTGCCGACACTACAATCGAAAGCATCAGCACGATCGTCAGAATGTGCTTCATCATTGTTCTTATCCTTTCGATGGCAAATAGGTGAGAACAATGCGCTGCTTTGTACCAAACATGCGTTTGGCAACACGTTGGATATCAGCCTTGGTTACCTTGCTATACTTTACAAGTTCATCATTGATGGCTGAAGTAGATCCATCGAAACGATAGGCGTTCGATAACGCAAGCGCCTTTTGATACACTCCCATGCGTTGCTCTACAACATTCATCTCGGTGATGTTCTTTGCCTTTTGCAATTCCTCATCAGTAACGCCATAAGCGATTACATTCTCAATTTCTGCATCAATGGCTCTTTCAACCTCTGCAGGATCTTTACCCGGTGCAACGATGCCAACACAGAAAGACATGCCTATGAGCTCTCTTGGGAACAGAGACATGCTTGCTTGTACAGCAACCTGTAGACTGTCTACGAGCGTACGATACATGCGTGATGATTCACCATTGGTCATAATCGTGGTAAGCAGGTCTGCCGCATAGGCATCAGGATCTGTCTGGTTCATAGCACGATACGAGATAAACAACGCAGGAAGCTGGGCCTTTGGATCATTGATTGTTTCGCGGATTTCTCCATCAAGGGGCTTGAGCTGGCCAACAACCGGACGCTTCGGCTCGGGTGCTTGAGCGTAGCCACCGAAGTAGGCATCAATGGTCTCTCGGATCATCGCTTCGTCGAAATCTCCACTCACGACAAGAATCGCATTGTTCGGCGTATAGAACTGATTATAAAATGCCGTGAACTCTGCAATTGAAGCGCTATCGATATGCTGTGCAGACCCAATTGGCGCCCACTCATAGGGTGTGCCCAAGAACAGTGCCCTTTGCGCCTTCTCCAGCCATCCACCATACGGGGCGTTGTCGTAGCGGTTCTTGCGCTCTTCCTTAACAACACCACGCTGGGTCTCAACGCCGATGCTGTTCACCTGAAGCTTTCGCATACGCTGGGCTTCGATCCATAGTCCAAGGCGAACCTGATTTGACGGTAATACGAAATGGTAAACCGTCTGGTCGTTACTGGTGAATGCATTAAGCTCGCCCCCTGCACCATTGACCATCTTGTCAATCGTACCGCGCTCGATTTTGTCGGTAGACTCGAACATGAGGTGCTCAAAGAAATGGGCAAACCCTGTGCGAGCCGGGTCCTCATCGCGAGAGCCAACCTTGTAGTGAACAACCGTTGCAACAACGGGTGCAGAGTGGTCCTCATGGAGGATAACGTGAAGTCCGTTCGGCAAGTCATACTCTTTGAATTCAAGGGGCTTTTGAGCCCAACTCGATAGTGTACTGCCGATGGACACGGCAAGCAGGACTGCCGCCGAGTAAACCATTCGGGTCATAGGATGTTTTTTCATGATAACGTTGAACGAAAGCTTAGAATACGTTGAATTAGCGGAATTCTTGCAGCTAGGAGGAGAAAAACAACTATCCATGCACTCAGAATTGGCAGGACGTTGCCATAGCGCACAAACGGCGTGATGATGTTATTTGGCATCACTTCTACAAGGCCCACAGCAGATTGTTCGACAGGCAGCTCAGATACCGATTCTCCAGTGGCGGCAATGAGTCCTGAGACCCCAGAATTCGCGCAACGAAGAACTGGCTTGCGCGTTTCAATCGCTCGCATACGCGCAATATTGTAATGCTGGCGTGGTCCAGCTGTTCCATTATACCATGCATCATTTGTAACAACGCATAGTGTGTTGGCACCATTGAGCACGAAATCTCGCGAAACTTCCGGGTAGATTGACTCAATACATATGATTGGGCCAACTCGAAGAGTTGTATCAGCGCCTCGCATAACGTACAGTGGATTCCGTGCCTGCCCCTTACCCCATGATGAGATGCCAACCCCCCATTCTATCCAGCTCATGGCAAACGTTAGCTGATCAGCAAATGGCAAACGCTCGGCAAAGGGTGTCAGCACAGACTTTCGGTGCACCTGTACCAACGCGGTGTCGGCATTGATAAGATATGCTGCATTAAACACATCGTACTTGACCGTTGGATCTTGTTCTGATTTTCGTGCTGAAGGCGGAGCTTGATCTGATGGGTATATCATTCGATCGGCTACACCCGTTAACAGTGCTGCACTGGTGCGCGCCACCCAGGTGCGCAGACCGGTCCATTCTACATCGTGCCGCGAATCCCTAATAACAAATGGCAGAGCTGTTTCGCTCCATACAACTAGGTCGGGCTTCTGCGCTGCAGCAATAGCACTGTCTGTAAGGGTGATGTGCACAGCGAGCTGCTGGCGAGAGTCTGACCATTTGTCCCATGGATTCTCATTTGGCTGCACAAGCATTACGGACTGAACATCTGTAGCTTTTGTTGGCAATGCATAAGGTTGGGCCTGTTCTTGGCGGATCCCGCCAACGACCGACCATACTCCTATGTAAACAGCATAAACGGCAAGCAGGATATTGCGTGTGCGCTTTGTGCTCACCTGAAAGGAATGCGACAGCATCGATGTGATGCTATTGGAGATGCCAATCAGAAAAGACAAACCATACACCCCGACAATATCGGCCACCTGGCCAAGATTGAGATTCCCTAGCGTGTATCCACTTGTTAGCCAAGGATAGGAAAAGTCTGTCTGTCCGTGAAGCCATTCAAAAGCTGTTAGCACAAACGGGAAGCTCAGCAACAACCAGCCTGAGCCCATTCGCTTTCGTATAGATGCTAGAGCAACAAACGGAAGCATCAGTAGCAACGGATGTATAAACAATAGCGCAATTCCTGTGGCAAACAGATATGGGTCTGTCTGTTGTTGCCAGCTAGCTATCCACCAATTCGACATTGCATGGAATAGTGCAAGACTGATGTACGCATACCAGACTCTGCGATTCCAACCTATCTCAGGACTTTCCTCTGTAAAGAGCTTAAGAAGGGGCATGTACGCCACTAGCATGAGTACGCCCGAGCACCATTCGACAAACGAATAGGAGAACCCGAGTAATAGTCCGGACGTGATTGAAAGCTTTAGTGGCCGTGAAATGGTCATATGTGGGTGCAAAACTACAAACGGCTTCCGCGCCAAAGGCACGGAAGCCGTTTTGTTTTCTAAGAAATCGAGACTGTTACTTTGTTACAGTTACCGTCTTCGATGTTACAACACCATTGCTACGCAGGATCAACGTGTACGACCCTGATGCAAGCGGAGCTGCATCCAATTCGATCTTGTGTGTGCCTGCAGCAAATGCTGCATTTACAAGTGTTGCTACTTCCTCGCCAGCTGTGTTCACAAGTGTAACGTATACCTCACCTGCTTGAGCAAGCGCGAACGTAACCGATGCACCGGCAACAACTGGGTTAGGCGTTACATCGCCGAGTGATACACCGTTGTTTTCACCCTCGATTGTTACTTGTACTTCTTCAGATGAAGAACGTGAACCGTCCTTGTCAACCGCTGTGAGACGATAGACATATGATCCAGCTGCAAGGTTCTCATCTACCATTGAGTACTCACGGCGTGATGTCGATGTACCAGCTGCCGCAACCGAACGGATCTTCTGGAAGGAAGAAGCATCTGCGATATCACCAGCCTTAACTGATGTGAGAGATGCGCGCTCTATCTCAAAGCGATCAAGATTCTTTTCTGAAGCAGTAGCCCAGAATACGTCTACATTCTTCGAACGTGCCTTTGCGTTGAAGTCAACAACCTGCACTGGTACAAGACCACCACCGTTTGTTTCGAAGAAGTCGAAGATGCCGCGAACAACGCGCTCTACACCTGTACGCACGCCTGTGCGGCCAAAGTGACGCCAATCAACACCAAGGTATACAGAGTTTACTGTGATGCCTGCAGTTGCTGTACCAGCAATTGAGTCTGTTGTTGAGCGGTCTGCACGAGGATAGCTGTAGGCAACGTTGGTTACACCAGATGTACCTTGATCTGAGAAGATCGTAGCAAGCGCTGGTGTTGGATCTTGGTCGCCAGCAAAGCCTGTACGAACTACCATTTCGCTGTTACCGCGCGCAAGTGTACGACCTTCGAGGTAGCGTCCACTGTAGTTTGGTGAGAATGGTGTTCCTGGAGCCTTGAAGTTTGAACGCAGAACGCGTTGTACAAAGTTGAGGTCCGTTACGATTGATGCTCCATTGTGCTGAGCCGGAAGAGCAGAGCCAGAGATGGCAATGTTCTTCTTACGACCAGGCTGACCTGAAGCAACATAGTTGCGGATGTCATCACGCTCTGTACGTGAAAGTGGATTCAAGTCATGCGCCCAGAACATCGTTTGATAAGCTGTGTAGTCTACCGAACGAATAGCCCATGCTGTTCTGTCAAAGATGTCAAAGTCGTAGCGGTCAGATGATGGATCAATGATATATCCAAGATCTCCAAGAGCCTTCTGCAAACTGTCTGCATTCAAGCGGCTAGCAATATCATTAGCAGTTGGTGTTCCTGTGAGGATATCCATGCTAATGTTCTCACCTGACACAACCATACGGCGTGTTGACTTGATCATGTAGAAGCGAACATCCTTTGAGAACACGTTGTTAGGATTAAACTCATCAGAAGGAGTTGAAACCTCAATGCGATAGCGTGGAGTTACGTTATAGCTCATAGCGCTGAACTGAACTGGCACGTTATAGCCCATCATACCGTAGTATGGCTGTGGTGACCATCCAGGGATACCAAATGTGATATCCTTAGACTGACCAGATGCAAGAGCTGTACCAACAACGCGATCGATTTCAGGTGTTGTGTTAAATGTAGGCGTTGCACTGTTAGCGTTGTTCGATGCAACTGTTTCTACGTAGATACGAACGCGTACTTGTGAGTTTGTCGTGGCAAGAGCACCATTGTTGCGAACGCGTGAACGTACGTCAACTGGAGCCTTTGTCATGATGTATTCAGCATCGCTTGTTGAACCTGCTGCATCACGATATGCTGCAGGGCTCAGGATGTCGATTACTTCTAGATCACTAACGTAGAGACGACCATCAAATTCATCTGCACCAATGTCGTAACCAAGACCTGCTTGACCACGAAGACCGCCTTCGATATCAAGACGTGTACCTGCGAGACGTTCTCCATTGTTGTTCAGGATTGAACCAACCGGTGGGCGTGGTGTAGTGATAACGCGAAGACGTTGGTTTGGAGCCACGCCTTGGAACTCGTGCTCAGCAACAAAATTGCCATATGGTGAGTTGATATCCTGTGCTGTCCAGTTGCGCCATTGAGCGATCGTATTAAACTCTCCCTGCGAACCAGCAGAAACAACTTCGCTGGTGTGTGAGATTTCGATAACACGTGCAATACCTGAATTTGGAGCCCAGAATGCATTCTTGTTCGATACAAGAGCCTTAGGAGCTGTATTTGGAAGATACCATGTGTTTACGCGGCCGTTACGGAAGATCGTACCTTCATATAGAAGCGCAGATTGAGTAAGCGTTGCTGAATTCGCTGGGCTCATAAGAGCAATAGCGTTGTTCATCACAACTGGTCCATCTGAATTCTGCACACCAACAGCAACGATCGCTCCAGAGCCAACAACATTGTCATTAGCAATAACGATGGTGTTGTTAACGATTGAGTCTGCCAGAGTAAAGTACGTTTTGAGACGCGGCGTAATCAACGCTGCAACTGGATCTGTTGATGTTGCGCGCGCTGTATACGAGTGGATACCAGCAATGTTGCCTGTTGTTGTTCCACGTGTGAGACCCCACACGGCATTGCTTGTGATGTACGTGTGCTCTGCCTTGCTTGGGAACGAGATTGTCGTAGCCTGCGTACGTGGGCCAAAGCCCTTATTAACGCCACTAAGCGGCTGGAATTCGTTGCGAGCCTGCTGGATATTGATACCACGTGACCAGTTGCTTGCACGAACACCACTTATCTCGTTGCGCGAAATAAACAGATTCATGTTGTTGTAGCGTCCTTCACCACCGGCAATGATACCAGCGGCGTCACGGGCAGTAGAGCTTACAGCTGTACCCACATTGTAGATGCGGTTGCCCTCTATCTTTACGCCGTCTTCATAACCAACGAAGATACCTGCACGGCGCACGTTGAAGATCAAGTTGTTACTGATCTCTGTTCCTGCATTGTAGTATGGGCGGAACTCATTTACACCAGCCTTGATCAATGGTCCGATACCGATAGAAACGATACCATATCCGAATCCACTGATTTCGTTACCAACGAACTTGTTGTTTGTATTAATCAGCGTATCAAGATTGCCAAAGTTGTCTGGGTTGATAGTATCACGCTGTGTAATGCCCGCGGTGAATCCAATCGTGGTGTTACGTGTGTTGCCTTCAAAACGGAACTGGTTCGATCCTGGGTTGAACTGAATCTGAGGAAGCGAATCAGCATATGATGGTGCTACACCATCCGCATTCGCGATGATACAGTTGCGGATGCTAATGTTCGACGAACCTGATGACAGGTAGAACACAGAAACAGTTGGTGATGGGAAGCCAGGAATTGCATTCTTACGAATAGTGAAGCGCAGTGACTTCTGTGAACCACCATCGACTGTGATATATCCGTCTGAATTTGCATTCTGAGCATTAGCAAAGTAACTCTGACGCTGGATAGCGAAGTTGTTAAATGGGCTAATATTCTGACCCATCAAAACACCGATGCCTGATTCAGACTGCAGATTGATTGTAACACCACCCTTAGCAATAGAACGCTCTACCGATGGGCGGAATGTAATCGTTGCGTTTGCGCCTGCACCAATAACACGGCTCGAAAGATCGATTGCCGGCGTATTGATGCCAGTTGCTGTCTTCGTATACGATTCATCCGTAAACTCAAAGACTACAGAGCAGCTTACACCAAAGAAATACAGCGCATTCATGGCTGAGTCAATCGATGGGAAGTTGCGTGGGCCTGACTTCGTTGTACCGATCGTGTACACACCACAAAGGTTTGGCTCTACAGTACGTGTAATGCACAGTTCGTTATTCGATGTTACAGGATCACCAGGATACTCAACGCGATAGCAGAAGCGATAGTCGCCACCTACCGTTGGTGTAAATGCTGGGAATGTATAGATCGTTTTGTTGAACTGACCTGCAGCGATATCTGGAACAACACCGGTTTGATTATAAACCGTTACGTTGTCCGCAATACGCGTAATGATCAAACGAACTGGAACATTCGACAAATCTTGGATACCGTTGTTCTCAAACACTGCTTCCGGACGAAGTGAACGGTTGGTGATGAGGCGGCTGGCAGCACCCTGGTTGCCCGGTGGTGGAACGAGAACCGCGTTAACACCTGGCTCTTCGTTGTATCCTACTTCGAAAATGAATTCTGGCGTTGCCGGACGTGGCAAGCAGTCATTAAATGTGTTTTCATCTGGGAATGGATCGATGAGATCTGCACAGACGATGGTCTTGTACAGACCAACTTGGTGACCACCAGAATTCGGGTTGAAATTCTCGAAAGCTTGCGTTATTCGAACTGCCGCAGGGAGTGCCTCGTTAACAACAACCGTATCACTCCAAACCAACGAGCCTGATGGTCCGAAGATGCGAGCAATACCTTGGAACATTTTAACCGTATCCAATCCCGAGTTCTGGAAAATAGCTTCAACAGGGATCGGTGTTGTGTTAGGATACTTGAACTTACGTGGAGCATCGTTTGCTTGCGGTGAACGAACCAGACGAGTAGACATATCTCGATTGACAGCAATTGTAAATGAGCGTGTCCATTCATCTGCACACGACGAACCAGATGCTATCGTACGTACTATCAGGATGTACTCACCGCCCACTGCTGGAAGCGTATTCAATGCACCAGCAACGCCTGCCAGACGGCCTGTGGCATTTGATGGGCTTGTCGTGAATGTCTGCGGGAATGCACCAGATGTTGGGCCTGTAGCTGTCCAGTCGGCAGTGTACACTGTATCACGCGCTGGGAGTGGTCCGATGATGCGATAGCGAAGTACATACTGCTGACCTGCCGAACCTGCCTGAACAGAAACACTCGGCATCGGACGATTTGCAGCCGAACCGTCATACAGATTGCCACGAGGAAGGATAGCTGAGCTATCTGGAATGTCGTTCGGGAACGAAGAGACAAAGCTTCCAATAATATCTAAATCGTAGTCTTCGCACTCACCCTGTGAGTACTGTGGGAACGTACAAGGATCATTGATACAAGCTGTTCCCGTGTTCGTCTGAGCCATGAGGCGCAAACGAGTGCGGCCCGAGCGAGTCAAACATTTCAGCGAAAGAGTTCCTGTAACAGAACCACTACCGAATGCCGACTGAGCACACCATACACGCTCTTCTGGCTGGAAGATGCCGTCCTGGTCAAGGTCAATCCAGATTGTATACGACATTTGCGAAAACTGGTCGCCGTTTACTTGGATACTGATCGGCGTATTTCGAAACGCCATTATTGACTGACCAGTAAAGTACGAGTATCCCGTCTGGTTGTTTTGGTCAGCGATAGGCGAGTTACGACTGAACGTTCCAAAACGGAAGAACGAAATACCAGTACCCCAGAAGCCCGGAGTGAGTGTCGGTCTGCAATACTGGGCTACAACATCTTGCGATGTTGCAAGCAATGCCAACACAAACAATGCCCTTAAGGCAAAAAGGTAGAACCTATGCATGTGATTCCCACAAATGGTTATACGTAAAAGTTTTGATTGATTTTTCAACGTTTAGTTTATAGAAATCGACACACCGACTTCGGACCACAAAATACTCACCCTCGGGCAAACCACAAGTAAAAAAAACTGAAAAAGTTACATCGCGGTGCATGATCACTTTGTGCGCTTGCGATCTGCCGATTTGCGAGTATTAGCTTGGATTCGGGCACTTTTCGGCACTACGAGGTTGCAGCTGGTCTGGCTTCTGTATGAGCTGCCACAGTACACCTCTACTTTTCGTCGTGAACTACCAAGTTCTACGGACGTATACTTTGTTTTCGCTGGGTCTACGCTGATGGCTCTAACAAAGGAACATGTACGCTGGCTAGGTATGTAAGTCATTGCGTTACTTTGATTTACAGCGGCTACAAGGATGTATGGCTGCGCAGGATTACTAGGGTTCTTAATTGTCACTAATCCACGGGCATCGTACTGTGTAACGAAACCAGATTCTGGGATCAGCATAGGCGAGAATTCACCATTTCCCTTGCCAAGCATTACAAGCCCCTTGCCAGCATCGTAGCGCACTACATCGTCTTCGGCCCCGTACATATTGCCACAGACAACCAAATCAAGGTAGGCGTCGTCGTTCAGGTCTATCGCTTCAATCCCCATGATGGGAGATATCTGGGCGATCTCTGGAAGGGGCTTCAAAGAAAACGATCCACCGTTGTTCAGCATTACCACCGACTCCATCATGATGGCCTGACGTTTGTAGCACGTATCCATGTACTCTGGCTCGATGATCTTATCGATCGTAGCAAAGGCGAAGTCTATGAAATCATTGAACTTACGATTCAGAGTAGGCATCTGAGTAAAAACACGATGCCTGTCGCGCATAAGTTGGCGCTTACCGGTGTCTGTGATATAGGTCACTAGTGGATCAATCGATCCATTGTCGTCGAAGTCTGCAGCGTAGATGATGATCGGCTTTTCACGAGAGGCCTTGTAACGATGGTTAAGTCCCTGATTCCCAAGGATATAATCTACGTCTCCATCGTTATCAACGTCTGCTCCAGCGATACTATACCACCAGCTTACTGTAGAATCAAGCCCATAGGTAGGCGTTTTATTGACAAGACCTGAGCCTGTATTGCTAAAGATCGTAATTGGCATCCATTCGCCAACCACGATGAGATCATGTCGGTCATCGTTATCGATGTCTGTCCATATTGCAGAGCGCACCAATCCTACATTCCTAAGGCCGGGAGCTATCGAATCGGTAAGGTCCGTAAAATTTCCTTTTCCATCGTTTACAAGAAGGAAACTCTTATCACAGTATGGGTACTGATTGGTGATAACCCCACCGCCTACAAATAGATCAATGTCTCCGTCATTATCGAAGTCTGCAGCATTAAGGGTTGTAGCGTTTGTTTGCACGTGTGGAACACCAGCAAGCTTCTTGGTATACCTACCCTTGCCATCATTGGTGTAGACGAGCATCTTTCGTTCGGCATCAAGCTCATTAAATTCAACACCACCACATGCAATGACCAGATCGCGGTCTCTGTCGTTATCGATATCTATCAGCAACATGGCTTGAATTTCATGGGTGCTATCAGCTTTGTTCAAACCCAATTCTTGCGGCAAAAACGTACCTGTCTTTGTTTGCACAAAAGCAGCAGGATGAAACCCACGTGAACTTCCGAAGACAACATCCTCTAGTCCGTCACCATTTACATCTGCAACAGCTACAGCTGGGCCTCCCCACGACGCACGCATTGGCATCAAACGGAAGCGCTTGAAGTCGTCGAAGTAGTTTTCCTTGTGATGGTACAGGATACCAGAGGTCGAGGTGGCGTCGATAAATGTGGTTGAATCCGGAAGTGGAATCGCAAACCAGGAACGTCCTGTTGCACTTGCATCACGTTGATCGAGTACGATTGTAGAATTGGCCGTCAGCCTTGTATATACCTGTGATCTTGTATCCGGCCATTCAACAATTACCGAGTCAATCGTTGTTGCAGAGCCAAGACCAACTACCATTAGGTTGTCTACCTGTGATTGGAAACCACGAACAACATAATTCTCACGGTAATGCGAAATGCCTCCAGCTACAACACGCACTTTAGCGCCAAGTCCAGCCGTGTTTCCACCAAGACCAAGAAAACGCAATGCGACGTAGGTACCACGTTTTTGCTCGATAGCATTGTTCTTGTATATGAACATAACCGTGTCATAATTCGGCACGATAAGTTCGCAGTCGCCATCTCCATCAAGATCTGCGTATGCAGCACCAAACGTGGCGCTTGTATCGTCTACACTCCAATCCTTGGCCACGTTTTTAAACTTGAGGTCGTCTGTTTGCCGGAAAAGAAAGTTTGGCTCACGCAACGCCTGGAGGTTTGCAGCCGCAGCAGAGCGCGTATTGAGGTTGTACACGTAATCTTGATCAGAGAGGTCCGATACATAACCGTTTCCGATAAAAACATCCGCTCTTCCATCAAGGTCAAAGTCGTGTACTAGGCATGCCCAACTCCAATCAGTAGCCGCCATGCCAGTCATGTAACCAATTTCAGAAAACTGATTGTAGCCACGATTTAGCTGGACCATGTTTCGGGAAACTTGATTCGAGTCGTATGTCGGGTTGTAAATCGACATATCCCCCGTGGCATTTGTATTGATAATGCGGCGCACATGGTTATCTGGCAACATGTCGGTGGTGATGATATCTGGTAGACCATCACGATTAAGATCAGCAACATCACTTCCCATGCTGAACACAGAGGCGCGCCGTGTCATGCGCATCATACTTTCAGCAAAGGTGCCATCTGCGTTGTTCAGGTAAATGAGGTCCGTTGAATTGAAATCATTCGCTACATATATGTCGGGATAGCCGTCAAGGTTTACATCGGCAACCGTTGCGCTTAGCCCCATACCCTTATCGCGAATCCATGCTTGAGCAGATACATCCTCGAACTTTCCGTTTCCAAGATTGCGATAGAGTTTGTCTGTATTACCAGAGTGCCGATTCTCGAGAGCAGTGAGCATTCGAAATGTCTTTTCGCGGCGTTCAAGCGACGAATCCTCGACCGCCTCGTACTTCTGTGTTACGTTGCGTTGCTGCTGACGCTCAAGAGATTGCGCCATCTCGATAGAGTCGCGCACAGGATCGTTACGCAAAAACTGATGATAGTTTGAGTACACAACGATATAGCAGTCAAGAAGCCCGTCTTTGTCGTAATCGAAAAAGACACTGTGCACACTTTCATTCGAGTAATTAAGACCATACTCAGCGGCATGTTCCGTGAAATTGCCCTTGCCGTCGTTAATCAGCAGCCTACAGGTGTTTTGCCAGCGTGTAATAAAAACATCGAGATCGTTGTCGGCATCGATGTCAACCAGACAAACCCCAGTTGAAAAGAACAATGAATCGTTTGGATAGCCTATTTGTGAGGATATATCCGTGAACTTCAGTGATCCATCGTTTCGATAAAACGCCACACCTGTGAAGTTCGTGAATATCATGTCGGCGAGGCCGTCGCCAGTGTAATCTCCGATTGCAACACCACAGCCTGGAACCATCGAATTGATGCGCATGAGAGAATCTGTGGAGATCTTTACACGCGAGAGATCGGTTCTCCATGTTACTCCAGACTGCTCGGGCTGTATCCTCGTAAACAAGGACTGCTCTTGGGCTACCAGCCTACTGGTAAGCATGCAACAGGCAATCGCTGCGATTACAATCGACAATGTCTGAAGGTTCGTCATGCGCATATGGTTGTTCTCAAGTGCTTGGAGCGGGGCTTGAACCCGCACGCCCCTTACGGGACACAAGATTTTAAGTCTTGTGCGTCTGCCAATTTCGCCATCCAAGCAGGTTTGCAAAGTTACAATTCCTTACGTGTCCTGATAATCTCAAGTACTGCCGGCAGAATACTCAGCAGAATAAGTACACCGATAACGAGGGTAAAGTTCTCTTCAACGAGGGGCTGGTTGCCGAAAACAAAGCCAAGGACAACAAATGTGACCACCCAAACCACGGCACCAACAACGTTGTAGAGCAGAAATCTGCGGTAGGACATTTCGCCAATTCCCGCCACAAAAGGCGCAAACGTTCGGATAATAGGCATAAACCGAGCGATGATAATCGTCTTGCCACCATACTTTTCGTAAAACGCATGCGTTCTCTCTAAGTGCACACGATTAAAGAGCTTGGATGTGGTGCTCGAAAACAGCTTGCGGCCAAACCGCTGCCCAATAGCGTAGTTCACACCATCACCTAGTATCGCAGCCACGATTAACAGAAAACACAGAAAAACCGGATCTAGCGTACCCAGCGAACAAATAGCACCAGCGGCAAAGAGTAGCGTATCGCCGGGAAGAAATGGTGTAACCACAAGCCCCGTCTCAGCGAACACAATGGCGAACAGAATCGCATAACTGTGAGTGCCATATTGGCTTGTGATCATTGTTAAGTGCACATCAATGTGCAGAATAAAATCTACGAGCCCCTGAATAAACTCCACGCTGTTAGCCTTTTGTATGAAGAAGTTGCACAACGTCCCGTTCTATCTCGCTGTGGCCGTGCTCAGCATACCACGCATGCAGCAGAGGATACATGTCTGACTTGTTTTCAAATCTAGTTTTCCATTCGTCAACAAGCGTTTTGGCTGCTTCGGGTCTCGGACCCCAATGCCAGAGTTCGTTGGTATCTGCGTTGAATGCTATCACTATGGGAACCGAACGCGTGCCGTTTGTAAGATAGAGGTCCATTGCTTTGGGATAGCTATCACGATCAAGGATGCGCAGACGGACGGTTTCGCTGAGTGATGCAATAGCAGAGATTACTGGTAATATTTGAGCCGAATCCCCACACCAGTCTTCGGTTATAACAACCCATGTCTGGCCTGCAACGCTATTCATCGCGATGCGCATTTCTTCGGAAGGCTCATAGGTTTTCTGGTGGCGTGCCATCCGCGACCAGTTCAAGTGACGTCCCGATGCAAACTGGTCATCCGGGCCTTGAGCGTGCATACGTTGCTCTGCACGATGCAAAAATGCCTCGAACGTCAAACCCTGTTCAAGCGCCATCTGGACCAGTTGATGCTTCGTCATACGTTGCCTTCCAATGCAATACGGACAATTCCGTTCGCCTGCTCAAGACGAACAACAGCCTCTTCTCGTGAGCAGTTATGGGTTGCCATAACCAAAGCAGTCTTCACATGCCCGTTGGCCACTTCGAGTACATGCCCAGCCTGATCATATTCAACGTTGCAGATGGACATCACAATCCGCTTGGCACGCTCCTTTAGCTTCTCGTTGGTAAGCTGCAGATCAACCATCACATTGCTGTAGGTCTTTCCAAGTTTTACCATTGTGGCGGTCGTTAGCATATTCAGCACCATCTTTTGAGCCGTACCAGACTTCATGCGGGTAGATCCCGTTATGGGTTCTGGGCCTACAACTGGGCATATCAGCACACTCGCATCTTGGGCATATGATGTAACCATTTCTCGATGATTTGTGCTTATGAGTATCGTCGCAGCCCCAACCTTGCTTGCCCTCTGAAGAGCACCCAGTACAAATGGTGTACGGCCCGAGGCGCTGATCCCACATACAACATCATTTGCGCACACATCGACGTCAACGAGAGCTTTTTCTCCGGCTTCCGGGGCATCTTCTGCTCCCTCGACAGAACGAAACACAGCCCTATCTCCACCAGCAATTATGCCAAGAATCATTTCGGGATCAGTTCCGTAGGTAGGGGGCATTTCAGACGCATCAACGATGCCTAGGCGTCCACTGGTTCCTGCGCCAACATACACGAGCCGGCCGCCCCTTTTCATTCTATCTACAATGATATCAACGGCTTGTGCAACATGTGCGAGTTCCTCATGAACCGCAGCTGCAACGGTGGCATCCTGAGCATTGAGCATCGACACAATGTCAAATGTTGATGCGGCGTCAATCTGCAGTGTAGCCGGATTAACAGCTTCTGTTGTAAGCCTCGCGAGCTGCTCAAAGAGTGTCATGAAGCAAATCTAGCATTTGTGGAAGTCGAAATCTTCCCTATCTTCGTGGCTCGTTTTAATTCAATGAACAATTGGCGCCACACTATGGCACATCATAAGTCAGCTATCAAGCGCATTCGTCAATCACGAAAGCGCAAGATTTACAACCGCGGAAACAAGAAGACCATGCGTGAGGCGATCAAGGCAGTACTCACGGCAACAACAGTTTCTGCAGCACAAGAAGCACTCAAGGCAGCATTCAGCATCCTAGATCGCGTAGCAGTGAAGGGCGTGATCAAGAAGAACAATGCAGCCAACAAGAAGAGTCGTCTTGCTAAGGCTGTAAAGAAGCTCGAAGCTACAGCCTAACACACGAAAATTCAACGGACCCGTAGCTCAACTGGATAGAGCATCTGACTACGGATCAGAAGGTTTGGGGTTCGAATCCCTACGGGTCCGCCAACACGCGCATGAAAAGGGCACGAGATAGCGTGCCTTTTTTTGTGGGTTGACGCCACCATCCCAGGTCGTTATGGGCGACCCTACGTGTCGCCCATGATTGCGCCTGCCCATAATCACGCCCTGTATATCTGGGGCACGATGTATCGTGCCCTTGAATCGCAGCCCACCCTAGCCCCTTTTCTTGAATGGGGCGAGCATCTGCGAGAAGAATCCAGTCGGATAGGATTCTACGTTATCGAAGCCGAGCTCTATGTCGCGTCCGTCGTGGGGCATGTATGAGGTACCGAAGAGCCAGTCCCATACGCTGAGAGTGAGACCGTAGTTAACGCTCTTGACGCCTTCTGGGAGTTGCTTGGCATGATGCCAGATGTGCATCTGTGGTGAGTTAAAAATGTACTGCAATGGCCCCAGGGGCAGATAGAAGTTTGCATGATTCAGGTGGCCCACGGCCGTTGCAAAAACGCCGGCTGCCATAAAGTCGATAAGATCAAATCCAAGAAGTGCCAATGGTATGTATTCAAGCACACCGTAGATGATGTTCTCTGCAAAATGATAACGCAGGTGCGCCGCATATCCCATCTGCTCAACGCTGTGGTGTACTTTGTGGAACTGCCACAAGAAGTCCGATGCATGGAGTAGACGATGAATGTTCCACTGAATGAAGTCGCGGACTACGAATATGATGACGAGTAGCAACCACGGCGAGAGCTGCGATAGCGTTGCATGAAAGGCGTTGAGATAGGGAAAAACACTTGATAGGTGCGATTTGACAAGCGAGCTGATGCCGTAAAAGCCAGCAGCACCAAACAGAAACACGTTGAAGAACATGTACCAGGTGTCAAGCCAAAAGTCTTTTCGCAAGACTGCTTGCCCCTTACGCCATGGTCGCATCAGCTCAAGCGTCCATACAAAGGCCGATAATGCTAAAAACAGCCAAAAGAAATTACTCCAACTGGGCGCGGAGATCATGGCCCATAGATTATCAAGCTGATTCTCGTAATACGATAGTACCGCATTCATCGTGATGCTACTTTGTTGTTGTGGGAAGGCCAGCAGCCGACCATGCTTGATAGCCACCCGTCATGTTCGTAACATTTTTCCAGCCCCACGAAGCCATTTTCTCTGTAGCAGATGCGCTGCGACCACCGCGTGCACAATACACCACCACTTGCTTGTCTTTGCCAACTCTATTGATGTTCGATTCAAAGTTGGCATCGTAGAAGTCTACAAGAACTGCACCTGATAGGTGTCCTGCGTTCCACTCCTGTGGCGTTCGAACATCCACGACTACCACATTTCCTTTTCCGATCATCGCCTTTGCTTCTTGCGGTGTTGCATTCTTGTACTGCTGCGCACACGCAACAGAGGCGGCGGCCAGCATGATAACTGCGAGGTTTACAACGAAACGTAACATTACTTGCCTCCTTCTTCTAACTCTACTACTGCGCGGTTCACTGTTGTCCAGGGTCCACCGTTAACTGCAGTGTAGCCCTTGGCATTTGCAAAGTCTGTTGCCTGACCGCTTCTGCCGCCAGATGCGCAGCAAAACACGATGGGCTTGCTTGTTGGAAATGTACCCAGAGAATCCGGAATCTGCTGCAATGGGATGTTCTTAGAGTCCGCTACATGTCCGCCGGCATACTCACCCGGAGAACGCACATCGACAATGGTTGCGCCATTGCGCAAGGCTTCGTTTAGGACTTCATTCGTGCCCCCAAACGCTGATTTGAACATGCCAAACATGGAGTACCCCTATTGTTGCGTTGTCTACTGCTTTGTGCAGCGTACGACGTTACAACGATACGGATATTGACGCGTTTACGGAACGGGGCTCTGCAGGCATAATACCTGGTCCGGGATAGCCATCTGCCCTGCGCGTGAAGTAACGTGCATCGAATAGATTGTTGATGCCGAGATCAAATCGGTAGCGATCAAACGTATAACCGATGACGGCATCGACAACCGTGTACGCCGGGATTACTCCTGATGCAGCCGCTGCATCAAACTCTTTGTTGGATGCGTCTGCATACTGCTTGCCAACGTGAGAGACAAGGAGCGAACCACGGATGTCGTTCCATGACGTCGTTAATCCGGTGCGCAGGTTCGACTCGGGAGCGTATTCGAGTCGTTTGCCATCAATGGCCGAATTTGAAGCGGATTGATACCTACTCTCGAGCACCGTGGCATTGATCAGCCATGATAACGTTGGTGATTTCGAAGACCAACCCAACGCACGATGGATGTGCACCTCGTTCATCCATTCGATACCTCGCGAATAGGCATTGGAAAGGTTTGTCCGAAGTCGATATGCCACACCTTGTTCATTTGTCTTGGATAGCTCTCCGATGCGATCGCGATACTCGATGGCAAAGAGAGATACATCCCAGTTGATCGTGCCATCGAGCGAACCACGAGTGCCCAGATCGATGGTGTACCCCGAGGCGTCCTTGATGTAGGGATCAACAACCAATGTGGGACTTGTAACGCGGAGATCAGAGAAGTTTACAGCACGATAGTTTTGTGTTGCATTGGCGTAAAGCTCTATGCCAGATCCGCCAAACGTATACGACGCACCAACTCCTGAAAGTACAACTCCTCTATCGCGCTGCTGCGAAATCGAAGGATAGGTCCAGACCGTTGCACCAGAACTATCTGTGCCCTTCAGGTTATACGTGCCTTGCGCCGATGTTGAGATGTTGTCGTATCGTACGCCTGGAACAATCTTCAACGATGGTGTTACCTGTAGCACCATTTCTGCAAACACGGCTGTGTTGGCATTTGGGTGACGCATGTTAAACCCGTCTGCGGTTTGATTGTTGTAGAGCGAGTAATCAGCATCAGTTCCTGGTGTTCCCTGCGCCTGTATACGCGCAGATGTGCCGTTGTAGAGTCGCAGTCCAGCAAGCAATGAGTAGGGCATTGCTCCAAGCGAGTCGTCATGACGAATCGTTGTCTCGTTGCCAAGGTTAGCATACGTGTCGTCGATAACCGTGCGCGGCGAACCGTTATCTGCAACAGTGATCTTTGATGTGTTCCCAACAGACTTCCGCTCGCTGGAATTGTAGAACACAACGCTGCGAATACGCGTGCGCTGTGCCACCTGCCAATCAAGTGTTGCCGATGCCATGTTCCAGTCGCTTGTAAACCAGTTGCGACTCCGCGTCGAAGTCTGCGGGTTTACATTGAACATGCTATCTGTTACGCCCCCTGGCTGCTGCGAGAGATACGTCATCTTCGTGGCATCAATCTTGAGTTGCAATGCCGGCGTGAATTGATGCGATACAGCAGCGTATCCGAGGTGCTGGTCAAAGGCACTATTGGCTCTCCATGCATCGGCACGGCGATACTGATAGATGCCGATGTAGTTTGTTGACCCCGATGTTCCACCGAGCTCTGCGTACCCGCTGGCAAAGCCATACGAGCCCCCTGTTAGCGTTACCTGTCCCGAGAGCGGAGCGTTGCGGCTTCCCTCTTTCATGATAAAGTTGACCGTTCCACCGAACTGCGATCCGTATCGAAGAGATCCAGCGCCACGTACAACATCGATATGGTCTACAGCCTGAAGAAGGGGCGTGTAATATGCCTCAGGATACCCCAAGGGATCGGCAGAAATATCATACCCGTTCTGACGAGCGTTGAAGTTGATCATGCGGTTGGGGTTTAGGCCCCGTGCGCCGATACTAAGCTGCAATCCGGCAGGATCCGACTCCCACACATTGATGCCGGCAATAGATGAAAATGCCTGCCGTGCCGTATTGGTAGCCAACACGGTTGGAGCATCCGCTATGTAGACGCGTTCGACTTTCTTTGCCGCATTAATCACGGATACGCCTACGTCCGGCGCTCGCGTGATGCGAGACTCACCTCTGCGACGTTCAAACACCTCAACTGCCTCAAGTTTGATGGTGTCGCCGTTTTTCACCCGTGGCTTAACCCCATGTGGTGATTTAGGGCCAGCTATAGTGGCTGTGGCTGCAAGTACGATGGCGAGAATGAACCGCACGAATACCTCTAAACTCAGACTGAATTAGTCCGAAATTAAATCTTATTTGGATTAAGTCCAAATAAAGACTGGCGCTCAAATGTCACACTAGACATAGTAAAACGCACATAGAAACGAAACCACGTCCACTTTCTCACGTTTTTGAGGATCACAGTACCATGTTAGATACAACAGCTGGATTGCACCTAATTCTTGTTCCCAAGTCTGGTTTTTTGCTTTCAGAACATTTCGAAGAAGCACTTACGCATACACTGGAGGACGCGATTCGTGGAAGCGGAGCCGTACTATATGCACTAAGTGTGAGAGCAGACCACCTTCACATTCTTCTCTCTGTCGAGGGAGTACATGGTCTACATGTGGTTTTAGACACGATTGTTGAATCGCTTCAGGGCACTATATCCGGAAGTGAGCGCTCGATGTCGAAATTTCGATGGGATCAAGGGGTACATGTAACGTTGCTGCCGCCGTGGCATATCGAGATCATGGCAAGCTTTGTGCGAGATCAGCAACGCTATCACCGGACGCACACACTAGAACAGGAACTCGATGAGGTCTTCCGTCCGAACTCGATCAATTTCGACGATGAGACCGAGCAGGAATCAACTCTTTGCGTCAACTAACACAGCAGAGCCTGCTTCGCCCCTTGCAATCATCATCATGGCCTTAGCAAAGCGCTCCATCTCTTGTGTTGTTGTATAGACCGAGGGGGCTACCCGCAGCCCCTTGAAGTCTTCGTGTCCGATGGAGACCGTAAAGATGCGGTGCTTGTCGAGTAGGTACGACGATACCTTGCCAGGATCGGTTCCTTCGATGTGCACGAGACGCAGTCCACACTGATTCTCATCGTCCTTGATGTTCGTCAGGAACGCTACGTTGTCATACTTCTCAAGTTGATCGGTCCATATCGTATGCAGGTAGCGCAGCCGTGCAGCTTTGCGCTCACTGCCTAGTGCACGGTGGAATTGTATCGATTCAATCAATGCGTTATGCATCGCAGCAGGATGGGTTCCGATCTCTTCGAACTTGCGGATGTTGGAATCCATCTCCTTTGGCGCGGCCATGAGAGGCCAGATATCCGCAATGCGTTCTTTTTTCACAAACAGCATACCAGTCCCGATCGGACCCAAGAACCACTTATGTAAGGCTGTTCCGTAATACTCACATTCGAGGTCCTTCTGCGTGTGGGGAAAGTGCGAGAATGCATGAGCACCATCCACGATGCAGCGAATTCCACGCTTAGCAGCCAACCTGCAGATGTCTCGCACCGGCAGTATCTGACCAGTGAGGAATACAACATGCGATATATGGATCACCTTTGTGCGCGAAGTGATTCCCTGTTCAATCGCATCAACAACGTCTTGACGGTTCATGAGTGGCGTTGGATACGACACCTTCTTGAGCACGATACCATCGCGGCGTACACGTTGGTCCCACGTTGTAATCATGCGCGGGTAGTCGTGTGTGGTGGTCAGCACTTCATCTCCCCGTTCCAGGGGCATGCCAAGCTGCAGCGTCTGTAGTGACTCACTAGCGTTGCGAGTGATTGCAATCTCCTCTGGGCTTACAGCAAAGATTTCAGCAAGACCTTCACGAATCGTCTCAACCTGTGGTTCTTGGTGACGCCACATTTCGTATGCAGGCATGTTGTTGGCCTGCTCGGTATAGCGTCTAAATGCCTGCTGCACTGTGCGGGGAGACGGCGAAACGCCACCGTTATTCAGATTGATGATCAAGCGATTAACATCAAACGCCTGCTGCACGGTCATCCAGAAATCCTCATCCCGGGCAACGTCGCCTGCCGGCGATGGGAACGTGCTCGGCAACCACTGCGTTACGGCAGCCAAAGCGTCGGATGCAAACAATGCTGTTGGTCCGATCGCCGCCAGCGACCGAAGAACTGATCTACGAGAAGTCATACAAGCCCCCTGTATGGATTGCACGCTGGTTATATTCGCAGCTCACCTGCGAAAGTCGCAGCTCACCTACGAAAGTACTACAATGAAGACCACAAACTTTCATGCAATTCATGTTGCCGCCGGCGCAAAGATGGTATCATTTGCCGGGTTCGAGATGCCTATCCAGTACCCAACGGGTATCCTGGAAGAACACCGTATCGTACGCACGGGCGTTGGCGTGTTCGATGTCTCGCACATGGGTGAGTTTTTTGTGAAAGGGGCTGATGCATTGGCCTTTATACAGAAGATCACGGTGAACGATGCCTCAAAGCTCTCACCAGGCAAGGCCCAGTACTCTGCCTTGCCACGTCCAGACGGCGGTCTTGTAGACGATCTTCTTGTGTACATGCGCGGTGAAAACGACTATATGTTGGTTGTTAATGGCGCCAATATTGAAAAAGACTGGGCATGGGTTAGCGCGAACACAGAAGGGTTTGCCAATCTTGAGCTCACAAATCATAGCGACGATATCAACCTTCTTGCCGTGCAGGGTCCGAAGAGCATTGAAGTTCTCCAAACTCTCACAGATGCAGACCTTGGCGAAGTTGCCTACTACAGTTTTGTCGAAGGACAACTTGCCGGCGTAGAGATGATCCTCTCACGCACGGGCTATACAGGCGAGATTGGCTTTGAGCTCTACTTCCGCGGCGATGCCTCGGAGTGTGCTCACGTAATCGAGAAGCTCTTTGCAGCAGGCAAGAACGTTGGCATTGCATGGATCGGCCTTGGTGCGCGCGATACTCTGCGACTCGAGAAGGGCTACTGTCTCTATGGCAACGATATCACGGATGAAACAAACCCGATTGAAGCTGGACTTGGTTGGATCACCAAACTTGCCAAGGGCACGTTCAATGGCAGTGACGTTATTGCAAAGGTCAAAGAAGAGGGTCCATCACGCAAACTCGTTGGCTTCGTGATGCGCACAGAGAAGCTCATTCCGCGCCATGGTTACTCGATCGTTTCAAACGGAGAGACCATTGGACAAGTAACAAGCGGTAATACATCTCCGGGCCTAGGAACTGGTATTGGACTCGGCTACGTGCTCACAGCATTGAGCACACCTGGATCGATGATTGAAATTGCTGCGCGTGGAACTACCTTCCCTGCCGAAGTGGTCAAGATTCCGTTCTGCTGATAGTGCGCTAGTCTGGCTTGGTTGGCCTAGGTGCAGCTTCTATGGTAACGCGCGCTACTCCGGCGCGAATCATATCGAGTTCTTTAGCTGCCTGCTTTGATAGATCTATGATGCGGGCATGTTTCCATGGACCCCGATCTGTGACACGGACCACTACAGACTTACCATTTGCCAGATTTGTTACCTTAACCAGAGTGTTAAACGGCAACCATCTGTGAGCACATGTTCTCTCGTTCATGTTAAACACCTCTCCACTGGCGGTCTTGCGCCCGTGGAACTGCTCAGCATAAAACGACGCGGCACCTGTATCTGGCTTAAATCGCATTACATGTGCGGTTAGCGAATCACTTACTGTTTTGCCAGTAGCAACCTTTGCTGAACGCACCGTCTTGGCAGCAACTTCTACCTTACGGTTTGACGCATTATCGAAGATCACTGGTGCTCTTGTAGAGTTTAGCGTATCTGGAACAACATTTTCTAGCCGGGCAATAGTAGCCAAGATTGCTTGTGCAGCTCTCTGCAACGAATCCGACCTCATGCGCAGAAACATTGACTCGATTCGCAGGCTGTCGCTTTTCTTCCATTGCACGTCCCATGCTCGGCGCAAACTATCGGATGTCTGTAAGACACGCGAGGCCTGCTTGCGCAAGCTGTCTATTGCCAAGCTATCTACCTGTGCCTGCATGGCCCCCTGCATCAGCAGCAATACGAGTAACGATATGGAAAAACGAAAATTCAGAACTGCCTAAAAGTGCTTTGCAATGTTTCTACGCCGCAGCTGATCTACAAAATCACGGACGTCTTCGGTTTGACCCCTTTTACTAATCAATAGCGATGATTCGGTTTCGACGACAACGAGATTGTCTGCATTAATCAGCCCAATGAGGCGCCCAGTGGAAGCACTCACAAGGCAATTTGTTGCGTTGATTGCCAAAACATTACCCTCGAGCACATTGTTCTTACCATCTTTCATGGACATACGATAGAGCTCGTCCCATGTACCTACATCACTCCATCCAAAAGCACCCTCTACTACACCAATGGTAGGGTCTTGCTCGAGCACACCAACATCAAAAGACACAGAGCGCATCTGACGGTAGACACTCTCGAGAACGAAGGCCTCATTTTCTGTACCTACAGCACGTTCGAACTGCGACAGCAAAGGCGCATGATCTGGCAGATACTGACCGATACGGTTAAGGATTGTACCCACTGTTGCTACAACGATGCCACTATTCCAGATAAAGTCTCCAGCGTCGATAAAGCGCTGTGCGGTAGATGCATCTGGCTTTTCGGCAAATGTGCGTACCGACCTAACCACCCCACGCAAGACTGGGTTATCTGTATCGATGTCGTCGCCCACTTGGATATATCCAAAACCTGTTTCGGCTCTCGTAGGCATCACTCCAATAGTAATGATACGCTCTAACGCCGTAGTGGCAGCACAAGCCTTTTCAAGCAGCACGTGAAACTCACGTACGTTAGATATCAGGTGGTCACTCGGAAGAACCACCATAATCGCATCATCGCCGAGCAATGCGCGTAGCCGTGTAGCAGCAAATCCAATCGCTGGGCCGGTGTTACGTCCAAAGGGCTCTGACAGGATATGGTGTTCCTGGACACTCGGCAGTTGATCGCAGACGAGATCTCGAAATTCGGGCGTTGTTACAACAAACACGTCTGTAGCATCAATGAAGGGGGCAAGCCTGGCAACCGTGTTTTGGATAAGTGTGCCTTCGCCCAAAACATGGACAAACTGCTTCGGCTTGCGCTCTGTGCTTCGTGGCCAGAGTCTTACACCTAAGCCCCCTGCCAATACTACTGCAACAATCTTCATGGGACGAAAGTACGGAGCCCCGTATCTTCGTGGCATAGTATCTGGAGAAATTTATGCGTCGGTCACTTGTAATCCTCTTTACGATCATTTCTACATCGCTCTTGGCAACGGCACAAGATGAACGTCTCAACTCGTTGAACTTCGATGAGGAGCCGCTTCCAGAGGAAACCGCACCCTACTCAGCGATAGGCATTGGGCCAGTGTTCAGTCTGTTTAGCCCAGATGTGACGGACGTTAATGCCAAGGCGGCAAGTCTTGGTCTGCCGAATATGAACTCCCCCCTACTGATGTTTGGCGCTGAGTTTTATGCGGCAGTTGGGTTTGTTCCCAATATGCGAATAGGGTTTTCATGGCTCTCGGGTTCTACAGGTACAGCCGGAGACTTTACCGACACCATCAGAAAGAGCGTAGACTATTCGGTATCAACAAAGACGCTTCATCTAGACTATGCCCTAACCGCCTCGAGTGCATTTACTGTGCTACCAGGAGTTGGGATTAGCTGGGGCAATCTTGACCTAGATGTTCGCAGAAACGGACCTGTGGTTGATTGGAACTCTGTTAATGGCAATTCTCAATCAACCGAAAACACGCGTTTTTCACAAAGTTCCATCTCTCTGATACCTCGCTTAAGCCTTGAGTATGTTCTTACGCCGTTTCTTGCAATTCGTGCGCAAGGGGCTTACACGATGCAACTTTCAACCTCCGACTGGCAGGCTAATATCCATGCCACGGTTGTAAACATGCCAAGTTCAGTCTCGATGAATGGATTTTCTGCACAAGTAGGCGTTTTTCTGGGTCTGTTCAATTAAGTTTATGCGCCTCTTTCGACGGGGCTCGTAGCTCAACGGTTAGAGCAGCGGACTCATAATCCGTTGGTTGCTGGTTCAAATCCGGCCGGGCCCACAAAAAATCTAAACCAAGACACACTCCTCTGCGTCACGTAAATCATGGTTTGTGTTCTTCTGCTCGTTCTCGGCCTCTCACAGGCCACTGTAGTTTGCGGTTACGCTCAGTCATTACCGCCCCTTCGCTCGGTCTCCAATACTGCTTTCGGCTATGGAGAGCGGCTCCAGTACGATGTAGGCTACAAGTTTATAACCGCGGGTACTGCGGTTTTTTCCATTGGAAACAGTCCAGTACAGAAGGCCGGACGGCCTTGCTACAACATCCGATTCGAAGTGAACTCGCTTTCTTCCCTAGATTTTCTCTACAAGGTTCGGGATCGTTATAGAACGTACGTAGACGTAGACGGAATCTTTCCTTGGGCCTTTCAGCAGTCAATACGCGAGGGAGGGTTTAGCAAAGACTTTACAGCAGTTTTCGATCACGTTTCTAAGACAGCCAAAACCACCGAGGGCACGTTTTCAATCCCACAGTATGTACACGACATAGTTTCGGCTTTCTACTACGTCCGCTCGGTAGATCTGCGCTCATATAAGGCAGGCCAGATACTCTACCTGCAGAACTACTTTGATCGCGCTACACATGATCTTGCTGTCAAAGTACATGGACGTCAGCAAGTCAAGGTCGATGCTGGCACTTTCAATTGCATCGTTGTGGAGCCAGTCATCAAGTCAGGAAGCCTCTTTACGTACGAAGGGAAACTCTTGCTGTGGCTTTCAGACGACGACCGCAGGATACCCGTCAAAGTCTCAACAAAAATTGCAATTGGTTCAATTGACGCTAAGTTGACATCCTATTCGGGTCTTCGAGGTCCGCTTTCATCACTAGTAAGCAAGTAATTACATCATCATGACAGCATTCCATAAGGTTCTGGTTGTTGCTGTAGCATCGGCGTCAGCAACAACAGCGGCCGAAGACGCACTACAGCAATTCCATGCAAAGCACAGGGGGCTAAGCACAGTCTCTTTCTCCTTCAGGGGTAACGGCCTGCAGGGCAAACTTGTTGCCAAACGAGGTGGAATGTATTCCATAGTGGTTGGCGATCGCACTATAGTGAGCGACGGTGAGACCGTTTGGAATGCCTCTGCATCAAATAAAACTGTTGTTGTAAACGACTATAAGCCCGTCTCAACAGATGTATCTATAGAACGGGTGTTCTTTGACGTAATGGCTGTATATCGGAGCAGCATAGCCAGCAAGAGTCCATCTGGGATCGTGGTTCGTCTGGATGCCCCTAGTGTACCAGTACAGATTGCTGGAATCAGCAGTGTAGAGATCACATGCACGAAAAGCATGGTTGTGACGAGGTTAAAGATTGTTTCTCATGGTAGCCCATCAGAGTTTACCATCGAGAACTTTCGTGCTAACCCTAAGGTAGTTCCTACGAAATTCACTTTTCCGATACCTAAAGGTTGGCAAGCAGTAGATATCCGCTGATACACAGACTACTAACAAAAAAGCCCGGTAGCGATAATCGCTACCGGGCTTTTTGTATGTACGAGATTACTATTACTTCACTACAACTACTTGCTGTGTTGCAACGAATCCACCAGCGTTCATCGTCACGTTATACGTTCCTACCGTGAGGTTAAACTCATTAGCGTTGAACTTAATAGCGTGCATGCCAGACTCAACCATTTGGTTCACGAGAACACCTAGCTCACGTCCCATGAGGTCTGTCACAACAACGCGTACGTGTTGTGCTGCAGGAACCGCATACGAAATTGTCGATGTTTCGAACGTCGGGTTAGGGAAGGCTGTTGAGAGAACATAACCGCCGGCCACAATGTCTTCTGTAACACCCGTTGTAATTGATGCAACAGCATTGCGTGTCTTAACACCACCGCACAAGTTTGTTACTTCACAGTAGTACGTACCAGCGTTGGCAACTGTTGCATTCTTGATTTCAAGAGTAGCATTCGTTGCACCAGGAATTGCTACACCTTCAACATACCACTGGTAGCTGTATACGTTGCGTCCTGCTGCTACTACAGACATGGTGATTGTTCCACCTTGTGTGAACTGAACATCTGATGGTTGTGTAGAGATTTTTGCAAGTGGGTCTACAACAACATCAACTGCTGTTGATGTCTTCGAACCGCACATGTTTGTTACAACTACTGAGTATGAACCACCATCGTTATTTGCGGCAATGCGAGAGAGTGTTGAGGCTGTCTCGTTTGCAAGCACTTGCGTGCCCTTCATCCACTGATACGTTACGTTGTCACCAGCGGCAGCAGCTGTAAGCGTCATTACCTTGCCTTCACAGATTGTCATACCCTCCGGCTGACGTGTGAATTCAGGGGCTGTTCCAGCTGTAACTGTTACTGCATTCGATGTGAATGTGAGTTCCTTTGTTCCGAAGCTCATCACACATGAATATGTACCGTTGTCTGCCTTGCGGAAGTTCGCAACTTCAAGAGCAACATCCGTCTTGCCATTGAGCTTTACGCCATCCTTATACCACTGGAATGAAGCCTTACCTTCTGGCAGAACTGTTGGGTTTGCACGGAGGTCAAGGTTTAGTGTTCCACCTTCGCAAAGGTTTGGCGTCATGTTCGAAACTGCAACAAGCGGAATGAATACGCGAGCTGACTTCGACGTAACAGCACCGCAATAACCTGTAATGCGGCATACATATGTGCCGGCTGTGTCTGCTGCAGTAACATTGCTCACTGTTAGCATTGATGACTGTGAGCCTGTGATGCGACCATTGTCGTCAATCGGTGTGTCTTCGTATGAAAGTGTTGCACCATTCCAATTACGCTTCATCCACTGATATGACGGGACAAAATTGTCTGGAGCGCCGATCGCTTCTGCTGCAACAGCAAGGTTGAATGAGCCGCCCTCAGCAACTGGCTGTGATGATGGCTGTTCAGTGATTTGCGTAGGACGCACAACGATGATGCTAGCACCGTCGGATGACTTCTGAATGAAGTTTGTACCGTCGTTGGCTTTCACAAGGCACGTATAGACACCAGCTGTTGAGTACTGAACATTATTCAGAACAACGATGTTGCCTGTTTGGCCAGTGAGTTCCTTACCATCTTTCATCCACTGATATGTTACCGTAGCACCAGGTGTTACGTCAGCAATTGCGATCAGTGTATCGAGTGCACCTACACATACATATGCGCTTTGTGGTTGGCGAACAAATGCAATGATTGGCGCAATCTCATCAGCACCCATGTACGGCTTCCTACGGGCATCGCCATCAGCATCCGTTGTAACTGCTGGAAGCAGTGTGCTGGATCCCCACAGCTCGCGCTGAATGTTCATGAGGTGAAGGTCTGTAGCGCCAACAAACGAAACAGCTACTGATGATGAGTTCTGGTCGCTACCAGAACCAGCACGCCATGATGCAAGTGGGTTGCCTACTGTGTTGCGTGGTACGTTTACACCACCCCAGTTAACGAGGTTTGTACCTGTCGTCATGTAGTTGTTAAAATCAACAACGCCAAGTGGACTTGGTGTTGTTGATGTAAATGTAGCTGCGTAACCAGCAGCCGAACCCTGACCAAAGTTGTGGAAGATATTGTTAACGAGGTTAACTGTACCGCCATTGCTATTGACCGAAAGTGCAGCGCTGTTTGCTGCCGGAGCTGATCCGACGATATTGACAGAGTTGTGTTGGAACGTATTAGCAACACCAGGCACGGCATCGTTGATTAGGCCAGCTGATCCAGCTGATCCACCAACGCTGATCATATTATTGACGATCGAGCCGTTTGTTGAAGTCAAGAACGCAATACCACGTGCGATACCAAAAGTCTTGATAACGTTAACACTGTTATTCTCAATACGTGCACCATTAGTGTTGAAGATGTACATCGCTTCTGAGAACGTACCACAGTCGCAAGAAGTGATGCGATTGCGAGATATCGTTGGTGCTGCACCAGATACATACATACCGGCGGCAACATCACTAAATGAGTTGTTCGAGATTGTGTTGTTGTACACACCTGCGTCAAGCGAAAGTGCCTGAGCTGCTTGTGTGATCGTATTGTTGACCACTGAAACTGGGCCAACGTTTGATTGATTGCTGAGCTCTACAGTTGTGTACCCAGTAACCACTGATGTGTAGCTAACAGGACCCTTAACAGTACAGCCGTCAATAGTTACGTTACCAATACCGCGACCCAAGACAACCTTACCACTGCGGCTATTGTCTGCGGCAGCAATCTGCAACGCGTTAAGTGTAACCTTAGATGCTCCGTTAAGCATCGTTACAACAGTTGCATCATCATTTGAACCATACTGAGGCACAACAGGCGTAACGTTGCGCTGCATAAGAACAGCACCCGAAGCTGACTTACGAATTGTGAGTGTTCCTGCTGCATTGTCGATTTCTGGGATGATAACCTGTTCGCCGTATGTGCCACTACGCAATTCAGCCGTCAGATTACCGCTTAGGCCAGCAACACTCACATGGCGGAGCATGGCTGTAACAGATGGGAACACGTTCGGATTGCCGTTTTGAGCAATGATAACCGTGCCTTGTACACGAGGAGCAACCTCTGTGATGTGACGATCATTGCCCGTATTGATGTCGGCCTGACCGTTTGGTGCAGATGTTGTGATATCAACCGAGTTCAATGACATTGCAGCGAATGTTACCGTTCCAAGCGTAACAACACGCTCTTGGCCAGGCACAATTGCTGGTTGTGGGTAGTACTTCACAACGGGTTGCGGGTTACCATTGATTGACCAATTAATAGTAACAGAGTCTAGGTTGTTCGATCCCCAGTTTCTCACAACAGCTTGGATACTTTGTGCAGTTGCCGCATCAAACTTTGCTGAAGGTGAGGCAAGACGCACGATACCAGCGTCATTGTTATGAGCAGGAGCTTGACGCTCGCGGAAAGAAATCGTCAATCCACGCGGAGGAACCGAGCCAGAAGTCATTTGCGACAGTATAGAAGAGTACGTGAAGTGTGGTCGGCTCCATGTTGCATTGTAATAACCGACGTTGCAGCCGATTGTCTCAGATATACCATTTGTTGCACCGATTTGCATGGCAACGCTTGCATTTACGGTCATATCGCCATAGACGATGTCGATACGGCTACCATTAACAGCTGCGTTAGCCTCGTACACACTGATCTGGAAGTTGTAATTATCGCGAGCTACATTATCAACGTACTCACGCGTGGCATTCTTCCATTGGATGGTCAATACACGGTTTGGAGATACACCCGTAATAGCATACGTAACGTCTCCACCACCAACAGAGGTTAGTCTGTTACCGAACGCCGAAACAGACGGGCGTCCTTGTTGGAGCGGTGTAGCGAAGGTATTCGCACTGCCGAAGCTTATTGAACCGCCTCCGTTAACCCATACTGAGTTGTACGTGGATCCAGCGTATACCACGTTAAAAGGTAGCGCAATCTGCACGTCGGCTGCAGTTGACCAATTTTGTGTGGTAGCATTCCAGATCACCGCACCACCAGCGATTTCGGCATACGCACCCGCAGTAACAGCAACTGAACGGTTCAATGGTGCCTGAGCATTACCATTGACCACAGAAAGCGTCAATACTGCAAGCAGCGCAACCAACGATGTAACGTTGCGAAGCATAGCTCCTCCAAGTGATATATGTAAATGTCGATTTTGTTCCATCATAAACACGCAATGCAGCATGGACACACCGTGCCCATGTAGCAGAAGTATTGAAAATAGGTAACCGTTAGATACCAAACAACCTTAGGCTACGTGGTTTCAGAAAGCAATTTGCGAACCAAAAAACCGCTTATCGAACCAGCGGCTCTACCAATTGCTTCTGTGATTTTGTAAGTTCTTGTTTTTCAACTATTTGGCGTATAGCTAAGCGATTGCTTGTGATCTCGCTGAGTGTGGTGAGAGTTGACAATGCAACAGCGCTGAGGCGATTATTGGTACTAAAAAGTGCCTGTAGCATGTTTTCTACAGCCAGTGAGCTCGAAGAACCCAACCGTTTGAGCGCACCCATGGCATTTTGACGAGTAATAAACTCCCAACCTGGTCCAGCAAGATCAGCCAATTCTTCCAGTGCAGCCGCTTTTCCATTAGCATAATCAATCTCGAGGCGTGCTATTCGTACGCGCTCGTGCGGACCGCGCACGTCCTTTACCTTGCCGGTGTACGACTCAGTTCTCTTGGGGAAGCTTGTAGCCAATTTTGTGAGCACAGTCTGGATAATCTGATATGATGAATCGGCAAGCAACCGCTCAAATGCACTACGAAGATTCTCTGGTATTACCGAAACGCTGTTAATGGCTGCCTTACGGACGTCCGTCTGCTTATCCTCTAGCCCAACCTTAACAAGCTCCCAAGCCTCTGGGAAACCATTTCGCGCAAGCTCGGCAGCCTGCTGCACCACCTCTGAACGCATAGCAGAGAATGTCTCGCGTTGCAGAGCATCTTTCAGTACGGCGATTCGCTCTTTGCCACGCGTTGAATCCCCTCGCATTGCTTCAAGCGCATCATAACGGTCGATCATGTTAGGAGCATGCTTTACCTGGGCAAGTTTTTCATCCCATCCCTTGTCGAACGAAAGCTTCTTCATTACATACGAGGCTGGGTCAAAGAGAACGAATGCCACTTGCTTGTTACGTGGGTTAGGCACCTGCACCACAGCATTCTTTGAGGTTATGTCCACCCTCACACGGTCGTGCGAATTGTCTGAATACCATGCCTCAACCACAATTGGCATTCGGAATGGACCCGTCAACTCATCCATGTGGTGGATTTGCTCAACATCAACCCTTGTCGACGGGATTGTGCTTGCCCCCTGCTGCATTGCACTTGTACTCCAAGAGACCTTGTAATGGGGTTCACCACCTTTATAGAGCCATTGATCAAAGAACCACTCTGGCGAAAGACCTAACGTGTCCTGAAATGCCAGGTAAAGATCATTTGTCTCAACCGTCTGATACATGTGTTTTTCGAGATAGTTCTTGATAACCCTGCGAAGTGCATCCTCGCCAAAGGTATAGGCCATCATGTCGAGCACGGCCGCACCCTTGGGATAGATCCGGGCAGACCCTGCCGTAGGATTTACGATCGGCAGCCTATCCTTCTCAGAGGCCCCAAGAGCTGCCTTATGCATGCCACGCCTACCCCACTGATAACCATCCTCGCCTCCAAGCGCCGGCGTTTTACGGGTAAACACGTGTGGGTAATACGTGGCAAAGCTCTCCTGAAGCCAAACAGATTTCTGACTCCTGGCCGTAACAAGGTCGCCAAACCATTGATGCGTTAACTCGTGTACATTCGTGCCCACGTACGAGCGATCCAACCAGCCCCTTGCATCAGTTTGTGAGAAGTCTCCAAATATCGTGGCAGTGGTGTTCTCCATAGCCCCAAAGATGTAATCTGCTACAGGCACCTGGCTGTACAGCTCCCATGGATATGGGATACCGATGTATTCCTCTAGAAAATCCATTGATTCAGAGCTATAGCGATACGTTGGCTCGATACGCTCAGGATATTCCGGATACGAATACAGCCGTTGTTTTACCCCACTCTTCGAGATGCGTTCTGTTACTGTGTAGTGTCCGATAGCAAGCATCAGGAGATATGATGCATGTGGACGCGTCATTGTGTAATGCCACGTCTTTGTCCCATCGGTATTCACTTTTGTTCCTAGATGGGTTCCGTTCGACAGAACCGCGTACGACGAATCAAATGTTGTGATGGTCTCTGTAATCATCTTGTCGTTCATCTCATCGTACATCGGAATCCAGTGTCGGTTATCAATCCCCTGCCCCTGCGTCCATATCTGCTTCCGCATGCGCTTAGATGGATCATTCCAGCCAACGAAATAGATTCCCTTGCGAGGTTTGGCCTCGTATGTAAAAGTTATCGAGTCCTTTGTGTCCCATGTGAGAGGGGGCTCGCAATACACGATCACAGACGTGTCGGTGGAGCGATATCGTAGGCTGTGCCTGCCAAGTGTTACTGTCTTGATGTCAATACTGACAGCATCAAAAAGTATCGTGTCTACTTGCTTCTGGAGTACGTTAAATACATGCGTTACCTTGCCTTTAATTAATCCCTGCTCCGGTACAAACCGTACGTCTAGCGTCATGCGTTCGATATCTACTGGACGCTCCCGAGGCTCGGATCCTGGGGCATCAATGTATGTTGAGGTATGCACATATGGCGACTGCGCCCACATGATCGTAGGCAGAACAACTGCCAAGAGAAGTAACATGTTCTTCATGAAACCCATAGAAATGCTCATAAACAGGTAAGTTTGGAAATGCAAAATTTGTTGTTGGTAATGCTGGGCGGCGCCGTTGGCAGCGCCCTTCGCTATGGCGTTAGCGTTGCACTGTCGCTTGTCCCGTCCTCATTCCCACTTGCCACAATACTAGTAAATATCGTTGGCTCTTTCGTGCTTGGCTTCGTTGTTGGCACTGTGGGCACCCCCCTAGAGCTGCACCCAAGTACACGTCTAGTTATCGGCACTGGGATTTGCGGCGGCTTTACCACCTACAGTGCATTTTCGGTTGAATCTGTTCAGTTATGGCAGGAACGCGCACCACTCGTAATGGGAACCTACATCCTAGCAACAATCGTTGCGTGCTTTCTAGCTGCATGGGGAGGTACTTTAGTAAGCAAGGGTATTGTTTCAAACTAGGCTTGGTACTTTTTTTCTGCAGAATCCGTCCAATCATACTTATGCTACGCATGCAAACTACACGGAATGCCATTTGGGCTCTAATCATCGCCGCACTGATAACCACCGGCTTAACATGCTCAACAAGCGAGCAACATGTTCCACAACTTCAAAGCACACAAGAGCGCATGAGTACGTCCACACAGAATCTTGATACAGTAATCCTGGGAGCAGGTTGTTTCTGGTGCGTCGAGGCCGTTTACGAACTCATCGATGGCGTAGTTTCTGTAGAAAGTGGCTACGCAGGAGGAGAGAAATTGAATCCCACGTATAAGGAGGTTTGCTCTGGCACAACAGGGCATGCAGAGGTGTGCCGCGTCGTATTCGACACAGAAAAGGTTTCTTTTGCCGACATTCTGCAAATGTTCTTTGCTGCGCACGACCCAACCACACTAAACCGGCAAGGAAACGATATCGGTACCCAATATCGAAGCGCGATCTTTACATATTCAGCGCAACAGCGAGACACAGCCCTAGCATACATCAAACAACTTGATGAGTCGAAGACATTTCCTAACCCGATTGTAACTCAGGTGGCGGACGCACCCAAATTCTACCCGGCAGAAGACTATCATCAGAATTACTATGCACTTAATGGAAAAGAGCCATATTGTGCATTTGTCGTAAGGCCTAAGGTTGAGAAGTTTCAAAAACGCTTTCAAGACCGATTGAAGTCGAAGTAGTAAGTGTTAGCCCCGTGACGTCAACCCGGCACATAGATATCAATGGCATGCATTGTGCAGCGTGTACTTCGCGCGTCGAGGATGCTCTTCGAACTGTTGATGGCGTACAAACTGCTGCCGTTAATCTTATATCGAATTCTGCTACCGTCGAGGTTGACGAAGGTGTGTCAGATGAGCGGCTCTCAGACGCCGTAACAACCGCTGGCTATACAGCAGATCTTATATACACGGAGCGCCCTGCGTCAGCGCCACGCTTCATTGATCGTCTCGACATACCCATCGGTGAATATCGGGCATCACTACTGCTGGCACTTCCGTTTACAACAATCATTGCACTCGCATCAATGCTTCCACTGGTTTGGAGTGAACTTCATCATTGGATTCATCCCTACGTGAGTTCTGCGAATGTTGCCTGCTTTCTCTTGACACTACCAGTGTTGTTTGCCGGACGCAGATTTTATCAGGGGGCATTCAGAGCCGCTATGCATCGTTCTGCAACGATGGATACGTTGATTTCGATCGGTACAGCGGCAGCATGGTTTACGAGTGTTGTTGCAACATTCTCACCACAAGCTCTTCCTGAGCTGTCGTCACACATTGGTTTATACTACGACACAACGTGTACAATCATCGCATTAGTGCTCGTAGGTAAGTACCTTGAATCAAGAGCAAAGAAGAATACGTCCGAGTCGTTAGTGGCCCTGCTGCAACTGTACCCCACTCGTGCGCGTGTAGTGCGTGATGGACAAGACGTGGATGTGCCAATCGAGGATGTCCGCATTGGAGATAGCGTACTCGTCCGCCCGGGGGAGACGATACCTATAGACGGGTCCATCATGAGCGGACACGTTACAGTAGATGAATCAATGATTACTGGCGAAAGCCTTCCCATCGAGCGCACAGCGGGTGGCACTGTAATTGGTGGTACTCTCGTGGTTACTGGTTCGATCACAATCACAGCAACTTCTATAGGCGCAGACACTGTTCTTTCGCGAATCATTACCTCTGTTGAATCTACTCAGTCGTCAAAGGCCCCCATTCAGCGTTTGGCAGATACGATCAGCGGAGTATTCGTCCCCATCGTTATTGGTCTTGCAGCTCTAACATATATCGCTTGGATAGTCGCAGCGCCTGCGGGTGTTTCTCATGATCAGGCCCTCGTCTCTGCCATAGCAGTGCTCATCATCGCCTGCCCATGTGCAGTAGGTCTTGCAACTCCTGCAGCGATCATCGTTGGCAGCGGTGTTGCTGCACGAAATGGAATTTTGTTCTCTTCAGCCGAGTCGCTTGAACTGCTATGCCAAACTGATACAATTGTGCTTGATAAGACGGGTACTATTACGGAGGGACGTCCAACCGTACTGAATGCTCAGTTTGCAGAGAAGTGCCCAGTTGAGCGAGATCGCATCCTTCTTGCTATCGCCTCCCTAGAACGGGTTTCAGAACATCCCCTTGCTACAGCCATCGTTGCTTGGACTGCTACGCACGATGTAGTTGCTCACGAGGCAACGAACGTGAACACCCTGCCTGGACGCGGAGTTACTGGGCTTGTCGATGGCATGTGTGTACGAATTGGCAATGCCATATTCATGGAAGAATCGATGCTGCTGATCCCCGAGCCCCTCACTGCCTCTGCAGTATCGTTTGGCAACGCAGGGCAAACAACCATCTTTGTCAGTATCAATGGCAGCGTTTGCTGCGCCTTCGGGATTGCAGATAATGTTCGAACCACCTCCATAGAGGCAGTTTCCTTGCTTAGGTCCGCAAGCAAAGACGTGATCATGGCAACCGGCGACCATGAACGTGCCGCTACAGCTATTGCACTTCAAGCTGGCATTGAGAACGTACAGCACAGCGTTACACCAGCTCAGAAGCTGGTTATTATCGAGAATCTGCAGCGGCAGGGCAGAAATGTATGCATGGTGGGAGACGGCGTAAACGATGCACCAGCACTGGCAAAGGCCAACGTGGGCATTGCCATAGGCTCTGGGACAGACACTGCCAAAGCAACCTCTTCCGTTACGCTCATGAAGAGCGATCTGCGAGACGTACACAAGGCCATCCGCCTTTCAAGCCGCACGATGTCCGTTATCCGACAAAACTTTGTCTTTGCCTTTGCATACAACGTTCTCGGAATCCCTCTCGCAGCTGGGCTGTTACTCCCCTCGCTAGGCCTGCAGCTAACGCCTATGTATGCAGCCGGCGCTATGGCACTGAGCTCTGTGACCGTGCTTGCAAACGCACTCCGCTTGCGCACTTTTGAGTAGGTGTTGATTGTTTCTAGCAACAATCGTGCTAAATTTTGGCAACGATGATCGTGCTCGAAAACATACTGCTCCAGCAACAGGTCTTAACGACGCATTTTGCCTGTGATCTCAAGGGTTGCAAGGGGGCCTGTTGCACGATGAAGGGAGGAGCCGGCGCACCTTTACGAGAGGATGAAGTACGCCAGATACAAGATGTCGTTCCTACCGTCCTGCATTACCTACCAGAGCGCTCTCAGCAGAAGCTGGCAATCGACGTTGTTGTTGAAGGGCCCGAGGGAGACCGAACGGTAGCATGTATTGATGATGCTGATTGCGTGTTCGTGCATTATGAAGGAAGCATAGCGAAGTGCGCAATTGAGAAAGCATTTTTCAATGGTGAAATAGACTTTCGCAAGCCCCTTTCCTGTCATTTGTTTCCAATACGAGTTGCCAACTTTGGTGGACCATATCTGCATTATGAGGTGATCGACGAATGTGCGCCTGGTCGAGCGCTGGGCGAGCAGCTTGGTCGTCCGCTTGTTGAGTCTCTGCGCGAGCCGCTCATTCGTGCATATGGAGAGCAGATGTACGAGCAGATACTAACTGCTTCTCGCGACGACTTAGGGGGCCAGCAATGAAACTTGGCCTTAATCTGCAGACAAACCTACAGCAGTCGCTGACACCTCAGCAGATCCAGTACCTCAAGATGCTGCAACTACCAGCGTTGCAGCTGGAACAGCATGTTCGTGCGGAGCTTGAGAACAATCCCATGCTGGAGGAATCAAACGAGTTTGATCCAACCCCGGAAGAAACCGAAGGAGTTACTGGCGACACAGATGCCCAAACAGTTTCAACTGCCTACAGTGCTCCACCGCCAGAGTTTGGTGATAGTGCATCATCTGTTTCTACAGGCTCAATAGACTCCTCGGCCGAATTCGACCCTCAAGATGCATTCGAGTTTCAGAAACTGCTTATCTGCGAAGACTCGTCAATGGCAAGTTCATCGGATACGTATGGATTGGACGATGACGAGGAAGACACATCTCATCTATATCGTGATGTGCAAACGCTCGAAGAAGATCTCCTTGAGCAGCTACGATACCTGCCTCTTACAGATGAAGAGAGATTGTTTGCGGAGTACATTGTTGGCAACATCGACGACGATGGCTACCTACGTCGAGAGCTTGCAGAACTTTGCGATGAGATGAGCAGCAGGTTCGCAGAACATAACTTAGCTGTGCACAATGTTCTGGCTGGAAGCCGAGTGTCGATGTACCAGCAAGATGTCATAGATGGAATCATGCATGAACTGCAGCCTGTAAGTGTTCAACGCGCAGAGCATGTTCTACGAAAGGTGCAATCGCTTGAACCTCCGGGCATTGCATCACGCACGGTACAAGAATGCTTACTAGCCCAGCTGCGTGCAATCGAGCGGCCCAACGCCGCACAGAAGCTTGCAAAAATGATTCTTGCCGAAGCATATGAAGCTTTTGCGATGAAGCATTACCATCTGATTGAACGAAAATTGGATGTTAGCGAAGAGTATCTCCGAGAGGCTATCGACGTTATTCGGCGTCTGACGCCGCGACCCGGGGCGGGCACAATCGGACCAGACGTTAACACCGTTGTGCCAGATTTCATAGTTGAGATCACCGAAGATGATACTGATTTTCTCATAACAGTAAACGACTCCCGTCTGCCAGTACTGCGCGTCAGCACAGCATACGAGCGGTTAAAAAAAGAAGCTAAGTATCATAAGTTCAATAAAGAGACCAGGGAGTTTCTGCGCAAAAAGTACGAAGACGCCAAGTTTTTGATGCAGGCTCTTCGACAACGCAAGAATACCATGCTAAAGGTTATGACGGCAATCGTAGGTCTGCAGCAGGAGTTCTTCCGCAAAGGGCCTGAGCATCTTAAGCCCCTTATCTATCGCGATGTTTCGGAAATAACGGGGCTCGATATTTCTACAGTATGCCGGATCGTGAATAGCAAGTATGTGATGACGGCATACGGTACGTTCGACTTGAAATACTTCTTTAGCGAGTCGCTAACAACAGATGATGGCGAAGAAGTATCCACGCGCATCATCAAGCAGAAGATCAAAGAACTCATCGAGGCCGAGTCTAAGAAGAAGCCGCTAAGTGATGATAAGATCGGTAAGGATCTCAAGAAACTCGGATACAATGTTGCAAGACGTACGGTTGCAAAGTACCGTGAGCAACTTCGGATTCCCGTTGCGCGCTTGCGCAAAGAGCTGTAGAATTTCTCCTAGCTCTGCCGAGGCACAACAAGCTTCATGGAGATATCCAATGCAACCGCGCTGTGTGTTATAGCGCCTACGCTAATGTAGTCCACCCCGGTTGACGCATACTGACGAATATTCTCAAAGGTAATGCCGCCGCTGGCCTCTGTTTCTAGTCTACCAGATACAAGGGCAACGCCCTCTGATACAAGCGCAGGCATAAAGTTGTCGAACATCACTCGATGCACACCTTTGCATGACAATATCTCTTGCACATCATCAAGATTTTGAGCTTCTACTTCCACACTGATGTTAGGACGCGACCCCATATCATGCACGATGCGCTCAACGGCGTTGCGAATACCACCACAGGCGGTAATGTGGTTATCCTTAATCATCACCATATCGTATAAACCGATGCGGTGATTCTTCGCACCACCTATGGCGGTGGCGTACTTATCAAGAAGCCTCCACCCAGGGATGGTCTTGCGCGTATCAAGAATGCGGGTTGATGTTCCAGCAATATGATCTACATACCTGCGCGTCTTGGTGGCAACACCACTCATCCGTTGAATGAAGTTAAGCGCCGTGCGTTCTCCCGACAAAAGTGCATGAGCTGGTCCGGTTACTGTTGCAACCACAGTATTTACACGGTTATGCGAGCCTTCGTCAACCAGAAAGTCAATATTCACGGCATCGGAAAGCTGACGAAAGATGATTGGCAGAATGGGGAGACCGCAGATCACCCCTTCTTCTTTGAGCAGAAATTTTGCAGCCCCCTGTGCCGAAGGGTCGATGGAATAGTCGCTTGTGATATCACCAGTACCAATGTCTTCCCTCAATGCGAATTGGATGAGTCGCAATACAGAAGAATCTACTGGAAACGTGGGTGTTTTCGAAGTTGGGCTCATACGTGTACATCTGTAAATCGAAAAGTTGTGCCGTCGAATAGCCCCTTGTCGCTGAGCTTCAACGAAGGTATCACAAGAAGTGCCATAAATGAAAGAGTCATGAACGGGGCTCGCAATTTGGAACCAAGATTCTTTACACGCGCATCGAGCTCTGTATACAAGTTTGCAACAACGTCTGCGGGCTCTGCTGACATAAGCCCAGCGATCTGTAAAGGAAGAACTCCAATATCTCCAGCATGGGCCACGCTGATGCCACCTCTTGAACGTATAACCGCATTGATCGCATCTACAAGATCCACGTCATTTGTACCTGCTGCAACAATGTTGTGACTATCGTGGGCGACTGTGCTTGCAAATGCACCATCTACAAGACCCAAGTTCTTGATATACGCTTTGGAAATCGGGGCCTTCCTGTAACGGTTAACCACAATGATCTTTAGAACAGTGGCATCATCAATATCTACAACCTCGTCGGTTGTCACGAGCTCTCCATCATGGGCAACAATTGCTCGCACTCTCTTGCCGGTGTTCACATCAGCAAGCTCTTCGATAGGTATCTCGTGTATTCCGAAGTTGTTGATCTCGCTAGCCGGACTATACTCCCATGTTGCGCGTCCATCTTTTGCAACAGAAACACCATCAATCCATGTTTCTTGCACGTGCATGGTCGCTATATCATCAACGACGATAAAATCTGCGGGGTCGCCAACTTGAAGTGTCCCAACGGGAAGTTTATAATGCCGTACAGGCGCAACACAGGCTGCGCGGAGGACGTCGTAGATATCATATCCCAGTGCAAGTGCCCGAGCAACTAGCCTGTTAATATGTCCAAGCACTAATTCGTCTGGATGAATATCATCACAGCAGAGCATCACAGACTCTGGGCACAAAGACAACAGTGCATGAAGGGCCTCAAAGTTGCGAGCTGCAGATCCTTCACGGATAAGGATGTTCATTCCGCAAGCAACTTTGTCAAGTGCTTCTTCAAGACTTGTGCACTCATGATCTGTCGTAATGCCCAGCTCTGCGTATGCTCTAGCCTTCTCGCCGCGCAATCCGGGTGCATGGCCATCTACTACACGTCCGCATGCATGTGCAATCTCAATTTTCTGGCACACAGCAGAATCCTTCATCAGAACGCCCGGCCAATTCATCATCTCACTCAAATACCGTATGCGTTCATCACGGAATAGCTCACGAATCTCTGCTGCAGTGATTTCTGCCCCAGCGGTTTCAAAACTGGTTGCCGGCACGCAAGAGGGGGCTCCAAAGGCAAACTTGAATGGTGTACGAGCCCCATCATCAATCATGTATCGTACACCATCGATTCCGCAAACATTAGCTATTTCATGAGGGTCACTCACGGTACAAACCGTGCCATGCGTTACTGCAATACGAGCAAACTCACTTGGTGGCAGCATGGAAGATTCTACATGCACATGAGCATCAATAAACCCTGGCATGATCCATGCAGCAGCAGTATTGTCGTGCGTTTCGATGATGGACGTGATGATACCATCGACCCATTCAACTGTACCATTGAATGTGCAGCGATTGTGCAGATCTACAATCTTCCCCTGCAGTCTTCCGCTTCCAGGCATTACAACTCTCCTTGCTGAAGAAATGGCCATGTACCACGAAGCTTCGATAACACCAAGAAGACGGCACTACCAATGATCGGTGCTACTATTCCCATCTGCTGCTGCACTGGCTTAGCCGAAGCAAAAATCCAGAGCCACATGCTGATAGCAAGCAGAGCGGGAACTGGATATAGCCACATCCGCCAAGGCATGCGTTGCCAACCTTCGCGCTTACGTAAAATCATCAGTCCTACTGCTTGAGCGATGAATTGCGTAAACACTCTCATTGTAATGATTGACTTTATCGTATCGCCGATTGTAAGGGTTGCAGCAAACAAAGCTGCTAATCCCGCGAGAACCAATAGCGATACATAGGGGAAATTCTGCGTGGGGTGCAAAAGACCAAAGGATCGAAAGAACATACCATCGTTGGCTGCTGCATATGGAATGCGGGTGTATCCAAGCATCACACTAAATAAAGACGCAACAGCTATCACAAGGATGAGCGCGGTTCCAACATCGGCAAGCCCCTTGCCAAGAGCTTGATCAAGCATATCACTTACAACGAATGGCGACGTTGCTACAGTGTCAACTGGCAACACACTAAACACGGCGATTTGCATTAATAGATAAAGCACGCCAATTCCGATAATCGAGACGTACATGCTGCGGGGTATGGACCGTTCCGGGGATTGAACTTCGGAACCCAAATAACACACATTATAGTATCCCATGTATGAATACATCGTAGGGATCGTTGCAATGCCAAGTGCTACCCATGCATAACCGGCGGAGAGCTGCGACAGCCAACCATCGGGCGGCGAAACAACACTGCTGATTGTTTGGATTGGAGAGCCATAGCTGAAACCTGCAATAATCAGCATCGTGATTGTGGCAACAGCGCTGCACCATAACACAACCGAGATCTTTCCTACATCTTCAATGCGACGATAAAGCAGAAGCGTAAGAACTGCGATAACGGCTATTGCCATCGCACGGGATTCAAATGACGGGCCTGTTTGTTGAACGCCCGAGAAAAAGAACCGTGCATAGGATGCAAAGCCGAGTGCCCCACTAGCAACTACCAGTGGTGCAGTGAAGGTCGTCTGCCAAATGAAGAGGAATGAGAAGTATCTACCCCATGTAGATTCACCATACGTTTCACGCAGAAACTGATACGTGCCACCTGCTCGAGGAAACTTTGCGCCTAACTCGCTCCAAACACTTGCATCTATGAGGGCGATGATCAGTCCAACCAGCCAAGTAAAGACGGCCATGTGAACAGACCCCATTGTGGCTGCAACAATTGCCGTGGTTACGAACGGACCAATCCCAACCATATCGATCATGTTGATCGCTGTGGCTTGAAACAGGGAAAGCTCTCGACGAAGCATAGTTATGTACGCCTAAGGATTTCTGGTTGCGTCTACAGACCAGAGCAACTTCTCTCTCAGCATATCGAAGTAGGTGCTATCTGCACGCTTGATCAGCTTTACCCTCTGCGCTCCCTTTCGCACTATCACCTCTTGGTTTGGAGCGATTGATCCAATGACAATGCCATCGGCAACAATCTTAGCCTCGGTAAACTCCGTTCGTAGTTCAAGCTTCACTTCGCTCTCGTCGCTTACAATCAGGGGACGCAACGTAAGTGTATGCGGAGCAATTGGGGTAATGCACAAAGCCGCGGCTGTGGGAGCTACAATGGGTCCGCCGGCAGCTAATGAATACGCTGTCGAGCCCGTAGGTGTGGCAACAATAACTCCGTCAGCACTGTAATCTGCCACATGGTGCGAGTTAACATAAGCGCGCACAGAGATCATTTTCGCAATTGCAGCACGCTCAACGATCACCTCGTTTATTGCTATGCCACGCACAGAACCAACCTCGATTTCCAGCGTAGAGCGGTCAACCATACGATACGCACCTGAAAGCAGGCACTCAATAGCTTGCGGGACCTCATCAGAGGAGAACTCAGCTAAAAAGCCAAGACGCCCCACGTTGATGCCCATGATTGGCACATCTGCGTCGATGAGCAATCGTGCTACAGACAACAGCGTGCCATCTCCACCGAACGTGATAACAGCATCTGCGAGTTTTTGAAACTCGGATTTGTCAACAACTCGATGTGTCGAAGTGCCTAGTGGACCCAGATGCTTAGCTGTGGCATCATCTACCACAACATCAACGCCTCGTGCAGAGAGTAGTTCGATAGCTGCATGAGCAGCAACTGCAGCACGAGGGCGCGTGGTGTTGGCGATAATGGCAATACACTGCATTAGGCAAGGTTCCCACTTGATGAGGGGGCCGATGCATTGCCGAATTCTTCAACAAAATTCAGCCGCAACGTGTTCAGTGTCTCATCAAGCAATCTCGATTCTGATGCCTCAAGGTTTCCCTGTGTCTTCTCCTGCAGAATGGCAAGCAAATCAATGATCCAACTTGCATGCTCCTGACTTCTCGACAGCTCGTCGGTAACCGGGTTCTTGACTTTTCCGAGAGCTACAAAGCCCTCCATCTGGTACATCTGAATGAGCAGCGTAAAATTTGGTTTCATAGTTGTAGTTGATCGTTATACAAGGATGCTTGCTAAATCAGCCAGATATGCCGGCACTGGTTTGCGAGTCATCCACGTGTTTTCAAGCGGAACATACGTGACCTGGTTGCCAACTTCACCGATCATAACATCAGTTTTACCTTCGATGAGCGCATCCACAGCTGCTGCGCCGAGTCTTGAGGCAAGAACTCGGTCTCGCACTGTTGGTGCTCCACCGCGTTGGATGTGACCCAGGATCGAGACTTTCGAAGCCATTCCATAGCGCTCTTGAATTGCCTTACTAATTCCTAGCGCGCCCCCTAACTCGTCTCCTTCACCAACGATAATAACAGTGCGCTTGTCGAGACCCTGCGCAACAATCCGATGGTAAAGCTCATCAATATCTGTTAAAGTTTCAGGAACTGCAACATATTCTGCTCCACAGGCAATCCCTACGTCCATTGCAATAAAACCGGCATGACGGCCCATGACCTCGATGAAAAAGATTCTTCCGTGCGAGTCAGCAGTATCACGAATCTTATCAATTGCTTGCGCTGCGGTATTAATAGCAGTGTCGTAACCAATCGTGTAATCTGTACCAGATAGATCGTTATCTATCGTGCCAGGAGTGCCAACAATGCGAATCTGGTGCTCCGTCCACAACATGTGTGCACCATGAAATGTACCATCACCACCACATGCGATAACACCGTCTATGTGATGTGCGCGCAGTTGTTGGGCAGCCTTTAGCCTACCCTCTTCGTTAAAGAAATCTTCACATCGAGAAGTCTTCAGAACAGTACCACCGCGATCAATGATATTTGCTGTTCGTATTCTGTCGAGCACCTCAAAATGTCCAGCAATCATTCCGGAGTAACCACCGATGATGCCAACAACTTCGAGCCCTCGTTTGCCCCCTACCCGCTCAATGGCTCGAATATGGGCATTCATTCCAGGGGCGTCGCCACCACTTGTGAATAAGGCTATACGCTTCATCATGATGCAAAGATACGGGCTTGAGACTGTTTACAGGACCTCTGGCAGGGCTATTCAATGTTACCGAATCTTAACTCGGTGTTACCAAACTGTTGCCTTAGGTTCGCCCCGTAATAATTTCTAAACAGATTCATAATGCTTGGGAGGGCAACATGAAGAATGTATACTCGTGTGCTGCAGCTCTGGTAATTGCTGCTATCTGCCTCACCATCAGCCTCTATGGGCAGGCCTCGACGCAGTCACATGGCAGCTTCGACTTTAACGCAGATGGCGTCATTTTTCAAGCAGCAGATACAAACACTCGTGTTGTAATGCGCTTCCGCATGCAGAATTGGGCTACGTATACTACACGAACGCAGGCGGAAGACGATGAACTTGATCTCTCTGCGGGGTCCACAGACCTTGTAACCCGTCGCCTGCGTCTTCGCTTCGGGGGCTCGCTCTACGATCCTAGGCTCACATTTAACCTCCAGCTGTCGTTCTCACGTTCGGATATGGACTGGACGGACACACAGTTCCCGAACATCATCCGAGATGCCATGGTGTTCTGGAATTTCAATAAACATCTACAGGTTAGCTTTGGTCAAACAAAGCTCCCGGGCAACCGCCAGCGCGTCATATCATCTGCCGACCTAGAGGTCCCAGATCGATCCATAGTAAACGGCGCCTTCAATCTTGACCGCGATTTTGGATTCCAAGGCTTCTGGCGTCCAGTAGATGGCGACGTAGTGCTCAATCTCCGTGGTGCCATTTCCTCTGGAGATGGACGCAATCAGCCAGCGATTTCGGGTGGCGGATTAGCCTATACAGCACGTATGGAAGTTCTACCCTTTGGAGCATTCGAAAATGGTGGCGACTACTTTGAAGGCGATATCATGCGCGAATCAACACCAAAGGTTAGCATTGGCGTCTCCTACCAGCACAATGAGAATCAAACCAAAACCCGCGGAACTCTCGGCAAGGCCCTCTATGCCCAGCGTACAGCAAACGTTCTGTATGCAGACGCCCTGTTGAAGTATCAAGGCTTCTCGCTCTACACAGAGTACGCGCAGCGCTCTGCCGACAACCCCATTACCTACAAGGACACAACGAAGAAGGATTACTCGGCAGTATTTGTCGGAAGCGGATACATGGCCCAAGCCACCTATATTTTTCCTTCAATGTGGAACATTGGGATGCGCTATGCCGTGGTTGATGCCGGCAGCCAACTTGCCGGTCTGTCGGAGTACACAAAGCAAACGAGCATAGCAGGTGTAGTTGGCTATTACATCAACAGACACCGGATCAAAACAAACTTCGAGTTCGGGACCAATCAGTTTCTTCTCTACAACAAGGCAAATGCGCGCGAATCAAATCTCTATGGACGCTTCAATGTAGAGTTCGGCATCTAACCAATATTATCTGTTGTTAACACTGCGTTAACATCGGCAAGATTCATTACCAACTGACGAAGTTTAAACTCCCTTTTTCACTTTAGACAAGAATTACCATGAAACCATTTCGCCGATTAGCCCCCTTCGTATCCGTGTTTCTCCTCTTTACCGCAGTGGTGTTGGCCATGCCAAAGCAGCGCATCACCATCAAGGGCTCGGATACTATGGTGATCCTCGTGCAGCGCTGGACCGAAATGTATCCCGATAAGGCCAATACTGAGTTTCAAGTAACCGGTGGCGGTTCGGGAACTGGCATTGCCGCTCTTATCAATGGCACAACGGATATCTGCTCCTCGTCTCGCCCCATCAAAAAAGACGAAGTAGCCCAGCTTGAGAAGAAGTTTGGATATAAGGGGCTCGAGATTCGTGTTGCAATGGATGGTCTGGCTATCTACGTTCACAAGTCGAATTCAATCAAGCAACTCACCATGGCCCAGATCAAGGATATCTTTACTGGTAAGGTCACCAACTGGAAACAAGTAGGTGGTAAAGACAGTAAGATTCTGCTTTACTCGCGCGAGAACAACTCCGGCACATACGAATTCTTTAAGGAGCACGTACTCAATAAGCAAGATTTTGCAGCAAGCGCACAGCATATGGCAGGTACAGCAGCTCTGATCAATGCTGTTTCAAAAGACCCTAACGGAATCGGCTTCGGCGGCGCTGCGTATGCTAAGAACGTAAAAGCGATTCCGGTAGCCAAGGATGCCAACTCAAAGGCTGTGTCGGCTTCGGTATCAACTATCCATAATGGAGAGTACCCAATCTCGAGATTCCTGTATTTTTATTTGAATACAAAGCCATCTGGCAACGTGAAGAAATTTGTAGACTGGATAATTTCGTCTGCGGGACAAAAAGTAGTTTCCGACGTGGGGTATTATCCGATCAAAGGCAAGTAAGGACTCTGTGTCTCATCCGTTTCAAAGAAGTAACATACGCCCGGGCGAATGGATCGCAGAGTGGTCCATTCGCCTCGTTGCATCTGTATCGATCATTGTCATATTCCTCATCTTCGTTTTTGTCTTTCGTGAAGCCGCCACGTTGTTTACTGCGAAGTCAGCCACGAATGCACCAGCAGAAGTTTCGGCCAATCCTTCAAGCAACGACATGAAGCCAGACACGTACAGTGAAGAACCAGACGTGTATAATCCCGAGGCCGAAGAACCAAGTACTGCATCCGGAGAACCAGGCGCTCCTGGCCAGTTTATTCGATTGTCGAAAAACCCTCGCTATCCACACTATTATAACCCAGACACCGGGTTGCTGCCGGACGACATTGACGATGAGACCGCAGAAGAAGTTGCCACTGCGTCCGGCGACAGCGGTGATATACTTTCGCGCCTATCTGGCGACACCTGGCAGCCAGTTGGTGAAACACCAAAGTTTAGCGTCCTCCCGCTGATTACCGGCACATTAAAGACAACTGTGATTGCCATCCTTATCGGGGCACCACTGGGGATACTCGCCGCGTTGTACGTTGCATTCTTTGCAAAACCTCGCGTGCGGGAGTTTGTAAAACCTACCATTGAACTCCTTGCTGGTTTCCCGTCCGTAGTAATCGGCTTCTTCTGCCTTGTTACAGTAGCTTCGTTCATCCAAGACATCACTGGTGTGTCGTACAGACTCAATGCCATGGTTGGAGGAATTGGCTTATCGCTTGCCGTAATACCAATTGTGTTCAGCATCGCAGAAGATGCGCTCAGTGCAGTACCCAAAACACTCCAAGAAGCATCGCTGGCACTGGGATCTACAGAGTGGCAGACTGCTTACCGCGTTATGCTGCCTGCTGCTGCACCAGGCGTTTTTGCAGCTGTGCTGCTCGGCATTGGTCGGGCATTTGGCGAGACCATGATTGCAATAATGGCTACGGGTAATGCGCCCCTTACCTCACTCTCACCCTTTGAACCAGCGCGCACAGTTGCGGCAACTATTGGTAGTGAAATGGGAGAAGTAGTCTGGGGATCTGAGCACTACGGCGTTTTGTTTTTTATGGGTGTAATGTTGTTCGTCTTTTCGTTCGGACTCAACGCAATTACTGAGCTGTATGTTAAGAAGCGCCTTATGAAGAAATTCCAGGGACGCTAACCATCATGGAACTATCATCAACACACATATCTGCATACAAACGGCTCGTGGGGTTCTTTGCTGTCTTTGTTGCCCTTACTGCCGCCGTGGCTGTATTGGGCGTGGTCCTTGGTATGTTGGGCTCGTTTATCGCAAATGGTGGAACAACGCTATCGTGGCAGTTTTTAACAGAATTCCCGCGAAACAGCAATACTGAAGGGGGCATCTGGCCTGCCTTGGCTGGCACCACCTTTCTTGTTTTACTGATGACAATCCTTGGTGTACCTGTTGGCACTGCTACTGCAGTCTATCTTACAGAGTTTGCAAAGCAAGATTCATGGTTTGCCCGTAGCGTCCGATTTGCCGTTAACACCCTTGCGGGTGTTCCATCTATCGTGTTCGGGCTCTTCGGCGTGGGGTTCTTCATCCAATTCATGGGTGATGGCATCGATTCTTGGCTTGGTACATCTTCGTTTGGGGATGGTTCGCTGCTTTGGTCTTCGGCAACACTTGCAGTGCTCACGCTGCCAGTTGTTATCGTATCAGTGGAAGAAGCGCTTCGTGCAGTGCCCCGCGATCTTCGCGAAGCTTCCCTAGCACTTGGTGCAACTCGTTGGCAAACAATCACCAAGGTTGTTATTCCTAACGCTGTTACGGGCATCCTTACAGGTTCTATTCTAGCCGTTGGCAGAGGTGCCGGAGAAGTAGCTGCCATACTCTTTGTGGGTGTTACATACTCGTCTGAGGTTCTGCCGAGTAACGTAACAGAGAAATTCATGCACCTTGGATACCATTTGTTTGTTCTCTCTACTCAATCGCCTGATGTTGACAAGACACTGCCCCTGCAGTATGCAACCACGCTCGTTCTATTGGGGCTTACATTCCTCTTGAATCTATCAGCTATCCTCATACGATCACGTTTACGCAAGCGGTAACTGCACAGAAGTACTATGGCAAAAGATTTTCCCGTCAAGATCGAAGCTCATGGCTTCAACTTTCACTACGCTACCAAGCAGGCGTTGTTCGACATTACGCTTACGATTCCAGAGCGGCGTGTAACTGCATTTATTGGTCCGTCTGGCTGCGGTAAGTCAACGTTTCTGCGTTCCATGAATCGTATGAACGACCTTATTGACGGCACGTATGTAAACGGACACCTGATGATTGATGGTGTAGACGTCTATTCAAAAGACGTGGATGTAGTAACCCTTCGCAGACGTGTAGGAATGGTGTTTCAAAAGTCTATTCCATTCCCCAAATCGATCTATGAGAACATCACTTACGGACTAACTCTCAACGAGAAGGTCTCCAAGTCAGCGCTTGATGAGATCGTAGAAACGTCATTGCGTAAGTCAGCTTTGTGGGACGAAGTGAAAGATCGCCTTCATCATTCAGCCCAAGGCCTCTCGGGCGGACAGCAACAACGACTTTGCATTGCACGTGCAGTTGCCATTAATCCAGAAATCTTGCTCATGGACGAACCATGCTCTGCTCTGGACCCTATTTCAACAGGTAAGGTTGAAGAGCTTATCAATGAACTAAAAGACACCTATACGATTGTTCTGGTTACGCACAATATGCAACAGGCCGGACGCGTCTCGGACTATACCGGGTTTTTCCTGCTTGGCTCTCTGATAGAGTTCGATAGAACACGAACTCTCTTTACAAGCCCTTCGCAGAAAGAAACCGAAGATTACATCACTGGTCGTTTCGGATAAGACTACTATGCACAGATCATTTGAAGAAGATCTCGACAAACTCCGCACACGCCTTATTCGCATGGGTTCGCTTGTTGAAGAACAAGTGGAATTTGCACTGCGTGCATTGCGTGAAGGCAATCAAGAACTTGCGAAAATCGTTATTGATCGAGATGATAAAGTAGACAAGCTGGATCTTAAGATTGATAAGCAATGTCAACGGATCTTCGCGCTCAATCAGCCAGTTGCATCCGATCTACGGCTGCTCTTGGCTGCTGTGAAGATCAATAACGAGCTTGAGCGAATCGGAGACCAAGCTACCAATATTGCCTCAATCGTTCTTACAACGCCCAATGCTGTACAACTCGCCAATCAGATCGATGTGCACCGAATCTCACAGGCTGTGTATACGATGCTGAAGTCTAGTCTTGATGCGTTTATCAACAACGATCCAGAGCTTGCGGCACATATTCTTCCGTCGGACTCAAACATCGACAGTCTATACGAGGTGCTGCGCAACGAACTCATTGCGGCAATGAAAGACGATGTTGCCCTTGTAAGCGATGGTGCTCAATTGCTTCTCGGTCTCTATGACCTTGAGCGTATGGCTGATCATGCCACCAATATTGCTGAAAACGTGATCTTCCTGGCTGAAGCAAAGCTTGTGCGTCACAGAGCTGTTAATGAGGAAGGGATCGATGTAATACGTACGATCCAAGAACGGGACAACGACTAAAGTCTATAGCCTACGTAAGTTTGCGCTATGGCAACAAAGGGCATCATACTCGCCGGCGGTAGTGGCTCTCGTCTGTATCCAATGACGTCTGCTTTTTCAAAGCAGCTTCAACCGGTGTACGACAAGCCCCTTATCTACTACCCGCTCTCTACGCTCATGCTGGTGGGCATTCGCGACATCCTTCTGATCTCGACTCCTCAGGATACACCAAACTTCGAGCGCTTACTTGGAGACGGCAGTCGCTATGGCATCAGCCTGTCCTATGCAGTGCAAGATGCGCCCAGGGGGCTGGCCGATGCATTCCGTGTGGGCAAAGACTTTGTAGGGGGCTCACCAGTTTCTCTTATTCTGGGAGACAATCTTTTCTTCGGCAAACTTGATTTTTATAGGCGAGCTCTTGCCAACAACACTGGTGCTACGGTTTTCGGATATCCTGTTACAGATGCCGAGCGATACGGTGTTGTAGAAATGGGGCCCGATGGGAAAGTCCTGTCAATCGAAGAAAAGCCGGCAAAGCCTAAATCAAATCTTGCTATCCCTGGTCTGTACGTCTACAATAATGATGTTATGCAGATTGCCGCAGACCTTCAACCAAGCAAGCGTGGCGAACTTGAGATTACAGATGTGCATCAGGCCTATCTCAAACAAGGCGCTCTTAATGTAGAGCTCATAGGGCGTGGCGTTGCATGGCTAGATACTGGAACGCCAGAAAGCCTACTCGATGCAGGTGTGTTTGTGCATGCAATCGAGAAGCGCCAAGGCCTGAAGATTGGATGCCTTGAAGAGATAGCACTCCAGCAGGGATTTCTCTCAACAGATGAGTTCAAGACGAGTATAGGAATGCTGCCAAAGTCGAGCTACAGAACGTATTGCGAGTCTCTTCTATCTAACGGAACAATTCTGTGAGTCGCACTCAACGAATACGATCCAGCATTCAGTCGTCGTTTACTGAGTTTTTTCAGCGATCAACTTCTACTGGTATCGTCATACTGGTGATGACTGGTATTGCGTTGCTCTGGACTAACTCTGGCAACTACGAGTCGTATCAAGCTTTTCTGCATCAGCCTGTCCAGTTTACATTTGGCGGACTTCATCTCGATTTCTCGTTCGAGCATTTTGTGAACGATGGTTTGATGGTATTGTTCTTTCTTGTCGTTGGACTTGAGATTAAACGCGAGTTGCTCGTTGGCGAGCTCTCATCCCGCAAAACGGCACTCCTTCCAATGATCGCCGCAGTGTTTGGAATGATTGGTCCGGGGCTAACATACCTGGCATTTAATGCTGGAACAGAAGCTGTGCGGGGTTGGGGCGTACCTGTGGCTACAGACATTGCATTTGCGCTCGGTGTATTAGCATTGCTCGGAGATCGTATTCCTACAGGCTTGCGCGTTGTTCTTGCAGCTCTTGCGATTGTAGACGACCTACTGGCTGTTCTTGTAATTGCATTATTCTACACTGCCTCGCTGAACATGACAATGCTCGTTTGGGCAGTAGTCATCACAGCAGTGCTTTTTATTGGAAACCGCCTTCGCATTTTTTCCTTGTGGTTCTACGGCACTCTCGGGCTGGCACTCTGGTTTGTTGTCTTACAAAGTGGGATACACGCCACCATTGCTGGAGTTGTGCTTGCAATGTGTGTACCAGCCCATTCTCGTATCGACCGCGTCTCATTCTTTACACGAGCTCGCAACATACTTGATGCAATTGCTCAAAAGGTAGATAGCGATGAAGAGGAAGGGGCTCAGCTAGATGCTGTCCACTCGCTCGAGCGCATGTGCGAACATGTACAAACGCCCCTTCATCGTATCGAACACGGAATGTCTACCTTGGTTTCATTCATCATCATGCCGCTGTTTGCACTCGCTAACGCAGGCGTGCGTATCGAGTCCGATATGATTTCTGGACTACTTAGCCCCGTCTCACTCGGAATCGCATTGGGACTCTTTGTGGGTAAACAAGCAGGAATAACATTTTCGGTGTGGCTGTCATGTAAGCTAGGTATCACACAGCTACCATCTGGAGTCTCAATGACGCAGATGTACGGCGTATCAATTCTCTGTGGAATTGGATTTACAATGGCTCTGTTCGTGGCACATCTTGCATTCACAAGCCCAGAGCATCTTGCTATGTCTAAGCTAAGTATTCTGCTCGGTAGTACGATATCTGCTGTCGTCGGCGCTATGGTTCTAACCATGCTTACACCCAAAGAAGCTAAGAGAGCATGATCACGTATCAGGTAGAGGTTACTGTGCCTGACGAATACGTTGAAAGATGGTATTCGTACATGACGTCGCGACATATCAACGACGTGCTGACGACTGGACATTTTATCTCAGCAAAACTGGTCAGAATGATAGAACCTGCAGTGAGCGGCAACACACTGTTTCGTGTTATCTATATCGCTCAGTCATACCAAGCGCTGGAATCCTACAGACGTGAGTGCGCCCCGGCATTACAAGCCGAGCATATCGCCATGTTCGGTAGTGCCGTGTCTGCTACGCGCAGTATCACGGAAGACGTTTGGGCAGCACCACTATAGTGCTTCTAGCTGTACACGGACAGCTTTGGTCAACCCCGCATACACAATCTTGTATGATGTGCTGATGGCAGTGCAGATCACTGCTGTCGGAATGTTACCATCACAATAGAGTCGTACCCAATGCTTCTTGCTCATGTATGGCGCACGTGTTGCATCCTCGTAGCTGTCCAAAAACATGATAACGTCCTCTGGATCGGCCTTAAGTGAGATCTGCGGACGCACCTCGTCCAATGGTATGAGTGCAAAGACCTTGCCGGCAACCTTAACTACGAGAGTGTCATTTCCAAACGGAGTTTCAACGTAGGCGTGTTTGAGACCAACGCAATATTCAAGCAGTTCGGCTGCGTTCATACGTCAGAAATGCGATACTGCTCTACAGGAACTCCACCGATCAGATGCTCTTGAATGATGCGCTCCAGAACATCTGGTGTGCACGAATGATACCAAACATTGTCTGGATGCACTACGGCAATTGGACCCATTACGCAGATGCGTAAACAGTCTGCCTTAGAACGGCACACGCCCCCTTCAACATCAAGGCCTAGCTCAGAGATCAGATTCTTGAGGTAATCCCACGATTCCTTACCCGTTTCAGGAGCACAACACTTGGGTGTTGCTGGTGTTGCGCATAAGAAGATGTGGCGAGAATGTGTCCCGGGTTTGCGCTGCTCAACTTTCTTAGCAAGGCGTTCTTCAAGTGGGCTCATGTATGTATACCCGTCTGATCGCTAACCGGCTCGTAGTCTCCACGGATCAGCAATCCATGCGCACGCATGGCAGTGAGAAGAATCATGTTTAAGCGATGCAACACAATCGGCTCGGGATTAGATTCGTTTACCGAGAACCAGCTGATCACAGTCATTGCAACACCTTGTTGCGTTATTGCGCTTACATTGATCAGAAGCTTCTTAGACGTTAGAACTGTATTGGGGTCATCGCCAATAGTTTTGCGTGCATCCTCGATGAAACGCTCAATTGTCTCGGGTCCAGCGGCGATATCCACATAAACCGTTGTCTTGAACCTGCGCACTTGGCGCATATCCATATTCTCAATAAGCGAATCAGCAAGCTTTGCATTCGATACGTACATCACTGTATCGGAAAAGGTTCGTACACGTGTACTGCGAAAACCAATCACTTCAACTGTGCCCTCGATACCCTGCGCAGAGATCCAGTCTCCCACGACAAATGGTCTCTCAGTAAGAATAACAAGCGAACCAAAAATGTTCTTTACGGTATCCTGAGACGCAAGTGCCAATGCTGCACCGCCAATGGAAAGTCCTGTGATGATAGCGGCAATGTTTACTCCGAGCGTTCCAAGAGCAAATGCAGCTCCAAGTATGGCTACAAAGAACTTTATTGTTGAAGCGATCAAGGGAGTTATGGTTACCGCGATATCCCGCCCATGCTCTTTGTGACGCATTACATGTGATACGATGCGCGCACAGATAAGCTGAACAAACTGGTAGACGGCAATCGTTACAAAAACGATTGCTGCGGTGTCGAGAACCATCCCAGACTTTGCGGCTGCTTTTGCCGAGAGCTCCAGATAATTCAGGGCAGACCCATCAATCTGCGTTACCACAACAAGCGCAATGCTTTGTGCAACAGACGATACAAGGTACGCCGGCGGAACGGCATCCATAGTGGTTCGGAACAAGCGCCGAATCAATGATGCGAGTATTGTGCGAAGCACAACGACGACAACAATACTGCCAGCAAGCATCGTCGCTAGAACGATCCATTGCCATGTTGTAAGTCCAAGTGTCATTCTGCGTTCCTATCGTCTATTATTCCTGACCAGGCGTATTGAGGCGTTCAAAGAGACTCTTTATTTCAGAGATCTTCATCTGGCCTTTATCTCCCTGTCCATGAATACGCATAGATGCCGAATCCTGTTCGATCTCCTTGTTGCCAATAACAAGCGCATACGGAATCTTCTTCTGCTCGCTCTCAGCAACCTTACGATTAATCTTCTCGTTGCGTACATCAAGATTGATGCGAAGCCCCATACGCTCAAACTCTGCTGCAAGGTCTTGAGCAAACGTATGATGTGCATCGGCTATCGGCAGAATGCTTACCTGCGTTGGCGAAATCCAGAATGGGAAATTGCCTGCGTAGTGTTCGATAAGTATAGAAATAAAGCGCTCAATCGAACCGAAAGGGGCTCGGTGGATAATCACTGGACGATGCTTCTGATTGTCTGCTCCTACATACTCAAGATTGAAGCGGTCTGGCATTACGTAATCTACCTGAACAGTCCCCAACTGCCATTTGCGGCCGATGGCATCACGAACGATGAAGTCGATCTTGGGTCCGTAGAATGCTGCTTCTCCCTCGCCTATGAAGTACTCAAGCCCCATCTCATCTGCAACAGCTTTGATCTCCGCTTGCGCGCGTTCCCAGTATTCTAGATCGCCACCATATTTGGCTGCATTATCATCACGGAACGAAAGCCGCGTTGAAACATCCATACCAAATGTCGTGAAGACCTTTTGTGTAAGCTCTACAACATTTTTGATCTCATCTTTGAGTTGATTATGCGTGCAGTAGATGTGCGCGTCGTCTTGTGTAAACCCACGAACGCGAGAAAGACCATTCAACTCGCCAGACTGTTCGTAACGATACACAGTGCCAAACTCCGACAGCCGGTATGGAAGGTCACGATAGGAACGGGGCTTATTAGCGTAGATCTGGTGGTGGTGCGGACAGTTCATCGGCTTAAGCAGATACTGCTCGTCTTCCACCGTTATTGGGTCGTATTGCGAATCGGCATAGTAAGGATAGTGTCCGGACGTCTTGTAGAGCTCCAAGTTTCCGATGTGCGGGGTGACCACTTCGTGGTAACCACGCTTGACTTGTTCGTCTCGCAAAAACGCCTCGAGTCTTCTGCGCAAGATCGTACCATTGGGAAGCCAAACCGGCAAGCCCCCTCCCACCATCGGTGTGATCATGTAGAGTTCCAGCTCTTTCCCAAGTTTGCGGTGATCTCTGCGTTCGGCTTCTTCACGCTGCTTGATAAATTCTTCAAGCTGCTGTTTCTTTGGAAACGCTATACCGTAGATTCGGGTAAGCATCTTGCGCTTTTCATCGCCGCGCCAGTAGGCACCAGCAACAGAGAGAAGCTTTGGATACTTGATATGTCCGGTAGATGGAACATGTGTGCCACGACAGAGGTCTGTGAATTCGCCTTGCTGGTAGAATGTGATTTCCGAGTCTTTCAGGCCTTCAAGTAGCTCAAGTTTATACTCATCGCCCTTCTCAGTGAAATATGCTACTGCGTTGTCCCACGTCATCTCGACACGCTGATAGGGTACATCACGCTTTGCAAGCTCGGTCATCTTTGCTTCAATCTTCGGCAAGTCTTCTACGCTAAGCTTATGTCCACCAGGCAGGTCTACGTCGTAATAGAAGCCTTGCTCTATCGGCGGACCAATGCCAAACTTTACCCCAGGATATAGCGACTCAAGAGCCTCGGCCATCAAGTGGGCAGTTGAATGCCAGAAGATCTCTTTGCCTTCGTCATTATCAAAGGTTACGATACGAATAGACGCATCGGATGTAATCTCGCGTGAGAGATCATACGGCGCTTCGTTAACATAGATGCCAACTGCAACGCGAGCAAGACCATCAGAAATGCTCTTTGCGATATCCATGCCCGTTGTACCCGATGGATACTCACGTTTATCGCCATTTGGAAGGGTAATGGTAAGCATACCCCCGAAAATACGGCTCAATCGTCTGATGATTGCTGTTTCTTGCGTGAACCTTCGTAGAGTTCAAATTCGAGTAGTCGGCACTCCAGATCCGCGCTCCAGAATGGCACTCGGCGTTTCGACCGAAGCCCAATCTCCTTGGCAAGAGACATACTGCCAGTAAATACGTAGCCGGTATAGCCTTTGCAATGTTGCTTCATGAAATCACCGATAGCTCGGTATGTTTCCTTGAGTTCATATTCATTGCCCAAGCGCAAGCCATACTCTGGATTGTAGATAACAACCGGGGTGTGAACAGAGTTGGTATCGATGCCCACTGATTCTGGAATCGAAACATCGGTAAAATCAGTCGTTGTGAATTCGACACGCACACCCGCGCGGCGCGCATTATCTTTTGCCTGCGTAATCACCCTGCCATCGATATCGGAAGCCAAGATCAGGGCTGGCAGCTGCTGCAGTTCTTCATCAAATGTTGCATTGCGCATAGATGTCCACTGGCGCACATCAAATGGCAACAAATGCAAAAAGCCAAAATTATCTCTGTGGGCACCTGGTGCTATGTTCTGAGCGATCATGGCTGCTTCGATTGCGAGCGTTCCACTGCCACACATGGGATTCACAAATGGGAAATCAGGAGACCATTTTGTAGAGAGCACAACGGCGGCAGCAAGCGTCTCACGCATCGGAGCTTTGGCCGGATGCACTCTGTATCCGCGGTCTGAAAGGGGCTGACCAGATGTGTCTACATACATCATCAGGTCTTCATCATGCCAGTACAGAAAAACAACAGACTGGTCTGTGGACGAGCCGCTATTGGGCCGTGTGCCTTTCTTATCTCGAATGCGATCTACGATAGCGTCTTTACAACGCATGTTTGCATACATATCGTTGTCGATACTTGGTGTGCTCACAGAACTAATAACGCTTACGTAACCATTTGCAGGGATCCAGTCTTCCCAAGCTACCGAATGAACAGCCTCGTACATTTGGTCCGCCATCCGCGCGCGCCACGATCCAACGCGGACAAGTACGCGATGTGCTGTGCGGAGCCATAGGTTCAATCGCAAACAGTCATGCAGCGTTCCCTGAAGCTCTACTCCAGCCGGCAGTTCTTGCGTTACTGCATAACCCAGCGATTCAACCTCTTTACGAAGTATTGGAGGAAACTCTCTCGGACATGTGATGAGAATCGGGAACGTGTCACCCACGCGACACACTCATGACCGTGCGAAGTGCATTTACCAACTCATCTACATCATCGTTCGTAATCACAAACGGAGGTACTAATCGAATAACATTGCCCGCCGTGGCATTTGCGATCACTCCATGAGTAAGCAACTCCTGCACATATGGGGCGGCATCGGTCGACAACACAACTCCTTGCATACATCCCCTACCTCGTATCTCTCGTATCTGCTCAGGGAACTCATGGTGTAGCAATTCGAGCTGACTGAACATATAGTTGCCAACCTCTCTCACGTGATGCATCAAATCACCACACACCTCCTCTACAACTACGCTGCCGGCAACGCAGGCAACTGGGTTGCCTCCGTATGTTGTTCCGTGCATACCCTTATCGAGGAGTGCTGCGGCCTCTTCGGTTGCAATGATTGCACCAAGGGGTAAGCCCCCTCCTATTGCCTTTGCCACAGTGATGATATCTGGTCGTACTCCATATTTTTCAAATGCAAAGAAGTCGCCCGTTCTTCCTATTCCACTCTGCACTTCATCAGCGATAACCAAGAATCCATACTGCTGCTTTAGTGCAAAGAGAGCATCAATAAACTCTTGTGTTGCCGATTGTATGCCGCCCTCGCCTTGGAGAAACTCAATCATCACAGCGCACGTGTTTTCATCTACGCGCGACTCGAGAGCATCTACGTCGTTGAAGGGCAATACGAGCGTGTTCGGCAAAAATGGCCCCATGCCGTCTTTGTACAGAGGCTTATCCATAAGCGACAGAGCTGCGTACGTGCGGCCATGAAAGCCTCCTGTAAAGCCAATCACGTCGTAGCGTCCACGAGCGCTGCCAAACCTACGTGCAATCTTAAGCGCACCATCTGTTGCTTCTGCGCCAGAGTTTGCGAAGAACACACGTGGATACCCACTGGCATGAACAAGTTGCTCTGCAAGCCGCACTTGTGGTTCCTGGTAGAATACATTCGACACGTGCATGTATCGACGAATCTGCTGTTCTACAGCCTCAAAAACCCTCGGATGAGAGTGCCCAAGAGCATTTACGGCAATGCCACCAAGCATATCAAGGTAAGACCGCCCGTCGGCGTCTGTAATCCGAGCACCAATTGCATGATCTATAGCAACAGGGATTCTACGATATGTTTGGAACACGACAGAGTGTTCGCGCTCTATGATGGCAGTACTGGTACTTGCGATGTTATCTGACATTACTTTTCGAGGATTGTTAACTCTACACGGCGATTGAGCGCACGCCCTTCTTCTGTGTCATTTGTTGCCACCGGCTTGGTCTCTCCATAACCGACTGCTCTGAGTCTCGAGGCTTCGATCTTACCTTCAGTAATCAAATACAACCGAACGGACTGAGCTCTATCGTTCGAGAGAGTGAGATTATCGGCATCCTTACCCATTGCATCGGTATGACCGCTGAGTTCAATCTTCATTGTTGGATTGTCGTTCATCAGCTGAATGAGTCTGCGCAGCTCAACAAAGGATGCAGACTGTAGCGTTGCTAGCTTGCGATCGAAAAAAATGTTCTTGAGCTCTACGGTTACACCCTTTTCAATCGGAATGAGTGAGAGATCTTTTCTATGCTCTGTATACTCGGTAACGGAAGCATAATTGAGCTCTTCATTTACTGCCAGAAACCCGACCGCATCTGCACGAAGCGCGTAGGACTCTCCAGCTGGCAGGGTGATCTTGTATTCGCCGGTACTTGGTGTTGAACGCGCTCTACCAACCTCTTGACCAGTAGACATGATTTCGTAGATAATGTCGGTTTCTACTGGCTCTCCCGTCTTTTGATTGATCACACGACCGGCAACCAGAACAACAGGCTTGGGACGTGCCTTCTCTGGAAGCTTAATTTCAAAAATATCGGCCTCGCCAATAGAGTTGTTGTAGGAGACAAAGTACGCATACTTCCCATCTGCTGGGATCGTGTATGCTAAGTCCCAATCATCGGTATTTATGGTTGATCCAAGATTCTCAGGGGGCGACCAATTCGTCCACGTTGAGTCGAGCCTTCCCGTTACATAAATATCAAACTCGCCGAAACCGCCCTTCCTATCCGAAGCGAAATACAACGATGCATTGTCGGAAGCGAAAAATGGGGTTGCCTCCTGATCGGCAGAGTTTACAACACTACCTAATGACACAGGTTGGCTAAATCCACCGTTAGGTTTCCGGAAGCTCACATAGAGATCGCGATCTCCGTATGAGTTTTCGGTTTGGATCGCCATGATCAACACCGTATTGTCGTTGCTGAGTGCAAACTCACTGTACTTCGAAGAATTGCTGTAACCATCGATGATCAGAGGTCGTGGAATGGACCAGCCACCTGCAGTGCGATTGGCAATAGCCACGGTACGTATGCGCTCTGATGGGTCGCTGTATGCATCAACCAGAAGCATCGTATTACCGTCTGGGGTTATTGAGCAAACACTGTTGTTGCCCCGATTATTGAGAACCGGTCCAGCATTTTTTGCCACACCCCATAAACCATCAGCATCGCGAAGACTTATCCAAATGTCTTCGTTACTCTCTCCGCCGCCAACATTCTCGGGAGCCCCTTTCCGAACAAAGTACAAGGAATGTCCATCAGGAGAAATAACTGGCTTAAGCTCGTTAAATGTGCTGTTTACTCCAGAGCCTAGGTTGATTGGCCTCGTCACCATGGAATCAATAACAATACCTTTGGCCGTCTGCATCGAAAGCAGACAGCCAAGGGCAAATATGATAATGCTATCTCTCAAAGAACTACTTGTTCTTTGTGATGGACATGGAAATCTTTTCAAGTGGGTTATCGCGACCATCGCGAGGAGAATTAACGATTGCATCTGCAACTTCCATTCCGCTGAGAACTTCTCCAAAAGCCGTATACTGATTATCGAGCCATGGGGAATCTGCAACGCAAAGGAAGAACTGTCCACCAAAGCTGTTAGGATCTTGTGTACGTGCAGCTGAGAGAACTCCACGAACGTGCTTGACACTTGAAAACTCTGCTGGTACCTTATCTGGGTGGCCACCTGTTCCCCATGTGCCGCGATCGCCACTAATTGAGTTTGGATCGCCACCTTGGATCATGAAATTCGGAATCACGCGATGGAACGCCGAGCCATTGTAGAAACCTTCAGCAACACGTACATCAAAAAAAGCAGCGTGCTTTGGTGCGATGTTATCCCAGAGCCCAATGACAATTTTTCCGAGCTCGTTGTTACCCTGAGTAACTGTAATTGTGTACTTCATTTTCTCGTTTACCTTTGGTGTTGTTGACTGAGCACATGCAGTAATGTGAATGGCCAATAGAGCCATGATAGAAAGTGCGATTGATCGCATGAGTGAGTCCTCCTGTGATTGTTTAAGACGCAATCTTTTGTATTGACGTTATTCTGATTGGTTTCTTGGGCATACCGTCGTTGTCTCCGAGTGGACCTGGCTCTACCTCGACGTTGCTAATTCGCTCAATAACATTCATACCATCGATAACGTTACCAAAGATTGTCGAGGTATACGGAAGGCGTGATGCCTGATCTAGGCAAATATAGAACTGACTTGTACCAGAGCTGCTTTCCTGCTTGCGAGCCATAACAACAATCCCCTTACGATAGCCCTCCATAGCAGATGGTAACTCCCTATTTAGTTCTACAGGAAGCATTTTCCCCGATGCGGTTTCTCCTCCCTTGCCCCAATCAGCTTTAGCTCCCAAATCTTTTGAGATTGGATCGCCGAGCTGAATCACAAAATCTCTGGCCACACGATGTATGTGTGTTCCGTTGTAGTATCTCTTCTTTACGTGGACCAAGAAATTCTTCACTGTCTTCGGTGCATCTACTCCGTACAACTCTATCATAAACGACCCCATTGACGTTCTGACAACAACTGTATCTGTTGCAACCGCTCCAGGTCTTGTAACCACTGGAGGTTGAGCCATTTCTTGCTCAGGTGGCGCAAGAGCTTCAATTCGTTTCTGAGGCAGATTATGGGGCTCACTACAACCAACAAGCAAGATGGCTGCCCCCAACGCCACACGGTAGACCACAAACGTTAAGAGGGTTCGAGTTCTCAGGAATTTGAGCAGAAAGGCAATCGACCAATAGCCGCTCAGAAATGCTGCCAATGTTGCGATCGCAAGTTGCATACCGCCATCATTCCATGAAATATTTGAGGACTGCTCAACGAACTCGAGCATACCAGCTGCAAATATTGCAGGTATTGAGAGCAAAAAAGAAAATCGTGCAGCATGTTCTCGCGTCATCCCACGCCACAGCGCTGCCATCATCGTAGTGCCGCTTCTTGACGATCCCGGGATGAGCGCTAAGCATTGGGCACCACCAATGACAATCGCATCTATGATTCCCAAATCACTGGTTGTGCGTTTGTACGTCGCAAATCGTTCTGCTACCATAAGCAATAGACCAACAACGATCAGCGACAAACTGATCACTGATAAGTCTTTGGTCAGACTGCCCTCGATTACATCCTTGAAGGTCAATCCAACCGCAACGATTGGCAGTGTGCCTAGTATAACGAGCCAACCCAATCGCGACTCGGGGGACTGGTCCGAGAAGGAGCGCCTGCTGCCTGTGATATTTTCTTTGAACCAATTGGCAATGGTTAACCCGATGTCGTTTCTGAAATACGACAGCACAGCGGCCAACGTGCCAAGCTGAATCGTGGCCATGAACGCAGTCCATTGCTCAGGATGCTGCTCGTTGATCACCCCGAATAGCTTTCCGGCGATAGTCAGGTGTGCGGTACTGGAAATTGGAATGAATTCCGAAAGCCCTTGAACAACGCCCAGTATAACAGCAACTACTATAGACATACTGCAAAACTACACTTTCAAGCGCCTAATGAGCCTCGTACCAAGAGTTACCAGCGCCAGTTTCAACAACTACGGGAACTCCATCCAACGGTAAGGCCTGCTCCATTTCGAACTTTACGATCTGACGCAAGGTATCTGAATCCTGCTCAGGCACCTCGAACAGGAGCTCATCATGCACCTGCAACATCATCAGTCCAGTGAGGTTGTCGCCTCGCATCCTGTTGTGAACGCGAATCATGGCAAGCTTCATCATATCAGCGGCTGTGCCTTGAATCGGCATATTAATGGCCGCGCGCTCTGCCGAAGATCTCAAGCCTCTGTTTGCAGCATTGATGAGTGGGAAGTAACGGCGCCTACCAAGCAGTGTGCTTGCATAGCCCCGTTCGCGAGTACCTTCTATTGTTGAATCGATATAGCCCTTTATGCCTGGATACTTTGCGAAGTAGTTTTCGATGATTTGTTGGCCTTCTGTTCGAGAGATGCCAAGCCGCTGGGCAAGTCCAAATGCACCTAACCCGTACATAATGCCAAAGTTGACGGTCTTGGCAACACGACGTTGCTCTGTTGTAACATCTGCAATCTCAACATCATGCAGGATTGCTGCTGTTGCTGCGTGGATATCTGCGCCGGAAGCAAATGCTGCAAGAAGATTAGCATCCCGCGAAATAGCAGCCATAATGCGAAGCTCTATCTGCGAATAGTCAGCAGATACGATAACGTTTCCATGATGCTGGGGAACAAATGCTTTACGGATTTGCAAGCCGAGCTCCGTGCGTATCGGAATGTTCTGCAGGTTGGGGTCTGTCGAAGACAATCTACCAGTAGCGGCTACAGTCTGATTAAATGTTGTATGGACCCTGCCGGTTGATGGGTTAATCAACCTTGGCAGTGCTTCTACATACGTTGACCTAAGTTTCTCTACTTGACGATAGTCAAGGATCATTTGCGCTATGGGATATGTCTCCGATAGCTCGGTCAAAACACTTGAGTCTGTTGAAAAACCTGTTTTTGTCTTTTTTGAGGCGGGCAGCATCAGCTTCTCGAACAGTACCTCGGCAAGTTGCTTCGGAGATGCAATTGTGAACTCCTCACCTGCTTCCTTCCAGATTTCCTGTTCGAGGCGTTTTGCTTCTGTGCGCATGAACTCACCGAGACCTCCAAGTGCCTGTTGGTTTACACATACACCGTTACGCTCCATGGTAACAAGCACAGGTACTGTAGCAAACTCCACGCGCTGTGCAAACTCAAGCTGCCCCTCTTGGCTGAGCGCGTTTTTCAAAACGTGGCAAAGCTTGAGGGTTACGTCCGCATCTTCAGCAGCATACTCTGCAACCCTTCCAGGATCAACATCTCGCATAGATTTTTGTGAGCTTTTCTTCTCGCCGATCAGTGTCGTGATCGAAATCGGCGAATAGTTCAGCCAGCGCTCAGACAACGCATCCATGTTATGCTGCTTGTCCGGATCCAGTACGTAACTCGCAAGCATACTATCGAAGGCAAGGGGCGAAACCTGAACTCCATATCTGCTTAGAATCAGCATGTCGAACTTTGCATTCTGTCCGAGCTTGGGAATGGTGGCATTCTCGAGTAGCCCCTTAACCGCTGGCAAAATCTCCAACAGAGGTAGCCCATGACGGTCTTCGTGTCTACCAAACAAAGATCCATCATGCGAGATCGTGCTGTCGTCTACATCCACGTAATATGCCTTACCCTCGATTGCAGACAGAGCAATCCCAACAATAGAGCATTGCATCGCCTCGAGTCCGGTAGTCTCAAGGTCAAACGACAATTCTATAGCTGTTGACAGATCCTTCAACATGTCATCGAAACCACCTGGCGTGTCTACGAGTATGTACTCGTGCCGAACATCTTCAATGGTGCTGAGTCGATGTTGCTCTTCGGCAGCCTCTATTGGCTCGGTGGTCTCAGAGGTGTTGGCATACTTGGCGAATTTTCGTCGAAGCGTATGGAACCCCATTTCCTCGCAGAACGCGTCTAGTGCAGCAGAATCTATTGGTTTACGAACGAGTGCCACTCGCTTTGCATCAATGGGAACGTCGGTATGTATCGTGACTAACGTTTTCGAGAGAAATGCAGCGTCGCGGTGCTCTTGCAGCTTCTTCTTAACAGATTCGCGCTCTACCTCATCGATATGTTCATACAACGCCTCGATTGATCCATACTTTTCAATCAGAGGTATGGCCGTTTTTTCTCCAACACCTTTTACACCTGGAACGTTATCCGAAGAGTCGCCAATGAGTGCAAGTACATCAATTACGTGATCGGGCCCCACACCAAACTTCTCACGCACCTTTGTTGCGTCCATAATATCATATTCACCAACGTCTTTACCTGGACGCAGGATCTTCACCTTGCTATTGACAAGTTGGAAGTAGTCTTTATCTGATGTTACGCAGAGGATCTCGTGTCCGTCGTTGCTCTCACGTTTACAAATCGTACCAATTACATCGTCTGCCTCGAAGCCCGGCATCTCTACCATCTCCAGACCCAGCATTGTGATCATCGTCTTGATGCGGGCCAACTGAGGAACAAGATCCTCTGGGAATGCATCACGATGAGCCTTGTACTGATCATAGAGCACATGCCGAAATGTTGGCTCTGGCGTATCGAACACTACCGCTGTGGCATCGGGTGAATGCTTGTCCAGCAAGGATGTAAGTATATTAGCAAAAGCAAAAACTGCGAAGGATGGTTCGCCAGATGGAGATTGCATTCCAGTGCGCTGCAATGCGTGATAGGCACGAAACACAAGTGACATGCCATCGATAAGAATTAACGGACCCATAGTACAATCTACGGTCGTAGCTTCGCATAATCTCTATGCTCCCACTCATTCCCGATCCAATTCTCTACGTAGGGTTCGTCTTGGTCGTGCTGCTCTTGCTAGCTCTCGATCTTGGTGTTTTCAATCGCACACCGCACGTCGTAAAAGTTAGCGAAGCTATCGGCTGGACGGTCTTTTGGATCTCTCTAGCGATGCTGTTCAACATCTTTGTCCTGTATGAGAAGGGGCCAATAGCCGCTCAAGAGTTCCTTACTGGCTACCTACTTGAACAGTCGCTCTCGGTGGACAACATATTTGTCATCATCCTGATTCTGAAGTACTTCAAGGTCGCTCCACAGTACCACCACAAAGTCCTCTTTTGGGGCATTGTTGGCGCACTGATCATGCGCGGAACCATGATTGCGGTTGGAGCTGCCCTGATAGCTGCCTTCCATTGGATTTTCTATGTCTTTGGCGCGTTTCTCGTCTTCACAGGCATTAAAATGGCCTTCAGCGACGAGGATGATGCCGAGCTCGAAGACAACTTCGTGGTGAAGTATGCACGACGCCACTTCCGCATCACAGATACCTACCATCAGGAGAACTTCAGCATCATGAAAGATGGCGTTCGTTGGTTTACACCGCTCTTTCTCGTAGTGCTCGTAGTAGAGTTTACCGATCTAATTTTTGCTGTCGATTCTATACCTGCCATCTTCGCGATAACCCGAGACCCCTTCATTGTGTTTACATCAAATGTTTTCGCGGTGATGGGGCTACGTTCGTTGTTCTTTGCGGTTGCAGGCGTAATGGGCATTTTCCATTACTTGAAATATGGGTTGAGCTTTATCCTGAGCTTCATTGGGGTTAAGATGTTCATCCAGGATTGGTACAAGATCTCGATTGAAACAGCCTTAGCTGTTATCGCTGGTGTTCTTGCATTGAGCATCATCGCATCTGTTGTATTCCCTGAGAAAGAAGAATTATAAGCAGCGCGATTTCGATACGGGGCACGATCATCACTCTCGCGCTCTTTGTAGTCTCCTGCTCCTCCTCGAAGGTGCGGACCACCGAGCCCCTTGCCGTTAAGCAAATACTAGAGCAGGCAAGGGATCTTCTTGGTACTTCCTATTGCAATGCCGGTACAACTCCAGATTGCTTTGACTGTTCTGGCTTTGTAGGGTACTGCTTTCGTGTGGTTGGAGTTAAGCTTCCAAGAATCAGCTCCGACATCTACAGTGTTGGGAATGCAGTGTCGCGGTCGGAAGTGCAGGAGGGCGATCTCGTGTTTTTCGCCAATGAACAAGGTGTGATTAATCATGTTGGCATTGCCTTGAACGAAAAGCAGTTCATTCATAGCTCAACATCTAAGGGTGTGAGTATCGCAATGTTCTCTGATCGGTACTGGTCTCCGCGATACAAGGGCGCTCGACGAATCGCCCTAAATGCGTCAAAATGACAGTCTGATGTCGGGTGCAACTGCCGTAGTGACATCGACTTAGTGTCTAAAGCTGCCATTACGGCAGTTTTATCATATTGGCACGATTTTCCGGGTGGTACGTCGAAAGCGATGTTCCACCAATGGCCATTGGGATACAAAACAGATGTCATTCCTCATCACCACAAGGAGACCAGTCATGTCCCTGATCAAAGTTGATCCATTCCGCGGTATCGATACGGTGTTTCGCCGTATGAACGAAGTATTCGATGGTTTTCAAGACGGCGGAGTTCGTTTTGAAATTGGCGAGTTCACGCCACGTGTGGACATCTGCGACGAAGCAGAGGCCGTTACGTTGAACGCTGAACTCCCTGGTCTTGACAAGAACGACCTCAAGATCACCATCACAGACAATAGCGTTCTCACGATTCGCGGCGAAAAGAAGCGCGAAGCAAAGCTGGAGGAGAAGAACTACACGCGTATCGAGCGCAATTACGGCTCGTTCTCACGTTCGTTCTCTCTCCCGAAAGACCTCAAGACAGAAGCAATCAAAGCAAACTTCAAAGACGGCGTGCTTTCAGTATCGATTCCGAAAAAGGAACCATCAGCGCACAAAGAACTTGACGTTCGCATTTCGTAACGAGCAGTACATCTCACATTTTCTAGGTTGAAGGAAACCCAATGGGTAAGATTATCGGAATTGACCTCGGTACGACCAACTCATGTGTGGCCGTAATGGAAGGAACAACACCAGTCGTGATCGCCAACACCGAGGGCATGCGCACAACACCATCCGTTGTTGCATTTACAAAGAGTGGAGAGCGCTTTGTTGGTCAATCAGCAAAGCGTCAGGCAGTAACAAATCCAACCAACACGATCTACTCGATCAAGCGCTTTATGGGGCGTCAGATGACGGAAGTACCTGATGAAGCCAAGAGCGTACCGTATGCCGTTGTTGCTGGAGACAACAACACGGCGCGTGTAGACATTGATGGCCGTGTGTACTCGCCCCCTGAGATCTCAGCTATGGTGCTTCAAAAAATGAAGCAGACGGCAGAAGATTATCTGGGTGAGAAGATCACGGAAGCTGTGATTACTGTTCCCGCCTACTTCAACGATGCTCAACGTCAGGCAACAAAAGATGCAGGCGAGATCGCCGGTCTAACCGTGCGCCGCATCATCAACGAGCCTACGGCAGCAGCACTGGCATACGGACTCGACAAGAAGGGTCAAAACCAGACTGTAGCTGTTTACGACTTGGGCGGTGGTACGTTCGATATCTCTATCCTTGAGATCGGCGACGGCGTGTTCGAAGTAAAGTCTACTAACGGAGATACACACCTTGGTGGCGATAACTTCGACCAACGACTCATCGACTTCCTTGCCGATGAATTCAACAAGCAAGAGGGTATTGATCTCCGCAAAGACCCTATGGCCCTGCAGCGCCTACGCGAAGCGTCAGAGAAGGCAAAGATCGAGCTTTCACAAATGCTTCAAACAGACGTTAACCTGCCGTTCATTACTGCAACTGCAGAAGGTCCAAAGCACCTTAACGTGAACATCACTCGTGCACGCTTCGAGCAGCTCTGCACAGACCTGTTCGACAGGTCTCTCAAGCCATGCGAGGCAGCGCTGCGTGATGCGAAGATGACGCCGTCACAAATCGACGATGTGATCTTGGTAGGGGGCTCTACACGCATCCCGAAGATTCAAGAGCTTGTGAAGAACTTCTTCGGCAAGGAACCGTCTAAGGGTGTCAATCCGGACGAAGTTGTTGCCGTAGGCGCAGCGATCCAGGGTGGCGTTCTATCGGGCGACGTTAAAGACGTTCTCCTGCTGGACGTAACTCCGCTCTCACTGGGTATCGAGACAATGGGCGGCGTGATGACGCCGATGATTCCGTCGAACACTACGATACCCCATCGTAAGACGGAAACATTCTCAACGGCTTCTGATAGTCAGCCGTCTGTCGAGATAAACATCCTTCAGGGCGAACGTTCGATGGCAGCCGACAACAAGACACTCGGCAAGTTCCACCTCGACGGAATACCACCTGCCCCACGCGGTGTTCCACAAATCGAGGTAACGTTTGATATCGATGCCAATGGCATCCTCAGTGTTACAGCTAAGGACAAGGCAACAAACAAGGAACAGAACATCCGCATTACAGGCTCGAGTGGTCTCGACAAGAACGAGGTTGAGCAGATGAAGCGTGATGCACAAGACCATGCCGCTGAAGACAAAAAGCGCAAAGATGAGATTGAGCTTCGTAATCAGGCAGATCAGCTTGTATACAGTACCGATAAGCAACTCAAGGAATTTGATGAGAAGCTCGATGCCGACACAAAGGATCGTATCGCGAAGGCCAAGGACCGCTTAGCTGATGCTTCAAAGAACAATGCTGGTGATATACGCCCGGCAATGGATGCTCTCAATCAACTTTGGAGTGAGGCCTCTACCAAGATGTATCAAGATGCATCAACAGCTCAAGGGCAGCAGCCGGCAGAAGATGCCTCCGCAGCTGCTGACGCAGACGGTAACAAGGTAGAAGATGCAGACTATACAGTTGTAGACGACAAGTAATACCTCTCGGATCCTATCCTGGGTCCTTGATGTCCCCCAGCCCGCACCGAATCACCACCGGTGCGGGCTTTCTGTTTATGTACGGTTCTGGGTGCCGTGGTGGTTATTTTTCGCGCATGAAACAATGCATCCTTCTGGTCCTTCTCGCATATCTCACATCACACACTGCATATGCGCAAGAAAACGTTCATGAACGCCACATGGAACGTGCACATCCAACTCCAGTGGTTTCTAGTGAGCCCCCTTTAGCACTAGTTCCGTTTGTTACCGAGACGCCACTGCCAACACTGTTTTTAAACTCAAGCATGATCCAGCCGGAAACAGATCAATTGCCGGCACAGAACGAGTCTTCGATCGCTGTAAACCCACGTAATCCGCTAAACCTATTAGGATCTGCCGTTGACTATCGGGGGAACTCCTCAACATGGGCGTATTACTCAACAGACGCCGGACGCACATGGTCTAACATTACTCTTGGTACTGCACGGCCTGGGTGGACGTCTTCAAACGATCCCTCCGTTTGCTTCGACCATAATGGCAAAGGATACCTGATGTATGGAGGCTTTCGAAGAACAGGAAATGTCCAGTTCGGCGAGAATGGCGTTTTTGTGAGTTCAACAACAGACGGCGGCAAGACGTGGGGCATGAAACATACCGCCGTGATCATCCACACAGGAGCACAAACAGCAGATTCATCTTTTGAAGACAAATACTACATTCATGTAGACACAGCCTCAACATCACCGAATCGCGGCTGGCTCTATACCCCATGGAAGCGTGTTGTCAATCGTGATTCATCCACCCAGATCGTATTCTCGAAGAGTACCGACGAGGGGGCTACATGGTCTTCGCCCGTTGCCGTAAGTGAGCGCTTTCCCGGCACAAGCGAAGCAACCACATTTGGCCAGAGCTTCCCACTCTTGAGAACAGGCCCCGACGGAAGCATACATGTTGTCTGGAATAGCGGCACCGAGAGTGCAATTCGCTACGCTAGGTCAACCGACGGCGGAAAAACCTTTACAACGCCCCGTATCATTCAGAACTATAATCCGTTTGGAATCAAAAGCACGATCAACGGACAGTCGAACTCGCGCGTTAAAAAGGTTGTGCGTGCAGAATGCTATCCGAGTCTTACAATCGACAACACCCGAGGAAGCCGCAATGGAAATCTCTACCTAACCTGGGCTGCAGACAACTATCCCAATGTTTACTTCTCAAGATCAACAGACAATGGAACTACGTGGTCTCCAGCCAAGATTGTACACTCCGATACTACAAACGATCAATTCTGGTCGTGGACAGCACTCGATCCAACATCCGGCGAAATTGCAGTGATGTATAGCGATAGTCGCGACGATACAGCAAACATTGATGTCCGCACCTATGTAAGCTGGTCCGCTGATGGTGGCAACACCTGGATCGACCGACGAGTAGGCGATGGCAACAATGATTTGCGCAACAACCCATTTACTGGAAACACCTTTGCTGGGGATTACTCGGGATGCGACTTCTACGATGGAATCGTCTATCCATCGTGGGTAGATATGCGCAACACCAATATCAACAAGGCAGATAACGACGTCTATACAGCCATCGTTCGCACACGTGCTCCCCAGACACCCCTTGGCTTCCGTGCGCGTACCATACCCTCGGCACCTACTACAATTCTGCTTTCATGGGAGCGAGTCACGGAGCGCGCATTTGGTCAATCTATATCTGCCTCAGACTTTCGGTATCATCTGTATCGAGACGGAATACACATTGCGATGTTTGGAGCGGCTGTTACTTCACATATTGATACAGCACTCACAAAGTACAAGCAATACAACTATGCGCTCGTTGCAGTTACCTCCGACAACAAAGATTCTAGCGCAACGCAGTTTGCATCTACCTTTGCAGGGGGCTCTCGAGCACCAGCACCACCATTAGCTATTTCCGCACTTGGCATTCAGGAGCCACCAGGCATCACTGCAACATATACAACACCACGACTACGCCTAGATTCAGTTAATGCATTGGTCAACTTTTCTGCTTTACGAATATCCACGAGTGAAGTTGCAACTCGTAAATCATACACCGAACAAGATACCGGTGTAATCAAGAGTGAGACTCTGGCAGTTCCATCTCAGGGATGGTATAGTGTTTCGGCTGTTGCAATCGATCGTGATGAAAACGCAAGCCCTTCAAGTGACACGCTCGTTGCTTTTGCAGGATCACTAGCAACGTCGCAGATCACATTTGACCAAGATCCTCGATTTTATGCGCTGAGCGGTCCTTGGGGAAGAACAACGAACTTCTACCGCACGGCTCCAGCAGCTTTCGCATATGCACCCACGGCAGTGTATCAACCTAATAGACGCGACACGTGCATCTTGTATCCCTACCGGAATCTGGCTGCTGCTGGACAAACGCTTCGGCTACAGCTTGACGTTGCAGCGTTCATCGATGCATCTGACACTATGTTCCTTGAGACGGCCAATCGTATACAAGGCCCATGGACAGTTCGAGCATGGTGGAATGCTAGTAAGGATGCTCGATGGGCAGACACAAACAAAGCAGACGACGCATGGAGACGAGAGATGATAGATATCAAGAGCTATGCGGGAGACACGATTTACTCCCAGTTGCGATTTAGAAGTAATGCATCGCGCCAATCTGATGGCTTTTACGTAGATAACATCACATGGGATGTGGTATCGAGTGTAGACAACCCTACATCGCATGCTAGCCTCGTAGTTGCGCCGAATCCAGCGAACTCCCACATCAACATTTCCGTATCAAACGATCAAGACATCAATGCTATATACCTGACCGACATTTCAGGTACAACAGTTTCATTACCATGGAACCAAGTTGGAAGCACAGTGATTGTGGCGTCAAGTCTTCTTGATTCTGGATTCTATATAGTAACCGTTCATACTCAAGACAAGACTCTTCGAGTGCCGGTGCGAGTGCTACACTAGTTCCAATCAACGTTCAGTTACACATCGGTGTTCGTTCGTAGCGTAAACTCAATCGACGTTCCTTTGCCTGCATCGGAGGAAATCTTGGGCTCCGACTCATGAGCCTCAAGGATGTGCTTTACGATCGCTAGGCCAAGCCCCGTTCCTCCAACAGCTCGAGACCTGTCTTTATCAACGCGGTAGAAGCGCTCAAAAATGCGCGTCAAGTGTTCTGCAGGTATTCCGATTCCTGTATCAGCAATGCGCACGCGTAGACCGTGGTCCACAGTTGATGTTGAGATTTCAACCGTACCACCATGAATATTGTATTTGATAGCATTATCTAAAAGATTCGTCAGCACCTGCGAAAGTCGTTCCTTATCGCCATAGACTGTTGATTCCTTCGCCAGGTGCAATACTACACGTACAGAGCGCTGTTCAGCCCTTATGTGCATTGTCTGTACAAGCTCACTGATGAGATCCGAAAGATCGAAATAGCGAAATGAGAACTTGAGCTCGCCACTCTCTATGCGAGAGATGTCAATCAAATCATTCAGAAGTGCATTAAGCCGCATTGCATTATGATATGCCTTCTCTAAGAACTGCATCGACACGTTGGAGTCATCAACTGCACCGTCTAAAAGCGTTTCGAGATATCCCTGTACGCTAAAGATTGGTGTTCGCAACTCATGAGAGACGTTAGCGATAAATTCAGATCGTACTCTCTCTAACCGCTGCATCTCCTCTATATCTCGCGTGGCTCGGTCAGCGAGAGAATTAATACTCTCTGCAATTCGACGTACGTCTTCATGTGCGTCTGGCATCGGTTCGATGCGAACGCGCGTAGCACCATCAGCAAGAGCATGTGTAACATCGACAATCCGCGCGGCAGGAACAGCGATGCGCCTACGCATGCGCGATGAAGAGAGAGTCGTTGCAGTGATGAATCCGACAGCAAGACCAAGAAATAGGATAAACAGTTCGGTTGACATGAACAAAGTTAGACCTGTTCCGTGAAACGGTAGCCAACACCTTTCACAGTTTCAATCCAATGTCCGTATGGACCAAGCTTCTCACGGATCTTGCTTACATGCACGTCTACGGTTCGATCGATAACATACACGGACTCGCCCCATATCCTTCTCAGTAGGGACTCACGGGTAAAAACTTTTCCTCGGTTCGAGGCTAGAAAAGCTAGTAGCTCAAACTCTTTCTTTGGGAAAAAGATCTCTTTGCCATCTACCCGAACAGTGTAACTCTGCCGATTTACCACTACGTTTCCAACTCGCAGGATTTCTGGAGCGGCAATCGTTTCTGTTACAACATTATCGGACCCGCGTCGAAGCATTGTTTTTACACGAGCAAGAAGCACGCGCGGCGAGATAGGTTTCTGCAAGTAGTCATCTGCTCCCAGCTCTAACCCAAGGATTTGATCAATTTCTCCAGACTTTGCTGTGAGAAACATAATCGCGGTGGCGGCAAAAGCGGGGTCCTGACGCAAGGTGCGGCAAACCTCAAAACCATCCTTACCAGGCATCATGATGTCAAGAATCACAAGGTCAGGTCTGCACGTGCGCGCTGTCTCGATCCCTTGAACGCCATTCGTGGCCGTGAACACCTTAAACCCCTCTTTTGAGAGGTTGTACGATATCAGGTCTAGAATGTCCTGTTCGTCGTCAACTACAAGGATTTTCTTTTCCATATGACAGGCAAACTGGATAAGTTACTACGTGCGAAATTACTGCTTGTGGGCTGCTCACAACGTTAAAATCAGGTAATGTTACTTATGGTGCAAGGGGCTTGTTTTTACCTATTTTGAGCAACCTAGAACTATGCTTAGCAGCCAACGATACTGCTTCGTTGCGTATGCGCAATCTGCGCACGTGGTAATGCGTGCCATACGTCTCGTATGCCTACTACTACTTGGTCATGCTGCCTCGTATGCACAGCCAAAATTGTCGCAGAATTGGTACTTCGGTCAGAATGCAGGGCTTACGTTTCGAAATGGTGTAGCCGAGTCCGTTAGCGACGGCCGGCTCTCAACAAGTGAGGGCTGCGCTTCCATATCAGACCCCAACACTGGAGAACTGTTGTTCTATACCGACGGCGTTACCGTTTGGAATAGACTACACGAAGTAATGCCCAACGGACGTGGACTATTTGGTGATCCATCGACAAGTCAGAGTGCTTTGATTGTTCCTGCTCCCGGCAGGCCGTATCTCTACTACATCTTTAACGCTGCACCTGTTACAGCCACCAACGCTTCATCACGCTGTTTGTGCCTCTACTACAGCATCATTGATATGCGTCAGGATGACGGCTTCGGCGATGTTTCAACGAAGAATGAGCTTCTACTTAACGACGTTACCGAACACGTAACGGCCGCATCAGACTGTCGTGGAGACAGCTGGTGGATCATCGTACGCAGCCGTGTCTCACGACATTTTTACAGCCTGCATTTAACGCGAGACGAACTTCAATCGTTACCTGTCATTTCTGATGTAGGTAATCCACTTCTTCAGGTTAAAGACGCTGGACAAATGCATGTTTCTCCAGATAATCGACGATTAGTTCTTACCTCCACCTCCGGCCATACTCAACTCTTTGACTTCGACGGCGAGTCCGGAAAGGTCTCACGAGCTACAATGATTTTACAATCACCCAATGGCGTAGCACACTACGGAGCAGCTTTCTCACTAGACAGTAGATTGCTCTATGTAGCAGCCTCGCCAGAGTCTGCTCTTTCATCGGCTAAGATTTATCAGTTCGATATTACCAAATCAACGAACGAACAGATTGCTTCTTCGGCCTTCCTTGTTGGCGAAGTACGTGGCATTAATAGCTGGATTGCAATGCAGCTGGCACCAGATGGCAAGATCTATGTTGGACGTCCAGGTGAAGCAGCGCTCAGTGTCATCAACTCGCCACACGTGTATGGTCAGGGGGCTCTGTACGCAGACAAGGCATTGCGCCTTAGCGGCGTAATGCGTCTTGGATTGCCGAACATCATCGGGCCCACGCTCATCGAACCAACGCAGCGCGCATCCCAGTGTGCCTTGCCTAATGCAAACTTTGACCCACCGCGAGTTGTCTGTGCGGGCTCTTGCGCCAGTTTTCGCGACTTAAGCACCGGACCAATTGAGTCGTGGATGTGGAGTTTTGAGGGTGGGGTGCCATCATCCTCAGTAGAACGTAACCCATCTCGTATATGCTATACGAAGCCAGGTGTCTACACAATACAACTGGTTACGTCTAATCTCTATGGAGCAGACTCTGTAGAAACAACAATACAGGTAGAAGCATCCCCAACCTTGACGGTAGACTCGATCTTCACTGTGTGTCCGGGAGAGCCATTTACGTTAACTGCTCAGGGCGCGCAATCCTACCAGTGGTCTCCTGCACAGCCCCTTTCCAACGCAAGAATTGCTAGCCCAACGGCGAAGATCTCCACAACAACGCGCTTTACGGTAATCGGTACCTCTAACAGTGGTTGTGCCGATACTGCAACCGTTCTTGTGCGCCTTCCAACAATGCTAGCCAGTGGAGATGCAACAATTTGCGCTGGTGCATCAACTCAATTGCATGCTCAGGGGGCTACGCAATACAGTTGGAGTCCAACGGTAGGACTCGACGACCCAACCTCCCCAAATCCAGTTGCAAGGCCTGCCACGTCTACAACATACACCGTGCGCCTTACGAGTGGGGCGTGCATGGTTGTTGACACAGTTGTTGTACATGTTCTGGATTCATTTGCGGTGAATATCTCATCGCCTGCTTTAACGTGTTCGGCAGATACCGTTACACTTTCTGCATCGTCCGGAACAATTCATGAGTGGACGGGCCAAGGCGTACTAGACAGGTACGCACCAACTACACGAGTTGTACTAGGTACCAACCCCGTAGATATCATTCTCCTTGCTAAGAGTGGCGACTGCGTTGCGTACGATACACTTCATATCGAACCTCATAAGTCCCCAACGATACAAGCTGGTGCAGATCAACAGATTTGTCAGGGTCAGCCGGCGCTGCTGCGAGCGTCCGCGTCCGTACCGAACATCCAATGGATAACAACGGCAGGTAATGTTGTGGGCAATGGAGACTCGATAGTTGTTATGCCAGGCCTCACAACATCATTTATAGCTGTTGTTACAAATGATGTAGGATGCGTTACCGTAGACACCGTAGTAATCCGCGTTACACCAACACCGCTGATTAATGCAGGTGCCGACATTTCACTGTGCCAAGGGGCAAGCAAGCGTCTTCTCAGCGATGGAAATGCAGAATCCATCATATGGTCTCCGGCAGACGGACTCGACAACCCTACTATTACCTCACCAACAGCAAGCCCCCTCGTTACGACCACGTATGTAATGCGAGCTCAAACAGGCGACTGCGTATCAGAAGACACTGTTACGGTGTATGTCTCGAAGCTCAATTTGAAGACAGTCGAAAACCAGTCTATCTGCAAAGGCGGCACCACGCATTTGAAGTCTGCTGGTGCAATAACGTACAGATGGACTCCCTCGAGTGGGCTCAGCGACTCAACATCCCCGTCGCCATATGCTAGGCCAGACACAACTACTACCTACAATGTGGTTGGCAGAGACGCGCTTGGTTGCACACAGACTGCAAGCGTCACGGTGTATGTCCGCGACACCATTCCCATTACCTTGATTGCTGGCAGTATTACGGCATCGGCCGGAGAGGACAGCATAGGCATTCCTGTGTACATCGAAGTTCCACCAGAGTCGTTGCCTTTGCACGTCGATGACTTTCGTGCAACGTTAGTTCACGATGCAACAGCCTTTATGCCATCCTTGGCAGAACGCGGTTCGCTTCGTACATCGATGCGCGGCGCAGACAGGCTATCTCACATCCGTATTGAAGACATCGATATTATCTCTTCCCGCCAAAAGATTACGGAAGTAAAGGGGCTTGTCTTAGCCGGCAGAACGGTTAACACCCCAACAACATGGGAGAACATTGAGTGGTTTGCTGATCATTGCCCCAAGATGAAAACCAAGCCAGGCGTGCTGTTTATTACGGGATGCAACTTATTGGGCAGACTCTTGCGCAGCATCTCCAAGACAAGCGTGCGTATGCTTCCTAATCCACGCAACCGGACCATTGATGTGATTGTAGACATGTCTATGCCAGGTGAATACGACTTACGCTTAACAAGCCTTGATGGCTCCACACTATGGCATCATCGAAGCGTCTTCTCATCCTCCGAACCAGTTCAGCAACGGTTTACTATCGACATGTCTGATGTCGGACAAGGCATGTATGCCTTTATGGCAATAACATCCAGAGATATTCATTCCATACCCGTAATCTGGCTACCATAAGAAGATCTGAGAGCCGTAGTTTTGCGCATGGTTTTTCACTACGCCACTATCGTTGTGGCTGCCTTGTTTCCGATAGTACTCTCTGGCCAAGCTTCAATCGATACAACAGCTGCTCGCCACAGCACGGATAGTTTACGGACGGTTATCTCCACCCAAGTCGTGGTAACTGGTACACGCAACGAGATTCGGCTTAGGGATTCGCCCGTTCGTGTCGAGGTTATTGGGAAAGAGCGCATTCGAAATACTGCCATGGCAGATATTGGAGATGTGCTCAAAGAGCAAACCGGACTGCTTCTTACCGGTACGGTCCGCAATGGCATGCAAATGAATGGGCTTGGTCCAGACTACACCTTGATACTTATCGATGGACAGCCAGTTATTGGCCGTGTTGCCGGCGTACTGGATGTTTCGCGTCTTTCCGTTGGCAACGTAGAGCGCATTGAGATTGTTAAGGGCCCGATGAGTAGCATGTATGGTAGCGAAGCACTTGGCGGTGTTATAAATATCATTACTAAACGACCAGACGACGGCCTTAACGGGAATGTATTCGCACAGTATGTATCGCGTGGGCCTGCGGAGGTTCGTGCAGAAATAGGCTATGGCACCGACAGTCTTGAAGTGTCAGGCTTTGCGAATGTTAAGCATCAAGCCCCCTTTACTCTTCCTCTCGGTGCTCGCACAATTCCCTACGCGGGATTCGATGATGGTACGATGCAGGCAAAGCTGCAGTGGAGGTTTAACCGCGGCTGGAAGGTAACCTCGTGGCTTCGAGGCTTCCGATCTGAGTCGATTGGAACATTTATCGAAAGCGTCGCAGGGCAGATTGCACAGAATACAGGTAGTGTTGTGCAATCTGATGTCTCGACTACGACAAGTCTTGAGTATGCACTTGGCAGGGCGCGACTAAACCTCACAGCGTACGGCTCTGCATTCAACGAGCGATATAACTTCGACACCGTGCAAGGCAACGCAGGATCTGTTGACAACCTTCAGCGTCGAATCGGTAGGCTCTATGCACAGTACGATGTGTCCTTCAACGTATCAAACAGGCTGATGCTGGGCGGAGAATTCTTATACGACGATATTACCGGCTCGCGGTATACCGATTCAAATGGTCGTTCTCCGTTGTACCGCACAGGTGTTGCATTTGCGCAATGGGAAGGGTTGCCAACATCTTGGATCTCTTATGTACTTAGTTGTCGCTTCGACAACAACTCCGTCTATGGCGGAGCGATTAGTCCACGCTTTTCGTTACTCTGGAAACCAAACGACCACATACGTGCGTCAGCGAACATAGGTTCTGGATTCAAGGCACCGGATTTTCGGCAACTCTTTGTAACATTTTCAAATCGTCTTGCCGGCGCTGGATATGATCTGATTGGTGCACAACGTCTGGGCAGAGACCTTCAGCCGGAGAGGAGTCTTTCGTACGATGTTAGCTTGCGCTACGAGGATGGACATCGACAACTTAGCACACGCATGTCTCTGTTATACAATGCAGAGTTGCGTGGCTTTCGGAACGATCTGAGTAACCTTATTGAGTTCTACTTTGTAGAGTCTATCGCTGGCCGCGACGTATACTCATATCGAAACGTTGCCAATGCCTTTACACAGGGCATTGAAACAAATCTCAGTCTTGCCCTTGCCTACGAGCCCCTTGGACTGTTTTCTGTCACAGGGGGCTACCAACTCATCGATGCAGCAGATGTTCAGGTTTTGCAAGCAATCGCAAACGGCATAGCAGGATATATCGACAGACCATTGACACGTGCTGCATACCACGGCCTATGGGGTAGATCCCGCAACAGCGGTACACTTCGTTTGCAGTATGATACACCTAGCAAGGAATCTAGCATCAACATGCGACTGCAGTTCATTGGCAGATTCGGAGATGAGGCGCTGGACAAAAACGGTATCGCCATATCAGATCCACCGCGAAAAGTGTTGGATCGCGACGATGAGTTTGTTCCGGGCTATACCGTGGTTAACGTATCGTATACAACTACGATCGTCATCGCTGATCAGAAGATGATTGTTGGAGGGGGAATTCAGAATGCGTTAGACGTATCAACCCCAACAAGAATACCCGGACTCGTTGGCAGGCAGTTCTATATTCAAACCTCGGCAAACTTCTAAGCTAGATCGGCTTGAACCCCTCAAAGGCTTGCAAGCATGCGTTGCAATAATGCAGGGATCTGCAGAGCGTTGGCCCAAATGGACTCTTGAGAGCGGTATTTCGAGAGCCGCAATAGGGGCAGGCAACATTATTCAGTACTTCGAGTTCAAGCGCGAGAGATTCATAGTGCTCTGGTGGAGCAAGGCCGTGTTTGAGCAATGCAGCACGCCCAGCCTCTGTTAGGCGATTGGTAGACCATGGAACATCAAAGTTTACATTTACCTCTACCGTTGAGACACCCAATTGCTGAATTGCGTTCAGAACATCATTTCTCATGACGTCTATTGCAGGGCATCCAACAAAAGTGGGCGTCATGGCAACACGCACGTGATCGTCATGCACAACTTCCACGGCGGTAACAATTCCCATATCTACGACGGAGATGGTTGGTATCTCTGGATCGCACACGCTCTGCAGCACTTCATATACCCTGTCGGTGGTCATGCTTACCATTCCGCCGACGGATCAATCCGATAGACTTCGGTCATCTCTGTAAGCAATGGCTGAAGGTGATCAGTGTGATAACCCTTTCTACCGCCATAAACAGGCTCTGCATCTTCAGGCAAGATCAACGTTGCCTGATCCATTGTATTTCGTACAAATGCGAGCCAGTCATTATGTGCCTGCTCTTCTCCAATGAACACGCCGTCTGAGACAAGTGCGGCATCATGATCTGAAGCTTCGAACATTCCAAGTGCATAAGGCCATGCTTCACGCAGGGCTGTCTGCATGCGCGCATGTGATTCTTCCGAACCTTGAGCACCGAGCTGCTTAACCCATGTCTGTGCGTGATAAAGATGATATTTGAGCTCTCCACGAATCTTCATTGCCAACTTGGCAAGGGGCTCAAAACTGCTCTGCGTAAGAGCAGTCCATCGAACATACTCAGCAGCATCAAACAGAAAGTGCCTCATGAGTGAAAAATCGTATTCGCCATTGGGCAGCTCTACAAAGTGGCAGCACTTCATGTACGGCTCTGCTCGCATAAAAGCCAGTGTATCGGGATCTGCTTCTCCAAAATGCTCGTGCAGTATTGTGTACAACGCTTGAGCGTGTCCCAGCTTGTCTTGGGCAATGGAAGAAAATGCGATGTCTTCTTCCAACAATGGCCCAAGTCCGGTCCATTCTGAGTGGCGATGGGCAATAATCAGCTCATCATCAGACAATCGAAAGATAAGGTCTCTGCAGGCAGATGCATTCATGGATATCAACCTTCTTTTTGCTGTTTCTTGTATGCTTCTACCTTGTTGCGAACCATGTATGCACCAACGTCGCGATATGTCTTTTCGGGTGTCGTGGCAAAAACATCGGCATCCGCTGTTTCCATTGCCACGATATCGCGAGTATTTACAACCCACATGTTCACTGTCTGCCCCCTACGGCCATATTGCTCTTTAGCCATAAGTAGAGCCAGCTCTGCATTGGGTGCATGAACAACACCAACGTGTACGTGGTGTGCTCCAGACTTCGCCTGATGGAACACCTCATAGGTTTGGAACTGATCGAGCTCCGATTTAGGCTCAAGTTCTGGTGCAGCATCGGCATCTATATTCATCCGCATAACACGCGGATCGAGAGAAATCATACGAGCCATGGACGCAAACTACGAACTTATTGTACGACAAGCACTGGATAGCTGGCTAGTATACCATCGCTGTCCTCGATCAGAAGAACATACATTCCAGTGTATGCATTCTCGATTGGCAAGGAAATCTCGGCCTGTACTCCAGACACTGCAACCGATGTAGACACATATAATATGCCTTGACTGTCATACAGTGAACATCGCAGTGATTGTCCGTAGCCCTGGGGTGGGCGAACAATAACCGTTACACTCTTGCTTGCTGGCAACGGGAAGGGGGCTCGCAATAGCCAAGCACTGCCGGCACGGTATATCGTTGTCTGAACGTCTACATCGCATCGTGATGAACCTGCTAGCTCAATAGCTGTTCCTCGTGTAAGCAGTGGCAACCCTAATACAGAGCATGTGTCCCGCATGTAGAGTGTATCGCGAAAGATTCCGAGATCCTGAGCCGATGCACAAACTCGTAGCGCTGATGTTTCTAAAGGTGCAATAACTATTGGAAACTGTGACTGAGGAAGTGAGAAAAACACATTCCCGGCAAGTTGGGCATCGCTAATCACTAAGTTTTCATCAGCAGAACGATTGCGTATTCGAATATCTCGACAGCGTAGTTCACCAACAGCGTGATCTTCGATAACAACCTCCGAAGAGCCGGCGTCTAGAAGAAACTCAGCTTTATTACGAGTGTTCAGAACTGAAACTCGCACCGTATCGGATTGGCCAACGCACCCATTACTATCCACAACGCTTACTGTGTAAACTCCACTTTGGGTAACAGTAATTGAGGAAGCAGTTTGCTGTGTAGACCATTTGTACGATGCATAGCGCTGCGTGGTAGCAAGTGTTACCGTATCATCAAGACACATCACGAGATTACGACTTGCAGTAATAACAGGCCGTGGATTCGGATTAACACGAAGCGACGTTGCTGGTATCGTGACCGTACAGCCAGCACTATCTGTTACGGTACATGAAAATGGACCACGAGAGTTTACCACAATCGATCTCGTGGTGTCGCCTGTACTCCATAAGATCTTTGCGATAGGACCGTTTACAGTAAGCGTTGCTGTGTCGCCCTCGCACATTTCACGTTTCGACGCTGTGATTACGGGCTTGAATGAACTGCGCGCTGCAAGCCGTATCGTGTCTGCAACAAATGCACAGGCTATTGAATCGTATGCACGTACGATATACGTGCCCGTATCTCTGAGTATTCTGGCATTTGCCTCGACATTGTCGCTCCAGCGGTATATCCCGAAGGGTCCGAATGCTTCAACAAAGACAGAGTCGCCCGGACAGATGTAGAGAACGGGTTCGCTCGGAACGATCTTGATCGATGAGTTACTCGCATTGAAATTCGACCGATAAATTCCCTGCCCAACTGCCCAACCAAGTGTATCATTGATAAAGTAGATGTCGTCGATATTGCCACGAATACCACAGTTGCGCAGAGTCCATTGCTGCCCACCATTGTCGGTGTAGAGAACAGTTCGATCATCGCCAACGCCCCACCCAACTGTTTCCGAGTGCAAAAACGTACCAAACATATTCTTCCCCGTTTGGTACTCTTTCCACGATACGCCACCGTCTCTACTGTAACGTAGCGAGCCTACCTTTCTGGTTTGACCATCGCAATCGAGACCGCTTGTTGGTAGTAGAATGGATCGTCCGGCTACTGAAATTTCCTCCGTCCAATACTTGGGACCAGTGTTGGAGAACTTCGTCCATGTACGACCGAAATCAAGCGTTCGCCAGAGTATCCCACTACTTACGGCCCACCCTGTACCATCTGCATATAAGAGTCCATCACTAAGACCGCTATTGGGCTCATTGCCGAAGAACACTGTCCAATTACGCCCACCATCACTTGTACGGTAGAACGCCTGCGTTCCATTGATACAGCCACCAACAAAGTACAATCCTACCCGATCATTTAGCCAGAAAGAGCCCCATCCCTTGTCTTGCACCATTGGAGTTGGAGTAATATCTCGCCATGTGGCCCCGCCGTCATCAGAGCGGAAGACCCCTCCCTGCCCTGAGACAAATCCCGTAGTAGGATTCAAAAACTGCACATACTCCAGAAACGCACCTGGTATCGTATTGCCTCTCCAGGTCTTACCTCCATCTGTGGTACGAACAACATGCCCTTCCATACTGCAAGCCCAGCCAAGGTCTGGATTAGACGGCAGGAAAAATACATCGAGGTAGTAACCACCATTAAAAGGGGCTGGTACAACAACTTCGCGCCATTGGGCATGCAGGTCCGCTAGCGTGACGAGACTCACGAGTACTATGATCAGATGCTTGAGTGCGATGGCTTTCATGTGCCTGAACTGAACGAACTAGGCATAAAATTGTTTGCGGAGCGAAATATAAAAAAAGGGGGCGCACAATCGTGCGCCCCCTTCTCCAGATGATAACTGGATTGACTTGCTTACTGACGTACTACGCTAACAACCCATGTGTTGCTGCCAGACGTTACTGCAACATTGTAAACGCCTGATGCAAGAGCTGTCATGTCGATCGATGTACCGAAAGCTGCACCTGATGCAACTTCGTTGATCGAAAGAACACGCTCACCAAGTGCGTTGGTAACATCAACGCGAACCGCACCCGTTAGTGCAAGTGTTGTTGTCAATGTCGCACGGCCGCTCGTTGGGTTCGGATAAACGCTCATGACAGACTCACCGGCTACGACGTCTTCGTTTACGCCTGTGAATACTACTTCGAATTCATCCGAAGTTGATGTGCAACCAGGAACCTTAACCGTAGCTGTGTAGACGCCAGGCATAGAAACCTTGTACTGGCTATCTGTAGCACCAACGATTTCCGCACCGCTGCGTGCCCACGTCCAGCCCGTTACGTTCGTTGCTGTTGTCTTGGCTGTTAGGACATCACCCTCACGTGAAATCATCGGCTTGCCAGGTGCATCATTTACAACAACCTTAACGGTTGCTGAGGCTACTGGGCAATTTGTTGCCTTGTCGATAACTGTTACGAAGTAGTCGCCTGCTTCTGTTACAGTGACTTCCTTGCCATTTCCACCATTAGACCACACATATGAGTTGAATCCATCATCAGCAATAAGCTTGACTGATCCGCCTGTGCAGAACGTTGTTGAACCAACAGCTGTGACGTTTGGCTTGATGACTGGTGGTGTCTTTACACCTACGGTGTCAGACTCACCAACACATCCAAAGATGTCAACTACAACGCAGTACACTGTGTCTGTAGCCTTCACCACGATTGTGCGGTCAGAGCCATAATTGCCACCAGCAAGTTGACCAAGCCATGTGTAAGAAGCATATCCTGCAGGAGCTGATATTACTACGCTATCGCCAGCGCAGAAGTTAGCATTGCCTGTAATAGTAAGCTTTGGACTTGGAGCTGGGTTAACCGTTACTTCTACTTCAGCTGAAGCGCCAGTACAACCGTTATTGTCGGCTACAGTAACTGTGTAGTTACCAGACTTTGTTGCTGTGATTGATTGCGTACTTTCACCACTTGACCAGCGATAAGCATTGAAGCCTGCTGGAGCTGTAAGAACAACCGAACCGCCTTCGCAGAATGTTGTTGGACCGCTGAGAGCGATTGTTGGCTGAGGTCCAGCAAGTACGTTCAGTGTAACAACATTTGATGCGTTTGAACATCCGTTACCATTTGTAACGATGCATGAATACTGACCCGACGTGCGCGCAACGATACAGCGAGCTGTTTCACCGGTGTTCCATACATAGCTTGTGAAGCCGATAGGTGCACAGATGGTGATGTCGCCTGTTGGGCAGAATGTTGTTGGACCAGATACAGTAAGTGTTGCTGTTGGAAGCGCATTAACTGTTACGCTGTATGCGTTAGAAACAGCACAACCAAACGTGTTTGTTTCTGTAACTGTAAGCGTTGCAGCTCCTGGGAGTGTCCATTCTACTGCAACATTTGGCGTGCCTTGACCGGCACGGATGAAGTTGCCGCCAGTGATTGTCCAGTTGTATGCATTGCCTGGAACACCAGTTGTGCTGTAGTTTTCAACCTTGTTTTGGCAAACAACTGCTTGACCAGTTACGGCTGGAGTTGGTAGTGGGTTTACTGTAACATTCAGTGAACCTGATGTTGCACATCCAAAGCTCGATGTGTGCGCAAGGACTACAGTACCGGTAGTTGGACCGCCACCGTTTGACCATTGAACTGTAATCGATGATGTTCCTTGGCCAGAAATGATCGTGCCACCGTTAACTGTCCAAGCATAAGAAATCGTACCGGAACCGGCCGTCTGAGTTGGAATGCTACTTGTGTACGTTACTGTGTTGTTTGTAGCAGGGTTCGTAGCAAGGTTGGTTGCACACACTACCGACGGGCCGCTAACTACTGGTGTAGGAGGCATCGGACGAACAATCGTGCTGATACCACTAGTTACTGCACATGTTCCAGCTGGAAGTACGTCGATAACGCCTTCTGTTACTTGAACGATACCGTTGTTCGTGTTGGGCCAGATTGGAGCAGTCCATGTTACGCGGACTGTACTAGCAGCTACCTGTGTGATGCTGCCACCGACTACTGACCAGCTATACGAGTTGCCGGTTACCTGAGCAGTTGTGTAATCATGCTGCGCATTTGAGCACGGATTCAGGTTACCAGTGATTACCGGAAGTGGCGTGCTGCAAATTTTAATTGAGTCAAGGTCTGTCGTGGCACAAACTGAACCAGGAACTGTCTCGCGGCATGCAACGGTACCAATACCTGCGTTACCCCACTGAACAGTGATGCCTACAGTGTTTTGACCTGAAAGAATAGTACCGCCAGTAACCGTCCATTGGAATACGTTGCCCGGTGTAGCGCCGACGCTGTACGAATGTGTCGAGCTAGCGCAAACAATGCCTGGACGGCGTGTTGCTGGGTTACCGTATCCTGTTCCAGACTGTACATTTGGTGTTGGTACCGGATTAACAATAACGGTTGCTGATGCCGTTGCGCTACAAACCCCGCCAACTGCAGTTTCTGTAACAGAAACTGTCGCGTTGCCAGTTTGGATCCAACGAACATTGATGAGGTTCGACCCCGGAGGCGTGCCACCGATGTTAACCCAGCTTCCTGCTGGAGATACAGACCATACGTAGTTGCTACCAGCAACTGCTGGAGTAGAGTAGGTTTGTTCCGAGTTAATGCACACAACGTTTGGACCACCAACAGCCGGAGTTGGCGTGCGGCTTACGGCAACGTCGATTGTTGCTGCCGTCACTGAGTTGTTGTTGTTGCGTGTGACCGTAAGAGTTTGGTTACCCTGATTCTGCCACTGAACAGTGATAGATGGTGTACCGTTACCAGTTACGAAGAAGCCACCAACAATCGTCCATGTGTATGACACACCACCACCAACACCAAGATTCTCAGTGTTGTACGTGATCTGTTGTCCTTCACAAGCTTGGTTAATGTTACCAGCTGGCGAGGCGCGATTAATCGTCTGTGCTGATACGTACGTCAGCGTACCGACGGTGAATAGAACCGCCATCAACACAGAACGGAGCCAAAAAGCACCAGTCTGACGTGAAGACGAGAACGCGGAATCGAATCGATTCATACGATCCTCCAAATAGAACGTTGAAATATTGTTATTCATGCTTTGTTATTCTTCTTCGAAATGTTTCCTACATAAAATGCACACGGTTGCCCATCGGGCATCCGCACATCTCCGCGAAAATATACCACCAACGGCTATCTGCCAAACCTATTACGATAGTAGTTAGGAGTGCAGAGATTCCTAAGGCATATACTTTTCAACAGGAATCACCAATCAAGTGCCGTGCCAAAAAAAACATTACTGACGTTTGCTGCGCATTTCAGCTACGAACTGCCATAGTTGCTCCACGAGCTCTTTAACGGCAAATCCTGATACTGATGAAACAACAGAGGCCTTGTACTTCTTAGCAAAGGGGCTACTCTGGATCTCATCAGTGAGTTCCGGACCCAGAATATCACCCTTTGTAATTCGCACAAGCCATGGTTTTTCAAGTAGTTGGGGAGAATGTGCACCCAGCTCAGCGCGCAAGACCTCTAAGTCGTGCTCGGGATCCAATGACTGCGCATCGATCAAGAAAAGGAGTACAGCTGTACGTTCTATATGACGCAAGAACTGTGTTCCAAGTCCCTTACCCTCGTGCGCACCCTCGATAAGTCCGGGTATATCGGCAATAGTAAAACTACGGTATTCACCGGCCCGTACCAGCCCCAGATTTGGCACAAGTGTTGTGAAGGGGTAAATCGCAATCTTTGGCTTTGCAGCAGATACGGCAGAAATAAATGTGCTCTTGCCCGCATTGGGGAAGCCAACCAATCCAACATCAGCTAAGAGCTTTAGCTCTAATTCAAGGGTTGCTTCCTCCCCCGGTGTTCCGGGGTCTGCCATTCGTGGGGCCTGATTTATTGATGTAACGAACTCAGAATTCCCGCGCCCGCCGCGTCCGCCGCGTGCCACGATGTATTGTTCTTCGTGCTCGGTCAGATCCGCGATTTGCTCACCTGTTTCGCGATCGCACACAACAGTTCCAACGGGCACCCGGATAACTGTATCGTTACCGCTTCTGCCAGTGCAATTACTCTTTCCTCCATGCGCGCCATTCTCTGCGTTATAATGACGCTGATATGTAAAGTCGAGCAAGGTGCCTAACTGCTTATCTGCCTTAACAACGACGTTGCCGCCATTGCCGCCGTTACCACCATCTGGCCCACCTTTGGGTACATACTTCTCACGGCGAAATGAAATGTGACCTGCCCCGCCATCACCGGCCTTGACCTGAATCCAGGCCGTGTCGATGAAATTCATGCAATACTCCTATGTAGCGCTTGTGCAAACTCCATCGCCACAGCACTGTCGGGATGAGTACCATTTTTTGCATAGAATCGGTCTACAACGCTAGCTGCCTCTTTCCACGTAGGGCACAGTAGAATTTCACGAACAAGTTCATTGAACATGTTGGCATTATCGTTGAAGATCTTGCGTATAACCTTCGAACGTGCTTCATCATCTAGCAGCTGGGCAAGTTTCTCGCGGCGCACCTGCAAGACATCAGCATCGGGACTGGTAGGCTCTGCTTCCGGAGCTTCCACACTTTCGTTCTGCTCTGCAGCAACAGAATCATGATAAATCACTGGCTCTACGTGTGGCTCTTGTACACCTTCATCGATTGTTGCTATAACCGCATCAATGACTTCCATGAACTTTGAGCGTGTCAAAGCCCGCAGCTCCTCACGATACAGCATGCGCTCGAGTGCCTGCGATAGTGGTACGGCCCCTTTGTCGTCGAGAAAGATGATAACGGCTTCGGTAGGCACTGTCTCAGGGGGCAAATCAGGATTCACATCCGAAAAGTACTGATACATCGGCTCGAGAAGCTGCACAAACTCTTCCTGCGATAGGTCAAGAATTGCGTCATTGTCAATCTTCTCGATAATGCGCTCAAACTCGACAACACTCAGGATCTCATTAACTGAGACGTCACCACGACCCGCAGCCCAGGTTCTGATACCCTCTAGCAAATAATCGTGATCACTGAGATAGCTCAACCGAAGTAGCACCTCATACAGGGGCTTGGTTGGCTCGCCCCGAAAGACAAACCATTTTAATGTTGTCCGCGGCCTACACAGAAAGTTCAACCGCGTCTTTGTAGCTGCTTCAATCGTGGCAAGAAGTTCTTCGTGGTCAAATCTTGCATGCTGCAGATACAATGTATCAAGACGTTCCAGTGCTTGTCGAACCTCGGATGCACTGTTGTCGAAACGAGGATTCGATGAACGAATCGCCCTCTCCTCATGCAACCACCATTGAACCTCTGCATTGAAGTACATCCTGTATGCTGGATGTATCTCTTGATTGGCTACAATGGTATGCAGGGCTGTATACGACTGACGCGACTCGAGCTGCTGCTCGAGCTGTTTGCGAACGCGTTCTAATTCCTTTTCAAACATGCTTTTCGTTTGTTCTTGCCGAATGAGCACAAGATACTGACTAGCCGTTCAACCGAACAATTCGGACAGCACAGTAGACAACCTGTCTAATCCTCGCAGCACTGCCGACGAAGCACTGGGATCGGGCGCAGAGTAAACCTTATCTAAACCAAGTCGGGCCGCTTCTGATAATCGTTGATCAAGGTACGGCACTCTTCGGATCTCACCGGTTAAGCCCAGCTCGCCTACAAATGCAATGCCCTGCGGTATTGCTCTGTCTAACACACTGCTAACTACGGCAGCAGCTACTCCAAGATCTATTGCTGGGTCTTGAACAGCAATACCCCCGGCCACATTTACGAAAACATCGCTTTGGCGCACCAGTATGCCCCCTCGCTTCTCCAGAATAGCCAGAATCATCTGCAAGCGTCGAGCATCATATCCCGTGCTTACGCGCTGTGGTTGAGAATACCCTGTAGGAGAAACAAGCGCCTGAACCTCGAGCAGCAGGGGCCGGGTACCCTCCATCACTGCAACAACAGCCGTTCCGGAATCATGCGTGCTGCGCTGCGAAAGCAACACCTCACTCGGATTCAGCACTTCGTGCAGTCCATCAGACCGCATGTCGAACACTCCGAGCTCATTCGTAGAGCCATAGCGGTTCTTGAGCGCACGTAGCACACGGTAGGAATACATGCCATCTCCTTCGAACTGCAGTACTGCGTCAACCATGTGCTCCAGAACCTTTGGTCCAGCAATCATCCCGTCTTTGGTTACGTGTCCGATGATAAACAAGGGAACACCAGAGCTCTTTGCAACCTTCGTCAACAATGCCGTACACTCACGCACCTGTGCAACGCTTCCGGCAGAAGACTCCAGCATTTCCGTAGTAATGGTCTGCACAGAATCAACAATTACAAAGGATGGCTTGTCGCGATTAATGATGGCCGCAATACGCTCTACATTTGTCTCAGCCGCCACGAGTACGTTGTGAACAGGCACGCCAAGACGTTCGGCGCGCTGACGCAGCTGAAACAAGCTTTCTTCACCGGTAACGTATAAGCATGGGGCTTGCAATGCCTGCAATGAGATGTTTGATGCTACCTGTAGCATGAGCGTGCTCTTACCCATTCCAGGATCGCCCCCTACCAGCACAACGCTGCCAGGGACAACTCCTCCACCAACTACTCTGTCGAGTTCAGACATACCTGTGGTGATTCGAACTGTGCCCTCATGTGAAACAGCATCAAGGCGCTGGGTCTGCACAGCTAGCGCACCCTTCGAAGCTATCTTTGACTGCGACTGCTCCACTTCTTCGACCATCGACTCCCAAGCACCACACCCGGGACACTTACCAACCCATTTGGGAGTTGAATATCCACATGCTGAACAGCGATATAGGGTGCGTATCTTCATGGAGGTAAAAAGCCGAATGTTGTGTTATCAAAGCTAGGAAATGTTCGCCGCGTGAGCGCTACACCAACGATAGAACAGGCATATGAAGTATGCAGAATGGTAACGAAGACACATGCAAAGACCTTCTATGCTGCGTCTCATTTTATTTCGCCATCAAAGCGGGATGCGTGCTATGCTGTGTATGCGTTTTGTCGATACGTGGACGACCTAATAGACGTAGCAATGGAGCGCGGGGAGTTGTCACGCGAAGATGCCGTAGCACTCGTCGAGCATTGGCGCTCTGATGTTGCGGCATTATATGATAGCGCCGCACAACGAGATTCAACTGATCCAGCCTACAGAGACAGAGAAGATGTGTTGCGAGCCTGGGAGCACACCTTGCAGCAGTACCATATCCCCCGAAACCTGCCAAATGAGCTGATCGAGGGTGTACTGATGGACACCACGATCACGCGGTTTGCAACCTTCGACCACCTCAAGGAATACTGTTACAAAGTAGCCTCCGTAGTCGGACTGATGACGAGCGAGATTTTTGGCTACTCATCTCAGGACGCCCTTCCTCGAGCCGTTGACCTTGGCATTGCCATGCAACTCACAAACATCATTCGCGATGTGAAAGAGGATGCGGATAGGGGCAGGATTTACCTGTCACAAGAAGACATGCAAAGATTTGGTGTACGTGAAGAAGATGTGCTGCAGCACAGGATGACACCTGAACTACGCTCTCTACTGATAGAGTATGTACGACGTGCAGATGAATTCTACACCTCTGCAGACAAAGGAATTGCTCTTCTTCATCCAGATAGTATGCTCACCGTTCTGCTCATGAGTCGTAACTATCAGAAAATTTTACGCGTGGTAGAGAACATGAACTACGATGTCTTTTCTCGGCGTGCTAGCACGAGCATGCTAGCAAAACTCTTTGCCGTACCCTCAGCATTCGTAGAATCTCGTAGAATACGCAGACGCTCTCAAGCGTAATGGTATCGTGCAGATGTGATGGTGAAGTGGCCGTAATCAAAATCGCCCGTTTCAAGATTCCAAATAAAATCTACCTGTGTAGGAATCTTCACACCATCGAACTCTTTGTAACTCGAGCATACCATAGTAAAGCTTGCTTGCTCAAACCCACTTTTATGATCTCGATATTTATCTGAGGTTGTGATACGTTCGATTTCATTGTCTTGATTGAAATGGAACATGGCGCTAACCCTTGTTGGGCCATCAGTGATAACAGCCTTTGCTGTTGCGTCATCGATTGGCTCCCAACGCAGCGTCTTCGTAGGCAAGAAGGCTGTCGGTATCCATACAACCTCACTCAGCAAACGAAACAACATCGACGTATCTGTCTCCGGTCCATGAAGCTCTTGCGTTGTAAATGCACCAAGAAACTTGATGTGGCCATGGGCCTCTCCCTGCACATAACTTAGCTTGGCTGTTCGCCGAATACCACCTTTGTGTATCAATACAGCATCCCAAACCCAGCCAGGCTCCATCCCTGAGATAATCTCACGAGCCTTAACACGAAACCAGGGGCGTTCTGGACCATGTCGAAACGTAGCGCGCTGCTCAAGGACTGCATATCGAATGGCTGGATGATTTTCACTGATTACATGCAGCAGATATCTCTGTACAGGTGCAGGCAAGGACGTAATCTGCTCACGAGAAAAACTCGGCAGACTCTCTTTGCTGATGGTCTTAATCAGTTTCCGTTTATATCTCGAGACAAACACACGGGAAACAAGTGCGCTACCCAGCACCAACACAAGAAGCGTTGCTGCTCCACCCAAGATGATATAAAGGAGTTTGTCCATAATCTTCTACGAAGATCGCCGTAGTTCCCAAGCCGCTATTTTGCTCGACGCCGAAGTTACCAACTGCGACGCAGCAATAGCAAGTACAAGAAGTGGCACTACCTTAAACATACCTCGACGCAGTGTCTGCTCTACAATGGCAGCACTAAAGATTGTTCCTGCGAGCCACAAACCAAGCATAACCGCAGCAATCCACGTACTCAATATCACAGAGAAAGTCCGCCGATAGGCTACCACGTTAGCAAACATCACAGCACCAAACAGCCAAACGATTATTCCCCAGAGATCAACTCGTAAGACAACATTCGTACACGTAAGTACTATCACGTCCCAGAATCGACCAAAACTAAATCCAACCAACTGATCTGCACTTGAAGGTCTTACCGGTAAATAGACGTTGAAGAACAGTACATGCCACAAGGCAAACGTGATAAAACTCACACCAATGATTGTGGCCACCATTCTCATAGCCTTAACAGATCCAAAGGCGTTCTTCAACCGCATAAACGTGAGTCCACAACCAAGAACAATCAACAAGGGGGCTTCTGTCCGCGACCACGCAGCTGCCGCAAAGAATACTGCACTCGACCAGATCATTGGTGCAATGGACCGCTCAGCCCCATTCCAAAACAGATATACTCCGCAAACAATGAACACTGCATTTACATAATCAGTCTGTAACAGATATGTGTATCCAAACATTTCAGGTGTGAGCAGAAATAGCAAGTACAGCACCGAGGCTACAGTGGGGTGAACGAGTTGTCGTAGTGCAGCCCACATGAAGATTGAGAACAACACAGCAACAATGCCAACCCATACTTGATTGTGCGTAAAGCCAATAAGCTTCATGATCACCTGCATAAGCATGGTGAAGGGGGCGTAGAATGGCTGGTTTGATAGCTGCCCCTGAAGCGATGGGTGTGTAAAGACTTGATTAACAATCGTATGGTCTACTACCGTATACGTAGCTACGAGATCAATACCCGCCATTGCATCAAATGGTGTTACGGGCCAATAGAAACTGGCCCACATGATCATGTAAAAAATATATCCAGAGAATCCTATAACTGGAATGTCGTAGAGACCAATTCCTCTAGGTGGAATCGTACGCAGGTGGCGCACAAGATCGCGAGTAGTCTTCCACATCGGCAGGGTGCACAAAACACCCAAAATTGCTGAACGGAACATGCTGGTTGCCGTGAGTGGCACTCCGACAAGGTCGCATCCAAAGAACAGCATACTGTGAATAAACATGCCTGCGAATACCGACAATATCGCAGTAATAGTTTTCGTGGTTCTAAGCCCCAGAGCTCCCAGTACCGACCCGCCCATGATCAGATGCATTAGCAACACGAACGGCAAACCAAATTCGGATGGCATTACCTACTCCATTCATATTCGTGTATCAACGAGTCGATGTTGGTTTGTCCGCCGGGCCTGGTAATCCAGATAGAACTTGGTTCGAGCGCAATAAATGCATTCGCATGCTTCCTGCGCGCTGTATCTGTCCATGCAACCACATTCCGAAAACCGATCAACCATGTAAGAATCCGAGGGTCGGTCCAGGTAACTGCTGTTTCCATGTATCGCTTCGCATATGCTTGGGGCGGAAGTAACAATGTATCAGTTGGCCGAAGCTTGCTGTCTATATACTCTGCTACAGACAAATTGGCCATTTGGCGCATAAAGATGCGCTCGCGGATGCTACGGATTTTATTGAGCGAGTCTAGCTTAGATCTGTACAACTCAACACGAGACTCATACGATTGCGCATAGGGGTTATCATTGATGGCAGGGCCCAACAAGAGCAACAGTATGAACACAACGGCTGCAGTTAAGTATACAGCCGGGACTGAAAAAAAGGCTGGTCGTTCGGTGTTCATTGCGGCGATACGTCACTGCGCGCTAGCTAGCGCCTCCGCACCCCCAACAATTTCCAACATTTCTGTTGTAATCGCTGCTTGGCGTTCACGGTTATAAACAAGCTGCAGGGCGGTAATCAGTTCACGTGCGTTTGTCGTGGCATTTTCCATCGCCATACGACGGGCCGCATTTTCTGCTGCATTTGAATCAAGCAGGCCAGTCCAAATCTGCAGTTTGATATACATCGGAAGCAACGTGTTGAGTATCTCTCCCTGCGTAGGCTCATAGATGTAATCAACGTTGGAAGATGTTGACGCATCATTTGTGGTTGGAACGATCGGAAGAAGCTGCGTTGTGCGAACTTCCTGACGCATCACATTAACAAACTGGTTGCCAATGATCTCAACGTGATCGTAAACTCCACCAAGAAAACCATCTGTAACGATGTCTGCAATTTCTATTGCTGTAGAGTAATCAAGTTTTCCAAAGACATCGTTAAACTCTCGCACAACAGCGTCGGTACCCTTACGCGCTGCTGCAACAGACCTCTTGCCAACTGGTACGAGGTGTATCTGTGCCTTAGGGTACGCTGCCTTAAGCTCGGCAATGCGAGTGGATACAACACGAAGCATGTTTGTATTAAATGCCCCACACAAGCCACGATCCGAGCTGATAGCTACTATGGCAACATTGTTAATGCTCTTGCGTTGCTCAAAGAAAGGGTGCACATAATCGGCGTCGGCAGACGATAGATTCCCGAGGATCTTTTGCACTTGATTAGCAAAGGGGCGAGCAGCAGTGATGGCATCTTGGGCACGACGTAACTTCGCCGTAGCCACCATGCTCATAGCCTGGGTAATCTTCGATGTGTTTTTAACCGATGTTATTCGGTCACGTGTTTCGCGTAGCGTTGCCATCGTGCTTTCCGACTCTAAGCAATGAGATTCAACAATATGGCCACTCTTGTGTGAGATAGCCGTTTACATAGTCAGCAATTGTATTCTCGAGTTCTTCGAACGTGAATTCCGGCAACAATCGACGGAACGTTGCCATGTCTGCTTGCGTGTTGTTTTGATACTGCTTCGCCAACGACTCCGGCATATCAACATAGGTGATCGAAGCGCTTCGACCCATCGCAGAAAACACCGCGTTCATGAGGTCGTTCCATGTGCGAGCTTTGCCTGTTCCTACGTTCACAATCCCGCTGAGTGTTGGGTTGTTGAGCAGCTCTATCATAACGCTGCAGACATCCTTCACATAAACAAAGTCTCGCATCTGCCCACCATCTGCATAGGCTGGATCGTTGCTCTTGAAAAGCGTCACCGAGCCAGTAGCCAGGATTTGAGGAACAGCTTTGGAAACAAGGCTTGCCATCGAACCCTTGTGGTACTCATTCGGGCCAAACACATTAAAGAACTTAAGCCCTGCACAGGCCCCTTCCATGCCCTCGCTTCGAATCCACTGATCAAAAAGATGCTTGGAATAGCCATACATATTCAGCGGACGCAAATCCGTTTCCGTGTCTGCATACCCGCGGCTGCCGCTTCCATAGGTAGCAGCACTGCTGGCATAGATAAACCGAGCGTTATTCTCGAATGCGAACTGAGCTACGTCAACGCTGTACTGGTAATTGTTGTCGTAGAGGTAATCAGCATTTGTCTCCGTTGTTGCCGAACAGGCTCCCATATGGATAACTGCATCTGCATCTTCGATTTCGCCGATAGCCATGAGCTCTCGAAAATCTTCCTTGCTAACGATGTCAATGTACGTTTTACCAACTAGGTTCTTCCACTTCGTGCCAGAACCCAGTGAATCAACAATCAGCACATCTGTTCTGCCGATGGCATTTAATCGAGCAAGCATGCAGCTGCCGATAAACCCTGCTCCACCGGTCAGAATGATCATGGTTCGTCCTTACACTGTTGTTGCAAAGCGCTCAGTGAAGCTCGTTAGAGCGGCATTGAGTTTTGCTAGCACATCGTCTGTTAGAGCCTTGTGTACGCGCAAATCGTTGATGATGTCTGCCTGATTTGCATGAACAAAGTCCAACAGCTCAGACTCATAACGCTTGATGCTTTCAACAGGTAGCTCGTCCATGTAGCCATTCGACGCAGCATAGATTACAACAACCTGATCTTCTACTGTTACTGGCGAGTACTGAGGCTGTTTCATCACTTCGAGAAGGCGAGCGCCACGACGAAGCTGCTGTTGTGTTGTCTTGTCAAGATCCGATCCAAAACGAGCAAATGCCTCGAGAGCACGGAACTGAGCAAGGTCGAGCTTCAACGGCCCCGCAACCTTTTTCATAGCCTTGATTTGAGCATTACCACCCACACGAGATACAGAGATGCCAACGTTCAGAGCAGGACGTACGCCAGCGTTGAACAAGCTTGGCTCGAGATAAATCTGACCATCAGTAATGGAGATAACGTTCGTTGGGATATACGCAGATACGTCCCCTGCTTGTGTCTCAATAACTGGCAACGCGGTTAGAGATCCACCGCCAAGGTTGTCGCTAAGCTTTGCTGCGCGTTCTAGAAGGCGGCTGTGGAGATAAAATACGTCTCCAGGATATGCTTCACGTCCTGGTGGACGGCGAAGTAGCAGCGATACCTGGCGATATGCGGCGGCCTGCTTTGACAAGTCATCATAAATCACCAATGCATGACGTCCGTTATCACGGAAGTACTCACCCATCGAGCAACCGCTATACGGTGCAACGAACTGCAACGGAGCTGGGTCTGAAGCAGTTGCAGCCACAACAGTTGTGTACTCCATAGCCCCGTACTTTTCAAGCGTTGCAACAACATTGGCAACGGTCGAGCCCTTCTGACCGATAGCAACGTACACGCAATACACAGGCTTGATGCCCTGCTCATGTGCTTCTTTGGTGTGCGTGTACTTCTGGTTGATGATTGCATCGAGTGCAACAGTTGTCTTACCTGTTTGACGGTCTCCAATGATCAGCTCGCGCTGTCCGCGACCGATAGGGATCAGAGCATCGATCGCCTTGATACCCGTTTGAAGGGGCTCGGTAACCGGCTGGCGATCGATCACACCGAGTGCTTTACGCTCGATCGGATAGAATGCGGATTCTTTAATCGGCCCCTTACCATCCATTGGGCGCCCAAGTGGGTCTACCACGCGGCCCACGAGGCCATCGCCGACAGGAACCGAAGCGATGCGACCCGTACGGCGAACTTGATCGCCTTCCTTCACCAGCGAGTCGTCGCCGAAAAGAACTGCACCAACATTGTCTTCTTCAAGGTTGAGAACCATCCCGACAACGCCGTTCGGGAACTCAACAAGTTCAGAGGCCATCACATTTGTGAGACCATAGATACGAGCAACCCCGTCTCCTACCTGAAGCACAGTGCCAACTTCATATACATCTGTCTCCTTGTCGAATCCCGTTAACTGTCTACGGAGTATCGCGGAGATCTCATCTGGGCGAACATCAGCCATTCTGCTAATTCCTTGAGTATTGTTTCATTTATCGTTGTTGGTGTTTTATGCCGAGGCAAGCTTGTGCTTCAGCACGTGTAGTTGATGTCGTAGTGAACCGTCCTGGATTTGATCACCAATGCGGATTACCGCGCCACCCATGATGGCAGGATCAACCCTGTATGATGCGACAACCTTCTTACCCAGTTTCTTTCCGATTGATGTCTCGAGCGCTGAACGCTGGCTTGCCTCTATCTCTACTGCAGATGTAACCTCGATACGCTCGATCTTCTCGATGCCGTCCACAAGGGAACGAAACTGACCACTGATCTCGCGCCATAGATCCCCACGCCCCTTGTCGATAACAAGGTTGAAGAATTCAAGCATTTCAGGGGTAACAGTGCTTGCTAATGCTTCCTGGAGAACAGCCTTCTTAACTCTGCTTTCGATAACGGGGCTACGCAGCATGGATCGCAGGTCTCGCGAAGCTTCTGCAGTTGAACGCAATGTTTCAACATCACGTGTAACGGCCTCGAGAATGTTTTTGTCGACGGCAACGCTCAGCAGTGCCTTAGCGTAACGTCGAGAAATCTTGAGTGTAGACATGGTGGTTTAGTTCTTTGAGAGTTCGTTCACGTAATCATCGACGATACGCTTGTGATCGTCGCCCTGCAGGTTGCGACCAAGCAGCTTTTCTGTCGCATCCACAACAAGCGTAGATACTTCCGCGCGCAGTGCTTTGATTGCATCATCCTTTTGACGCTCTATCTCGCGTTGAGCTTCGGTAAGCTTCTGCTGCTTCACGTGCTCTGCCTCTTCTGCTGCCTTGCGGATAATCGACTCGGCTTGCACACGACCCTCCTTGATAATCTCCATCGTTTCGCGCTGCGCCTTGGCAATGCGCTCCTGATTGTCCTTGATCAGCTCTTGTGCCTCTCGATTTGCATTTTCAGCTGCAGTAATCGCATCGCGTATGGATGCTTCACGCGCTGCGATACCATCGCGCATTGGCTTCCAGCCGAACTTGCCAATAATCAAGGCAAAGATTGAGAAATTGATAAGGGTCCAGATGACTAGACCGGGCTCGAACTGCAAAAATGCTGGCATTGAAGTCTTCCGTCGAAACGAGGTTGAAACACTGTCACTTACCGATAACATCGGTCTTCGAGAGTTGCACGCAACACCCGAAGACCGACCCTGCAGGCAGGATCGGGTGATTTACATTACTGCTTAACAGCAAGAAGAATACATACAACGCCTGCCAAAAGCGCAACACCTTCGATAAGAGCTGCACCAATGATCATCGTTGTGCGGATATCTCCAGCGTTCTCTGGCTGACGGCTGCTCGCTTCAAGAGCTGCCGCTGCAAGACGACCGATACCGGTGCCTACACCAAATACTGTGATTCCGAGTCCGATGCCTGCTGAAAGCCAAGCAAAAGCAACTGATCCTATTTGTGCTTCCATGTGATACCCTTCCAAATGAAGTAATTGTGAATAATGTGATTGATTCCGACGTAGTAAGCGATTAATGTGATGCCGCATGGTCATGATGATGGTCGTGCGCGGCATGATCACCTAGCGCAAGACCAACGAACACTGCCGAGAGCATCGTAAAGATGTAGGCCTGCAAGAATGCAACAAGCAGTTCAAGCAGATAGATGAACACCGAGAACAATACGCTGATCGGTGCAACACCCCAACCAACAACCTCCCCCATTTCCTGCGCAAAGAAAAAGATCAGTCCAACAAGCGAGAGAAGAACGATGTGTCCGGCAGTCATGTTCGCAAACAAACGGATCATCAACGCAAAAGGCTTTGTGATGATACCAACAACTTCAATCGGCACCATGATTGGAGAGATATAAACAGGTGCCCCTCCCAAGAGGTGCTTAAACCATGAGCCCACTCCAGCATCCTTGAATGCTATGTAGTTCACTACCAACAGCGTTGTTGTAGCAAGTGCCATCGTTACCGGGAGAGCGCCTGTAGCTGCGTGAGCGCCCGGCAGCAGGGATATCAGGTTGAGCGTGAGAATAAAGAAAAACAGACTCAACATGTATGGCATCAGGCGCATTGCACGCTTATCAGTGCCAACATTGGGACGTACAATCTGGTCGTGCACGTAAAGCACTACTGATTCGACCACATTCTGTATTCCACGAGGAGCGCTGATTGGGTTCTTCTTGTATCGACCGCGTGCTACAGCAAAGACGATCGTCACAATGATCATCGCAATCCACTGATAGGCCACGAAGTTCGTAACCGAGAGGTCGAGCTTGGGTCCGGCAGGAGCGCCACCAGCATCCTGCATCGTTGTACTCACTATATGGTGAGGAGCTGCCGGATGGTGCATTGTATACTCCCCCGACTCTTCCATCGCATGCAGATTGGGGTACACATGAAGCGAGTTATACTGATCGACCAATACAACGGGCAGGATCTCGAACTTCCCAAAGAAGATATCCAATTCATGGTGGTCACCAAGCTTATCGAGCAGCTTGTTAAAGGTGAACTTGTCGGACGCTTCCGCAGTTGCTCCGTGAGCACCTGCAGCGTGCGCTGTGTCGTGGTGCGCCGCAGTTGCTGTCGTTGCTGAGTCGTGGTTTGCCGCTGGCTCTGTGCTCATCCAATGAAACCTAATTCGTTAAATTCTTTTTTTTTATTCGGTCTCTTCACGTTCTGTAGCTGAAACTGCTTTTGCTTTTCCGTAGAGGAGTGAAAAAAAAACACCTCTACCATAAGGGTAACAAATGCAGAAATCGAAAACGTGAGTGCAAATACTAAATTATGCAGTTCAACCACAGCCAATCCTACGTATGCCAGTGCTACAACAATTACTCCGCGAGCTGCCAAACTCCCAAAAATCATTGCCATGAATACATTCATCTCTTTCGTAGATGCCTTCTTAGCAATCACGTAGCCAACGAGTGAGTTGGAGACGCTGATTGCTAACGCAATAATTACCGCTACGAATGGATTCTTAACATCCACGTGTTGCTACTGCCTTCCGTTGTGTGTACCGTCTTCACGTTGAGAACTCTTCGCCAGACGCTGAACAGTTCGAAAAAACTGTGTCATCCCAACCACGCTGCCAAAAACTACTCCACTCAACACTCCAACCGGCGAAGATCCAAGTTGTATGTCCGCCCAATATCCAACAGCTCCGCAAACAAGCACCGTACTGGCAAGCTGAACGCCTAAACTCAGATACGGAGCAACCTGCTGCATGGCAGATGTTTTGGACTGCACGTGGGGTACCCCATCGAAAAAACGTGCGCAAAAATAGGTCGTAAGCGCTTAATAGCCCAATTCACGAAGCGTATTGATAACAGCTTCGCCATAGATATTTACACTCTCGCCATACCAAGCGCCATCTGGAACAAATCGCAGTGCGCCGTATGTGGATGGATCAAGGGGCTCAACAGCACTGGTAGCAATCAAACTGCGCTCGTCAGGACGGAACTCATTGTCATAGTCCGTAACGGCTATAGCGCACCCAAACTCCACAGGTGTTTTGATATCCACAGGGGCTTGCTGATACCCTAAAAGAGCGAACGGGATGCGAATCTTAACGATATAGCCACCACGACGCTTCGCAGAAACAACCCTAAGTTGTTTCTTGGCATTGAGTTGCGCTGGATCTAAGTCGTCCGTTGTCTTGATAAAGACCTTTGGCAAGTTGTCTCCAAAATCACCAAGTCGTATGGAAAACGTATACAGGCCAGAGTCTGAAGTTCGTCGCAGCACTACGTCGTCTTTGTCGATACTCTCGATATACCGTGACCTCTGCTGCTCCTGTTGAGGGAAAACATCAAACAACAATTCAACCTGATCTGCTATACAGGTATCGCACCAACCGGTTACAATGTTTGAGTCTCTGACATGTATACGAGCATACAAATAGTCGTCGTCGTAAACCATTCTGGCTGTAAAGGAGGCATCCGACTCGCCCGACCACCAGTAAGCTCCCTCAGGAACATAATCTGTACTTTGCACCAACACTTCGGGCACATAGCCGGCATAGACTTGTCTGCTTCTGCTGTAACAGGGAATCGTGAGAAACTCCGTGGAGAAGATTTCCTCGTCTCTCTTGTTGGCTAGCTTCTCACGTGTAATCAAACTCTGAAACGACCGAAAGCTCTCGTGTTGCAATCCCTCGATCCTATCGCTCACAAATTCATCAACAAGAACAACAGCCCCCTCTGTAAAGCGGTATCCACGAATTGTCCAGTCCTCCGCTTTGCGTTTTCGTGTAACGTAACACGCAACATCCTTGATCACTACTCCTACCTCAAGAGGCAACTCAACGTATTGGAACGGCATCCGAGATACGGGCACGAGATACCCCTCCACATCTGCAAACATGTATACAATGCATTCACGCTTGCGATTGCCGAGTACCTGGACAGACAAAGCCAAGTCATAGTATCCATCACCACTAAAATCACCTACATCCCAGCCCCAGATCCTATAGCTGGATCCTTGTGGCATAGCCATACGTACGTCGCCCAGCAAATCCTCTGCAAAGTAGGGGTCTGCCCTGCGCGTGAACTCGTCAAAGTCCATCCCTGCCTGGGCCTGCATACCAGACGGACACACGAAAACACACACTGCAACAGCAGCAATTATGCGGACAAGAGTTTTCACAAGGGGCTTACTTGGCAGCAGCAGAATCCAATATCGTATCACGAACTTCAATGTGGCTAGCCTTAAGGCGAGCACCAAACTGCGCAACAACCTGTGCTGAGGCATATGATGCAAGCCTAGCTGCATGCTCTGGGTGATGTCCATGAAGTACACCATACAAAAATGCTCCAGCATACATATCACCTGCACCCGTTGCATCCACGGCATCTACTGCATAGGCCGGAACACTTGCCTCGATTCCATTCCATGCAACCCGGGATCCCTGCGGCCCCTTGGTAACAACAACATGAGAAAAATCAGAGGCGAGCTTACGGAATGCTTCATCAGCATGGTGCTCTTGCGTTAGTGCCGAGGCCTCGCGCTCGTTTGCAAATACGAGATCAGTGCGCTTCAATACATCACGCAGCTTGTCGCCAAAGACATCTACAATAAACCCATCAGAACAACTTACCGCCACATTGGTATGGTGCTTCTTCGCATAAAACAGCGCCATATCTACAGCTTCGGTGCCATTGTCATCGGTTAGCTTATAGCCCTCGATATAGAGCCATTGACTCTGGGCAATGAGATCTTCCTGAACATGATCCCGACTGAAGTGTTGATTCACTGCCAGCGTTGTATTAAGTGTACGCTCACTATCCGCAGTGATGAGCACCAAACAGGACCCGGTTGCTGCACCAGGTACAACCTCTGCGGAGAGAACAATGCCCATGTCTCGAAACTCTGATGCGTAGAACTCACCATAGTGATCAGCACCGAGAATGGACTTGTATGCAGCTTGACCTCCAAACTGCGCAAAGGCAATAACAGTGTTGGCAGCCGAGCCGCCACTGCATCGATGCGCATCTCGCGATCCTAGAGCACGGATCATCTCGTGCTGCCTCTCTGCATCCGTAAGGGTCATAGCCCCCTTATCAACACCGAATGATTTCAGCTCGTCTTCGGTTACTTTGTACTCTATGTCCACAAGAGCGTTGCCAAGACCCGTTAGCAGGATTCGTTTCATATATCTATTCCCGACTCTCTCATGATTGTCTCACAAAGCTCTCCAAACTCAATACCCATCTGGCGCGCGGCCATTGGCACGAGACTTGTCTCGGTAAACCCTGGAATCGTGTTTACCTCTAGGCATACCGGAATCATATCTTCTGTAAGTCGGAAGTCTACGCGGCTATATGCTCTGCAACCAAGCACCTGATGCGCAGCAACGGCTAGGTTCTTTACGTGCTCCTGCACTTCTTCGGTAAGATCTGCAGGACAGTGGTACTCCGTACGACCCTTTGTGTACTTGTTTTCAAAGTCGTAATAGCCGTCCTTTGGCTCGATCTCTATGATCGGCAAGGCCTGATCGCCCATTACCGGCACGGTTAGCTCGCGTCCCGGAATGAAGCGTTCTATAAGGACTGTGGACGAAAATGAACCTGCTAGAGCCACAGCTAATGACAAATCATCATACGTAGGTGAGTGCAGAATGGTCATCCCCACGGTAGAACCCTGATCGTTTGGTTTTACCACTAGCCCACCCTTGATCTCCTCGATGATTGAATCCATCAACTCTACATCCGAGTATTGTTCAGGTGTAACCGTAACCCAAGCGGCCGTTGGAATTCCAGCTGTTTGAAACAGCATCTTTGATAGCCCCTTGTCCATGGCTGTAGCACTTGCCAACATCTGGCTACCCGTGTAGGGAATGCCACGCATATCTAGTAATGACTGCACGTAACCGTCTTCCCCGAACTGGCCATGCAGCAAAATGAATACTGCATCCACGTTATCGAGATGTGACGAGGTAATACATGCCAGCAACTGTTCAGGAGAAAACTGGGCCCTCTCCTCATCGGTAACTTCCCTTGGTGTTGCCGCATGAAGCTCAACATCGGTAAGGGGCTCGCCTGCACCGCGATAGGGATCAAGTGCAATTACTGTGTGGCCTCGCTCACGCAATGCAAATACCGCTGCGCGGCCACTTAACAGTGATATATTTCTCTCGGGACTAAGTCCACCAAGGAGTACTGCAATCTTCATTACGTTGATGCTTGTTGATGTAGTTGACGTAGAAACTTCACATCCTCCCATGTGTGCTTTTTCCACTCTGGGTTGCGCAAGAGTGCGGCAGGATGATATGTTACAATTGTGCGTATGCCGTGATAATCATGAATCTTTCCACGAAGCTGCGACATACTTTCGTTGTTCTTGAGCAGTGTGTTGGCTGCCGTCAGTCCCAGAGCGAGTATAAACTTCGGCTGTATGAGTTCTATCTGCTTCCAGAGGTAGGGCTCGCATTGGTCCGTTTCTGAAGCCAGCGGCCTACGGTTGTTGGGAGGTCTACATTTCAGGATGTTGCAGATAAACACCGCTTCACGCGGAAGCTCGATGGACTCTAAGATTTTTGTCAAGAGCCGACCAGCCCGACCAACAAATGGCAAGCCTTGTTCATCTTCATCTGCACCAGGTGCTTCGCCAATCACCATGATATCTGCATTGGGGTTGCCACTGCCGAAGACGAACTTGGTTCGTGTTGCACCGAGTGGACATTTCATGCACTCACAGATCTCGGTCTGAAATTGCTCAAGTGTTGTCACGTTGCTATAGCCTTCTGGTGCTGCATTGACGATAGGAGCCTGAGCAGCCTCTGCGTGGTTGGGTAGATTGTCCTCATCGAGAGGCTCGGCAGGGGGCAAACTACGAACAGGACGCTGTACGTGGTCAACGTACAACGTCCTGCCAAACATTTGCTCTTGCTGACGAAGATATCGTAGAAGCTCGGTTCTTGGATCTACCATGCTTCTCGCTTACTCTTCATGTGCTTCTGCTTCTTCTGGTTCTTCGAGAGTCTCGCCCGCTTTCGACTTAACAGCAGTGAACACAATGGTGTTTGACTTCTTGTCGAGCTTACCCTTGATGATGCTGCCGTCTGTAAAGCCCCCTCGAAGCATATCCTCTGCAATTGGATCTTCTACAAGTCGCTGAATCGTTCGGCGAAGTGGTCGTGCGCCATACTTTTCGTCAAAGCCCTTCTCGGCCAGGAACTCCTTAGCGGACTTTGCTACACCTAGTGTGATGTTTCGCGTTGACAGGCGCTTGACCAGGCTCTTGAGTTGAAGGTCGATGATGCGAACCATGTGCTCTTTCTTGAGCGTCTGGAATATCACATACTCGTCGATCCGATTGAGGAATTCAGGATTGAAGAGCCGCTTCATCGTTTCTTCAACCGTTGACTTCATGTTTTGATAGTCATCGGCAGCAGCGTCTGATGTAAAACCGATCTTTCCACCGGCCTTCACATCTCGCATACCAACGTTGGACGTCATGATGATGATGGTGTTCTTAAAATCAATCCGACGTCCGAGACCATCAGTCAACTGTCCATCATCGAATACTTGCAGGAGAATGTTAAACACATCTGGATGTGCCTTTTCGATCTCGTCAAGCAATACGATTGAATATGGCTTGCGCCTAACCTTTTCTGTTAGCTGTCCGCCTTCTTCATAGCCCACATATCCAGGTGGTGCGCCCACAAGACGAGATACGGAGAACTTCTCCATGTACTCGCTCATATCAATTCTGATCAGGGCGTCTTCACTATCGAACATGTAACGCGCAAGTGCCTTTGCAAGCTCGGTCTTTCCAACACCAGTTGGACCTAAGAACATAAATGATCCAATCGGACGCGATGGGTCTTTTAGTCCAGCACGAGCTCTTCGTATCGCCTTGGCTAGGTGTTCAACGGCTTCGTCCTGACCAATAACCTGAGACTTAAGCTCATCGGCCATCTTCAAGAGTTTTGCCGTTTCTCCCTCTGCAATTCTGTTTACCGGAATTCCGGTCATCATCGCAATCACATCGGCAACATCTTCTTCGGTAACATCGTAAGCAACATCCGTAGCATTGGATTCCCACTGCTCCTTCACTTGCTCGAGTTCTGTAAGGTGCTGCTTCTCAAGATCGCGCAAACGAGCGGCCTCTTCGAAATTTTGCGACTTCACAACCTGATTCTTCTGCAGGCGCACCTCCTCGATTTTTGCCTCGAGTTCAAGCACCTCTTTGGGAACATGAATGTGAGCCAGATGCACGCGAGCACCTGCTTCATCCATCACATCTAGGGCTTTATCGGGTAAAAATCTATCTGTGATATACCTGTCTGCCATCATAACGCATGCATGCACAGACTCGTCTGTAAACCGCACACCATGATGCTTTTCATAACGATCGCGAACGTTCGTCAGAATCTGAATTGTTTCTTCTGCAGTTGGTGGCTCTACAAGAATCTTTTGGAATCGCCTATCGAGTGCGCCATCCTTCTCAATAAACTGGCGGTACTCATCCAGAGTAGTTGCACCGATGCATTGGATGTCTCCACGAGCAAGTGCAGGCTTAAACATGTTTGAGGCATCCAGCGAGCCACTTGCTCCACCGGCACCTACAATCGTGTGTAACTCATCGATAAACAGTATCACGTCTTTAGCCTTTTCAAGCTCAGACATCACCGCCTTCATGCGCTCTTCGAACTGCCCCCTGTACTTCGTTCCTGCCACAAGTGCGGCAAGGTCCAGGGTTACAATGCGCTTATCGAACAGCACACGAGAAACTTTTTTATCAATGATGCGAATTGCCAACCCTTCGATGATGGCCGTCTTACCAACACCGGGTTCGCCGATGAGTACTGGATTGTTTTTCTTCCTTCTTGAGAGCACCTGTGCGACACGCTCGATTTCCTTCTCGCGGCCAATAACAGGGTCTAACTTACCTTCTACCGCAAGCTTTGTGAGATCACGCCCAAAATTGTCCAACACTGGGGTCTTGGCCTTTTCCAATGCTGGTTTTGACTTACCCGTGGCGGAGGAGGATGCTGCCCTCTCAGGACGCTGTGGGGCCGGGGTTGACTTGCCACTTAGGTAGGCATCTAGTTCTTTACGAACGCTGTCGTAATTAACGGTGAACTGCCCTAGAATCTGCGCTGCGATGTTGTCCTCATCACGCAGTAACGAAAGCAGCAAATGCTCGGTACCGATTACATCAGCTTTGTAAAGCTTTGCCTCGAGATAGGTGATCTTGAGAACTTTCTCAGCCTGCTTGGTCAGCGGGATGTTGCCGATCGTAAGTGGCCCACTCATAGTGCGGACCGTATCTTCGATTGCCCGTTTGAGTTTGCTCAGATCAACGCCAAGATTTCGAAGAATCTTGATGCCTATGCCTTCGCCTTCACGGATTATGCCAAGCAGGAGGTGCTCGGTACCGATGTAGTCGTGTCCGAGGCGCAATGCCTCCTCACGGCTGAGGCGTATAACGTCTTGAACACGATTTGAAAAATTGCCTTCCATGGCCGAGATCCTCGTTGAACGTGATGATGGTTACTCAAAGACGAACAACCAGCCGTTCTGTTACTTGCAGAAATATACCACGTCAATCCGACGGCCTCGATGGGAGATTATTCACATCCACTCAATCCATCAAATCCTTCACCACTCCTATTCGAGCTACCAATTGCGGCAATGTTACAACCTTAGGCGTCTTGGCTATGGGAACAGACTTCTGAGCTGCAGAGCCCTTTTGCTTGCCCGCTTTGGCCACTGGCTCGGAAGATACCGCGACAGCTGGCTGAATCTGCTGGACAGGGGATGCTTCGTATATATAACGCAGGCGTACATCGCCGTTCTTCACAGGGCGAAGACGCGCCTTTAGCGTATCAATTCTCTCCTGTACTAGCGCCTTATTAGGATCTTCTGGATTTGCCTGGCGCACAGGCTCAGTGGGAAGGGGCTGACCCTTTTTCACTTTTTTACAGGCTTTTGCCCACGCATCATGTTCTTTCCTATACGCAGCATCTACGGCAGCGATTGCTGCTGCAAACTTGTCTTCATCTGCGGCTAGAGTTAGTACAATGTTCATCGACTGATTTGTCTTCATCAGTGCAGACAACTCTTCAAGCGTTTTTAGGCCCTGGGGCGTGAGCGACGCTGTGTTCTTGGAGAACATACCAGACGACTGCAGCACCTCTGCACCCTGCACGAGAGACTTGACGGTAATATCACGTTTAATGATCTTAAACTTCTCTGATGCAGGTATATCAATGGTTTCTTCCTTACGATAGACATTGTATCCAGTAATGGCAACCTTGTGTGGTCCCGACTCTGCAAGAGTCTGGAGATACGATCCATCCTTTGAGTTCGAATTGATTGAAATGCGTTTCCCCGAAGGCGTAAAAATGTAGATCTTCACTCCAACAGGCGCCCCTGTTGTCTCATCACGAATTAAACCTTCAAGATTCATATTCGCTTGCTGAGCAAGGCTGGCAACAGCACCTGATATGATTACCGATACAACGAGCAACATGTTGATCATTCGTGTACTTGCAGTCACGTACTACCCCTTTGTTGAATTCAAAAAAGATGCAATGCCGTTTTTGCAGTCATCTGTCTGACGTGCAAGAGCATTCATAACTGTAGCATATTCAAGACCTGCATCAAGCGACATGCCATGCACGGCATTGAGCATATGCTTTGTAAGCCCCATGGCTGAGAAGCTATTCCTAGCTAGTCGAGCTGCCAGTGAATACACCTCTGACTCTAATGCCTCATCGTCTACTACATGTGTAATCATGTGTAATCTGTGTGCCTCTTCTGCGGAGATATTCTCTGCACTCAGAAGAAGTCTGCGCGCCTGTGCGTCGCCAATCTTTCGAACCAGATAGACAAGCACAATTGCCGGTATAAAGCCAATTCGTACCTCTGAATATCCGAACTGCGCCTTTGAACGGCCAGCAAGAATAAAGTCGCATACTGTTGCCAGACCGCAGCCACCCGCAATTGCAGGGCCATGCACCATGGCTATAACAGGCTTGGGGCATTCAACAATCGACTGCAACATGTTTTTCAATGCTGTAGAGTCTTCTACATTCTGCGTTGGCGATAGCTCTGATACCTTCTGCAGATAGGCTAAATCTGCACCAGCACAGAATGCACTGCCAGCACCTCGCAAAACAATCACTCGAACTGCATCGTCGGACGCACATTGCTGCATCGCCCCATGAAGTGCAGCTATCAGCTCGGTGCTCAGAGAATTACGTTTCTCAGCTCTGTTGAGCAACAGCGTTGCAATTCCATCTGCAATTGTGGTGGTAAGCACATTCATGCGGGCAAAGATACGGTTCTTGTGACGTCTATTGAGCTACCTTTGAACTACCAATGTTCGGTGATGTGTCTCTACGTTATCAGAAACTGTAACGATGTAGACACCCTGGGCAAGAGGTGTGATATCAATAGGCACAACTGCACGTTCAGCAGGAACAGATCGTTCGTATGCACAAAGGGTGCGGCCATGAGCATCTGCGATGCCAATGACAACGTCGCTCTTCATCCCATCAACAGGAACATGAATGAATCCCGTTGCCGGATTCGGGAAGATTTCACGAATCGGCGCCAGAATCCATGGCGAATTTGTGTTTGCGTACACAGAATGCGCCTTGGTTCTTGCCAGTGCTGCTGCATTCAGCGTGGTGTCGATGGCTATCACAAGCTGAAAATTTCGAATATGCCCCGGTGGCAGAGGGCTTGTAAACCGCATACCAACAATTGTAGCTACATCATTTACACCACTGTATTTCGCCTCCTGTCCACGCAGAAGTGCACTCTTGCGCTTCCAAGGAAATCCGCCATAGGTCGACGTGTTATCCATACCATGAAGCACAGGTATTGCATCCGACCATGTTGATGTTACATACTGCGCTAGGAATGGACCCTCTGCGCTTGCACTGCGAACCATCTGCAGATCGGAGTCTGTGTATGTGCTGTTGTCGGCAGGCTGACGTCCAAGATCCCAGTCGCAAAACCACCCAATCGCAACGTCATGCAATGTTGAATCCGAAACATTGGTTAGGGTAACATCCATCACCAATAATGCACGCACTGAGTCGAGCGATACCCGTTGTTCGATCTGCACACCTATACGAAGCGAATCAGGAGCATAGATATCCTGGAGTATGCCGTACTCACTCTGCGGACGAACAAAATCTTTCATTGATCCAAAGTGATTGTTAATCCCTCGTTCTGCCCTGACATTGTCAACAACTTTATCATCAGCAGCTACGATCAGTCCGCCCTCATAGAGTTGACCGCAGTAGGTAAGGAAGGTCAAGCCTTCGCCCTGCCCACGCTGCAGATCAGTATTGCCTATTCGCCCCCTATCCCCGATACTTACCTTCATAGAGGCATTTGCTAGGGTGGTGTACGCTGGTGACGGGGTAACGGCGCACAACACCACCTGCTCAAAGGTTGCTCCAGCAGTATTCTTTCCACGCACAGTAACAACGGCATACGTGGCAGTGTCTGTTGCGCGCGTTACAACGAACTTTATCGCAGGTAACGCTATAGTTTCTCCATGCTGAGCCGGTAGATTTACATCAACGCTGGTATTGTGAAGGAGTTCGATTCCACGCGGACCAATTCCTGCTAGACGAATGCCGTCGATCTGTGTAATCATCATGGCAGACAGTTCATTTCGCACACGAAGAGTAACATCGATGGTATCGCCTACTGTCCAGCGTGCAGCGCCATTGGGCCCCCTAACCAGAGCAGTATCGAAAGCCAACGACACAAGATCGTTGGGATTGCCAAGGACCGCACCCAAAGCATCAACACGTCCACGCGGCAGCAGCAGCGGATCAACGGATGATGGTATCGACGCCCACGGTGCCGGCTTAGCAGTTGCACGCACAACTGCACAGGCCTCGAGCGGACCAAGCTCGGGATGCTTTGAGCGGACCAATGCTACTACACCTGAGACTATAGGAGCAGAGCCTGATGTACAACAAAACCCTGCGTAACCACCATCGTTAGCCGTACTCCAACTGCCATGTCCAGGGGCCATGATGTCTACATGTGGTCCATGACCCGACATCGGCACAACGTTGTCTGTGGCATCAACAACACCTACAGAAAACACACCACGATACGAAGCTGGAAAAAACGGTGTTGGCAAACCATGGTTCCCTGCTGCGGCAACAACAGCAGTGCCACGCGCTACAGCATATGCTACGATGTCTTCATCAATGCATGAGCGAGACTGCCCGCCCCATGAACAATTCACAACATCAATGCCGTTCGTGGCGCAGTACATAATAGATTCATACCCATACACAATACCCGTTGTTCCCTTAGGCATCGTACGCAACGGAAAGATCTTGCATGAGTTGGCAATTCCAGCAATCCCAATGTTGTTGTTCACTCGAGCACCACACGTGCCAGCAACACTCGTTCCATGGCCATTATCTGGGTTGTGGGCATTTGAATACCCAACTCCATCGTCTTTCGCCGAGAATGAGTATCCGTTGTAATCATCAATGTAGCCGTTGTTGTCATCGTCGGTATTGTTGTCTGGTATCTCCGACGTACGCACGAAGAGTGCGTCTTTGAGATCTTCGTGGTCCTGGCGCACGCCACTGTCGCTAATGCCAATAACCACGGAGTCTGAACCATCCTCGACATCCCACGCTTGCGTAGCCCGAATCAAGGATAGTAGGCCCTGCTTTGATGACTCTGGGTCGTTTGGCTCACCACATAGCTCCATTACACACCACGGCGCTGCGCATTCCACCGGACCGCAGCCAACACGGATGTTCTCAATCATACGCTCTGGTGTGATATCCTCCCTATCGAAGGCAACCACATAGGAGCGCAACAAACGATCCTCGATTTCTAATGCGCTGCTGATATCTGTAAGGCGATGCCCGAGACGTTGTGCATCCTGAGCTTGCAGTGATTGCCCATATGGCAGCACCTGGCGAACTATACGAAGGCCCATCTCGTGCAGCACAGCATCAGCCACTGGAGCATACGCGCGCGCTATCCGTACCTTGAGATGTCCGGCAACCACGGCGTCAGGACGTGAAGGGGGCTCGGCTGGCAAATAGCGCAATTGCGCACTCGCAATGGCAGCAGCCGTAAAAAAACAGATCCATGAATACACTGTGGGCATCAATTGCATACGAGCGTCTCGGAATGTAGGAGCGTGTTACCTGCTCCATAGAATGTAACGCGGTAGACTCCCCTGGCAAGAGTAGCAGTGTTCATATGAGCTTCACCTGCATTGAGCAGCGCACGCATCACTTCGCGTCCTGCTATGTCAAGAATTGCGCAACTCACAGCCCCATGATCATCAGCTACCCGAACATCTGCATTGGTTGGATTAGGATACAACAAGCTACGTATTGGTGATTGTTCACGTACAGATGTCGTTGCGTCGATTGCGTCACGTACCGCTCTGCGAGCATCGTCTGCAGATGCTCCAGCACCGATGACAACGCGAAACGACAGAGGTTTAGAGGCACTAACTTGTCCTGTTGTGAGCATCCCAACCGAGCCAGCTATGTCGCCTATGGCATCTGTCGCAATGCTAGTACCACTTGTTAGCAGGCGAATTCGATCAGCAGGTGTAAACCCGTCACCGTCGTCAACAATATCCTCTAAAAGCATACATGCGGTCTGAGCAACATATGACGCGTCAGAGCCTACAGCCGCAACACATACGGAGGCCGGAAAGGCGTCACGGCTTACCAGAAATGCCGCACTTTGTTGTCCGCGTAGAGATTCGGGAATGCATGTATAATCATGTACAATCCGATTATCAGATCCGCCTGAACCGAGGTCCCAATCAAAGACATATCCCAGACCAATGTTCTCCAGAACAGCTGCGTCCGTGCTTGGCCGCACCGTAACGTTCCATACTGTAGCGTGTGATGTTTGAGACGGGAAAACGCATTGCTGCTGCACTTCGATACCAATTGGCTGGAACGAAGCCGAGTCTGCAGCTATACACGTGGATCGATCTGGAAGACGTCCAAAAGGTTTTGATGCAATGAAATCCGATGTAAACGGCGGATCGTTTTTGTAGGCCGCAACCGAGACAGTGCCTTGCATTTGTGCAAACATTCCACCCGAGGCAAGCATCGTAAATGTTGGCTTAAAGCCAAAGCCATCTCCATACTTGGGATCGAAAGGGGCTGAGTACCCAACCATTCCGTCATCAGACATAGAATAGATCAACTTATCGTTTTCAAAACGGTACATCGTTGTAGGAGGTGAGATCATTACAACATCTCTGTCATCATACTTCTCACCGCTCATGATTAGACCCAAAACACATTCACCTGTGCCGATAGCATCAACGACTATCAAGATTGGCTGCATGGTCTTTACGCTGTTTCGTTGAATCAACCCAACTGTCTGTGCATCGTTAACGATGCGCAAAGACCACCCATTTAGGTCTTGAGTTATGAGCTGCGTCTCGAGGTTAACATCGGCCAGATAGTTCGTAAGGCGCAACACAAGCTCAATTGTGTCGCCGGCTCTGTACCGGGATTCTTCCGTATTTGCCCTGCGAACAGTTGTGCCAGTTACGCGAACTCCAGGACGTTGAAATGGCTCCGTTGTTAGCGCTTTTTCGGCGTTGATTCGACGTGGCCGAAAATCACTGATAGTCATATTCACGAATGAGATATCATCGGATGTCTGCCGAATATGCTCGGCTACCTGCTGAGGAGTCAAGGCGGGCCATTTGCCACGTACCAATCCTGCCAATCCTGCAGCAATGGGCGATGCAAAGGATGTACCTGCAACCCCAAACGAGGTGTAGCCTGTAGATACGTCCGTGGTATACGCTGAGTAGCCTGGTGCATAGACGTCTGCATTGACGCCCACACCACTTGTGTTGGTCACACGGTCGTCTACCGTTGTTTCACCGATGCCAAATACGCCGCGATAACCCGAAGGGAAGTTCACAAGCCGCCATGCAGCGTTTGGCTCATCTTCTCCATGATTCCCGCCTGATGCCACAACGAGAACATTACTTGCAAGGCAATAATCAATAACGGACTGATCAATCTGCGAGTATGGTTTAACCACACCCCAACTTGTGTTTACTACGGGCAAACCACGCGATGCACAGTAGATCAGTGATTGATAGCCAAACAGAATACCCCCTCCAGAACGCTTTGAGGTTTTCAATGGGAACATCTTACTCTTGTACCCAACTCCGGCTATTCCCTTGCCATTGTTTGTAGCAGCCGCAGCTAGACCTGCAACTTTTGTTCCGTGTCCGTAGGCTGTAATACTTGTCGTAGAGCCTGGTTTGGTACCATCTAGCTGGTATGCAAAATTGTAGCCGTTGTAATCATCGATGTAACCGTTGGCATCGTCATCAAGTCCGTTATCGGGAATCTCTTTGTCATTGATGGCAATATTTGGTCCAAGATCTTCATGATCCTGCTGAATTCCATCATCGCTGATCACAATAGTTACCGTCTCGGAACCTTGATACACTTCCCATGCTTGCTGGGCGCGGATGGTTTGCAAATGATACTGATTCGCAATTTCTGGGTCGTTAGGAATGCTGTTTACCTGGGCCACAAACCATGGTTCTGCAATCTCGAAACGATCAGCATACTTGGTGGTCAGAAGCGAAGCCATGTGAAAGGGGCTTGCAGGTCCAACGTATACAACAATGTATGTGCGGGTTAAGCGCTCCTCGGATGAGTATAAATCGTGTGCAGATGGAGGGCTTGCTTGCGCTTGTCGGGTTTCAGGATGAAAAAACCGCGTCCGCTCCGGCGCTAACAACTGCTCTACAATGGCGAATCCATTGGGCATCTGTTCTTGTGCGGTTTCTACATCTCGGGCGTGGAGCATCCGAACAAAAAGGTGTTGTTGGAGCACTTCGTACGAGCGCCCGTTGTGCCGAACGCTCATGGTAGCTAACTCTGCCTTGGCATGCATCCATGGGGCTAGCAGGAGACCTACGAGAAGAAAGTGGACAAGATGAGTGTAAGTACGTTTGTGCATGGCAGTTGGTTTTAGCAGATTGCCAGTTCGCAATGGCAAACCCTATGGCAGAAGAACAACGATATATCGTAACGGCCCGAAAATGGCGTCCACTTCGTTTTGAAGACGTCGTAGGACAGGAGCATATTACAACAACGCTGAAAAATGCCATAGCAAAACAGCGTGTCCACCATGCTTATCTGTTCACCGGACCACGCGGAGTCGGAAAAACTACCTGTGCCCGCATCTTGGCGCGCGCACTGAACTGCACCCAAAGCGTTGATTTTGAGCCATGTAACAGCTGCGCATCATGCACCGATATGCTAGACGGACGCAGTGTTGATATCATCGAGATCGACGGTGCATCGAACAACTCGGTTGAGGACGTGCGCAAGCTGCGGGATAGTGCCAAGTACGCCCCTGTTATTGGCAAGTACAAGATGTACATCATCGACGAAGTACACATGCTGTCAACGTCGGCGTTTAATGCACTACTGAAGACACTTGAAGAGCCCCCTCCACATCTCATTTTCGTATTTGCCACAACAGAGATCCACAAAGTTCCAGCAACCATTCTTAGCCGATGTCAGCGATTTGACTTCCGTAGAATGGAGATCGAGACAATCACGGGCCATCTGCGATACATTACAGCCAAAGAAGGTATCACGATAGACGAAGCATCATTGGTTGCTATCGCAAAGAAGGCAGACGGATCAATGAGAGACTCACAGTCTATCCTTGACCAAGTTGTTTCGTTTTGCGGAACAACTATTTCGTCGGCAGAAGTAAGTAATGCTCTTCACCTTATCGATACCGATTTCTACTTTGAGTTAAGCACCGCCATTACGCAGCACGACCTGCCGTCGATGTTCACTCATGCCCGTACAGTGGTGCAGCGCGGATACGACCTACAGGAATGTTTACTGGGCCTGCTCGAGCACTTCCGTAATATCCTTACGGTTATCACCACCGGCAACACCGAGCTGATAGAAGCTTCGAGCAGCGATCTAGACCGTTATGCAACAACCGCATCTGAGTTTACCAAAGCTGATGTGCTCCGCATCATGACGCTTATCACACAAGGCGAGTCGGTGCTTCGTCATAATCCGCCACAGCCACGCATTCGGTTTGAGTTTACACTGGTTCAACTTGCATCCATGGACTCCACCGTAGATCTTGGCAACGTGTTGGCCATGCTCAACGCTCCATCGATACCGGCGACGGTTCCGCCGAGAGCTTCCACACAGGTTGTAGGGGGCGTTGCGATGGCGCAGCCCATTCCGGTGCGACTAGGAACGCCGGTTATCATGAAGACGCAAGAGAAACCCGTTAGCTCCCTTTCGGCTGGCAACATTGCAAAGCAGTGGTCGAAGTGGATTGAGTCGCTCCCAGAACATCTAAGCTTTGTGCACAGTGCAGTAAAACAGAGCGTTCTTACTGTAGACATCACAGACGTTGGGATTGTGTTGCGTCCACAGGCAGAGATTATCTACCATCGCCTCGAAGACAAACTTCAGCAGCTCAAAGAGTATCTCACCGCTACATACGGAACGTCTATCGGGGTGAATCTCGTACGGCCACGTCAAAACGGCACATCGCAAGCCCCTTCCCAACCCAACACCCAACAGGGAACATCTGTGGCCGAGAGCACGTTTCCCGCAGCTCAGCACAGGGAGACATTGCTCCCGATTGAAGAAACTCTTGTAGAACTTTTTTCGGCGCGACGCGCAGCAGCGCCAAGGAAATAGCATGGCTCTAGCAGAAGGCAGTAAGGCACCGTCATTCAAGGCATCAACAGACGGCGCTGGCTCGGTATCGCTGGCCTCGTTAAAAGGCTCGTGGGTTGTTCTGTATTTCTATCCAAAGGATTCAACATCGGGATGCACGGCAGAAGCTTGCGATTTTCGTGATTCGATGTCGCGGCTTACCAAGTTGGGCGCTGCTGTTGTTGGTGTTAGTCCCGACAGTGTCAAGTCGCATGATAGCTTCAAAATAAAGTACGAGCTAAACTTTCCCCTCCTGGCTGATACAGAGAAACAGATATGTCAGGACTACGACGTCTGGAAAGAAAAGTCGATGTACGGTAAAAAGTACATGGGCGTTGAACGTACGACATATATTATCGACCCTAAGGGCAAAATCGTACGGGTGTACGAGAAGGTCAAGGTACCGGGTCATGTAGATAGTGTTCTTGCCACTCTGAAAGAGTTGCAAGGGTCTTCATGATAGACACCCATGCCCATATCGATACCGAGGCATTTGATGGAGATCGTGCAGAGGTTCTACAGCGGGCATTCGATTCCGGTGTCGAGGTAATCATTGTTCCAGATATCAAGCCTTCGGCAAGGCCTAACCTTCGGCAGATTGTAGACGTCACACCAGGACTATTCCGTGGGATCGGCATACACCCTCATCATGCCGGCGAAGTTGATGCCGAGGCACTCGACGTGGTAGAGGCCGACTGCCAGCAAAGCAAGGTGGTTGCCATTGGAGAAATTGGCTTAGACTACTATTATGACTTCTGCTCTCCTGACGTGCAGAAATTGTACTTTCGCGAGCAGCTATGCATAGCAAAGCGGCATGATCTTCCAGTAATAGTTCACAATCGTGATGCCGATCAGGACGTGCTGGATATCATCGACCAGGAACAAGACGGCACTCTTCGTGGCGTTCTGCATTGCTTTTCGAGCGATGTCGCTGTTCTTGATCGAGCCCTTTCACTAGGCATGCATGTATCGTTTACGGGCAACATCACGTTTAAGAAGTTCACACTACGCGACGTTGTTGAACGTGTGCCTACAGACAGATTTATGATCGAAACAGACTCACCTTACATGACACCAGTTCCTCACAGGGGCAAGCGTAACGAGCCAGCCTTTGTAAGGCTTGTAGCAGAGAAAATTGCGGAGATGCGTTCAATGACATTTGCAGAGATCCAATCAGCTAGCACAGCTACGGCCAAAAATCTATTTCGCTTAACTCTGTTTCTTGTGCTTGCTACACTAGCACTCGAAGCGCAGCCACGCGTACCAAACGAAGACGATTACGACCTCGATTCCGAATACGACTATGCTATGGATCAGTATTACGCTGATTCGGCAGCATACGTGCGACTTGTTAAACCGCGCGTCTTCGGCTTCGGCTTTACCACAGGCTCTAACACCGTTACAGAACGCAGAACATATCGTCAGCTCTTTTATCGTGGCCGTGGCGAGAATGTTCCCATGAGATGGCGCGATCTTGCGGAAGACACAGTTGCCTCGTTTTCATACCCGTCGCTTTCAACGTTTGGTGCATCTGTTGCCTATCAGCTCACACCACGCTTCCTGCTCGAGGGCACGTACCTGTACACAAAGAACGTAGGTGATCGCGCTGACTACAACCTGCCACCGATTGTGACAAACATCGCAGAGCTTTCGGTGTTGTATGCGCTTAACCCTTACAACAAGGTTAACTTTCTACCACAAACCGGCGTTTCATTCGCGCACACCAACGACGGCATTACGACCACGTCGCGATTTGGTGTTATTGCCGGTATCGGCGCTGGCGTAGCAATTCCAACGTCCTTCGGCATGTTCTACCCAATGGTGAACGTACGATTCGACTTTATCCTTGGAACGCAGACCGGCATGGTTACATCATCATATCCAGTGATTGACGCAGAGATCGGTTCGAAGTGGTTTAACCCTAATGGTTTACCACGTGACGAAGCTGTGCGTGCTGCTTTAGCCGACGGACGTATCCAGGAAGATCCCGCAAAACCTGGTGAAGGTGTTTACCTGCACAGATATGTAAATCCTGCAACTGGCAAGGCTGTACTTTCTCAAGAGATTGCAGACGTTACTACCATCTACGCTATACCTCGTCTAACTCTGCTCTATTATCCAAAGTGGTAAGATGACCACGATCCTTTCGGGAACAGCTCTTTCGCACGACCTAGCCATTATTAGGTCCCGCGACACACATGTTGATGTGTTCCGTGCCGCAGTGCATCGAATAGGACTCCACATTGCTGCCGAAACGCTCAAGTATCTGCCTTCCAAGCAGCACCACGTTGATACTCCACTTGAGACAACAACTGTTGACGTCATTGATGGCAACGTAGTTGTGGTACCAATTCTTCGTGCAGGCATGGGGCTTCTCGAGCCGTTTCTTGCATTGTGTCCAGGTGCTAGTGTTGGCTTCATCGGGCTTAAGCGCAACGAGGAAACACTTCAGCCAAATGAGTATTATCGAAATCTTCCACCATCAGACGCATCTACAACATTCATCGTTATCGATCCAATGCTGGCTACCGGTGGAAGTATGGTGGCTACGCTTGATCTGCTTCGCCCCCTACCGCATCAACGTTTGCTCGTTGCGTGTTTGATTGGTGCGCCAGAGGGTGTTCATGCCGTGGACGATGCACATCCCGATGCACACATCATTATTGCTGCATTGGACAGAGAGCTGAATGATGTGGGTTACATCGTGCCCGGACTGGGTGATGCCGGAGACAGACTCTTCGGCACAACATAACTCGGCTGGCCTCGTCAGATAGCAACGCACGTTTCTATTACGAGGCTATCATGAAGATCTTTCACTTTGGCGACCATGATGTTGCACGCACAGATATCATCAATGCGAACATTTCAAGCAGCTATGCCGATACGTTTCTCTTCGTAGACATTGAGTTGCAGTGTGAGGCTACGATTAGTCTCAATCAGGAAGACTCATTGATCTTTATGGAAGACTTTATGCAACAAGTGCGAGCAAAAAGCACTACGCACTAATGCCGTTGTCGAGATATTCTTGGACAGCGCCAACTAGTGCCCGAATATCCGACTCTGAGGTGTGCGCATGGACACTGAAGCGCAGGATGGGAGCATCCAACCAACGATGCACCACAACTTCGATACAGCGCTCATCATATAACCATGTCTTCATGGCATCAGTATCTGTATTGTCTGGCAGCATTACTGTGCCAAGCTGCAGCAGCGGGTCTTGTCCTGCCACAGAAATCGAACGCACGCCACCAATACTGCAAAGCATCTTAACGCCCTGCTGAGTTAACTCGCGGCACCTATTCTGCACAGACTCCCAGCTATTGCGCCGCATCCATTCAATAGCATAGGGAACTGTGAGAAAGGGGCTATGGTCGCGTGTGCCCAGAAATTCTTGCTCATCAACGAAGTAGCCATCCTTCGTTGTAGGAATATCCGACCCCCAGCTTACTACGAGTGGCTTCATTCGCTCTAGCCACTGATCACGCGCCCATAGGAACGCACTTCCTTTGGGTGTACACATCCACTTATGGCAGTTAGCTGTATAGATATCGCAACCAAGTGTTGAGAGGTCAAGTGGTATGTGCCCAGGCGAGTGCGAGCCATCAACAATTGTAATGATGTCATTCTCGCGTGCACGCTTGCACAGTTCTGCAACAGGAAGCTGCACACCTGTTGGTGAAGTGATGTGACTCAGGAAGAGTACGCGCGTCTTCGGTGTAACACCAGACCAAAGAAGCTCGAGCAGATCAGAAGAGTTTGGCACCGGAATAGGGATGTGCTGCTGTACATAAATCGCACCCTTGCTCACAGCATGAGCGTTCCATGCACGATTACAAGCCCCATACTCATGATCGTTAGAGAGGATTTCATCACCTGGCTGCAGCAGTTGGGCGATTGCATGTGCTGCAACATTGACGCCAAATGTTGAATTGGTAATGTACACGAGATTTGATGCCTTGGTGCCAACATAATCTGCCAACACTGTGCGTGCCTTCTGCATCTGGTGCATAAGCTCACGGAAGTACAATACTGGCTGTTGTTCTAGTTGCTCAATCCATCTGCGTTGCTCTTGGAGAAGCTCTTTAGGACAGGCACCAAACGACCCGTGGTTCAAGAATGTTATGTCTTCACGTAGGAGATAGTCTTGACGTGTAATCACCACGAACCTTAGTCTTGAATAACAATCTTAACAGAGCGGTTGGCAATGCGATCCATTGGCGTCGAGTTTTCACGTGCTTTCGACTGATATGTGCCTACCGTAATCCTGTCTTTGGGAATGCCACGAGTCAGCAATCGTTCGACCGCTGCGGCGGCCCGCTTCGATGCCAAGTCTGCATTTGACGCATCAGTACCAAGGTGATCTGTCGTTGCTATAAGCTCCACACCCTTACCAGCAGCTACTGCCGCCGATAGTTCGGCGAAGGCTTGTTCGTTGAAGCTTGCAATCGTAGAGCTGTTAAAATCGAAATAGCAGAGTGTTGCTGGCGATGGCCCATTGGCAGACTGTCCGACGGGTACTTGCGTAAATGCTGTACGTGGTGCAATATCCGTAGAGATGATTTGCTGTTCAGAAGAAGCTGACGTAGACTCAAATGCTACCTGCCCCCGAACAGTGATAGTCTTTCCTTGCTGCATAGAACGAATAGCTGCAGAGTCTGCAACTACTGTTTGCATTGCCCCCTCACCCTCGACACGCAACAGACGACCATCGATTGATGCTGTGATGTTTGAACTACAATTCGTATCGCATGTAACAATATGACCTACAGGAATGCGCAGTGGTGTTATACGTTCAATGCTATCTCGCGTGCGCTGAACACGAAAGATTTGTGCTGTGCCATTAACAAGAAACTGCACACTGCGATGCTCTTCTGCCAATTCAGGGTATTCAGCTGGAGTATGCTTGATAACTATCATTTCGAGCTGCTCGGCTGGTATACGCAGTAAGCGCATAACGTGTGACGCTCTCTCACGGGCAACCGCCTGCTCTTCGTCGTTGGCACAAGAACCAACAACAGTAAGCTTGACACCCGGATTCTGTATAGCATAGTCCGAAACGGCATTGACTACATCTTGCTGAAGCTGCGATGCAGGCTTCGCAACAGAGAGCACTTCGGTGCTATTCTTGGCAAAGAATAACACTGGTGCTGCATCTACATACTCCTTCGTGACGGCAACATTGATCACATTTGAGAGCTGCGCCGGCAACATTTCCGGAATCATGAGCTTGGATGACAACACCGGCGTTCTAGCCTGAACGATGGGCGGAGGTGGTGGTGGCGGAGGTGGTGGGGCAACCTGCTGCTTAGGCATACGATAATGCACATTGAAACCTGCGCGGACCGATGTTACTCCCCACTGTACTGCAGAGGTCAGATTCGTAAGGCCTATAAGTGCCTCTATTCGCGGCTCGATGGTTCGTTGCGCATCGAATTCAAACATATATCCAATGCCAAGCACTGTGGCGATAAAGGGGCTGGCAGCGTCTGGCAGATCTACCTCGTACACACCACGAACCTTACTGCCGTTTTCGAAGGTATAGTTCTCATCTGCCGGCTGAATCAACTCTTCCTTTTGCGTAAACCGCGCACTCATCGGAAACCCAGCATACATTCCAATCGAGGCTGTTATCTGAGATCCGGCAATCTTCTGCAGTTGCACATATGGCTCGATGCCAATTGTAGAGTACGTAAGATCAATCGAGTGTCTGGATAATCCAGAAAACACTTGTTGGTCGTTTATGATGTTTCCCAACTCTTCATCATCAGTAAGCATTCCCGATAATCCTACAGCACTTGCACGCATGCCATAGACATATGGCAAACCCAATAGCGTAGACTCAGGTGCGTGCGCGATATGGAACGAATAGCCAAGGTGAAGTCCACTTCCGCCAGTATACTCAGGGCAACAAGCTGGAAAGCTTGACAGCTGACGAAAGCTTGCTGAGTGCAGATTAACACCTCCAGCAAGACCACCACCAATAACTGTTCTAGTCAGTGTTGTGTCGGCAGCATGTGCATAAGCCGATAGTGCAAGCAGCAGACAACAGCGTACAAGGACCATCATGGCCGCGTTACCACCATTGACTGTGCATGCACTGCATCACCAGATCGAATGATCACCGTATAAACTCCACGTACAAACTGGCTCACATCAACACTCACAGTTGTAGATCCAAATAACGTACCAAGATCTGCCGAGAACACCGTAGCCCCCTGACCATCAACTATGCTCAGGTTACCCTGCGTAGGGTATGCAGATGAGATTGCAACCGAAACATCATCAGCTGCCGGCACGGGATATATGGAGCGGATAACAGAGCCATTCTTGACAAAAACATGTCGGTTAGGATTCGGATTCGCTATTCGTAACAGCCCAGGCTTATAACTTGTCGCTACAGATGTACCGAATGCGATTGCAGAAGTATCAAACATTACAACCGATGAATCAAACTCTGCTAAACCAGCGCGTCCGATAAGATGTGCGATAATATGCTCGCGCGCAACGAATGAGGCATTCAACTTCATCGTTATCGTTCGTGTGTCTCCATCAACAGTTTGAGAGACAATCTCTCCAGATCCGTCTACTACGCGCAAAGAATCAGCATAGAAGTGCCGCTGGTAAACCTTCATGGAAATCTCGAGTGGACGGCTGCCCTTGTACTGAACGTTCTCACTGATGTTTGCCACAATGGGAAGTTCTGTCGTCTGCCTGGGGTCTACGCGCACATCCTGCATACGTACAATTGCACTGCCTTGATATGGTACCAGCTTGATACTTGTTGTTGCAGCACACGGCGTAACCTCGAATACGAGCTCATCATTTGCAGAGATTGGCCCACCCGTGTATCGAATGACCATTGTGATTGAATCACCTGGTGCCACAACAACGGGAAACGTTGTTGTTGTTGCAAATGGGGCTCCTGCAGTAAACGTTGCAGCTTGCAGCGTAATTGGATTGCCCGTGGGATTCCCAAGCACGACAGTGCGCTCGGACACCTCTGGGATAAATGCGAGAATAGGATGCGACAGATTGATATCAGCCCCAGCACCTCTACCAAGCACACGAATGCTGCGCGTTACAACCGATTGGCCAGCATAGTAGATCACGACGTTGTCTGTATCGTGGCCGCGCAATCGCGGTACAAACAGCACTTCAACAGACATACGCTCGCCAGGTTGCAGTGTGTCTCCGGGCTTATAACCTTGTACTCTGAATTGCGAGAAAACGCCTTTGCGCATGGAAATGCCATCTATCACAACAGGGATTGGATCGTTGTTCTGAACAATAACGAATATTTTGCGGGCTGTATCGCGAACGCAGATATCACCATAGTCTGTCATATCTCCATAGGTAGCGAGATTTCTATCAACCGAACGGATAACAATCGGCACACGGAATGTACGCTCGCAGGCGATAAGTTCAAGTGTATCTACGAGGTTGCCCGTGTCTTTGGCAACAGCACGAAACTGCACTTGCAAACACTCCCCGGGACGTACCGTGTCTTGCTGCAAGGCACCACGCAGAGTCAACCACAGCCCTGAGAGAAGTTCGCCTCTCTCGAATATCACGGGCACAACTCCAGTATTGCAGATCGACCCACTGATCAGCGTGTCTACCGTTGCACCGATGTAGTGCACGCCGAATGAAAGCTGCGGTGTAGCCACGTCTAGAGGGACAATGCGGAATGTTGCATCTGATTCGTCGGACTCAGGCGTAATGATTCTACGAAGCAGGAGATTGTCACGGCTATCTTCAGAGCACGATGCTAATGTTGATCCATCAGCGCCATACTCTACATCGGTCATAAGCTGACTATGACCAGGCATGCCAGGGATTGGTCCTAGAATCTGACGGTTTACAACATCATACTGACGAATCTGTGGTTGCCCAGCAAAGCCCATGGTGATGTACGTCTCACTTGGGTTGATCGTTACACCAACAACGTTAGACCCCTCACGGTAAATCACACGGATAAGAGAGTTTGTTTGCGTGTCGTATACCAAGGTGCGTTGTTCTTGCGGCGAGTTTCCCTTGCCCTCGTTTGCTTCGCCTGCAAGCGCGATCAATCGGTTTGTTCTGGATACTGAGAGATCACGAATGGCCGGGCCCCCAACTCTTGGTAGGTCTGCATCGAAGCGATACACTTCGCGTCCAGCAGAAGGATCAAATCGCAGCACAACACCATTGATCAGCGAAAGAACAAGTATGCCATCCGCTGAACGTGCGGCAGATGACGGAGCTTCCAACACAACGTCTGCACGCTCAGCTAGACTCGCACCATCATACGTGCGAAGTCTAGCACTCATGAGGCCTGCTACGTATATAATCGCTGCATTGCTGTCGGAAATCATCTCTCCAGCGTTCGCATGATTTACTTCTGTCTTGGCTACGGGTGTAACCGTGCCGTTATTGAATCGCAGCAGCAGGTCTTTCGTTGGTGCTGGACGATCTACAATTGCGGCTAGACTCCGTGTTTGACCCAGATAGGATAGCTTCGATACCTTCGTCGATCCTGGGATAACCCCCTCTGCAACATATGAACTTATGATCGTTGAGGTGGCTACGTCCCATTCTACGATCATCCCATTCTGATGAGCAACAGCGAGGTACTTACCATTGGCACTAAAGGCAATATTCGTTGCCGGAGAGCGCTCTCCGTAGAGCCATCGCGCACCAGAAGCCCCCTGCTTTTGGTACACACGAATCTTCGCGTTATCAGTATACTCTACCGGTACTTGCCACTGTATCGTTGAGTCAAGTGTGGAGTCAATGAGCTTCCATGATTTGCCATTATCGACTGAGTACTCAACATGCGAATGGAAGCCCTGAATAGCCCCTTTCCACGTGATGGTAACGTTTTGGCAGGCGGCCAGATTTTCACCGCCATTAGGTGTAACTACTTTTAGAATTGTCGTGGGCTTATACGTAGGTGTGTTTGCGAAAAGCATCACTTCATGACGCATTCCACCCTCGTAGACAATCGTCAGTACGCCACTAATAGGCTGCGATGTTGTTGGACTGCAGTACAAGTCAAACCGATAGTCGGTACCAGCATCAACGCTTACTGGTGGTGCCTTAGCACCGTATGTACCCTTCCACACGATTCGAAAGTTTGACGAGGATGTTCGCAGTGTATCAATTACCAGTCTGCGCTCATTACCCTGTGCATCTACCGAGGAGGCAAAAGTGCGCAGATTTAGCTTTCTCATTTGCTCCGAACCGGCAGCTACATCACCAAAGTCGAGATATAACGGCACTCTACGAAACAAACTGTCTACAACGAAGACAGAGCCACCCCTAGTTACCGGAAATGCATCCCATGCAATGGAAAGCTGGCCAACATCACCGCTACGCACAGCGTAGAGTACAAGATTCGCACTCGTTGTTGTTGGGATGCTGTTAACACGAGTGCTGAATGTAGAGGTCGTAAAACGCAATGTGTGAATGCCCGAACCCTCTTGTGTAAGATTTACGAGACGTCGAAAGACATTTACTTCAAGCAGATACAGATCTTTTACATCAACATTTGTTGGAGCCCCATTCAACGTTGCCCGAAAGCGAACTGTTATCTCGGGAAACTTCGACGCATCAACATAGGACCCTACACCAGGAATGGCCACACCGTTCAGTACAAGCTGAGCAGAGGCTGTGTATACAGCAGCAATGCCGCATAGCACCATGATCAGTGCACGCAGAGTTATGCTGTTGGTACAGAGAGGTGTTCGTTGAGTGATCATGAGTTAAAGAAGTCGAATAAGGGGCTGTCGTTACAGTGCATGTTCATGTTCAAAGCGATCAAGAAACTCTGTTACAACTGCATCCGTAGAGGAACGCAATTGCTGAACGGTTCCATCAAACTGCACCTTCCCCTCGTGCAGCATAATTACGTGATCGGCGATGTTGTACACGCTAAACATGTCGTGCGTGATAACAACAGATGTAACGTCAAGGTTCGTTGCAACGTACTTTACAAGGTGGTCTATTTGTTGTGATGTAACAGGATCGAGGCCTGTCGTAGGCTCGTCGTAGAATACATATGCTGGCTTGCCCACAAGTGCACGTGCAACGGCGACACGTTTTCTCATACCACCCGATAAGTCGCTCGGACGCTTCTGACCCAGTATGGCGAACTCGTATTCGTATTCCGGAGCCCCCGCCATTTGATATGGTGGCAAAAGTCCAACTGCACTAAGAACCCGCCGGCCCTCGCGTGCAAGAACGGATTTGTCGCTCACACCATGCTCTACAAGTCCGATAACAACATTCTCGAATACCGACAGCGAATCAAAGAGAGCCGCCCCTTGAAACACGTAGCCGATTGAACGGCGTATAGCAAAGATCTGTTCCTTTGTCATAGCGTCAATTGACGCACCATCGATGAGAACCTCTCCACTATCGGCATGTAACAAGCCTACTATATGCTTGAGTGCCACGCTTTTACCGCAGCCGGAACGACCTATGATGCAGGTTGTTTTGCCGTTTGGAATACCACAGGTTACGCCGTTCAAGACAACTTTGTTCCCAAACGACTTACGTATGTCGCGCAACTCAATCATGCATGGGCCTGATTCATTCGGGCACAGATCACATCAAGTGTACCAGTTGGTATTGCATCGATTAGACGCTTGGTGTAGTCTTGATGTGGGTTCGCATAAAGTTCGTTGGACGTGTTCATTTCGACAATCTTGCCTGCATTCATTACGGCGATTCTGTCGCTAATGAACTTTACCACACTTAAATCATGCGAGATAAAGATATACGTCAGGTTAAACTCATCACGTAGCTGCACCAGCAGATTCAGCACTTGTGCCTGCACCGATACGTCGAGAGCGCTCACGCTTTCGTCGCAGATCAGCAGCTTTGGCTTTAAGGCCAGCGCGCGTGCGATGCAGATGCGCTGACGCTGTCCGCCGGAGAATTCGTGAGGGTAGTTTGAGAAGTGCCGAGGCAGAAGATTCACTTTATCAAGCAGATACAGAACGTGCTCTTTTCGCTCTTTCTCACTTGCGCCAATGTTATGCACGTTGAGCACTTCCATGATCGCACTGCCAACGCTTAGCCGTGGGTTGAGCGATGAATACGGATCTTGGAAGATGATCTGGAAGTCCTTGCGCATGGTCTTGAGTTCTGCAGCACCTAGCGAGCGGACGTCTTTCCCATCGAAGACAACCTTGCCGCCAGTTGGCTCTACAAGGCGCAACACAGCGCGGCCCGTCGTGGTCTTGCCGCAACCGGACTCGCCTACGAGACCAAGTGTCTCGCCTGGCATCACGGAGAACGAGATGTCGTCTACAGCTTTTACATGACCTGTTGTTCGACCAAAGAACCCACTCTTGATTGGGAAGTGCACTTCCAGATTCTGTACATCAAGCAGGGGGCTTATGGTTTTGAGCTTGGCGTTGCGCTCATCGATTTCTTGACGTGAGAACTCGAGTTCGTGCACGAGGGATTCAACCGTATCGCGAGTACGTGTTGTGATCGTTCCATCTTCTGCTTCGTCCATGAAGTCACGAACGGTCGGCAGAACCTTGAGTTTTTTGTCGAGTCGTGGACGGCAAGCCAGGAGCCCCTTGGTATAGGGGTGCTGTGGGTTCTCAAAGATTTGTTGCACAGAACCTTGCTCTACAATCTTGCCCTTGTACATCACGATTACATCATCGGCGATCTCAGCGATCACGCCAAGGTCGTGCGTGATGAACATCATCGACATGTTGTGTTGCTTCTGCAGCGAGCGCATCAGATCAAGGATTGTTGCCTGAACTGTAACGTCGAGAGCCGTTGTGGGCTCGTCGGCAATAAGCAGGTCTGGATTGCACGACATCGCCATGGCAATCATCACACGCTGTTTTTGTCCACCAGAGAGCTGGTGCGGATACGACGTCATCATTTGCTTCGGACGCGGCAACTGTACTTCCTTGAGCAGTTGCAGTGTGCGCGCCTGAGCTTCTTCTTTGGACACGTTTTGATGTAGCCGAATTGCCTCGATGATCTGATCACCGCAGGTAAACACAGGGTTGAGCGACGTCATCGGCTCTTGGAAGATCATCGCGATGCGGTTACCGCGATACGTGCGCATGGTTTCTTCCGAAACCTGGAGCAGATCCGTGACCGATCCGTCCTTTTCGTAGAAGATTGCCTGCCCACCTGTAATCTTGCCAGGGGGCGAGGGGATGAGTCGCATTAAGCTTAGGCTGGTTACAGATTTACCGGAACCAGACTCTCCTACAATGCCAAGTGTGCGGCCTTTGTGGACGGTAAATGTTACGTCGTTTACGGCCTTGACATCATAGACGTCTGAGCGGAATTCTGTGACGAGGTTTTTGACTTCTATCAACGGTTCCATAAGGGGTCAAAGATACCGAACCTAGCTGGATAGAGCACGTCCTGCATTCACCTTCAAATAGATCGTCGAGGCCGTTCTGCCTACCGCCATGGCAATGGCCGCGGCCAGCGCCCCGTTCAGGTCAGTGAAGTTCACAAGGACGATCATCACGGCTGTGATGCCCCCTACCTCGAGCGCCGTTGAAAGAGTTACCTTCACGTTTTGTCGGCTCGTTATCAGTACCGATCGATACAACGAGTAGGCAACTGCAATCGAAGGCAACGGGATGAGCAATATCGTGGGCCACACGGCATAATGAGCAAGGTATGAGTCCAACCCGTAGGCCATCATGTAGATGTCATCAATAAGAGGCGTAAGCGCGAGTAGACCGAGAAGCACGGTGGTAACAACTACCGTTAGAATTGCCACCCTTCGAACCGCCCAATAATTTTCAAACTTCTTACCAATGAGAGCTACTCCTACTTCCTGATAAGAGAACCCAAAGCTGCGAAACAAGAACACGAAGGAGTCTACAACCGGCAACACAGCAAGCGAGGCAATGGGGTTTGGCGCATGTACCATGAAGAACGACAGTGTAGGGGTTACCACAAATCCGATCAGCGAAGTGGCAGCAAGGGGCATCCAAAATGTTGTGATCTCAGCGTTTGTAAGGGGCAACCCATCTTGATGCGGACGCGCCTTGTATTCGCGAATGATCGGCTGGCACATCGCTCGAACAGCCGCCGCTTCTAGGAAAACCCCCGTTGTTAACGCGAGCGCCCCAACGATTACGCCCTCGAGTCCGGTAAACGAATACGATACAGCACTCACGATCACCACTAACATCCGCACGATCGTCCCGTAGGCAACAACCTTAGTGTGTCCGTTGCGAATCAGCAGTCCTTGGTACAAGCGCCTATATCCAATAGCTGCAGGCCAAGGCACAAGCACAACAATTGCCCAATACATGCGTGATGAAACTTCGCCTGGGAGCCCCATAAGTGTTGACGTAATCGTGTCAAAGACTACTGGGATGCAGAGGAGTAACATTCCAGCCGTTACCCCAGCATTTACGTTGCGCGTAAATCGTCGCAGCTGTGTAAACGATGCCCAATCGCGGGCCAGCGCAACAGAGGTGCTCAACAGGTGAATCACCGGTGCTTCGATGAACATCGCCAGCGCAAAGGCCACGCCGTGAGCAGCCAGATTTAGCTCTGCATTGGGCAGGCGGGCAACAACAGATGCCACAACCGGTCCCTCAATGGCCATCATAAGCCACGTAAGACTGAGCGGTATCCAGAATCTGACAACATCGCGGGTGGTAAACATCTGGTAAATTAGCCCCATGACGCATCACGAAGTACAAAAGCCGCCGCGAATCATCCTCTATGGCGTGCTCGGCGCAATGCTGTTCTCCGTTCTGTTTACAGGCGGCCTTATTTCTCTTGTGGAGTACGCCCAGGGTTCAGGTGGTCTGCAACATTCCAGCACGTGGATAGCTGTCGTTGTGCCATTCTTGATCACTGGCGTGACTGCGCTCACGATGTGGTACACGCGGCTACATGTAACCATTGCCGACGAAGGTATTCGCATCAAGATACCTCCGTTTCATCTTGGTGGCGGACGCCTCATTGTATGGTCCGACATACAGTCGATAACCCTACGTAAGGTTAGCCCCTGCGGAGAATTTGGCGGCTGGGGCATCCGATGGAACCTCGGTAACCGCATGGGCTATGTATGGAACGGCAAGCAAGGCATGGATCTCGTGCTCACCAGCGGCAAACGCGTTGTTGTAACCCTCATGGATATGCAGGGGGCTCGTCTGGCACTCCAAGATCGAGGTATAGAGATAACCGACCACGCCCCGATTGCCTAATTTGCAGAATGAAATTTCTGCTCGTCTGCATACTCACATGTACAGTCTACACAGCCGTTACGGCTGCCGACACCGTCCGGATCTGTACGTACAACATCCTGAAGTTCTCACAAGACAACGAAGACGGACGCATCCCGCAGTTCAAGATGATCATGGACTCTATCCGTCCGGATATCTTGGTTAATCAAGAAGTGGCAGACAATACAGCAGGACCTCGCTTTGTAAGTGAAGTGCTCACGTGGGCTTCTTTCGCTGCCACACCCTACTCAGATGGACAAGACACAGACAATATGGTGGTCTATAATCAAGAGAAGTTTGACTTAGTGGGCACGCGCAGAATCCCAACGGAACTGCGGGACATCTTTGAGACAACACTTGCACTGCGCACAGACAATCCATCGTCGAGCGACACAGTGGTTATCTACTCTGTCCATCTCAAAGCCCAAGACAATTCATCAGACATGCAGCAGCGTGCACGCGAAATGAATGCACTGGTTTCCACGATTACATCAAAGCGATTCGCCATTGTCTGCGGCGACTTTAACGTGTATGCTCCAAGCGAGCCCGCTTTGCAAGCACTATTGGGACCAACTGCAAAACGCAGCTTTGTGGACCCGCTCGGTACGTCATGGCGTCGTAATGATGCTGCGTATGCATCGTTCTATTCGCAATGCACACGAGCAACAACCATCAGCGGTTGTGGTGGAGGCGTTGACGGAGGCGTTGACGATCGATTCGACTTCATCCTACCGTCGTCTGAACTTGCACCACGCGTTATCACGAGCACATACACACACGTAGGTAATGATGGCCTAGCAAGACTCAATAGTGGAATCGACGTGCCGACAAACAAAAAGTACAGCGCAGAGATGGTTGCAGCACTCAAGTGCGGCTCGGACCACATGCCTGTCTATGTAGACATGATCTTGGGCGACGTTCCTGCGTCGGTAGATGACGGCGAGAGTGTTGGTTGCCTCACCTCACACGACGGCGCTATTACCCTACCACCATCAACAGGCGCTACATACGTGTATGCGATAGACGGTACATTGGTGGGGTCTGTTGCCGAGAGCAACAATGCCTCACGCATTGATGGACTTCTCCAAGGAGTGTATGCCGTTCGTAACGGCATACACACTACGCTTGTCTCAGTAGTACGCTAAATCAACGTTACTGCTTCAGCAGCCACGCAAAGACGAGCGGCGCAACAATCGTTGCGTCAGACTCGATGATAAACTTCGGTGTGTCGATATCCAGCTTGCCCCATGTGATCTTCTCATTTGGCACAGCGCCAGAGTATGATCCATACGAGGTTGTGCTGTCCGAGATCTGACAGAAGTACGACCAGAATGGTACATCGTGCCACTCGAGATCCTGGTACATCATCGGCACTACACAGATCGGGAAATCGCCGGCAATCCCGCCGCCGATCTGGAAGAATCCAACGCCTTTGCCTGAAGAGTTCTGACGATACCAGTCGGAGAGCCAGATCATGTAGTCAATGCCACTCTTCATCGTGGTTGATGTGAGCTCGCCCTTGATGCAATAGGAAGCGAAGATGTTACCCATCGTCGAGTCTTCCCAGCCTGGCACGATGATCGGCAGGTTCTTCTTAGCTGCAGCCAGCATCCATGAGTTCTTTGGATCGATCTCGTAGTACTGCTCCATTTCGCCGCTTAGGAGCATCTTGTACATGTATTCGTGTGGGAAGTAGCGCTCACCAGCGTCTTCGGCATTCTTCCACTGCTTATGAATGTGCTTCTGTATTCTGCGGAAAGCCTCTTCCTCAGGAATACACGTATCGGTTACGCGGTTAAAGCCCCCTTCAAGAAGCTCCCATTCATCCTTTGGGGCAAGGTCTCGGTAGTTCGGCACGCGCTTGTAATGCGAGTGCGCTACGAGGTTCATGATGTCCTCTTCGAGGTTCGCACCCGTGCAGGAGATAATCTGCACCTTGTCTTGGCGGATCATCTCGGCCAGCGAAATTCCCAGCTCGGCCGTGCTCATTGCGCCTGCAAGCGTAATCATCATTTTGCCGTTGGCAGCCAGATGTGCCTCGTAGCCTTTAGCAGCATCCATCAGAGCTGCTGCATTGAAGTGTAGATAGTTCTTTTCGATGAAATGCGAGACTGGTCCGCGCACCATGGGGATCTCCGTAGAATTGGAGGGTAAAAATACCCCTATTTTGCAGCATGTCACAAAATTCCTCATGGCAGCGGGTTGCCGCCGTCTCAACAACGCTCGTTGCCGTCGTTGCTGTTGGCATCGTATTGATGCACCTGCGTGGAATTATTATTCCATTCGTGCTTGCTGGCTTTTTGTCTATTCTCTTTAAGCCAGTTGTTGAAACGTTGCGCAACAAGGGCGTGCCACGCGTGATTGGCTTAATCACCGTACTAGCCATCAATGCACTGGGCATCTGGCTGTTTTATCTCATTGCAGCGGCAGGCGCCGAGTCTCTTTCGGAACGCTCCGACTACTACGCTGAAAAGCTCAATCTGATCGTACGCGATCTTGGGAATTTTATCAATCCGCTGATTGGTCAACATCCATCGACCTTTAAGTGGGAAGACGTCATATCGGTAAAGCAGATCACTTCAATCGCAACGCAACAGGTAGCTGGAATTCTTACCATTCTCAGCGACAGCTTTATGGTTTTGCTATACCTGCTGTTTATGCTCTTGGGTGGCAACTCCCTTCCTTCCAAGATTCGCAATGCATTTGCAGGCAAGGACGAAGAAACACTTGTAATGATTCTCTCAGAATTGCATACGAAGATCCGCAAGTACCTTCAGGTAAAAACGGCATTCAACATTCTCAACGGCGTAGCAGCGTGGATTGTACTTCTGTGCTTTGGAGTAGATTTTGCAGCCCTGCTTGGTTTGATCTCCTTTGCTCTGCACTACATCCCTAACATTGGATCGCTTCTTTCTACGATTCTACCTGTGCTGCTCTACACTGTGCAAACGGGCGATCCGACAAGCGTTGTTCTTCTTCTCATAGTACTTACTGTTGTTCAGAACATCATTGGAAATGTTCTCGAGCCAAAGGTCATGGGCATACGCCTGAAGTTAAGCCCCGTAGTAGTGCTTTTTTCGCTGATCTTTTGGGGTTGGATGTGGGGTGTCGTTGGCATGATTCTTTCTATTCCAATCGCAGCCGTGCTAAAGGTTATTCTTGAGGCATTCCCCAACACACGTCCACTAGGAATCCTTATGGGCAATGGCGATGAATCAACTTCTGCCCCAACATCATAACGTTACTACCGGATGAACGTAGACATACTCGATGCCGGTTATTCGGTAGGATCACATGAGATTCTTAAGAATGTCCAGCTCTCTCTTCAGGGGGCTGGCATCACAGTTGTACGTGGGAAAAGCTCATCAGGGAAGACCTGCCTTGCGCGCCTCATCTGCGGACACATTCCGCCGACTGTAGGCGTGCGAACATTTAATGGAAAGAGTCTCGAGCGCGCAAGCAGGTCAGAGGCCTCTGCAATTCGTGCCTCTATTGGCTACGTTGAACAGGTGTTCTCATTTGTAGAGCACTATTCAGCCTTTGATAATGTGCTTTTGGCTGGCGGTGCACGCAGACTATCGAAGTCTGACGCTACAATGCAGACGCTGGAATTGTTTGCAGACCTTGGACTTAGCCACGTGCGAACGCAGCTTGTATCAACTATGTCACACTGGGAGCGCACACTCGTTGCGATTGCTCGTGCATGCATTGGCGGCACTAAAGTTGTCGTGGTAGATCAGGCGTTCGATGCATGCGACGATCCATCGCTGCGTACTGCGACCGAGGCTCTTCAAAGGCTCTGTGGTAACGAGAGAGCGCTCGTTGTAACTACGGCAGATTTGCAACTCGAGACGCTGTTCTCGAGCCCAAGGGTGTATGAACTACGTGATGGTAGTCTTGGAGATGTTTCTAAACTTCCCTCCGTTGAGTCGCAGATACAAAACGGAGAAATGTTATGACACGTGTAGCCATACTCGGATATGGGGCAATGGGCAAAGAGGTAGAGCGCCTAGCACCAAGCCTCGGTTGCGAGATCGTCTACATCTATGATGTAGAACAGCCAATCAATGAATTATCACCCACCGATTTTGATGTTGCCATCGATTTCACAGTCCCAGATGCTGTGATGCAGAACATCGAAACGTTGTGCGCTCTCAAGCGTCCAATCGTGATCGGAACAACAGGCTGGTACCAGCACATGCATGATGTGCGTGCGAAGATCCATGATGCGGATACTGGTTGCGTATGGGGCTCGAACTTCAGTCTCGGAACACATCTGTTCTTTCGCCTGGTTCGCAATGCTGCAACGCTCGTAAATGGCAACTCTGACTTCGACATCATGGTGCATGAATACCATCATTCCCGCAAGGTTGATAGTCCAAGCGGCACGGCACACACAATCGTGTACGACATTATGCAGCGCGTTGATAGAAAGACGGCCATCGTAACAGAGACTCAGCATCAACGCATCGACCCTCACGCCCTCCACGTTACATCTACGCGTGGTGGTTCCATCGTAGGTAAGCACATTGTTACACTTGACAGTCCGTTCGAGAACATCGAGATCATCCACAATGCAAAGAACAGAAGCGGCTTTGCTCAAGGGGCTCTCCTTGCTGCCGCCTGGATCGCAGCACGGAAGGGTTGCTACGATGTAACGGAGATCATCGACGATCTCGAGGCGCTTTATCGTTCGAGGCAAGCATGATCGCCACACTCGTAGCAATTGCCATGTTACTCGCTCTGCCACACCAAGAGCAGAAACCACAAGCCCCCTTCCTTCGGTTTGAACCCGAGACACTTCGCGTTGATCGTGATGCCTCGGGCTATGTACAGGCAATGGTGCCTGTGTTTACAAGCGGCACTGATACCGTACGACTAACCGGAATAACGGGCTCCTGTGGATGTGCTTCGGCATCCATTCAGCGCGCAATTGCAACGAAGGATACTCCGGCCAAGTTCTATTGCGCCATCAATGCCAAGCATTTTAAAGACACACTCAACACGGTTGAATACACGATAACGCATAGCGGCGCGAACTCGCCAGCTCGGTATTATGTTGTCGTGCGTTGTGTCCAACCATCAAAGTAATCTGCATGAACTACTGGCTTGCTAAATCAGAACCCGAGGTGTACTCCTGGGAACAATTCGTTGCTGATAAGAAGACGTTTTGGGATGGTGTGCGCAACTACCAAGCACGCAATAACATGAAAGCCATGGAGAAGGGCGATCATGTGATCTTTTATCACTCCAGCGATGTGCGCTCGGCAGTTGGCATCGCGCACGTTGTGAAGACTGCCTATCAAGACCCCACAACAGAAGACCCAGCATGGGTGGTGGTGGACTTGAAGCCCGTTCGAGCGTTGAAGCGTCCAGTTACGCTCACAGAGATCAAGGCTGCAAAGGGCATGAATAACGTTGCCCTCGTAAAGCAAGGACGCCTGAGTGTGCTGCCCCTTACCGAAGACGAATACAAGATCATCGTGGGGTTAGGGGGCTAACACCACCCTAGTCTTTAATCTCTTCGTTGATGCGGTCGTCGATGGTGAATGACTGCACGGCCCATCCTTTTGAAGCCCGGTAAAACACAACCACGCAGCGCAGCGCACCCCGCTGCGGCTTGAGTGCGTGTGCATGACGTATGAACGACTTACCCCTGCTATAGGTCGAAAGCAGATCAACCTCTGACAGCGGACCGTTCTGTATCACGTGCTTTGCAAGCACATCCGGCAGCGTGCCGAGAGAACGCGCAACTGAGGCTGAGTCCATGATTGCAAACATCTGCAGCTCACGAGCCCCATTGACAAAGTCACCTCTGATGATGCTCTGCGCAAAGCGCTTTGAGAGCATTTCAGTGTCTGCATTTGACGAGAGAAGCTGTTGGATGCCGCGCGGTGAGATGCTACACTCAACATGAAAATCGATACAAGTGCAATGATGATCTGACGGTTCATGAAATGTCTTACTCCTCAACAACGTGAAACGTATCGAAATCCGGTGTGACGCCCATTTCATAGAGCATAAAGCAAAACTTGTCTGCCGTGCCCTTGATGTTGGTTTGCCTGTTCACTGCTCCATGACCTGAATTCGTTTCAACACGCAGCAGCATCGGACGTGTTCCAGAATAGACATGCTGCAGCTGCGCCGCGTACTTGAAGCTGTGCGCGGGTACAACTCTGTCGTCATGATCGGCCGTCATGACCATGATCGAGGGATACTTTACACCAGACTTGAGCTGATGATACGGAGAGTAGGCATGCAGCGCGCGAAATTCGTCGGACTTGGTGATTTCGCCGTAGTCTGACTGCCAGTTCCAGCCGATCGTGAACTTGTGGAAGCGTAGCATGTCCATAACGCCAACTTCGGGGATGGCAACACGAAACAGATCCGGACGCTGATTTACAACAGCGCCCACGAGTAACCCACCATTGGAGCGCCCGTTCAATGCAAGCTTTGTCGGGTTTGTATACTTGTTTTCAATCAGCCATTCGGCGCATGCAATGGCATCATCGAACACATTCTGCTTTTGTGTCTTGGTTCCTGCCTTATGCCATGCATCACCGTACTCGCCGCCCCCTCGCAGATTAGCGATGGCAATAACGCAGCCCTGATTGAGCAGTGCGATATAGCTCGGACGGAACCCCGGTGTTTGCGAGATATTGAAGCCTCCATATCCATAGAGCAATGTCGGGTTATTGCCATCCCGGCTGATGTGCTTGCTCCAGAGAACTGTCATCGGCACGAGCGTTCCATCCTTACTCTTGACCTTTACCTGCTCTGCCATGTATTGCGATGCATCAAAACCGTAATCAGCTGTTTGCCAGACCTTGCTGTTGTTGCTCTTGACGTCGTACTCAAAGATCGTGGCAGGCATGATGTAGGAGCTGAATGTATACGTCAGCATGCTGTCGGTATCGCGTCCGTCAAAGCCCGACACAGCACCATTCCTTGGAAGTGCAACAGTGCCAGTAATCTTGCCGTCCATGTCGGCGATCTCAACAGTATGCTGCACGTCTTTCATCCACGTGAGAAAGATTCTGCCAGCCCCATACGATACGTCGTCGAGCACGTAGTCGCGCTCTAGAACAATCGTCTCAAACTCGGCACGTCCGAGGGGATCTTTCAGGCGTATGAGCTTTCCCGTTGGAGCATCCTTAGTGCTAGTGCCATAGAGCATGCCGTTGTGGTAGTGGCTTGGATACCACGAGTCTGTTTCAGAATCCCAGATTTTCTTCCAAAGGGCTCGTGCTGAGTCTACATGACGAATGTACACTGTGTTACCATTCGATGCAGCAAGACGTACCGTGCGAAACAGATACGGACTATCCTCAGGAACAAAGCAGCCGATGAAGGCTTGCTGCAGAGACGCATCTGCAAAGACAAGGACATCCTCGGACTGACGTGTACCAACGCGGTGATACATCACTTGCTGGTAGGAGTTCTTGGCTGTGAGTGACTTTGTATCGCCCTGCTTTGCTGCATAGCGAGAATAGAAAAACCCATTCTTGTACCAACTCACACCGCTGTTCTTAACCCATGTTATCGTGTCGATAAGCATGCGCTTAGTGGCAAGGTCCATCACGTAGATATCGCGCCAGTCTGATCCTGCTTGTGACTTGCCATAGGCAAGGTACTTCCCATCTTGGCTTACGCTTGCAAAGGCAAGTGAGATGGTGCCATCTGCAGCAAAGGTGTTTGGGTCTAAGAGGACCTCGGGGTCGTTAACGCCATCTGGCTGACGAAACAGCACGCTGTGGTTTTGGCGTCCGGTGTTCTTGTAAAAGTACATCACGCCTGCCCTGCGCCACGGCGCAGAGTATGTTACGGCGCTATTGAGCTTATCGAGCGCTTCGTACATCTTCGCACGAAAGGGAATCTTGGCGAGAAACTTCTCAGCAACATCGGCTTGCGATGCAACCCATCGCTCTACCTCTGGATCGCGATCGTCTTCTAGCCATCGGTATGGATCTGGCACAACCGTGCCATGGAACGTATCACGCACATCAACGCGCCGAGTTTCTGGGTAGGAAACCTGCGCAAGACTCAGCGTGCTTCCCAGTATGAATACGAGTGCAAGTGTTTTCATCGCAGCAAATTACAACAACGAAAAAGCCCCTTGCAGATTTCTCTGAAAGGGGCTTGTAGATGCTACACATTTGTGATGCTTAGCCGACGAAGAAGTCTCCGCCGTTGTCTCCACCGTTGTCGCGTGGACCTTCGTTGCGAGGCTCATCGCCACCACGGTCTGGACGGTCGTCGTATCTGCGCTCTGGGCGTGGACCGCGATCTCCGCGTGGACCACGATCTCCGCCGCGGTCACGGTCGAAGCTGCGTCCACCACGGTCACCACCACGTCCACCACGATCACCGCCGCGGCCGCCACGATCACCACCACGTCCGCCACCAAAGCGGTCGCCACCTGGACGAGGTCCGCGCGGCACATACTCTTCCGCTTCCATACCTTCCGGCACTGGTAGAAGAGCCTTTCGTGAGAGACGGATCTTTCCATCAGGCTGTACTTCGACAACCTTGACTTCGATGATGTCTCCAACCTTGAGAACATCAGCTACATTCTCAACGCGCTTGTAATCGATTTGCGAGATATGCAGAAGGCCTTCCTTCTTTGGCTTGAGTTCGATGAACGCACCAAGACCTTCACGAATCTCTTTCACCTTGCCCTTGATGATGCTGTCGAGTTCGATCGGCTTCGTGATATCACGGATGCGTGCGATGGCTGCATCGGCACTTTCCTGATTTACAGCTGCGATTGTGATTGTTCCATCATCGTCGATGTTGATCTCAGCACCTGTTTCCTTGACGATGCTGCGGATCATTTCGCCCCCTGGTCCGATAACTGCACCGATGGTTTCGACTGGGATCTGGATTGTTGTAAGCTTTGGAGCGTACTGTGACAGCTCGGCATTTGGAGCAGACATGTGCTCGTTCATGATACCGAGGATGTGCAGACGTCCGTCGCGCGCTTGCTGAAGAGCCGTACGCATGATGTCTACAGACAAGCCTTCGATCTTGATATCCATCTGGCAAGCTGTGATACCTTCGTTGGTACCTGTAACCTTGAAGTCCATGTCGCCAAGGAAGTCCTCGTCGCCAAGAATATCACTCAACACCGCTACGCGAGTGTCTTCCATGATCAGACCCATTGCAATACCTGCAACGGCCTTCTTCATTGGAACACCAGCGTGGAAGAGAGCAAGTGAGCCTGCGCAGACAGTTGCCATCGACGATGAACCGTTCGACTCAAGAATATCCGATACAACGCGAATCGTATATGGGAAGTCTGTTGTCGATGGAATAAATGGCTCAAGTGAGCGTTCGGCAAGATCGCCGTGGCCTGTTTCACGACGGCTTGTTGCGCCGAAACGACCCGTCTCGCCCGTTGAGAACGGAGGGAAGTTATAGTGCAGCATGTAACCGATCTCATACGTTGGTAGAAGGCCATCGATGAGCTGCATGTCTTTCTTTGTACCGAGTGTGATCGTCGTAAGTGACTGTGTCTCACCGCGTGTGAAGAGCGCAGAACCGTGTGTGCGCGGAAGCACGCCTGTTTCGACCGTGATAGGACGAATCTGCGTTGTTGTGCGACCATCAAGGCGGCGTCCCTCTTGAAGGATCATCTCGCGCATTTCACGTGCTTCAATCTTCTTAACGAGTCCAGACACAGTCTTGTTAATGTTGATACCGGCATAGGTCTCAGGACTTGCTGCAACAACTGCTTCTACAGCTGCCGTTGCTAAACTATAGACCTCTTTACGGAATGCCGAGCGCTGATCTTTGGATGACTCGATACGAATCTGCTTACGAATGGGCTCTACAATGGCGTTCTCTATTGCAGTTACAATCTCTGTAGCTGGTGCAGTAGAGGCAGCCTCTCTCTTGGTGATCGTGAGCATATCCATGAGTTCACGCTGCATAGCGTTGATCTCGCGTATCCAGTTATGCGCGAACTCCATAGCTGCAACGAAATCATCTTCTGAGATTTCCTTGCTCGAGCCTTCGACCATCACAATCGAAGAATCCGATCCTGCAACGATAATGTCAAGGTCTGATTCCTTGATTTGTGAAAACGTTGGATTGATAACGAACTCACCGTTAACACGTCCAACACGCACTTCTGCAATTGGCCCCTTGAAGGGGATATCACTAATCATCAGTGCAGCAGATGCACCGATCGTACCAAGTACATCCGGCTCGTTCTCGAAATCGTAGGAGTAGACGGTTGCAATCACTTGCGTGTCGTTGCGCCATTCTTTTGGGAAGAGGGGGCGCAGCGGACGGTCCATGAGACGAGAGGAGAGAACCTCTTTGTTTGTTGGACGTCCTTCACGACGGAAGAAACCACCTGGGATCTTTCCCGAAGAAGCGAGCTTCTCACGGTATTCACAGGTAAGTGGAAGAAAATCGATGTCAGGCTTAGGCTCTGCGCTTGCATTTGCCGTTACCAACACCATTGTCTCGCCGTAGGTCAGCATGACCGCTCCGGCAGAGAGCTTGGCAAAACGACCTGTCTCGATGATCAGGTCTTTGCCGTTGATGGTCCGTTTTACAGACTTCATAGATGCTCCTGTATGACTACAGAATTGAACGAGAAAAAAATTCTCGGCATCGTGATCAACAATCACTCCTTGTCAGGGGGCTTCCCATATGAGCCTCTTGACAAAGAGTGCCACGACGCCGACATATACACGGTGCCAATAGGCACAAAAGAGGGGTAGCGGAATCCTTAGAATCCGCCACCGCATCGGATAGACTTACTTACGCAGACCGAGCGCTGCGATGATGTCGCGATAGCGCTGAAGGTCGTTCTTCATCAGGTATGAAAGCAGGTTTTTGCGCTTTGCAACCAACATGATAAGACCACGACGTGAGTGGTGATCTTTCTTATGCTGCGATGCATGCCCCGACAATGCTGAGATGTGCTCTGTCAGAAGAGCGATCTGCACTTCAGGCTTACCCGTGTTTGCAGCAGAACCGCCATACTTGGCGATGATCTCTGCCTTGCGTTCTTTGGAGATCATGAGTTCCTCCATTCTTGAATGAGATGTTGATAGATAATTGTTTGTTGCTTGTCTTGTTCGAGTTGGGCTAGAAACTCCTCGCGCGACCCAAATTTCTGCTCTCCGCGAAGTCGCTTATGAAACTTCACATCAAGCGTTGTATTGTAAATGTCGTTATCGAATTGAAGAATATGGACCTCAAGTATTGGCACTGTGTCGCTGGTAAATGTGGGCCTCACACCAATGTTGGCCATTGCTAGGTACTCTGCATCACCATGCCGCACAGTTACGACATACACTCCATTTGCTGGTATAAGCTTGTGTGGCTCCGCAGGAACAACATTAGCCGTTGGAATGCCGAGTGTGCTGCCTCTTCCGTCGCCCTTTACAACCGTGCCTCGCACGATGTATGGAGAGCCGAGCATCGAAGCTGCCAGTTCAATGTCTCCAGACTTAAGGGTTTTGCGGACAAGCGTGCTGCTAACTACAATGCCCTCTGTCTCGAGTGGTGGAATTCTCTCTACATAAAATCCAAGCTCGGCTCCTAGATGTCGCAACAGCTCTTCATTACCGCCACGGTTTTTGCCAAAGGCATGATCGTGACCAATGAAGAAATGTTGCACATCAATGTATGAAACGAGCTTCCGTACAAACTCATCAGCAGGAGTTTGAGCAAACTCCGTTGTGAATGGGATCACCACAACGTCATCTACACCCACGTTCGACAGACGTTCGCAGCGCTCTTCAATGCTCGTAAGCAGGGCAAGGGGCTCGCGGTCTGGCCTAGCCAATACGATTTGCGGATGCGGATCGAAGGTGACAACAACAACTCTCAAACCCTCTGCATCAGCCATCCTACGCATATACGATATCACACCCTGATGCCCGCGATGCACACCATCAAATGTTCCTACAGTAATGCATGCCTTTTGCTTGTGCGGCCAGGCACCTTGACCAAACGTTAAAACATTCATGAGGCAACCTCTTTTGTAAGCGCTTGCCGAATCTCGCCAATAGTAAGGGATGCATCTGTATGAAACCCGCCACTTTGAACTCTACGCAGCGTCCACACATAACCACCTACACCTAGCATCACACCGAGGTCACGCGCTATTGAACGTATGTACGTTCCTTTCGAGCAGGTGACGCGGCACTGCACATGTGGCCATATGACCGCAACATCTGAGATGCTATGCACCGTTATTTCGCGAACCTTTGGTGTAAAGTCTTTGCCTTCGCGTGCGAGATCATACTGCCGTTTACCTTGGTGGCGAATTGCGCTAAAGGCAGGGGGCGTCTGTTGTATCACCCCAACAAAGGTCTGTAGCGCCGTGCTGATGCTGTCTGCATCAACTGGCTCACATACCTGCTGCACAACTTCGCCGCCGCGGTCGTCTGTTGTCGATGTTGCACCAAGCAAGACATCAACATCATAGACTTTCACATCATCCTGCAGCGTAGCGATGTCCTTGGTAGCCTTGCCAAAGCAGACAACCAAAAGCCCCGTTGCCAGAGGATCTAATGTTCCAGCATGACCAACACGTTTGATGCGCGTCATGTTTCGGACCTTGGCAACGCAGTCAAACGACGTCCATGTTTCTTCTTTGTCAATGAGCGCGATAGCTCCATCCGTTCTCGCTTGCTCCAACCACTGATCAACACTACCGATAGTAGACCGATCAAGTATCATTCGTTCATTCGTTGTTGTCGCCATTGCCTTCTTCTTGATCGTCATCAGCCGGACGTACGCGATCGAGTATTGCTTCGATTCGCTGCGCTCTGTCCAATGAGTCGTCGATATAGAACTTGAGCTGCGGCGTATACCGCAGCCGCACGGTCTTGGCTAATTGATGACGCAGACGCCCCGTCTCATGTTCTTCAAGATGGTCTAGCACCTCTGCAGGTGAACGACGTCCACCAAACACGCTGAGATACACACGTGCAAGTTGAAGATCGGCAGACAAGCGTACTTCGGTTACCGAAATGAACCCAGCAGAGAGCTCTTCGGCAATCCTACGAAGGGGGGCAGCGAGAGCTTTTTGGATCTCTCCGGCAACGCGTTCTGTTCGAATCGACACTGTTACGTAAGCTTCCGTTTCACTTCAATTGTCTTATAGCCTTCAATGATGTCGCCCATCTCGAGGTCGTTAAAGCCCTGAACGCCTATACCGCACTCGTAGCCAGAATCAACTTCACGTACGTCATCCTTGATGCGCTTGAGAGAGGCAAGCGTACCCTTGTAGATTTCAAAGCCGTCGCGCAGAACACGAACCTTATCATTACGCGTAATCTTACCATTCTGCACATAGCAGCCGGCAATCGTTCCAAGCTTACTGATCTTGAAGATGGCGCGTACTTCCACGGTAGAGGTAATCTCTTCTTTGATATCTGGCGTAAGCATACCTTCGAGGGCCAGCTGAACTTCGTTGATACAGTCGTAGATAATAGAATACAAACGAACATCTACCGTCTCAGCTTCAGCAAGCTTGCGCGCTGCAGGAGGAACATTTACTTGGAAGCCAACAATCACGGCATCTGAAGCAGACGCAAGCATGATGTCGCTTTCAGAAATAGCACCAACACCGCGGTACAGAATGCGAACCTTGACCTCTTGTGTCGAGAGCTTTTGCAAAGAGTCTGCAAGTGCTTCGACAGACCCACTCACGTCTGCACGTACGATGAGTCGGAGTTCCTTAACACCACCCTGCTGAATTTGTGCGGAGATATCGTCGAGCGTCATGTGGCGCATACCGCGGAACTGTTGCTCGCGGCGAAGCTGCTGACGTCTTGTTGCAACGTCGCGTGCTTCTGCGTCTGTATCCATCTCGACGAGGATGTCGCCTGCGTTTGGCAGACCATCAAATCCCGTAACCTGTGCAGGCATCGATGATCCGGCTTGTTCCATCCGGTGTCCGCGTTCGTCAAACATTGCTCGAACACGTCCGGCGAACTGACCGCACACAAAGATGTCGCCAACGCTGAGTGTACCCTTCTGGACCATAACCGTTACAACGTTGCCACGCCCCTTATCAATATGGGCTTCGATAACAGTTGCTTTGGCTGCACGGTCTGGGTTAGCCTTGAGATCCAACAGATCTGCTTCGAGAAGGATCTTCTCGAGCAGCGATGGAACGTTGAGTCCTGTCTTCGCAGAAACTTCTGCTACCTGGAACTTACCACCCCAATCCTCGACCAACACGCCGTGATCGGCAAGTTGTTGGCGGATGCGATCTGGGTTAGCATCAGGCTTGTCAATCTTATTAATTGCTACGACGATTGGAACACCGGCAGCCTGGGCGTGCGAGATAGCTTCAATCGTTTGGGGCATCACGCTGTCGTCGGCAGAAACCACGAGGACAACGATATCCGTGACTTGTGCGCCGCGAGCACGCATAGCGGTAAAGGCTTCGTGACCTGGTGTATCGAGGAAACTAATGGAGCGTCCATTCGGAAGCTCTACGCGATAGGCACCAATGTGCTGAGTAATCCCGCCAGCTTCACCGGCCACAACATTGGCGTTGCGGATATGGTCTAGCAGCGACGTTTTACCGTGGTCTACGTGACCCATAATCGTAACGATTGGAGAGCGCGGTTGGAGGGTATCCGGTGCGTCCTCTTCTTCCTCGATTACCATCTCTGCCTGGTCGTCAACAAAGTCTACTTCAAAGCCATAGTCAGACGCAATCAGAATGATCGTGTCTTTATCAAGACGTTGGTTGATGGATACCATCAAGCCAAGTCCCATACATTTCATGATAATGTCTGCAGCCGTTACGCGCATCAGGTTGGCAAGGTCGGCTGTTGTTACAAACTCCGACAAGCGTAAGATTGAGCTCTCACGTGCAAGTTCTTCCTGACGGATAGCTTCTTTTTCTTCGCGCTCTAAGCGCCTACGCATGCGCAGTTTGGCACGACCACCGGACGGAGCGTATTCCATACCCGAAAGGGTTTGGCGAATAGCGCGCTCTACATCGGAATCCGAAACCTGAGTACGCATACCCTTTGCGTTGGTCTTCTTCTTTTTGTCAACCTTCTTTGCTGCAGCTGGAGTAGCGTTAGGACCGAAGTTTGGACGGCTGCGATTATCAGACGTCTGCTGCTGTCCACCGGGACCACCACCTTGCTGTGGTCCACGACCACGCACCATCGCATCACCGATAGCACCACGGCGTTGATCACCACCGCCACCACCGGATGGGCGCTTATCGTCGCGTTTTGGACGCAGGGCTGATTTCGGTGCAAGGTCGATCTTTCCAACAACTGTTAGACCACGAAGCGTGGCACCTTCGCCAGGCTTGAATTCAACTTCAATGACGCCTTTACGACGGCGCTTGCCCTTCTTTTCATCTGTGTCTGCCGACTCTCCAGCTGGGGCAGCAGGTGCAACAGCAGGTGTGCCAGAGGCATCTGGGGTAGTGGCCTCTACTGGTGCAGCTTCGACGGCCTCGGATTCAGGCTCTGCGGCGTCCTTCTTAACCGCTGGCTTTGCAGCCTCTTTTTGACCCTTCTTCGACTTAGCAACTTTCTGCGCCGCCTCATCAATTTTCTCAAGCTCTTCAGCTTTTGACAAATCGACAACAGCACCCACAGTAGGCCCTGCAACTGGTGCCTGTTGCACGTCATCAGCTACGTCTTCAACCCGAGCCTGGGGCTCTGGAACAGCCTCTGAAACAGGCTCCGTCGGTATAGGTTGTGGTGCCTGTTCAGCTGCAACTACTTCTTCCGGACGCTCGAGGCGCTCCTCTATCTCACGCTCACGCTCATGAGCCTCGGCCATTGTGTCTATAGACACTGCATTGCCTTGCTCAAGATGACTCTTGCGCACTGCTTGTTGGCGTTGGACTTTCTCGCGCTGCTTCTGAGCAGATTTAAGTTCCTTCGCGAACTTTTCGATCACGAGATCCAATTGCTCATCAGTCAATGCAGTTGTAGCCTTGTTGTCGATCTTGTGACCTTTCGACGCCAAGTATCCAACGATTGCATCACGACCAATGTTGATCTGACTCGCAACCTTAAAAAGTTTATTTCCGGTAGAACCAGCCATACAACCTTCGGTTATTCATCGCCTTGTTCAGTAGAAGCATCAGACTCATCGCCTTCTTCTACATGTTCTGCTTCGACTTCTTGTTCGTACACTTCTGGAGTCTCCTCTGCGTACGACTCAGCAATTTCTTCGTCTGTACTTACTGCACTTGAAGTTGATTTTGCCAGGTCGGCATCCTCAAGCGAAATCAAGTAATTCTGGTCTTCACGTTCTTCGAATTCTTCAAGCATCACTCGACGAATACGAACGATCATGTCTTTTGGCATCAAGCCCAGCAGCGACATCGGCTCGGCTTCTAAGAATTCACGAGCTGTGTCGATTCCTGCACGGATAAGTTGGTCGAAGAGCTCACGGCCAATTTCATCACGGAATTCGATCAATTCAATGTCTTCTGCGCCCTCCTTGATCAAGGACAGCGAATATCCTGTCAGCTTCGATGCAAGACGAACATTCTGCCCCTGCTTTCCAATGGCAAGTGAGACCTGATCGTCTGGCACAACTACCACTGCTTGGCGTCCATTCTCACTAATCTGCACGTCGCGCACCTTCGCAGGCGAAAGAGCACGAGCAATGAACAGGCGTGGGTCTTCCGTGAATTCGATGATGTCGATATTCTCATTTCCCAATTCACGCACGATAGAATGGATACGAATACCCTTCATTCCAACGCATGCGCCAACTGGATCTACTCGCTCATCAAAAGACGTTACGGCAACCTTCGCGCGCTCACCTGGTTCGCGAGAGATTGCACGGATTTTGATGATACCATCAAATATTTCCGGGATTTCTTGCTCAAACAGACGAGCCATAAACGAATCATCGGCACGAGATAGAATGAGATCTGGCAGACCTGTTGCGCCCCCTGACCTACGAACTTCTTTCAGGATTGCCTTAACCTGCTGATTTTTCTTGAGTCTCTCGGTTGGGATTTGCTCTTCTCTCGGCAAGCGCATCTCAACCTTGTTGTGCATCACGAGCACATTGTTTGGGCGCACCTGGTAGATCTCGCCAATGATCACTTCGCCAACACGCTTTGCGTACTCATCGTAGATGTTATCCTTCTCAACGTCACGAATGCGCTGGTTCAAATTCTGAATGGCCTGCGCAATCAATCGGCGTCCGAACGAGTCTGCAATGTTCTCGAGCGTGATTTCTTCGATGTGCTCATCGCCAATCTCCGGCTCGTCCCCAGTTTGTTCGCGTACTTCTTCAGCAGAGATCTGGAGCTCTGGGTTCTCAACCTCCTCGACAATCTCGCGCATGAGGTAGATTTCGATATCACCTTTTTCCATGTTTACGATGATGTCGAAGTTCGACTCCAAGCCATACTTCTTGCGCACCATAGCCGAGAGCGTCTCTTCAACGATTCCCTGCAAAAGATCGCGGTCGATGCTCTTCTCACGCGCCATCTCATTGAAGGCCTCGATGATGAGCTTCTTATTGTCTACCTGTTGTTTTACTTTCCGACGTGCCATGTTGTTTCGTCTCCATGACGAGTAGGGGAATTATCCCCTGCCCTTAGAACGTGATCAACACCTTTGCCTCTCGAACATCCTCTGCAGGAATAGTTGCAAGGGGCTTGGGCTCTTTTTTCGATTGTTTTGGCTGAACGTCCAACCCTGTATCGTCTGCCCGCACAAGCGAGCCTTCAGTTACAGAGCCATCAGCGCGAACTACTCGCACCGTACGCCCAACATGTTTCGTTAACTGCCAAAGAAACTTCACTGGTGCCTCGGCACCGGGTGAAGACACATCGACCGCCCGAAGGCGGCCGGCAAATTCATCGTCTTGCAGCCGCTCGTCTATGCCGCGGCTAACATCTCGGCAGTGTTCGTGGGTTATTCCATCAACGGTGTCGATGAAAACATCCAAGATCAACCGTCGCGCCTGGCCCCGCATGACAACGTCGATGAGGGCAACCCCTGCATCGTTGCATGAATCAACAATAACAGACCGAATGCGCTCCGGTAAAGTCTCATTCATACATTCCCTCTTAAAGAGGCATCGTCATACGTGTGCACAAACGAAAAGTGGGCGAAATCGCCCACCCTTCGAAATCGAATGCAAATATAGGGAGAAACTTGTCAAGAAAACGCGTTGAGGCCTGTTATGTCTTGACCCAGGATCAGGGTGTGCATCTCGTGCGTGCCCTCATATGTCTTTACTGATTCGAGATTGGCAGCATGGCGCATGATCGGATATTCGTCCAAAATGCCATTAGCGCCATGAATTTCACGCGCCATACGTGCGATTGTAAGCGCCATTTCGCAGTTATTACGCTTTGCCAACGACACCTGTTGTGGGCGTAAGCTGTTGGAATCCTTGATCTTACCTAGGCGCCAACAAAGCAGCTGGGCCTTTGTGATCTCGTTGAGCATTAATACCAGCTTCTCCTGAATCATCTGGAATCCTGCAATTGGCTTGCCAAACGCAATTCTGCTCTTGGCATAATTCAGCGACGAATCGTAGCAGGCCATGGCAGAGCCCACAACACCCCAGGAAATGCCATATCGAGCCTGTGTTAGGCACGAAAGTGGTCCTTTTAGACCTTCAACACCGGGCAAGATGCTATCCTCTGGAAGCTCTACATCTTGGAATACAAGCTCAGAGGTAACCGATGCGCGCAGTGAATGCTTACCCTTCATCTCCGGAGCAGTGAACCCCTTCATTCCCTTTTCTACAAGAAATCCGCGCACAACTCCGTCGAGCTTTGCCCAAACCACTGCCACGTCAGCCAGTGTACCATTCGTGATCCACATCTTGGCACCATTGAGGAGGAAGCCCCCTTCAATCTTTTTGGCATTGGTGATCATTGATGCAGGATTTGACCCTGCGTCTGGCTCTGTAAGGCCAAAGCAGCCAATAGCATCGCCAGCAGCTAGGCGAGGGAGCCATTTACGCTTTTGCTCCTCCGAACCAAAAGCATAGATCGGGTACATCACAAGCGAGCTCTGCACCGAGGCAAACGAACGAATTCCAGAATCCCCTCTCTCGAGCTCCTGCATAGCCAAGCCATAACAGGTGCTGTTAAGGCCCGCACAGCCATACTCCTGAGGCAATGTTATTCCAAAGAGGCCTATCTCGGCCATCTTCTTTACCAGATGGATAGGGAACACACCGTCTCTGGCGCTGTGCTCAATGATCGGCAGCACTTCATTGTCTACGAAATCACGAACGGTTTGGCGAACAAGTTTCTCTTCTTCCGTAAAAAGCTCGTCAAGGTTGTAATAGTCAGGATGCTGGAAAGGCATGATATCGGCCGTGTGAAATATGATGAATGGGATTAACACTCTAACAACAACAAAATTACAGAATGAGTGCCCATGGTACGTATGTTTGGTTGCTATTCGAAGATATACGTTGATAGCTGTTTCATTTTGAAGTCCTGCGCTGAATGACAATCCCTGCCACGCCCACACCCGAATCTGGCTCCCATGCCCATGGTCATTCTTCCTCCCGCCTGCTAACCCTAACAATCGCCGCTGTTGGCGTTGTCTTTGGTGATATCGGCACCAGCCCCCTATATGCACTCAAAGAATGCTTCTCTCCGCATTATGGTCTGCCACATACCGATTTCGAGATTAAGGGAATCCTGTCCCTCATCTTTTGGTCTCTTACGCTAATCATCGGCGTAAAGTACCTGGTTATCATCATGCGATTCGCCAACAATGGTGAAGGCGGCATCTTGGCACTCATGGAACTTGTTGCAAAGTTTCGCACCAAATGGATGAAGCGTGCCGTTATCGTAGCAATGGGACTTTTTGGTTCTGCCCTCCTTTATGGAGACGGTGTAATCACTCCAGCAATCTCGGTCCTTTCTGCCATCGAGGGTATTACTGTTGCAGCCCCGTCAAACAATCTTGGCTATAAAGTTGTATCGCCAACTCCAAAGCAGCTTGCTGCCTATGAAGCTTCGTCAGGAGTGCTCATCGATAGTGTTGACCCCGGTGGAAAGATGGCAGCTCACGAAATGTACAAGGGAATGCTCATCCAACGGGTGAACGGCAAGGCGATAGACTCTCCCAAGACACTGCAAGAACTTGTTTCATCTAACCATGGAGACGATCTAACGTTTACGGTGGTTAACCGCAGCGGCACAGAAGAAACGATCACTATCGATACCCCAAACTCAAACCCGTTGGTTATTCCCATCACCGTGATCATTCTGTTTGGGTTATTCTTCATTCAGAAATACGGCACCGCTCGTGTTGGCAACATCTTTGGCCCATTCATGTTCGGATGGTTCAGCTTGCTTGCCATACTCGGGATTATCAGCATTGTACAAAGCCCCGATATCCTGTGGGCTATTAATCCATACCACGCGATAGCATTTTGTGGACGCCACGGTTTTATGGCATTTGCCGTGCTTGGTAGTGTGTTTCTGGTGGTTACTGGAGGAGAAGCTCTCTATGCAGACATGGGGCATTTTGGACGCACGCCCATCATTCGGGGATGGTTCTACGTTGCATTTCCAGCACTGCTACTCCAATACTTTGGTCAAGGGGCTTTGCTGCTTCGCGAGGCTGATAGCCCGGCAACGTTGTCGAACCCCTTCTTCCATATGGTTCCATCCTGGGCGGTTCTGCCACTGGTTATCATAGCCACGTGCGCAACAGTTATTGCATCACAGGCAGTTATCTCCGGAGCATTCTCACTAACATGGCAGGCAGCGCAGCTCGGCTACATTCCCCGAATCAAGGTCTTGCACACCTCTAGCGAGGAACAGGGTCAGATCTATCTGCCAACCGTTAACTGGTTGTTGTTCGCGATGTGCGTGCTGCTCGTTATCATGTTCTCCTCTTCCGGTGCATTGGCTGCTGCCTACGGTATCGCCGTCACATCAACCATGGTGATTACAACAATACTCGCATGGTCTGCCATGCGGAATATTCTTGGTTGGAGTCAGCTTGTTGCCACGTCTATCAGTTTGTGTTTCATTGTTCTTGATGTGGCATTCGTCTCAGCAAATGGACTGAAGTTTTTCCATGGTGGCTATGTACCGATCGTTCTGGCTGGTGCAATTTTCATTTTGATGGTTACATGGCACAAAGGAAGGCTGCTACTTGCTAGAGCAGTTCAGAAATCAGGACGCGATCTCAAGGAACTGATCACTGAAGAAAATTCTTGGAGAGAGAAAGTTGCCGGTACAGCCATATACTTGACGCAGTCGATCGACTCGGCTCCTAGGGCGTTTCTGTCGAACATTACCTACAACAGGGTTCGGCATGAATGCCTCATATTCCTCTCGGTAAAGATCACAGACAACGCCCGCGAACGAGGGGTAATGAGTAATGTAGATCGCATCAAGGTTGAAGAAAACAAAGAAATGAAAAACATGAATGTCTACTTCGTGAAGATTCATTACGGCTTCATGGACCAACTCGACATCATGGATGATCTTAACTATCTACCAGATAGCGGCGTCCTGGTGGATGTTACCGATGCAGTCTTTGTGCTCGGGCACGAGAACGTCACTGTACGTGATGGTCGCGGTATGGCAAGATGGCGCAAAGAAATTTTCGTATTCCTCCACCGTAACTCGCGAACGCCTGCCTCGCACTTTGGTCTTCAACCATGGCGCGCCATGGAAATCGGCGCTCACGTTGAGATTTAGGCACGCCCTACATTCTGAACTGGTACGAGGTGCCAAGGCGCAAACTTCTGCCTACCAGCCAGCCGATATTCTGTTCGGAAGCCTGACTGCTTACTCCAGCGGGGAATGCAATCGTTGACGGTTGTCGAACGTTGTAATTCAACTCAAAAAGAAATCGTCCGTTCCCCGCGGGGATCGACAACGCAAACCCAAACTGACCACCGAATCCAAACTGTGAGTCAAACATAACAGTGGTTTGCATGGGGATGCTCCCTCGGTCTGCTTCGGGTACACGGGAATAATCTGAGACTTGCGTCATCGACGTCGTTCTGTCTGAATACACTCCAACTTGCAGTAACACACGAGTACCAATCGTATCAACCTTTAAGATCGGAAATCGAAGTGTTGCACCAAGTTCAATCGAGGTTGACTCAAGTGTCGTGACAATGCTGGGAGAACCACCAGGAACATCAACCACATGCAGTCGACCGATGATTCCACCCGATGGCTTGATAAATTCCGTTATATAACCGCCATTCTCAATGCGATGCAGGATACTGAATGCATATTCTGCTGCTGTTTCGGATCTACGGGCATATTGAACACCTACAGCATACCTCGCTGGCGTTCCATAAGCAGAAACATCCGTACCTGTGGATGTACTGAGAGATGTGCTCGCCATCGGACCAAAGAAATTGGGCTGAGCATAAGCTGAAAGCGTCGTTATTACGAGAGTAACAACGACGCTTGTAAACATTGCAACATGATTCATGCGGCTAAAATACAGCGCATCAGGATTCCGGCACCTGCACGGAAATGGCTTGTTTGGACCCGTCGCCATTTTTAACAACAAACATCACACCATCCCCTGGACTCTTGGCAGCGATAATCTTCTTGAGTTGCGAGGGCGATGAGACCTCTTTGCCATCTGCTTTCAAAATCACCGTGTTCGAGCGAAGCCCTCGTTCGGCCATTCTGCCCGTGCGATCGACCTTGTTTACATACACGCCTTGGTCTACGCCGAATGAAGATTTTTGTTCTCCCGAAAGTGGCGATACAGCGAAGCCAAGATCTTTGAATGAAACGGGTTCGTTTTTATCAGGCGTGTCGCTGTCTTGATCTGCTGCATCGTTTGATGCTACATCCTGATAGTTGGGTGCTTTCAATGTTACAGTCTTGGTAATCTCGCGTCCATCGCGCCAAAGTTTCAAATTCACTTTGTCTCCAGCTCGACGCAGCACTATCTCACTCTGTAGTTCATTTGAACTCTTTACCTGCCGACCATCAACGTCAAGTATCACATCTCCCACTTCGATGCCTGCTGCTTCAGCAGCGCCACCCTTTACAACCTTGTTTATGTTTACACCTGCAACCTTCGGCAGCCCTACAGCCTTTGCAGATGCTTCGTCTACGCTGGTGATTTCTACACCGATGTAGCCTCGTTCGATCTTGCCATCGTCGATAATATCCAACACAACACTGCGCATCATGTCTACAGGAATTGCAAAGCCATACCCTGCGTTTACACCTGAACGTGAAGCTATAGCTGTGTTAATACCGATAAGGCTTCCGTTAAGGTTAAACAAGCCCCCTCCTGAATTGCCAGGATTAATTGCTGCATCGGTTTGGATAAAGTTTTCAATCGCATAGCGATTACGCTCGTTCGTATTCTCGTTTGTGCCAACGATACCAATGCCTCGACCAAGAGCAGAAACAATACCAGCCGTAACGGTTGATTGTAGTCCGAGTGGACTACCAACAGCAATAACCCACTCACCAATTCGAATGTCTGAACGCTGAGCCATGTGAGCTGGTGTAAACTGCCCCTTGATCTTCAGCACTGCCAAATCCGTAAGCGGGTCGCGTCCGACCAACTGAGCCTTGTATTCTTTCTTGTCTGTTGTGATTACGGTGATACCACCCTCTTTGGCAGATTCAACCACGTGATTATTCGTAACCACATATCCGTCTGCCGTGAGTAGAACACCAGAGCCAGCTGCATCTCGCTCAGGAGCTTGCTCAGGCTCCTCTTCCCCGTTGCCATCTGGAGAAATGAAGGGGCCAAAGCGACGGAAGAGCTCTTCCATTCCTTCCATTCCTCGCATAGATTTTTTGGCATCAATCTTGACAGAGATCGACACAACAGACTGGGTAACTGCTCCCGCAACAGTAGCGAACTGGTCGTTAAGGAGCTTTACTGCAGGTGGCGCGGCAGCCGGAGGGTTGCCAGCACCTAGGGTTACGTCGCCGGCAAACAATTGCTCCAGCGCATTAGTCGAAAACGAGGTCATCATGATGACCCCCACGACCACACCAATTCCAATGAGGGAGATCGCCGTAAACAGAGATCGTCGTGACATGTGGTTCAACTCCGAAGGAAAATGACAGGGTGAATTAGGGGAATTGACGAAAAAAATTTAGCTCTATTGCGTCGCAGAGGTTAGATGAGGTATAAGCGAATTGCACGACCAAAGGTTTCCTCCATAAGCTCCTTCCGGCGCTCAGCACCCCATAACTCAATGTCCGGCACTAGGTTCGATGCTTCCAGCCCTATGGAAATCTCGTCGTCCCCTAAGCTTACAATAATGTTGCTCACCACCCTCTGCTGCCTTCTGTCCAGCCCTTCCGCTATGCGCAGCATAGATGCAAGCTGCCGCACTACAGACTCATCCTCATCTGGTAACAAGGAAAATGAGGTGTGCTTGCGTTTAGGATGGCTCTTCCTGTGATACCGTGCAATACAGGCAATCAAATCCGTTTCGGTACTCGTAAAGCCCGGCATGGCAGAGTTCTTAATGATGTACTCGCTGTGCTTATGGTGTTGATCAGCAGAAATGTGATAACCAACGTCATGCAGCAGTGCGGCAGCCTCTAGAAGCTCCCGCTCCCGATCGCCCAAGCCATGAAGTGGGGCTAGATGGTCGAACAACGCCACGCTCAATGCCTTAACGTGTTCGGCATGTTCCATGCGGACATGATAGAGTTCACATACATGCTTTACACTCTGGTATCGCAGCGGTGTAAGGTGGTGTCGAAGGTCCATCTCGCGCTGCTGATAGACAGCATCAAACACAATACCCTCTCGCAGAGCATATCCTGAAACTGTAAGCTCCTGAATTCCGAAACCAAGGATGGCCTGTTCGAGAATAAGTGCGCCCGCTACAATAACATCTGCGCGCTTGGGGTCCATACCGGGAATGTCGAGTCTGTCTTTTACAGATCGGGCGTTCACAATTCGATCGATAACTACCAACACATCGTGTCGAGACATTGTGTACCCGTTGTAACTCTCGGGTATACGTTGCTTCATCGCTGCTACCATCGACGCAATTGCAGTAATGGTACCCGAACACCCTATAGCGCGCTTGAAACCATGCTGGAGGTGCCACTGGAACACTGTGGCCCATTCCCCACGAATCAACTGCCTACAAGCATTGATCTGATCATGGGTAACACACGTTGTAGTGAAGAATCGCTTCGTCAAACGTAGGTGGCCAATCTTTGATGAATCAATAGACAATGGTTCACCACGTTCGCCGATTACGGTTTCTGTAGAGCCCCCTCCAATATCAATCACAAAGACACGATCGTTGCGACCTGGCAGACCATGGGTTACACCCACATAGATTAACCTGCCTTCTTCAACACCTGGAATTACGTCTATGTGTATTCCCGTTAGATCATAGACACGACGAACAAACTCGTCTTTATTCAAAGCCTCGCGAACGGCACTTGTTGCAATCGCCCGAATAGATGCATGATGGCTGCGCGCTTCAACGGCAAACCGTGAGAGTGCCTGCAAACCCCGATCCATCGCATCATCGGATAGACACTTCATATCGGTTGCGGAAGAACCAAGCCGCACCATGTCTTTATCGCGTGCATGAATCTGCATGATTCCATGCTCGCTTACGCTCGCTATCACCATGTGGAACGAGTTTGTTCCAATATCGATAGCAGCAATGCGCTGATGTATATGCTGTGTGCTTGTTGCCATTCTATGCCCATCAAAGATACCATGTGTATCTTACTGTCAGATGCGACGATTACTCATGATAGCTGCCATCATTATTGTTGGCTTTATAGTTCTTTCCCCCTTCTTCATGGGGCTTGTACGGCGCATGACAGGGCGCGGACCCAAAGTATAGTCTATAAACCGACAACGGCCATCCGTTTACCGGATGGCCGCTGCGGCGCTCTGTTCACGCAAGGTGTCCTTAGTGTGCTACGGATATTGGGAGGGTTACCGCACCACGAACACCGGTGATTGTTACATAATAGATGCCAGAGGCAAGGTCTGCTGTGATGAGTCTAAACTCATACACTCCTGCGCGCTGCGCTGCGTTGCTGATGAAGGTTGAAATCTCTTCTCCGGCAGCCGTAGTTAAGCGGACACTGACTATATCCTCTGCCCCTAGCTGATAGCGAACGGTGGCAACATCCATCGTAGGATTCGGGAATGCAGATGCCGACAAAGAGGATTCTTCTGCATCATCTAGCACACTTACGGGCGACTTTGCCTTGTATTCTTTATTCACTGGGTCGTATTCCGTCCAGTCTGCATCCCAGCGCTCAAGACCAAATGCGCCACGGAAAGCAACGCGCTCAAAGAACGCATCAGATGCTGTCCCAGTAAATGCTGCACCCGTTTCCAGCGGAGAGGCTGCCTTGATCGCTGGGTTGAATTCTGCTCCTGTAACAAATGCATTTTCAATCTGTGCCAAGCTCGGTGATGCCTTATCAACGATGTTGCCATACTCCGTCTTACCAAGCCAGCTTGCGTCTATACCTGCAGGTGGTGTGCCGCCTGCTAGAGTAAGTACCGATCCTTTAACACCATACCATGAATTGTTACGGATTTCGATAGAGTCTCCAGCAGCCGCAATCATGGTTGGAACCTGAGCTAACTCAAAGCCGCGGGGCCATCCGACGAATGCAGAGTTGTGAATAGACTGACGTGAGTTGCGCCGAACTTGTGCGGCCGCACCAAAACGAGAGCTATACTGGTTAGCACCCGAGCCAGGGGTCCAGCTGGTGTCTTGCATCGGACCAATTCCCGTTACGTTTGAGAATACCGCCGAAGTAAGGGGCTTGTTATACGAAGCCTGTGCATCGTTGTCTGATTCGAACACTTGCGATGTCGAAACATCAGCTACAGTGCGGAATCGCTGGGCAACTGCAAACTGAACTTTACCGCTAAAGCCATTGTCGGTGTCAAAGTCATCATCGAGGATACCTGTTGAAACCAGATACTTCGCGTTTACTGTACCACCAAACCATTCAAAGCCATCATCGTTACCATACGATACTTGTACGTTCTCAATGGTTGTGCCGCGACCAACACCACCCATAGTAAGAGAGTTTAGCTCTGAATTAGGCTGAGTAGCGATACCTGCAAACTCGATGCGCACAAACTTCAGTATGCCGCTGTTGTCATCGTCTTCTGTGCCACCATACCAACCCTTGCCACCTGGTGTTTGATCTGCTACGCCCCCTTCGAGAGCCGCCTGACCTGCTGGTTGGTTGATGCGCGCCTTACCGCAGATAAGGATGCCACCCCAGTCGCCACGTGCACGCTGTCCTGGCACAGCACGACTTGTGAAGATGATTGGGTCCTTCGCTGTGCCATTGGCGATAATCGTACCACCGCGATTAATTACCAGCGCCGAGTTGTTGCCTGGTTCATCGCCTACAACGATTGTGCCCTTTTCAACCTCAAGCGTTGCACCATCGTTCACATAGACATAGCCCTTGAGTCCATAGATCTTTGTGTTGTGAAGCTTAACATTCTTTGTAATCTCACCCTCAAGAATTGAGTCTACTACAATTGGGGCCGATGCAGAGATCGTGAACGGATTGTCGTTGATGTCTGACTTTGTTGTGTCGCTGAGCAGCACCATACGGAAGTAACCTGTCTGCGTTTGGTCGGCTGGACGGAAGACAACGCCACCTGCGATACGGCCACGACGAGTAGCACTATCGAGTACATTTGCCAGGCCTGGCAATGTTGACCATGGACCGGTGGCACTCTTGCCAAACTCAAAGCGCCAGCGTTGACGGAATGTGTTTGTGGTGTCCCACGAGATGTCTACTGATTGTCCTACACGAAATGCCTTGTTGTTTGTACCCGGCTCCAGCAGCTTAACTGTTGGGTCTTTCGGTACTGGCGCTGCAATCTCGATTGGATTATCGGAAACATCGAATGTTGCAGGGTCGCTTACCAGCGACATGCGCACATAACCTGTTTTCGTAACAACATTTGGAGCTACAAATCCACCCGCGAGCGCACCACGGCCTGCGCCTGCATCAACAACGTTCGATGCATTTGGAATGTCCTGCCATGGTCCATCAACAGATGTTCCAAACTGGAAGCGATAGCTGTTTCCAGCAGCACCCGACGTATCCCATGAGATCGTGATCTTATCGCCCTGTGTGAACTTCTCACCAGTCTTTGAACCAGGCGACGTAAGGCGAACAAGCGGCTGCGCGCGATACTCTTTGTTGATCGGATCATATTCTGCCCACTGAGCATCCCATGCCGGACCATCTGCAGGGAAAGCTCCTCGATAGGACACCTTCTCAAAGTATGGGTCGTTAAGCGAAACTGTTGCCGAGCCATTTTCGAAACTAGCGGTAGTCAAGTAAGGGGCTACAATAAGCGGACGTGCATTAAACGAACCATCAGTTACCCATGCATTGGCAAGAAACGCAGCATTGGGATTACCCTTATCAACTTCGTTGTTAAAGCCAGCCTTTGCAAGCCAGTTAGCATCCATACCTGCTGGTGGCGTACCACTTGCAAGCGTGAGAGTTGCACCCTTAACTCCATACCAACTGTTGCTACGAACCAGAAGCGAATCATTATTGGCAGCAACCATCGTAGGCGCTTGAGCAATTTCGAAGCCGCGAGTCCAACCCACAAAAACTGTATTAACGATACTTGCACGTGATGCACGTCGGATTTGGGCTGCAGCGCCATATCGCGAGCTGTATTGATTAGCGCCAGAGCCTGGAGTCCAGGATGTGTCTTGCAATGGACCAACAACTGTAAAGTTCGAGAAGAGTGGCTGCGTACGCGGTGCATTAAACGAGCCCGATGCGTCGTTATCGATTTCAAATGCCTGCGATGTGGATACGTCGGCAACAGTGCGGAAGCGCTTTACAAGTCCAAACTGTACACGACCCGAAAATCCATTATCACAGTCGAAGTCATCATCAAGGATTCCGTACGAAATCAGATAGCGTCCGTTTACACTTCCACCAAACCATTCGAAGCCATCGTCGTTACCGTACGATACTTGAACGTGTTCGATTGTTGTACCACGTCCAACGCCACCCATGGTTAGCGAGTTGAGTTCGGAATTAGGCTGTGTAGCGATGCCGGCAAATTCAATGCGCACATATTTCAGTACGCCACTGTTGTCGTCATCATCAGTACCACCGTACCAGCCCTTGCCGCCTGCTGTGAGATCTGCTACGCCCCCTTCAAGAGCTGCTTGGCCAGCCGGCTGGTTAACACGGGCCTTACCGCAGATAAGGATGCCACCCCAGTCGCCCCGCGCACGCTGTCCAGCTGCTGCCCTAGATGTAAACACAATGGGATTGGCCGCCGTACCCTGAGCAATAATTTTTGCTCCACGATTAAGTACAAGTGCCGAGTTGTTGCCGGGAATATCACCAACGATAATTGTACCCGGGTCAATTGTCAATGTTGCACCGGCGTTAACGTAGACATAGCCCTGTAAGCCATAGATCTTTGTTGCACGCAGATGAATGTTACGTGTGATCTCCCCTGTAATGATCGAGTCCGGAACTATTGTTTCCGGAGTCGCGATGGTAAATGGGTTGTCGTTGATATCAAACACTGTTGTATCTGCAATCAACTCCATCTTGAGGTAACCGCTTGACGTTGGGACGTTTGGCACTCGCCAGCCACCCGAAGTTGGAACCGACTGACCACGTGTAGCGCCCGAGTCTAGAACATTGGAAGGGCCAGTAAGTGCCGTCCAAGGACCTGCCATCGATGTTGCAAACTTGAAACGCCAGCGCGCACGGAACGTGCCTGCTGTATCCCAGCGAAGTTCCTGCGTAGAGCCAGGACGAAATGTCTCGCCGCCGTTGGGGAAACGCAGCGTAACTGTTGATGGATTTTGTGCTGCCGCAACAATCACCATCGTTATCAGTGTAGTGAATAGGGTTAGAAAACGACTCATGGTATTCTCCGTGTGAGAGGAACGTTTATGATTTCTATAGTCTGTATCCGAAGCCAAGTGATATGCTCATGCCGCGGATGTTTGATTGAATGAGAGCGCCATCTTGCTCCCACGTTAATGGCTGATTAAGAAGGTCGCGAACACTAAGCTTAAGCTCGAGAGACTCGCCTATTGTTTGCTGAACTGAGAGATCAATGACGTCTCGAGGGAGCTCGTATACATGTGGGTTTCCTTGAAACACACCAACGAGATTCACCTGAATGATTCGGCGTCCATAGGTGTTGTAGGCAACACTGACATTCGTGCCCGTTTCTACATTGCTGTAGTAGATGGACCCATTCACCGAGTATGGACTCTGACCCCACATCGAGCGGGTATCCTTTACACCTGCCTGCCCGACTACGATCCGCGAGTCAACCAATGACGCATTCAGTGAGACCGTAAAAGGCATTAGCCACTCGGCAAGCGTTCCTAAGTTGTTACGCACCTCAACCTCAACTCCGATGTTGTCGGCTATGCCATTTGCATTAGCAAATGAACGCACGATCTCAGACTGTTGTGGGAAGAGCGTTTCTTCAATCGCATTTTCAAAGCGCTTAAAAAATCCGCTAATCGACAATACTTCGCCCCCTGCACTGAAATACTCCAAGCGTAGATCGAAGTTTTGAATCAAAGCACGAATCAACTTGGGATTACCAGCTATTGTTGCCTGCTGCTGGAAATCGTAGAACTGGAAAGGGGCGAACTCACGCAACGACGGACGCGCGAGCGTCTGCGAGGCAGATGCTCGAATATTGAAATCCTTTGCCGGACGCAGAATTAGGTTGAATGCTGGAAGAATGTCTACAAGATCTTGGTTCACATTTACGCGATTGTCTGTTACATCAAAGGAGTTAAGACGTTGGATGTTCTTTTCAATCCGTGCACCTGTAACTACGCGGCTTTCCATCCCAGCAAGCGTGAATGGCAGGTCGAGCATTACGTATCCTGCCAGAAGGTGCTCCTGAGCATCGTACTGATCGCTAAGCTTAGAGTCTTCTGAGTAGCTCAAGCGCCCCTTCACTATACTATAATTCGAGTCGGCAAAGAACACACCGAGGTTTGGTAACGCACCATTGTCTGGAATCGTAAGCTTGTCTGCGATATCGTTCTCTACACCCTGCACGATTGTTAACGAACGTGCACTGAATCCGCGCGAGCGATTCTCGAGTAGTCCGCCCACTTTAACCTTAATCGTGGTAGTAACTGGCAGCGTAATGTTCACAGCTGAAGACACTGCGTTGTCTACCAGACCAGAAGAGAAACGTCCGGCGCGCGATCCTGCACCTTGTGGAGAAAGGTCAAATGCTGCGAAGTATGGCTGACCCGAGTCCGAGGCATTTCGTAGAAATTGCAGGCGCTTAAAGTCTGGCTCATCACGTGTTGATCGTGAGTAGCTCAAACGCCAGTCGATGAGCGCATTGGAAACGTCGGTAATCGTATGTTCACCAGAAACTGTGCCGCTGTAGAGTGACTTCTCAACATACTGGAAAGAGAAGAGGCGCTGCGCCTGCGATTGTGCGAAGTTCTCGCCCGTCAGGTGCACATTTTCAAAATCAGCGATGCGGTTATAGGTGTTCTTGAATCCAAAACGGCTATTAGACCCCAAGCGATAGGCAACATTAAAGAGGCCGCCAAATGATGTGCTACGCGATGATTGCACGCCTGTGTAGCTGAAGAGATAGTCTTTAGGGTTCGAGAGAATGCCACCACGAACGATCTCGTTGTTTTGCCACGAGTTACCGTAGTTGCCAGAGGCTACGATGCCGATTTCATCTTCGTTTTCAAGCGTTACTACATCGGAGTAGGTTGCCGACAAACTTCCATTTGGCGTCACAGTCTCTGCTGAGGTGCCCCAAAGGTTGTTGTTGAATGAACGTCCGATTCCGTCAAGACGTGCAATTGCCTCTGCATTGCCAGCGCGCACATCACGCAGAAGCTGGTTCATTCCCAAGCGATCCGAGGGAACAGCTGATGGCATCGAGCGCGACGAGGCACCCATTGCGAACAGATCTCCGTCTGCGCTTGCTGATGCGAAAAAACCATTGTCTTTAAAGGTTACATAGTTATTGTAACCCTGCGAGCCCGAGATCTTCAGTCCGCGCTTGCTTGGAAAATCAATAGTATTTAGCTGAACCAGTCCACCAGCAAAGTTGCCTGGCAGATCAGGAGTAAACGACTTAACAATGTTTGCATTCTCAAGCAGTTCACTTGGAAACATATCGAATGCAAAGGCCTTCTTGTCTGGCTCGGTCGATGTAAGTGCAGCTCCATTGAGGGTTGTGTTGCTGTAGCGATCACTTACACCACGCACGTAGATGAACTTACCTTCGACGAGTGTAACGCCCGAGACACGCTTTAACGACTGTCCAGCATCACTGTCGGGCATTTTGGAAATCTCCTCGCGCCCAATACCATCGCTTACCTGTGCCGCATTCTTACGCTGTGTAAGTAGTGCTGCTGCATTGTCTGTTACCTTTCTGGCCTCGACAATAACTTCGCTGCCCAATTCTTTCGAGACAGCCAGTTGGATATTGAACGTGGTAACGGCGTTATCAGTAACAACTACTCTGTCGAACGTTGTCGTTTGATACCCGACATATGACACTTTCAGTGAGTATGTACCAGCCGAGAGCTGTTTGAGCCGATATGTGCCTTTTGTGTCGGAATACGCACCTTTTTTTGTGGACGTGATACTGATAGTTGCACCATGCAAGAGTTCTCCCGACTCTGCGTCTGTAACTTTGCCTTCAATGGTTCCGGTCTGAGCTGCTGCATACGCAATGCTTAGGCAAAGAACCATGCATGTAAAAATGTGTTTCATAAGATAATGTGAACAATGCTGTGAACGAGAACAGAACGAACGTGGGCGAAACTATCCGTAGGGTGTTAGGTGTGTGTAATCGGCTTGTTACCAACCTGAAACATTGGATTACTCTATGTTTCCTTTTGGTAACAACGGTATTGGGCACAGCTCAGCAAAGGACCCAACGCGTGATGATTGGTGGCATTCAGTACGACAGTGCAGACGTCCTCATCAATCCCACAAAGCTTGAAACGGGGCTAACCATCGCCCTAGAAGCCACACAGAAGTATCGTTTGATTTGTAATCAGATGCGAGATTCTATCCTACGCAAGCGTCCGAATACGCTTTCGGTACTGCAAGCAGCAGACGCGGTGGGTGCAGAGCTCATCGTCTTTTGTAATGTCGGCCGTATAGCAAACCTTGTGCGTTCCGAGGTAATTGTTCTTGGAGGCGATGGGTTTATAGTCAACGTTCGCGGAGTTGGTTACGGCACAACTTCATTGGAACGCGATACCTCGGGGACTGCTATTGCAGACCCTGCGATTTTGTCGTCCTTGCAACGCGCGCTTTGTGTGGCATTAAATGACTCCTCGTTGTACTCCCGAGCCGATACTGTTTTACGCGTAAGGCCAACAGCTCTTGCTGCAATTGGTGGTATTGAGTTTAAGCAACCATCCTCGGACTTGGGAACATGGTCGCTGTTTAAGGAAAAGGTGCCTGCCTCGTATGACGCAGCTCAACTTATCGTAGAAGCCCTCAGAGGATGTGATGATGTAACGTTGATTGATCTTGATACGCGAGACTCAATCTTTGCGAAGGCTCGCCTGTTCATGATTGAGAATTACAACGCAACAACAGCTGCAGAGCTTAATGTACTCTCGGCATTCGAGATCTCGCATCTTGTTTCTGGCACAATAGAGCGCATTCGCGGAGGTGCAATTTGCACGCTCTCATTCGACGAGATAACTCCGCAAAAAACACTACGTCAAATCAAACGCGCCGAGGGAGTTGTAGCAGTAGATTCGAAGGCTGCGCTAAAGGATGGTGTGCGCGAAGCCCTGCAAAAGCTCTTCGTAACTATTAACGACTCAGTGGTACCGTCGCGATAAGGATTCCGCCAGAACGCGAGGTTAACCGCACAACATAGACGCCATCGGCTAGACCATCAACGTTAACTCGAATGTTCGAAGCCCCATCGGGAATCTCGGTATTGATCTGCGTGCGCACAACCTGACCCAAGCCGTTTACGATGTCGATGGCAACAACATCAGCCCCCTGACTGCGAGCATGTATGCTAATTGCATCTTTGACTGGCAATGGCGGATTGAGTCGGAAGACTGTTCGCGGCGTATATTCGAACCAGAATCGTGGACCGCAGGCATCGACTACCACATATCCATCATTATCGGAGAATGTAAGGGGCTCGTATGCTGTAGCAAACATGCCCTTGATGTCGAGAGGCGTGCTGTCGGGAATAGCAGAATGGGCTGTGACATACAGCACAGCTAGAACTCCAGGCTTGCCAAACTGCTGTCCAGTAGGGTATACCGTAAATGTAACCTGAGCTGGCTGGGCGCTAGCTACCACACGCGAGTCCGGTGCATTACCGCCCTTGATCGAGTCCACTGTTAAGTTGATCTGCGTAAAACCAATAGACCACTTCAGACTATCGAGCTGTGCGTCTTTGACGTCACTGTCAAGATGCACTGGTATCTCAACGATAGACTCTGGCGAAACGTTGTATTCATCTACACGGAGCTTTACATCATATGTAATCGGTACTCGTGGAGAGCGGGCCGAGCTGCGCAATCCAGCGGTTGAGATACTCGTGCATGCCGGACCAATGACAACTTGCGCGTCGATAAACAACAGTGCTGTATCCTGCCCGGCAACCACTGGGGCATATTCGGCATCAACAACCAACGACTCACCGCTGAGAATCGTTTTGCCCATCAAAGGTGTTAGCAACGTCCAATGCGGACGCACCTGCTGCACGCGCACATTACGAATGAACATGTCGTACATCGACGGATTGCTGATGGTAATGCTACCCGATGTAACCGTGCCCTTCAGAATCTCTGGCAATACCAGTGGGTCTGGCGTAACCACCAGCTTAGGAATCTCACCGATGTCAATCTTAGCAGTTACTGTATCTACATCGTTGCAGAGCCGATCCTGTATGAAAAACTGAGCAAAGCTCGTTGTATTTGCCGGCAGCAGAGAAGGCTGCATGTCTACATAGATCGTTGCCCTGCCGCCTGGACCAAGGTTTACAGTCTTTGGGGTAATAGAGAATCCTAACGGGGCTCGTGTGTCGCTGATATCAACAACAGTTGAGACAGTCCCATTGTTTTGAATTGTAAACTCTTTTCTAATGATAGGACTGCATGGCAGAACCGATCCGCCGTCGATGAACTTCGGCGTTACTACTATGTCAACATTATCGACTACACCCTCAAGGTTTACTGTAGCATCGCCTTCATCAACATCTGTATCAACGATCAACGTTGCGAGGGATCTTCCAAATACTGTTGGAGTAAATGCGATGTCTATAGCTATCGGTTTTCCGGGGTCTACAACAAACGGCGTTGGTGGCCCAACAACCTTAAATGGGGTGCCTTGCTCTGCAATTCTGGCAAGGAATACGCGAACAGGACGGTTGCCGCGTACTTCTACGGTAACCTGTTTCGTAGACATCTGAGGTTTGCATTCAACAAGCCAATTTAGCGAGCTGGGTCCGACGGTTACATCAGCATTGAACGCGCGGAAGTAGATCTGTGCAGTAGAACGCGTAATACACGTGGTAGATGCTGTTACTTCGATTGTACCATTGTACGTTGCCGGAGCTTGTGAAGACCACTCAAAGTTGATTACTATGCTGTCGTCCTTACGAAGCTTACGTGGTAGCGATGGCAAGAGATATGTCAGTGTTGCTGGAAGGGGTGAAATACGAATAGAAGTTATCGTTGCGCTATCTCCAGTCTGAAGGCGGATGACGCATCGCCCCTTTAGTGGAATACCTACATCAGCAGAGTCTGCAATGCGCGTTGGAGTAATACTTATGGCAATGTTCTCGACCGTGCCACGCACAATCACAACATAGACTGAGTCACACGGGGAAACGCGCACGAAGACCGTATCCTGAAATGCCCCAAGTTTGGTTGCTTTATAGGAAACTGGAATCTGGCGTGCCTGACCAGTTGACAGCGTGAATGTACCGCTTGGCAGACCACTGATGTTTTGGCTGTTCGTCCATGATGTGATGTCGGCCATTGTCGAGCCAACGTTCGTTACAGTAACGTTGCGCTCTAGTGTAGCCCCTTCGCAAATCGAACCGAGATCAATGATCTTAGGATTTATCGTAATTGATGGTTGATTGGAAACACCACGAAGGGCAATCGTCCATGGATTTTTCGATCCGCGAGCTTTTGTAAGATCATCATGCTGCATCGTGAGCGATGAGTTGTCTTTACCTGTTCCACCTGTAAATGAAACGAGCAACGTATCAAGTCCACCGGCTGGAATAACCCACGGCACACCCTTTCGACCGCTCTTCATACCCAGAAATGTAAATGCTGTTGAGGCATTCATGTCTAGTGTGATTGCGCCAATATTGAGCTGTGCATTGCCCGTGTTGAGAACTGGTATTTCTATCGTATCGGATCTGCCACACCCTGTCTGCACATAGGCAGTGGGCACAGAGGTGAATATTGGGGACTGACCGTAAACGCGAACAGTTATAATTGTGTCGCGCTGACATGGCCCCAGGCGCACGCGGAATTTCGCTTGTATCCAGCCTGTATCACGCGGGGTTGCCGTAACGTACGTGAGCGTGCCGTCTGTACGCACCTGCGCTGGCAATTGTCCGACAGTGAGCGAGATTGTAGTGTCGCCGCTGATACGAGTTATGCTAACGATTGATTCGAGATTGGCAGAAGACGTTGATCTCCACATCGATGTTTTCGATGTGGGAGATCCAACTGGTGCATTGAATGAGATGAGAGTATCTACTGGATTAGCAGTGCGCTGACGTCCGTTACCCTCTAGTGATACAACCAGTGTTGTTTCAGGCTCCTGAAATGTTGCCTGTATTGTTGCGTAATGGGGCCCCTGCTGATTGGGACGATACTCAACAATCACCGCAAGAGAATCACATGAAGAAATCGTTGCGGCAATAGGAGTATTCACAATGCGAAACTGTGCGGCATCAACTCCATTCAGGGTTACGCTCCATGGCGAGCTAAACCAGTTTCGATTTCTAAACCGTATTGTGTCCCGCGCAACACTGTCGGGGCAAACTCCTACGAACTTTACCACCGTGTCGCTCTGCGTACGCAAAGCAGGAGCCGTGCGGAAGATTCCACCACCGACAACCCAACCATTGTTATCGTCGACAAAAAAGATATCGTCTGTGCCAGCCCCATCCAAACCACAGGAACGCTTCTGCCAGGTTTGTCCTGCATTGGACGTATAGTAGACAGATTCTGCCCAACCCGCTGCCCAGCCGCGCTGTGCATCGCGAAGGAACGTGCCAAACATGTCCTGTCCAGTTTGAAAATCGCGCCATGTTGCGCCCATATCCGTGCTAAAACGCATGCCATTTGTTGGGCCAGGACCCGAAGCACAACGCGCACCGGAATTCGGTATCAGCACGGAATTACCAAACATGGCAAGTTCTTCGTGCCATGGGTTATTTGTGCCGGTATAGTTGAGAACGGCCCACTGTGCTCCATTATCCTGAGATCTGAACAGCGTGCCACTGCCGATCGCATAAAGCGTATTGGCAGGCATGCTTGCATCCCAATAGGGATCCGACATCGTAGAGCGCGGTTCTGGGTGGGTGTAAACTGTGAATGTTGCGCCACCATCTAGGGTTCGAAAAAATGAACTGGTACCGCATCCACCTCCTGTGAACCAGCCTTCGTTCACATTCTTGAACCATCCACCCCAGACCATTGGAGATGCGGCCGGCTTGATGTTTGTCCATGTCTTTCCGCCATCTACAGATTTGTACATGCCACATGGACCCGAGCAATAACCCGTGTTTTGATCCAAAAACTGAATGTACTCTAGATGGCATGCCCCTAGCGCAGGATCAACTTTTGTTCCCTGCCACGTGTTGCCGCCGTCTGTGGTGCGCACAACATACCCGCCGTTTTGGTCGCACGCCCAACCGTAGTTGGAGTTCCCGGGCAGAAAGAAAATGTCAAGGTAGTAGCCGGTGTTGTACGGACTTGGCAGAGTTACTTTTTGCCAACGCTGCGCAGTTTGCCCATAGGCTTCGAAAGCAAGTACAAGCAGGGCAATGATGGTAGTCAGGCGGATCACTTTCTGATGGCCTAACATAGGAAAACTATCGAGAAGTTTCAGGTCTTATCGTAGGAATGTGTCCTCGCGAGCAGGGCTTGTGGAGACCCATCGAACCGGTGTTTCCAAAAGGCGTTCGATTTCTTCCACATAATGTTGCGCTGCTGGCGGCAGGTCTGCGAACGACCGGATGCCGTCGAGCGAACTCTTCCACCCTGGGTAGCTTTGATAGGTGCACTCTACACGCGAGAGTGTTGCTACATCCGCTGGAAACGACTTCACAACTTTGCCATCTACCACATAGCCCGTGCAGAGGCGTATATCGTCCAGCACACCCAGTACGTCCAGCTTTGTTAGCGCTATCTCTGAGATCCCGTTGATCATGATCGAATATCGCAATGCTGGAATGTCCAACCACCCGCAGCGGCGCTTACGTCCGGTAGTTGCACCAAACTCGTGGCCCTCCGTGCGAAGAAGCTCGCCCGTTTCGTCGTTCAGTTCTGTTGGGAACGGACCATTGCCTACACGTGTGCTATAGGCTTTAACAACACCCATCACAGATGATATCGCCGTAGGTGGGATGCCAAGCCCCGTACAAGCCCCACCCGAAGTTGGGTTAGAGCTGGTAACGAACGGATATGTACCATGGTCTAGGTCGAGCAGCGCACCCTGTGCACCCTCTGCCAACACACGCTTTCCCTCTTTCAGAGCCGAGTTCAACAACAGCGTGGTGTCGGTGATGTACGGATCAATGCGCGAGTCAAACTCGACATATTCATCGATCATTGCATCAACATCGATTGGTTCTGCGCCGTAGAGGGCTTGCAGCAATTGATTTTTTTCTTCGAGGTTATGACGAATTTTTTCGCGCAGCACGTCGCGGTCGAGCAAATCAACGATGCGAATACCAGTCCGAAGCGCTTTGTCGTAGTAAGCCGGGCCAATGCCTCGACCTGTTGTGCCGATCGATCCAGCCTGTTTCTCACGAGCGGCATCCAAGTGCTTGTGATATGGCATGATCAGGTGGGCCTTATGCGAAATGTGCAGGCGCCCCTCAACAGAAATGCCCATGCTCTCGAGCATATGGATCTCTTCCATCAAGGCTACGGGGTCGATTACGACGCCATTACCAATAACGCATGTCGTTTCAGGGTGTAGAATACCAGAAGGGATCAAGTGCAGTACATACTTCTTGCCATCAAACACGATGGTATGGCCGGCATTAGCTCCGCCTTGATAGCGTGCGACAATGTCTGCCTCTTCCGAGAGCATGTCTACAATCTTGCCCTTCCCCTCATCGCCCCATTGAGCACCGACAATGATGGAAACACTCATGACAGGGGGCTTAGGCTTGCGTAGAGGCTACAGAGCCCACGTTCTTATGCTTAACGCGCTCTGTGTACCAAATCAAGAATGCAGAGGCAACGTATATCGATGAATACGTACCTACAACGATGCCAACGAACATCGTGAACGCAAAGCCTTCGAGAACGTCTCCACCGAGGAACACCATAACCAGAAGTGCTCCGAGAACCGAAACACCCGTAATGATGGTACGGCTAAGCGTCTCATTGAGTGAGTGGTTCACCAGCTCTGCAAGTGGCATCCCGCGGTACTTTTCACGGTTCTCACGGATACGGTCGAACACAACCACCTTGTCGTTGATTGAGTAACCGAGGATCGTTAGGTATGCCGCAATCGAATTGATGGAGATTTCGAGATTGAGAATGCCGAGCTTGTTGAACAGCACAGAAATGATGAAGGCCATCGTAACGTCGTGCGCCAGCGCAATAATAGCTGAAACACCGTAAGCCCATTCAAAACGGAATGCGATGTAGAGCAGAATGATCAGCGTGGCAGCAATAAGGGAGATAGCTGCATCCTCTGCCAACTCCGACGAGATCTTTGCTCCCACGTTATTAGCACCGAGGAGCTGCACGGCATTCTTACCACCATTTGAAAACTTTGCATTCAACTCTTCGACCATGTCCGCCGATACTTTCGAGGCGTTGTCCTGTGTTTCGTTGATGCGAATAAGGAAGTCTCCTGGACGGCCATAGCTCTTGATTTCAGGGTTGCCGAACTTACTGGAGCTGAGCGCCTGACGAACTTCTTCTGCCTGGATGCTTGTATTTGCGAACGAAACCTTCGTCTCTGTTCCACCCGTAAAGTCGATACCAAACTCAATCAGCTTTGGCAAGCCGAGTCCAGAAATCTGCGTTAGTAAAATCGCCAGCGTACCAAGTACGCTGAGCAAAATCGAGACGCGAAGGAACGTGTTGCGTTTTGTGACAAAGTCAATATTAGTCTTCCTGATCAAATCCATCTTACACCGTCCTCTTCTGTCCAATGTTAAGTGTAGTTGCGCCGCTCATGATGATTAGTTGGAACATAGCGCGAGTTACCACCACGGCTGTAAAGAGCGTAACTACTGCACCAACAAGCAACGTGATGGCAAAGCCCTTGATCGGACCAGAGCCCCAGATCATAAGAGGAATAGCACCAATGATGTTGGTCAAGTTTGAGTCCAAAATGGCGCTCCATGCACGATTAAAGCCTTGTTCTACCGCCGTCTTGAGCGTCTTGCCGGCATACATCTCTTCGCGCATACGCTCGAAGATCAGGATGTTGGCATCAACGGCCATAGCTGTTGAAAGGATCAGAGCGGCGATACCTGGAAGTGTGAGCGTTCCGCCGAAGGCAGCCAACCCTGCAACAACCAACAATCCGTTCATGACAAGCGCAACGTCTGCGATGGCACCACCGACAGAATAGTATGCAAGCATGAAGACGATGATTAGCGCAAACGAAATCGCCGAGCTCGTAAGACCGCGATTGATAGAATCTTCTCCAAGTGATGGACCAATCACGCGCTCTTCGATGATTTTCACTGGTGCCTTCAACGCGCCAGCCTTCAAGACAACTGCAAGGCGTGTTGCATCTTCTGGCGAGAATGCACCTGAGATCTGTGATGATCCGTTGGCAATCTTGTTCTGAACTGTTGGGGCAGACCATACACGGTCGTCCAATACAATAGCGATACGCTTGCCAATGTTGGCTCCGGTGATCTTTGACCACTCCTCAGAACCTTCATCGTTCATCGACATGCTCACAACAGGCTTGTTTGTATTGTCAAAACTTGGGTACGCATCTTGAATAACATCGCCAACCAAGTCTGCTTCGCGAGACACACCGTAGACTTCAAAGAAGTCTGGCTTAGCACCCTTCTGCGTTGTGTTCCCTGTTGCCGAAAGAAGGATATCCAGTGAAGCAGGCATAGACTCACGAACGCGTGGATCGTTGAGAACAGATACGAACTCGTCTACCTTTTCTGCTGGAATTCGGAAGCTGAAGATTCCATCCTTTGGCAAGTCTTCTGGTTTGAAATTGTTGATCTTTAATCCAACGAGATCAAAGCTCTGTGGCTGAGATTCTTCGTTAGCTGCTACACTTCCAAAAACCATGTACGTGAAAGGGAAGTCTGCTTTGATCCGGCGAATCTTTTCTGCATCGCTTAGCCCCTTATATGGGTCTTGTGGACCCTTTTTCGAGGTGTCTGCCGCAACCTTCGACGTGTCTTTCATTGTTGTGTCTGCTGCTACCGATGCAGTATCCTTTGCTGTTGTATCAACAACTGTGGCTGCTACACCTAAACGCAGGTTTCGTACGGCTTGGTCGATGCCATACATCGCCTTGATCATCGATGCATCCATCATCACACGCTTAAACTCCAAACGAGCCGTCTGCGAGAGAAGTTTGCGCATTTGCAGTGTGTCTTGTTCGTCTGGCATTTCGATAACAAGACGGCGTGTGCCCTGCTTCTGGATGCTTACTTCCGAAACATTGTACTTGTTGATCCGCTGCGAAAGAACGATTTGGGCCTGCTCAACTGCTTCATCGGCATCGCGACGGAGCTTGTTCTCAACCGCTTCCTCTGTTAGAGGTGTTGCCTGGAAGTAATTGATGAGGCTCTTGCCCTTACCACGGAAGTTTTCGAGGAAGGTTGCAAGCACATCGCGGTCTGAATTGTCAGTTGCTTTGCGCGTTTCATCAATGACGCTCTTAAAAACATCATCGATTGCCTGCGGATCTGCAGATGACTCGATGAGTTTGAGGACGTCTACTTCCAGAGTAAGGTATGTGCCGCCGCGCAGGTCAAGTCCCAACTTGAGACGTCCGGCACGGGCACTCGCCATATCCTCGGCATGAGTACTGTCCCACTTTGCTAAGGCGATACGCCCCTTGAGAGAAGTATCGGCAGCAAGGTCACCACGCTCAGCTGTGAGCGAAGAATAACCGTACGTAGGCCACAGCAAAATTGCGGCCGCAGCGATCGGAGCAAAAATGAGCATCCATTTGCTCAATGAATTCCAGCGCAAGAGTCCTCCAAGACAATCTTTCGGCAACGTCTTTCCACCCCCACATACGGTGGCGGAAGGACGGCGAATATACGGAATGCTAACTTTGTAGAGCCCATGGATAGAAGAACTGCTGAAACTCCCGAAATAGACTGGTCCAAATACCCTGTGCCCAGGGTGCGGCACCATGTGAATTCACAGGCCTATTTACCGGCCCACCAACACCTATTTGTTCACCACCAATACCCCCCTCTTCGCACCGATGCTGAATGGGGCTCCTGGTTTGCCAATTCCAAGCCTGCTAGTGTATTGGACCTCGGGTGCGGACGTGGCGCATTTTTGATTCGCCATGCGCTAACCCATCCAAATGTCAACATCTTGGGTGTAGAAGTACGCGAATCTCTGGCCGACTATATTAACGGAGTGATTTCTGGGGAGGGGTTGAAAAATGCCCATGCCCTGTGGTATACACTTGCAAACGGACTCGATTGGATTCAGCCGGGGTCGATCGATTACGCAGTGTATCTGTTCCCTGACCCATGGCCCAAGAAGCGCCACCATAAGCGTCGAGCATTTTCCCAGGGATTTCTCAAGATGGTTCACAGGGTGCTCGTACCGGGCGGACGTCTTTACCTTGCAACCGACCGTGAAAACGTAGATGCCTATCAACGCGAGGTGCTCTCGGCATCCTCGCTTTTTTCGATCAGCCCCTTGATGGACGATACCACATGGCCTTTCCGCTTTACAACTGATCAGCAGATGTTCTGTGATGCAAAAGGAATACCCTACGTGCGATATGCTGCGGAGAAGTGCTAAGTGCTCTTAGCTGAGGTAGTTATCATGGGTTACCAGCAGGGTTTCTTTCCCATGGGCGACCCCGAGACTGGCAGCGTGTATTGGCACCGGCCCGATCCGAGGGCGGTAATCCCTCTTGATGCAGTACGATTTTCGCGATCTCTGCGTCGGACGGTACGAAAAGAAACCTACAAATCGACAATAAATGCGAGTTTTGATACGGTAATTCTGCGATGTCAAGAACGTGAAGACACGTGGATAACCGACGACATCATCAGCACCTATACTCAACTTCATTACATGGGTTACGCACACAGCGTTGAGACATGGCTAAACGATGAACTTGTCGGTGGTCTTTATGGCGTTGCTATCAATGGCGCATTCTTTGGTGAGTCTATGTTTTCCAGAAAGCCAGATGCGTCGAAGGTGGCGTTTGTTCGGTTGATCCAGCACATACATGCACGTGGGTTTACTCTTCTGGACACACAATACATCAATGAGTTTACCGCATCACTTGGTGCAATTGAAATCAGCGACGCTCACTATCAAGAACAACTCTCCATTGCTCTCTCCACGTCCGCAACATTCTAGGGTGCTTCTAGCAATCGGTTCTGCAATTGCATTGCTAATCGTGCAATCGTGTAACACGGTGTATTATAAGCGGCATGCCGATCCACCGCCTCCTCCGCCACCACCACCTACGTGTGCGGCATTGCCGGTTAAGGACTCAGCGGGATTGTTGAAGCTAGACACGGTTACACCAACCATACCACATGTGCGATACTATGTATTCGAGCGCGTTCAGGGGGCATCGAGCAACTTGCAAGAGTATGGTCTGCTACCCGTCGAGAATAATGAGGAGCGGTGCCTCCTCATCCGTGGCGCCGACATGAAGTCGGCGTGGTATGTAGCAAGTTCAAAAACCGGACCTTCATCAATTGCCATAGCGCCCTGGGATGGCGCAGAGACATCGATGCTACTGTCCCGTATTGTTGATCACGGCAACCATCGCGACGGTGCCATAGTACAAGGTATCATAGATGGCAGTACCGTAGAGACAGACTCAGCTTCAATCGGATGTGATGATTCGCTTGCATGGGATGGCCACCCTGCCCTATCGCCTAACCGAGATTGGATTGTGTTTGCCTCCAACCGTAGCGGCTCTCTGAATAGCACAGACCTTTGGTATGCTCGCCGTTATACAGATGGAAGTGTTGGGCCTGCACGCCCCCTTGCTGGAACGAACACCTATTGTGATGAGTTGTCGCCGTCGTTTTTACCTCAAACGTCGATGACACTCATGTTTAGCTCATCTGGTCATACCACCTTTGGTGGCTACGATGCTTTTGCTGCAGAGGTTTTCGAAGATGGAGACTCGTTAATTGCACGTAATGTGGCTAATCTTGGTGCGCCCATTAACACGTCGGCCGATGAGATTTTCCCTAGCATGTCGCCGAATGGTGTTGACTTATACGTAGCATCGAATCGAAACAACGGACGAGAGAGTTACCGTAAAGACTTTGATGTCTTTGTCGCATATCAACAAATCTCTGATGAAGGTCCGGTAGCAAAGCTGACTGGCCGTGTGGTAAACTCCCAAACTCAGCAGCCGGTGGTTGATGCAGAGGTAACCGCTCGTTCTTCATCTACACGACGAGTTTTTTCTTCAACGCGAACAGATAGTGCTGGATCGTATTCCATAGATGTGCCAGTGAGCACCCCAGTGCAGATAACAGCACAATCCGATACTCTCTTCTATGACTCATACAGCGTTGAAATCCCAAAAGACTCGGCCAACAGCATCATTGTACGAACAGAGCCAATAACGCTTTCAAAATCGTTAACGCTCCGCATGAATTTCCCAACGGCGGAATTCAACAACCCGTACCCTAGAACACTTGATTCCAATGGCATAGAAACAGCCAGAACATGGCAACTGGATATCGATGAGCTTGCGCAAAATGTTCTGTCTGGATCAACGAAGATCAAGAAGATATCACTGGTTGGACACACCGATGATGTTGACACAGATGAATCAAATGTTGTTCTCGGTAAACAGCGAGTAGAATTTGTTATTGAGAGACTAGTCGAACGCGGCGTTCCGCGATCAATTCTCGAGGGTAGCAGTCAAGGCGAACAGCAATTGCTCAAACGCCGCAAAGATGAAACCATCGACTCTTGGCGTAAACGCTGCAGACGGGTTGAACTTACTAAGGTTACGTCATGAGTATAGGTACATTTATAACACCAACGAATGTTGCGCGAGCCGCCATAGCATCCTTTATTGGTATTACCCTTCTATTCGTTGGGCTCATTATGTATTCGCTCAGCAGTGGACTGCCAACACTTGAGCAGCTGGAAAACCCGCCACAAGAACTTGCCACGCGCGTGTACAGTGCAGACGGTGCAATGCTCGAGCTTTTCGCAACAACTCGTCGCACGAATCTTCGCTATGATTCAATTCCCAAAGGATTCATCAACGCCTTGGTAGCAACCGAAGATCGCGCCTTCTACGACCATTGGGGCGTACACATGATGCGCATATGCAAGGCTGCAGTGAAAAATGTGCTTGCTATGAAGGCAAAAGAAGGTGCCTCGACCATTACCCAACAGCTTGCACGGAATCTGTACTTCTCTCAGGAGCAAACGATTTGGCGTAAGATCCGAGAAGCGTGGACAGCCGTTCAGATTGAGCAGGCATACACGAAAAACGAGATCCTAGAAATGTATGCCAACACGGTGTATTACGGACGCGGTGCATACGGTTTGCGAGTAGCGTCGATGACGTACTATAATAAAGAGCCCATGGACCTCACAGTGGCTGAATGCGCCTATCTCGTGGGCCTTTTTAAGGCTCCAGAAAAGTATGGAGCAGACGACTCTCTCGGCGTGAGCCGCAGAAATCTTGTTCTCTGCATGATGAATGAAGTTGACTATGTAACTGATGATGAGTTGGCAGCATCAACTGCCGAGCCACTACGCAAGGTTGCACCGAGCACAGTCTACAAAGGCATCGCACCCCATTTTGTTGAGATGATTCGTCAAACACTCACAAGTGATGACATATGGAAAGAACGTCTGGCCGGACACGACATCTATCGTGATGGACTTGTTATCTATACAACGCTCGATTCTCGTGTTCAGAAGTATGCAAATCAAGCACTCGATGAACACCTGCGCGACTACCAACGCATGTTCGACAATTCATTTTCTTGGAATAGCCGTCAGCCTCTGCTGAAGAAGTTTCTTGCTCAAGCCATACGCCATCATCCAGACTATGTAACTGCAACCGAAGATCGGCGTGATGCGGTTACTTCGAGGCTTATGAATAACGCCAGATTTGTCGATAGTGTTAAACGAATTGTTACGGTGATACAGGCTGGCCTTGTTGTTATCGAACCTTCTACAGGCTACATCGTTGGTATGGTGGGGTCTTCTCCTCTTAACATGACCCTTCAGCCGGCGGCGCGATATTCACTCAACCATGCAACACAGATTGTGCGTCAGCCAGGTTCGTCCTTTAAACCATTTGTTTATGCAAGTGCCCTTGAATCGTCACCAGACATTTCTCCGGAATCACTTGTCGAAAGCGGTCCATTCAGCTATGCCCTGGGCGATGGCACAGTATGGTCTCCTCAAGGTTCTCGTGAAGGGGGCGGACCAATTTCGTTACGCAGCGCACTTAAGTTCTCGCTCAATAGCGTTGCCGCACGATTGGTTACTGAGACCGGGTTTACAGATCCAGAGCAAGTGGTAGCTCTGTGCCGCCGCCTTGGTATTACCTCCAAGCTTGATGCCGTCCCGTCAATTGCACTCGGCACTGGCGAAGTATCTCCGCTCGAAATGACAAATGCCTATGCTGCCTTCGCCTACCATGGCGCTTACAATGCATCTAGCTATATCATGCGAGTAGAAGACCGCATGGGCAACGTACTCTACGAAGCAAAGCCATTCGAACGCCTTACCAGTGAGGCCTGTTCACAGCGCACATCTGACAACATGATTGCGATGATGCGCGGCGTTGTCGATGGTGGCACAGCATCAAGTATTCGAAGATTCTTTAAGCATGACGCTGCAGGAAAGACAGGAACAACAAACGATTTTGCCGATGCCTGGTTTGTTGGCATAACTCCGCAGCTAGCATGTGGTGTGTGGGTTGGATTCGATGATATGCGTATTCGATTTACCGGCGACTATGGTCAGGGGGGAAAGGCGGCTGCTCCTATATGGGGGCGTCTAATGCAGAAAGTTTATGCCGACCCATCAACGCGATGGCGTAAGAAAAGCTTCGACGTTATTCGCGACTCAACAGATGTTGTTACAGATCTCGATATGACGAATCCAATTCAGGAAGTAGCCCCATTCCGCAAACAAGACACATCAAAGAAGCAGCCATGACCCCATTTTGGCAATTCACCGATGGAGGCACACTGAAGGTGGGCACGATGTACTGTATTGGGCGTAACTACGCTGCACATGCCCGAGAGATGGGGGCAGAGATAGTTGCCAATCCAATCGTTTTCATCAAGCCGCCGTCTGCATACCGCAACGATGAGGCTCATGTGCAACTACCAGGATTTTCGTCTGATGTGCACCACGAGGTAGAGCTTGTTGTTGTTATCGGTAGCCCTACAGATGAGTGCTCTCCTGACGAGGCGTGGAATCATATTGCAGGCGTTACGGTAGGTATAGATCTAACAGCTCGCGATGTGCAGGCAGAAGCAAAGAAGAACGGACACCCCTGGGCGGTCGCAAAATCCTGGAAAGGGTCTGCCCCATGTGGAAACGTGATTCCGATGCAAGAGTGTGGCAGGGGGCCATGGGATCTCAAACTTGAAATCGATGGCGTTCTTCGGCAGTCTGGTAACACGCAAGACATGGAGCGCTCGGTAGAAAATCTTGTCGCCTATTTGTCGCAGGTATTTACACTACAGCCAGGCGACTGCATCTTTACGGGAACACCTGAAGGTGTTGGTCCTGTTTCTGCCGGACAGGTTGCCGTGGCACAGCTCAACAATACACCTATGCTCACTACAAGATTTGTCCTATGATCTCCTCTAGGTCCCTCTTTGCAGTGTCGATTCTTGTTGCCTCACTCGTCCTAGTCGGATGTGGAAGCATAACACGTGTTGAACGTGATGTACATACGATCGTTGAAGTAGATACGCTCGTTACCAAGCGCGTGCAAAACCTACCGGGCGAGCGAGACAACGGCATCATCTTTCCGTCGCCCACTACGGAGAGCAGAGACCGCGATGTGCGTCGCTATGATAGTTTAGCAGTTCGCGAGTATCCAGCATTTATTCGTCTGGGTTTGTTCGAGGGTATTGGACTGATTGGCTCTTCAATAGACGGCGAGAGTACCAAACGCAGCATGTTCGGTTTGTACTACGATATCAACGACCTGCTCTTTGGACGCGAAACGGATTCTACGTCGCACCTCTTTGATGGGTACATCCACCGCATTGGTATCATGGAATGGAAGCTGCCTCTTTTTGACAACGCACAAGATTGGACATGGGGCGTTACAGCATATGAGCGGCTCCAAGCAGATGCAGAGAATTCCCTAACTGGCATGGGTGTGTTGACAGTGTCGAAACGTATCTATTACAGCAAGCGCATTCCCTATATGGCATTGCGTCCGTCTGTATCGTTAGCAGCATTCCCATCCATGTATGTTAATACCAGTGTATCAGGTGATGTTGGAAGTATTGGCGGGTTAAACCTTCGCGCATACGTTGGCTATGCATTTGGCGGCGAGTTCGGTCGTTCACGTCAATCAAGCACATCAACATTCGAGTCAGTCAATTTCCCATACTTCGGCATTGGCGTCTCTGCATTAGACTTCCTCAATCGTGAAGAAGAAACCGAGACAGAATGGAAATACCACGAGCATTCTGCATGGGAAATCGGAGCTATCGACCTTACCCTGCTCGGTAGTAGCGCCGAACGTTCATTTATGTCTCCAGCAGACCCTCCCGAGGCAGCACCCACGATCAAGGGGCTTACCGTTCGTCTAGCAACAGCCGACATAGCCCTTCCATTCTTGAACTACAAAGTGTCTGTTGGTACTTCCTTGTTTGAAGCCCTTATTCTGGGACCATCTGAATACGGCATTTCGATGCTGCCGATTCGTGTAACCTACCACTGGCTTCCATTCAAACGAGACTTAAGAATCGATCCGTTTATCGAATACGGTTACGCCCCCTCCTCATTTGGTCATGTTGGGGTGCGCACGACACTACCATTGAGTGACCAAATGAATCTGCAGATTGTTACAGGGTATGTTCAAGGAAATACGGGATCATCAATTCCAGGCTTAGAAGATCAGGGATATTCATTTATCACAGATCGTTACAATCGAATTACAGCTGCGGATCCAAATTTTAGCACGGTCTATTTGGGAATAGGAGTTGGGCTGTATACTCGTCAGTTCAATCGCGGAGACTTGCGCTACGGAAAAGGCTATCCGCATGAATAGTGCACAGGCAGCGATTGTTGGTGTGATGTTGCTCTGCACGGCTTGCACATCACATAAGTTCACGATGCAGAAGTATGCCATTGTACCCACACAAGGTGTAAAGCTGGCCAACAAGGACAAGATTACACTAACTGCTGTAAATGCGTTCCGCATGAACGGGCCGTCAAAGGTGGGGTTGCGTGCACAGCGACAAACAGAGCTTATTTTTTCTACCGAGATCATTCGCAGTAGTCCAGATCGGATCATTATTCAAACACGCACAACGCCGTTTGATGATTCTACATCGGCTCGTAAAGGGATATCGTTTATCATTGAAGGCGACTCTACAACTATTGTCAATGGAGAAGATTCGGTAACGTACTCCACACCTCTACCTGTAGGCAAGCCTTTTTTGTTTACGCTATTGAACAACGGGGCGTGGTTTGATGTTGTTATCGGACATAAGATGTTTGGATGCCAACGCACCGAGCTTGCAAATACTGAGTGGTTTCTCATTGCAGTGCCAGGCCAAGGTTCGATAATTGTTGGTGATCCGCAATTCAACATCAGCTCGCAAACATTTTCGCAATTCTAATACCACATGGCGCAAAACATAACAATCGTTGGAGCAGGCTTAGTTGGCTCTCTCTTAGCAACGGTACTGGCTAAACGGGGCTATACTGTCCGTGTATTTGAACGCAGACCCGATATGCGCACAAGCGCTGGTTATGCCGGACGCTCAATAAATCTTGCAATGTCGGACAGAGGACTGCGTGCTCTTGAAACTGCCGGCTTAGCCGAAGACATTCGTGAGATAGCCATACCCATGCATGGACGAATGATGCATGATAAGCAGGGCGTCCAGACGTATCAGCCATATGGCAAAGAGGGACAGTTCATCAACAGCGTTTCCCGTGGCGAGCTAAATAAGACGCTTATGTCGGCTGCAGAACGCCATGGCGTAACATTCACGTTTAACGCACGTTGCGTAGATGTAAACATCGACACAGCCTCGGCAACATTTGAACTACCGTCTGGCGAAACAATTGTTACCAACGCAGACATACTCTTTGGTGCAGATGGTGCATTTAGCGCAGTTCGGGGTAAGCTGCAAACGCGTGATCGCTTCGACTATTCCCAGTCATATATCGAGCATGGCTACAAAGAACTTCACATCCCTGCTGATGCTACCAGTGGTTTTCAAATTGAGAAGAATGTGCTGCACATCTGGCCACGGCACAATTACATGATGATTGGTCTACCAAATCCCGATGGATCGTTTACGCTAACATTATTCTTTGCGCACCACGGATCTCCTTCCTTCGACGAGCTTCGCACACCTGAGCAGGTAACTGCGTTCTTTCATCAAGAGTTTGCAGATGCAGTTCCTCTTATGCCATCATTGCTGGAAGATTTCTTTACCAATCCCGAGTCCTCTCTCGTAACGGTGCGTTGCAACCCGTGGGTTTTCAACGGTAAGGTTGCCTTGATTGGCGATGCAGCGCACGCTATTGTTCCATTCTACGGACAAGGCATGAATTGCGGTTTCGAAGATTGCAGCATTCTTATCGAGTGTCTAGACCACTACAACGGAGATTGGGCTTTGGCTCTCGAATCATATGCCAGGCTACGGAAACCAGCCGGTGATGCCATTGCAGATCTAGCACTCGCCAATTTTATTGAGATGCGGGATAAGGTAGCCGACGCGAGATTTTTGTGGCGTAAAAAGATCGAGGCATGGATCTATGAGCAGTATCCAACCAAGCTCATTCCTTTGTACACAATGGTCACGTTTTCAGCGCACATCCCCTACAACGAGGCGCTACGCATTGGTAAGGAGCAAGACGTGCTGATGGAGGATATTATGTCGATCCCAGAAGTTCTCAACGACTGGACTTCCGATGAGGCAGTGCAGGCAATTCGCAAGGTGATGGAATCGCGTCCTGACATCACAATTGCATCAGGTTCGCCAAGCTAGTTCTCGTCAGCTTGTATACGCACTGGACTCGCCCACCGTCCGCCGGTTGTTGTCCCAACCAGTAGATACAATCCCGTACCCAGACCCTGAACATCTAGCACCGACTCGGTAGATGTTCTCACGATACGTCCGTGAAGGTCATAGAGCTGCACTAACTCGAGTGTGCCGGCACGTTCATGAACATCAAGAACAATATGCTCGCTGGCTGGTTGTGGTCGTACTCTCATGATAGGACCATCGATAAACACGATGGCGCGTGATCCAGGATAACAGATGCCTTTTACTGTGAGCTGGCCATCACGACGCGTAATGCGTGGTTTTCTGCTGATCTGTAGCCATTCCACCGTATCAATGATAACAGGCGAAGTTTCAAACGGGGCCAGTAGCGTTGAGCCAAGTATGCGCGTGCATTCGGAAGGCGTCCGAGTAATGTTGATTCCGTCTACGTCGAGTACCATCTGACGCATCTTGGTTGCAGAGTCTACAGTAGAGGACACTATCGTACCATTGGTTAGGCCTGTTGGAACATACAAACGCGAGTCAATACGAAGATGAATCAGTCCATATGCACCGAGAATTTCAGGCGTTGGAGAATCATGTTGAAAGCTCAAAGGAATTGCAACGTTGGCCGTACCAGCCTTTTCAGAAACCACACCACCAATAACATAGGCATGCTCTGCGTTGATCGTTGCACGAACCGGCAGATATCGTGTTCCCGGACAGGGCTGCTGAACCACAATCTCAAGTGAATCATTAATCGTTGCGTCAACAGCACCAATGATCTCAAGTTCTACCTCAATACTATCTCTTGCCAGATCTATTGGAAATGATGTAGGTCGCACGAGACGTACGCCAGATGGTGGCTGGATAGAAGTTATCGTTACCGATCCTTCGTACATGTGTTTAAGCCAAACCGTAGAACGAGAAACACTGCCGATTTCGATAACCCCAAAATCAATAGCCGGACGCGAAAATTGGGGCCAGCTTGGCAGCACGGTAACTTGAATTTGCGCAGATTGATCACTACAACCGCTACTATCGGTAACGTATACTGTGTAGAGACCTGCTTTCTTCACTGTAATTGATGATGTTGTCTCGCCGCTGCTCCATTGATAGCGCAGGAATCCTGGTGTTGCAGCAAGAAGTGTAGAATCTGTCGGACAGATAGTCGTGCGTCCGCTTACCTCTAGAGTTCGACGAGAGAAAACTCTCCATTGAAATGGGGTAATGATTGCACCTGAATCACCCACTGTAGCCCCCCAAGGGCTCTTGTAAACATTGTTACCAGTTTCTGGCGAGACATGAACTCCAGGTATACCTCCGTCAATAAGGAGCTTCACAGACGCATGATTTTTGGTGAGGACCACCACACCGCCAGCACCACCACCACCTGGCCCATTGGATTGATAACGAGCCCCCTGATTCCCACCATTACCACCCCGAACATCAACGACCAATTGCCCCGTTATGACGTTGGCATCCACAACAATCGTTCCACCAGCTCCCGCTCCTCCGGCACCATCGCCAGGTTGCTGTGCCAGGCCGTTCTTCCATGCCGCGGTGTCCATAACAGACGCCCCCCTGCTGAGAATCGCGCCCTTGTTTGCGAGAATCAATCCCGCGCGAATGACAACAATTCCACCACCATTGCTGCCACTGGTACCCTGGTTATTGTTCTGATGAGCACCACCACCGCCGCCGCCCATGAAAAAGTATTGGCGTGCAACATAATTGGACATGCTCTGTCCACCCCGTCCGCCCGCATCTTTAAAGGGGTTGCACCATGAGTTTGCATCACCTCCCTGCCCACCGGTGCCGCCGTTTCCACCACCACCGCCGCCAGCATTTGCACCATTGCCTCCACCAGCAGCATTAGCTGCAGAGGCTTTGCCAGCTGAAGCTACCGAGCTGCTGAGCCAGATACCTTCGCCCTTCTCACCTGCTGCACCATTCTGATACGGAGCGCTCCAAACAGCAGTCCCACATGTGTCTTTGTGTAGGGAAACTTTGCCACCGCGAAATCCAGCACCGCTCGCGTCAATGTTGGCATCCAGCGTAAGCACACGTTCCACATCGATAGCGATAACACCACCTGTGATGCCATTCCACGGCTTTGCATAGACCGTTCCAATCACCTGGGCATCCCCATAGCGTTGAACGCGTACAAGCTGAACAATGCCAAGAACATTATACTCATGTACCCATGGTGTTGTGAACACTACCGTATCATTAGCAATGCGCTGTACCTCGAGATACTCTGCAGCCCCTGCACTCCGTAGCGACTCTACAGAGCCAAATGTAGAGTCTACTATCTCGTTGATGTCTGCCCCCTTCATCTGTATCATGAGAACACGGCTACCAGGCTGAAGGCCTGATGCGTTAGCTGTTCGCACGGCACGCAAACACGGGAAGATCTGTACCACAGCCTCGTAGGAATTAACAATTCCCGACACTTGCTCACAAGCAACAGGTAACTGAGAGTAGACCCGCTGTGAACACAGCAGGAACATCACGGAGACGATGATTGAGATAATTCTCATTGTATTGAGAGTGCAAATTACCCATCTTGAGTTCCATGAAGGCTACACGTCCACGCGCGCTACCGAAGAATGCCACCATCGGCATTGTATCTCCTTCATCCCCCCAGCGAGACGAATCACGGCTGCATCGCGGCATCCGATATCTTGAACAGCTTGGATATCGCATCAAGTTGGGCAAACACGCGCTCTCGTCTCACGGGGGTTATCTAGCAGGCTTGGATCGTGAACGTGCAAGTGACATCAATACTATGTTCGCAGACCCCACCATAGATGCGATTTTTTGCGCGCGTGGGGGCTATGGATGCGCACGCATCTTACCGCTACTCAACTACCGCACAATTCGCAGGAACCCGAAGATATTCGTTGGCTTCAGCGACGTAACATCCCTTCAGCTAGCACTATGGAAAAAGACGCGCTTGGTAACCTTTAGTGGTGCCATGCCAAGCGTTGACATGGCAGATGGGTTTGACCCCACATCTGAAGATCAGTTCTGGAGGGTGTTAACCTCGCGCAGGGCACTCGGCACACTTAAACAACCGTGGCCGATGGAGCAATTGCGCGCAGGCAAGGCAGAGGGGGCTCTCCTCGGTGGCAATTTGTGCGTGCTCACGAGCATACTTGGAACCGATTATATGCCATCTCTTCGTGGTGCAGTGGTAGCACTCGAAGACATCGGCGAGGCAACATATCGTATAGATAGGATGCTCATGCATCTTGCCTTAGCTACTCGACGCACACGTCCAGCAAGCGTTCTCTATGGCTTTTGGTCTCAAGAGTCGCAACAGATTACGTCAACCCCGCCACGAGATGTTGACGAAGTGTTACAGGAACGGCTGGACATCACGCGCGGTCCAATATTATCGGGCTTGATGTATGGTCATGAGCCCACAAAGTTTACCCTACCATTCGGGGTTCGAGCACGTATTGATGGTGGCCGAAAAACGATCTCACTTATTGAAGCCGCTGTGGTATAGCCGCGACCACATCCTCTAATACACGAATGTTTGCCTGGAGGAATGTTTCTATCAACGCATGGTATGTACTATTGTTCAGCAGAGAACCATACCCTACAAAGGCTATCGGTGAATCCGACATGAGCGATGAGCACAACAACGCCAACTCACTTGCCCCGTGAGATCGAATACTTTGTGCAACAGCATCTCCCTCATCTGCATACGTTAACACGGCCGCACCAAGGCGCGCAACGGTTTGCAGTTGCGCCCCTCTCAGCGCGTGGCGAACTTCGTCGGGGTAGTCGGCGTCAACTCGTAGATAATTTGCAACAGGCCGTATCAGCAAGGTTTCCGGACCCCTCTTATCAAGCATACGCGCAACTGCTATGCAAGCCTGACGGCCAAGCCAAGAGCCAGAACCGGGGTCTTCTACAGATCCGCCCCAGCCCCCCGATCTATGAAACTCGCCATGTTGATCACGATACAACGCTATTGAACCAGTTCCCGCAATCAGAGCAATACCAGATGCTGTGCCATAGGCTGCGAAGTGCACGAGCTCTACGTCACTCATTACTATCAACTGTGTTGACACTAGCCCCACATAGACCGACCACGATTCTTTGAATGACGCCGCGTATGAATGCCTCTCACGTGGAGACCAAACACCAGCCATGCCAACTATCACAGCATCTAATGGTGATACTGCCTCATCACCAACCACAACGGTAGTAGCAAGAAAAGAGCCGATCATCCGACAGAGTTCATCTGTCTGTTGATCGGCTCGCGATGGACGTGCACTGGGTAAAAGAGAACGCGCTACAACATGACCATCAATGGAGAGTCCAACATCGGTGGATGTTCCACCTCCATCAATCATCAATACCTTCATCAGCCTGCCTTAGGGGGCTGCCAGCTGCCACGCTTCCATGACTGAAGCTCGATAGTTACCGAACCAACATATACCTTCATCTTGGCCTTAACAGGTACACGAGCAGCATCATCACTAAACCATCCCTCGAATTTTCCAGAGAGTCCGTAGATCCCCGTCCAATTGGCTACACCGTCGAAATATGTGGTCTTTACGGGGTAGTCTACTGCGTCGATATCCGTTGATTCCTTGGTGCCACGAAAATTGATAACCGTTGACACGAGATTCCCCATAACAACCGTTGGAAGAGTTATCGTCTTCTTTGCATCTATCAGTGTGCGCGCTGTATACAACAGGGAACTTCCGTCGTTGCAGTATTTCGAAATAGACACCTCTTTGCGGTTTGTTACCTGCTTGTTACGAGAGGTCTCCATCAGAACTTTCATATTGGTGTAATCGAACTCGTATTTATCAAACTCCCACTGATTCCCTTCAACCTGCGTGGAGGCATTAAAGAGATGTGAGAACATCGCGGTGGAATCCATCCACGATAGATACGTAGAGTGCAGAGCAACAAAGGGGATGCTTGGATTTGAATTGATCAACACCTTTACTTTTGCCGTGCGCTTGCCATTCAGCGTTGTGTATGGCTCTGTAACAGCGCGGATTGTACCCAGTGTTATTCCGGCATAAGAAACGCGATAGGTAAGATCTTCACCAGGGTAGATAAATGCTTGGGCTCGAAGTCCGCTTGATGAGACAAGGAGCAATACAACATAGAAGACCGACTTCATCATATTCATATTCATGATATGATTATTAATAGAATAGTCCAGCAGCACAAAGTTATTTCAGCTTGGCAATTCTAGCTGCTTCGGGAAACAATGTAAGCGCTTTCTTCACTTGCTTATCCTTAGCAAGCATCACAGCTGTGTAACCATTGTTATTGAACACCGATCGCCCGATGTATGCTTTAACAATAAGCTTTATGTATTCAGCATCTTGCGTAAACTCATTGTCTTTCCATTCAACGCTCTTGCCTTTGGCCAATGTTTGCATGATCTCCACATCAGCTTGCGTAATTGTAAGGTCGCGTAGGAATTTCGCGATGTCTTGTCCGTACTGAGCACGAATATCCTTACCACGCAGACGCATGATGTTGTCTGCAGTTTCCCAGAACAAATTCTTGGCGCGAAGATTGCGTGCTAGGAATCCTATTGTGTCTTGCTTGACGATGTAGTCTGGAGTTATGCCACCACCGCCGAAGACTGTGCGTCCACCGGCAGTCTTGTATTTCGGACGCTTGTTGGTAGAATCATCTGCATCATGATTGATGTTGTCGCCTTCTTCTCCTTCTTCACGACCCTCACCACCATAGTACTTGGCTTTGTCTTCGTATGGGCGCTGAATGAGACGTCCACTTGGTGTGTAGTACCTGGAAATAGTAAGTCGAAAAGCAGAACCATCTCCGAGTGGGTATTGACGCTGAACAAGCCCCTTGCCGAAGGATGTTTCACCAACTACGAGGCCACGATCGAGATCCTGCACCGCTCCGGAGACGATTTCGCTCGCAGAAGCAGAACCGCCATTGATCAACACGATAAGCGGGATATTCTCAAGTGCACCGCCCTCGGTTGACCAAAAATCTTCATCGAATTCGGGACGGCGTCCCTTGGTGTAGACCAGCTTCTTACCGGCCGGCACAATCTCGTCTGCGATTTTAAAAGCCTGATCGAGATATCCGCCAGGATTATATCGAAGGTCCAGCATTAGTTTCTTCATTCCTTGCGAGCGAAGATTTTCAACAGCACGCATCAATTCATCATGTGTTGTTGCGCTGAATCTGTTTGCTGTGATATACCCAACATCTGTTCCGTCGATCATGAAGGATGCATCAACAGAGTTCATTGGAATCTTATCACGCGTAACATCGAACACGAGCAGATCCTTTTCTCCCGAGCGTTTGATATGAAGCTTAACAACGGTACCCTTTGGCCCGCGCAGCCTTTTCGGAACTGTTTCGCGCGTAAGCTTGATGGCAGTTGTGTCGTTGATCTTCACAATCTTGTCGCCAGCGAGAATACCGAGTGCTTCACTTGGCCCCCCAATGATCGGAGAAACCACAGTTACTGTGTCGTTTACGATGTCGAATTCGACACCGATGCCGTCGAATGATCCACGAAAGTCCTCTTCGACCTTCTGCATGTCTTTGGCGGTGATGTAGACTGAGTGTGGGTCGAGCTCATCAAGCATACCTTTTATTGCAGCCTCGGTGAGCTTCTGCGTATCTACATCTTCCACGTAGTTCTTCACTGCCATAGACAAAACATCAGAGAACTTCCGTGTTTGGTCCATCACCGAGTCGCCAGAGAACAGCGGTTGAGCTAGAAAGCCAATGCCGATGCCAAGGCTAACCAGCACAGTGGCAACTACGTATGATCGAAATGGTTTTGTTTTCATGTTCTTTATACTCGTTGTCGGGGCCAAAACTACGCAATACACGCCCGTAAGCAGACGTATAGGGATCTCATCCAGTCTATCTGATGATCACCAAAGGAATGATCATCGGCGTGGTGGTGTGTACAATACACGCATAGGATCCGGCAGGGATACCCGAGACATCCATCTGCAATGCCTGCGTAGCTTCGCCATACCACGACTGCTCTAGAATAATTGCGCCGGTAACATCAACGAGCTGTATTGAAGCCTCGGTGAGGGGGTCTGCAAAACTCACAACAATCTGGTCGGTAGCTGGCTGTGGTGTTATCATCAGCGCACCAATCTTGCGCGAGGTTGCTTCTATCGGTACATCACACCGTGTAAGCCCCTTGTACTTTTGTCCATTACTGCGCCCCTCAAGAATAAGCGTGCGCAACAGGCAGTATTGTCGGAACTCGATTGTATCGCGCACAAACTTGACGGAATCTGCCACCTTTGGTGAAAAGCATACGATCAGCGCAGCCTTCCCATCTACAGGGTCTACCGAGAGTGTGAACTGCGACTGTGGCATGGAGAAGACCGCATTCTGCCGAATAAATGGCTGAAGGAACACAACGCTTCGTATACCTATGTTCTCAAGCGCTAGGGTGTCGCAACGTACTTCGCCGATTGTTACAATCCCCATGTCGTGGGTTTGCACAACATCGAAACTGCCATCGATGGACATCATGAAGCCAGGTATCGTGTCAATTCTCGTGGTAACGTTACCCGCCGAATCGACAGCCTCAAAACCATAGATAGCATCGCGAAACATATCAAGTATCTCGATGTTGAAGGTGCGATCAATGATCGTTGAGTCGGTCATCGTAACCCGACAATTCACCAGAACAGAATCTAGTATACGTGCACGTTCAAGCCCAAGATCAGATCCAACCTCGTCTGAGATTTGAATAGTAAAGGCAGGCTTGCACGAATCTCTGTTATCGAGGATCTTCGGTCCATCCATATCCTCGCGTTCTTCAACCACCAGGTATGCAACCTTGCGATCAGAACAGGAGTCGCCGATAATAACTGGACCCTCGAACTTCTGCTGCTTTACACCTTTGTGACAGAATTGAATCTGGATTCGTTGGCCTGGTGCTAAGGTAAAAGGGGCTACTGGTGAGTCTACAACCATCGATCCCGGAAGCGTAATCTTCGTAATCGTTTGAGGGAACTTGCCGTAGTTCTCAATTTCAAATGAATCGCACCGTATGCGCCCAATAGGAACAACGTACTCTCGTGTAACGGTCTTTGCGGTATCGTCGCGCGATGCTACAGGCCCAACAGTAAAGCCTGGTATATCAACAACAAACTGAGACTTCTGTTCAACACCATCCTTAACCTCGACGATAGCTTTTCCATCGAGGTATCTATTAACCAATGAGATCTTGATCGGCACCACCGCCTGTGGCGGACTAAAAGACGGCACCGTGTACGTCGTATTCATGTCGGCAGTGGCAATTACATTGTAGGTCTGAATACGCGAATCACCAAGCACGGAATCTGTCATTGCTCCATCGAACTCGTAGCATCGTGTATTGCCAACAAGTTTCGGTGGGTAAACATCAAGCGGACGAAACGACATGCCGCCGATGTACCCGTACGAGTTTGCATCGCCATACCCATACACATAGATACCAAAGTTGGTATCGGCTTTAATCTCGTGCACACCATCGCGCATGGGCAGGCGCGCCCATGAATACGACGAAGCACCTATGGGCAGAAACCGTGTTTGATCAACTGGAACGCCATCAATGACCAGTGTTCCCAATTTCACAGTAGGAATAACAACGTTCAGCCATTGCTCGAGATAGACGCTATCAATTGGACGTATTTTACCACCAACATAATCGTAGATATAGGCCTGGATACTGATAAATCGATACTTATCCATGAACTGCTCCGCTGGGGGCACGAGCATCATGGCAGGGTCTCCACGACGCGTAACGTCTTGTCCGCCCCCTATACCACTTGTCTTCTTCAGCTGAACAGTGATAGATGGATTTGTCGTGCGAATCAGATGCGCATTCAACAGTGGTCGCTCCATCACCTGGCCGCTCATGAGCACCTGTTGGAATTGATCATCTATGTATACTTCGGTAGAATCAAATGCAGCAATCACGCGATAGAGGTCGTTACCAATATTCAGCTCGTTACTCGTACGAGCAAATGGCGTTACATAAGCACTCTTACCCCATGTACGGATGGGTGTCATCTGCTCGATAAGACAATCGCGCGAACCAAGATCTGCTACATTCTGAATCGGCACAATTGCTCTTTGCTGTCCACCAAAGACCGCTATTGGCTTATCAGATCGCACAATTGTGCCTGTTAAGTCGTTGGTCGTTCCCTTACGAGGATCTGCTTGGACTAGGTAACTATCACCTTGATCGAGCACAATGGACACGGGCCTCTTGGCTACTGGGACCTTCACAGTAGGTACCGATGGAATGATGGTTATCTCTGTGCTGTCTTCTGTTGCTACAATAACAAATTGCGATGGTGTGGTTGTGGCATTAGGAGTGGATCCATTTAATCGCACATCAGAGTTATAGGCTACAACCATGTAGTCATCTGCGAGAGCATCGGTAGGCAGTACCATAAATGCTTCGCTGGTTAGGGTTGCCTGATTGAGTGCATAGACAGTTACTTCATCTTCAGACTCAACGTGTATGCTTTGCAGTGCTACAGTCTCATTTTGCGACGATGTGTAATTGAGATTGTTTGCACCACTTGCATTGATACCACGCAACTCAATGTTCTGATAGAATTTCGAGAGGCTTACAATGTTTCGTACATCTGTTATTGCGAACGTATCAACAACTTCAGATCCATCATTGCGCCTCCATGTGACACGTCCGCGAGTTGGACGTTCTGCACCGATATACACATACAGTTGGTGTTCCCGCTGAAGAAGAGGATCGGATGCAACCTGGTCTTCTTGATTATGCCAATTCGGCATAAATGAAAACCAAAAATCTTTGCCTTTACTGTCAGGGTACACTTGAGCGTGCGCCGTCTGAGATGCTAGGCAGCAGATAACAGTTCCTATGAGCGCAAGCCAAACCTTCATCATATACGTACTGAACCCTTCTCGATACCATCAGCATCATAGACCGTTACCGATATGCCCGAATCATCAACGGCAACTCGTGCAAAGCCGCCTCCCGAATGGGCTAGAACACTATGTTTACCTTTCGAAGTTTCACGACTGCCCCCTCCGCCGCCCGAGACTAGGCACGTAAATCGGTCTTCAGGATTGCGAATCACTTGCAGGTCATGGTCGTGTCCACAACAGTACATCCGCACCTCGTGCTTGTCGAGCAATGGTTTTACATGTTGCACAAGGAAGGCGTGATCCTTGTACAGTCCGTAACTACGAAGTGGGTGATGGCCAACAACAACCCGCGTACCAACAGATGCGCCGAGAGTATCATCCAGCCACTGCAATTGTTCCTGCCACCCTTCACTTTTTAGCACAAGCGCCGTTGTATCAAGAGCCACCAACGTCAGTTTGGTTACAGATGATACCGCAACCTCGTGCTTCCATGTCTGGCCCGGCATATTCCAGAGCGCGTTCTTCTGCGAGTAGGCAACCTGCGCCTGCACATTACCTCTATGATCGTGGTTGCCGAGAGCAGACCACCAGGGTAGGTTAAGCCCTTGATAAATATCTTCGAACTTTGTTTTCCACTGTGGGTCGGCTGCCGATGTAACACCACTGGGGTAGAAATTATCTCCCGTACTTACAACAAAACTGGTTCCGGTAGACCCCGCAACCAGCTTCAGCGCCTTTGCCACGCGTTTCTGCAGCGCACCACCGGTGCCCCAGTCTCCTACAACAAAGAACGAACATGGAGGCTCGAAAGTATGCGCAAATGAGCCCAATGGGCGCAATGCGATTGCGCCTGCCAGGGAAATGAGTAATTGACGTCTGTTCATCCTGTGCCAAAGTACGATATTCGCACCGTGCACAAACTCTCTTACGACGAACTCGTTGCAATTCGTGCCTCCCCGGAGGAAGCCACCAAGCTGCCTAGACACCCAATCGCGGTGGTTGTGCACGACGTGCGCAGTTTGTACAACGTTGGATCGTTGTTTCGAACCTCCGATGCATTTGCGGTTGCTAAGGTTGTGTTGTGCGGCTTCACACCAGCCCCACCGCGTCCGGAGATCTCGAAAACGGCCTTAGGCGCCGACAGCGTTGTACCATATGTTTGGTTTTCAACAATTGACGAAGCAATAGTCCACCTTCGTGATGAAGGCTACAGCCTCTGGGCGGCCGAAATCACAACGGACTCTTCTCGTGCACAGGATTTGACAGTTGAAGACTTCCCACTTGCGTTGATCCTTGGCAATGAGCTAACGGGTGTCCCTACCAAGGTTCTCGACCAGTGCAAAGGGGCCCTGGAAATACCAATGTATGGCACAAAGCATTCCCTTAATGTTGCCGTTGCAGCAGGGATCCTACTTTCATCCATCGTCGATACATACCGGCAGCTTACATGATTACCGTTGCTCTACCTACACTTGAGATTGCATCTCCATTAACTGAACATGCTATCGGCATCTGCGAGCAACGGGGCTGGCAGGTTCGTCATGCTACTCTGGACGAATGCGGCGACCTACTCAGAACAAACATGGTGGATATTGCTCTTACAAGCCCGTATGGCTACGGCAAAGGTGTAGCAAGCGTAGACTATCGCATTGTCAAGGGTCCGTGCCTGGCCCTTGAGGATTACACGAACTGCTACGGCATAGACTTTCCAGCACACAGTAAGGGTCTAGCGCTGGCGTACTCGCCCGAACCAACTTCGTTTCCAACAATTATCGGACGTTTAACTCTGGCAGAGAAGTTCGACATCGGTCTCGAGCTTGTTTCATCAGCCGACCACGCAGACTGTGTGATCGGACCTGTCGCTGCTGGTAAGCCCCCTGCCATGGATCTCGGTGAAGAATGGTTTGATATCGTAGAATCGCCCCTTCCTATAGCACTCTGGGTAATGCGCGTTGATAGCGAGGCTAGCGATGTAGAAGCCTTCGTTCACGAGTGCGCCAACCAACAGTTGCTTCATGCCAACGTTAGCGAACTGATTCCTTTAGACGCAGATCACATGCCCCGCGAGGGCAAAATCCTCTACCGTTGGTCGGATGAAGTTGAGGAGGGTCTTACTGCGGCCCTGCACACGATGTTCTACCATCAATTGCTTCCAGAAATACCGGCCATCAAGGTCTTGGGTAGAGACTAGCAGTTGTCGAGTATCTTTGCATCACGTTATCAATTGGAGAATAATCGATGCAGATCTACGTAGACAGCGCGAACATCAAAGAAATCCAGCATGCAGCCTCTATGGGCTTCATTAGTGGCGTTACGACCAACCCGTCTCTCCTGGCAAAGGAAGATCCATCGACGAATATTCGCGACCTAATCAAGAACATCCATGCCAGCGTGGGTGGCCACACAAGTGTAGAAGTGATCAGTACAGACACAGATGGCATGTTGCGCGAGGCAGATGAGATTCTCTCCTGGTTCCCTGAAGCCACCATCAAGATTCCATTTATACCGGCTGGTCTTACTGCGGTGCGCAAGCTCTCGGATCAAAACATTCCAACAAACGTAACATTGCTCTTTACTGCCAACCAGGCTTTGATCGCAGCCAATGCTGGCGCAACCTATGTTAGCTTGTTCATGGGACGTCTCGACGATATCGGATCAGACAGCCTCGTGGCTCTGCATGACACATGCGAGATTTGGGATGCTCAAGGTCTTGATGCAATGATCATCGCGGCATCGATTCGCACGCCCATTCACTTGCTGGAGTGCGCCAAAGCAGGTGCACATATAGCAACCGTTCCCTACAAGGTGTTAATGCAGTCAATGAAACACCCCCTAACGGACGCTGGACTTGATGCCTTCCTCAAGGATGCAACTAAGATCAAGATGTAAAGGTTAGTGCATCCATGAAGAATACACTTTTTACTCTGGTACTAGTTAGCTGCATTCTCTTTCTGCACGCATCGGCAAGAACAACTGCCGTTGGAAAAAAGGCAATCGAATTTGAACTCAGCGACCAGTTCGAGCGTGAATGGTCGTGGAAGCAGAACTGGAAGGGCAAGTCTACCATTATCGTGCTCAGCGACTGGAAGGGTAGTGACTATACACCAGCGTGGACCACGCCTCTAACGGCAAAGCTAAAAGACCGCGTAAAGTTTGTGGCGCTTGCAGACGTATCGCTTGCACCAGGCTTCTTGAAGGGCTATCTGCGTTCTAGATTCAGAGATGCGTATCAAACCCCTATCCTGCTGGACTGGGACGGTGATGTGTTTTCGCATTATTCTTTTGAATCGGGCGTTCCCAATGTTCTCTTTGTAGACTCCCAGGGAGTAGTACGCCTACACGAGTGGGGCAAAGGTTCCGCCGAACAAGCCAATGCATTTGCCGCTAACGTTGAACAATTGTTGTCGGGCCGGTAACCAACGTTGATCTGTAATGCCAGCAGTCGTTGATAAAGCAGCAAAGTATTCCGAAATCGTACGTCATGCGGCTGACGTCTTTTCGCAGACTGGCTATCACGCTTCCAAAATCCAAGACATAGCCACTGCTGCCGGTATTGGTAAGGGAACCATCTACGAGTACTTCCGTACCAAAGAGCAGCTATTCCTAGCGGTCTATGATGCATGGATGAGCGAGTTCGAACAGATTATCAGAACACGCATCGAATTGGCAGAGGATGCGTTAACAAAAGTTGATGCAATTCGCGACAGTGCAGTTGAATTTTATCAATCCCGGGCAATGCAAGCCCCGTTGCTATTAGAGTTTTGGGCTCATGCATTGCGCACTGATAACCCGGCGTTTCTTGCACGCATTAATCAAACACGTGATTTCCTGAAGGCTACCGGCACCAAGCTCACCAAAGAGCTGGTGCAGGCGGGATGGTTTCGCGAGGTAGACGAGCGTGCATTTGCCAAGCTAGAGTCAGGAATTAGCGATGGTATTTTTCTAGCCTGGGTACTCGATGGACAGAGTTTTCCGCTCGATAAGGCCTTTACATTTCGGCAGAGCTTGATTGGTATGGGGCTCCTCAACGATGATGCACGAGCAGTGCTTACAAACAAGCTTAACACCAAGCTTAAGCGCGGATTCTAGATGCTGAGAGTCCGATGATTATAATCCCAGCATAAGCTGTATAAAGAGCGTCCAGATTATTGCTTTGCGAACTCTACTCCGGGTTTGCTTCGAGATAGCAGCCTTCTCATAACGATCAATACCGAAAACGATCAGCAGTGTAGAGCTAAGGATAAGTGCTAGTACACCCATGGCTGGCAGTACATCAAATGATTTGCTCTTCGTGCGCCCGATTCCATCCCACCACGGTGTGCCGTAGAGTAATACAAGATGGGTTACATAGATGTGAAGCCCCTTCCTACCATACAACAGGCACAACTCCCGATATCTCCACGCGTACCGCAATAGAATGGTACAGATCGCAATAAATAGAAACGCTATGGCGATGCGCTCAAGAACAATGAACTCACTGTCTGGCGAAGAGACGTACGTCCATGATATCCCGATAGAAAGTAGGTACTGATGAATCAACATCAAGACTATTGCACTCGGAAGCGCATACCGGAAGCCCAATCGCCGCAGCCAGGCATACTTTTCTTCATCCGGCATCGCAATGATGAAGGTACCTGTAAAGACGCCAACAAACATGTATGAGGCAATCGGAAAGAATGGGAATATCGCCCCATGCTTCATCGTTAGGTATGGACTTAACCAACTAGGCAAGGCACTGTGCAGATTCGTGTAATGCATGATTGGTGATAAGCCAAGAATTATACACGCCGCGATAAGTGCTCTGCGACGCATTTGCACAATAGACGTTGTACTCTCCATGACCAGCACAAACACGATCAGCGTAGCACCTATCAGCTGAAGGATGTTAACGATCAGTGTGTTATGCCATGACTCAGCAGACACATATGGCAAGTCTAGAAATCGGCGTCCAGGAAACACCATGAAGTACCCGATGCCCATGATCGTAATACCCATGCGTATCCTTCGCTGCAGTACATCCTGCCGGATTTTACCATCTTCTCCGCGCTTTGCAGCAAACACATGCGCCATGCCAGACACAATCAGAAAAACTGGAGCAGTGCAGCCTCGAACCCAGTACCATAGTTCCCAATGTATCGCACCAGACCTGAGAACGGCCTCTGGGAGCAACGAGTCCAGTATATGCGCCTGCACCATGATCAACATGGAAATGAAGCGCGCAAGATCAAGGGCATACATACGGTCGGAGCGCATTGCCGCAAAGATCGTACTATTTGAGAAGATACATGGAACCGCAAAAGTTCAATGTATGTTTGAAGCCTAGGCAGCTGCACAACCTGGAAGGTTTATCGTGAAAATCATCGTTATTGGAAGCGGCTTTGGCGGCCTTACGGCAGCTATACGACTTCGCGCAAAGGGATACGACGTAGAGGTTGTAGAAAAGCGCGACAAGCCCGGCGGCCGCGCCTATGTATACGAGCAAGATGGGTTTGTATTCGACGGCGGACCAACAATCATTACAGCCCCCTGGTTGATACATGATCTGTTTGAGCTCTGTGGTAAGAAAACAGACGACTACGTCAACATCGTCCCTATAGATCCTTTTTACAACGTCCGCTTTCAAGACGGAACGGTGTTTCGTTACAATGGAAAACGAGAAGAGGTAATCGAACAAATCCGTTCGTTTAACCCAGGCGATGTTCAGGGCTATGAGCGCTTTTATAGCAAGACTGCTGCAATATTTAAGGCGGGCTTTAACCTCATAGATCAACCCTTTACGAAACTCACCGACATGCTGTCTGTCTTGCCTGACTTGATCAGGCTGCGCTCGGACCGTAGTGTAGCAGCATTTGTAAACTCTCATATTAAAGATCACCGTCTGCGCCAAGTGTTCTCGTTTCACCCCCTACTCGTAGGCGGCAACCCGTTCCAAACCACAAGTATTTACGCGCTCATTCACAAACTTGAGCAGGAATGGGGCGTATGGTTTGCCATGGGCGGTACAGGCGCACTCGTTAAGGCACTTGTGAAGCTGTTTCAAGATATCGGCGGCACGATTCGCTACAACTGCGAAGTAGAGGGCATGCTGATTGATGATCACACGGGAACAGCAATTGTACGTGGCGTTCGGTTGAAGAGCGGCGAAGTGCTGGAATCTGATCGAGTTGTCTGCAATGCAGATGTCGCGCAGGCATATTTGTCTCTTGTTCCGGCGAAGTATCGAAAGAAGAACACCAACAAGAAGATTGCAAAGACCCGCTATTCAATGTCGTTGTTTGTGATGTACTTCGGCACAGACAAGCAGTACCCCGACATGGCACACCACGAGATACTGATGGGGCCTCGTTACAAAGAGCTGGTAGAGGATATCTTCACGAAAAAGCACTTAGCCGACGACTTCTCATTGTACCTTCATAGACCAACAGCAACCGATCCATCTCTTGCCCCACAAGGATGCGACTCGTGGTATGTGTTGTCACCAGTGCCACACCTCGAATCCGGAACTGATTGGTCTACGATGCGCAAGGTGTATCGAGATCGGATTGTTGCAGAGCTCGAAAAGCGCTACATGCCAGACTTGAGCAAGCACATCGTTAGTGAACACATTATTGATCCTGTACATTTTCGCGACGAACTCAATTCGTATCTCGGCAGTGCATTCTCTGTTGAGCCGATTCTCTTCCAGAGTGCGTGGTGGCGTCCGCATAACAAAAGCGAAGACGTAGACGGACTCTACTTTGTAGGGGCTGGCACGCATCCTGGTGCTGGGTTACCAGGTGTAATGAGCAGCGGAACTATCGCAGCGCGGATGATTTCTCAGTTCTGATGATGTATTCAGACAGTATCTAGTCTTCCCAGAGAATACCGAATACCAACCACGACACCACGGTTACGATTCCTGTGTGGGAGACCATCACTGCAACATCGCCCCATGCGTCTTGGATTGCCAGACCAGCTAGTGCCGCCAGTGTAGCCTGTATGCCAGGCATCACAAGTGGTAGTAGTAGCGGAAATGAGAGCACCGGCAGAAGAGCACTTCTTGTGCCAGCCTTAGCAACAATTGCAGACGTGATTGTAACAACCGATGCAAGACCAAAGCTTCCGAGAACAACAACAAGTAACAGCAAGCTCCATGATCCTATTTGAATAAGGGGCATGAGCAGAAGCAACAAGAGCAGAAGCGCTAGGTTGGATACAAGCGAGTAAAGAACGTTGCCAGCAAGTTTACCCCAGTAAATAGATCCTGTGGGCGCACTGAGTCGTAGATACAGCGCCGTAGCACGCTCTTCTTCATTCATAAAACTGCGCGCAAGGCCACTCATCGCAGTAAAGAACATCAATATCCAGATAAGTGCTGCCGTTATCGGCTTTGTAAGGGGCTCTTCTGCCGTTGAATACGCGAGCAGTGCAACGGTTGTCACAACAAATAGTGCCAACGTTGTTAAACCATGGCGTGTGTGCAACTCAGATCGAAGATCCTTGTTGAATACAGCTATCCAGCGCACAGGTTTCATAACGGATCTAGAGACGGTAACGATATCCTAGCACGATGCCCAACCTCTGCAATGTCCAGGGCCCTGTCGTAGCAATATCACCAAGTGAACGCGAGTATTGCATTTCTGCCGAAACAGAGGAGCTGTATGTTACTGGGTATAAGAAACCAACAGTACCATAGACGGATATGTAGTTTGTTGATAGCGGCTCAGCAACCACGGGCTCAGTAGCACTCGTGCGCGTTCCATCCTGATATGTCCATGATGATGGCCGAAGAATAGTCCTGCGCACATCGGCATTTGCAGACATGTTCATTCCAAGTCGCACACCTGTGCCAACAAAGAAGTACTTCAGTGCGTACCACTCAAGTCCAAGCGATACATCAAGATTCGTAAGCGACAGATCTGCCTCGGTTGCCTGCTGTAACAAAGTATATCGAGCCGAAGCGGTATCAAAAACTGTCGCCATCGCAGTGTCGGGGGATACGATCGTGCCTCCAATAGCAGACAACCCAATAGAACCTGTCAGCATAAGTGAACCCCGTGCGCGCCATGAGACTGTCGTAGCAACTCCGTAGGAGCTTCCAATTGCTGCCGAGTTAAAACTCTGCTGAGCCTTGCTGATTATGGGGATCTTTACCGTTAAATCATGTACAGCGGATGCATATGTGGCACTGGCACCTATCATCCATGCGCCCGCCTCTTCACACAAGGGATTGTTACCTTCGGACAAGGCATAAACTACTTTGTTAGAGGTGTTGTCGTATAGCTGGCAAACCGTAAAGTCTTGAACGTTCCCAGCCGCATCGGTTGCTCGAAAAACAACCTTTGCAGAGCCTGCATCTCCAGATCGCTTAACAACCAACGTAGCCTGTGGCACACCTTCAACGATGGGGGGAATAACAACATCAGTCCCCGTAGACGAAACAAGCGTTATACTTTGCAAACCCTTATCATAGTCACGGTCATCACGGAAGGTTATCGCATATCCGTCCTTTACGGTATTCCCGTCTGCCATCGGGGGGTCCTTGTCCTCAATCGCATTTGCCTCATAGAAGGACTGGCCAGCCATGTTCCCATAGGCATCATAAGCTGATTTATCAAAACCAAAGCCATACGAATACAACCCAAATGGGGCACTTCCTTCGATAACGTGCGAACCAAACGGCACCTTAACCTGGGCCATTGCGTAGCGACTTTCGCCAAGGGGCACAAATAAATTTGTATCGATTAGACGTCCGTTCAATCGAATCTTCGAGGCTGTAGCCTTTTGTGAAACAAGGTTGATATAGTGATTCCAATCACCGTTAATCGGTGTAGCAAATCGGTATTTCTTCATGAATTGCTGCGTGGGGCTCACAAGAATCATCATGGGGTCGCCAACACTGTCTCCATTCTTGAATCCCTGTGCAAACTGCGCTACGAGAATAGGTTTGTCTGCCGTAACCTGCACGCTCTTCATACAGTTTAGGTTTTCGTAGTGCTCACCAGAACGAAGCGTTGCAACAAGACGTGCATCTTCGAACACCTTCGTGCTATCGTTTGCAGCAACAACACGATACGTGTACCTCGATCTATCCTTGAGCATACCAACGTAGTAGTGTTTGCCCCATGAAGCAAGTGGAGGGAGCTGCTCGATAAGGTGATTACACGCTTCAACCTTTGGCGGGATGTATGCACACGCATGACCACTGAATACCGCAATCTTTTTGTTGGACTTCACAAGGGTGCCCGTCATGTCGCACATGCCAACTGTTTCCCACCGAGCAGTAACAGTGTAAACATCACCTCGTTGCAACTTTACCGTGAACGGCACACCTGGAGGATTACCAAGAGCCGTGATTACTCGCGGTGTAATTGTTACTTCGGTCTCGTTATCTGTAGCTACGATGGACAAACCAGAAAGCATTTCCGGAGAAACCTGGATCTTGGAATACCCGACAGCTCTATACTCCGTGCCAAGAACCGTTGTTGGCAGACCTAGGTAGGTATCGGTTGTTTGATACCTGCTGCTAAGACCGTAAACACCAATCGCCGAATCGGCAGTCACATGCACAGCCAAGCGCTCGGGCCTCTGAACTGCGCTCAACTGAGCCATTGCTGGTATCTGTACGTTTACCACCGTATTGGCCTTTACGGTGATCGTGTTTTCATACTGAAGCTGTTCAATTTCAATGCGCACCTTCGCATTGTGATTGCTTGTAACAAATAGCTGCAAGCGCAGGCTGCCTTGCCGACCAGCTTGATCGTTCTTACCAGCTTCACGAAAGTTCTTCATAAAGCACAACCAAAACTCAGTGCCCTCTGAGTTCATATCCGTAGCATACTGCTGCGCCCACGAGGTGCATATACCAGTAAGAAGTACCACAACAAACAGTAGCACTCTCATCGCATCACCGCCATGCTGTGGTATACAGTACCATCAGAAGACACAAGCTCTACGATGTATCTGCCAGATGCTATCTCGGATTCCATGAAATTCATAGTGAACTCGTTCTCGCCTGCCTTTGCTGGAATGTCTGGGAATGCCTTGATAAGGCGTCCCTGCATAGTTCGAACATTGATAGCCACTACTTGCTCGCGCGCAACGCTGAACGATAGCCGCGACACGGTAGAAAATGGATTCGGATAATTTCCTGTAACAGCCGTTGGTGTGGTAAGCTGACCGTTTCCTTCAGGAGAGCGCAGAAGAACGCACGTATTGGACGATATCTGCAATTGAACACTATCGAGGGCAATGCTATCAATGGTAAGAATGCCCTCGTCATCGCCACCATATACGCCCTCGAGCAGAAGTGCAAAGATTGTATCATGTACTCCAGCACCAACCGACCCACACGTGTAGGTTGCTAGTGCCTGTCTACGTTCAACACGCGAAGACACAGGGCCAAAGGTTTGGCATGTTACTGCGTAGGTTGGATCTCCTACCACGTCAGCAATCCTTACTACACCTGGAGTAACACGGATTGTTACATCAATCTGCCCCAATCGTGGAAGCTTCCCAGCAACAGGGATACGGATAACCTCACCCGCCCTGATGCGGAGAGTGTCGGGAAGTACCAAGTCTGTCGCATAAGTCGCAGCACCAGTGCCAGTGATTGCGAATAACAAGAAAAGTGCACGTATCATAGGAACTCAAATATACCCAAGCGGGCTTTGCTAGAATTCCTGAGATACGATTACCTCATAGCCTCGTTCCTTATTGCCAACTACAATCAACGAGAAGTTGTTACCGAGTGTGGCCAACTGTACCGGAAGTGTGTATACCTTAGCAAGGGTAGTAGCATCGTAGAAGAAAAATGTGCCTCTGCGATCTTGTTGCGAGATCAACACATCGGATGAAGTGCCAGCCTGAACTCCTACTGCAAGATGTTCCCCGTCGCCAGGCACATCCGGTATAGAATCAATGGAAACAGAGATTGATGCAACATCGCGCGTTGCATTGATAACCCGCCTCTTTGTGTAGCCGGTCTGTGGTGTGAGCGGCAAATTCGTGAACTGCAGAACCTGAGGGCTGCCGCCAACATCAGAGTAGATAGCAAGAGTACGAAGCCCCAGTTTTACTCCAAGGGTAGCCGATACGCCCTCAACTGAGCAATTCGGATAACTTGGCGAAAGAGCAGATGTGATGCTGTTGCCGTAGAATAGACGTCCACCTGAAAGAACATTTCCCAGATTAACACTGGCGCGCACTTGATCAGCAACGCCATGTACGAGCGTTACCAGAGAAGCCTCGTCGAGAAATGACAGCGGTGATGTGGGGTCTTGTTGTTCAACCAACACAAGGTCGAGCGCCCCATTACGCTCGCACACAACAAGGTCGTATGATGCATCTGCACGTAGCGACGCATCAGCAACACGGAGAACAACAGTGGGGGTTGAAGCTGTCGTTACCGTTAGTGGCACTTGTCCTGGATCCAGAGCAAGTGCTGCCGATACCCGGTCAAATGCAATGTTTCGTGCCAGTGTTGCACCAGAACTATAGCCGTTGGGTGCATTCTGACTCGTGCGTGCTCCGGTGGTTATTGTTACTGGACCAAATGAGGGGGCGGCATGAACAATACGCACGGCTGCTTTTCCAGAGGATCCAAACGGACGTTGGTAGTTTGGAGCAATCACCAGAGCTGCACGTCCGGCTGAGTCAGCCGCATAAAGTGTAAACTTCCCACGAACATCTATAGATGTGCTGTCATTCGATATCGAGCCCCCAGCAAACGATGCCTCGATAACATCTGCTCGTTGTTGCTCACATGCAGTTACAGTGGTATACGCGCTTAACTGGAATGGCCCAAGACCTTGTGCGAGCTGGACCTTTGACACCGGCAATGATGCGTCAAGCGGATTTGATGAAAGATTGGCAACTCTCACCTCTGCTGTGCGATTTAGGATTTTGGGAAAGGGGCGCTCTGCATTTCGAGATAAATCCGTCTCTTCGATAACTGTAAATCGTGGTTCGTCTGAGCTCGCGTTACGGTAGATAAGGATGCTATATGCTCGCCTTTCGCCAAGCTCACATTCGAAGGTACCTACAACCTTTGTCGTGCCCTGAGCTGCATCTACTATCGAAAAGACTGCCAAGCCCGGGAGAACCTCACGGTAGACCGATGCCTGACGAAAACTAATTGCCGTTGGAAACAAGGCGCTTCCATTGGGGCAACCCAAACGCACATCAAACACACGTCCTGTGTCGGGAATCAGATTAATCACACGCACCTGTGCAAGAGGAAGCGTAGTTAGTGCCGCATTGGCATTTGTAATCAGAATCGTATCAAACACATCCGGCTTGCCCCTTTCAGGAACAGCATAGATCGAATAGACTGAGTTCTGGATAAATCGTACTCGCTGAGGGGACTTATATTCCTGCGTACCATTTGACGTTATCGTGATATAACTCGAGTCGCCAGGAGAGCGCACAGTGTCCGAAAAGGCTAGCGAGGGAACATCTCCCGACTCAAATCCCTGCTCCAGAATAAGCTTGCGAGATGCACCGTCGGTGATGACGTTAAAAAAGCGGGTAACTATTCGGCGGCTTCCGGGTGCCGGATCAACGATGCTCATATCCTCGCTGGCGCACCCCAATAGCCCCATTCCAACGATGAAAACAGCCAGCCAAACACGTATTTGATGTCTTAATTGCATTTCAGCCCATGAACGTATGGCAAGTTGCGATATTTTTGCGTCCCACCTACGTTGAAAAAACCCATTCTGTGGAAGAACGCCTACAATCAATCATCGACCGATTCGCCGAGGTAGAGCAGTCGCTTAACGACCCCTCTGTGGTGAATGATCCTAAACAACTCCGCGATGCGTCGCGAGAGTACAAGGGGCTATTGCCAATTGTAACGGCTGGTCGAAATTACCTGGCCCTCGTGGATCAACTCAAAGAGAATCGCGTGCTCATCGATGATCCGTCTACAGATGCCGATCTGCGCGACATGGCCTACGAAGACACACATGCACTTGAGGAACAACGCGCTGCGCTTGAAGAAGAACTAACTATACTTCTGATTCCTCGTGATCCCAACGACTTCAAAAACTGCATCATGGAGCTTCGTGCAGGTACAGGGGGCGAAGAAGCCGCGTTGTTTGTTGGGGACCTCTACCGGATGTACCAGCGCTATTGCGAGCGAAGGGGTTGGACAACCGAGTCTATCGACGTAACCGAAAGTGAACGTGGTGGATACAAAGAGGTTACCTTCCAAGTCAATGGAGACGAAGCGTTCGGAGTGTTGAAATATGAAAGCGGCGTGCACCGTGTGCAGCGGGTTCCAGAAACCGAGTCGCAAGGCAGAGTACATACATCCGCTGCAACAGTGGCAGTGCTGCCAGAGGCCGAAGAGGTAGATGTGCAGATTCATGATGCAGACCTTCGCGTGGATATTTTTCGCTCTGGTGGAAAGGGTGGACAAAACGTAAACAAGGTCGAGACGGCTGTTCGCCTTGTTCACATTCCAACAGGTATCGTCGTGCAGTGTCAAGACGAACGTTCGCAGTTAAAGAACAAAGACAAGGCAATGAAAGTGCTGCGGGCAAGACTCTACGAGCTTGAACTTGAAAAGCAGCAGTCAGCCATCTCAGGTGCCCGCAAAGACATGGTGCGCAGCGGAGACCGTTCAGAGAAGATCCGGACGTATAACTGGCCCCAGAATCGTGTAACCGACCATCGCTTAGAGGGCGATGCAAAGAATCACCCATTACAATCCGTCGTAGACGGAGAGCTTGACGCAATCATAACCGCTCTTCGTGTGGCAGAACGTAGCGATGTTTCGTAAACGAAGTTATAACGCTATCTTTCGTCATGGCCATCAAGGAACGTCTTAAGCAACGCTCATTTTCATCGCCCTATCAAGAGGCTATGCTTGGTGTTATGGTCTGCTCGGACATACTCGTACGATCACTTGAACACGTTACCGAGCCCTTTGGCATTACATCTGCACAATACAACGTACTTCGGATTTTACACGGCATCCACCCAGACGGACATCCGCGGCGTGAAATCATCCAGCGCATGATCCATGTTACTCCGGATGTTACAAGACTGATAGATCGACTTGAAAAACTTAAGCTTGTGCAGCGTGGTAAAAGTCAGCACGACAAGCGTCTCTCGCTAACGTTTATTACCGATAAGGGGCTAAGCCTACTCGACACCATACAGCCGCACCTAGATACACTCAATGCTAAACTGTGGAGTGGGCTCACTGAGCAAGAAGCCCTTGACTTAGCTAAACTTTGTGATAAATTGGCCGAGGTGGCATAAGATTTTCTCTTTATTAGAGGGGGCTCGTATGAATATTCCAGAACGCTTGCTTGGACGCGTACTCTTTTCGCTTCCGCTAGTAGTCTTTGGTTCTTTCCACTTTATGGCTGGCGCTCAAATGGCTGGCGCGGTTCCGGCTTGGGTGCCAGGTGGTGTGATATGGGTTTATATCACAGGCTTTGCGATGATAGCAGCGGCGGTAGCTATGCTAACCGGTAAGATGGCCAAGCTGGCCGCTCAGCTTACAGCACTTCTTATGCTTACCTATGCGCTGGCTGTTCAGTTGCCAGGCGCAATGGCTGGCGATCACATGGCTACGGCCAGTTTCCTCAAGGATATTATGCTTTGCGGTGGTGCACTCCTTATGGCCCACATCAATGAGAGCTGAAAAAGCAGCTGAGAAGTATACATTTGAGCAAGAGAGATGATACCCTCATCTCAATCACACACACAACCGCACAGCCCCATGAGCACAACTCATGGGGTTGTGTGTTTTAAAGCGGGATGTTGCCGTGCTTCTTCCAAGGATTCGTGTCTTCCTTTGTGCGAAGCATGCGTAGAGCTTTGATCAGCTCGCGTCGCGTCTGCTGCGGTTCGATAACATCGTCTATATATCCGCGCTCAGCCGCTTCATTTGGGTTAGCAAACTCGGCATTGTATTGATCTTGGAGTTCTTGCGAGCGCTTGATTTTGTCTTCTGCTGCTTCAATCTCCTTACGGTAGAGAATCTCGGCAGCACCTTTGGCCCCCATAACAGCAATCTCCGCTGATGGCCATGCCACATTGTAATCACCACGGATATGCTTCGACCCCATCACGTCGTATGCACCTCCGTATGCCTTGCGTGTGATCACCGTAAGCTTTGGCACCGTAGCCTCGCAGAAGGCATACAGCAGCTTTGCGCCATGGCGAATAATGCCACGCCACTCCTGCTCGGTACCAGGAAGAAATCCCGGCACATCTTCAAACACAACAAGTGGAATTTCGAATGCATCGCAGAAGCGCACGAATCGAGCACCCTTGACCGAGCTGTTAATATCTAGCACACCAGCAAGTGAAGCAGGCTGGTTTGCCACGATGCCAACCGACATACCATCCAGTGTGGCAAACCCAACCACAATGTTTGTTGCATAGTCTGCATGCACTTCAAAGAAGTCGTGCTCATCAACAACTTCTCGGATTACGTCTTTGATGTCGTAGGGGTGATTGGGATTGGCCGGTATAATGCGGCACAACTTCTCACACACCCTTTCTGAACTATCGTTTGTTGGACGAACAGGGGGCTTCTCACGGTTACTCGAAGGCAGATACGACATCAACTTGCGCACGTTGAGTAATGTCTCTACCTCGTTATCACATGCGAAGTGCGCAACGCCACTAACAGAGGCGTGCGTCTCAGCACCACCAAGCTCTTCAAATGTTACCTCTTCGTGTGTTACTGTCTTTACCACATCGGGTCCGGTAACGAACATGTACGACGTACCCTTCGTCATAAAGACGAAGTCTGTAAGTGCAGGTGAATACACAGCCCCACCGGCGCATGGACCAAGGATAACGCTTATCTGTGGGATTACACCGCTGGCCATAGTGTTGCGAAGAAAGATGTCTGCATAACCTCCAAGTGCTACAACGCCCTCTTGTATACGTGCGCCACCCGAATCGTTGAGTCCGATCACTGGCGCACCGATCTTCATAGCAAGGTCTTGAATCTTAGCGATCTTCTCTGCATGTACTTCGCCGAGCGACCCGCCAAACACCGTGAAGTCTTGCGAGAAGATGCAAACTGTACGGCCATGAATAGTACCAGTACCAGTAACAACGCCATCGCCTAGTGGACGCTGCTTTTCTAGTCCGAACTTTGTTGAGCGGTGGCGTGCAAGCATGTCGACTTCGCTAAACGACCCCTCATCTAGCAGCACCTCAATGCGCTCACGGGCTGTAAGCTTACCCTTGGCATGTTGTGCCTCTATCCGGGCCTGCCCGCCCCCTTGCCTTGCTTGCTCTTTGAGTTTTTGCAGTTGTTCAATCTTCGTGTCCACTAGTTCCTCCGTGTTCGACGTTTCGAAAATAGGCAGTAATTTGCCGTCCTATGTCACATCGCCTCGTCCTCATGCTTTCGGCAGTCTTCATGATGTTTGCCATCTTTGGTTTTGTCTTCGCTTTCGGTGCATCTGTGGGAGACAACGACGATATCGCCACAGGCAACCTGTGGCTTGGCATCACCATGATTACCACATCTGCTCTTGTGCTCCTGATTGGGCTGCGCCTTAAAAAGCAAGCAGATGCAAGAATCGATCGTACCATTACAGATTTGTTATCTAAACATTCATACATCGAGGCAGCCGCATTTGCCGATGCCCTTGGCATTACGGTTGACGACGCGAGGGATGTTCTTGACAAATTCGCGCGATCAAACAACTGGCGCAGGCTCGAGCTAGAGCATTATAACGCAAAGTACTACACAGCCTGGCAGCATGATCGCAGGTAAGTCCGTAGGTGTAATAATACCAGCGCTTAACGAAGAAGCCTCTATTGGCATTGTTGTAGACTCACTTTCAAGATCGTTCGACCGAATAATAGTGGTCGACAATGGATCAACAGATCAAACCGCAGCGATAGCTCAAGGTAAAGGGGCTACTGTCGTTAGAGAAACATTTCGAGGTTATGGTGCTGCGTGTTTACGTGGCATGGATGCGTTTCGAGCTTCACCACCGGATATTATTCTCTTCATAGATGCTGATGCCAGCGACCATCCAGATGACGCCTTGCAGGTGGCAACACTGGTTGCAAATGGATCATGCTGCTTTTGTATCGGAAGTCGCGTTCGTGGCAACCATGAAGCGGGCTCGTTAACACCGCTGCAACAATTCGGCAACTGGCTCTCAACAACCCTGATTCGCTTGCTTTGGAGGGTGAACTATTCAGACCTTGGCCCCTTACGTGCTATCAAATGGGAGGTTCTTGAAAGCTTCTCGATGAAAGATCGTACGTGGGGATGGACTATTGAAATGCAGATAAAGGCTGCAAAGCAGCATGTATCTTTGATCGAGATACCAGTGCGTTACAGAGTGCGAATCGGCACATCCAAAATATCTGGCACCATTCTCGGATCAATCAAGGCTGGAGTTAAGATCATCGCCACAATTATCAGATATGTCTAGTTATTCGCGACTTCGCGCAATGTGCTTTGCACTGGTTGGCATATGTGGTTTCGCTGCCACAGGCACGCTTTTCAGTAACAATACCATGCATGTTGCGCTGGCTTGGACGATGATGACCGTTCCGTGGCTTACCATCTTAGCAGACGCTCGCCAATTGCACAGCCTTCTGTTGGTACACGCACGCCGCATGATGTTGTGGACATTTTTCTGCTGCGCAACATTGTTGTTCGTTAACACGGATGTTTTCTCAGATGATGCCCATCGCTACAGATGGGACGGATTAGTATCCCAACACGGGATCAACCCCTATATGTATGCCCCATCCGATACTATTCTGATAGAATTGGGCCATATAGCTGGCAACGTGATCTATCCCACTGATATTAACAACAACACACTACGGACGATATACCCCCCAGCATCACAGTTTGTTTTCCAAGCAATCACAAGCATCTTTGGCACACATCCAACTGCATTTAAATTGGGCTGGGTCTTGCTCTGCATTGCACTTGTTGTTGCAACGCTTGCGTTAACATGGGATAAGCCTCAGACAGGTGTCCAATACCTAGCAATACTGCTCTCCCCTATCATGCTGCTGCATGGGTTTCTTGATATCCATGTAGATGTATTGATGGCCTTACTCATAGGAGCTGTGCTACTGCCGATCTTTACGACGCGTTCCCAACGTTTCGTTCAAACAGTGGGGTTCGCCATCGCTATAGCCCTGAAGTACCTCCCGATTTTGTTCATACCAATGTTCTTACATCGCAATGCGAGCAACAAGACGCGCATTCTGCAGGGTGGAATGATATTGGGCATAGTGTCTTTGCTCTTTCTACCATTTCTCACACCGGGCATGTTCGATGGCCTCGGTGTTTTTGCAGCCAAATGGCAAGGTAATTCACTGCTCGCATATCTTTGGGAACCCTTCATGGGGCCTGCGAATGGCCGCCTCGTACTCTTGGCCTCATCTGTAGTTATGAGCTTTTACTGCATCACTCGCTATCGCGACAACATTGCATATGCAACAAGTCTTGTACTAGCGTCGATATATGTCTTTTCGCCCGTTGTGCATCCATGGTACCTGGCGCTGCCGCTCATACTCTGGGTGGTTGTGCCGTCTCGCACGATTATAGCGTGGACATTTTCAATCTTCACATACGGCTACACATATGCGTTGTACAAAGAGCACGGCGTGTGGGAAGAAGGCACAGGCCTGCTATTCATACAATACTTCGCCGTCTACATAGCCTACTGGTTTGATGTAACGCGCGGCCCATGGATGCCTAAACCTGGCAGCTCAATTACTGTTTCGTAATCAGCATGGTATAGGTTTTGCCTTTGGAGTTGATGGTAAGTGCATACACTCCTGAGACTCCATCGATTGCAAGGTCTTGTAGTTCTTGGGCCGACTCAATGCGTGCAACGATTCGACCGAGCATGTCCGACAAAACAACTTCGGCACCAGCAGCCCCTTGTAGCGTAACAGAACCCGACGTGGGGTTAGGATATACGCTCATTGTAGCCCCATCAATCAGATCTACAACATCTGTAGTTCCGACAAGCAAATTATCAGACCAACGGCTACAGCCAGCTGTATCACTAATGAGAACACGATAGAAGCCGTCGCCTGCGATCTTCACTGTACGCGACGTAGCTCCCTTGATTGGTTGACCTTCGCGATACCACTGATAGTTTACAAGGTCTACACTGCATGTAAGCACATCTGCACTACGGGTGATCATAGGCATCTGTAGGCCCGGCGTAATTGTTATCGTAACAGTATCCGTGTTCTTGACGCAGTCGTCGAAACCCTTGATGCGGCAGTACAGTTTATATGTGCCTTGCTTGAGTGAGGCCGTACCAAACTTGTAGCTCGTTAGCGGAAGCTTCTCATTATTGAGATACCACTCATACATCGGATAGCCAAAGCGCACTTCGAGTGTTGTGTCTTGTCCTTCGCAAAGCTTGATGGCATTTGTGCGCGGACGAATCAACGTACTTGGACCACACTCAAGTGCAGCTACAAAACCATCTGTAAAGCGTTCGCCGGTGATCTTCTCGCCATCAACATACATGTACGTATCGTATGCACCCACCAGATATGGTACATTCTTGCTATCTACTGCTACACCTCTGGCTTCGTCGTCATACGGGCCGCCGAAAGCACGCATCCAGTCTACCTCTCCATTCGAAAGAATACGAAGCAGGAATCCATCGTCGCCGCCGACGGCATCTTCTGCGAAGGTTCCCATTACCGTTGTGCTGTCAAACGAGCCCCCTACAAACATGTTGCCCTTTGCATCAGCAAAGATTGTTGTGCCAACATCATTGAAGGTGCCGCCGTAGTTCTTGAGCAATTCGAACGAGCCATCCTTAGCCATACGAGCAACAAAAACATCGGACCCAAACTCACCATTTGCTTTCAGTGTTTGTGTGCCGAAGTTCATTGTCTGATTCATTGAGCCAGTGAGAACAAGGCGGCCATCTGGCATTGCGTGGCCTGCGATAACATCGTCTATGCCGCTCCATCCAATGCGTTGGGCCCATAGCGGCTGCCCGGTAGCGTTCACTGCGCGAACGAAGAAGTCTGCTTTACCAGCATAGCTATCAAACGTTGCATTACCGAAGGTAACCTGTCCGATGAATGTTCCGTATGTGTAGACTCGATCTCCGTTAGGGGAGACGGCCACACCTTTTGACATGTCGTTGTCGGATGATCCTGCACCCACAACCCACTGAAACTCACCAGATGCGTTCATCTTCGCCACAAAAGCATCAAGCTTGCCTACGGCCTTGTATGACTTTGTACCAAACTTACCTATGCCACCAATACCACCAGAAACATAGACGTTGCCTGTTGAATCCACTGCAACATACGGGGCTCCTTCATCGTATGTAGGCGAGCCAAAAACCTTGATCCATTGCACGATACCAAACTTGTCGAGCTTGGCCACAAACATGTCCATGCTTGATGCATCTGTGCTTTCAACCAGCTCGCCGGCAACTACCGCTTGATCAACAAAGGCGCCACCAAAGTAGTAGTTGCCCTGTCCGTCAACAACGATGTTTGCAGCTTCATCAACGTCGAAACTTCCGTGTGCAGAGGCATTGATCGCTTGCCCCTTTGATGTAAATCTTCCAGTAAAAATGTCGTAGTTACCAACGGCTTTGATATCCATGCCTGCAACATTGAGCGAGTCTGAAAAGACGCCAACGGTATGGATATCACCATTGGGTGCTAGAGCCAGGGCATTGACATCATCGAAGCTGGGACCCGTTATCGTCTTGATCCATGTGTAGCGCTGAGCCGTTGCTGATACAGACAACACAACCATCATGAGAGTGCACAAGTGCACCATGCGTAGAACAACGTTGTTCATACCAATCCCCTTTTATCAGGGCTTGAGTCCCCGACCAGTTTTCAAAATGAGACTATTCGATTGCAGTTCGTCAATAATGGCATCGAGAATGCCATTGATAAACGTACCACTTTTATCGGTGGAATAGCGCTTTGCCAGCTCAATCACTTCATTAATTGTGACCTTCACCGGTATTTCTTCGCAGGCCATCAACTCAGATATCGCAAGACGCATAAGGATGATATCGAGAATTGCGATACGATCAAAGTCCCAGTTCTGAGCATGTTTCTTGATGAGCTCAGTGCTCATCTCCCGATTGGTAACACAGGAACCAATCACATTTCGAGCATATGCGACTTCGTCATCACTCCAACGAATCGGTACATCTGCCTCTAGTTCTCGCACCTCGTCGGGATGTAGTATTCGATCACCACTCGTGGACTCTTTGGCATCAAACGTAAACTCGCGATAAAACACATGATTGAAGGCTACCTCGAGCGATACGTCGCCGCTATCTGTTGCGGCTAATATCTGCAGAACCTTCTCACGTGCCAGATGGCGCGTGCCCTTAATCTTCGAATTACGACTGGTTGGAAAGTCGTTCTCGGGTGTATGTGTAGGCAAAGAAACTCCCTGGTTTACACACCACGGATCGTTGGCGACCCGTTGTATGATCCATGAACATGGCGCACTTTTCGCAAGCGCTCTTCGGCAAGAGCATTTGATGCTTCAAACGTGGGAATGTCTTTCTTACTTGCGAGTGCAAACACATCCATCGTGATGTCATAGACGCCTTCGGCCTGACGCATAACCTTGTCGCGATCGTAGCCTTCTACTTCCGAGGCCACATTCATGAGCCCACCTGAATTCACCACGTAGTCTGGAGCGTAGAGAATACTCCGGGCCTTGAGGGCTTCACCGTGTTTCTTTTCATCCTTGAGTTGGTTATTCGCGCCACCACATACAATGGCACACTTCAATGCTGGGATTGTATCGTCATTGATAATAGCACCCAAAGCATTTGGTGAGAAGATGTCGCAATCATGTCCAAATACATCATCCGGAGAGATTACTTCGGCTCCCGTGCGAGCAGCAAGTGCAGCTGCCTTTTCAGCATAGATATCGGAAACAAAAACCTTGGCTCCATCCTTTACGAGGTGCTCTACAAGGTAGCTAGCAACATTACCTGCCCCCTGCACCACAACCTTCTTTCCAGAGAGCGAGTCGCTTCCCCAAGCAGTTTTTGCAGATGCTCGCATTCCCGAGTACACCCCAAACGCTGTTACGGGGCTGGGGTCTCCTGAACCACCTGGGCCTCCAACACCAGTAACAAACTTGGTTTCCATGCGAATCCATTCCATGTCGCGCACGCTGGTGCCCACATCTTCGGCAGTGATGTACTTGCCACGCAGTGAATCTACCATGCGTCCGTATGCACGGAAAAGGGGCTCTGATTTGTCTGTGCGAGAATCGCCGATGATCACTGCTTTGCCGCCGCCAAGATTTACGCCACTTACGGCCGACTTATATGTCATTCCGCGCGATAAACGCAGAGCGTCGGTGATCGCAGCTTCGTCTGATTCGTACTTCCACATACGCGTACCGCCCAGCGCTGGGCCGAGGGAAGTATCATGGATGGCGAGGATGGCACGCAGGCCGGTTATTGGATCGGAACAGAGCACTACTTGCTCGTGCCCCATTGATGATAGCGTGTCGAAGATTTGCATAGAACGAACATGTCTTGAGTGATGAGAGGGCAAAAATACGAACGGCCGCCCAATGGACGGCCGTTCTTGCATGTGATCTCGACGTTGTGCTTAGTAACGAGGACCACGGTCTTGACGAGGACGCTCTTCACGAGGGCGTGCTTCGTTGACGACCAGCGGTCGTCCGTTCATGTTGCGGCCATTCATTGCTTCAATAGCCTGGTTGCCAGCGGCAGCGTCCGGCATTTCGACAAAGCCGAACCCGCGCGAACGTCCGGTGAACTTATCCTTCACAACGGAAGCGGACTGCACGGCGCCGAATTCTGAGAACGCCTTTTGGAGTTCACTATCGTCCATCGAATACGGCAGGTTGCCTACATAGATATTCATACAATCGACCCTTCACGGAGCTGTGGACATCACTAGTGTTGAACCATTGAATTACTCTCTACCTAGTGCCCCGAAACGTAGCTCCGCCAGCGTTTCAGTTCTGCAAGTTACCGTTAAAATCAACCCGTGCAACAAGTTTTCCACAGCTATGTCAAAATTTTACGTGATTACCGTAAGGAGGCTAGGTTGCTAGCCACCGCGCCCCAGTTAACAACGTTCCACCAAGCAGCAACATAGTCCGGACGCTTATTCTGGTATTTCAGATAGTAGGCATGCTCCCAAACGTCTATTCCGAGAATAGGCGTAGCGCCCCACGACGACAGTTTATGTTGGTTTTCGGCCTGCAAAACGAGTAATCGTTGGTCGTCCTTACGATAATGCAAGAGCGCCCACCCGCTTCCCTCTACAGCACCTGCTGCAGCACTGAACTGCTTTTTGAAGGCCTCAAAGGATCCAAAACTGTCTACAATCGCTGCGAGAAGGTCGCCCGTTGGTTCACCACCACCTTCTTTACCCGGTGCCCCCATAACCTTCCAGAACATCGAGTGCAGCCAATGTCCACCACCGTGAAATGCCGCCTGCTTTGACCAATGCTGAATCAGGGCGTAATCTCCAGATGCCCTAGCCTTGGCAAGCTCCTCCTCGGCCTTGTTGAGTCCGTTTACATAGGCTAGATGATGTTTTCCTTGGTGGATCTGCATCGTCTGAGCATCTATGTGAGGCTCAAGGGCCTCAAACGCATACGGCAACGCAGGCAGCTCATGCTTGCCCCCTGCAACAACCGGCTCAAAACCTATCGCATGGAGCGAAGGGGCTGATGTGATCGCCGCAGCTGCGCCAAGCGCTGCAGACGCAAGAAATGAACGTCGTGTGGACATGGGATCCTCGGGGAAAGAGACGAAATGCTAGGTGCAAAGGTACTAGGTACTAGGTACTAGGTACAAAGGGACGGGAGGGACGTTCGCTGCTCGCTGTTCGCTACTCGCTACTCGCTGCTCGTAAAAACTCTTCTACCTCCAAAACGTCTTCTTCACTGCCCATAAAGCATGGTATGTGCTGATGAAGTGATGTGGGTTTTATATCGAGTACACGTTTAACACCATCGCTGGCGCGCCCGCCGGCTTGCTCGATGAGAAATGCCATAGGGTTAACCTCATACACCAAACGCAGCTTTCCATCAGGCATGGATGTGTCGCCGGGATACATAAAGATGCCGCCGTAGTGTAGGGTTCTGTGGATGTCTGCAACCATAGTGCCAACATAGCGCAATGAGTATGGTCGAATGCCATCGTCTGAGGGCTTTAGCAGATGCGTGACATAGTCTCGCACGCCTTGCGGCCACTTGTGCGCGTTACCGGAGTTCACCGAATAGATCTTTCCACGTTTTGGAATACGGATCTTCTCATACGTCAGCAGGAATTCTCCGATGGTTGGGTCGAAGGTGAAGACGTCTACCCCATTGCCAGATGAATACACCAACTGCGTGCTTGAGCCATACATCGCATACCCTGCAGCAACCTGCTTCCAGCCATGTTGCAGACAGTCTTCCAGTGTTCCTGGGGTGTTTAGGGAAGGATCAACTCGCTTATAGATTGAGAAGATCGTACCGATCGTGACATTCACATCGATATTCGATGATCCATCGAGTGGATCGAACACCAGAACATACTTGCCCTTGCGATATTCATCAGGAATGGCGATCATGCCGTCGGCCTCTTCTGAGGCCATCACGCAGAGGTGTCCGCCATGATCCATGGCACGAAAGATGACGTCGTTGGCATGAATGTCCAGACGCTTAACGCGCTCACCATGGATGTTTGTACCATCGGTCTGACCCAACACGTCGTTTAGTCCAGCGCGGCGCACATCGCGCGCTAGGATGCGCATCGCTAGTGTAAAGTCGCGCAGAAGGTGGGAAAACTCGCCGGTAGCATCGGGGTGCATCGCCCCCTCTTCGGTGATATGCCGCTCAATCGTGATGAGCTTTGAGGTTTTGACAATAGGCATAGGGCTTGTGATCAGTCCATACGAACAGAAAGCACTGGGCATGGGGCTTTACGGAGCACGCGCTCAGTGGTGCTTCCAAACAGGAAGTGCTCCAAGCCACTGCGCCCGTGGGTACCGATAGCAATAATACTGATGTCGTTGTTCTTAGCATAGTTGCAGATTTCGTCGCTAGCACGACCCTTGACAATCTTTGTCACAACCTTAAACCCTTCGGCCGTGTGCTGCTCGGCGATGCCATCGATCTGCTTCTTGGTGTTTGCCTCGAGCTCCTTCTCAATATCGGCAAAGCCAACCTGTGCAAAGCTCCAGTCGGCTGGATACACAACGGGCTCGACTACATGCATAATGTGGAGCACAGCGTTGCTCCCACGTGCGATCTCTTTTGCAACCCCAAGGGCCTTTGCGGCGTTTTCAGAAAAGTCCGTTGGTACGAGAAGTGCAGAAACGGTAAGCATGGCTTTTGGTAGTTTGTGAACAATATGCGCAATGTAGTAAACCCTTTGCTCGAATTGGCTCTATCTCCCACCCGGGTAGCTACGGTGTTGTTGCACCTGCTACGACGTCTATGCTACGTTCTGGTTGTATACGGATGCTGCATTTCTGCATCTTCTGCCACCGGCGACTCAGAGGGCACGTGGAAGTGGAAGATCATTGGTCCGTTCGAGAACTATAGCGGCGTAGCCTTTGTGCGCAAGCTCCCGGCAGAGCGTCCGTTTGATACCGCGGCCCATACAAATGCTCGTGGTGGAACAATCCGTTGGCGCGATGTCCAACGGCCGATTTCAGCCTCAATTGAATTCTCTGAGGCCTGCATTGATCATCACGGCGCGTATATCGCCAATACGTTTGTCGAATCAAGCAGCAGGCAGAGCGTAACTCTGCATACAGCTTTTGCCGGAACGCTGGAGATCTATGTTAACGACTCGCTGGCATTTTCCTCCATGCGGGACCTTGTTACCAAAGAGAGTGTTCCTGTAGCGAAGATCACCTTAGAAAAGGGATGGAATCGCATCATGCTAAAGGCTGGCAACTACGAGGTGCCATTCTGCTTTGTTACCCTCAAGATGGTCGACGCTTCTGATGAGATCATGCAGGGGTTGTTATCGACAACAGAACCAAGACTCTACCCACAACGTACCGTCTCGCCCGAGCCCCTTGCCATAACAGACTCACTCTTCACGATGGGGTATCTGCGAGATAAGCGATTCGGTGGGTTGGGCAGTGCGATCGAGTCAGAGACCGATGCATTGATGCAACGCGATGTAGCCGATATCATCAAGCAGGGACAGGGAGCGTTGTTGCTTGACGGACTTCATCGAGCAACAACCTCGTATCCGGAACGCTTCGATGCATGGTTTCTCAAGGCGTACCTACATCACGAAATTCAGAATAAGGATTCTGCGATCTACTGCCTCCAACGTGGTCTCGAGCTTGACCCCGGAGCCTATGGCCCTGTCGAGCTTCTGCGCAGACTACAACAACAACCCGAACTCTTCAGCTACTTCCGCCCAGTGAATGCTGATAGCATAATCCGATCGACATTCTCGAATAAGCCCCAAACGAATGTGCAGTCAGAGATCGTTTTGCACGACGAACGCATTTTCGTTCTTGCAGGGGGCTCTGCAGTTGTAGAAGTTGACCAGATCGTACGCATCGCGTCGGACGCAGACATTGCAAAGTTCTCTGGGTATCGATCAGATGACATCCACAACTCGCTGTCGTTTTCTATTGTCGATTACAAGTACTATGGCGACTCTGCTGTCGCGCAGCCAAAGGATGGCGGCTTTGTTCTCGATAATATCGAGATGGGCGATCTTGTCCGCATCCGACGCAGATACATTGATCGCGACTCTACGCACATCCCTCTCTACTATCGTCGGCGGCACGAGCTTCAACGCTCGCAATACACCCGCCGCTCGCGATTCCAAATCATTACGCCTTCTGCAGACCGATTTCAGTGGCGATCATACAACACAATGGCAGAACCCGAGTATGAAGAAACCCCTCTTGGCTACCGTCTGCTCTGGGATGAAGATTCTCTCGAAGCTCTGCCGAACGAGCCAGATATGCCACGTGCCGACATCACGGGGCTGATCGAAGTTGGTACAGTTCCCTCTTGGGAGTATATAGCACAACGATACAACGACGCTTTCGCGCATAACAGTGGCGTTACTCATATGGTACGCGACATTATGGACGAGATCGCGCCCGCCTACCGCGAGGATACGCTGAGCAGACGCGAAATCATTCAGCGAGTACGTGAGTACTTCGGCAAGCTCAATACGCGTTTGGAATCAACATCACTTCCACACTGTCGCAGTATTGATGCCGTCATGACCGATGGTCCTAGGTCAGCGTCTGATTATGCAATCATGTTCGTTTCAATGTTGGCATCGCGCGGCATCAAGGCGCATCCAATGGTTATCGATACAACCACGACGCCATTTCATGCGCCCCCTACTCCCTCTGCTGTTTTCAATCATGTGATTGTCGTTGTACCGGGCGACTCGCTTCCATCATTTTTTGATCCTACGGCACGTCCGCTTGAGTCATACTACTCGTTGCCATATAACGTTCGAGGCGCATTTGGCTTAGTTGTCCGCAAAGGATTGCGCGAGCCGATGTATGTGGCAAACCATAGTGCTATGGTGCGCTACATTGTTGACTACGCGAGTATCAAGCCTAACGAGGATGGCTCTACAACTGTCGTACAGTCAACCTATACCACCGAGCAAGATTCATCAGTTACACGGACACACATTGCCGAAGCCGATTCTCACAAGTCTGAGATGCAAGCCATGGGTGACAGCATCTGGTGTCAGCCGGTTGCGGGCAATCACCTTCTTCAATTCTACCGCAGGTCAATTCAGCAACGTGCGTTTTCAGCTGATCCGAAGGATAGCACACGGCTGCTGGTTGCACTACCATGGAGAAGTGGATTGAAGTATCCGGAGGTTCCGTATGATACAATTCTTCGCAAGACACCCTTATTGCGCCGTGCCATGATTGATTCGCTCGTATCAACGTTTGTGATTCACGCGCCAGCGGGCTACACGTTTGCGAAGACTCAACCACGTGGCATATTTAATGTTGAGAGCACGAAGTATTCATTGCTTTCGATACAGAACGGTGATTCTCTCGTTGTTACACGTAAGATCATCATCACACAACCGTATGTTTCTCCAGAAAGCTATCCGACCTTTCAGGTTTCACACGCCAAGATGATTGAGCTCGACAAACAGCCTGTCATCTTGATTCCGCGCACGAGTTCGGTACCGAAGCGAAAGAAGAAGTAATGAGCTCTGCGGGATTTCCTCAACGCGTTGTCTGCCTTACCGAAGAAACAACCGAAGTTCTCTATGCAATCGGTGCAGAGAATCACATTGTTGGCATCTCCGGCTTTACAGTGCGCCCGCCACATGCGCGCAAGGAAAAGCCAAAGGTTTCAACCTATCTCGATGCCAAGTTCGACGACATCCTTGCATTGAAGCCAGATGTTGTCTTCGCTTGGTCGGATCTGCAAGCCGACATCTCTGCAGAGCTTATCCGTCGGGGCATAGATGTTGTCTGCTTCAATCATCGTTCAGTCGATGGAATCCTGTCGATGATTATGCGCCTGTGCTCGTACATGGGATATGCCGAAAAGGGTCATGCATACGCGGTAATGCTGCAAGGCCATGTCGATCGCGCGAAAGAGTTAGCAACTCTTCGCTCTGTCCGTCCTCGCGTGTATTTCGAGGAATGGTACGACCCTCTCATCACGGGCATCTGCTGGGTAAGTGAGATCATCGAGATCTGCGGCGGCATTGATGTGTTTGCCGAAAACCGCGCGCATCCGAATGCAAGGGAGCGCATTCTTGCCGATATGCATGAGCCCCTTCGCAGAAATCCTGACATCATGCTTGCGTCATGGTGCGGCAAGATGCTGAAGCCCGAACGCATTATAGCGCGCGCAGGCTGGGGATCGTTTCGTCCGCATGCCACAGGCTTTCTGCGCGAAATCCCCTCACCCATTATTCTGCAGCCAGGCCCTGCCGCGCTAACTGACGGCATAACTGCCGTGATGAGCATCTTCGATGAATGGGACGGGGCTGGCAGACCATGAAGCACATCGCGCATACATCATCCCGCATCGATGCAATCATTTGTCTGAAGGGTCAAGCCCCCTCAATGACATTGATTGAGCTCTTTGCCGACGTACCTATCATCGCCGCCGATGGCGCTGCTAACCTTCTTTACAATCTTGAGATCTTGCCCGAGTACATCGTCGGCGATCTTGATTCTGTATTGCCCGAAGTGCTCGATGCAATGCGCGAGACAACGGAGATCATTGTCGAAGTCGATCAAGACATCAACGACTTTGAGAAAGCCTTTCGATTTGCGCAGCAGATGCTTTGGAAGCGCGTGCTTGTCACAGGCATCCACGGTGGAGATCTTGAGCACACGCTCAACAATTGGTCGGTGCTGATGCGCTTTGGTGCGAACATGGATATCATAGCGATTGATGGCGAGCGAATAGGTATGCCACTGTACGCAAATACAAGCTATCAGTCGGAGATGGATGAGATTATCTCTCTGATACCACAACCCGAAGCAACCCTGACCACGCGCGGCTTAGCATGGCCGCTTACCCTAGAGTCTCTCACGCTAGGTTTGCGCGAGGGGGCTCGCAATCGATCGACAGGCGAGCATGTTGAACTGGAGATCCATAGCGGCGCTGTGTTCATGTTCGTGGACGCACGCCTGCCGCTTCTGCCTGCCACTACCCAACCCGCTATATTGCAGGATGAGTCGTAACATCACCCAGTGGCACAGTCCACGTCTGAACAAGTCCATGGAGATCTGCGTCTACGGAACATTCGGAGTTCCTATTCTGATGTTCCCTAGTGCGGCAGCAGACTATCTTGAATACGAGCGGTTTCATCTGATTGATTCTGTGCAGCAGTTCATTGACGTAGGTATCGTGAAGCTGTACTCGATCAACAGCATCAACAGTGAATCATGGCTTAACCATTCGATGTCGGGCAGAGACAAGGCAATACGTCATCAGCAGTACAACGCCTACATCACCGACGAAGTTGTGCCATTCATCCAAGACACGTCTGGTGGCCCCTTACCTATCCTTACTGCTGGTGTATCGCTTGGCGCATTCCATGCAGTAAACTCTCTCTTCCGTAGACCTGATCTATTCGACGGCGTGCTGGCCATGAGCGGCGTGTATGATCTGCATGCCTACTCAAAGGGCTACTTCGACGAAGACTGTTACTTCAATTCGCCAATGGATTACCTGCCAAACCTCTCAGATGATTCGATCCTTACAATGCTGCGCAGCAAGAAGCACATTCACATCGCAACCGGCAGTGGAGCCTATGAAGATCCATCAGCATCAATGGCCCTAGGGGCAGTGCTCCACGCAAAAGGAATCCCCCACACCTTAGACGTGTGGACACAAGACTATACACATGATTGGCCTACGTGGCGCGCTATGCTGCCAGCACTTATTGAGCAAAGAGTAGCATGTAGCGAGTAGTGAGCCATCGGCTCGCACCTACCTAGCCTTCAAGCTCATCAAGATTGATGTCTTCGTCTTCGCCTAGATCAAAACTAAAGTCGTCTTCGCCAGCGGCGGCATGCAGAATCTCGCGCGCCTCTTCGAGATCGTCTTCAAAAACCATCAGATTGTGTCCTCCAGACTGATCGTCCTTGATTTTGTGATCTATGCCTGAAGCTTTCAGCTTCGAGGCAAGAAGTTGGGCTTCCATTTCATTGGTACAAGATGCGAGCAAGATCATAGAATCACCATTATCTAATTCTTTGGTTGAAGGTACTTTTTAGCCTTCACCGGGTTCGCGTCCATCCACTTCTTTGCCTCATCATTGAGGATAGTGAATGTTCGTTTTTGATGGGCTTGCTTTAATTCTGAAAGAGGATTTGAGAACGACCAAATGATACACCATGTGCCAGATACAAGCAGATCATCTTTTGTATCAACACCTGGCGTTTTTTCATCCGACTTATATAAGAATTTACAAATCTGCTTGCGAGTATCGGTCGGAAGGGGTTGATTCCAGCGCGCATATATTATCGCACCACCCTCTTTCCCATCATATACCTGTATCAGGAGCTCATCGGGTTTTCCAATAGTTGGTAGCGCCTTCTTCCAGTCTTTGAGAATCTTCGTAACAGCAGGTGTTGCGGCTCTGCTCTTCTTGGCTGGAGTATATCCAGCTGGCTCCTCTCCCGTTTGGTATGGGAAGCGCGAAAATGGCAGCTCTATCTCGAGTGGCAGCTTAGAAAAATCATATCTGGTTGTGACAGATTGCACAGTCACGTTCTTGCCCATTTGTTTTACAGCAGCATTGATGTCCGGCTGAGCAACAACAGTTACACGCAGATGCAACGTAACAACACAAATGGTGATATGGAGCATGAGATTAGTCACGCGTGAGCTTTCTGTAGGATATGCGATGTGGACGTTCAGCATCGATACCAAGGCGCTTACGACGGTCTTCTTCGTACTGTGAATAGTTTCCATCATACCAGACAACGTTACTGTCGCCCTCGAATGCCAAAATATGCGTTGCGATACGATCTAAGAACCATCGATCGTGAGAAATGACTACAGCGCAACCTGCAAAGCTTTGCAGGGCTTCTTCAAGCGCACGAAGGGTGTTCACGTCCAGATCGTTTGTTGGCTCGTCCAGCATGAGGACATTAGCCCCTTCTTTGAGCATCTTGGCAAGGTGGACTCGGTTGCGTTCGCCGCCGGAGAGCTGGGTAACGAGCTTCTGCTGGTCCGAACCGCTGAAGTTGAAGCGCGCTACGTATGCACGTGAGTTCACTTCGCGATTGCTGAGCATCACAACGTCGAGGCCGTCGGTGATCTCCTGCCAGATGGACTTCTTGGGGTCGAGCGGACGGTTCTGATCGATGTAGCCGAGTTTGACAGTTTCGCCGACAGAGAATGTCCCTGCATCTGGCTGTAGCTCTCCCGTGATCATCTTGAACAGCGTTGTTTTACCAGCGCCGTTCGCACCAATCACGCCGATAATGCCGCCTGGTGGAAGAGAGAAGCTGAGGTTCTCATACAACAGCTTATCGCCAAAGGCCTTTGTGATTCCTTGGGCATCAATCACCTTGTCTCCAAGACGTGGCCCAACAGGAATAAAGATTTCCATCTCTTCGTTACGCTTGACGGTTTCTTCGCCGAGAAGCTTCTCGTATGCAGAGATACGCGCCTTGTTCTTTGCATGACGTCCCTTCGGATTCATGCGCACCCATTCGAGCTCTTCCTTCAGGGCCTTTTGACGCTTGGATTCCTGCTTCTCTTCTTGTGCAAGGCGGGCAGACTTCTGCTCCAACCAGCTCGTGTAGTTACCCTCGAACGGAATACCATGTCCGTTATCGAGTTCCAGAATCCAGCCAGCCACGTTGTCGAGGAAGTAACGGTCGTGGGTAACAGCGATGACAGTTCCTTCGTAATCGTGCAGGTGACGCTCAAGCCAGGAGATTGATTCGGCATCAAGGTGGTTCGTTGGCTCGTCCAGAAGCAATACGTCTGGACGCTTCAGGAGCAAGCGCACAAGAGCAACGCGGCGGCGCTCACCACCGGAGATCACACTGATGAGTGTGTCAGGGGGAGGACATCTCAACGCATCCATTGCCATCTCGAGCTTTGAGTCGATATCCCATGCACCGATAGCATCAATACGCTCTTGGAGCTTTGCCTGCTGGTCCATGAGCTTCTCGAAATCTGCGTCAGGATCGGCAAACTTCTCGCTGATCGCATTGTATTCGCGCAACAGCGTTACGGCCTCTACAGCCCCTTCTTCAACAACCTCGCGAACGGTCTTGTTGGGATCGAGCTCTGGCTCTTGCGACAGATACCCGAAGGTTACGTCCTTGTTCTTCGTGATCTGGCCTACGTATTCGTCGTCGAGTCCTGCAATGATCTTCAGGAGCGTGGACTTACCAGCGCCGTTCAGACCGAGCACGCCGATCTTCGCGCCGTAGAAGAAGCTCAGATAGATATCGCGTAATACTTGGCGGTTCGGCTTATAGATCTTGCCGACACCTACCATGCTAAAAATGATCTTTTGGGATTCTTGTGCTGCCATAGGGCGCGAATTTACGATGCAGAGGTGTATCTGACCCTACATCAACCGCTGTGCAAAACCCATGATAAGGTCGTGCACAAGCGTTGCTGCAAGTTTCGAGGTACGATTATCCTGATCAAGTGTGGGGTTTACTTCTACTACATCGAACGCTCGAAGCTTGCCGGAGGATGCTGCTCGACGCAGAATTTGGGAAACTTCATGTGGTGCAAATCCATCGGCAGCGGGGGCACTCGCACCCGGGGCGTAGCCCGAGGCAATGGCATCAATATCGAGAGATACATATGCACTTTCTGCCCTACTAACAACCTGCCATGCCCCTTCCCACGAGCCTGTAAGGCCACTGGCACGTATGTCGTCTAGCATCCAGACATGTGCGCCAGACTCTTTGAGAAAGTCTAGGTGTGCACGTGCAACCACAGAGTGCTGAAGACCAAACTCGACAAAACTTCCAGGGAGCAAGTTTGACTGCTGTTGTGAAAGCATTTGATAAAACGGCGAACCCGAATGGGACCTTCCATCTTTCAGGGGGCGCACATCAGCATGCGCATCAATGTTAACTACCCCATAGGGTGTCCCGATTGTCTCCATCGCACGTATCGTTGGCCACGCTGTGTCGTGTCCCCCACCTACTATGATAGGCACGTATCCATGAGCCAACACTTGAGTTACAACGTCATATTGCTCGTCATGAATCTGCTCGAGCGTCTTGCCGTCTGTTACAATGTCTCCAGCATCAGCAACAACTAACTCCTCGTTACGAACAAGCTGTTCAAATGATGATATGGCAAGTTTACTGAAGGCCCTGCGGAATGCGGCAGGTGCGAAAGCGGCACCTGGACGTCCACCGTTTCGCTCTACTCCGATATGTTGTGGGACACCGATAATCACAAAGACACATTTCGTTCCACTTGGAACGTCTGATTCATAGCGAAGTATATCGCCAATACGGAGATCGTCTTGATCATGCGACCGAAAGATCAGCGATTGATCTGGTGGTTGCAGAGTCTTGAGAAAACTATCGCTGCCCATTGTTTAACGTGTGATAACGAGTGGAATCGTATGGCGTACGTAATCCGACTCAATCGATATCGTATACGAACCCGAGGCAACAGTCGAAGGAATATCAACGCGCACTTCTCCATTTACAACATCACCTTGATGGAGAACAGCAACAATCTGACCTATCATGTCGCGTATTGCAATTGTTGTAGAGCGAAGCATATCAGATTGATATACTTGAAGCCTCAATGTTCCGTTGTCAGTTATCGGATGCGGCACCACATCGCATGCAAGCACCGTTGATACATCCAAATCATCATGAACGCTTGTTGTACCAACATTACCTAAAAGCCGAACCTGTTTTGCAAGGTTTCGCTCATCATTGCAATACACACGAATGGAACCAGATGTTAGACCCGCATCTGGACGCTCAAATGCCACGATTACTACGATTGAGTCGCCTTGCTGTAAAGTTGCAGGTAACGCCATGCTTGTTGACACGATAGCAAAGTGCTTTCGTACTGAGAAGATCGCCATGCTGTCTACGCGCAATGGAGCCGAGGATCCCGAGCGTATAACAAATGAGTTTTCAATTTTACCTGATGCTGCAAGCTGGAATCGCACCGTGTCGGTACTTACAAGAATGGTTGGCTTAGGTGCAACAATAAACTGTGTCCACGCCCTTCTGCCAAAATCTGGCTCAAATGTCTTGATGGTTTGTCCACCTGACTTGAACAGCAAGCTTCCAGAACCAAGCTGGTCGCGATAGAACCAGAAATCTAAACCAAGGTCTTCCTTGTTGATGAGTTCAAAGTCATAGCATCCTGGCTCGAGCTTGAAGTCGTATGTGAACAGCTTCTCGCTCTCGAGATTGGATCCCTCTGCAACGATCTTCCCATCATTTACTCGGCGAAGTGTCCACTCGTACTGTTCTTCGGCCTGCCGATTTGTTCGCAGCTGAATTTGCAGATCATCATAGTACGAAGGCGGCATAACGAAGTTTGTGCGTCGGGTGTTATTGTTCGAGTAGCCATCTGCATCAAGATTTACAGAAACAACAAACTGATACGTGCCTGCTTTTGAAGGCCATTCTGGGATAGGGAGCGCAACAGTATCTTTTTCGAGAAACTTCAATCTGCCCTTCCACTCGAAGGTGGATGCCTTGCTTCCCTCTGCACCATACTCGATGGTACAGGATGTAAGATCTGCTCCACCTGTATTCTGCAGCACTACAACGGGATTGCCGCAGATAGGATTAAGTCGGCTGTAAAACTCCCAAGTGTTCGGAGAGATCACATCTGATATCGATGCATCGATGTTGAAATTTGGAGCCCCGTAACCAATGAGTTGGGTTGATACTTCCCAACGACCCCAGTTTTCTTCTGCTACTTTCTTCTTTACTCCGTAATCGATTGTAGCAACTTTTTTACCCTGCAGGAATGGCGTGGCCTCCCATTCGTAGAGATCGACCATATCGCCAGGACACCAACCTGTTCGGTCTATCAACCATGTTCCACCTTGTGGATAGACTGGATTCGTTGCGCATTCCTTCCAAAGGATCCAGTTGAAGCGCTCTGCACCATCAATGCTGATGAAGTGTTCACGCTGACAAAACTCAGCACAGTTTGTGTTGTTGCTGAACTCGTGTCCACTAGTGACAGCCTTTAATCGAAATGTCTTTGCTTCCGGGTGCAGCGTCACATCTACAGGTACTATCGCCTTATTTGTGATAACGTCTGGGTAGTATGCTCCGCGCTCATAGATTACTTGATCAATCTGTTTAACATCGCGAGGGGGCGTACCCTTTCTGAACATAAACGTTAGATCAATGAGTTCCTGTTGATTGCCTGCAGAAAGCGTTACGTTGCCACGCAGCAATGGGGCAAAATCAGTAACGTCGTATTCCCATCTAAACCCATTGGGGCCTAGGTCTAATCCGATGCCATAGGGGGTTATGTAGCGGCTGATTTCGTAGTCTACAACCGGGCTGAAATACGGCGACATCTTCTTTCGAAGCGTAGTCTCTGCCGGTACCATTGTTGAGTCTACCTTGAAACCATTTTCATCATACGTAAAGAAATACCCTGCCTCTTGCACGAGCACTGTGTCTGTTGCTACTGATGGATGATCCTCGGCGTCGGGCTTGTATATGCGTGGCTCTACAGTGCGGTTGAAAAGTATTACTGACGTGCGGCGTGCTTCGGATTCAAGATCGTTATCTATGCGGACGGCAGAAACGATAATCCCAGAGCCCTGCTCAAAGGCCAAAGCTGGGCGTGATGTGTTGACTTCGGTTAGATAACCAAGTTTGTCGCCACGGAGAGTCTGAAGAGTAGGAACGCCAAATAACGCGGCATTCAGTCCACTTATCGAACCATCACGAGCAACCGTAGGATCTGTGTCTGTTTCACCATTGTAGTACCCAATCAACTTGGTGTATTGTGGGTGCACATCCGAGATGGGCCGATGCATCCACTGCTTAATCGTTGCCTCGTCCAGCGCAACATTCCATACTTGCATCTCATCAAGGAGACCTTCATATGAACCCGAGCCCCCTGAGCCAAATACGAACTTGGTGATACCAGCCATTTTACGCGTCTTGCCATTACCCTCGTGGAAGAGAACGCCATTGCAGTACATACGCATCACGCCTGTCTTCGACTTCACGAAAGCCCAGTGATTCCAGCGACCCTCGGTTGATTCTACGGGTGCCGCTTTCTCGATGCGGTCGTAAGCACCATTTGCTGGGTCGATGCCAGCATCCCAATACGCCGTTTGATTATCCCATGGAAGGTGAACGTTGAGTACCCGGCGTCCACGATCATCATATGCTTCAAACGTATTGTGTGCACGAGGCAGACGATTGGGGTTGCCCCAGCACCAAAACGACACCGTAACCTCGTCTCGAATTGATGCACCAATATCACCTTGTATAACCAGAGCATCGCCCGCAGTGAACTCATATGCCTTACGAGATTTTTCAACGGAAACCCCGTTCGTACTCGAGCCAGCTTGGATTGCAATTATCGAAGGTGCGCTAAAGCACGACATCTCAATCAGCAGATCAGATGTTCCGTCCCATACAAAGGGTGTTGTGAAGGCAACATGATTCTCGCCTTTTACAAAGGACACATCTCTGCGCACCACGGTTGTCAAACCCTGACCATTCAACAGTTTGGGCATCGAGGCGCCGGATGCAGTACCGATGCGAATGGTGAACAATCGAATGTTCTGTGCAGCAGTTGTCGTTTGCAGCTTAACACCGTGAATAGCGCCAGCTGTCATACCGGCATCTCGCATTTCCTTCGCTGTCCACGTGAATGCTGCTCGACCGCCGTTAGGCTGCAAAATGGCAGTGTTCGAAAACGTATTTGCCCCAACCGTATAGAATTCCCCCATGCCAGAGGTGCGCTTTGCCGTATCTGTTCTAAAGCGAGTCTTCATGTTCACAAATGAATTGCGATACATGAACGAGTCGGGAGTTGCTCCACGTACGCGATAGTTGGCCTGCTGCAGGCGTGTTGAATCGAACTCACCTGTTGAATCACGCAACATTGTATAGGTAAGGTAATCCCATTCGCCACATGGAAATCTATCCTGCGTTGTAGCAGGATCGCATTTCAATGTGTAGAGCATAACAACCTTTTCATACTTGTCCTTCGGGGGGAACAACCATGTTCCAGAACGCTTTGTCGTGTCTTTAAACGTTAGCGTTTTAACATAGATGGTATCGCCATCCTTAGCAGATAGCGATGTATAGGTTATGCTCATCAAGGCACAAACAATCAACGTAACGATAGCGTAACAACTACGCATAAAACAGCCTCCCTATTAGGGGGCTAATCTACGAAAAGGGACGGGAGGGACGGGAGGGACATCTCGTCGCCCTCGCGAAAGCGGGGGCCCAGGCTACTTCAACAATGTATATGAATTCCCGCTTTCGCGGGAATGACGTTCGGCATTCGCTGTTCGCTGTTCTCAATGTCTCGCTACCCCACCATCCACATTAATAGTCTGGCCTGTGATGATGCCCGATGCGGGCAATGCGAGAAAGGCTACAACATTGGCGATGTCTTCTGGTTCGTCTGCGCGATGTACTGCTTGAGTTGGTATGATGTGCTCTAACATTGAACTAACACCGGCATTTGTACCTGCGCTTTGTGTTGCTGTTAAGCCAACAGAGATGGAATTTATCGTGATACCATACTTGCCTACTTCGGCAGCAAGAGAGCGGGTAAAACCAATAACTCCCATTTTGGCAGTTACATAGTGAACCAGGTACGGAGTTCCCAGCCAGACGGTATCGCTACTAAAGGTAATTATGCGACCGAATTCCGCCTTCTTCATGTGCGGCAGTACAGCACGAACGGTGTGAAAGAGTGAATCCAGCGTAACGTCCAGTGTACGCGTCCATTCTTCGTAGGAAACCAACTCAAATGGTTCTTCGAAGTAGTAGCCAACATTGTGAACGAGAATGTCGATTCTACCGAACGTGGAGATGGCTGTTTCTACAACGCGCGCAACATCGTGCGGGTTTGTCATGTCGGCCTGGATAGTAACCACTTCGCCGCCTGCGGCGCGCACAGCCTGCTCGGTATCAGAGGCCATCTCAACATCTGCAATTACCAGCTTTGCCCCTTCTTCAGCAAGGCGCTCACAGAATGCACGTCCGTTGCCCACAGCAGCGCCAGTAACAATTGCTACTCGCTCGTGGAGGCCACGTTCGAACCGTGTTATCTGCATAATTCTTACTTGTGGATGAGGCCTAGCTCGAGACCCACTTCTTGGAATACGTTCAGAATAGCATCGAGATGCTCATCTTCATGCGTTGCCATGTAGCTCGTGCGCATCATCGACATGTTTGGTGGTACACCCGGCGGAATAAATGCATTAACAAACACGCCCTTGTCGTACAGTTTACGCCAAAAGACAAGCGCTAGTTCTGCATCGCCAACAACTACAGGCACGATACCGGTTTCTGAATCAATCACCTTGAAACCCAGTTCCGAAAAGCCTTTGCGCATTTTGTCTGCATTGCTGATGAGCTTTGTAATGCGTTCGGGCTCCCGCTCGAGTACGTTAAGTGCTGCCAGAGCAGAGGCAACAGATGCTGGTGTTGGAGAGGCACTAAAAATCAATGCAGGCGAGTGGTGCTTGATGTAATTCGTGACACGCTCAGGACCAGCGACAAATCCACCTAGTGATGCGAACGTTTTTGAGAATGTTCCCATCGTAAGATCTGTTTCATGAACTAAGTCGAAGTACGATGCGGTGCCACGTCCACCCTTGCCTACAACCCCAGTTGCATGAGCATCATCAACAAGAACGCGAGCCCCGTACTTTTTACAAACAGTAATAAGATCTGGAAGGTTAACGATCTCGCCACTTACAGAGAACACGCCGTCGGTTACGACAAGCTTTCCTGCATTTTCAGGAAGCGCAGACAGCACACGATCGAGGTCTTCCATGTCGTTGTGCTTGTATCGCACAAACTCGGCAAAGCTTCCCTTGGCAAGTAAACAGCCATTAATGATGCAGGCGTGGTTTTCCTTGTCCGATATAACGTAGTCGCCCTTTTGCACAAGGGCGGAGATCACACCAAGAGCTGTTTGATAGCCTGTAGAGAACAACAGAACGTCTTCCGTACCGAGGTACTCAGCAAGCCTTCGCTCGAGCTCTACGTGGAGATTAATCGTACCTGTTAGATAACGGGAACCAGAGCAACCAGTACCGTAACGATCGATGGCGTCCTTGGCCGCCGCCTTTACCTCTGGATGCGATGTTAAACCGAGGTAGTTGTTTGATCCTGCCATGATGACCTTACGGCCTTCAAGCATTACAACCGGACCCTCGTTCTCTTCTACCGGACGGAAGTACGGATACAATCCGGCTGCTTTGATGTCATCTACCCGAGTAAAATCTCGACATTTTTGAAATAGGTCGACCACAATGGCTCCAAAGTTTCGTACTGTAACTGTATGCTACCCGTAATCCTGCAAATATCGTAAAAGTGCCCTGCTCAACTGCTATCTCAGGTTATCCACTTGAATAGGAAAACCAAGATCCGCACCCTGCACCACTTTAATACAATTTTGCAGGTCATCCTTACTCTTGCCGGTTACTCGCACCTTTTCGTCTACAATTTGGGCGGTAACCTTCAGCTTCTGGTCTTTGATAAGGGTGGTAACCTTTTTCGCATCCTCTCGGCTAAGTCCAGCCTTCAGCTTTACTGTTTGGCGCACATTCTTGCCCCCTAACAACTCCACCTTCTGTTCGTCGAGGGCCAGAACGCTTATCCCACGCTTAATCATCTTAGACTTAATGATCTCGAGAGCAGCTGTAACAAAGTGCTCCCCCTCGGCTCGTATCTGGAAGGTCTTATCGTTTCGATTAAGCTCTACCTCGCAGTTTGAACCACGGAGATCATACCGGTGGTCGATTTCTTTACGAGCTTGATTGATGGCATTATCCGCCTCCTGAAGATCAACTTCGCTAATGAAGTCAAATGAAAATGTCGACATAGATATTTCAGGGTGTTTTTGCATAAATTAGTAGTCGTATGAATCTACGAATCACAACGCCGAGTTTGCGATACGCACGCCAGGATATTCCTGCCGGCCTTGTCGTTTTTCTTGTTGCATTACCACTCTGCCTAGGCATAGCGTTGGCCTCGGGTACGCCCCTTTTCTCTGGGATTATAGCAGGGGTTATAGGGGGCGTGGTTATCACGGTATTCTCAGGATCGGAGCTCTCTATATCCGGACCCGCAGCAGGTCTTGCAACCGTCGTAGCGGGCGCTGTTACTTCACTCGGCGACTTACCCACGTTCTATGCTGCTGTATTCTTAGCTGGACTGATTCAGCTCGTGATTGCGGCATCGGATGCTGGGCGTCTTGGGAATTTTATACCCCACTCGGTCATCAAGGGTATGCTCGCTGCAATTGGCATCTCCATCATTTTGAAGTAGATTCCCCACTCTGTAGGCTACGATCACGATTTTCTTGACGAAGCTGGCATTGAAGGTGTTCTGCAATGGCACAACATCCTGAGCGATCCGATGTTGATCATCAATTCGCGCCTGATTTCACCCGGGGCAGTGCTGATCACGCTTGTTTGTATGGCCATTATGCTGCTTTGGGAGCACCCCCGCGTGAAGGCCATGCGATGGTCCACGGTTGTTAGCGGCACGCTGATAGCTGTTGTTGTTGGCACCCTCATCAACAGTCTTTTAGCAGTTACAATGCCCCAATATGCCCTGATTGGCCACGACCACCTTGTAACACTGCCATCAATCGACTTCTCAAAGGGAGTAGCAGAAATCTTCGTAACGCCTAACTTTTCTTCCATTGCACGCATTGATGTTTGGGTTGTAGCTCTAACAATTGCAGTTATAGCAAGTATCGAGTCTATTCTCTGTCTCGAGGCTGTCGATAAAATGGATCCTGAGCGACGCATCTCCGATTCTGGCCGAGAGCTCTTTGCGCAAGGCATCGGAAATACACTCAGTGGTTTAATAGGGGGCTTACCTGTAACCAGCGTGATTGTTAGATCATCCGCTAATGTCTATGCTGGAGGACGCACCAGAACCTCTTCTTTCATTCACGGCATCACGCTGCTGTTTGCGGTACTCATACTCCCATCTGTCCTTAACCAAATCCCGCTCGCTTGCCTTGCAGCCGTCCTTTTGATGATTGGCTACAAACTTTCTTCTATCAAGATCATACGAGCAACCTGGCACGAAGGATACAGTCAGTTTATCCCATTCATCGTAACCTTGGTTGTAATCGTAGCAAAAGACATCCTCATGGGTGTCGGTGTAGGCCTCGTAGTGAGCACATTCTTTGTAATGCGGTCCTATCATCGCAAGTCTATAACATGCGTGCATGATGGCCCAAACTACCTGATTCGGTTTAACAAGGACATTACGTTCGTCCACAAGTCTCTCCTCAAGGAGACACTACGAAACATTCCAGACAACACGAGTTTAACAATCGATGGTGTCCATGCCAACTACATCGATCATGACATCCATGAGATGATGACCAACTTTCTCGAGGGCTGTCCAACCAGGAATATTTCGGTACGGACAATTGGCGTATACAATTAATGGAAGTGGTTTTTGATGGAAGATTATCGCCGACTGCTACTTAACAACAAGGCTTGGGTGCAGGACAAGCTTAATATCAGTCCTACTTTTTTGAAGACAGCGCCGCAGAGCAGAAGCCAGATTACTTATGGATTGGCTGCAGCGACAGCCGCGTACCTGCAGAAGATGTAACTGGAACGATACCGGGCGAGCTCTTTGTACATCGCAATGTTGCCAACATGGTTGTGCATACAGATTTCAACATGCTGAGCGTGCTGCAGTTTGCTGTGGAAGTTCTTAAAGTCAAACATGTGATCGTTTGCGGTCACTATGGTTGTGGTGGCATCCGCACAGCTATGTCTCGGAGAGATTTGGGCCTGATAAATAAGTGGTTACTACACATCAAAGATGTTTATCGATTCCATGCACAGGAACTTGATTCAATCGAAGACGAACAATTACGTGTAGACAGATTAGTCGAGCTCAATGTAATGGAGCAGGTTCACCACCTGTCCGACATATCCTTTGTGCAGAGAGCCTGGCGCGATCACCAAAGGCCTATGCTGCACGGCTGGATATATGATATCAATACGGGCTACCTTAAGGATCTTATCAAGGTTGATCCTAGTAAACACGCGCACGACATCTACGAATACGACTTCTAGTTCTTTGTCTTGGCGTTACCTTGTAATCACTACGTTACGCACACGGCGCACGCCAATCGTAGGCTGCTCATAAACAACCACATAACTTCCGGAAGCAAGGTTGTTGGCAATCAATCTACCATTGCCTGTTATCGCCCCCTGCAAGGTAACAACTGCAATGCGCACTCCCCTGGCATCGTAAACACTGGCAACACCCTCATCTGCGGCAAGGTAGACTGACCCATCCTCTGCATACAGACGGATGTCTGTCTCGGGTTGTTCATCCACTCCAACCACAACGTTCGTTGCAGACAAGTCGATGGTATAATACGTGGCGCACGAATCAAGCGAGAAGCGCAACGTGCCAGGGACAACCCCGTCTTTTGTAAGTGTGGATGGGGCTAACGAGACCACTACATTGGTTGGCTTGTTGTGTTGTAGAACCAACCCTGTCTGCATTGACGTGGTATACGGATCCGTGATTTGCACATCAGCTACGAGCGTTCGCTTCGCACCCGTGAGTGTTGCTGTGATTGCGAATGTCTTACTCACTGTTTGCTGTGAGGTGCGGACGGTGTCGAACGTAACCGATTTAGGATGAGCAAGATTAAGCGGGGATTCGCGGAGCGTTAAGGGTACATAGAACATTCCCTCGCAACCATCGCTCAGATACACAAGGGAGAGCGTGTCTACGGTAGTTCCTGTCATAATCTTCGGAATCATACTTATCGAGACAGTTCTATCTGCGCCCGGCGGGATTGTTACTGCGTTATCCAGCAACACCAATGTTCCAGCCACGCTTGAATAGACCTCTGCAACCTGAATCGGGAATACTGTTGGATTGTTGATACCAACAAAGACGGTTCGCACAGTTGGGGTATCACAATTGATCTTGGTTCCAAGATCAATAGGCATTTTGGTAAACATCTTTGCAATCGTGCGCGTACCCGTAACGGAGGTTCTGTATCGCCAATTGCAACGTTTGTCCATAAATGCAATGTCGTCGCGAATCGTACCAGTTGCCTTTATCGTAACTGCAACATCAATAGATGCCTTGCCCCCTGGTGGAAGTACCACTGGTAATGCGGCCTTGGCACTAATCATTGATCCTGTAACAAGAGAATCCACGATTATGGTGTCGGAGCCAACATTCTGTATGGTGTACGTCTTATTTGCAAGATTTACGCACGTAGGCAGCGAAGGGACAGCGAAGCTTGGTGGATCTACAGCCGCTTTGAGATCGTATATCTTGATCGTTACATCAGCCGTATCACTACAACCAGAGGAATCCGACATAATCACCTGATAGAGTGCCTGCTGATCAATTCGTGCAGAGACAAACTCAGTTGGGTTGTTCATCGAGGTGCCGTTTTTCAACCATTGGTAGTTGAATGGAGGCGTACCTTTCGTGGGTACGCATGTAAGATCTACTGTTGTGCCTTGGCAAACCTTTAATGCAGATGCGGTAATCGATGCCTGTGGGGATGGGCGTACCCGCACCACGCAACTGTCTTGTACTATGTTACCCACGTTGTCTGTTACCGTTAATCTCAGCAAGTAGTTGCCGGTAACAATAAAAGAAAAACTACCGGTTGTTGTTACGGTGTCAAAGCCGAGACCCGTCCAACGATATGAATAGGGTTCGGCTCCGGCACTGGCGATAGCAGTAACATTTGCAGTAGAGTTTTGGCATGCGCGTGCACTGTCATTGAGTGTTACAGCTAACTCAAACGTTAGAGGAGTACATGCATCACTCGTAAATCTTGTTTTCATGTAGGCTGCAACGCGCGAATGAAAGTTAAGGTTGGTGCCTTGAGACGTAAGGTGGCAGTACGACATAATTGTACCCTTTACTGCCTTGGTGCCTTTATAACACGAGCCCCCTTCTGCAGCAACGCAGGAGTCAATAGGAGGGGCCCAACCACAATGAAAAGTGTGAGGAGAGCCAACAGTGTGTCCCGTTTCATGAGAGAACACGTCTGTATCCCAAACGTACCCAGCTGCTGGATAGGTAATGTTGTTGTTGAGTCCACTTACAGCATAACCGTAGTCTTTGTTGCACATTGTCTCAAGGTATGCTACGCCGCCAATGTTGTTTATGCCCGATAAGAGATGCGCGATAGTTCGATTGACACCGCCAAAATTCGCACGCCATCTATCTCTGAATTGAGTTAGGAGATTGCTGGTGTTTGTGCCAGGATAGGGATCTGCAGTTTCCCAGATGTACAGTTGGCCGATACGAATAGTAGCGGTGATGTCCCGCTCGTAAATAGCGCTTGCAGCAGCCACCACAGACTCTGCATACTGCGTAGCCTTTGTCCGATTGCGTCCGTGATCAATGAAATATGGCTCATCACCTTCAAGGGCTATCGTAATAATACGATAGCGCACCTGTGATTCCTCTGATTGCTTGGGTTGCTTGATACGAATTCCTGATGGCTCTTCAGCGTGGCACGACCAGGGATTACTCTGCTTTACATGCGAACGATCATACAGGATCATCGTAGAGCCCCCTTCCTCAATCGACAAGGGGCTCATCAGATACTCCTGATGGTCGTATTTGTTGCCGAGGTCGATATGGCCCGTAGCCCAGTTCGGATAAATCGCCATCATTACGAATGAGCCAGGAATCGACGGAATGATGCCGCGCAAAAGCACACTTGTTGGCGCCGCATACCGTACAGGGCCGTTCTCCGTCATTGCAACAAGTATGGAGCCCTCGTCAAAAACCCGATACCTACGAAGCTCGGCTACCACCGTACCCATGCCCGGGAGCTGCAATGGCATCCGAATCATCCCGTCCATGGGGAGCCCAAGGGCCTTCATGAACTTCATGTCGTCGATCGCGACGTATGAGGCCTCGTGGGCCTCTGTAAACCCAGCCGGACGAGGCACAGTTGTCAGGATCTCGAGCGAACGCTCGTTATCCAGACGCGCATCTTGCGCTACCGCGATACACGAAGCACACAACACAACGACAAGAAGGGTAAGTCCGCGCATGGGAACTCCTTTAAGTAACATGACCAACAGTGGCAAACTACGGGTATTTTGCCGTAGTTTTTTCCATACCCTGTTGGCCAAAACGACCAGCTAGAGAAACCCTTTCGGGTGGCATATGGTTTCAGCGGTAGAATTCAGATGTAAGTTTGACGGCAAAATGGAGTCGGCCCGTGAACACAGTTCTCACCACACTGGCAATCGCGCTCGTCATGAGCGCTCAGCTTTTTGCGACAGACGTTGCGATCACGATCGCACCGCGAGCAGAAGATCAATCGATCTTTAAGCTTGGAAATGTCTACTCGGGCCGGACAAAAGGTGGGTTCTATTCACCTGCAATGTTGCGCTACTACATTTCCGGTATCACACTTCATTTGGGTAACGGCACCAACGTAGCCTTTCCAGACACGTACATCCTCGTTGATATCCGCGATGTCCAGCGCTTTCCAATTGGAAATGCCGACGTTTCTGCCGGCATTGACAGCATAAGCTTTCATATTGGTGTGGATCAAGCACGAAACCATCTAGACCCTACCACATACCCCGACTGGCACCCGTTAGCACTCAAGAATCCATCAATGCACTGGGGTTGGGCAGCCGGCTATAGGTTTGTTACCTACGAGGGTAAGTCAGGAACATCCGCAGGCGCTATCAATGCTACGTTCCAAATTCACACACTCGACGACAAACTCTATACAAAGTGCACAGTTCCATTAGGTGGCATGGTTTCCTCTGAGATTCCGCTTATTGGATACTACGAGCGCCTGCTCAATGCAATCGATATCTCAAGAGGCGTTATCAATCACGGAAGCGACGAAGAAGCTTTGGTGCTCATGGCCAATATGGGCCAGACGCGTGATGCCTCGTCCGCCGTGTACACGGCATCGTTGCCCACAAGTGTCGATGAAGAGATCAAGCAAGACATCGCAGTACCTAACCCGGCGCAGGACCTTGTAACGCTTCCATCACACGCGTCGCGCGTGATGATCTATGATGTGCACGGTACTCTTGTTCAAAACACGAAGCTTGGTGCTACCGTCAACGTCGTATCAGTAGCATCGATTGCTCAGGGCACATACCTTTTTGTCATTGAGTACGATCATGGAAAGCCCCATGTCTCATATCTATCAATCGTACGCTAAGCTATATCTCGGCATTGTTGTCGTGATCTGCGGCTGCAGTGTAGAGCCGCCGGAACCATCCCCGTATGCCAATCTGATAGACGTTCCACCGGGCTTTCCAGAGCAGCAGTTCCCGGCAGACAATGTACCCAACGAGGATAGGATCCTACTTGGCAGACTTCTCTTCTATTCAACGAAGATGTCGCAGGACTCTGATGTAGCATGCGTTAACTGCCACTACCCTGGCTCTTCGTTTACTGGCATGCAGCAAGTAAACCAGGGAACACAGGGAAGAATCGGAAGCCGCAATTCACCGTCCCTAGCAAACGTAGGCTACAAGCCGCACTTCTTGATGGAAGGGGGCGTACCCACACTCGAGATGCAGGCGCTTGTTCCTATTCAAGAACACAGCGAGTTTGGAATGAACATGCTGGACGTGATTGAGAGGTATACAAGCGACAATGTTGTGCAGTCACTTAGCCACAAAGCCTACGGACGCCCCTTTGATGCCTTTGTGCTCACAAGAGCTCTTGCATCGTTTGAGCGAACGTTCGTAAGTGGACGCTCACGAGTTGATCGCAACATGCTGTCTGCTGCCGAAAAACGTGGTAAAGATTTGTTTTTCAGTAATCGGACTAACTGCTCCTCGTGTCATGGAGGCTTTCTATACACCAACCATGGCTTCGCGAATAATGGTGCATATGAATCGTATGCAGATCAGGGCAAGGCAAGACTAACTGGCAAGCAATCAGATGCTGCAGTGTTCGCAATACCATCATTGCGAAACATCTCCGTTACCGCACCGTACATGCACGATGGTCGTATTCAGTCGCTATCAGAAGTGATAAACCACTATAACAGAGGGGGCTTTGCACACCCCAACAAGTCTGCTTTGATTCGCCCCTTGGGATTGAACTCTCAGGAAACATCCGATCTCGAAGCATTTCTTTTGGCGCTTACAGACGAAACATTTCTTTACAATCCAAGATTTTCACGTTGAAGACACTCATCATCATCACGTTTGTCTGCACGCTCTTCATACAAGGTTGTACAGATCCAGAGTATGTTGTTCAGTTTGATGAAACTCCATATGGATTTTCACATGGAGAACTGCCGGCACCAGAACTACCTACCGATTACCCACTTACTCAACAACGGGTAACACTTGGACGCCGCCTGTTTCATGACGGACAGTTGTCCAGCACGGGAACACAGAGCTGCTCTTCATGTCACTCTCAGGCTGCAGGGTTTTCCGATAATCGCAAATACAGTATTGGCGTACGGGGCTTGCCAGGAACAAGGCAAGGCATGCCGCTCATTAACCTGGCATGGCATAGACGTGGATTTTTCTGGGATGGTCGCTCACCTACACTGCGCGAGCAGGCTCTGCACCCTATTCGCGATACGCTGGAGATGGATGAGTCTCTCGATAACGTAGTAAAGAAGCTTCAAGCCTCGAAAGTATACCGCGAGCAGTTTGTGCGTGCCTTTGGTAATGACTCTATTACTCCAGAGCGAATCGGCATTGCACTTGAACAGTTTATGCTCACGCTTGTTTCGACCCAAAGCAAATTTGATAAGGTTGTTCGTGGATACGATCTGTTCTCGGAATCTGAAGAGCGTGGACGCCAACTCTTCATGCGCGAATTTGATCCAACTGGTAGAACTAAGGGTGCTGAGTGTTTTCATTGCCATGCAGAACCGTTTTTCACAAATGACAGGTTCATGAACAACGGACTCGACGATGATGCCTCCTTCAGAGATCTTGGACGCGAGTTAGTTACCGGTAGCCCTACAGACAGAGCAAAGTTCAAGGTGCCAACACTACGCAACATCACACGCACTCCCCCGTATATGCATGATGGGCGCTTCACCTCTCTAGAGGAAGTTGTACGCTTTTACAACACAGGGGTAAAGAAGTCCAGCACTGTCGATCCGCTCATGCAGTTCAACCTTAAACCTGGATTGAATCTCAGCGTCCATGACGAGCAAGATCTCGTAGAGTTTTTGAAAACGCTAACAGACGAGGTCTTTCTCACCAATCCACTCTACAGGATGCCGTAATGATTCGCTGGTTTATAGCTGTTGCTGCATTTGTTATCACTACAGCAGCTGATGCACAAGAACTCTACTTTCCGCCACTTTCAGGCACTTGGGAAAAAGTTTCGCCGTCGTCGCTCAACTGGTGCGGAGATCGCATCGATTCACTCGTAGAGTTCGTTGGTAAGACCAATGGCAAGGCGTTCATCATTCTCAAGGATGGGCGTATTGCCCTCGAAAAGTATTACGGAAATTTTACCAGCGATAGCTTATGGTACTGGGCCTCTGCCGGCAAAACAGTTACGTCTGTTCTGGTTGGTATGGCTCAGGCAGAAGGCTTGATGGATCTCAGCAAGCCAAGCAGTAGCTATTTGGGATCAGGCTGGTCATCATGCACACAGGAGCAAGAACAGAACATCACAGTTCTACATCACCTGACGATGACCACCGGCATCGGCTTTGAGCGCAACAACGACAACTGCAAAGAGCCGGCATGTCTTACCTATCGTGCAGCGCCTGGCACTATTTGGGATTACCACAATGCATGCTACCTCTTGTTGCAAGACATGGTAGCGAAGGCCTCCGGAATATCCTATCAGCAGTATTACACACGCAAGCTCGGTATGAAGCTCGGCATGGGTGGGATCTGGTACAATGGAACGCTATTTTCCAAGCCACAGGCAATGGCACGTTTCGGCCTGATGCTCCTTGCAGGCGGCATCTGGAATGGCGACACAATTCTAACGGATAGGCAGTACGAGACAGCGATGAGGTCAACGTCGCAAGATCTGAACAAGTCTTATGGCTATTTGTTCTGGCTCAATGGTAAAGGCAGTTTCATGCAGCCATCAATCCCATTCGTTTATAAAACTGATCTCGTTCCAGCAGCACCCGACGATATGTATGCAGGTATGGGCAAGAATGATCAGCGCGTCTACGTGGTTCCAAGTAAGGGGCTTGTAGTCGTGCGCATGGGAGATAAGGCAACCGAGTCACGACCGGCAATTAGTGGCTTTGATGATGATCTGTGGAACTATATCAATGCTCTTCCGTGTGGATCAACTTCTGTGAGCGACAAGCCGATGCACACACTCGGACCTGTTTGGCCAAATCCTGCATCAGACGAGGTACATTATGATGGAAGCGAGATCACCATCGTTAACGCTATCGGACAAACCGTTGCCACCACTACAGAGCCAGTTCTGCATATTGGCCACCTACCTGTTGGTGTTTACCATGCTCTCGTGCGCAACGGCCAGTCTCGTTGGAAAACAGTTGTTATTAAGCAGTAACCCACAGTCCCCTGACATGGTGTTCGAGCGCGAGCCCCGCGATACAGTTCTTGTAACGCTTCAGGATGTAGTTCCAAACCTTCTTTGTGATGTTCGTTATGCTACCGTAAACAACTTTACGGGTCGCATATTGTATCAATCAGACACGTTGTATGCACGACGGGTTGTAGCTGATGCTCTAGCAAGAGCCCAAGAGCTTGCTCGTTCTTACAAGCTTCAAATCAAGATCTACGATGCGTATCGTCCGCTAAGCGTTCAAAAGCTCATGTGGAGCATCGTTCCAGATGAGAGATTTGTTGCAGATCCAGCAAAAGGTTCGCGTCACAACCGGGGTTGCGCACTTGATCTCACGCTCTGTGATTTGCAGGGCAATGAATTAGATATGGGTACAGGCTACGATGAATTCACCGAACGGGCTGCGGCTACCTATACTGATCTTCCGCAAGAGGTTCTCAACAACCGTCAACTGCTCAACAGCATCATGACATCGGCAGGCTTTACCGTTCTGCTATCTGAGTGGTGGCATTATGATATTCTTGGCTGGGAGAAGTACGCAATTCTAGACGAGTAAGCCGGTCCGACATTCCTGTGCAACTGCGTCCCAGAGAGCAATGCGGTGTTCTAATGCACGCTTGGCTATGGCAGCGACTTCTTCATACCGTTGCTCATGATCAGCACACAATAGCTCTACCATGCGCTCTGCAAGAGGTCCGTGGTGTCCACCATCTACTTCAACATGGCGCTCTAGGTAGTATCGCAGATCGCTAAAGCGGCTGCCCTCGTTGTGCTCGAGCGAGTCGAGAATTCCAAGGAACATCGTCGGAATGATCTCTTCGCGTCCGTAGGTAAAAACGCTCGCAATCTCATGAGCTTTACCGCCGGAAATAACATCCATGGTAAACGAGACAAAGTCCTGGGATGCTTGCGGCGCACCAACGTACTTCATTGCACTCGCAACATCAACTCCAGATCGAAGCACGTCCACAAACGCTTCTATTGCAGCTGTAGAGCCCCCTACTTCTTGCATCGCATCGAGATACATCTCGAAGTGACTCATCCGGACACCGTGACGATTAACATCACTCTCTTCACCTACTACGATTTCATTGATCAAGAATCGAGTTTCGGCATCGCCCACAGGCACCCATGGTGTAGTGGTGCAGGTTAGGTGCTGCTGTAGCGCCTTTAGGAGCGACATAAAGTCCCATACTGCCCAAACGTGGTACTCCATGAAACGGGCAACATTCTGCCTGGACGTGAGAATTGAGTACAGGGGATGTGTCTGCAGTTTAGTCCTTTGCTCAGCTAACAGCGATTGTATGTCGTGAAGCGTCATGACGTCTGAAACGATATCGATTCGTACCGAGTTCCAACGAACCTATCATTGCTATATTTGGCACATACTCTTCACATTACTTACTGCAGGAAAGCATACGTATGATGCGCAAAACTCTTACGATGATCATGCTAGTGATTGCGTCCGTCGCAACACTATCTGCTGGAGACCTAAGCATAGGGGCATCTGTGCTTGGCAAGGCAGGAATTAATGCAACAGAAACACCTGAATACACAAAAACGGACCTCAATGTTAACTCCATGCCCGACATTGGTGTTTCTGCACTCTATTTGTTCTCTAGAACGTCGAATACAGGTGTGATGCTCGACCTTGGATACGACTCATACTCGTACCGTATGAAGTACTACGAGGCAAACCCTATGTTCGATAACGCTATCATGACGCACAGCCTTCGCAAGATCAGCATTGCTCCAAGCCTGTATCTTGGTGGGTTTCAGATAGGCGTTGCTTTTGGTCTTAACAGCGGCTACGCTCAGCTTGATAAGGATGGAAACACGATATCTGAAGACGATTCCGGTGTGTCTTCTACAACAACTGAACTGCGAATTGGTGCGATGATTCCAATAGTACGCGGCAAGTCATCATCTCTCAACCTCAACATTCGCGGCGGCTACATGCTGTCTGAGACATTTGCAACACCACAAAGGGCGATTAATACGGGTTCGTTTATGGGCATGAACTCGCACAACTCGAAGATGGCTTCGCTTGGTCTCGGAATAAGCTATTACTTCACGGTTATGGATTAATCGTCCAGAGGCGTCGCACCTCGGCGCAACGGTTCAGAAATCGTCCCAATGGAGAATCATTTGTGTAAGGGGCTCGCATTCCACGAGCCCCTTCCTATTTGTGTAGCCAATGATTGTTTGTGCGGTGGTTCGTAATGATGCGGGCGGCCGTTACAATAAGCCCCCGATTGCATGCGTCTACTTAAGGAGATCATCCACAGTTACAAGCCACGATGCGCATTGCTACCTCCTAGATAGACACCTGTTTTCTACATATACAGTATGGAGGATGCTATGCGTTACGTCATCAGTGGAATACTCGGCCTTGTTCTTGCCCTTAACTCTTGGGCACGCGTACATCCTGAGCCGGCAATTCAGCAGGACAATAGTTCAAGACCATTGCATCGTGCTACCCCACACGAGGGAAACTATGCGCGCCTAACCAAAGCGATTGGAGTTGCTGTAGACTCTACTGCAAACGGAATAGTTATTGCGGAGGTGTTTGTCAATATGCCTGCATATAGTGCCGGACTTTGCAAGGGCGACAAGCTGATAGCCGTCAATAACAAACCCGTAACCACACTCCTTGTAGCAAGAACACTAACACAGAACATCAAGAGTCCGTTTGTAATGGTTGATGTTATCCGCCGAGACATGCGCATCAGCCGGCATGTTGAGGTAGCAGATGGCGTACCACAAACAATCGGAGCCTATAAGGATGGGGCTACACTATCTCTGGCATTCCATGCGTTATCCAGCAGCACATTGGAACAGCTCGAACAACTTGCAGCCACCTTCCCTTCTAACACCATCGACACGGTTATTCTTAACCTTTCCAGTTCGGCCACGGGGCCAGTTGAGATAGCCCAGCAGATAGCTCAAACCTTGGTTGGATCACACAAAGACGCAGCAGCGACGATGAAAATCATTGTGCTCCAGCACGATGCCAGCTCAATTGCTCAGTCTGCTTTGGCGCGTATAATTGTCCAACAACAAGGAGCGGAAGTTTGGGGCGCAACTGCATCCGCACCCCAGTCTATGGACATGAGCGGAGCACAGACGCGTTCTTCTGGTGCAGCAATACACAGATTAAACGAAGAGCGCTCTATGGATGCAGCTCCAATGCAGTGGAATATGGCAGCATTTCGAGAACGCTATCCTGTGCCTAACGAACGTGCGCAACAACATCCTATGCTTTTGGCTCATGCATCCGTTGCACCATTGGCATGGGGTATACATGGCGATGCGTATACAGCCATCCAAAAGGTTCGGTCGGCACTCTAATGGTGCTACTTCAGCGCCAGCCCTGCGTCTAGAAGCTCCTTCACTATCTTGAGTGAAGGGGCTTCGGCATAGAATCTCACAAGCGGTTCTGTGCCGGAGGCACGAATAAGAAGCCAGCCGTTCTTGACGTAGAACTTATAACCATCGGTAGTGTCCATCACTTCGACTTTGTGCTTGCCGATCATTGTTGGCTTTTTGGCACAAGCCTTGAGGATAGCCGTCTTTGTCTCATTCGTCACGTGTACATCGCGTCTGCGGTAGCGGTGCGGACCAAACTCTGCATCCAGTTCATCACACAACTCTTTAAGCGACTTCTTCGTTACGGCCATCATCTCTAGCAAAAGCAGGCCGTTGAAGATTCCATCACGCTCTGGAATATGCAGCGATGTGCCCAAGCCCCCTGACTCTTCGCCACCGATGAGAATCTTTTCTTCTGTCATCAACTTGGCAACATGCTTAAAGCCAACAGGTGTCTGATAGATCTTGATCTTATGCTTCTCGCAGTATGCACTTACCATTGATGTAAGCGACACTGTCTTCACCACTGCGCCCTTCATACGCTTGTGCTCACGCAGGTACTTCATGAGCAGCATGAATACGCGATGCGGATCTACGAATGCACCCGTATGGTCTACCGCACCTACACGGTCTGCATCACCATCGGTGGCAAATCCCATGTGTGCCTTATGCTTCTTCACAGCTTTTGAAAGGGGCACTAGGCACTCAGCTATCGGCTCTGGGTGATCGACTTCGCCAAACGATGGATTATACTCACCGTGAATCTCAACGATATCCGGCAGAATGCTCTTCATGAAGTTGATACCTGCTCCGTGCATCGGATCGTACACGATCTTGAGCTTGCTCTTGCGGATGGCCTTGATATCAATCTTCTTTACGATATCGGCGATGTACTCTGTCTTAGCATCAAAAAGCTTGATTGCCTTTGACTTCACATACGCATCAAGTGTATCGACCTTCATCTTTGGCGCAACCCCATTGAGAGCTGCGAGGTGTTTCTCGACTTCTGCGATTTGCTCTGGAACGGCCGGCCCACCAAACGAACCCTTGAGCTTATAACCACTGTACTGAGCCGGGTTATGTGATGCTGTGATCACAACACCCAACTGGGCTTTCTTCTTCTTCGTGTGAAACGATACCTGCGGCGTAGTCGAGATCGTATCCGTAAGATGCACCGTGATCCCGTATGCCGCGAGGATGCGGGACGTCTCGATCGCAAACTCACGCGAGAGAAACCGCGTGTCGTGTCCAACCACAACACTTGCCCCCTTCTTCTTGAGGGTCTTAACATACTTGGCCGTAGCGTGCGCTACCAGCGACAGATTTTCGAAGGTGTAATCGCGGGCGATAACGCCACGCCATCCGTCTGTTCCGAATATGATGCTCATAGGGATCGATTGCTTGTGAGCGAGGTACGAGGTACGAGGTACGAGGTACTGGGTACTAGGTACCTAGTACCTTGTATCTACGATATCGTCGATTCTCCGGCATATTCCGCTGCATCGCCCAGGATCTGTTCGATGCGGAGGAGTTGATTATACTTTGCTACGCGATCTGTGCGGCAAGGGGCTCCTGTCTTGATTTGTCCGGCGCCCAAAGCCACTGCTAGATCTGCAATTGTTGTGTCTTCTGTTTCACCCGAGCGGTGCGACAAAATCGCGGAGTATCCAAAGCGCTGTGCGAGAGCAACGGCGTCTATGGTTTCCGAGAGTGTACCGATCTGGTTAACCTTTACAAGTATCGAGTTGGCAACGCCTTCTGCAATGCCACGTGCAAGGAACGACGAATTTGTCACAAACAGATCATCGCCAACCAACTGCACTTTGTCTCCGATTGCGTCAGTAAGAGCCTTCCAGCCTTCCCAGTCGTTTTCACCCATTCCATCTTCGATAGAAGCAATTGGGTATTGCTCAACAAGTTTGGCATACCAGTCTACCATCTGTGCGGCTGATTTCTTCTCGTGCGTGCTCTTGTACATTACATACGAACCGTCTTTAACCATTTCGCTGGCGGCCACATCAAGAGCGAGCACGATGTCTGTGCCCACCTTATAGCCGGCCTTTTCGATTGCTTCGAGAATAACGTCGAGCGCTTGCTCATTCGAGCTGAGTGAAGGGGCAAATCCACCTTCATCTCCAATGCTTGTGTTAAGCCCCTTACCCTTGAGCACACTTTTCAGTGCATGATACGTTTCGGTGCCCATGCGCAGGGCTTCTGAGAACGACTCTGCGCCGATAGGCATGATCATGAACTCTTGGATGTCTACGTTGTTATCTGCGTGACGTCCACCATTGAGGATGTTCATCAGAGGTGTTGGCAAGAGCGATGCGCGCACACCCCCCAGATACTGGAAGAGCGGCAGACCATGAAACTCCGCCGCTGCCTTTGCTACGGCCATTGATGCACCGAGTAGCGCGTTTGCGCCAAGGTTTGACTTGATTTCTGTACCATCAAGTGCAAGCAGGATCAAATCGATCTGACGTTGATCAGAGGCAGCCATACCAACAAGAGCGTCGGCAATCACACCATTAACATGCTCAACCGCTTTCTGCACACCCTTGCCAAGGTATCGGGCAGCATCGCCATCACGAAGCTCTACCGCCTCGTGCTCTCCCGTGCTCGCACCCGACGGAACGGCTGCACGGCCCATAGAGCCGTCTTCGAGGAGAACGTCTACCTCGACAGTAGGATTACCACGTGAGTCAAGGATCTCGCGGGCAAACACATCGGTAATTGTTGACATACAAGGGGCTCCGGGGAAACAGTAGATACTAGGTACGAGGTACTAGGTACAATCCGTCTTGCCCGTGAAAGCGGGCATCCAAATCAAAGAAGGTTGCTTCATCAACTCGATAACATATCGAAGCGAACATTATCGATTTGTTTCGCAAGGCGAATGTCCAGAATTGTGATGCCGCCCTGGTCATGTGTGCTGAGCGTGAAGCGCACCTTATTCCAGCCGAAGAGATGCATATCGGGATGATGGTCCATCTTTTCGGCGATGAGAGCAACAGCGTTGATAAGCCCCATGGCCGCAGCAAAGTTGGTTGCAGCTACCTCACGAACAAGTGTGGCGCCATCGCGGCGCCACAGGGGAATGTCTACGAGGTGTTGCTGTAGTTCGCTCTCAACGAGTGGTGTTGGGCGTGCCATGCAAAGTAAACTTAGTTAAGATGAGCGTTTAGCTTTTCGGTGATGTAGGTCTTTGGTACTGCACCCACGATCGTATCTACTACATTGCCGCCCTTGAAGATGAGCAACGCTGGGATCGAGCGGATACCGTATTGCATTGCAACGCGCGGATTGTTGTCGACGTCTACCTTTGCAATTGTAGCCTTACCTGCATACTCCGTTGCGAGCTCATCAACGATCGGAGCTATTGCACGACATGGTCCGCACCATGCTGCCCAAAAGTCTACGAGGACAACACGTCCTGATTCGATCTCTGCTGAAAATGTATCGTCTGTTAAGTGCGCGGCGTTTGCCATGGGAAGAGAACCTTACTGCGATGTTGTTAAATGTTCATGACCGACGAATCGGTTGACGAAATTACGATTTCTTCCGTGTTTGCTACTCGCTGCTTGCTGCTCCCATTGCCTCAATGATCATGGCAATCGTGGATGTGGCTTGAGCAAGGTCCTCAGGAGTTCCGCTGTTATCGATCACGAAATCTGCCAAGCCCCTTTTCTGTTCCATGGGCATTTGCTTGTCTATGCGACGCCGGACCTCCTCGGCTGACAGGCCAGACCGTGCTGTAACGCGGTCAATACAGGTTTGGGAGGGGGCATCGACAACAATGATATGATCGAAACCATCTTCGAGATCGATCTCGTATATCAGGGCACTTTCGATTGCTACCACTCGGGTTCCCTTCTCTGCCTCGGCCTCAATGGCCTTCATATGGGTCTCGAGCACGCGCGGGTGTACTATGGCATTGAGCTTGTCACGGTTGGCATCGTTTTCGGGCAGGGGGCCAAACACCAGCGATGCTAAGAGGGGGGCATTCACGCCATTGGGTGTGAGAACCTGATCGCCAAAGGTTGTACCTAGCTCAGAGCGGACCTCGTCGTCTGTGGCCATGATCACTTTTGCAGTTGTGTCGGATGAGTACACAACCCACCCCCTCTGCTGTAAGAGCATGGAAACATGAGACTTACCAGTACCGATGCCGCCTGTAATACCTACGAGTGTCATGGCGCAAAGCTACAACAAACCGCGCCTTTTATGAGCAGCCGCTTCATAGTTATCAACACTTTCGTATGTTTGTGGCTCTAAAAATTCAATAGCACCGTTCGTCTAGGGGTTAGGACACCGCTCTTTCACAGCGGTAACACGGGTTCAATTCCCGTACGGTGTACCAAAAAACAATGCGTTGAGTGGTCAAAAGCCGCCTAAACGCAAGCCTACGGAGTCCTTTCACACCTGTTGTGATGGGACTTTTGTCGTTTATGGACCGTTCGTTGAATTCAAGGGACTTACCGAGATATTTTTTGAACACTGTATTGCTTGTCTGAATCGATAAGAATAATATTGTCTTTCATTTTTCCTACCATCAATGAGAGACATTGTGTACGCGCTCTAACCTAATTTCACTGGCACTGATTGTTGGCCTTCTGACACTTCATGGGTGTGCATTCCCACTTTTTCGCAGTTCCATAATAGAGCAGAGCAAGCAGGTCGTTGCTACTCGAGACAACATCCCATTCTATTCGAACACCCAGCGTGGAGTTGGTGATTCACTTGGTGTGATGCAGAATAAGCGAGGTGATACAATCTCAACAATGGCATCTATGATATACGGCACGTGGCACCTTCAATGCTTGAATGGCAAGGACACTGTATGGGTCAAGAACGGCGATGTATCAACTATTCCAGTACTTGAGGCGACTAAACTCGGTCTATATTCAACCGTGAAGGTACCCAAAAGCAAAGCCGATGAAGCATGGTCGCGCGCTGTAGTCTGGGTCAACAAGAACAGTGACATGAAGGTGCAGACATCATCAGACAATCTGATTGACACCTATAATCCAATCACAGCGGGCAAATACGGATTCACTGCAACGCGAATGGTTATTGGTGATACTTGCACTATCGAGTTGGAATGTAAGTACAAGGCATACCAATATGTGTATGGAAACAACTGTCTCGCATACACTCGTTCTGGTCTCTACTTCATTCTTACAGGCATTGACGAGAGCTATGTATGGTCTGAATGAACGGCATCTAGCACGAGGCGTTCATCTGTGACAAGCTGTGGCTTCTAAGAGCCTAGAATCTGATGTACCGTCACCTCTGGTAGCTGCTTTGAGCCTCACGCACCACTGTTGCAGGCGGGTGAGTCTAATAGACACTAGATTTGCCTACCTGAGTGGCTGACTCTTAACTATCAACTGCTCTTGTATTCAACTCAAAACTACACTAGATGTTAGACATCAAACCTACCCACAAGCCGATCAAAGAGTACTTTGATGAACTGAAGGCGTTTGAACAACATGGTCAGACGAATGAGATGACCGTTCGGAATGCGTTTCAGGATGTGCTTCAGATATACACGAAGAAGCTCGGATGGCAGTTCGTTGAGGAATACACCATCAAGCGGACGGGTAGACGTAACGCATCGGTAGATGGGGCTCTGCTTGACCAATTCTCACTTCCTCGTGGGTTTTGGGAAGCAAAAGACACCCACGATGACCTCGCAACAGAGGTGGGAAAGAAGTTCGCTGATGGCTACCCTCAGTCTAACATTCTATTCTGGCAACCGGGACGTGCTATCCTGTATCAAGATGGGCGCAAGATTCTTGACGAGGACATTTTATCGGCTCCGAAGTTCGTAGAAGTTCTCAAGACGTTCTTTGAATATGACCAACCCATCATCAAAGAATGGGAACACGCAGTAGAAGAGTTCAAGAACACGATTCCGACTCTTGCAGGAAGTGTTCTGAATATCCTGAACGAACAACGCAGGACCAACCGCACGTTTCAGACGGCGTTTGACGGGTTCATGGGGTTGGTGCAACAAAGTATCAATCCGTCTCTCTCGGTTGACGCGGTAGAAGAGATGTTGATCCAACACCTTCTCACAAGACGCATCTTTACCACGATCTTCAACGCGAATGATTTCCTGAGTAAGAACGCTGTTGCACATGAGTTGGAAACCGTTGTTCTTACTCTTGTTCAAGGATATGGTGTTGGAATAGATGACTTCCTGAAACCCCTTGATAGGTTCTACAAAGCCCTTGAGATGGCTGCTGCGAGCACAGATGATTACTCGCAGAAACAGACCTTCTTGAACCATGTTTATGAGAAGTTCTTTCAGGGGTTCGCTGTTAAGGTCGCAGATACACATGGTATCGTTTACACACCGCAACCGATTGTAGACTTCATGGTTAAGTCTGTTGAAGCTGCTCTTCAACGTGACTTCAACAAGTCTCTCGCACACGAAGGTGTTCACATTCTTGACCCATTCGTTGGAACAGGAAACTTTATCCTTCGTGTGATACGTGAGATACACGCTCAGAACCCCGATGCACTGCGTCACAAGTATCTGAACGAGTTGCACTGCAACGAGGTGATGTTGCTTCCATACTACATCGCTTGTTTGAACATTGAACACCTTTACTTTGAACTGACGGGTGAGTATCTCCCATTCCCTGGCGTCTGTTTGGTTGACACGTTTGAACTCGTAGAAGACCGTCAGATTGGGATGTTCACAAGTGACAACACCGACCGCGTGCAACGTCAGAAAGATGCGCCTATCTATGTGGTGATTGGGAACCCACCGTATAACGCAGGTCAGGTGAATGAGAATGATAACAACAAGAACCGCAAGTATCCCGCGATTGATAAGAGGGTTCAAGAAACCTACGTCAAGGACTCAACTGCTACGTATCGTGCTGACTTGAGTGACCCATACGTGAAAGCTTTTCGTATGGCCTCTGATAGAGTGTTGACAAGGGGCGAGGGGATTGTGTGTTTCGTCACCAACAACGGATTCCTTGACGGAATCGCATTTGATGGAATGAGGAAGCATCTACGACGAGACTTCAACCGGATATGGCTTTTTGATACAAGGGGTAATGCTAGAACATCAGGTGAACTCCGCCGCAAAGAGAAGGGCAATGTCTTTAACGATGCCATTCGTGTAGGCGTTGCAATCACAATGCTTGAACGTCATTTAGGAGCATCTTCGGAGAAAGCAGATGTTCTTTTAAGTAGGCTCGGAGACTATTTGGAGTCTTGGCAAAAGCAGCAGGCAGTGGTGGATGCGGGTGTATTTGCTGAAATGCAGATGACACAGATAGACCCCAGTGAGAGCGAAGGATGGCTTGGGATTGAAATGGCTGACGATTGGGATGAGTTGATTCCGTTGGGGAGTAAGGAAGCGAAACGAGGTTCAGGAAATGTTCTGTTTCAGACATACTCACTTGGGATTCTTACTAACAGAGATAGATGGGTATACAACTACGACGACCGTGTGGTGATGAGGAATATGGAGGCCGTCACAGAACTATACAATGACCACGTTGCAAGATGGCCTTTGTATCAATCCTCAAAGGATATGAATTCGTTCGTCAACAACGATGATAGTAAGATATCATGGTCTCGCGACCTCAAATTGAAGGTTCAGCGAGCAAGAGTGGCTGAGCATTCAGTAAGACACCTTAGAACAAGTTTGTATAGACCGTTTGTAAGGCAGGCACTGTATTTCAGCCCTGTGTTTGTTGACCAAGCGTTGACCTTTCCCCGCATCTTCCCACTGCCTGAAACCGAGAATGCCGTTGTGTGTGTGTCAGGCATTGGCAGCACTAAACCTTTTCAATCCCTTGCCTCTGATGCAATCCCATGTCTTGACATCCTTGAAAAGACACAGTGCTTTCCTCTCTACATCTATGATACCGACGGCACCAACCGCCGTGACAACATCACGGACTGGGGCTTAGAACAGTTCACCTCCCATTACAACGACTCTACCATCACGAAGTTGGATGTCTTCCATTACGTGTATGGTATCCTTCACGACCCAGCGTATCGGGAGAAGTATGCTGCGAATCTCAAACGTGAACTTCCACGTATCCCGTTCGCAAAAGACTTCTGGTCCGTAGCGAACACAGGCAAACGTCTCATGGACATCCACGTCCACTACGAAGACCAACCTGAGTATGCTCTCACCGAAGAATGGACACTACCGAAGGGATACCTTCATCCCTATGGTCTTCCTGTAACATCAGTGGATGGGGTTCCTGAACGTGACCGTTTCAAGGTCACCAAGATGAAACGAGATAAGAAAGACCCTACACGTCTCATCGTCAACGATTTCCTTACCCTCACGGGAATCCCCACCAACGTAGACGAATACAAACTCGGCAACCGCTCTGCGTTGGATTGGATTGTAGACCAATATCAAATCAGCACAGACAAACGCTCAGGCATCACCAACGACCCCAACCGTGATGATGACCCATCCTACATCGTCAGACTCATCAAGAAGGTTGTGACGGTGAGCGTGGAAACTGTGGAACTAGTAAAGAATATCCATTGACGGAATAGTTGCTTGAGAATCACTTCATCGGTCCTTCTTCTCAATCCACACAGCGAGTTTCTTGTAGGGGGCTAAGAACATCACAACGGCCAGCAAACTCATGGCTACCATGATCAGGAAGTAGTTCTGATTGCTCATGTTGTCGTAGAACGACCCAATATATCCGGCTAAGTAATTACCAAAGAAGCTCGATAGGAACCAGACGCCCATGAACATACTCACCATGCGGGCTGGTGCAACACGCGAGACCATTGCTTGTCCGATAGGCGAGAGATAGAGTTCGCCAATGGTAAACAAAAGGACAACCCCTGCTACCCATAAGACGTTGAGCTTTTCCTGACCTTCAGCAAGGCCGGCAACAAACATCATGAGCAGGAATGCAACGGCCATCCAGCCGCAACCAATAGCCATCTTCACGATAGACGATGGCTCTGATGTACGAGAGCGCTGCCATGCCCAGACTTTGTTGAGCAATGGGGCTAGCAGGACAATGAAGAACGGATTGAGTGTCTGGAACCATGACGATGGTATGTCGAATCCCAACACGTTCCAGTTGGTCTTTTCGTCGGCCCATACTTGTAGCGCATTTCCTTGCTGCTCAAAAACGCCCCAGAACAGGATGTTCACAAAGCAGAGGTATCCAATCACAAGAAGGGGGCGAACCCAGTTTTCGTTGGCTGCTTCCTCCGAAGCGTTTGCCTTGATGACGTTTTGATTCTCCTTCGGCAGATGCTTCGTGCCTCTCCAGTATACAAACGTGCCAACAAGCATGCCGATGCCCGCAGCAGCAAAACCATAGTGCCAGCCTACCTTTTGGCCTAGCGTTCCGCAGACGATCGGCGAGAAGAACGCTCCAAGGTTTACGCCCATGTAGTAGATCGTGTATGCACTATCAACCCGTGAATCGCCGGGCTGATACAACGACCCCACCTGCGCCGTGAGATTTGGCTTGAAGAGTCCGTTACCAAGAATCAGAAACACAAGTGCAAACAGAAAGAAAGGTTCAAATGCCATCAGAAAGTGACCGATGGCCATGAGAATGGCACCGGCATAGACGGCATTGGTCTTACCCAAATACTTGTCTGCAAGCAAGCCGCCGATAAATGGCGTGAAGTACACAAACCCTGTGTAGAGACCATAGATCTGTGAGGAGACTCCGATAACTGAGAGGTCGCCAAAGAGATAGCGCAGCATGTCGGCAATGGCCGTGTAACCAATAACGCTGTCAGACAGACTCGGATCAATAAGCAGGTACTGGGTCATGTACAGCACCAGCAGTGCTCTCATTCCATAGTAGCTAAATCGTTCCCACATTTCTGTGAAGAAGAGATACGACAGGCCAATAGGGTGACCCAGAAATTCTCGCGTTGTCGACGACATGGTGTTCCTCAGCGAACGGGTATTGTAACAAACATGACGATTCGTGCAGGCTTACAAGATATTGGAATTGGTCAACATTCCGCCCAAATGCTTCGTAAGTACATCGAGTAAGATCGAGCGATCACGTTCTGTTCCAGTTTGCATCCGCAATGTTTCATCTGGGAGTGCTATTCGATGATCATCACCAAAGATGGATTCATATCCGGGAATCGAATCCACAAATGCTGCCGCTTCTTCTGGAGACTGCATGCCCCTTGCCACTTTACGTGCTAGGGGGCTTTGCATTGCTGCCGCGACAAATCGAGGATGATGCATCATGTCAGCAGACCTGTATGCCAGCAAGACCTCTTCGGCCCATTCCTGACCGGATGCAGCGGCAGCATGAATATCGAGACGAACTGCTTCTATTGAAGAGACTCCCGCGATAGAAGCAAAGACATCAGCATAGGGCGATGACGGTCGCTGCTCGATTGAACGCCCCAGGGCGCTTTGAAGTGATTCGGGCAGATAACCAAGAAGCTCTCTGATGTCATGGATTGTCTCACGCAGAAAGTCAAGTGGAATACTACTCGTTCCGTTCTCAATGTCAAAGGAACCATGTGTCGAGATTATACGGTTGGTCTGACAGAGAATGTCGTTGTATGCTAGCTCCACATCACCATTGTATTTGGTGTCGACATGATCCGCCCAAGAACGAGAAGAAAACAGGTAGCGCTTCGCAGGAAACCAATACCCGCGCCTGTGGGCATCCCATAGCATCACAGTGTAGTGTGTAGGACCAGTGAGGATGATAACCTTCGAGACATAGTCTTTGGGGAGTGTAAGCGCTGCCGCACAGAACAAGCTCATCTCGTCGAGGCACGATACAATTCCAAACGACGAGCCCTTGCGGTGTTGCGAAAACGTTCGATGTGCTCGAATGACGTCGTAGGTGGTATAGGTGTAGTTAGGAAACACGCCCGATGCAATACTCTGCTGCATCCATGAACTATCGTGTGCCCCGCGCATTTCACAGTACTTCGTGTAGTAATCCAACCCCTGCATCGCCCGTTGGACATGTTGTTCTTCGAGCCGACGCGACTCTTCATGAACATTGAGCATTCCATTGATCTGACCTATGAAATTGGGGTGTACATGCTCAAAGTTCTTATCAATGAATCTCTTGATGGCAAACAACTCAACTGGAATCGAGGGATCAGCAGGTTCAAGTCCATCTAACCGCTCAACAACTGCATCTCGGCGCTCCCATAAAGAGTCTGAGAGGAGATGCGACAATACCAGAGGCATGATTACCTCAGGGTGAACGATAGCGTCGAAATAGTTTGGTGCTACAACATTGGGCTGCATGCCGTCAAGTTACTTCTATCTTTGCCAATGGCATTGTCTGTTGCGTTATTCGTTGGCATGTTCATGTCGATGGTTGCTATCACACTGTTTCTGCGACACAGAGGCATACTTGGCGTCGCATCGAAACCTGTCCTGTCAACGATCCTCATGGATGTGATTGGACCTGCTGTGATCTTTCATGCATTCGCTTCAGCCCAACCCAGAGAAGAACACTTGCTTGCCGCAACAACGGTCTACGCGGCAGAGCTTCTCTGTGCCGTCCTTGCCTATGTCGTCGGCAAATGGATTTTGCGATTAGAACGGGGCTCACTTGGCGTCTTCATCATCGCCGGCACGTTTGGTAGTACGAGCCTGATTGGCAACGCCCTTGTGCAGATTCTCTTTAAGTACGATTCGTCGCTTGTCTCGATGTCTATGATCATCTCACAGTTTGGATTTGGTCTACCTGCAAACACGATCGGCATTCTACTTGCAATTCACTTTGGAAGTTCTGCAGCCGGTCAACCAATCACGAAACATCTCAAGCGATTTGCAGTCGTTCCCTGCATGATCGCACTCTACGCAGGATTGCTGTGGTCGCTTCTGGGACTGCCAGTCGGTGGCTATGGACTAGAAGTGATCTTCGGGACCTGCGTGTTTGTTGGTGCAGCTCTACCCTTTGTTTCTGCAATGTTGGTAGGATTGTCGCTCGAGAAGATCAATATCCGCAAGGACCTTGGGGTCCTACTGGCCGTATCAGTAATTGCGCTACTGATTGAACCTCTGATTGTATCAAAACTGCTCAACGTGCTCAGCGTTGATCAACAAACACGGCTCATTACGATTCTCTTTTCTGCAATGCCAGCCACTCCGCTTGCCGTCGTATTTGCTGTGCAATATGGCGGCGATGCTACACTGGCAAGTAAGCTATCAACAGCAACTCTTGTCTTGAGCGCCGTGTCTCTTCCGCTCATTGTCTACCTTGTTTGAGTTTCCCCCATCAAGGCACAACGAAAGCCACCGAAGCCGTTGAGATGAACTGCCGAGCTGCGGTGACGTCGACTGTGGCTACATGCGAGCCCAACAGATCGAATACGCGAACTTGTATTGGAAGATGGTTATCTGCAACCTCAACCCATGAGCCCCCTATCGTGCGCGTGATTCGAATCGTTGGCTGGATGTTCTGTTCATCAACAGATGTTGCACCATCGATTTCATACGCACCGATTGACGGAGGTTGTGCAAATTGTCTTCCATCGATGTCGATTGCTGGCTCTGTAGATGCATAGCCCGCTCCTCGTAAGGGGCTTGCGGGCAACGGCTGACCATCGCCAGTTGCATACGAGCGCAGAAGTGGATCTTGTCCGAATAGGCTGGCTGTTTCTGTAAGCTGCGCTTCTTGCGGACGTGACGACGCAGGTGCGTCAACGTTATACCAGCAGTTGTTTCGCAGCGTGAACGATGATGGATCGGTGTTGCCACCAATGTTCACGTGACGTGATATCGAAGATCGAAACACAATGAGATTGTTCTGAAAGATGTTGTTACCGCATGGGAGGAATCGTGATGGGTCTACGGTCTCCTGGAGAATGCGCACAACCCACCGGACAGGATCGATGATTGTATTGTTTGATACCGACACTCGCACGCAACCCACGTAGGCAATCGGCGCTATGGAACGAAGAAACACATTAGCTACCACTTGGATGTCTGCTGCTTCATAGGGGGCGTCAAGTGGACGAAAGAACTGGAGTCCGGTAGAACCGCCAAGATTGAGTGCACGCTGTCCACCGTCGATAAACCGGTTACGTTCGATACGTAGAAAACGACAGCCCCCTTTTGCCTGAATACAGTTGGAGCCTTGACGTTGGAACGTGTTGCCACGAAACACGCCATAGTGACATCCCACCATGTCTACCCCACTGCCCCCTGCTGAGCCATCTTCAAAGACGCAGTTCTCGACAACGAACGAATCAAGTCCTGAAAGTTTTAGCTGATCGTTGTTACCCGTTGCCGACATCGCAGCAAACGTCAAATCACGAAAGGTGATATGATGTGTTGGTGTTTCAATTGTACCGCCATCATCACAATTCATGCCGTTGCCTATTTGCCCCTTAACCGTAAAGTTCTCGACAACAAGATGAGAACAATCAGAAAAGTGTATCGACTCCGAGCCACCATCAAACACAACGGCATCTCGGGATTCTCCACGGATCACGATTGGCTTGTTGATGCTGCCAGCGATGTTCTCAATCCAATAGGCACCGCGATAGATAGCCGCGTGCAGCAACACAGTATCTCCCGGACGCGCCTGCAGACACGCGGCGCGTGGTTCGGCGTACTGCTGCGAAGGTCCAACATGCAGAACATCTGCACTGGCCGGCACAGATAACACCAAGGTGGAAATCGCAATGAAAAGCAACAGCATATCTACCGCACCTTCTTACTTGCTTCTACTTCGCGCAGAAAGCGCTTAGCGATAGAAAGCGACATTGGGTTGTCGTACGACAAACGCTCAGGGTGCCACTGCACAGCAAAGAGGAATGGCTTAGATGCCTTTAGTGTATCGTTCCACTCGAGCGCCTCCACAATGCCATCTGGTGAATAGGCAGATGCTGTGAATGTTGGCGCCAATTCTGCCATACACTGGTGATGGGCCGAATTCACGGTGCCGTTATCAGCAATGATATCAGACTTCATATAGCTGCTCGAAACAAATTCAACTTCGTGTTGCGAATCCTGCTGCTTGTCTCTGTTGTACCGATGCTCAATTGTTGTAGTGTATTGTGTTGGAATGTCTGCAATAAGACTCCCACCGAATGCCACATTGAGAATCTGCATTCCACGGCAGACGCCAAGTATTGGCAGATCTAACTCGCGAGCGCGTGCGATAAGTGCAAACTCCATCTCATCGCGAACAACATCAGACTCACAAACGGGGCGATAATCAGCCCTCTTGTATCGTATAGGGTCTACGTCGGCACCGCCACTCAATACCAATCCATCAATGTTCTGCAGAGAGAGGGCTGCTTGTTCTGCTGATAGACCGGCAAGCTCAACGATCTCAAGATCAGCCCGGGCGGCTTTGAGCCACTTGATGTAGTTAACAACAACTGTTTCAGAACCCTTGGATATGGCAATGCGCAGTGGCGGTGTTGCTTGGCTATAAAGAAGAACAGGCAATTGCAGCACTATCACAAGAACTGTTAATGCTAATCGCACGAGACCTCCACTCTGTGATGTTTGTTGTTATCGTTCGCAAGATACGCCGTGCCCTTTGCAGAATGTTGGATGAAACCTCTATACCAATCACCCATTTCCAAGGAAAAGCGGGCGAGCCAACGGCTCGCCCCTACACGGCACCTGCTGTTCGGCACTCGGCACTCGCTGTTCGGCACTTACCGTGCGTCATCCCGAGCACTGGAGGTGCGAGGGACCCCGAGCGTATTGTGTAGCGTGGAGCGTGGATTCCCACCCCCCGCTTTCGCGGGGTGACGTTCTTTCGCGTGAATGACGATCGGGAGTTCGCGGGACAAATGTTCGTTCGTTTATCTTACCACGACAATCGGAACACTGCCGGCAACGCCGAGCTGGTCTGATACGACCACGGTGTAATGTCCGGACGTGAGATCGGAAACGGTAAAGGAGACGCCCTGAATGCCTTCGGTTACCCGACCGGAATACAAGGTGGAGACGTAGGTACCTACGGCATCGAAGAGCTTAACGTCGATAGAGCAACCGCGCTGTACGGCAAGGGGCACAACGCATGCTTCGCGGACTGGGTTTGGCGCTGGGTCGAGGACTTTAATGCGATACCGCATGGCCGCCTCTAGTTCGGCGTTGGGTTCGTCTTGCACAGAGGTCACTGCATTACCGAATGGCACAGATATCAATTGGTCTTGATCGTTGAGCTTCACGGCGCGAATCACGGCATTGCAACGCAATGGTCCGAGTTGAAGTCCGTTGTTGTAATCCTGACGGTTATCGCGCAGTGAATCTAATTCCTGTGTTGCCACGTAGTACACATTATTCGGTCCAACAGCCGTTGATAGCGACCAGGTAGAACGTCGGGCATCAAGTAAGGTAGGGTGGTTTCGTACTACCTTCCACGAATCTGAAGCTTGATCAATCGAGCCCGTTGCCGCATAGACGGAATGTCTGGCTTTGCCCTGTTCATTATGATCGATCGCATCGATTACAACGACAAACGAACCGTCTTTTGCAAGATCGATATCCATGTGTCTGACGAGGCCGTTGTATTCATCGAGCTCTACTTTTCGAACAGGTATCCACGAACCATCAACGAAATGATACGCGTCCAATGAGCGATCGAACTCAGACTGCGTTGTCTTGAGTGAACGAGCAAACACCAGCAGAGCATCCTTACCATTACTTTCCATTCGCGCCTTGGAAAGGTTTACCCCCCCTTCACGTTCGACTTGCTGCAGATCTACAGTGCCGTCTGGCCGCAGGCGCGCGGACATGAGACTCGACTCGTTACCAGAGATATCGTCATTGATCCATGTAATGAGATACGATCCGTCATCAAGCGATGTCGCACCTATACTGCGATTTACACCTCGCGTTGCCTGCAGTGGAATTGTCTCTTGTAACGTCCATGAGCTATCTGTGCGGACGATGCGGCGAACATATCCCTCGATGGTATTCGACGTTGGATCAATTCCATTCCAGACCATGATGGCGCTACGCAGATCGCGCGCTACAGCAAGTGTCGGCACCCCGTCGATAAGTCCGTCGGTTGCTTCTGCTGGGTCCGGAAGCGGCACAACACGTTGAGTTGACGCATCATACCAGGCGGCATGAATATTCTCAGTACGCAGTAGGTCGGCGTACTGTAATGAGGCTGGTGTGTTATAGGCATCTACGTCGTTCTGCACCCATGCAATCAGTGTGCTACCGTCATTACCTAGAAGTTGAACTGTCGGATCATGCATCGCATTGCGATTGTCAGCTATCACTGCGGTACTTGTAAGCGAATGCGTAGCACGCTCGAGTGTAGAGAGTACCAAGCGGCCATTTCTTCCAAGCAACGATTGTTCAAGGTGCACTGTGACAAGCTGTGAGTCGTTTGCGGCTATCGCAGGTGCAGGTCTGTAGTATGGCGTCTCCTCAGGCAGCTTCGATATCTGCTCGAGCGTTTGCCCTTGGTCACGGGGCTTGGAGGTTCCACTCGATGTGAATACCGATTCCCATGCCTCGTCAAACACAAGGTATGAAGGCATGATGCGTGGGTCGTACAGGTGGAGCATGCGCCCCCTGAAGAGATCGATGTTGATGATGCCAAAGAACAGCGAGAGTTCCATGTTGAACCAGCGACTGTAGTTGAGTCTCGTTGGATAGTAATCGTACTCGGTTGTCGCTACGGGACCCTTAAAGATGGAGCCTGAGGCAAACATGTAGTCATCGGTTACCGAAGCGCCGATTCCAATGAGACCAAGCATGCTGGCTTCGATACCACCACCGCCTGTGAGCGTGAATGCCACAGACTGACTCGTCGGAAACTCGTCTTGCTCTGTTTTAGAAGTCGGCTCCTCTTCACCAACATGTATCAGTGAGCCTCGTTCTTCTGTACCGATGTTTATCGTTGACGTATGCTGGACTGAGGCATCGATTGTAAATGTCGGTGTGATTTGCAGGAGTCCACCAGAAGCAACGAGTGTCGAGGTCTTGATTAGGCGCTCCATTGTTTCCACTGTTTCTTTAATCCACCGTAACATAGAGACAGCCCCGCCAAAGCTCGACGAGTACAGAGAACGTACTCGGAGCTCGCGATTCGGAATCAATGTGTCCCGTCCAGGCAAAGGGGCTTCTTCAAATCGGTAGCGTGCAGTGAACTCGCCCTTCCGTTGGCCATCAACCGCCGTACTTGCTTTCGTATATTTTGCACCACCAGCAAGACTAATCGTCGGAACCCAGAACGAACCACCAGGAGCCGAGCCTTGCATGGTAAACTGACGTGTCGCAGGGTTGTAGTTCGCATTCACCACAAGGTTAGTCGACTTGTCGGAACCCTCTCCTTCGACGAAGTACGTGATGAGTCCAAACACTGGCACAGTTGATTCAAAGACACTTTCTGGCATAGGAATCGAAACGCTTATCGGAATTGACGTTGCCGTCGCCGTACCATTCAGTCGTGCTGATGTGCCATTAAGCCATTCAGCGCGCGGCAGAATCCTGATTGAGGTCTTTTGTACCTTCGTGGGCTTGTCGGCCCCTTTGAACTGATATCCAATATTGATCGACACCTGTTCTCTATCCGGTGCAACATGTGGCCATGGATACTGTGCAACATCACGGATTGTCTTAAAGATGGACGATTGCTTATTGAGATCGCGAGATGTCGGCTTGATGCTGAATGTATCAAGTACTGCACCTGCTGAACTCAGAACAGTGAATCGCAGATAGTCGATGTCCGACGATTGCGGTTGCATTCCAAAGTTGTAGTTGCTCGGCATAACCTGCAATCCCGACGATCCGGCAAGTACTGATTGCTCGTACCGCGTTGTATCTGGATCAATCGGTTGGTCGGGGAACGGCAGCATGGATATCGGGAAGGAGTAGCTTGTCTCCCGAAATGGATAAACGCCATTAAGCTGGATCGTTGACCACTTTACAACGCATGTAATCGTCGACCCCGAATCGAGGGACGTCAGATCGAACTTCGCTGCGGCAACTGCCGATCTCGGAATAGATTTATCGCGTGGATAACGAAATCCTGTAACCACCTTCTTGCTTACTGGCCCGCTAGACTTACTATTAAGGTAGAGAGTAATCTCAAAGCTGTCGGCAACGTTCGCGCGTGGAGTATAAGGTGGTGTTGGATCGTAACTGACAACGAACTGCGATTCAGGTGCGCGTCCTTGCTGGAATGGACCCCAACCCTGTGATGAGTAAATCCAATTGTTTGTGCTTTCACCAGGGAACATAGTTGGAACCTCGACCTTTGCAAGCTCCAACTTCGTTGATCGCGCTACGCCACATGTGGTCGTGCGGACGAGTCCATTAATCGTGTACGGCGCCTTGTCGGGTGTGAGTGAGTTGAAGTCGAATGCCGGCAGAACGATTGTGTCCCTACGTGGACGTTGAGAGTCGAACATGAACGCCGTCTTGCCAGACTTATCAACGATGGATAGTGAATCGATTGAGACAACGGCATTCAGGTTAGTGATCACCATCTTCTGCTCGAGTTTCTTTGTTGTCGTATCGTTCACGCGAAACGTAGGGTAGGTAAGGCCGAGCGGAGCGTAAAGGTTGGGGTTTGTGCGAAGAGTAAGCGGAGACGTTACCAAGACACCCGAAGAAGGCAGCGTCATACTCTTCGAATACAATCGTGCTTGTACTCGCACCGTGGACAGGGGGAGGTTCTTAATCTCATACAACGTGTCTGCTGCCGAACCAGATCTTGCACCTACAGCCTCAGGATTAATGCGCATTGTCTCTAGAACTTCTCCGGCACAATCGATTATTTCCAGACGTACCGAATCCACTGCATACGGATGGCTGTATCCAACGGTGCTGTTAGGATCGAATGCACGCCAACGCACCGCCAATTCAAGAATATCGTTCGAGCCCTGCAACGCAGGTGTGTTATCTACCGAAGGTGGATTTGTGGAATAGTTCATCTTACGCACACGCAAGGCAAGGGGCTCGCGATACCTCGTTACTATACGCTTGTTGTAGCGTATGCCCCCTTCAGGTCCACCATCGGTGATGTAGCGCACTTGTAGTGACGACGTGTTGAACGTTCGGAATGGAAAACCACCCGATACAATGAGTGTTGAGTCATAGGTTAAGCGATACGGAACAGGATAGGTAATGGAGTCTATCACGGCACCAGTATCGTCAAATGATAAGACCTGTATCTCTTCAGTCTGTGCTGGCAGCTTTGTAAAGAACAGCTTTGCATCAAGTCTGCCCACTCCACGAATCAACTGCGTTGACGGCTCGATATCCCACTCCATCAACAATGTATCAATTGGTGGCTCGGCTCGCATGGATAGCGTATCCGGACGAGTGTTAATCGTCCTCACGATTTCTGCACCAATATCATTGGACAACGAAGTGACTGGGGCTACCGTAAGCACAGCATTTACAGGAAGCAGTCCTGCATCAAATGCAAACGACACAACCTTCTGACCCTGCACTGGGACGATGGTCTGAACCAGGGCCGATGTGTTGCGTGTACCATTCACGCGAAAGCGAACACCTGTTGCATCAGGCGTGATGTTCGAAAACCGCACCACCACGGGCGTCTTGCGTGTAGCAATGAGGGTTGAATCCAATCGTGGCGAAGACGTCAATACACCTGGCGATGGAACCATGAACACCGGGTGTGCAAGGGTATATCCCGGACTTCGCTCACCAACTGGTGATATGTCCGTTGTCTCGAGGATTACCTTCGCGCTAAGGGGCAATCCACTCGTTTGAATTCTCGCTCTGCGAGTGATTGGACTCCCATATTCATAGGAGGCATCAGGCCAGTAGACAACCGAATCTCTTGATATTACATACTCAAGACTAACCTCTGGGGAGATATATAGTGGGTTTCCGGGCATCGTTGAATCAATGATCTTGAAGCGCGCAGAGGTTGCCCACCCCGGCAGAAATGGGCGCACATCTGTTACAGCTGGCGTAATCGTTGATGAATCCCCTTGCGTGTATGGTCCCCAAGAATCCGCAATCAAGAAGTACTTATCGAGATCGCGTACATCGAAACCATAGAAGTAGTCCGGTGCATCATCACGCTGATCATTGACGGCACGGGTTCGAACGACATAGGTTCCTAAAGAGAGCGCTTTTGCATTGAATGTAATTGAATCCGAGCTTATAAACGTCCCTGCCTTTGCAGTCACGTTCTTCGAATTCACCACCTTGCCAGATGCATTCGTCAGGATCATGCGCAGTTCAACAATGCGTGGCGGAAGACTGTCAATTCGCACCACGTAGTCTTTGTTTGTACCCGGCGTAATCGGCAATGTGCCGTTGATAGAATGAACCGGTGGTGCGTCGGCGATAGTCAGAGGATAATCACACTTCGAATTCGGAAACACTTTGCCGAAAATGCCACGAACCGTAAACGTTGTTCCCCTGCTAACGTTGCGCATGTTATAGGTAACCGTAACGCTATCGCTGCTTCCATTGTATGAAAACGTGTCGCGCACGAAGGTGCGAATCTGACCGTCGTCGGTCCTATAGTGCATTGTTGCTTCAACTGCAGTGCATGCTGGTCCTAGCCCCTTTATCGTAAATGTATTGGGCAGATCGACGCCCCGGCGAAACGGACCAAAACCCTTCGATGCGGTTACTACGGCTACGGGAAAAGAATCTGGGATAACAAGATCTTGCACATATCCGCCAGCAGGACTACCCTGGTACTCAACGATTGCACGCACGCGCACGCCACCCGGCCATGGGTTAATGTCAAAATCCAGGTCTAGAGAATGAAACAGTCCATTCTTATCCGCAAATGGTATATAGGGTGCCCCGAGCTCCGTTACTTTTTTGATTGTATCACCTTTACTACCGATTAGCATGAGCGTGGCACGCGTTGTCTGCGGTGGAAACAGATTGATAGTAAAGCCACCTTGTTCACGGCGCCCAATGGTGCGTGTAAGCGGCGTAATGAAGAGGCCCCCTTTACCATCGGCTTCAAGTAATGCGAAAATTGTTTCCATGAATTCAATCGGAAACACACGCGTTACCGTGTATGGCGTTGGGCTAAATCGATTACGTAGCGTTAGCGTAACTGCTAACTGCGGAACGGGGCTAGGCGGCACTTTCCCTTCTGCAAGTGGCATGTATCGATAGCCGCTTGCTGCAGGTCCTTCAAGTGTGTCGATTGTTTTGAGCGTCACGCCATCGTTGGTATAGAGCACCCAACGATAATTCTGAATTGTAACGTTTGGATCTGTGAGCTTCACCTCGAATTCGCTAAGAATGCCAAATCGCGAATATGGACCTTTGGGATAAAGCTCGAATTGCGCAAACGCAGAGCTTACGCATAGCATGATGAGACATGCAACTAGTACAAGGCGCGACATTATAAACCTCGTGAGGAGATTGAAAGGGGCTCGGCGAAGATACGGGGGACGGGGGTACGAGGCAATAGGTACTAGGTACTGGGTGCGAGGTACGTTCCGTCGCGTTATCGAACGATAACGTACGCGCGGGAACGTCCAGCGGTGACGAGATACGCCCCTTTCGCGAGCGTTGAAATGTCGAGTGTTGCCGATGTTGTCGCAACTGACATTGACTGTTCAAGTACCACACTACCTGCCAGATCATAGAGGCGAATCACCGTTGCTTCTGAATCTATTCCGGATATCGTGAGTTCATCACGTGCTGGTTGTGGGGCAACGACAAGCGGGGCCCATGCAGACTCTTCAGGAACGGATGTTGGATCTTGCTTGTAGGTCCTGAAACCGCGGACGTTGCTCCACAAGCCCCATCCCGACTGGTTCTTTGCGCGTACACGCCACGTGTAGGTGTTGTCTTTCACAAGACCAGTGATGGCCTTTGTAAGCGTGATCAACGATGTGTCGCTGTACACTATGCTGTCTGCTAGTGTTACCTCGAGATGGTAGCTTGTTACTTCTGCGTTGCCCTTTAACCACGACAAGCGGACGCTATCTACATGGAGGCGTGCTGTGTCTGCTGGCAGAGTTAGTTCAACTGTTGTTGGTGTTGGTAGGTAACGGAATGACCACCGAGCCGACCACGCACTCCACCCCGAAACGTTTTGCGCACGCACTCTCCACGTGTGCCAAGAAAGGGGCTCAAGCATACTAAGGACCAGTGTTGTGTCGGTGATGAGCGACTCAACAACAAGCGTTGTAGTGTCGAGCTTAACCTCTATCTGATATGCTGTGATATTTGGCGTGGACTGCTTCCATGACAGCGTAATGGTGTCCTTTGCAAACACCATCGCATTGGTTGGCGACAATAGCTGTGGTGTTTGCGGGTATGGAACACTCTTGAATTGCCAGATCGCAGACCACTCGCCCCATCCTGAAGCGTTCTGTGCCATCGCACGCCACGTATAGCTTGACGCTGGCAGGACGTTCAAAGCAACTACGGTATCCGCTACGACGGTATCAACTACCACTGTTCCCATGTTGTTGTATAGCTGCACCCGATATCGCTGCACCTCGGGCGTGGCCTGTAACCAACGGAGAATGGCTGTGTTGGATCGTAGTTGTTCGGTATTTGTAGGTGTAGCGAGTACAACACGCGATGGATATGGCAGCGTATTGCATATGCGGCTTTCGGACCACTCGCCCCACCCTGACACATTCTTAGCTCGCACACGCCAGACAAGCGCACTTGCAGGGGGCAAGGTGTTTATGCCACGTATCGTATCGGTAATCGTGGAATCATTGTAAATAGCTACGCCGCCGTTGCGCACTTCGAGTTGGTAGACAACGACTTCTGGCGTAGACCTCTTCCACACGAACTGAGCCTGGTTAACCTTGAGCTGCACACCATCTGCTGGTGCCGCAAGAACCACCTTTGCCGGCACAGGAAGTGGCGGTGGAGCAAACAGTGATTCGTAGGTTTTAGCATAGGAATACTTCGGACGGTTGGCCACTGTGGCGTCCCAGTTGATCGACCACGTCATCATCCCCCGAAGAGTGGGATAGCCCCCTACCTGAGCAAGTGTGTATTGCCCCGGACGTGGACCTTCGCCCTTGAGGTACTTGATAGCCGCCGTGATCGTTACAGAGTCGGTGTATCCCCCACCGGCAGCGTTTGTGCTAGCTGGAAGACCCACTGCCACTTTAGAAGCAGGGATGCCCGCAAATGCACCCCCTGGTGCTCGAGCAGTAAAGCCCTTGATCACGGCCTCTGTTTGCGACACGATGAAGTCGGCCGTTCCCTGTGTGTAGATCTGATTATCGATGCCGTACATCGTGCCGCTGTTATAGAGCTGCACATGAACCAGGTCCAGTGAATCACGAAGGGCATCAACAATCGGAAGGTATCCACCCCAAATGCTCCCGTATCCCGACATGCCCCCTTGAATGTAAGCTGTCTCCGGGGCAAACGTAAGAATGAGTTTGCGATTATTCGTGGTACGATAGTTGGCCATGATCGTGCGGATAGCATCAATCAGGTTGATCTGCGCTACACTTTGCGGTGCAGCAATAGTTCCACCATTAACAAGGATCGATGCTCCGTGTTCGATGTCGATATCTAGTCCATCGAAACCATACGTTGTCAGGATGTTACCAATCGACGTAACAAACGCATCGCGATTCGCTGTTGTCGTCAGATCGATCGTAGCTGTTGCGCCCCCTACACTCAGGATTACCTTCTTGCCTGTTGCCTGCGCATTTTGGATCCGCGTTTTGAACTGTTGCACCGTACCACGATCAGGCGCAAACAGCATAGTCATGTCGGTATTCGAAGTAGGCATCGCGAACGCAACCGTGATCACGTTATACCTACTGTCCACTGCATCGATATCGATGTAAGGGGCATTTGCGTAGTTCCAGTTATGCCAGTATCCCACGAGTGCCGGATTGGGAAGTTGGCTATAGAGATCGGCTGTGCCGATCATTAGAAGAGCTGTAACGAAGTATACAATGTGTTTCATATCAAAAAATACACACTACCTTCGATCTAGTTGTTTTCTATCAAAAACTCAGAGAGATCAACACTTTCCCCGTCAACACTGAAGGACAATCCTTCATATCCACCTGAGGAGACTTCAACTCTGCCGAATCCAGGTATGGCTAGAACAGTATTATAGTTATATGAGCCCGTTGAAGATACATCCTTAGATAAACTTGGCAGGCGATAGATCTTCGTGGAAGACGCAAACCCTATCAGGTAGCGAGCTCGACCGTCCTTTATAGCAACTACAAATGGGCAATACCCGCTGCTTCCATAGTAGCCGGAACCACACAGCCTCATATTCATCGCATGCGAATTATCAAACGGTAGTTGTCTCCCGCTAGTCTCTTCCGAGGAGTAGATGACCCAGGATCCATTGTTTTGTGCTATAAATGCGTTGCCAAGACACTTGATTGACTTTGTAGCATTGTTCCAATCGGTAATCTGAAAGTCTGTTTCCGTGCTTACAAAACGGGTTTCCCCAGCAGGTGTGGTGTAGACAAAGGCACGGTTTTCATCTTTGACAATGATTTTTGATATCTCGTTATACCCCACCCTGCCAAGCTCTGTTTTCCGTGGTAGAAGAACATCTGTGGTATTAGACTCCGTCGAACCGCTGGCAGAAACGAGAGCATAATCATACCATCCACCCTCGCTATCTGAGAGATTTCGCTTTTTGCCCCTATACTCAAGGTGGTAGCCATTTTCATCTTTAATCGTAGGTAACTCGCCAGTGCCATCTGCAATCTCATTGTATGAAACAGCATTCAGCAATCTGTTGCGCGAAAATGTCTGCTCAATATTCTCGGAGTCAATATACCTGCCATCATCTTCGGAGTCGCCGTTCGACGAGATGTAGAATCCATACATTGCCCAAGACACAGGCTTTGTTTCGTAAACGATTAGCATATAGCCACTAGCACTGCCATAGCCGCCATCGGTTAAGTATGGTGTTATGCGCTTCACTGTCCTGTCGTCGTGTACGAGCTTGGTAAAGCCCCTTTTTTCGGCTTCTGAAATCAGCTCGATATTCTCGCGTTCTATATATGACAAATCATACGATACATCATCTGATGAAGGTTCATACCATGACTGTGCTTTGAAGTGCTTCTTGAGATCTGCTGCGGTAAAGATTTGCCCATGCCGAGCCAAGATCTCGTTACGCATAATCTTGAGCTCTTCCTTAGTGTAGCCATGCAGGTCTTCTTCCGAGAGGCTGTAGATCGAAGCAAACTCGTACATGCCTTGCCCGTTTGCATAGCTCAAAGGCATGCAGATGAATACTAGCAACAATGCGAATACCTGTACCATAAAATATTTGCTTTCGTGTAACAAATGCATCATCCTAATCTCTTAGGCTTTCCATCTGTTTAATGAACTCGATATTCTGTTTTTCTATTGCTGTAAGCCATGCAGATACGTCTCGTACTGTGCCCTTGTACCACGATTGAGATCCAAAGTAGATTTTCATCTCTTCGGTTGTGAAGATGTATCCGTGGCGGGCAAAGATCTCATTGCGCATAATCTTGAGATCGAACTTTGACATACGCTCAATATCACCAGCAGAGAGAATCTGCCTTGAGGCTATTTCGTACAAGCCCCTTGTCTCAGCTTACTTTGAAGGGCTTCGGTTGAGCTTGCGCTCTATAAACTTGATCATTTCGATATTCTTTTTTTCTATCGACGTTAGACTGGCCGATACGTCGCGTGATGTTCCCGAGTACCAGCTCTGGTTTTCGAAATGCTCTCGTAGATCTGAGCTCTGGAAGATAAATCCGTGGCGAGCAAAGATCTCATTGCGCATAAGTAGTAGTTCTTGGGCAGAATAGCCTTCAAGATCCTGCACATCGAGCAGGCGCTCAGATGTGAATTCATACATTCCCTGAGCATACAGGCTTAGACAACTAGCAAAAAGTACAACCAGAAGGGACGATATACGATACATACGGTGACCTCATACCATCTATAAACAATCTAGCACTCTCAATTTACAGTCAATAGCGCTCTCTTGCCACGTTCATAAGGAAAAACATCTGTCAACTCTCCTGAGAAGTAGAACTCGTACGCTATGGCTCCAAAGGAATACTGCACGTCGCGAACCATAAATACTGCGCCCCCCACCTCCGGATTGGGCTTGGGAACTGACTTCACGAAACCGAGATTGAAGAGCGAGGCGATGATTTCGGGACGATGGACTACTGGGTATCCTGCACGCTCCCACTGCTTGATGATTTGCTTGGCAAATAGAGCGGTATAGAGATACGAGTAAAAGTGGTCAAAATTGACGAGCCTGCGCACGCGGATGTTAAATGTATCGTTAAGGCTATTGTAATAGCTCTTCGTTGTATCGTAATCAAGAAGATTCTCGTACTCTTTACCCAAGTAGTATGGGCTTGTTGTGTTCTTGAGGTTTTGCTCAATTCGCAACGCAGTGTGCTCTTTTATTCCAGCAACTCCGTATGAGAACGTTGTAGAAAGTGCAAGAGTACGCAACGGGGCTACCATGCCTTTAAAGCGCTCTCGACGAGAATTAAAGAGTCGTACTTGCTCACCCACAATGCAGGCAACAATGTAGCGAGATTCTATACCTGCAAGACGAGCCGCAGAATCTATCAGCTTTCTGTCTTTAGAAAGTGCCTCTTTGAAGTATTTCCACTCGTCGATATTCATCCATTCGAAGACACTCAGTTTCGTTGCTACGGCCTGACGCTTATTCATGCGCTCTCGCATAGCCCTTACAGCCTGTTGATATTGAATGTTTCCCTGCATTCGCAGGTCAACTGCATCAAGCATTTGCAATGCGGTACGTTCATCAGCAGTGTGCTGGTACGCCTCGAGGATCAACTGGGCGTTGTTCGGATAGTAGTCGTTTAAGAGCAGGAGCCGATCAAGCACCTCGTATCGATGCTTTCGCATTGATCCACTATCAACCTTAAAGTTGAGATTGTACTTGTCGTGCATCTCTTGGAAGTATCTGCTATTGGCATCTACCACTCCGGAGTCGTCTGTTAACTTAAACGTCATGGCAAGCTGCGTTGCTACAAGCAGCGCACCATACAATGCAAAACAACCAATAATGACGAAAATGGGTATACGTATGTAACGCCGACGAAAGAAAGACCTCATAGCACCATGTTGTAGTAGTGGCACAAAAATGCTAAAGATTATAGTACTGGTTGCTTCTGAAGCAGCATGCTATGGTTACTGCAACAATGGACTACAGCCTCATCGTCGAAAACCTTACTAATCCTACGCTCTTATTTATCGGCCTGTGCCTATTATATTCTATCGGTTTTAGGGTGGACAAGAGCTTCAACATCACACTTGCTATGCCGCTCTATCAGTACGTTGCAGGATTGTAACCCACGCCGCCACCTCATCGATCAACGTCCGGTACATCGGTGTAATCGCACCGTATGTGAAGAACCCGTGGATCATGCCTTCGTATTCGCGGTAGGTGCTCTACACGCCCCCTGCTTGTAGCAACGCGTGATAGTTGCGTCCATCATCGCGGAGAATGTCGTTCTCTGCCGTCGCGATAAACGTGCGTGGCAAGCGCGCAACATCATGCGCATATATGGGTGCCACCTCTACACGCAAGCGATCTTCCTGCCGAGGCGCATACTGCTGCCAGTACCAGTGCATGCCTTGTGTGGCAAGATTATAGCCACTTGCAAACTCCTGTGCCGATGCAGTTTCTAGTCGTGGATCAAGGCATGGATAGATCAACACCTGAAATGCCAGAGGCACAACATCCTGCGAGCGCAGCGCTACTGCGGCCGCGATGTTGCCACCCGAGCTATCACCCATTACACCGATGCGTTGTGGATCAACGCCTAATTCATCGGCATGGGTGATGCACCATTGGAGTGCCGTCCACGAGTCTTCGAGCGGTATAGGATACGGATGCTCAGGTGACTTACGATATTCCACACCCACGACGAGGTGCCCGCTCGCATTAGCCAGTGCCCGCAGCGATGCTTCATAGATCTCGAGCGTGTTATGCACCCAGCCCCCTCCGTGAAAGAACACGATGCAGGGAAGGGGCTTATCATCCAGCGGACGAAACACGCGCACGGGAATGTGTCCACCAGCAACATCGATTTGCAGTTCTTCACGATACAAGATCTCCTCGCGCTTCCCAGACAACGCAACCCAGCTATCAACATTTGCGCGGAGTTCTTCTACAGAACACTCCCACACTTCGGGCATCTTCGATGCAGCGCGCATCGCAAGTAGACGTGATATTTCGCGGGCAAAAGGCATGCGGCAATATATGTGTGGTGCGTTTGACACTATATAAAAAGGGTGCTGCCGTAGATACGACAACACCCATGTCATCTTCGAACGATTGACTATAGGCGGTAACGAACGCCAGCACTATACCCGAAATGAAAACCTGTCCAGTATGTATCACCAAAGCTCAGCGTTGGTGAGATCTGAGAAAACAATTCAAACTTTGGGGCAGGATTCCACAGCACTCCGGCCGTGCCACGAGCACCAAATGACGAACCATACCAGGCACTTCCAAAAGAAACGATTGCACCAGCGCCTGCATACCAGTCAAGGTTTTCTATGCTGGACACCTTGTCATGAGCCAAGCGGTAGTCACCTGAAATTGAAAGACCAGTGTAATACTCCGTAGCAAGCAAAGCAGAAAGGTCACCATACCGTGCGCTAATGCCATACCCCCAATAGTCATATCCGAGACCGACGGCTAATGCCTTATCAGGTGAGTCTGTCGTTGCAGCTGCTTGAGCATTCAACCCAGATTGCAACGCGCATAGAGTGATGAGAATTGTCAAACAGTGTTTCATCGTGTTACCCCCGAACTGCTGAAAAGAATGTGAATGCCTACCTTTGTGATAGGCTTTCAAATGTATAAAACTCATTATGATGCACAGTCTTGCAATTGTTTTATTTCAATCACATAACAATCTATTCATGAGACGTCTATTCCTCCATGCTGGTATGCTTGTTCTTATCGCGAACGTTGCCATGCAAGCGCAGACCTCTGTGCGAATTCCAGAGCCGATCACGCACGCGCCGGCAGAAGAACGATATCGCGTGTACCTGGCTCCAGACGGTAATGACGCCAATTCCGGAGTACGGATATCGCCGGTGCTATCATTCGCACGCGCTATTGCAGTACTCAAAGAACGGACCTCTGATGCACAGGGGCGTGTGCCGTGTGCGTTTCGATTTCTTTCGGGCGAGTACGCACTGCAGTCCAACTTTATTCAGCGCGCAGAGGATTACAAGGTCACGGGGCCCGCAGGTACCCGCTTTCTGGACCTCAGTCTTGAGGGCGAAGGTTTTACGATCCTTGATGCATCGAAGATCACCATCACACCTGGACATGGGGTGTTTACACTTTGTGGACGTGGCATCACTGTAAGCAACATCGTGATTCGCAACAGCAGTGAGTTTGGCATCAGGCTGGGGCAACCGGGATACCGCTGCACGAATGTTCTGTTAAAGAAAGTCATAATTGATGGAACTTACTCACATGGCATCAAGATAGGTGATGAGACATCTGCTCTCTCAGACACAACGATGCTGCAGCATTGCACGGTGCGTAACACCAACCTCATGAACATCCGGGGTGAGAAGGGTCAGTTCGGCAGTGCAATCAAGATGTTTGGAGCACACGACGTAATCGTAGACAGCTGCTTTGTAGAACGCAACTGGGGCGAAGCTGTCTGCATCAATAACTCACAACGTGTTGAAGTGCGCAACACCACAATCATAGACAACTGGGGGCCTGCTGTGTATTGCGACGTTGCATCTGATGTGCGCATTCACGGCAACGTGTTCAAGAGTAATGAAGACACGACGATGTTTCCTCGTGGACATCGGGGCATGGTAGGTGTGCTTCTCAGTGCAGAGGCGTGGGACGGATCGCGAACGGACTATTTCACCGAACGCATCGATGTTTACAACAACGTGTTTCTCAACATGGCTGGATGTCTCGACATCTGGGAAGGCGCAGTTGGCTTTCTTCAGCGTCAGATCATTCGCGATGTTCGGTTTGCGCACAACACCTGCATAGGCATGTGGACCACACAGGGAAATACCAGCACCGCATTTGTGAATGCGGTCTATTCGAGCCCCTTTCCAGCAAACCGTACCATCAGCAAAATCCGCGTTGCCAACAACATCTTCTCGGTCTCTCCCCTCAAGGTAGCTCCCAAACTATGGGTGCGCCTACCGGCAGAGATCATACCGGCGTTTACCTATCCCAACAATTACTGGCGAACAGAAGTCCCGGGCATCGGCACAACGTTTAGCAACGTTATCAATACGTCGTTGCCAGAAACCGAACCAGCATCACTCTATCCTAGCGCAACACC
>VGVV01000002.1 GCA_016873895.1 Ignavibacteria bacterium
CCGAGCGCAGAATAAAAGCCAGAAGCACCAACTCGGTTCCGATGGAAAGGCCGTAGAAGGGGGCCCAGTTGCTGGACTCCCCGACCGCGTTGAACACCGTGAAGGGAATGTACAGAGATGCGACGGAGATGTTGATGGCACGGTTCACCCGAGCAGGAAGCACCATTGATAGCACAACCATCAGAGCTGGGATCCCTACCAGAGCGAGAAACACGGTCAACAATATCGGTGTGATGTCGAACTCGAAAACGATACCGGCCCGTAAATCGTCGATGACGCCAGGCTTGAAGAGACCATAATAGTCGACGTAGATATAGAAAAACATGAAGCTGGTCCACGCGGCAGCAAGCTTGGCCTGCAGGGGGATTGGCGGGTTGTCGGAAACCTTGTACTTCTTGGCCGTCTCTGCCACGCCCTGGGCATGCGATTCTCGCACGATCTTTACGATCTGCTCATCGCTGTATTGACTCTTTCTCAACGGTCCTCCTTGAGGTGAATCCCTCAACTTACGACTGGTCCTATTTTTCATCCCACTCCAATACCACATCACTCTGCTAGACGTCTCATTCGTGCCATGAACAGCCCATCAGTGTTATGATGGTATGGGTCTACCTGGAGAGATTCTTGTTCCTCAAGGATACCCGGTATTGTGATCCCATGCCGATCAAAGCAGGGGGCTAGCGGGTCTGGCGCAAATTCAGTATGTGTTGAGAGAAACTGCTCAACCACACGTTCGTTTTCTTCCGGCATGATGCTGCAGGTGGCATAGACCAGAACGCCGCCCGGTGACACGATGTCTGCGTATTGTTCGAGCACTTGCAGCTGCTTGCGTGCATGACGTGCCAGCGTTTCGGGCGTTATGCGCCATTTAACGGTAGGCAGACGCCGCACGGTACCCAGACCGGAGCATGGGGCATCTACAAGTACGACGTCGGCCTGAGGTAGCCCGCGCTGGTCCCGTTGTTTCGATGTCTCGAGCTTGATCGACCGTAGACCCGCACGCTCTGCGCGTTTGGGTATTTCCTTGAGGCGGTTCCATTCGATGTCGTGGGCAATCACACGCCCGTGATCATTCTGCAGATCGGCAATGTGAAGTGTCTTGCCGCCAGCACCAGCGCACGCGTCGAAGACAATATCATCTTCTCGTGGTGCACAGGCATAGCCGATGAGCTGACTTCCCTCGTCCTGCACTTCGACTATACCGTTCAGGTACAAGGGGTGCTGCAACAGGTTCACACGTTGATGGATCAGGATCGCAGCTGGAGATAGCTCGCCGGCTGTGGCATTGAGTCCCTCGTCGATGAGCTTTCTGAGTAGGGCATCGCGGCTTGCCCTGCGCAGGTTGACGCGAAGCACGAGCGGTGCGGCGGACGTCATTGCGTCCCATACCCGCCATGCATCATCTGGCCAACGCAGTTGCGTAGATGCCAGCAGCCAGTCCTGCGTGCATATGCGCGCATGCACTGGCAATGATGCAAGCCATGTTTGATCAATCTGTTCTGGCTGTTCCAAGAGCATGTGAGCCCCGTGGACAATATCCTCGAGTGCAAAGTGCTGCTGAATGGCTTCACTTAGCGACAGTGTACGCAGCGTATGAAAAACAAGTCCGCTGATGAATCTGCGGTCACTTGCCCCGATGTATTTCTTAGAACGGAAATACTCAGATGCAATGGCGTCGCCCGGTTGCGGACTTTTACGAATGATGCGGACAAGCTCTGCAGCATGCCCAAGAAGGGAGCTTAGCTGCATCGAACAACGATCTTTCCGAACTGTTGCGCCTGCTTCATGCGCTCAAATGCAGAAGGGGCTTCATCGAGAGTAAACTCCGAGTCTACAACTGGCACGATGTTGTGCTTTGTAACAAATGTTAGCATGTCTGCAAAGTTCTTGGACGTTCCCATGGTCGATCCAATCAAATGAATCTGTTTCCAAAAGACGCGGTGGATGTTGAGCGATGGAACAACACCTCGTGAAGCCCCATACACAACGATGCGTCCGCCTGGGCGCACAATGTTGGTGTAGTCGTTGATATACTCGCCCCCTACAGAGTCTACGACGAGGTCAACAGGCCCTTCGGCACCTGCAGCTTTCGACCATCCGTCGTGGGTAATGTTGAATCCTTTCGCTGCACCGAGCTCTATGGCCCGCGCAATCTTTACATCCGACGTGCTACTTACGAGTACACGTGCGCCAGCGGCAACAGCAAACTGCAGCGCGGCCAGGGCAACGCCACCGCCGATTCCTGTAATGAGAACTGTTTGTCCTGCTTCAAGTGCCCCCTGATGCATCGTTGCACGCCATGCCGTAACACCAGCAAGTGGGAGGGCTGCCGCCTGAGTATCACTCAGGTGAGAAGGGGCTTCATGGATATGGTCCATGGGGACGCAGATCTCCGCGGCAAGCGTTCCCTGGGTTGGCATGCCAAGTACGGTAAATCCTGCTCCCTGCGCACGGTCGTCACCGTCCCAGGTCATCGAAGGGTCTATAATCACGCGTTTGCCAAGCAGGGAAGGGGCTACTGGAGATTCCGTCACTACTCCACAGCCATCTGAGCCAAGGATTGACGGGTAGACGATCTTGGCATACTTGCCTTCAGTGATGTAGACGTCGCGGTGGTTCAGTGCCGCCGCATGAAGCCGCACACGCACATGCCCGGCTGGGCATTCAGGCGGCGGTACATCGTGGACACTGAGTCCATTGGCGTCGAGGACAAGAGCTTTCATGTCCGCAAAATACTCCGTATATTCATTCCCCATGATGCTCCATCGCATAATCAGCTTAATGCTTCTCGTGGCCTTTGTTGTGGTCTCGGGAGCGGCTGCTGTGCACGTCCACGAAGATCATGAGATTGCAAACACGGTCCTGACCTCACAAGCAGAAGATGACGCGACATCAACGTCAGATTGTGGCCTTTGTCACGTAACAAAGGAACGGGCCGTCCATACAACGCATCATCTCGATGCCCACTTTACCACCGCGTCCACGCTGCAGCAACCACTCGTTGCTAACCTCGTCAGCGACCGGTGCCCGCTGCGAATAGCTGGAAGAGCGCCGCCAGGGGGATAGTGTCAAGCGCCGAGTACCGAGTACCGAGTGCCGAGTACCGAGTGCCGAACGTCTTTCCCGCGAAAGCGGGAAACCACAAGCATACATGTTCGATGGATGCCCGCTTTCGCGGGCATGACATGGCCCTCCCGTGCCTCCAGTTCCTCATTCGCGCAATCTTGTGAACCCGTAACCTGTCATCAGTCATCTGTAATCAGTCATCAGTCATCTGTAATCTGTAATCAGTACCCCCTCCCCAGTGTCGTCCCTTCTCCTCCTCCTCTCCCTTTTTGCCGACTCGCACATTCATGGAATCGTGCGGGATAGCGCAACACGAGCCCCTTTACATGGGGCGATAGTTAAAGTGATTAGTGCCAAGAAGGGCGCTATCACCGACCGATATGGCGGGTTCCATATTCATGATGTGTCCTCGGATAGCGTGCACCTGGATGTGTCGTATGTGGGGTATCGCACGGCGCATATCATCGTGGCGAGTGCTGCTGATGTTCGTATAGACGTCCCATTGGTGCAGGAGAGGGCTAAGGGGAGTGAGATCATCGTCACAGACTCTCGAATTGATCACAGTGCTTTGCCAACACAGCGCGCGGTGGTGTTGTCGTCTGCTGATGTGGACGAGCACCGCGGACAGACGTTTGCTGATGCGCTGTCGGAGATCAGTGGCGTAACGCTTTTGCAAACAGGACCCAGCCTGAAGAAGCCGATGATTAACGGAATGACGGGTACACGATTAGTGCTTCGAAACAACAACGTAATCCAGGAGGGTCAGCAGTGGGGAATCGAGCATGCTCCAGAGATTGATGTGTTCTCGCCCTACCGGATTACGGTGGTCAAGGGGCCCGCATCGGTGATGTACGGACCCAACGCAATCGGCGGGGTAATCGATCTTGAGACACGGCCGATACGACAGGACCCCGGCATTCATGGGGAGTCAACACTCAATATGTTTAGTAACGGACGTCAGGCAGCTCTTGGTCTATTCCTTGAGTCGGCTAACGTTGCGGGCACAGGTGTCGATGTGCGTGTGCAAGCTAGCACACGCAAGGGCGGTGATGCTTCTGCACCCTCGTATGTAATCAACAACACGGGCGTAGAAGAGCTCAACGGAAGTCTTACACTTCAGGCTGGCAACGAAGAGCTAGGGATCACGGCCATCGGTTCGATCTTCACGACAACTCTCGGCATCTTCAGCGGAGCCCACATCGGTAATGGGGCTGATCTACTGCGCGCCATTAAGCGTGGACGTCCGGCGAACCCACAACCATTTTCCTATCAGATCACAAATCCGCGTCAGGAGATCTCACATGCACTCCTATCAGTCAAGGGGCATGTAAAGGTCTCCGAAGATGAACGTATCGTCGTCACGTATGGTCATCAAGTCAACGATCGCAATGAGTTCGATGGACACAACACGCGAATAGTCGGACGGGGCACTGATCCGATTGCTCGTGCTCAGGATTCTCTTGCACGACTTCAGGCCTCGCTGCAAACGCCAGCAATGAAACTTGTGCTCTCTACCTCAACGCTTGATGCTACGTTTGAACATTCGCTATCCGACCGCATTCGAGGCGCTGCCGGTGTTACATCAATGTGGCAGGTTAATTGCCGAAGTGGTGCAGTACTCTTGATTCCTGACTACCGGCTCTGGGGTATGGGTGCCTTTATTCATGAATCACTGACGTACAACGACTTCACATTTAGTGGCGGTCTTCGATATGACGTCCGAGACCTTAAGGCAATGCTTCTTTCCCGTTCAGGCCGACAGCCATCGTTTCAGACGAGGCAATGGGCAAATATGACAGCAAGTATTGGCGCCATGTGGACTGTCAGCGAGAATGTCACCGCAACCATGAATCTTGCAAGCGCATGGCGTCCACCACAGGTGAATGAGCTCTATAGCAACGATGTGCACCATGGCTCGGCCTACTATGAAGTTGGTGACAGTCTACTTACCAACGAACAAGTACTCGGTGGAGATGCTTCGGTATCATACAACGAGGGAGTCCTTCAGCTTGAGGCGTCGGGATTCTACCATGTCATTGAAGGATACATCATGGCACTGCCGGATGTTGCCAATCCGACTATTACGGTGCGTGGGACATTCCCGACGTATCGGTTTACGCAGCTCCCAGCGAGGCTGTATGGAGGTGATATCAACATTCGTGTTGATGTGCACGAGAGACTCAACATGTATGCTTCGAGCGCAATTGTGCGTGGGTACGACAATCGTCAGAACGAACCGTTGTTGTTTGTTCCAGCAGACCGTGCCCGTATCGGCGCACACCTCCATACAGACGACATCTGGGAGATTCACGACGCCTATGTCGACGTCAGCATGATGGGTGTGCGGCGTCAGACTAACAGCATTCCTGGTCGAGACTATGCCGAGCCCCCTGCAGGTTATGCTAGAACCGACATCTCCATTGGTGGCGTGCTAGAGCTTTCAGAAACAGTACTCGCTCGGCTAACGCTATCGTGCACCAATGTTTTCAATGTAGCATATCGTGACTACTTGAGTCAATACAGGTATTTCACTGATGACCCAGGACGCAACATCATTTTTCGATTCACAACTTCATTTTGAAAGGGCATATGCCATGACGAAACGTATACTGATTACACTTGCGATGATGATTACAGTTCTTGCACTTAGCGGTTGCAAGGATCCGTTTCATGATCATGATTCAGACGACGATCATGATGTCATCACAACGGTAACACTCCGGTTTAAGAATACAAGTGATACGAATGATGTTGTAACAGCCACCTGGGAAGACATCGATGGCATTGGTGGAGCAAATCCCAATCGTATCGATTCGATATTCCTAAAGAAGGCAGCTACATACACATGCAACATTTCATTTGAGAATCGAAGTGTCACGCCAGTTGTCGACGTGACGCAGGACATCCTGAATGATCGGAATTTTCATCAGGTGTTTTATGACCTTTCGTCATATCTCGGACAAATCACTATTGAAGATCTCGATGCAAGAAATCTTCCAGTAGGATTGCAGTTTAAAACGATAACGTCTATGGATGCTTCCGCAGTTCCGGGTCAGCTTAAGCTGTCGTTGTATCACTATGACAACGAGTCCGATAAAACGGGGACAACTCCTGGAAGCGAAACCGATATAGAGGTTGCGTTCCCCACGTTCGTTCAATAATTTGATGCATGGACATAGGCGCCACACCAATTGAGCAGGTCCGGTTCGTTGTTGTCGACGTCGAGACAACTGGCGGTACGACCGGCGATCACCGCATGACGGAGATCGCAATGTGTGTGGTCGAAGACGACGCGATCATGCGTCGTTACGAATCCCTGATGAATCCACGGCAGCCAATTCCGGAGTTCATCCAGCTCATGACTGGTATAACTCCGGAAATGGTTGCCAATGCGCCAGAAGAGGATTACGCTCTCTCCCCTGTGATCTCGGAGCTTTATGCTGATGACCAAGTAGTGGTCTTTGTTGGCCATAACGTTGGGTTTGACTGGAGCTTTGTCAAGTCTGCCATCGAGCGCATGGGAGAGGTTGCCCCGGACATCCCAAGCCTGTGTACATGCCGACTTTCTCGCAGGTTGAGTACGGGGCTTGCAAAGCATAATCTTGGCGCCGTTGCCGAGCACTATGGCTGTGTGATTTCCGCGCGCCACCGTGCCATGGGCGACACCGAGGCAACTGCAGAGGTGTTGCTGCACCTCATTGAACGTGCTCGCAACGAACATGATGCTGCAACCCTTGAAGATCTCTTCGCACTTCAGCATGTTAAGAAGTCAACATCCAAGACGCTCTCCTCGGCTGCGGCGAAGCGTAAGGTGCAGTTAGCCCCGTACTTAAACGAGCTGCCGGATGAATCAGGGGTGTACTACTTCCTGAATGCGAAGAAGCACGTGCTCTATGTTGGCAAGGCAAAGAGTTTGCGATCACGTGTCAATCAGTACTTCAACGACGCACCGTTGCATGGACGATCGGTGCAGAAGATGATCCGCTACGTGCGACACATTCAGTGGGAGACCACTGGAACAGAGCTTGCAGCAATGTTGCTGGAATCGCGTGAGATCAAAGAGCGATTGCCGCTACACAACGTGGCATCGCGCAAGTACCGGGCGCCAGCGTTTTTGAAGATTACAAACGAAGACTTTCCGCGGCTCGAGCTGGCTTCTACCATCGAGGATGACGTAGCCGAGTACTTCGGTCCGTTTCGATCGCACCGAATGGCCGAGCGCATCATGGGCATGGTTGTCCGCGAGAACAAGCTGCGCACATGCTCAGGAGCACTCTTCCCGCATGCCGAGATTCGACCGTGTTTTGATTATCACATCAAGCGGTGTGACGGACCATGTGCGCTGCATCAGACCATTGATGACTATCGTGACTCTATCGAAGATGCCCGCAGATTCCTCTCCAATGTTGAGGAAGGGGCGATCGGACGTCTCCGTACGCAGATGGAGCTTGCAGCGGCAGAGCTTGACTTTGAACGCGCTGCGACGCTGCGAGATGGGATCCGCGAAGTAGAACGCGCAACGATCCACGCTACGGATCGTCCACTTGCAGTCTCTGACACAAATGTCTTGATCTTTATTCCCGTTGGTGAGCGCAATACCACGATCGAGGTGTATGCCATGCGCTCTGGACGTCTTGTGTTTCAGCGTGAAGTTGGCCTCAAAGCACCCCGCACAGTTATCACAGAGGAGATCCTTGGGCACTTCACTCGCGCAATCGAGCCCAAGCGCTTTACGAGTAGGGAGCTTGATGAATTGCAGATCATAACATCATGGCTCTATCGCAGACGCGAGCGCGCACACACAGCGATAGTATACGATCCTTCAACTATTCCTCATCTTATCCATCAAGCATTCAACAGCTTCGATCATGAACGAGCAGTGCGTGCAGTAGAAGCACCACCAAGCGAGTATTCGCAGCTTCCGGAGTATGATGACTTCGGTGCTTGATGATATCTACGATCCGGCCTATGCCGTTGTTGACGTGCGAACACCCGCGGAGTATGCACAGGGTCATATCGTTGGTGCTGTAAACATCCCGTTGTTTACCGACGAGGAGCGTGCAGAGGTCGGTACGCTCTATACACAGGTGGGTGCGCAGCATGCAATCGATCGTGGACTCGAGATCGTCGGACCTCGGCTGCGTGAGTATGTTGAGCAAGCGCGCTCTCTCGATAAGCCCCTTATCGTCTATTGCTGGAGAGGGGGCATGCGCAGCGGATCGATGTCATGGCTGCTATCTACCGCCGGGATGAAGGTGCGAATCATACCCCGTGGCTATAAAGGCTTTCGGGCTCATGCTCTCGAGCTGATCTCACGGCCATGGAAGTACCGGCTCGTCATCGGCAAGACGGGCGCCGGTAAGACAACGTTTCTGTACCAGAAGGCCGCTGAGGGCCAGCAGGTTGTAAATCTCGAGGGTATCGCGAATCATCGTGGTTCCGCATTTGGCAGACTCGGACAACAGCCTCAGCCAACGACAGAACATGCGCTGAATGTGATTCACTATGTGATGCATTGCTTTGATATTAAACAGCCTGTCTGGATTGAAGATGAAAGCAGAACGGTTGGCAAGGTGCATGTGCCGGAAGTAATGTTCGAAGCAATGCAGCAATCAGAAGTCTTTGAGCTCGATGTTGATATTGAGACGCGAGTTCGGAATCTTGTTCGTGACTATGGAGCGTTTTCGCATGATGAGCTATGTGATGCGCTGTATGTGATTAGAGAAAAGCTCGGCGGGCAGCGCCACCATCAGGCATCCGAATTCGTGCGCGAAGGCAGGCTCACCGAAGCCGTGCATCTGATTTTGGAATATTACGACAGGACGTATGAGTTCTGTCAGCAGCGACGAATACGAGGAATACAACAATCATGATCAAGCTAACACAGTATTCACACGGCGCTGGTTGCGGCTGTAAGATATCGCCAGCGATTCTCGATAGCATCCTGCAATCAAGCATTGTAATGCCAGCAGATGCGCGGCTCGTCGTTGGCAATACGTCAAAGGATGATGCTGCTGTATACGATTTAGCAGATGGTACAGGCATCGTAAGTACGACAGATTTCTTTATGCCAATCGTAGACGATCCGGTAGACTTTGGTCGCATCGCCAGTGTTAATGCCATTAGTGATGTCTATGCCATGGGCGGCAAACCCATGATGGCCATTGCCATACTTGGCTGGCCGGTCAATACAGTGCCGGTAGAAGCAGCGCAGCAGGTCTTGGAAGGGGCTCGTCTTGCGTGCATGGATGCGGGCATTTCGCTGGCCGGTGGACACAGCATCGATAGCCCTGAGCCGATATTTGGTCTAGCTGTAACAGGCAGAGTAGATCTGGCCAATCTCAAGACAAACACTGGTGCGCGAGAAGGAGATATTCTCTTCCTCACAAAGCCCCTTGGTGTGGGCATTCTTACAACGGCTCAGAAGAAAGGCATCTTGCGTGATGAGCACGCAACGCTTGCACGAGATGTGATGGCAAGGTTAAACAATGCCGGCTATGCCTTTGGCAAACTCGATTATATACATGCCATGACAGACGTTACCGGCTTTGGCTTAATGGGGCATTTAATCGAACTGTGTCAGGGGGCTAACCTTTCCGCCAAACTTGATGTCGAAGCTGTGCCGCTGATCAACCGCGACGTGATATATGATTACCTCGAACAGGGGTCGTTTCCTGGTGGCACAACGCGGAACTTCCAATCGTATGGACACCACATTGCACCAATGACGGAGCAACAGAAGTACATTCTCTGCGACCCACAGACGAGCGGTGGGTTGTTGGTGTCTGTACATCCTTCGAAGGCTGATGAGTTTGCCGCAGAGGCCTCGCGCAATGGGCTTTCAGGGCTTGTGCCCATAGGCCGTATGATCAAGGCGTCTGAGCACCTCGTTCATCTATAGCGGCAATGCGCTTGCGGAAGATGATCGCAAGGATGTATGACCAGAAAAAGCCCCCTGCAACTTTGGAGACTACAGACAGGCCTATCTCCTGCGGCATGAACGCACCAAATGCGATTGTTATGAAGACGGTAGAGTCAACCATTGCACCGGCTACGTTTGAGAGGTTTGCACGAACGATCCATTTGCCCTTTAGCAATGCAAATACTGTCCAGTCAATCAATGCTGCCGTTGTGAATGCTGTGCCTGATGCAATTGCGATGATGCCAGCCTCTGGAACGAGGATGTATGAAACAGCTCCGCCCACAAAGATCATCGCGAACATGCTCCACTTTTTCATCGTAAGCTGGAGAAAGTCGCGTAGGGAAAGATCAAGGCCGATCAATGTGAACGTCACAATCGGAACTGCACTCGGACCAAACGACGCTGCAAAGAGATTTGCGCCAACGATGCCACCCAAATAGACAAGCACCGCAAGTGCTGTTTGAATCTGCCGTTTGTTCATGGTTTAATCTTTCCAGTCGGCAATGAAAACATTCGTGTCGCGCGTGCCACCGTTGTCACGATTACTTGACCACACCAGCTTCGTGCCGTCGGGCGAGAACATCGGGAAGGCATTGAACATACTTTCCGATGTGATCTGCTCAATGCCTGTACCGTCTTCCTTGATCATGTAGATGTGGAAGTCGTAGCCGCGCTGCGACTTGTGATTCGAGGAAAACAAGATCTTCTTACCTGCCGGATGGTAGTAGGGGGCCCAGTTAGCCTTGCCCAGTTTCGTGATCTGCTTCAGGTCTGATCCATCGACATTGCATGTGTAGATCTCCATGTTTGTCGGTGCAACGAGACCTTGAGATAGCAGCTCCTTGTATTCCGTCTGTGCGCTGTCTGTTGTTGGACGTGAGGCCCGAAAGACCAGTTTCTTTCCATCGGGAGAAAAGAATGCACCGCCATCGTAACCAAGTTGATTGGTTACCTGACGCTGGTCGCTACCGTCGATGTTCATCGTCCACAGCTCGAGATCGCCGCTACGATCAGACGTAAACACAATCTTATCGCCCTTCGGCGAAACAGTTGCTTCTGCATCGTATCCGTTGCGGTCGGTAAGCCGCTTCGTGATGTTACCCTTGTCATCCGCGATAAAGATGTCGTAGGTAGGCAAGACCTGCCATAAATACTTCCGGTCTTTGCGAGGGGGCGGTTCTGGCGGACATGCCTCACTAGCCAGGTGTGTGCTCGCATAGAGGATGTGCTTTCCATCTGGCAGAAAGTATGAGCACGTTGTTCGCCCCTTGCCTGTCGAGATCAATGGTGGGCGATATGATGAATCCTTTGCGTCGGCAATGGTGAGGGCATGAATTTGGTCGCATGAATGCCCCCAACCTTTGAAGTTGCTCTGAAAGGCGAGCTTCTTTCCATCTGGGCTGAAGTATGCCTCGGCGTTGTCGCCACCGAAGGTAAGCTGTCGAATGTTATGCAGATGTGGCTCTGTAGCTGCGAGTTTTTGCGTCATGCAGAGGCAAATAAGTGCCGCTGACGCGAACATGAATGGATTTTGCATGGCTCGAAGCTACGAAGACTCCGTATTTTTATGCCCTATGCCACATTCACAAATCACCAAGCGTGGCTTTGATCTGCTGCGCGATCCGCGCGACAGCAAGGGTACGGCTTTTTCACGAGAAGAACGCGAGAGATATGGACTTTCTGGGCTGCTGCCCGATATCGTCTCCTCGCTTTCAATGCAAATTCAGCGAATTGAGGGTCACGTAGACTCTTTAACAACCGATCTCGACAAATACATCTACCTGAGCGATCTACAAGAGCGTAACGAGGTTCTGTTCTATGCACTTTTGCAAAAAGATCCCGTCAAATACATGCCCATCGTCTACACGCCAACTGTAGGGTTAGCATGCCAGACATTTGGCCGCATCTATCGCAGGCCAAAAGGCATGTTCATCAGCGCTCGGCATCGTGGGCGCATGGCAGACGTGCTCGGCAATTGGCCTGAGCGCGACGTGCGTTGGATCTGTGTAACCGACGGCGAGCGCATTCTTGGACTAGGCGATTTGGGTGCTCAAGGCATGGGCATCCCCATTGGAAAGCTCGCTCTTTACACCGCGTGTGCGGGCGTACCCCCAGAGGTTACCCTGCCAATCTTGCTTGATGTTGGAACCAACAACGAAGCATTGCTCGAAGACCCGTTCTACATCGGAATTCGTCAGAAGCGGCTTGCAGGACAGGAATACGACGATTTTATCGAAGAGTTTGTAACCGCCATAGAGGAGGTGTTCCCACAGTGCGCTATCCAGTGGGAAGATTTTGCCACCCCGAATGCAAGCCCCATTCTCGAACGTTACCGGCATCGCATCTCATCGTTCAACGACGACATCCAGGGCACGGCTGCTGTTGGGGTTGCCGGTGTTATCGCAGCAACCCGCATGAAGGGCGAGCGCTTGCGTGACCAGACGTATGTATTCTACGGAGCTGGCTCTGCGGGTCTTGGCATCTCAGAACTCCTGTGGCGACTTATGGTAGACGAAGGCTGTAGCGAAGAAGAGGCACGTGCAAAGTGTTGGCTTGTTGATAGCAAGGGGCTTGTCGTTGCATCACGGCAAGATCTTGCAGAATCAAAGCTTCCCTTCACGCATCAGCACGCAGAAATTGCTGGCCTTGCAGACATCGTTCAGAGCGTTAGACCTACTGTTCTTATTGGTACGAGTACTATTCCGAAGAGTTTTACGCAGGAAGTTATTGAGCACATGGCCTCGTATTGCGAAAGGCCGATCATCTTCCCATTCTCGAATCCGACATCCAAGAGCGAATGCAGTGCTGAAGAGGCGTACACATGGACGAATGGCAAGGCCATTTTTGCCAGCGGTAGCCCCTTTCAGCCAGTCGTTATCAATGGTACAACAATCTATCCAGGGCAAGGCAACAACGTTTACATTTTCCCAGGTGTAGGTCTTGCGGCTTACGCGGTTAGTGCAACGAATATCCCCTACAAGACATTCGGTGTTGCTGCTCGCGCACTTGCAGGAATGGTCAGCGAAGAACAATTCTCGAAGTGGCTCATTTACCCTCCAATGTCAGATATTCAAAAGGCAGCCAAGGTTGTTGCAATCGCATGTGCTGAGTATCTCTTCGACGATGGTCATGCAGGCATCGAACGCCCGGCAAACATCACTGAGTTGATCGAATCGCATATGTGGAAACCGACGTATGCATGACCATGCAAACCAAGTTTGACATAGCGAAGAATTGGCTGCCTCGATACACCGGTACCGACGTGGCTGCATTTGGCGACTATGTCTTGCTGACCAACTTTCGTGGATATGTAGATGCATTCGCACGGAAGTTTGATGTTGAGGTTAAGGGGCTAGACAAGCCGATGCAAACAGCCACCTATGATAATCTTACGATTATCAACTATGGTATTGGTTCGCCCAATGCCGCTTTGATCATGGATCTGCTGGTAGCTCGCATGCCCAAGGGTGTGCTGTTTCTTGGTAAGTGCGGTGGACTAAAGGAAACAACAGAGATTGGACACTTTGTTCTGCCAATCGCCGCGATTCGAGGTGACGGTACCAGTAATGACTACTTCCCACCTGAGGTGCCGGCCCTACCGTCGTTTAAGCTGCATAAGTTCGTCTCAGACAAAGTGCTGGATCACGGGCAAGACTATCGAACAGGAGTTGTGTACACAACCAATCGTCGTGTTTGGGAATGGGACATAGACTTTCGTAATCGGCTAAAGCAAGTGAGCTGTTTGGCTATTGATATGGAAACAGCCACGGTCTTTATCGTTGGACATAAGAACGACATCCCGCGCGGTGCACTCCTCCTAGTGAGCGACGTACCAGTAGTCCCTGAAGGTGTGAAGACCGAAGAAAGCGATAAACGGGTTACACAGGAATTTGCTGACTTACACCTTACGATAGGTATAGAAGCAATGCGCGAGATTGGCATCAAAGGCGAGCACATTAAACACCTGCGTTATGATTAATTACATCGTTGCATGTCTGCTTGCAGCAGCGACCATTGCTAGCGCTCAACCATTTGTAGTGTCTGGTCCAACCGTTGGACATGTTGATATGCGCAGTGCGAGTATTACTGTTCAGATTGGATTTCGTTCGCAGCCAGTACGAACAGATGTTGCAGTTCGCTACACAGACATTGCATCGAAGAGAACATACACAACACCACAGGTGTATTATGGATATCCCGGTAATGCTGGTTGCATGGGGTTTATGCTCGACAGTGTAGAGCCGGGTAGAACATACACCTATGAAATCCTTGTTGGCGGTGAAGCTCTCGATGTTTCAGTGCCAACTCGTTTTACTTCGCGTTCGATCTTTCGCTATCGTGGAAACGACTGGCCAACGGTGAGTCTAGCCTTCGGTAGCTGCCACTATGTAAATCAGGCAGGCTACGAGCGCCATGATTCTACAGGTAAGGAGAGGGGGTATGGCACAGAGACAGGAATCTTTGATGCTATTGTTCAGCGCAATCCTGATGCTATGCTGTGGCTGGGAGACAATGTCTATTTGCGCGATCCGGATTGGGGATCAAGGTCTGGCATACTAAAGCGGTACTCTCATACGCGGGCTCATTCGCGCACGCGTGAGCTCTTTGCCAGTATTCCCAATTACGCGATCTGGGATGATCATGATTATGGTCCGAACGATGCAGATCGGTCCTATGTGCTCAAAGATGATGCTCTGGATGCTTTCAAACTATTCTGGCCTAACCCCTCCTATGGAGTAGGGGGAAAACCTGGTATCACATCATCGTTTGAACTCGCCGATGTACAGGTCTTTCTTCTTGATGATCGTTTCTATCGCTCGTCAAATGACAGGCATGATGAGCCCAAGACTATCCTTGGTCAGCATCAGGATGAATGGCTCATCGACGCTCTATCATCGAGTAAGGCAACGTTTAAACTCGTTGCTGTTGGATCGCAGTTTCTCAGCGACAACAAGCGCAGAGAGGGCTTTGAGAAATCTCCTGAAGAACGCCAGCGGATATTGGATCTCATCACGCGAAACAATGTCTCCGGTGTTATGTTCATGTCTGGTGATGTTCACTTCGCAGAGCTTTCTAGGTTGGACAGGGAGGGCACATATCCGATCTACGAGATCACATCGTCGCCCCTTTCCTCTGGACTCAATACTAGCCCCGTTTACAGGGCAAATTCATATCATGTAGCTGGTACGGAATTCATCGGACACAACTTCGGACACATCACTGTTTCGGGTCAACGTGGCAAGCGTATACTCACCATTCGTATCGTTGATGCTACAGGTAAAGACGTATGGATACGAGAGATCCCTGAATCAGAGCTTCGCAAGAATGGCTAATACTATCTTTGCTCTATGTCTGTGATTGAACTGCTCGCAAAATCTGAATTCGCACTGCGAACTGTTTCATCCATGCTGCCACCATCACTTGTGGTTCGTTCATTTACAGCAGCACGGAATGTTTTTCTTCCTCGTTTTGCCGTAGATGTTCCCAGACAATCCTTTGAACCACCTCAAGACCAGTCTGTTAATGCATGGGGCTTGCAGTTCCGTATGCCTATATGGAATGCAGCGGGAATGTTCAAAAAGGGACATGGATATGAGATGGTTGCTGCTCAGGGTGCTGGAGCGTTTGTAGCAGGTACTACAACATCACGTGCACGCAGAGGTAACATTGTTCGCGGAATTGCTTGGCCCTCTACGCAGTATCCTCTCTCACACTCTGCATCAAACTGGATGGGCCTGCCTAATGAAGGTCATGCTACTGTAGCGGCCCGTCTGGCGAAGATCCAGAAAGTTGATGCATGCCCCCTGGTAGCAAGCGTAAGTGCCGAACCAGGTCTCGAGGCTGCCGTCGCTCTTCCGGAGCTACTTGAGGGTATGAGAAGATACGATGATGCTGGCGTTGATTACATAGAGCTCAATGAGAGTTGCCCTAATGTTCCTGGCCATGCAGGCCATGCCAGTGTAGACGACGAGCTGCTTCGCAGATTAGATACTGTAGCTACACAGTTTCTCGCACAACGTAGGCGTAGACTGCCTGTTGTTGTAAAACTCTCAACTGATACATCTCTTGAGCAGCTTCCAGAACTTATCAAAGCATTGGTTGAACGTTCTTTTGATGGTGTGATACTTGGCAATACATCCACAAGGTACAATGCTCTGCGTGAGCAGGTGCATCCTGATGACCGTAAATTATTTGATTATTTTACGTCTATGTATGGTGGCGGCATAAGTGGTGCGCTGCTGCGTGCATCATCTCTTGCCTCATGCGCTGCTGCGGTCCGTGCAGTAGATAATTGTGGGCCGCACCATGAGTTTAACGTGATTCGTTGCGGTGGCGTTGCCGCAGCTGACGACATAGCGGCTTCTGCCTTTGTAGGTGTGCACCTAAACCAATGGTACGTTGGATACTTCGAGGCGTTTGCCCAGCATGGTCACGATGTCTATCGTGAACTTTCTGCCTGCATGCGACCTACTCTCGCTCGTACAGAGTCGTAGAATACACGCATTGTCTCACGATCTTGTCCGTACGAAGATAATTCCGCAAAAAACGACTCTTGAGTATATCCATGCGAGTGTATGAGCGAGTCTAGTCGCCTCTGAACAACGACAGTATCACTAGACGACATACGTAGCACAACATAATCGGTATATGCTTGAAGCATGCGATCATCTACGACGTCGTTCTTTGTGCACGCTAGGCAAAACAATGCCGTTGCAACGAAACATGCGCGGATGGAGATGTTCACGGATTGTCTTTCAGGTAATGAGAGTAAAGTAGCACCACTTCGTGAAGCATCATTGCAGTTGCTCCCCACAATGGTATGGTTGGATGCACATCCCATAGCGGCACGGGAATTGGGATCTGGGGAATGATATCTGTTCGTTCATCGTAGAATGTATCGTCAACAAAATCCATAAGGGGTCGTGTAAATACCTCGGTTACTTCGTCAACACTGAGCTGCCATTGCGATGGCCTTGTAACGGCTGCAACAACAGGCGTAACTGCACTGTTAGATGGGGGTATGTAGAGGGGGCTCAGAGTTCCAATGACATGTACATTGGATCGACTGATACCAATTTCCTCTTCTGTTTCTCGCAGTGCAGCTTGTATAGGCGTTTCATGAGCTTCTAGACGTCCGCCAGGAAATGAAATCTGGCCTTTATGACTCCGTAATGATTCGCTGCGAACCGTGAATACAACCTCTGCGCCATTCTCTACGTCTTCTATGATTGGAATAAGAACTGCACTCCGACGTGCACCAACAGGAGCTGCGGCTAAGCGCACACCGGCATCCTTACCATTGGGCACAAATCGCCGATGAGCCTCTCTTCCTGGCAACGGCTTGGTAACTCGTCTTATTAACCATTGTGAAAATGTCATGATGCAAATCTGCAGAGAATCAGGTTGTATTTTGATGCATGATGAATCTGGGCACACTTCTCAATGCTCTCGCCGAAGAGATGCGGATTGCACCTGAACTTACCCAAGAGCGGTCAGAACAGTCTGTACATGGTATTGTTTCTGATTCACGTCAGGTTGTGCAGGGGGCGGTATTTGTGGCTGTTAACGGCACGACCTATGATGGACACAACGCGATAGACGATGCAATTGAGCGTGGGGCAATTGCGATAGTTGTTCAGACGGCACCTGTAAGTCCTGTACCTGTACCCTGCATTCATGTGCGAGATACTCGATTGGCGTATGCGGTTCTTACCGTAACTCTTGCAGGAAACCCAGGTTCACAGTTGCGCATCTACGGCGTTACCGGAACAAATGGTAAGACTACCTGTGCCACATTACTCGAGCAGCTCTATGGTAACGTGGGACGCCATGTGGGCTTTATCGGTACTACGGGGAACCGCTATGCTGGTTTGCAATACGATACGAGGTATTCAACCCCACATGCTGGGGAGTTGACCCAACTTTTCAATGCAATGCTTCAGGTAGGTGTAGAAACTGTGTGTATGGAAGTGAGCTCGCACGCACTCGATCAATTCCGTGTCTATGGGGTTGGATTTAGAGGAGCGATATTCACGAATCTTACTCGCGACCATCTCGACTATCACGGAACGATGGAGAACTATGCCAATGCGAAGAAGAAGTTGTTTGACAATCTTTCTTCTGATGCGATTGCTGTTCTCTGGGGAGACAGCGAGTGGGCGCCATACATGAAGAGGCATTGCCCTGCGAACATGGCTGTAACTGTTGGCACGGGACGCGGCAATCAGATTCAAGTTACAGATGTCGATATGGACATTAGCGGAACAACCTTTAATCTCGTTCGCCACAACGCGGGGCTTGCCAGACTACCAGAGCGCATGGCCATACGGACGAAGCTGCTGGGCGAGTTCAATGTTGCAAACGTTGCGTTGGTGGTAGTGATGGCAATTCTCGATGGGACATCACCAGATGAGGTTTCACGTATCATTCCGAGTCTGCAGGGTCCGAAAGGACGCATGGAGGTGCACAGCACCGCCTCGGGTACGATAGCAATCGTAGACTATGCCCATACTCCCGATGCGCTCGATAATGTCTTACGTGTTGTGCGCAGTTTCGCCAATCAAGGCACTCACGAGCGTAAACTTCACGTGGTGTTTGGATGTGGAGGTGATCGCGACAAAGGAAAGCGATCTGAAATGGGGCGAATTGCTAGCTCACTTGCTGATAGTGTTATTATTACTACCGACAACCCGAGAACCGAACATCCACAGGATATTGTGAACAATATCCTGTCAGGTGTAGACGCGTATGACTATTCCAAGGTGCGGGTAATTGAGGACAGACGCACAGCCCTCCATACAGCCTTAGACCAAGCCGGCCCGATCGATGTAGTGATCATTGCAGGGAAGGGGCACGAAGAGTACCAGATTATCGGTGATCGGCGCTTAGCCTTCAGTGATGCAGACGAGATATCAGCGTGGTCTGCAAAGCACAAAAAGGCGCCTCTCGATTGAGAAGCGCCCTTTATCTCTAATTCTTAGTTGGGAAGCAGAGTCTTACTCTTGTTCCATCTGCGCGCGGTGCTGACGACGAGCTGCTTTGAGACGCGACATGCGGCGCTCAACACTAGGCTTGACGTAGAATGCACGCTTCTTGAACTCACGAAGAACGCCTGAGCGCTCATATTTCTTCTTGAAGCGGCGCAATGCGCGGTCAATAGACTCGTTGCTTTGTACGGTAACTCCGATCACGAGAGATCCTCTGAGGAAAATGGTTACTTGAAATTCTCGATGAGACGCTTTTCTTTGTTCTTTTCGAAGTGGACCAAAACTGCTCCACGGCCATTCGACATAATCTCTTTAGCACGGACGATGCCAACGTCGTCCCAAGACTTATGATAAATCACGTCGCCAACCTTGTACGCGTTCTTTGGCGAATATTCTTTTGAATCTTCGCGTGCAAGTTTGATTTCAGTGACCTTCTTTTCGGTGTTCGATGCTAACGTGTCCAGATTAACCATCTGCATGTGACGGCTGACTGCACATTTAGCCCACTGCATGCGGCCATTGTCTGTCTCTGTAGGCTCACCAATCAACTCATGCTTTGTGTCTTTCATGAGAAACGGCGAATACAACACCATGTACTTAGCTTTACGCTTCGTCTTTTTCGGGGCTTCGACTTCTTCGCCAGCTACTGCATCTGCCGCAGCTGCTTTTTTGGCTTTTGGAGCCTTTTCCTTTGTGGTTTTAGCAACTTTTGCTGCCTTTGCGGTCGGCATAAACATTCCAGATTTTTTGGGGCTTGTAAGATACGAAAGAAATTATAAAGAAGAACCTAGTAAGCCCCGTACTGGCCAGGCTGTTTACTTTGCCTTGGCAAGCTTGGCTTTGAGTGTCTGGATAACTGGCACTGGTGAGGGGTCTACTTTATTCAAAACCGCTAGGTGCCAACTAACCCAGTCACCGAGATAAATCAATGAGAACATTCGAGATAGCAAGGTTGAACCTTTACCTTCAAGGGCTGTTACATCTCCCACGGAACCCTTGATGATGTCTTTTAGTGCATCAAAACGAATCTGAACTCTGCGATTGTCGTCGTTGTCTCTAAGTAGAAGTATCGAAAAGTCCTTCATGCGGGTTTTGGGGTGCTGCCAGCCATTGATTTCGTTGTGGTTCATTTCGGGCAAGAGGTTGCCAAATGCAACCTGCTTAGCGTTCTCCTGAATCTGGCCTTTCCAACGCAGGTTTACAGCATCCAATCGTTCATTTGCGCTGTAAATCACTGGCATCTTGCCATGCAACTTCTTTGCGATCTGCAGGGCAGGGTTCCTTGCTGCAGAGGATGCATAGACGTTGCGCATCTCTTCTGTTTGTGCTACAATTTCGCGAATACCCCTAGCGTTGGCTCGTGAGGCACGAGAATCAATAGCCCCGTACCGACTCATTATTGTCAGGAGGGGAAAAAATGAATATGCGAGTGCGCAACGGGGCTGAAACCCTGGGGGGATATTGATGATTGGGAAACCGTACGTGATAGCCCGCTTGCCGAGCTGACCGCCCGTTGTAATGCAGACTACGCGCATAGTCTTCTTGCGGATATCGTCGAAAGCTGACAGGGTTTCTTCGGTTTCTCCTGAATAACTTAAGCAAACGACATTCGTGTCGGAATCCATCCAGGATGGCACAGAGTATCCACGATGAACTGAAATGTTTAGATGATCTGCTCCAGGGGTAGTGGCCGCATAACTACGTAGTAGGTCGGCACCGATAGCCGAGCCACCAAGCCCGAAGAATGCATAGCGGTTGGACGTGGCCTGCTGACGCCACAATGGGGCATTTTCGCCAATGTTTACAGCATCCCTTACCTGTTCAGGGAAACGGTATAGCGTGTCGAACATATTCGACTTATCGATAGCAGCAGCTGGATTCTTGGGCATAGACGCCCCTTTCTAGGCATTGCAGATTATCACTAATATTAGAAATACCTTGGGCAGAAAGCAAGCGATGGGTATAACTTATTCTGGTAACTGAGGCTCTCGAAGCTGCACCGATCCCTTGGCAACCCGCTTTCGCAACCGCATGTTGAGGAACTCGACAGACATGGAAAACGCCATCGCAAAATAGACGTAACCCTTTGGAACATGTACGCCAACGCCCTCCAGTACGAGCACCAACCCAACCATGAGAAGAAACGCCAACGCCAAGACTTTTACCGTAGGGTGCTGGTGAATGAAGTGAGACACGGTGCCAGCGCTTAACTGCATTACAATCACAGCGATCACAACGGCGATAGCCATCACGATAAAGTCTTGTGATAATCCTATTGCGGTGATAACGGAGTCTATCGAGAACACAAGATCTAGCACGATGATCTGGATGATGATGAGGCCGAAGTCGCGTCGCTTGCCTGCGCGCGACGTCTGGTGTTGCTCACCTTCAAGCTTGCCGTGCAGCTCGCTAGTAGCCTTGGCAAGCAGAAACAGTCCACCAGCCATCATGATGAGATCTCTGCCACTGACTCCCCAAACTCCCGACATTGCCATCATTTGCGGAATCGTGAACAGCGGGCTTGTAAGCTTTGCCATCCAGACTGCTCCTAACAGAAACAGCAATCGCAATACCAGGGCAAGGAACAGGCCGATTGTTCGTGCACGTGACTGCTTGGATACTGGTAATTTTTCGACAAGAATCGATATGAAAATGATGTTGTCGATACCCAGTACGATCTCCAGAATCGTAAGAGTAAGGAGTGCAACCAAGCCGTCTACAGTGAAGATTGTTTCCATAACCCAGAATGTAATTTTGCTACATGAGCTTTACCAGCATCAATCCGGCCACTGGACTCGTGGTTGCCACCTATACAAGTCATCAGCCAGCCGACGTGGAATCACGAATTGAGCAAGCATTTCGTGCACAATATACGTGGCGCAATGTCGCGCTAAGCGAAAGAGTCCGCATTGTATTGGAACTTGCCTCGGTGCTCGAGAGACATTGCGAGCCCATTGCACGTCTTATTACACAGGAGATGGGTAAGCCCCTTGTGCAAAGTCGAGCAGAGGTAATAAAATGTGCTGGACTATGCAGACACATGGCGCAGATTGTGCCAGACGTTTTAGCAGATGTTGGGATAGAGGCTGGGTTTACCGAAAGCACGATTCGAAATGATCCACTTGGTCTGGTGCTGTCGATCATGCCTTGGAATTTTCCCCTGTGGCAGTTCTTTCGCTTCGCTGTGCCTGCATTGCTAGCCGGAAATGGTGTACTGCTCAAGCATGCACCCACTACGATGGGCTGCGGCCTGATGGCTGCAAGATTGTGTCACCTTGCCGGCCTACCCGAGCACATAGTAACTGATTTACGGATAGATGTTGCTGCCGTTGAGGGCGTTATAGCAGATGATCGTATTCGTGCAGTAACATTCACTGGTAGCACAATTGCAGGCTCGTATGTGGCATCCGCTGCCGGTAGACATCTAAAGAAGTCCGTCATGGAACTCGGTGGAAGCGATCCCTACATCGTTTGCGATGATGCTGATATAGAGTTGGCAGTTACAATGTGTGTAACTGGACGTATGATAAACAGTGGCCAATCATGTATCGCTGCAAAGCGCTATCTCGTGCATGAGTCCATAGCTGAGGAGTTTATCCAGAGAGTTGCTCAACAGTATGATTCGCTTGTTGTAGGTGATCCACTCGACACAGCAACAGACGTAGGGCCGCTAGCACGTCGAGATCTGCAACAACAGCTGCAGCAGCAAGTTGAAGTGGCTTGTTCTCATGGTGCTAGGATTGCAACGAGGCAGCCTATGACGTCTGTATCTGGCAACGGCTTTTTTGTGCGGCCTACGCTGCTCGTTCATGTTGACCCAACCAATCCTGTATATAACCAGGAGCTCTTTGGGCCTGTAGCTACTGTGACAACGTTTACTGATGATGCACACGCAGTGCGCCTGGCCAATGGAACGGATTTCGGGCTTGGAGCCGCAGTATGTTCCAGTGATATCTCTCGTGCAAAATTTCTTGCAGACCAGCTTGAGTGCGGCACTGTCTTTATCAATGACTTCGTACGAAGTGAACCACGGCTGCCGTTTGGAGGCGTAAAAAAATCTGGCTACGGACGTGAGCTTGGGTCTTGGGGATTGCTGGAGTTCGTGAATGTAAAAAACATTACGATTGGGTGATTCGGGCAATACGCGCATCTCTGCGTTGTTTTGCTAATGCTCGCAGGTCTACAACATGGTCTGCTTCATCCACAATCTCAGCGCCGAGCATTGTTTCAAGTACGTCCTCCATTGTTACGATACCTTCAACGCCCCCATGTTCGTCTACAACCATAAAAATGTGTTGGCGTTGTTGGAGAAACTGCTCTAGGGCATGGTCTAGCGTGATGTTCTCCGGGATAAAACCAATGTCGCGCTTTAGTCTGTTGATTTCCACCGTCTGCCGTCCGGCAATAGCTGCTCGTAATACATCCTTCGTCATCACATAGCCAGAGACACTGTCGAGATCTGCACTATCGTACACTGGCATCCGCGAGAACATTTGCAGTTCTGGACGCTTAATAGCGTCAGCCACCGTGATATCAGTGGGTAGGCCTGCAACTACAGTGCGGGGAGTCATAACGTCTGTAACCCCGATGCTACTTAGTTGCATGATATTCGTCATAATGCGATACTCACCAGGATCGAGAGCCCCTTCTTCACGGGCTGTTTCTACAAGAGCTTCGAGCTCTTCGCGAGCCTCTTCTTCTTCTTCTGCCTGAGTACGGGGCTTCGTAAGAGCCAGAATCCCGCGGCGTAGCATCAATAGCGGTGTAGAAACTACCGTCATTACCACTAGTGTGTTACTGGTAAAAATCAGCGCTCGATCTGTTACGCGTTCACCTATAACCGAAGAAACGATCTTTACGACGGCAATGCCAGTAACGAGAACTATGATCTCTTGGTAGAATGACGCAGCGTTTGGTCCAATCCACGATTCGAGTGTAAGAACAACTGCAATCAACACGAATAGATCAACTAGCCGCACGGCCAGCTGAGCCTCTACTGGTTCATCAAGTGTGTTCTTCAGACGAAGACCAGAGGAAGAGCCTTCTTCGGCCATTGTCGCAACGACGGCTACAGGAAGGTTCTGCAGAACCGATGAGATGAACTCACATAGTCCGCTGACGAGTATTGCTACGAAGACGACTACGTAATTCATTTACTGAGCACGAAACTGTGCACTAACAATTGCGATTTCATTGGGTGACGTCATTATTCCAAAGGGAGTGCTGACAGTTGGCTTGGCCTTTATCGTAAGCTTTGCCGGAGACCCGTTAGCGCCACCGAGATCGATCACGGCCTGCATAATTTCTTCGTAGCCCTTTTCAAAAAGTATGCTTGAGAGATCCACCGTCACTTCCAATGGAATCGGCTCAGAGACCGCGCCACCAGTGATCGGTATATCCCTACGAACGACGCCACTTACTACTCTTTTGTCCTCATAGTACAGAGTCCAAGGAAGCTCCTTTAAGGTGAGTGTTGCCGGCTTCGCACTTGGTGTACTGCCGTCGTTGGGGTTCTTTGCCTCCAGCATCACAGTTAGGGTAGCCTTGACTGATTTTGAACCATAGGTCTGCATAAGTCGCATTGCATCCATAGGTTGGATGTCTGCTACAGATGAAAAGCGTGAGACGTCTATGCCTGCAAGCTTCATGTTGGCAACCTTGCTAATACGAAACTGCATGTCTTTCATAGACATAAGCGCATTGGTCATTTCACGAATGCTGGCACAGGAGGTAAGTAGCAGAACACATAGCAATAGCAGGGGTCTGTATTTCATTCGATATCTCTATAACGATGATGATTCAATAATGAGGTCTGCTGAAATCATTCCACTGGTAGCTACCAACGGTATTCCGCCACCGGGATGAGCACTGCCACCAACATACCAAAGATTTTCTAAGTCCAGTGATTTCTGCCTCGGACGTAAAAACGCACTCAACGGCGAGTTAGACGATGCGCCGTATAATGCACCACGGAAAGACGACCACTGCGTTGCCATAGTATCAGGTGTTCGGATACGATACTCGCGAATTGACGGGGAAATGCCGAAATCATGAAGTCGCTGAACGGCACTGGCCACGATGTGCTCATCATGTCCGTTCCAATGTGACCCAGCCGATCCGTCAAGATGAGCACTTACTCCGTTTGGTGGGGCATTCATTAAAATGAACCAGTTTTCTCGACCCTCTGCCGCTAGAGAGCCGTCGGCAGCGCAGGATCGAGATACGTACATCGTTGCCTTACTGTCATGGTGTCGGCCATTCTCAAGAACTCTAAACTCGCGCTCGTAGTCGTCTGCAAAGAAGATATTGTGATGAGCTAGACCAAAACTCTGCACGTCAACACTGGCTTGAATGACAACTCCGCTGCACGACAGATCACGAGGTTCTCTAACAGGTAATCCAAGCAGGTGCTTTTGTGTAACGTATACGTCTGCATTCGACACTACATGGTCGCATGCAACGCGTGTGTCGTTGTCCAACAGTATTCCCGTGGCGCGCTTTCCTGCATGCTCAATTGATCGAACTCGACACTCCGTAGAGATGTTTACACCGCACTCTATGGCAAGTTTCTCCAGGCCGCGCACTATGCTGTACATGCCCCCTTCGGGATACCATGCTCCAAATCCTATCTCTACCCACGGTATAACCATGAGTGTTGCCGGGGCTTTGAATGGATTGGATCCATTATACGTTGCGAAGCGATCGAAAAGTTGTAGTAATCGTTTATCTGTGAAGTACGAGGCATTGTGTCTGTGCAGTGTTGATGCGAATCGCAATCGGTGAAGTCTGGGAAGCATTCCAAGGTTACGGGGCTTGAGAAACTCCATAAAACCATCAAATGGCGAAAAGATGAAAACATCCTTCGTCATCTCATAAACTTCCCGTGCATGTTCGAGGTAGGCACGAGCATTGACCCCTGCGCCTGGAGCAAAACCCTCAATAGCAGAGATCACATCTTCGAGTTCAAACGGCATGTCAAGTCTCGAGCCATCGGACCAGCGGTATTGACAGGCAGGGTTAACTCGATGGAGCTTGATGTAGTCCTCGCGACGTCTACCAACACGTCGAAACACATCGTCTAACACAAAAGGCATTGTTAGCAGGGTTGGACCAGTTTCAAACGAACAACCGTCGAACTCGCTGACATTACACTTGCCGCCAACGCGTGGTCCTTGCTCAAACACATCGACAGTATGTCCTGCATGTGCAAGCTGTATAGCCGAGACGAGTCCGCCAATTCCAGCGCCAACAACTGCAACGCGCATTGGTTTACTGCGCCTCGTGTGTGGGAGCATGAAACAGCAGAGTGGCTCCAATCTCATGCTGACCTAATTGATCACATGCATCGATGAGACCGTCTATACCAAAATCCGCCTCCCACATGCCTAGCGGGTAAACGCGCTCTTGCTTTGTGTCGTGTGGGAATACTGATGCGTGAATTGCGTGTGCTCGATCAACAACAACAGCATTCTTCTTCTTGGAAGCAGATGTGAGTTTCGATTCAAGCATGTCTAACGTTGCATGCATACCAGCCCGCTGTGCATTCACTGTCGCAACCAGTGTAGGGTCTATCTTCTGTGCAGCCTCTACATAGCTGTCGAGAGTGTTGTCGATGGTTGCCTGCTGTTGTACTCTATTCGGAAGAACTGCACTTGCCAGCTCACTGGAAAGGTCTTTTTCAATCGTTTGCCATGGTCGTGCGTACCATTCAAGCTTGTGGCCCGATTTCAGCAGATTGCGCTTAGTTTTCGCGTTGATCATGGTGCCCCCAGAACGAGCAATCAGTACTGGCCTGCCAACGCCGAGTAATTGATACACGTCTGCTATCTGCTGATGATATGCCATTTCTGCAGCGCCGAGAACTGTGACAGCCGTAGGCAGGATTGCATCTTGCACTAGTGGGCGAGTAAGAACCGTAGGAGTAAAACGTTCAGGATGCGAACGCGCCATGTTCACTAGTTCATCGAAAGGCAACTGCTGGCCGGCAATGCTAACACCCATGGCAGTTTTTTCAATTCTCTGGCGTCCGTTGGAATTGGTGTACATCCAAGGCACGTCGAGAACGTTTGCCTGCTGTGCCGTGCCACGTTGTTGTAGCGCCATGGTTGTCGTTTTGATGGTTTGCACTACTTCGTCGTTGCGGTTGAGCAAGTATTGCAGAATGGGGCTATGCAGTCCGACGTCTACAAGTTTGCTTGAACACACAACAAGAACGCCCCATTCAGCGAGGTACGGGGCAAGAACTGTAAGAAAAGCATCTGTCCACGTAGTGCCCACCTGATAGGCATCTTGTAATCGTTCAATGGTCTGCTGGGCGCATCGCCCTTGCAATTGCTGTAATATAGGAACTACAGCATCGTGCAATGCCTGATCGATCAGACGGTCTGCAACTCTGCGTCTTGGATGAGCGCCATCCCATGGAGAAATGCTCAATACATCATGTGTACCAGTGAGGATTTCTGCATGCATTGCCTCGTGTGCGTCGTGATCATTGTCTTCGACCCAGAACAGCGGAATGCATGGTACTCCAGTTTGCTGGCTAACAATCGAGGCAGCTGCCACAGCAGAACGAATCTTATACAGCGTGTACATGGGGCCACCAAACAGACCCACCTGCTGACCTGTAACTGCGACTACACTATCTGGTGCGAGGAGCTGTTGATATGCCCGTTGCTGGTGCTTGGACAACTCGGTGCCAAGCATCGATGCCAGCACACGTTCTCCAAGGCGGGTACGAGAAGCGCCCTGACTTGAGCGTAATGTGCAGAGCTCTTGATCAACGTCCTGCAACTTCATCTTCAATCGTATCGCAGTGATATTCACGACGTGGACCGCGCCCACCGCGCGCTGCAGGAGCCCCCTTGCTGATTGCCTTGATTGCTTCCTGCTCAAGTTGACGTCGAAGGGCTGCATCACGCTCGCGCATTTGTGCATCAGAGGATCTTGAGAAATACTCGCGTCCGTCTACAAAAGTGCGTTCAACACGTGAGGTATTTGATAGTGGGTTCCCAGTCCAAACAACAACGTCGCCATCTTTGCCAACTTCGATACTACCTGTTCGTTCATCGATGGCCATTTGCTTTGCTGCATTAATTGTAACGAACTTCAGTGCGTCAATCTCGGCTACATTGCCATACTTGATGCTTTTAGCTGCTTCTTGGTTGAGTCGTCGCGCCATCTCTGCGTCATCTGAGTTAATTGAAACGTTAACGCCTGCCTCATGCATGATTGCTGGGCTTTCAGGAATGGCATCATACACTTCCATCTTATATGCCCACCAATCAGCAAATGAAGAAGCACCTACGCCGTGCTTTGCCATCTCCTGAGCTACCTTATAGCCTTCGAGGATGTGCGTAAATGTGTGAACCTTAAAACCGAACTCCTCTGCCAGTCGCATAAGCATCAATATCTCGCTCTGCACGTACGAATGACAATGGATATTGCGCTTGCTGTTGAGAATCTCCACCAAAGCATCGAGCTGTATGTCCCTGCGTACGGGTTTGTTTGGATCGTTGGCTTTGAGATCACGTTCGTATTCGCGTGCGGTTCTAAACGCGTCACGCATAATCTGCTCAACACCCATGCGAGTTTGCGGATATCGCGATGTGTAGCGATCGCCCCAGTTTGCTTGCTTTACATTTTCACCGAGGGCAAACTTTACAGTAGGAACGGCATCTTCTACTTTAAGCCCTTCTGCATCCGATCCCCAGCGGGTTTTTATGTACTGAAGCTGTCCTCCCATTGGGTTAGCAGAACCATGCAGGAGATGTGTAGATGTAACGCCGCCTGCAAGCTGGCGATAGATGTTTACATCATCAGGATCCAGTACATCACCAATACGTACCTCTGTGGTAACTGCATGCGTGCCTTCATTCACGCCGCGGGTTATTGCAATGTGCGAATGCTCGTCGATGATGCCAGGTGTGATGTGCATACCAGAACAATCGATTGTCGTGGCAGCTGTAAGCCCCTTACCAACACCTATGATTTTACCATTACGCAGTGCCACGTCTGATGATTCGAGTGTTCCGTGCGGACCACACGTCCAGACCGTTGCATTCTTCAAAACAACATCTGCTTGAGAGGGCATGGTGGCAAGACCGAAGGGGCCCATCGGTGAGATACGTGGCATAGGCAACATTGATGTTATGCGAACCCACTCTGTTTTGGCATCACGATCGCGCAGCGCAGAATCACGGCGCATGATAAAGCCAATGCTGCGTCCATCAGGTAGCAGCGCATCGCCACTGAACACTAAGGAATCAGCCGCTGATGCTGCTCGAAGCATGCCAGGCATTCCGAGCGTATCGAGGCTTACCGTAAACGATGCACGCCTGCCTTGCAGAGAAAACGTTCCTGATAGCTTAGCGCTGTCGCGCGAGAAATCTGCAGTTGGATTATCAGCAGTACCCGCGATAGTAACGCGTAGACTCCTCGCATTCGGCAAGCCCGATGATGTAAGTGTCCAGTGACCACGAACATCTATTTCTGGCATCTGACGAATCACGCGCTCAGAGCCAGCAACAACAACGCGGGTAATCTCAGAGCCGTCTTTAAAGAGCGGTCCATCCGTGATGACAATATTGGCGTAGTAGCCGGCATCAATGCGGCCAGCACGATCTGCTAGGCGTGCGAGCTGGGCGGGCTCTGTGGTAAGAGCAGCAAGAGCAACATCCTCGCGGAGTCCGCGTTTGACGCACTCGCGCACGCGCGACAGAAGTACCGACTTATCCTTGAGACCATGGGCTGTGAATGATAGGTGAATCCCAATAGAATCCAGCAAGCGGGCATTATCTGGAGCCCAATACCAGTTCATGAGATCTGTGAGCCCTACTTCGTGTGCGCTTATAGCGTCCCGTACATCCGGTACTTCTGGGAACGTGAGGGGAACGATGATTGCCTCTGGCTTTACGGCTGCGATGGAGGAAATTCTTCGAAACTCTGTACCTGTGCCGAGAGTAACAACCTGTATACCTGCTTCTTTTGCAATCTTGTTCCATCGAACAATGTCGTGCTCGTCATATGATTCAGCAACAAATGGTGTTTTTGCTGAAACGGCAGCTGACAGTGCTTCGAGCGATAGGTTTACCTCTGGTGGTACATTGGTGCTCACGCGCTGGGCCGCGGCATGGGCCTTTGTGTACCATGAGGCATCGAGAAATGCCTGACGCAGAAGTGCTATCGACCCCATTTGTGAGCTCGGATAGGGTGTCTTCGAGGTGCCCTTAGAAAACGAGAGCCGCTGGTATGTGTTATCTGCGATCACCGTCTTGGAAGCGGTTCCGCCACGCAGCAGAACAGTTGCGGCACTGCCGCTACATATCCCGTCAGTCGAGACTGCCGCCGCTGCTCCATAGCCGAGAGATTGCCGCTCGCGAGCTACAGACTCGTCAATACGGAGCGCATCAGAGGCTCGACGCTCTGGGCGCACGGCTTGGTTCCAATGGTGCGCTCCCTGTGGTTCGGGAGTTACTGGTCCCTCGTCCTCGTCCCAGTTGCGCGGTTTCGACTCTGTTTCCGAGCCGCGCAGCGATGCAACGTCAAGGTACGGCTCTACAAAACCAGCGTACACATATGCTCCGCGCAGGTCGCGAACCTCTGCCCCCTGCGGGATGGCTAGGTTTTTTCCAACACGAACGATGCGTTCATCATGCACGATGATCACGGCCGAATCAATTCGACTTCCCGGATACGGAATCGCAGTGCAGTTGGTGTATGCTACATAGGCCACGCGTTTATCGCGTAAGCCATCAATGTTCGTTGTCGAGATCTGGGCAACGAGTGAAGTTGTGGCCAGAACGAAAGCTAGAAAACGTATCATGTGCCAAAATTACGGCACAGTGCGATGCTAGATACGTTCGACGGCCGACTTCGCAGACTTTGAGTAGCCTCGAGCCATAGAAAGAGCGGTAGGCTGGTTCACTACGCCGGCACCCTGACACAGGCCGTCTACTCCAACAAGTTGTTTTGCAGTAGCCATGAGAATGTCTTTAACATCGAACGGGGTAAGGTAGGGGGCTACCTCGAGTATTTGAGCGATCACAGAAGTAACTATAGGGGCAGCAAAGGAAGTGCCATCAACCATTTTGTACCAAGGATTGATGAGAACATGCTCCCGAATGGCATCGCTGATAATTCCGCGCAGAGAATACAGATCTGTAGGCGCATCCGCCTCGGGTAGCAACCCAACTTCACGAGCTATTGCCAGACCTTGGTTCATCAATTGGTGGTCGTCCATACAGTCGAGTGCACACAAGGCCGCCGCCTGCTGTGCGCCAATTGTACCGGGCAGAACAGGTGCAGGTAGCCAGATCGAGGGGGCAATGATCTCTGGTTTTTGCACGTTGAGTGACGTTCTACCAAAACTGCTGTGATACATGATGTCGTCTGCACGATCGAGTGTATTGTTATCATTGAGGCCTCCAACCGTTATGGCGCTGGGGGCTGCAGCAGGGGGGCGTATTGGGGCATTGGGATTGTTTCCAGCAGCAGCCACAACAACAATGCCACGACGCACGAGATCTTCCACGGCCGCGTTGACAGGATGCTGTAGTGTTTGGTCGGTCTCGTCTGCATAGACGCTGATGTTAACAACATCGATGTGGAGCTCTTCAACATGCTGCTCTATCCATCGTAGCGCCCATACAATCGTGGGTGTCGTGATGCGTCCGTCGTGATTCATTGCACGGATTGCTACAAGCCTAGCCAGCGGTGCAAGCGATGAATACTGCCCATGAGACATGAAGCCATTCCCAGCAGCAGTGCAGGCCGTCATGGTACCGTGCCAGTGTCGCGCTATGGCTTGACTCGGAAGCTCTGGATGAGTCGTTTGCTCAACTGCATCAACATACTGCACTACGCGTTGCTCTGGACTGCATATATCTGGGTGCTGCACAAAGTCACTGTCGATCATCGCGATGGTTATGCCGCGCCCCTTTGCTGAGGTGTCTGCCTGCATGCGATGCGGGAGAGAGAGTACGGGGCGTATGGATGGCTGACGTAGCATACTGTTACGAATTTAGAGGTGTTGTTTGTTCGAGACTTTAGATTTGTATCCACGTGAACCCATAGGATGGAAATGTTTCGGTATTACATTTGTGCAGTTATTGTCGTTCTTGGATCGATAATCGCAACAGCCCAAACAGAAATGTCTGTTAACATAGACTCGCTCACACGCGTGCCGCAGATCAAGGCAGATTCTGTACCATGGAGGTGGTTAACACGGTGGGGTGCAGGGTTTTCGACAACACAGCTTACGAACTGGACGCAGGGTGGACAGGACGTCTATAGTCTTGATTTGGGGTTCTATGGATCCTATGACTATGCCGATAGTATTCATTCCTGGGATAACGATATTCACCTGCGATATGGATTGGTGAAACAAGGAACGCAGAACATCCAAAAGTCGGATGACCGCATCATACTTAGTAGCCGTATATCTCGCGTAACCTCGAATTGGTATCGCTATACTGGTTTTGCAGATTTCCGAACGCAGTTTGTTGACGGATTTAATAACTCGATATACGACAGTGCAACGGGAGGGCCACTGCGCATTTCATCCTTCTTTGCACCTGCATTTTTGACAACGGCCTTTGGTCTCGATGCATCAGTTCTGCCCCACGTACGTGTATTGATCGCACCACTTGCTTCGCGCTCTACGTGGGTGCTTGATGATCGACTTGTTGAGTCTGGACGTCTGGACGGTCGGGGTGTTTTTGGTCTCGGGCCGGGTGTTTCATCGAGAACAAACATCGGTTCGGTTGTTAACCTCAAACTCGACTGGGAAATCGCAACGAATGTTAATCTGCGCACCCGTTTTAACGGATTTATGCCATTCTCTTCGCCAAAGCTGTGGGTTGTAACGGTCGAGAATGCTATCGTGATGAAGGTTAATGGCTGGCTGAACGTCTCATGGTTATCGGATATCTTTTACGATGACCGCATCCCGATTACGCGCAAGGATGGATCGATAGGGCCGGCTACACAGTTTCGTAATCAGCTAACGTTTGGAATCAACTGGACACTCGAGGGTTAATCATTGCGGTAAACTCTTGCTCGCTAAGCACGGGAACACCGAGCTGCACGGCCTTTGCGAGCTTGCTTCCAGCCTCTGCGCCAGCTACCACAAACGAGGTCTTCTTGCTAACAGAGCCTGAAGCTTTACCGCCGTGCGCCTCGACAATTTCTTCTGCTTGCCTGCGAGTTATCGATACTAGCTCGCCCGTGAATACAAATGTCTTGCCTGCAAAATTCTGAGAAACGAGGCTGGGGGCTGATGATGCGAATATCAATCCTGCGGCCTTCAAACTTGATATCTCGTCACGGTTATCGGGCTCGTCAAAAAACGTTCGTATCGACGTCGCAATGGCATCGCCAATCTCGTTGATGGATGTGAGCTGCTCATGCGAAGCCCCCTGCAGGGATTCAATACTCGTAAGATGCTTGCACAACATCTTGGCAACGCCTTCGCCAACACAGCGGATTCCAAGTGCAAAGAGAACGCGATTATAGGGTTGTTGCTTACTGGCCGTGATGCCGTCGAACATCTTTTCGAAGCTCTTGGGTGCCCAGCGGTCCAGTGCAAGAATCTCTGAGCGTCTATTGGGCAGCTGATAGATATCGCTTATACGTTTGAGGAGTCCCGCCTCGATGAATTGAGCAATGGCCTTTTCGCCGAGACCATCAATGTCCATAGCATCGCGCGAAACAAAGTGTTCAAGGCGACGGCGCAATTGCCATGGACAAAAGGAATCATTACAGAACCAGTTCGCTTCTCCTTCAGGTCTATGCAGAGCAGAATGTCGTGGACACGGACACGTCTGTGGCATCATCCAAGGCATGCTATCTATTGCGCGCTCTTCTTTGACCACGCCGCTAACCTTGGGGATAACATCTCCACCTTTCTCAATCACTACAGTATCGCCGATTCGCAGATCGAGCTCGTCTATATAATCCTGATTGTGCAGCGTTGCACGTGATATGGTTGAGCCCGCTAACAACGTTGGCTCAAGTTCTGCCACAGGTGTGATAACACCAGTGCGTCCTACTTGAAGCGTGATATCGCGCAGTTTCGTCTGTGTTTTTTTTGCCTCGTACTTGTATGCAATTGCCCATCGCGGTAATCGTGCAATAAAGCCCAGCTCCTGCTGATGGCGCAGCGAGTTTACCTTGATCACAATCCCATCAATCTGAAACGGCAGTGAATATCGTTTCTCATCCCACTCTGCGATAAAGGCCATCACTTCCTGCACGTTGGCGCAGAGGCGAACAGCCGGACTCGTGGGAAATCCCATCTGGCGCAGCAAGTCGACGTTCGTTGAGTGCTCTTCGAGGTTTACATCTGCCGTGTCCAGCCAATAGGCAACAAACTCTAGCTGCCTTTTCGCAACCTGACGTGAATCTTTCTGCTTCAGGGTTCCAGCTGTAAGATTGCGCGGATTTGCGTACGGTTTTTCGCCTTCCGCTTCTGCAGCCTCGTTAATTGCTAGGAAGGTCTCATTCATCATGTAGACCTCGCCGCGCACGATAGCCGACGAGATGGTGGTTTGGTGAAGGCGAAGAGGTACCGATCGAATTGTGCGAACATTCGCCGTAACATCATCACCGGTTTGACCATCACCTCGTGTAGCAGCTAATGCCAACGTGCAGTTCTCGTATGTAAGAGACATTGCAACACCATCGTACTTCAGCTCGCATACATACTCAGGGGTAGCCCCCTCAAGGGTCTCACGCACGCGACGGTCGAAATCTTCGACCTCTTCTCTGGAGTAGGTGTTTGCCAGAGACAGCATTGGTACTGCGTGGGAAACGGTGGTGAACTGGCTAATTGGCGTGCCGCCAACACGTTGCGTGGGTGAGTCTGGGGTAACTAGGTCTGGGTGCAGACGTTCGAGGTCTAAGAGCTCAGAAAACAGAGCATCATAGTCGCGATCTGAGATTTCGGGCCGGGCCTCCACGTAATAGAGGTGATCATGCCTGAGAATTTTCCTGCGAAGCTCCAGAATGCGTTCTGGGGCCAGATCTGTCTGGTCGAACAGCGATTGCATGTCCAAATATCAGGATTATCGGGAGTATATTGGGCCTGCAAAACCAAGAAAGAATCACGTTATGATCAGAGCTCTACGTACGCTGTTTTTTGTATACCTCGCAAGTACACTAGCTCTACAGGCGCAGATCACGTTCAAGAGTGCCGATCCGGCATTTCTGCGTACTCGCAGCCCCTTGCCTGCAGACGCGTATGCCGTAACTCCGCCTGCTACGATTGTTCGTGATGTGCGATCATCATTTCAGCTCACATTGCAGATCCCAACCTCTCGTGGTGTGTTTGAGATCGAAGCGTCTACGTTTGAGCTGTTCACCGACGACGCGATAATGGTGCAGCGCACAGTGAATGGAGATGAGTACGTTGATATCCCCCGTCATGCTTTGATGAGAGGCAGCATCAAGGGCCAACGTGGGTCGTACGTCTTTCTGGCTGCATTTGAAACTCATGTAGTCGGGGTTTTTGAATTGAACGAGCCAGAGGGCAAGCGTAGATTTATGATCGCACCAGATACGATCATCGAGGGTCGTATGGCAAATCACGTGGTCTATGAGGTGCGTCCGGGCTCGGGTAATCCAACACAGTGTCACGCAGAAGATCTGCCGACGTATCAGCGTCAGGTAGACTCAATCTTCGCTATAACAAATCGGGACGAATCGGTGAAGGGGGCTGATGATGCCCCGCTTGATGCCACGCAGAATTCGTTTCAACTTGCTCTTGATTGTACCAATTCGTTCTATAAAAATCTCGGAAGCAACCTAACTACCGCTGCCAGCTCTGCCATTGCTATTGCGGGCGCATGTGGGGGAGTATACTTTCGAGATGCTAATGTTCTGATCCGAGTTCCATACTTGCGCGTCTGGACGGTAACTGATCCATATCCAAGCGACATCGGTGCTAAGCTTGGCAAGATTCGCGAACACTGGGAAGGCAACATGCAACATGTGCGCAGAAGCGTCACGTGCTTGCTGTCGGGAGAAGGTGGCGGTGGACTTGCCTGGGTTGGAGTTCTTTGTGGTGGTTACGGGTACAACGTTAGCGGCGTAGACGGACGTGTGAATTTCCCAGCACCGAATTACATATGGGACATTGATGTAACATCACACGAACTCGGTCACAACATCGGCTCATCGCACACGCATAATTGTGGGTGGAACCCGCCAATCGACTCCTGCTGGAATGCTGAAGGCGGTTGCTATGAGAACACTCGTGCGCGTCGCGGTACGATCATGAGCTATTGTCATCTCACAAATAAGGGTACCGAACTGCAGTTCCATCCGCGCGTGGCAACGTTGTTTAATCGAGTGCTCTCCACAACATGGTGTAATGCTCCGGTTCCAACACGTAAGGATAGTGACGTAGCTGTTGTTAGCATCGACGTACCGCTCAATGGCGGCGAGTATGTGGTAAAAGGAACGCTCCAACCCTCGGCATACATACGCAATCTCGGCAACAAGAGTCTGGCCAATATCAGCGCAGTATGCGAGATCACAGATTTAGATAACAAGGTTAAGAAGTCGCTAAATGCATCAATTTCACAACTTGGGTCGTTGCAGACTCAGCTTGTGCTCTTCCCAAGCTTTACTCTCGACTCTGCTGGCAGTTACCTCGTAAGGATAACGGCCAAGGCGTTGAACGATCAATACCCAACAAACGACATCCTGACACGCCCCTTTGCAGTTGTCAATGCTGATTCAGGCAAGTTGCAAGTAACCTATCCCAACGGAGGAGAAAAGCTCGTAGCGGGTACAACAATAGACGCAACATTTACCGCAACCAAGGTTAAGAATGTATCACTGCAGTACTCCATAGATAACGGTGCAACATGGAACACGCTGCAGTATAATATTGACGCCGCAGCAGGATCTGTTACGTGGCTTGTGCCATTTGTTGTCTCAAACGAATGTCTCGTGCGCGTGATGAGCCTTACTAATGCTTCAATTGTTGATGTTTCGAATGCTCGATTTACAATCGATGTTCCGTTGGATGTTCAGGCATATGATATTGTTGAGCCCCGTACCAAAGATGACCAAACATCTCCGCTCGTGCCTAAACTTGTGGTGCGCAATATCGGGAAAAACGATGCCAAGGATGTAAAGGTTCGGTTCTCGATGAAGTGGGTGCGCGCTACTGCCGCATGCTACGACACAACATTTGTTCTGCCGTTTGTAAAAGCACGTGGTGAGGATACCATTACTCTGGCGCAAACGCCTGTTCTTGCCGATGGTGTTCATACAATGGAGTTTTATGTTGATGCTCCGAATGACACCAATGCTGCAAATGACAGATTCTGGAGAGAGTTCTCTGCTAAGGGGCTTACACCCCCATCTGATGTGCGGTATGAAGAGGGCCCCAATCGCGTGCTCCTACAATGGCGCGTCCGCACAAGTGATCCGGTACAGCGTGTTGAACTATGGCGTGGCGCAAGTCCTGCTTCGATGCAGAAGATTCGATCGTTCAACGATGCAATAGATACATACGTTGACGACGAGCTAACCAATGACGAACCATATGTCTATGCCCTCCGCGTTGTAAAGGGTAACCTTCAAAGCGTCTTTACCCCGTTTGTCTATGCGCAGCCACAAGTGTTCCCCGGTGCTGCGGTTCCGGGTGTGCCGGATATCATCTCTCCAGTCGATGGTACATCTGGAGTTCCTGCGTTGGCCAATTTGGTCTGGACATCTGTGCAGGGCGGAGATCAATATGAGATTCAGGTGGCAAAAGACAATGCGTTTCAGGAGTTAGAATTCGTAGCGGTTGTCCGTGATCCTGGTGCACTTGTCCTGCCGCTTGAGTTCAATAGTACGCATCGCTGGAGAGCGCGTGCCATGAATCAGACGGTAACGGGTGCGTTCTGCAAGCCAAGTACATTCATGACAACGAAGAATTGTGCTGGTAAGGCACTCTCGTTCAACGGCAATGGAAATAAGGCAACCGATGCAACATTCGCATGGAATGGGGGCGCTGTAACTGTCGAATACTGGACATTTGTAAAGAGGTCTACGCTTAAGCCAACAACAACATTTATGGTTGGCGAATCAGACAATGCAGCCAATCGTTTCCAGACACATTGTCCATGGGACGATGGCCGTATTTACTGGGACTATGGAAACATCAATGACAAGGGGCGCATCAGCGGTCCGTTCGGTGATGCCAACTACGATAGATGGGTGCATGTAGCCCTCGTTAGTGACGGTGCAAACTTCAAGGCTATTTATGTTAATGGTCAGGAAGTAGCTTCAGCGAAAGAAGCATCAGCACCAACGGGACTAAAAGAGCTAACAATTGGTGGGATGCGCTCGAATACCTGGTTTAATGGTATGGTAGATGAGTTCCGTGTATGGAATGTTGCCAGGAGTGGAGAAGAGATACGCAGCTACATGAATAGAAGGTTGCCGCAGGCTGCTGACAACTCAAAAATTGTAGGCTGGTGGCGTCTCAACGAAGGTTCTGGAATTAGTGCCAAGGATGCCGTTCGGTCACGTCAGCTTACCATGCCATCAGGAAGTATGTGGACTGAAAGTGGCGCGCTGGTTTCATGTGAAGATCCTGTTTCGATCATAGGTTCACCCGATTTAACATCAAAAGTTGGAATTGTGCCGAGCATTCGCGCGCATGCCTACGACATTTCGTGGAAACCATTTACGATCACACGCGGAAGCACATGGTACGAGCTCTTGCTGGTTGATTCAGCGCAAACAAAGGTTCTGCAGCGTATAAACAACATCCCATCGAACGGGGCTAAGGAGGTAACCTACAGTTTGCGTGGTTTACCGGCTGATAGTCTCATGTATGTGAAGGTGCGAGCTCGTAATACATTCGGTTCAAGCGACTGGACGCTCGCAATGATGCAAACACGCACACCATGCGCAAACAGCACTGTAACGTTCAACGGCACTGCAGACAGATTTACATCAGAAGCCTTTTCCTATAAGGGGCGCGCTGCAACGGTTGAGTACTGGAGCTATGTATCCCCAGAACAACTCATGAACTCTGTTTCTTACAGTGTGGGCGATAAGGCAGACGACGCAAAGAGACTGCAGTCTCATGGCCCATGGGGCGATAAAACGTTATACTGGGACTATGGTGATTGGCGCGAGAGTGGACGTGTTTCCACGTCGTATGAGTCACGTCTCGGTATGTGGACTCATGTTGCAATGGTCTCCAATGGTTATGATTCCATGGCCATTTATCTCGACGGTGAAGTAGCGAAGCGTTCAACCTTTACGGATGCACCAAAGGTATTGAAGCAGTTAACACTAGGGGGGAATCCGCACTCGAAAACATGGTTCAAAGGAAACATCCGCAACTTCCGTGTCTGGAATACGATGCGTTCTGCCAAGCAGATCTCAGAGTCGATGTACAATTTCATCTCAGAGCCCGCAACCAATCTTCTTGGTAGCTACTTCATCGATGAGGGTAAGGGGCTTCGAGCTAACGATGCCCTTGGTCTTACCAACTATGCAAAGAGTGAGATCGAGCCAGCGTGGGGTCCTGGGCCAGCCTCGGCCGTTATGCATGCGCCAGCGGTGGTGTTTGGCAGACGAACTGTTCAACGTGGTGAGACAGCCCAGTATTCGATTAAGAGTGTGCTCGATGTTAGCCATACTTGGCAAGTTGTTGGTGGTAAGATTGTTCAGGGGCAAACCAATTCTGATGATATCGACGTTGCATGGAATCAGACGGATTCTGTAGGCACGATCATTGTACGGAGAAACTTCCAAGGTGGCTGCGAAGATGAGACGCGCGTAAACGTGACGCTGCCTGTCTTTGTTGGTGTAGCCAATGACGCAGATCAAGATGCACAAGCATGGATGTTCCCGAATCCTGCCAACGATGTTCTCACAATCCGCTCCGAGCAGGCCGGCACCGTTGTGATCCTTGATCTCCAAGGCAGAATTGTTGCTGAAATGAACGTTGTGCAGGGAACAACAACGCTGCCAATTGGTACGCTCGCTCAAGGTTCGTATCTCGTGCGGCTTTCTGGGGCGACAGGCGTAGCAACGAACAGACTTTCCATTCAACGATAATCGGCAATCGGTTGCGTGTTCCACATTTCAGACGAAACATTCGACGATCCGTCACGGATATATGAGGCCATCGTATCGCTCATCGATGCCGTTACGACGGGCGAGCATGATCTGATTGCAAATCTTGCCAATGCGGCATCGGTGCTCTATCACATGCTGCCGAACATTAACTGGGCCGGATTCTACATCCTGCGCGATAACGAGCTTGTACTTGGACCGTTCCACGGCAAACCCGCATGCGTGCGCATTGCCATGGGGCGTGGTGTATGTGGTACGTCGGCAGAGCAAAGGACAACGCTTGTTGTGCCCAACGTACATGAGTTCCCCGGGCATATCGCGTGTGATGCGGCGAGCGCTAGCGAAATCGTGGTGCCATTAGTTATAGATGGGAAACTCATCGGTGTGCTGGATATCGATAGTCCACTCGTTGGCAGATTCAGTGCCGAAGACAAGGAGCACCTTGAGCATCTCATGCAGGTGCTCATGTCACGTTGCAGTATCTAAAGGGCACTAAGAAGAGTGGAGATACTCGCACTCTTTCAAATCATACTTACGGAAATTCACCCGACACCTGCAGCAGGAGAGCCGGAGTGGATTGAGTGCATTATCAAATCCGACCAGCCTGCGGTATTGGAAGATGTGCTCGTATGCGATAATCGATCCTGTGTTCAGCTGCCACGAGTCAAGGTTGTGTCTGGACAGTATCTCCTCATTACACGCGATGCAGAGGCGCTTCGCGAGATGCGAGAGTTGCCCCCGATTACGATAGTTGTGGAGTGTAATCTGCCATCTCTGAACAACTCGAGTGATCGTGTAGAGCTTCGAGGGCGAGATTCGTCTGTTATCGATAGCATGCACTATTTGTTGACTGCTGTAGATAGGGGGCGCAGCATTGAACGACACGGCACAGACGTGAATGGAGTGGTCACGTATTCACGGGTTTGGACTGCAAGTGCGGCATTTGATAGCGCAACACCAGGTCGAGTAAACTCACATGTGGAGTATGAGCGTGATGTTGGCGTTACCGGGTACTTTATTCAAGACTCAACGTTGGTTGTTGGAGTTTGTAACTACGGCAGGCAAGAGTCTGCCGCACAAGACATCTATCTGTCAATTGGTACAACGTCCTTTGTGAGACGTTGTCCTGTGCTGCCTGCCAAGGGCTGGTGGTCTACGCCAATAGACCTCGCGATGCTGCAGCCCGGTGCATACGTTCGTCATGACAGCATAATGGTTGATCTCTCACAGATCGATATGCGCTCTGACAACAACCATTACTCCAGTACTATAGTGGTTCCACCGGTTGCAGGAAGTATCGTGATCACCGAAGTGCTTGCAGAGCCCCATGATCAGGACTGCGATTTTATTGAAATCTTCAATGGGACCTCAGACACTATAGATATGGCTGGGTGGATTATAGAAGACACTGGAGGCGAACTGGTCCGCATCCATGGAAAGCAACATCTGCCTCCTGGGGCATACATGGCCTGTGCGTCGGATACCGCGATCGCGCGCATGTGCAATGGTGCATCATGGGCCTTTGTGCGGCCTTTGCTGAACATCCATGCTCAATCGGATACGATATCATTGCGAACACTTCAAGGCTTCCCGGTTGCCACGGCTTGCTACAATAGGACTTGGCATAGCCAGGTATTGGTCAGTACCAAAGGCAGGTCTCTCGAGCGAAGAGCTACAGACGGGATTGACCAAGGAAGCTCAGCTTGGGGATCGTCCACGACGTACGTGGGGAGCACGCCGGGACGAACAAACAGCATCGCACATCAACTGGTGATTGGGCGTCAGGGTCTGTGGGCAATGCCAAGCCCCTTTTCTACTGATGAGCGCGAAGCCAGGTTCCCATGTATTATACGCTGGGAATTGCCCATGGAGCAGGGTGTAGCACGAATGTTTGCGCACGATGTAAACGGCAGTCAAGTAGCTCAGATCCTGAATGGCGAGTTTGTAGGCAGATCGGGCTCGGTAACATGGGACGGCAGGAGCGGTTTGACGGGATTGCCGGTTCCTATCGGCGTCTATATCATCGTCTTCGAAGCTGTTGATGGTGCATCCTCAGATGTGATACACTTCACGTGTTTGGCAGTAGTTGGCGATTCCAAGTAACATTTTCATCACACAGAGATGCACGAAACCTTTGCTAGCTTCGTGGTGAGTTTACAACCACCACAAATCTGCCATGTCAGCTGCAAAAAAGACTCGGTTGCGATCTGGAAAAGCCTCGTCGGGAGATTCTCAGCCTTTCGTTGATCTTCATGATGAGGAGCTTTACCTCAACCGCGAGCTATCGTGGATTGAATTTAATAAGCGCGTTCTGGAAGAAGCTGAAGATCTTCAACATCCATTACTCGAGCGCCTGAAGTTTCTTGCAATCTATGCTACGAATCTCGATGAGTTCTTCATGATTCGTGTTGCCGGATTGCAGGAGCAAATTTATTCGGGTGTTACAGATCTTTCAGAAGATGGTATGTCGCCATCGGATCAACTGAAGGAGATTCGTACACGGCTCATTCCACTGTACAAGCGACAAGCAGTGATATGGAGTAAACAAGTCTTACCTGCTCTGGTTAAGGAGGGAATTCTTATTCATGCTATTGAGGATCTGTCTTCTGATGAACGTACAGAGCTACGCCAAGATTTTGTAGATAACATCCTTCCTGTGTTAACGCCTCTGGCTCTTGATCCAGGGCATCCATTCCCGAGGCTGCTGAATCGATCGCTCACCATCGCATTTGTGCTATTCGACGAAGTTGACCCCAAGGAAGAGATGAAGGTTGCAGTTGTTCAGCTGCCGGCCGCCTTGCCGCGACTGATCAAGATTAATCGTCAGGGTGGTCATCACTATGTTCTCTTTGAGGAGCTCATCAGGGCGCATGCAGACATCCTTTTCCCTGGGCATAGCATTCATGAAAGCCACATCTTTCGTGTAACGCGAGATGCTGATGTCGAAATTGCAGAAGACGAGGCCAATGATTTGATGACGGCGGTTGCAGAGGGTATACGCCAGCGCAGATGGGGTACAGACGCTGTGCGAATGGAGATTGCCTCCGACATGCCTCGCAAGTTGCTTCAATTTCTTACTAGAGCCCTTGAGCTTGAATACAGTGATGTCTATAAGGTTGAACTTCCGCTGAATCTTCAAGACTTCTTAGTACTTCTGTTGCTGGATAAGCGTAAGCTCAAAGACGCCCCCTTTAACTCGAGGATACTTCCTGAGTTTGATCATGAAGCATTAGACATTTTTGAGATACTCAAAGAGCGCGATCTACTGGTTCATCATCCATTTGATTCGTTCACAAACTCGGTTGTGAAGTTCATTGAAGCAGCAGCCGATGATCCAAATGTTCTTGCAATTAAGATGACGCTGTATCGAGCAGGTGGACGCTCTCCGGTTATCGAGGCTCTCAAACGTGCAGCTGGTGCTGGCAAGAATGTTACGGCTTTCGTTGAGCTCAAGGCACGCTTCGATGAGGAGACAAACATTGCATGGGCACGTGCACTTGAACAGGCTGGGGTACATGTTGTGTATGGTGTTATGGGGCTTAAGGTACACTGCAAAGTGTGTCTTGTGATACGCAAAGAAGGTAAGAACGTGCTCACATACGCACATGTCGCTACTGGTAACTACAACTTGAGCACATCGCGTCTGTACACTGATATAGGCATCTTTACCGGACGCCAAGAGTTTGAGCGCGATTTTGTGCATCTGTTCAATCTGCTCACAGGGTATTCAAAGCATGCTTCATGGCAGCATCTCGGGGTTGCGCCGCTGAATATGCGAGAAAAGTTTATTGAACTGATTGAGCGCGAAGTACAACACCAGCGCGAGGGACGTCAGGGCTATGTTATTGCGAAGATGAACGCCTTGATCGATGCCAAAATCATACGCGCACTGTATGAAGCTTCGATTGCTGGTGTGAAGATCGACCTTGTTGTTCGTGGCGTCTGTGCTCTCAGACCGGGTATACAGGGAGTGAGTGAGAATATCACTGTGCGTAGTATTCTTGACCGTTTTCTCGAGCACAGCAGACTTTTCTGGTTTCGCAATGGTGGGGAAGAAGACGTATACATATCGAGCGCCGACTGGATGACGCGCAACATGGAGCGTCGCGTTGAACTCCTTTTTCCTGTCTATGATCGGAAAGTGAAGAAAAAGCTTCGTGACATTCTTACGATGTATCTCTGTGACGATGTAAGAGCACGCATACTGCAAAGCGATGGATCATATGCGCCGCGCAAGAAAGGTGCTGCACCCGTCCGTGTGCAGACTGATTTATTGGCAGCGTCGAAGCGCAGATGAATTTCACGTCATTCATAGCAAAGAGATACCTGCGTCCACGACGTCTCTCGTTTGTTGGGATTATTGGCATAGTCTCAATATTCGGCATCGTACTGGGCACGGCATCATTGATTATTGTGATGTCATTGTTCAACGGCTTTCGTGGTGTTGCCCGTGACCTCATGACGTCGTTTGGTCCACACATTAGAGTTCATGCGGCTGCATTTAGTGAGAAAGAAGCACAACGCTGGAATATGCAGCCGGTGTGGCTGTCGAAACTTGTTATGCGAGCCCCCTCGGGCATGTCTGTTGTGCAGGCACAATCGAGTAGTACTTCGGATGCAGAAGCAAGGCGTGCACTTGCTTCGTCGATTATCTACGGAAGTTCAGAGCTTGGGAATGCTGGCACTATTCCAGGAATTGTTGTAGCTCTTGGCGTAGCGCAGAATTTGCAGTTGGGCCTAGGCGATACGGTAAGTCTGGTATCGCCACAACAGGTAGAGGCGGGTCTAGCAGGTGCATCTATTCCCTCTGGTGCTCAGGCCATTGTCTCGGGAGTTTTCCAATCCAACTCATCACGAGACATCGATGAAACCTATATCTTCTGTACCCCTGAGCTGCTAAGCTCGCTAACTGGTCAGCCGGCAGCGGCATGGGATATTCGTTTGCAAAACCCAGAACATGCGCGAGATACTGCAAACATCATTGCCTCGGAGTATAGCCTTGAGGGCTTCGTAGATACTTGGGAAGACATGAACCGTGGGGTATACGATACCATGCGATTAGAGCGTATCGGATCATTTATCGTGCTGATGCTGATCATTGTAGTGGCGGTCTTTAATATCGTTGTCTCTCTCACGATGGGTGTTGTTGAAAAGCAGCGCGACATTCGCGTTTTAAAGACAATGGGGCTAACCAATGCAATGATTCGATCAATTTATATCAAACAAGGCTTAGCCATCGGGCTGTTAAGCGTTGCCATCGGCACGATCATAGGGATTGGCCTTTGCCTTGGGCAGCAGCAGTTCCATTGGATTGCATTTGACATGCAACAGGGATTCCTGATACCGGCCTTGCCGATTGATATTGAGACATCAGATGTACTTGTTGTTGTAGCAGTAGGTATTCTGCTCTCGGCCAGCGCAGCAGTGTATCCTGCCAGCACGGCGGCAAGGAGCTAGATACGAGGTACACAAGGGTACGAGGTACGCAAGGGTACTAGATACGAGGTACGGAAGCGTTAGGATTTGTAACATCATCTTTCCCACAGCAGCTCATGGATTCCCGCTTTCGCAGGAAATACTAAAAGCATGCTCGCACCTTGTGTACCTAGTACCTAGTACCTAGTACCTAGTACCTAGTACCTAGAATCTTCACTGTAAGCTCATCGCAAACACGATAACCTTCTGCAGTAAGGCTAAGCACATTATTGGCATCGTTAATGAAGCCTTCGTCGATCCAGTACTGTAGGTTTGGATGGAGATGCTTTCGAAGATCTATGTTGAATTTCGACTGAACGTCATGTAGTGGGATCCCATCCGCGCGTAGGTGCAGGAAGAGAAATTCGGATAGCAGGTCTTGTGGAGTTAGTTCTTCGCGGTTTGCTTCGGGCAATGTACCGTTGCTTACATCTTGCATCCATGATGTAAGCGAGCGCTTATTCCAGTATCGAGTTGTACCGACGAAGCCGTGGGCACTGGGCCCGTATGCAAGATAGTTCGCTGCATGCCAGTAGGTAAGGTTGTGTTTGCATTCAAAGCCAGGCTTTGCAAAGTTGCTTACTTCGTATTGGTGGTAGCCTGCAGACCGCAACGTGTCGATCACAAGCTTGTACATCTCTACGTCTACCTCTTCTGGTAGGGGTTGCACGAGCCCCTTCTTCAATTTCGCATAGAGAGGAGTTCCGTGCTCGTAGATCAAGGAGTAAGCGCTGATGTGATCGGGTTGCAGTGCAACCATGCATTCAAGATTGTGCGTGAGTGTCTCTATTGTTTGACCAGGAACGGCGAACATGAGGTCCATGTTAACGTTTCTGAAGCCTGCTTTGCGCGCGAGTACCATGGCCTGTTCGGCTTGATCCGCATCGTGGATGCGATCTAAAAACGCAAGCTCTGAAGCAGTGAATGATTGCACACCAAACGACAACCTGTTGATACCTGTGGCGTGATAAGCCTCTAGACGGTCAAGTGTTACGGTGCCGGGATTACATTCCATAGTCCACTCAGCTGATTCGCCGATGTGTATAGTTTCTCGCAGCCTCTCATTGATGCGCCCAATTGCCTTTGGGGAGAGCAGCGAGGGCGTGCCGCCTCCGAAAAACACGGAAGTTGCCATTGCCCCACTGTATTGATCTCTGCGTAGGTCTATCTCTTGCAGGAGTACATCGGTAAAACGATCTACATGCGCCAAAGATTCGATACTGTAAAAGTCACAGTATGAACATTTCTTTTCGCAAAAAGGGATATGAAGGTAAAGCCCGAACATCAGTAGATACCATTGAAAATGCGGTCCCATCGAATATGAGGCAACGGATTGCTCTCGCTAGGTCCATGCGACCAATAGATGAAGAGTGGGCTTCCCTTGAGATCTTCGATGGCAACAGAGCCCCAGTATCGCGAGTCGTAGGAGTTACGTCGATTATCTCCAACAACGTAAACGGAGTCTAACCCAACAATGATAGGCCCACGTGTAGGCACCGTAAGGGGTAGGGGGCTTGTTGGGATTTTTGCCTCTGGTGGTGTTGGAAGCGGAACTCCATTAACGATGATGGCATCCTCCGTAAGCCGTACAGTATCTCCAGGAACAGCTACTACACGCTTTACAAAAAGCTGGTTATTGAATTGGGCAATGGAATCGTGGTGACGAAAGATGACAATGTCTCCACGATGTACATCACTCCATAGATACGCCAGCTTACTAACCACAATGAAGTCTCCGGATAGGAGCGTGTTCTCCATCGAGTGCGATGGGATTTCGTAGGCTCCAATTACAAAGACACGCAACAGAATGGCCACAACAGCGGCATAAAGTCCGGTAACAAGAATGTCGCGAAGTCGGGTATGTTCTAGGCCTGTATCAGGCATGGTTTACTGTTGCGGTGATAGGCACGCATTAGTTGATGATCGTGCCAAGACGACCCCACCGAATAGACTTTAGTCGTTGTAAAAACGAAAGTCTCTTGCCTGACTGAGCATCGTCCGGCTCCCAGCTCCAGTAGACAACCATAGGCGTGCCCACCACATCGTCTTCTGGAATAAAGCCCCAGAACCGGGAGTCGAGTGAGTTGTCGCGGTTGTCGCCCATACCAAAAACATAGTTGCGTTCAACCGTGTAGGTCGATGCAGAAACACCGTCGATCCTACGATTGTACTGATCAACCTCGTGTCCTTCACGACCAATAAATACAGCCCATTCGGCAAAATTCTGCTCGGTTAGGTCGATGATGTCGCCTTGCTTTGGGATGCGAATCGGACCATAATCATCTCGCGTGTATCCACGTCCAGCAGGAAATGTAGATGCTCTATCGCTCTCGTACACTTGCTTGCGTACCTCCGCATCCCAGCTGTAAAACTGGCCATGTTTTGGCAACGGATATTCAACGCCATTCACGTAGATCTTGCCAGCTTTTATGAACAGCATATCTCCGGCAACTGCTACGCATCGCTTAAGATAGTATTCAAAATTCTGCGGCTTTACCTCGTAGCGATTACCTGGAAACACAAACACGATAATGTCGCCTTGTGCTGGTTTCCACAGTGCAGGTAGCTTGAAGTAGGGAAGGGGCTGATTGATAAAAGGGATGATCTGTGGCGTAGATGGCCCGTACTTGAACTTGTTCACAAACAAGAAGTCGCCAGCCATAACGGTGCTCTCCATCGAGCCGGTAGGCACCACAAAAGAAGCAAGAGCAAGACCGTTGACGATAGTTACAACGGTAACGGCCCAGACAACCGTTTTAACGGTAGCAATGATGTGCTCTCCGAGAGTTTGTGGCTTCGGGGCATTCAATCGATTATGTCGCCTGCGCTTAAGGTATGACCCAATCGGTTCTGGCAGACGATCATATAGTGCATCAACAAGCGACATACATCAATCCAATGAGAGAACAGCGTGAAATGCTTCTTGTGGTATCTCCACCTTGCCAACCTGTTTCATTCGCTTTTTACCTTCCTTCTGCTTCTCGATCAGCTTGCGCTTACGAGAAATATCTCCACCGTAGCACTTGGCAAGAACGTTCTTGCGCATCGCACTGATAGATTCGCGTGCTATGATCTTTGCACCGATGGCTGCCTGAATTGCTACATCAAACATCTGACGTGGTATAAGCTCTTTGAGCTTTGTGCACAGCTTCTTACCCCACTCGTGTGCTTTCTGACGATGCACGATTGAGCTCAAGGCATCAACTTGCTCGCCATTGAGGAGAATATCCATGCGGACAAGTTCCCCAGCCTTGTAATCGGCGTACTCATAATCGAGTGATGCATAGCCCCGTGTATTAGACTTGAGCTTGTCGTAGAAGTCAAAGACAACTTCTCCTAATGGCAGCTCGAAGGTCATGTCTACGCGATCGGCTGACAGATAAGACTGGCCCAACATTTGTCCACGACGCTCCATACAGAGCTTCATGATCGTACCAACATATTCCGATGGAGCAATGATCTGCGCACGAATGTAAGGCTCTTGTATCTCGTTGATCAGTGTCGGATTCGGTAACTGTGCTGGGTTGTCAACCCAGAGTACTTCATCGCGCGTTGTGATCACCTTGTACTGTACGTTCGGAACAGTAGTAACAATTGTCTGATTGAACTCCCGTTCGAGTCGTTCTTGTACAATTTCCATGTGCAAGAGGCCGAGGAAGCCACAGCGGAAACCAAAGCCAAGGGCGCTTGACGATTCGGGTTCGAAGGTGATGGCTGAGTCGTTGAGAGACAGTTTCCCGAGTGCTTCGCGCAAATCTTCAAAATCGTCACTATCGGCAGGATAGATGCCACTGAAAACCATTGGCTTTACCTCACGGAAGCCCGAGATCATCTGTGTGGTGGGATTCGAGGCCAGTGTAACTGTATCGCCAACTTTGGTGTCCTGCAGCTTGCGTATGGCAGCTGTGAAGTACCCCACGTCGCCGGCAGAGAGCACACCTGTGCGTTGCCGTTGCATAAAGAGTACGCCAACCTCATCAAGCTCGTAGGTCTGTCCGGTAGCCATGAAAAGAATCTTGTCTTTCTCTTTCATTGTACCATCGATTACACGAACGTATACGATTACGCCGCGATATGCATCGAACACGGAGTCGTAGATAAGAGCACGCAAAGGGGCTTTGGGGTCGCCCTTGGGTGGCGGAATTCGGTCTACAACCGCTTCAAGAATCTCATCAATGCCGATTCCTGCCTTTGCTGATGCAAGGATCATGTCCTCTTCCTTGCAGCCGATTAGATCCATCACCTGTTTCTTCACATTGTCGATGGTTGTTACGGCACTAGGCAGGTCGATCTTGTTGATGACCGGGATAATCTCCAGTCCCTGGTCGATAGCCATGAACAAGTTTGAAATCGTTTGCGCCTCGACACCCTGTGTTGCATCAACAACCAGTAAAGCCCCCTCACAAGCACTGAGAGAGCGCGATACTTCGTAGGAAAAGTCTACGTGCCCCGGTGTATCGATGAGGTTTAGCTTGTAGGTTTCGCCGTTGTTGGTCTTGTAATCCATCTGAATAGCATGCAGCTTGATGGTGATACCACGCTCTTGTTCAAGCGGGTTGTCATCAAGTATCTGGTTCATCGTCATCTCACGCGCCGAGACCCGTCCGGTTCGTTCCAACAATCTGTCTGCCAGCGTAGACTTCCCGTGATCGATGTGCGCTATGATGCAAAAGTTGCGGTAGTTCTGCATAAGTGAGCAAAGATACGGAAGAAGAGAACAGCGAGTGCCGAGTGCCGAGTGCCGAACAGATAAGTGCCGAGTACCGGGTGCCGAACAGCGGATGTCTTTCCTGCGAAAGCGGGAATCCAGGATTTCACGCAATTCCAAACACTCTCCACTTAACCTGACCCATTGGTCGGAAACCGAACCAAACTGCGTAGTTTTGTGTTCCTGCCGTTCACCACCATTTATCATTCAAAGGATAGAGCCCCATGGCAAACCCAGACTTTTCGGTATTGTTCAATGGTATCGATGCTAAGGACCATGTACTTTTTGGTACGTTCTTGACTGACGATGCACAGTTTCGTTTTGCGAACCACCCGGCAGTAGTTGGCAAGGACACAATCGTAAACTTCCTCGAGGGTTGGTTCCAGAGCATAGCAGCTATCGAGCATAGCAACCTCAGCGTGCGCGAAGCAGACGAATTTGTTCTTACAGAGGGCACTGTCACGTATACACGTCACAGCGGCTCAACACTTTCTGTTCCTTTTGCAAACGTGTTCAACATGGTCGATGGCAAGATCAAGGACTATTTGATCTACGTAGACAATTCAACGCTGTACACAGAAGAGTAAGCAGCGAGCAGGGCGGGCCATTGTGCTCGCCCTTGTCATATCTGCCGTGCTACTCGCTGCTCCTCTTTACCACCCATGCAAAGTACCTGCTGTCGGGGCTCATCACGAGTCGTGACACGGTTCCTTTCACGTAGGGTGAAACGTATGGTCTCCAGGTACGGGGCTTGTTGTAGGTGGCGCAACCGTAGAGCGTGCCATTTGCGAAAGTGAAAATCGTGCCTTCGTACATCCAGCAGAAATCTTCAGTGCCTTTGGGAAGAGTAACGAGTGTGTCGACGCTTTGACTGTCGCCGGCGGTTGCGATGATCTTCAGCGCAGTGGAATCTGACTTGTCGACGTACGTCAAGAGGCCATTGGGTGCGCGTTTAATGCAGCGTCCAACCTTTGATGCAATCTCTATCTTGCTCGAATCCACGGTGTTGTATACTACCAGCCGATGTGGTGTTGCTCCATCTTCAGATCCAACAACAAATACCGCAACATGGCTCGCATCAAGCCATGTGTGATAACCGATACGCGTGGCAGGGATGATCGGCCCGAGCCCCTTACCTTTTGAGTCATACTCCCAAAGCTGCTGCGACTCCGTGTATGCATTGCCATCGGCTGCAGGTTTGCCTACGTAGATTGCCGTGAAGCGACCGTTGACTGTTGGTGTTGGCGAGAATTCGGATGCCGGACTTGCCGTTATCCGCGTCATAGTGCCCGATGCAAGATCGTAGCGCATTACGTCTGGAGAACCATCTCCTTCCTGATCCGACGAGTACAGCAGATACTTGCTGTCGTTACTAAAGCATGGTTGATTGTCGTAGCCTTCATGCTGTGTAATCTGCTGGACGTCTGTTACTTCGAGTGTGCGCTCGTTGAACTTCGCTATCCAGATTTCCGTGTTGGGAAGGGGCTCATTGCGGACTGTTGCGCAGCTTATACACACGCATGAGAAAAGAATGAAGTAGGCTTTCATAGCGGACCAGTTGTGAGTCGTGTTGAGACTGACAGCGTAAAGTATGTCTCTGAAGATCGTGCACCGTTGGTGCTCGCATTGATAAACAGACCATTGTACTCAATCCTTCGACATTCACCACGAAGGCGCACGTATTCAGTTACGTCATAATCATTATTTACCAATCCAGCAGTTGCCGCAAATGAGCCCATCACGGGGGGCGAGACGATGATCGCATCTGGATCGAAGTAGCGCTCAATCCGGCTAGCGATACGGATCGATCGCGAACAAGCATACCTCGCAGCAACACCAGCATACCATTGGTTGCTCATGCCGCTCGTTGGTTTTTCTTGCAAGCACAGGTCGAGCAGTCCAACCACGGTAAGATTATCTGTTGCGCTCCATTCACACCAAACGTTGTTGTGGAACCGCGTTAGTGAAGGCTTGTCGCGAGGCTGATCATTGCCTACATACGTGTTCCACGAAATCGTCATTGTCGAGTCTGGACGCCACTTCAGAGCTGTTCCAGCAGAGAGGTCGTCATTAACATCAACAATGCGCTGCCATCCGTTCAGGAGTAGAATACTGGAACTAAGCTGCGCGCTCACGTTGTACGTGCTTGATATGCCCGTCTCATAATATGGTGTGTTGTCTGCAGTAAACGATCGTGATAGTGTAGCATTATCACGCGCGATCATAGACTCATAACCAATATGTGATGGTAGCAATCCAATGCTGTATGTGATATCATCGGTAATTCGACTTGTAAAGGACGCTTCTTGCAGAAAGCGGAATGAGTAGTCGTCACCGGTATAATTAGCTCTTGGGAACCATCCATCTTGGAATGCTATGCGCCATGACGACTGCTTTGAAGATCCAATGATTTCGGCATAGCCCTGCATCACGCCAATCGTGCGGTCGAGGGATGGTTGCAGTGTGAACATACGCTTGCCACCATCCGGCCGAACGGTGGATTGCGAGCCTACGATGTAGGCAAGAAATCCCAATCGAATCTCCATGTCATCATCGGCAACAAGGCTGGGATAGGGCAGTGACGCGAATAGGAGGATGAACAGGAGCCGCGGGATTCGTGTCACGATACACCTACAAGCTCAATATGCCCGGGCAAACAGCACACGTTGCGTGCTTGGTTTACCAGTGCGCACGCACACGCCTTGCTCCTGTGGGTTGTTCAGCGGGATACAGCGTATCGTTGCCTTTGTCTCGTCTTTGATGAGATCTTCTGTCTCGCCAGTGCCATCCCAATGTGCGCTTACGAAGCCCCCTTTCTCATCGAGAGCTTTTATGAATTCTTCCCATGAATCAACGCGCGTGATGCGTTCGTCGCGGAAACTCTTAGCACGTTCAAAGAGGTTGCGCTGGATTTCATCAAGAAGGTTCGCAACGTAATCGCCGATACCTTCGAGCGCTACACTCTGTTTTTCGCGTGTGTCGCGACGTGCAACCTCGATGGTTCCGGCGGCAAGGTCGCGCGCGCCTACGGCTAAGCGAACAGGGATGCCGATCTTTTCGTACTCAGCAAACTTGTAACCTGGACGGTTTTGATCGTCTGTGTCGATCTTGACGCGGATGCCTCGTGTACGAAGTTCTTTGGCCACATTGTTGATCGCTTCGTCAAGTTCTGCAAGGGGCTTAGGGATTGGTACTATCACTACTTGGTGCGGCGCAATCTTTGGTGGTATGATGAGTCCTTCATCATCTGAATGCGCCATAACAAGCGCGCCCATCAGACGTGTTGATACGCCCCATGAAGTGGCCCAAACATATTCGAGGGTGCCTTCTTTGGATGAGAACTGCACATCAAAGGCCTTGGCAAAGTTCTGACCTAAGAAGTGTGATGTGCCGGCCTGCAATGCTTTGCCGTCCTGCATAAGTGCTTCGATGCAGTATGTGTCTTCGGCGCCAGCAAAGCATTCATTGGCCGTCTTGACGCCCTTGATGACTGGCAGGGCCATCCACTCTTCGGCAAAGGTTGCGTAGACGTCGAGCATCTTACGCGTTTCTTCAATTGCCTCTTCGCGTGTCGCGTGAGCAGTATGCCCCTCTTGCCAGAGGAATTCGGCGGTGCGCAGGAAGAGGCGCGTGCGCATTTCCCAGCGGACAACATTCGCCCACTGATTAATGAGCAACGGCAGATCGCGGTATGATTGAATCCAGTCGCGATAGGTGTTCCAGATGATGGTCTCTGACGTTGGACGCACGATGAGCTCTTCTTCGAGGCGCGCATCGGGGTCTACAACCACTCCGCTTCCATCTTCGGCATTCTTCAGACGATAATGCGTAACTACGGCACACTCTTTGGCGAAGCCTTCGACGTGCGCGGCTTCCTTGCTCAAGAAGCTCTTCGGGATAAAGAGTGGGAAGTAGGCATTCACGTGCCCTGTCTCCTTGAACATGCGATCGAGCGTGTCGCGCATATTCTCCCATATCGCAAAGCCGTAGGGCTTGATCACCATGCAGCCCTTAACGGCTGAATAGTCTGCCAGGCCAGCCTTGCGAACAAGGTCTATATACCACTGTGAATAATCTTCGCTGCGAGAGGTGATGTCTTTGCTCATATCCTGCGAATTTACGCAGGATCGAACAGGGGAGCATCTGGTTTCGGAGGCTGAAGTCCCATATGCCGGTAGGCAAGGGGCGTGGCGATGCGCCCGCGTGGTGTGCGCTGCAGGAATCCCTGTTGGATCAGAAATGGCTCGTAGACTTCTTCAAGCGTACCGGCATCTTCGCCTACCGCCACCGCAAGTGTCGAGATGCCCACTGGACCGCCACCAAATTTCTCGATCAGGGCAAGGATCACTCTTGTATCCATCTCATCCAATCCGAACTCATCTACTTCGAGAGCTTCCAGTGCGATGCGTGCAATATCACGCGTAATGACGCCTGTGCCCTTTACGTCGGCAAAGTCGCGTGTGCGGCGAAGCAATCTATTGGCAATACGCGGGGTGCCTCGCGCCCTGCGCGCAAGCTCATTAGCCCCCTCTGGGTCTATATCGGCACCAAGCAAATTTGCGCTACGCGAGATTACGCGTGCAAGCTCTGCGGCGTCGTAGTAGTCAAGGCGGTTGGTTATACCAAAGCGAGAACGCAAGGGTGCTGTCAGCAATCCCTGACGTGTTGTAGCGCCAACGAGGGTAAAGCGTGGGATGGCAAGTTGCACAGAACGTGCTGCCGGACCCGAGTCGATCATAATGTCGAGTCGGAAGTCTTCCATGGCCGAGTAGAGATACTCTTCAACAACCGGCGACAGACGATGAATTTCGTCGATAAAGAGAATGTCGCTTTCGTCAAGGCTTGTTAGCAGTCCAGCAAGGTCGCCCGGCTTTTCCAGCACTGGTCCCGATGTGATCTTGATCTGTGCTGCCATCTCGCGAGCGATGATGTGTGATAGTGTTGTCTTGCCTAGTCCTGGTGGACCCGTCAAGAGCACATGGTCCAACGCTTCCCCACGCCCCTTGGCAGCAGCAATAAAGATTTTCAGATTCTCAACAATCTTCGGCTGTCCAGTGAAGTCACTAAACGATACTGGGCGGAGCGATGCATCAATGTCATCGTCCATGCGTGTTGGATCTGTGTTTGGCTGCTTGCGAGACATACGCAAAGGTAGGGAAGAGTGGGTCAAGGTGCTAGGTACGAGGTACGCGGGTACGGGGGGTACGGGGGGTACGGGGGGTTGATGTCTTTCCCGCGAAAGCGGGAAACCACTTTCGATGCAACACAACCCTCGATGCAACACAGCATGCTTGAGGTCCCTCGTCGCTGTGCTGCTCGGGATGACGCAATGCTTGCGTGGTTGGGGAAAGCGGGCGTGCCAACGGCTCGCCCCTACACGGCACTCGCTGCTCGGCACTTACCATGCGAGGGACCCCGCGGGAATGACGCTCAGTAATTGGTAATTCGTAATTGGTAATTCGTAATTGGTAATTCGTAATTGGTAATTCGTAATTGGTAATTATCTCCCCAAATACATCGTACTGCTTCCAACAGCTACGATGCCGTCGTAACCACCGTAGTCCAGCTCTTTATAGTAGGCGAAGGCAACAAATGAGTTGTTTGCTGAGGCAGTATTTCCTTCGAACTCTTCGAAGCTCAAGTCCATGATTTCATCGGTATCAGCATTGAGGCGTCCCGTAGCATAGAGGTAATTGTGGCGTCCACGACGCAGCCATTGGCGTAACCGATAGAGATTGAGTGACTCATCGTACCACATCATCCAGGATTTATCTGGCGTCCAGTTGTTGAATGAGCCGGCCACAAAAACATCTTCTCGGCTAACGCCTCCTGGATTGGGATCCAACAGAATCTCCACAGGCACAAATTCGTCGTTAGCGCCAACTATGCCCTGCGACGTCATAGCGCCGTCGTCTGCGCGTTCAAAAAAGGTACCGTTGCGTCGCATGTCTGAAAGGGGCATGCGAACGGGTGCTCCAACAAAGGGGTACCTTGCCATGTCTGTAAGGTCGAGTATCCGATACTCATTTTGTGCAGGCATGCGCTCAAGTCTAAAGACTTTGCCGCTTTGCGGCATGCCAACAACAAAACTTCCCACTCCCTGAGGGTTCCGAACAGATGTTAGAGTTTCGCTTGCATAGAATGGTTCATACCATCGATGATTTCGGTAGAGCGCAAGCGTATGAAGGTTTGTTGACAGTAGACTGTTTGATCGGTCCGTTACACCAGATTCAATTGTGTAAGCAATCGAAGAAACCTGAAAGCGTGGCTGATAGAAGTCTGTCATAAACGACATCCGCATTGATGCTCGCACATCAACAGCAAAGATTTTGGTTTCTCCTATGATGGAGTCGTTGGAAAGATCATACAGGGTTACTTTCCAATTGCCGGAGAAGCGAATCGATGTCTGAGGGTTCGGAAACACCATCTTGCCTCGGTATCGATAATATTTCGAGCGCTCGGGTGCAATCGACCAGTCTACTATGCTGGTTCTATTTGTAACGTCATTGAGAAACCCATTATCGGATGGTTGCCAGTCTGCTTTGCAATGGGTGATGCGCGCATACACATTAGGGATCGAGTGCGACGCAACATCGAATTCTACCGTTACAAACTCAGAGCCTACTTCATTTGCCTCGCTTGATTTCAGCACGACTATAGGGGGTAGACGCTCATCGTTGGCCCCATAACTTCGTATCATGCGAAGCGTAACGTCGCCATCTTGAGCATACGTGCTGATGCTCAGGAAAAAAAGGACGGCTGCTATCAGCCGGATCATCCCCGGCGTGCCTTCATTGCTTCGCGGGCGCGAAGGCGAATCTCGCGACGCATGGCAGCTTCTTCGTATCGGTGCTTTTCCTCGTCTGTTTCAGGTGATAGCGGAGAGGCGGGAAGGGGCTTACCATACTGGTCGATTGCAACAAACGTTAGGAACGCGTCAGACGTGCGCGTCCGTGTGCCATTGAGTGGGTCTTCCCGTTCAACCTGCACATATACTTCCATCGACGTCTTAAATGCTCGCGTGAGAATCGAGGTAATGTGCACCACGTGCCCAAGCTTGATAGGTTCATCAAATGTAATCTGGTCAACCGAAGCAGTAACACACACTTTACCAGAATGGCGCATAGCACTAAGTGCAGCGGCGATGTCGACCCAATGCATGAGGCGTCCGCCAAGGAGATTGCCAAGATAATTCGTATCGTTTGGGAGAACCAGCTCCGTCATGACAACCAGACTGTTACTTGGTGTTTTCATCATAATCCTCGCTCGATTGCGTCCACAACGGTTTGCTGCTGTGGTTGTTTGATTAGACGTCGATACGTTGCTATCGCCGCTCTTGCATCATCTGTTTTCTTGAGCTCAACAAGCAGCTCGATCTTCTTTACTAACGCAGGTTCAAGCCATTTCGTGTCTGGATACTCATCGATAATTGCATCAAGTTGTATAAGGGTAGCTTTTCTTGATAGCGTAAGCAGATAATGATCTGCAACTAGCCAAAAGCGTTCTGCCAGCCTGTCGCGTAGGTCGCGAATGTGTTTGGCCGCTTCGAGTGAGAGCGAATCACGCACAAAGAGTGACTGGAAGTCGGTGTAGGCTTGGATTGCCTTGCGAGTATTTTCCTGGTCGCGATCAGCAGGCAGGGCAATCTTCTCGTAGCACTGAGCTGCCTTAAACATAGACTCGCGCACGTATTCACTGGATGGATAGGAACGACGAACCTGATTGTAGTTGAACGCAGCCATGATAAACTCTCCGCGCTCAAAGTTGATCTCTGCAGTGTAGTACTGTGCATCATCTGCATATTGAGATGCTGGGTATTGTAGCTTGATTACATCAAACTGTGCTTGGGCATCGAGGTAATTGCCGTCATCAAAGGACTTCTTCCCAGCTTCGAAGATCTCATCTACCGACTTTTTAGCACTCGCTCCATCACTACTTGAACACGAAGCAAGTATCACCAGAGCAATGAGATTGCAAACAGATATGGTACAGCGATAACTCATGCAATGCAAATTACGTCTCAATACCCCATGCTAGCTAGTTGTGCTCTGTCGTTGCGCCAGTCATTGCGAACCTTTACATACAGCTCAAGAAACACGGGTTGACCGAGATGTTGTTCGATGCTTGCCCGAGCTGCTTGGCCAACTTGTTTAAGAGCTACACCTTGAGAGCCAATGAGAATGGCTTTCTGATTCTCACGCTCCACGATAACATCGGCGGATATGTACCACTTGCCCCCTTCACGCTCCTTGAATTCCGTGATCATTACCTCGGTAGCATATGGCACTTCTTCGGTGAATTGTTTGAACACGGCTTCTCGCACAAACTCTGCGACGAAGAACCTATCCGTTTGGTCTGATGCCAATTCTGGGTCGTACTGGAATGGGCCCTCGGGTGCAAGTTCGCGCAACATGACCATGAGGTCTTCGATGAACTTGTTGTCGCGGGCCGAAACAGCAATTGCTTTGGCAAAGAGCCCACTTTCGCGGGCTTGTTCCATGAGTGGTAAGGCTTCTTTACGAATCTTGACGGCATCCATTTTATTGAGCACGAGCACTGTCGGACGCTTGCGTCTTTCGATGATGCCCGCCCACATGGGGTCTAGAATATTCCCCCGTTCGATTGCCTTAGGGGTATCTACCACAACGCAAATGATATCTGCTTCGTCGAGTGCTTCATCCACGAATCCCATCATGGAGCGCTGCAAGCGGTACGTAGGTTTGAGAATACCCGGCGTATCGAGGAACACAAGTTGGGTATCATCCTTGGTATCGATCCCGAGGACGCGTCGTCGTGTGGTTTGGGGTTTATTGGTAACAATGCTCAGATGCATCTCCATGATGGCATTCATGAGCGTGGACTTCCCAGCATTTGGTCGTCCAATGATGGCAACGGTTGCGTATTTGGTCAAGCAGCTTCTTTCGACGTAGGCTCAAATGTGACTTCCGGATGTGCAGCAGCCCACGCACGCTCGCGATCGATGATCTCACGAACAGCAGGCTTCAAAAAGACATCTTCAGGAACCAACTGGCACATGGCACGAGCAAGGATAACACATGCGGCCTCGATTGGCATAGAGCGGTTGATGATGATCAAGCGCTGCTCCTTCATAAGGCATGCACCGCCGCGAAAAGCTCCCTGCTCCCTACGAACATTATAGTCGAGTGATTTCGCAAGTGTAGTTAATTCTTCCAACAGCTTATCTGCTTTCATTCTCAGCCAAAACGTTATGAAGTGGACGCATCGTGGTAAACAGCACAATCGTGATTCCCGAAAGCAGCACCAGCGGGGAAACAATCCCGATAACCTGATTGGAGAATCTACGTAAAAAGACATCTACGATCTGTTGTGGTTGAGCAAGGGGCATACCTGTTTGGTAGTCGAAGAAGCTCCACAGCAGAAGATCCGCATCGATAAGGTACCCCTGAGCAGGCAACACGATCAGAAAAAGAACTGCGGACATGAAGAGCCAACCATAGCGCTTATAGTGTCCGCGCATAAGCAGGATCGTTACAAGTCCTGATACCGCCGATACAGCAAATGAAATCAACGTCCACATGCCTAAGCTGGTGTACAACCAGATTGTTTGCAGCAGAACAGGCTTTGTAAGCTTGGACTTGAGTTGGATGGTTCCGGGTACAAATACATCGTACCCAACTGCAAGCCGTGCAACAGACATTCCTAGCCACAGTATGCTGGCTAGGATGAAGATTGAGAGGATGATGCGGGATGTTGTTGTTGTAAACATTGTGCTGGAATAAAAATGGCTGCGCAAGTTACGGCTCAGGGGCTATTTGACGAATTCGCACTAAGTTCGAGATTGTTACCGGAGTACAGCAATGATCAATATCAGCAATCGAACGCCAGCATTTGTGCTGGCAATTATACTATGTGTTTTTGCCACTTGTGCGCAACCCGGTGCAGTTACGATTCGCATAACTCAACCACCCCCAAATCAATTCAGGATGTCTGATGTGTGGAAAGGCCAGATTGTCAATGCCACACCCAACACCATCAGAGTATATCTGCATGCCAGCGTTGAAGAGATTTCGAGAACTACAGGGATAGTTGTTGATGCACGTTCCAAGCAAATCGACCTGTTGCCCGGCATAACGTCCATTAGTGGTGCTCAAGTAGAGCCCTTTACAGTTGACAAGTACAACAAGGACTACTACAATGTAATCCTGCAGTCTGGCTCTATGCCCAGTGGGGATTATCGCGGTTGTACAGAGGTGATCGAGGTTACAACAGGGGGCGTGCTTGCCACAACATGCAATGATGTGGTTATCCAGCGAACTTCACAACCCTTTCTCGTTGCTCCGGTAAACGAAACGTTTGTGCGTGATCAATATCCTACCTTCTCATGGATGAGTGCAACGCCGCCGCTCAACAGAGACGAGATTGTCTACAGGTTGCGTATTGCAGAGATCTATGGAACGCAAACCCCTCAAGATGCCGCTAAGCGCAATCCTGCTTTCCTGGACGTGTCGGAGCTACGACGCACATTGCTCATGTATCCCGTGTCTGCACGACGTTTGGCTGTTGGCCAGAGATATGCATGGTACGTAGGCGCTTATGAACGCATAGGTAGTAGCTTTCAGTACCTCGGTGAAAGTGAAGTTTGGCAATTCACCTATACAGATGCACCACTTCGGATGGATTCGTCGCTTTCTGCCCATTCTGCTATTCGGTTGTTCTCCTGCCCAGGAGAAAACTGGGATTTTGAGACGGGCACATATTCGTGCTGGGTTGCCGAGGGTGACGCTTTCGAGCAGTCGCCAATCCGTGATGATCACCCTGTGTTTGGCTTGGTTCAGCAACACCGGCGGTATTGGGTATCGTCTTATGGGACAGACCTTGGCGACGGGGCACGCGGAGAGCTACGGTCGCAGGAATTCGTCATCACCAGTGACAAGATTCAACTTCACGTTGGTGGTAGTAATCAAGCAGATGCATGTGTGGAGCTCCTCGTATCGAAAAACGACAACGATACCTTACAGGGGCCGCGCAGGCGCATTGCAGGTATGACTGGGAACTTTGTTGTTGTTGCCACCAGCCATGTTGATGGCAGGGGGGCTCGCGAACGTCTTGATCCGATTGTGTGGGATGTGAGGCAGCTTAAGCAGCGTCAGGCAGTGATCCTCGTTCGCGATTGGTCATCTAGTGCACATGTAAATCTTGATGCCGTCCGCTTTCTTGACGATGATTCAGGGCAGAAGTGATGCGCATTGTTACAGCAGTAGTACTGTACTGCATAGCTCTTCCAGCGTATGGACAATCCTGGTTCGGTCTAGGTTCTCGGGCTGGAGACGCTCCCGTTGTGCTCACTGGGAGCTATCGCATTCTTGGGCAATCATCCAACCGCCAGGGTACGTTTCAGGAGAAGCCCCCTGACTTTGCTCGAGCAGAATTTACTCCAACGATGATCCTGTTTGGTATTCCTGTTAGTGCTACGCTGCTCTATTCAACGGAACAACGAGACATTCGTCAGGAGATCAACGCCTTTTCTCTCAACCTTGATCCAGAGATGCTTCAGAGGATCGTTGAGCAGAGGGCTTTTAAGGCACTAGAGCTCTTTATGGCATCCGACTCCGGAACGATAGTACATCAAGCCATGGATGTGTATGACTCAGCGCACGTCGTGGCTGATTCGGCAGAGATGCTAGTGGATTCTGCTAGAGTCTTTGCAGGGCAAGTATCGTCGCGCGTGGAACAGTTTCGAAAGCTCGAACAGATGCGCTCTACGTCTGGCAGCTCACCACTCGAGTATGTCGATGCGCTTGAGTCACTAGGGCTCGTGAGCGCAACCGAAAGGACAATGATGTGGCTGCCCAAGGTTGGATTTGGAACGATTTTCCCAACGCTTACACCGCTTACAGTGAGCGGTACTCGCGTTGAGGGCACCAGTATCGAATGGAATCCGGGGAAGGTCTTTTTCATCTCTGCTCTCAAGGGTACTACACAGCGTCCACTTGCTCGTGCTGATGGACTGCGCATCGACACTGCGATCTATACGAATCTCGACAACGCTGATTTTGGACGTTCCATAACGGGCGCGCGTCTTGGGTTTGGTGCCAAAGATGGTCCCCACTGGATGTTTACAGGCGTCTATACTACCGATGATGCAACAGCGGCGCCCATTCGTGATAGTCTCTCTATTTCTACTCCGCAACGAAACGTGCTAACATCGATGGACTTTCGCGTTGAACCAATCAAAGGAATTTGGACTATCGCTGCAGAAGTTGCCGGCAGCATTACTGTCGGAGATCTTCATGCACCAAAGTTCTCTACCGACCAGCTGCCGAGATTTATTCTTGATCTCATCGATTCGAGCTCATCAGCATATGCAGACTGGGCCGGCACTGCCAGCACGTCTTTGTCTATTGCATCAACAGGTACTCGTCTCTCTGGCGTAGTTCGTCGTGTAGGTACGGGATACCGCGCTCTTGGCGTACCGAATATGAGAGTGGATGTACTGCGTTATGATGCAAAGCTGGATCAGGCACTTTTTAAGCGTCAGCTATCCTTGGGCGTTTTTGTACGCAGAGATCAGGATAACCTGATCCCTCTTAAACGCGCTACTACTTTGACCACGTCAATGGGCGCAAACATGAACATCTCCATTCGCCACCTGCCATACGTTCGGCTCTCGTATATGCCATTTGTCCAGGAGTCCGACGCAACCGACTCTGTATATGCATATGCAAATCGTACGACTATGTGGACCTCTGCAACAGGATATTCATATCGCATTGGAGACCTGTCTGCCAGTACACATCTCACATATTCACGCCAGGAAACAGCAACATCTGTTGCAAGCACCGACTATTCGGTTACGTCTGCAACAGGTAACCAGTCGATATCGTTTGTCTTCCCACTGAGTCTGAACCTTGGACTTGGCATCATTCAGCAAACCTCAGCCTCTACTGAGGATGCGACAATCATCACGGGCGACGGATCGTTCGCCTATTCGTTTGATGATGTTCTGTCTGCAAATGGAGGTCTGACATTAGCGTTCGACAAAACCTATGGCGACAGAGTTGGATTCCAGCTCGGCATCACAGCGCATTTCGAAGACATAGCAGATATCGATCTTCGTGCTGAGCGATCAATCTTTGACGAACGCTTTACCCCTGCCGTACTTGGTGGGTCGTATCAGGAGAGTGTTTTTCGAGTTGTTATATCCAAGACGTGGTAAGGGGCTTATCGAACTTCCCAGTATAACTTCTTACGGAGCTCCTCTATCCATTCTTGCTCCAAGCGCTGACGCTTTTCCAACGTTGCCATCTGTTCTAGCTGCTTGTAGTCGCCATCGAGTGTTGGATAGTGCGACTTTAACAGCTTTTTACGCCACATGATGTGGTAGCCGGGCTTTGTGGGATCTGCAGCATAGGGGAGTGGGTCTGAGACGTCTCCATCTGCCATTGCAAGGATTGTTCGCTTCATGTCATCAGGTAGACGCTGCAGATCTATCTGCCCCATAGCACCACCGAATCCTTGGGTTTCCTTTTCTTCACTGTACTTTTTTGCTAGCGTCTCAAAATCCTCACCTGTCTTAACGCGACTCTCGAGGTCTACAAGCGTCTTTCGTACAGCATCTCTGTCCTCTTCACTCTGACCAACACGAATCAAGATGTGTCTGCATGTAATGGTGGTGGATGTCTTGCTAACTAGTTGAATGACATGCCAGCCAAATGGAGTCTCCACGGGTTGTGATATCTCATTGGGTTCCAGAGCAAATGCTGCTGATTCAAAAGCTGGAACAAACTTGCCCTTTTCGACACTACCTAGGTCGCCACCATTTGCAGCTGATACAGGGTCTCCACTGTACCTGCGAGCAAAGTCACTAAAAGATCCACCCTTGGTGATGGAATCCCGTATGCGTAGCGCCAGTCCCTGAGCCTCTTTGTTTTTTTCTGCCGAGGCTGTTACGTACTTAACAATGTGGTACAGGTCTACTCGGTCATTGATCTGCGGAATTGAATCCTTGTACTTCTTAAAGAATGATTCAACATCAGACCGTGAAACCTTGACTTCTCCAAACTTTGCACCCTGGATCTTTTCTACTAAAAGTCTCTTCCGGATCTCATCCCGAAAGTCTTTGCGAATACGCGACATACTCATACCATAGAGATCCTCGATCCTCTTTTCAGAGCCATATTGCTGAACAAGCATCTGGATCTGGTATTCCATGCGCTGTGTGATTTCGTCGTCCTGTACTTCCGTGCTGTCTTCGATCGCCTTTGTAACAATGAGTCGTTCATTGATCAGTTGATCAAGTATGGCCTTGCGGACTGATGGGTCTTTCTTGTTGATTCGAGGATCGCGCTGAGCCATCACTTCAAGCTGGCCGTCAACATCAGACTTCAATATGATTTCACGTCCAACAATAGCTACGATACCCTCGACGGCATCTTGAGCAGGCAGAGTCGTGGTGTTGCTCAGCAAGAGAACAACACTCGCAATGAGAAACGAAAGTTTAGTGGCGTGATGCATCACTTTGTTTTGCCATTAGACGTAGTAGGCTTTGAAGGCCATATGCTATCGATAACCTTTGTGTTATAAATAACTGGGTGACGCTGGCGAACGTTGCCTAACCAATTCTCGGTGAGGCGTTTCTGGAGAGCGTCTTGATAGGCAGGAGCAATTTCTGATAGTGCACTCTCGAATGGTTTTAGTTGTGGTGGCACAATTCCGTCCAGACGAATCAGCGACCAGCCTGCATCAATCTTTACGGGGCCAACAATACTACCTACTCGTGCATTCGTTACTTGTTGCGCAACCTTTGACGTCTTTGGAGACAAGCTACTATTAAAGCCTCTCTTGTCGCGCATGCCATCACGTTGCGTATAGTCTGCAGCGAGTGCAGCAAAGTCTTCGCCATTGCTGATGCGGTTGTTGATTACTCCAAGTAGAGAGTCGTTGAGTACATAGATCTCTGTAACATCATACTTCGTTTCCGACATCCAGCGTGCAGTTGTTGTGTCGTAGAACTTGCGTGCATCTACAGTATCAAACTTGAGCTTGCTCCACACCTCTTTTTCTTCCACCTTGAAGAGTAGTATCCCGTCGTTGAATTCGCGCACAAGGGCAGCAAAGTCTGCATATTCATTCTCAAGATTTACTGTAGCCTGTTCGAGTGCTAGGGGGTCTGTTACCTTGTTGATTGCACGATCGAATCCTGCACGATTCAGCGTAAAGCCACGCAAATCAGCGCGCTTGCGTAGGGTATCAGTGAATTGCGCTACGCTTAGCTGTCCGTTAGAAAGATAATACAGAGGTTGTGGCATCAAGTCGTCTCCGATTGAGCGATGCCACAGTGTATCCTGTGTATTGCGGTTTGTGTCGATTGAGTTGAGAAGCTTCGCCAGGTTCACAATATTCCAGCCATAACCATTGGCCTTCTTCACGGAATCGAGAACAAGGCGCTTGTCTTCCTCATAGTACAGTCTGCGATAAGAGCGCTTTGCAGCATCGCGCTCTACGAACGGGTCTGGGCGCTTGGTAGAATCGCGTATGATGATGTGCGTTCCGAAGAGCGTGTTCACCTTGCCCGAGATCTGCCCGTCCTTGAGATCAAAGATGGCGCGTTCAAAATCCGGCACCAGACGTGAGTTGTTGTTCTCCATGCCTCCAGAGCGGGTGTATGGGGCTCCGAGGTACCCGCCTTTGGCCGAGGATGTCTTGTCGTCTGAGTAGGCCTTTGCGAGGTCTCCAAAAACATCGCCAGATGGCTGCAAGCCCCTTGCGGCAAGTGCTGTATTCTGCTTAGAGGCTGGGCTATTCAGGATGGCAATCAGCGAATCGGCGAACAGTTGTGTAGCAGTGCTGTCCCTGCTGTCTTTCGGTTGCAACAGTATATGGCGAAACTTTACAGACTCACGGCCGGCACTGCGAAAGAGCTTAACAATAAAGTAACCGAAACGTGAATACACGGGCTTTGAGCTTACCTGCCCAGCAGATAAGCCGTAGGCAGCATCTTCAACAGCCTTGATGATCGTGCCTCCGCTGATCCATGGCAAGCGACCGCCGTTTGCTGCAGTTTCCTTGTCGTCTGAACGGTCCCGAGCAATCTTGTCGAAGTCTGCACCCTGATTTAGCTCAACGATAATCTGCTCTGCTTTAAGCTTGCTGTTGAGCGTGTCCCAGCCCCTTGTTGCCGGATCTGGGATGGCACAGAGAATAACTCCGATCTCGAGTTCTGTAAGGCGACGTTGGGCAAGTTCTTCTACACGTCTATTGGCAACTGCCTTGTCGTAGAAGAAGGTTTCGGAGAGCAAACGGCGATTGTTTGCAAGGTCTACCATTACGGCAGAATCTGTATCTAATCCGCGATCTTTTGCGTCCTGAACCTTGAGGCGATAATTGGTATAGAGTCGCAAGAAATCAAGGGCGGTGTCTTTGGGTACCGCAGACAATTTTGTGTCTCTGCGTGTTAGATTCTTCTGAAAGGCGCGCTCTACGTCGCCAAGAAGGATCGGCTCTGACCCAACGGTGGCGATGACAGTCTGCGATTGATCTATGGCTTTAGATGGGCGCGCTTTCTTTTGTGCGCTTGCAACCGTTGCAGAAAAGCAAACAGCTGCTATGAGGGCGAATGAATAAAGACGAATCATCATGGTGATGTGCAACATGAAAAAACCAGAAAATCAGTGATGTGAAACTGACGCTGTAAGACGACAGGGTTGCAAAAATAGTCAGTTCAGGACGTCTGAACCTACCTTATGCACATCTCCCGCGCCCATCGTAAGCAGGATGTCCCCTTCTTGGAGGATCTCCTTCAAGGCCAAGGCCACGTCTGCCAGCCCTGGAACATAGTGTACGTGCCGGTGTCCAGCATCACGAGTGGCATCTGCGATGAGTTTGCCCGAAACACCTTCGATGGGTTCCTCACGAGAACCGTAAATATCGGTAAGGATCAAAACGTCTGCATTATCGAAAGACGTGGCAAACTCGAGGTAAAAATCTCTCGTTCGAGTATACGTATGTGGTTGAAAAACAGCAACGATACGCCTATTCCATCCGTTGCGCGCAGCCTCAAGTGTTGCCAGGATCTCTGTTGGGTGATGTGCGTAATCATCAATCACGAGAATGCCGTCGCGTTCGCCCTTTACCTCGAATCTGCGGTAGACCCCACCGAACTCTGCCAGGGCTTCAGCTATCACGTTCGGAGCAACTTCACACTGTAGGGCTACAGCACAGGCTGCCAGAGCGTTGAGCACATTATGCTCTCCTGGCACATTGAGTGTAATCTGGCAAAGGGGCTTGCCATGATGATGAAGCGTAAATGTTGAATGTTTCTCGTGGTAGCTGATGTCAGTGGCACGTACTTCGCATTGAGGTGTTGTGCCATAAGTGGTAACAACTCTCTTGATCTGCGGCATGATGTCGCGTACGCCCGGATCATCGAGACATACGCATGCGGTGCCGTAAAATGGGACCTTATTCGAAAACTCTGTAAACGCGCCCTTGATATCATCAAGGTCTGAGTAGATGTCTAAGTGATCAGCTTCGATGTTTGTGATAACTGCAACGGTAGGCAGCAGTTGTAGAAAGCTTCTGTCGTATTCGTCGGCTTCGAGCACGATCCAATCTCCGTTGCCTAGCCGTGCATTCGTGCCGCCCAGACCTTTTAGGCGTCCACCAACTATCACGGTAGGGTCCAGACCAGCTTTCATCATGACTAATCCGCACATGGATGTAGTTGTAGTCTTGCCGTGTGTACCAGCAATTGCAAGTGTGTACTTGAGTCGAGAAACTTCGCTGAGCATTTCGGCTCTGCGTATGATGGGAATCTTGCGTTCAAGAGCTGCCGTTGTTTCAGGATTCTCCTGCGGCCGCACCGCAGAAGAGTATACAACCACTTCAGCCCCTTCAATGTTCTCCGTTGCATGCCCGATAAACACCTTGGCGCCCTTGCCGATCAGATATGATGTGGCTTCTGACGATTGCATATCAGAACCAGAGACCACAAAGCCCTGTGACAGCAAGATCTCCGCGATCCCGCTCATGCCCGAGCCACCTATGCCAACAAAATGGATGTGCTTAACGGAAGAAAAATTCATCGTGTGTACAATTCTGGACGTCTGTCCGCGAAAATATCATTGATTGCATTGAAGCTCTTGGTGCGAGCCGATGCAGGATCGATTTCGGTGATGATCACCGATGTTTCTGTTGCGTTTGCCTCGACGAGTGTGCCGCCATTTGTGTCGTACACTGCGCTGCAGCCGTTAAAGCTGACAGTCTCTGCGTGGGATTCTTCCGAACCTGTTCGATTTGCAACAGCAAGAAAGACCTTGTTTTCCATTGCGCGCACGGGCATGGCCATGCGCCAGAGGTGCGTAACGAGGTTCGATGGACACACAACAAGGTCGGCACCTTGCAGAGCGAGCGCCCTGGCAGACTCCGGGAAACGCCAGTCGTAGCAGATCATGGTGCCCAGCGTGCAGTCAAGATGGGGAAGGGGCGTGCAGTAAAACCCCGAATTGCCGGGGTCAAAACACAAGCGTTCCTTGTAGAACAGATGTGTCTTGCGATATGTATGTGGCGTAATGTCTGGTCCTGCGATCAACGCTGAATTGTAGAGACTATTACCATCTGCTTCGGCGAAACCACAGACAACCACAGTGTTCGTTTCACGGGCCACCTCAATGATCGCTCTGCTGTGCTCGCCATCAAGCCCCTGAGCCACATCACGTAGTTCATTGCGCGACTGAAAGAAATAGCCACTTGTTGCTAGCTCTGGAGCGATGAATACATCTGCATTTGCGGATCGCACAGCATCAATGATGATGTTTGTGTTCGCATCCAGATTCTTGAATTCCGGACAAAACTGCAGGCAGGCAACGCGCATTAAAAGTTCATCGAGATCGTGAAGAGCGGAGTTGTGGGTGTACCCGCCATGCCCACAGCAAGACCAACACCAGCCGGCAGGATCGGCTCTGCAACGTTAAACAGCTCCTTGCTTACCACATGCACACCGTATGCTACTCCGGCTCCAATGGCATAGCCAGCCAGAACATCAGTTAGGTAGTGCACGCCAAGGTTTAACCGTGAGAATCCCATCCACAAAGCATAACCCACCGACGGAGCAATCACATACCATTTGGGATATCGCAGCATCATCGTTGTTGCAATGGCGGCAGCACCGGCCGAATGTCCTGACGGGAACGAGCTCAGGTATTTGTCGTTTTCTGGCCCTTCCCCATTCGCAATCAGCCCGGGATATGCCAGATAGGGGCGCTCTCGATCAACAATAATCTTCGTAGCAACAGCAATACCATAGGTGATGCCAAGCGATGTGAGCGCTTGAATTCCGGTCTCTGACGCGTACCGGCGATCAGCTGTAGGTTGGTCTAGTGCTGAAGCAACCACGCCATAAGTGTAGAGTGCGCTGGGAACACCGACGTACACGTATTGAGCTGCGTCCGACATACATTTCGAGACACCCTTTAGGCCTTCGCTTTTGATGGAGCTGGCCTCATACACTATCCGACCGTCCCAGCCGAAGTAGTCCACGTCTGCCGGATGCGCATACGCACTGATTGCTGCTACGAGTAGAACGATAAAATGCTTCATCTGCAAAACTAGCACAGGGCGTATTTTCGGACGTGATAAATGTTGCCATAGTTGGTGCCACCGGACTCGTCGGACGCACCATGATTCGCGTGCTCGAAGAGCACAATGTGCCTATTGGCAAGCTTCGACTGCTGGCTTCATCCAGGTCTGCGGGGTCTGTTGTATCGGCCTTTGGAAGCGACCACGTAGTTCAGGAGCTTACAGCACATTCCTTTGTGGGCATGGACTATGCGCTATTCAGCGCAGGGGGCTCGATCAGTAAGCAGTATGCGCCGCTAGCCGCGGCGGCAGGTTGTGTTGCGATCGATAACTCGAGCTATTGGCGCATGGACCCCGACGTACCGCTGGTTGTGCCGGAGGTAAACCCAGACGATGCGTTTGCGCACAAGGGCATTATTGCCAATCCAAATTGCAGCACAATACAGCTCGTTGTGGCATTGAAGCCCCTTATCGAAGAGTACGGTGCAAGGCGCATCGTTGTGAGTACGTATCAGTCTCCAAGTGGTGGCGGACAGCAGGGCGTAGACCAACTAGCAGCAGAGCTTTCTGGCAATCAGCCTACGTCGCGTATTTCGCCCCACACCCTTGCGATGAATGCCGTGTTTCACACGATCAACGAGCTCAACGGCTCGTCGGAGGAAGAGACCAAGATGATGCGCGAGACGCGTGGGATTCTTCATGCCCCAGAACTTCCGATTGCCGTAACGTGCGTGCGCGTGCCCGTGCTTGGAGGTCATGCCGAAAGCGTTGCGCTCGAGACCGAGCGAGCTTGCGGGCCCGATGATGCACGAGCCCTACTTGCTGCACATGAGGGAATTGTCGTTATCGACGATCCGGCTTCACACACGTACCCAATGCCTTCTGCGTCCAAGGATACCGACCCCGTTTATGTTGGACGTATCCGCAAGGACACATCTGTTGAACATGGACTCTTGATGTGGGTTGTAGCAGACAACCTGCGGAAAGGGGCGGCCACGAATGCCGTGCAGATACTACAACTTCTTACGAATTCTACGAAGACTACATGAACTCATACGTTGTGATCATGGCCGGTGGATCCGGCGAGCGCTTTTGGCCCCTATCGCGGATGCGCAAGCCAAAGCAGCTCTTGAAGCTTACATCACCCGATACGATGATGATCGAAGAAGCCATCGCGCGTATCGAGCCCCTTATCCCCAAAGATCGCATACTGATCATCACGAGCGAGATCTTACGTCAGCCGATCATTGACGCACTTCCAGATCTGCCAGCCGAGAACGTGATCGCCGAGCCTGCCAAGCGTAACACAGCGCCGTGCCTTGCGCTTGCATGCAGCGTGATCGAAGCTCGCGAAGGACAAGACGCTCTCATGGCCGTGCTCACGGCAGATCACTTCATCGGAGACGAGCAGGCATTTCGTCAGGACGTAGCCATTGCCCTTGCGTATGCGCAGACCAATGATGCGCTTGTAACGATGGGCATCCCGCCCACGCGTCCGGAAACAGGATACGGCTACATCCGCATGACAGAGCGCACGCGTCCGTCGACGGTTGCCAGAGTCGCAGAATTCAAAGAGAAGCCCGCGTTCGAAGTAGCCCTGGAATATGTCTGCAGCGGCGAATACGTCTGGAACAGCGGCATGTTCTTCTGGCGCACACATGCGCTTGTGAGCGCCATGCACAATGTGCTGCCAGAGGTTGGTAAGCATATAGACGCAATGACGTCCTCGTGCCGGGAGAACAAGAGCGTAGCGCTTGGGCTTACGTTTAGTGAGATGCCCGACATCTCCATCGACTACGGAGTGATGGAGCGTGCTTCGAATGTGTTCACGGTGCCGGCATCATTCCCGTGGGACGATGTAGGATCGTGGGATTCACTAGATCGTATGCAGCCGAATGATGAACGGGGTAATGTGAAGCAGGGCACCACACTTATTCTTGATTCACAGAATTCGGTCGTTGTGAATGCACATGATGGCGAACACGTTGTAACCACGGTTGGCGTAGATAATCTTGTGGTTGTTGTGACCAACGATGCCACGATGATCTGTCCAAAGCACAAAGCGCAGGACGTGAAGAACATTGTTAAGACCCTTCGCGAGCAGGGACGCAGCGATGTCCTCTGAGATTGTTCAGCAAAGCGCATCGCAGCGCATCGCAGCAGCCTTTGACCTAGCAGGCGATGAGCTTGAGTTTATGGGCTCGTTCGAAGAGATGCGCGCCATGCTCATTAACCGTATCACGGAGCTACTCTCGCGCAACCCAGAGAAGCTTATGGCCATTCTTTATCGAATCGACGTAAAGGAAGCCGTGGTGCATCAGATTATGTCTACCTCGTTTCCACTCGAGGTCCCGATCCACCTTGCCGACCTCATCATCACACGTCAGCTTGAGAAGGCGCAGTCCCGCGCGGACCATGCGCGTGCGCAAGGTGACGAGTCGTGAAGACGCTTCTAACCAACATCGCATCGCTCGTAACAGTGCGCGCCAACGGAGCCCCGTACATCACTGGGGAAGCCATGCGTGATATTGACGAGATCCTTCAAGGGGCTATCCTGTTCGGTGACACCATCGAGTGGGTTGGCACTGCTGAAGAAGCCAAACACCTTGATCTTGCGGATGCAGACCTCATCGACTGTTCGGGTAAGACCGTGATGCCCGGCTTTGTAGACTCACACACCCACATGGTCTTTGCTGGCTCGCGCGCGCACGAATTCGCGCGCCGCGTTGCAGGAGCTACGTATGCGGAGATCGCAGCCGAAGGCGGCGGCATTCTTACCACCATGAAGGCTGTGCGCCAAGCCACCGAAGATGAACTAGCAGCCAACGCCCAGCGCCTTCTGCAGTCGGCCCTGCGTCATGGCACCACCACCGTCGAAATCAAAAGCGGGTATGGGCTGGATACAGAGACGGAGTTGAAGATGCTGAAGATTGGTACAAGGTGCCAGGTACTAGGTACTCATGCTCAGTCCCCAGTACCTAGTACCTTGTCCCCAGTACCTAGCACCTCGTCCCCAGTACCTAGTACCTTGTCCCCAGTACCTAGTACCTCGTACCTTGTGCCTCACGTCGTTCGAACCTTCCTCGGCGCCCACGCCGTGCCCCCTGAATGGAAACGCGACCCTGAAGGGTATGTAAACATCGTTATCAACGAAATGCTACCCCGCGTTGCAGAAGAGGGTTTAGCGGAGTTTTGCGATGTCTTTACGGATGCCGGCTTCTTTACCGTTGAGCAATCGACGCGGATCCTGAACAAAGCCAAGGAGCTCGGACTCAAGCTCAAAGTACATGCAGATGAAATCGCGCTCATTGGGGCATCGCAGATGGCTGCCGAGCTTGGGTGCATCAGTGCCGACCATCTCGAGCACAGCACCATCGAAGAAGTGCGAATCCTGCGCGATGCCGGCGTTGTCTGCACGCTGTTGCCGGGTACGGCCTACACGCTGCGCCTGCCATATCCCGACGCACGAATGATGATTAGTGAAGGGGCTATCGTTGCCCTTGCAACGGACTGCAATCCGGGGTCGTCGTACAGCGAAAGCATGCCCACGATCATGTCCATTGCCTGCATGAACATGCGCATGAGCATCGAAGAAGCCATCACAGCATCAACGATCAACGGCGCTGCGGCCCTTGGCATCTCGCATCTCTGCGGCTCCCTCGAAGTTGGCAAACGTGCCGACGTTGTGCTCTACGACACACCCTCATACAAAGACATCGTCTATCACTATGGCGTGAACCAGGTACGAGCAGGATGGGTAGGAGGGATTAGGTACTAGGTACTAGGGACTAGGGACTAGGTACGAGGTACTAGGTACTTGATCGTCATTCCCGCGAGGTCCCTCGCTGCTAGCACAGCTCGGGATGACGCCGCGCGGCGACCTATTCTACCTTGAGCCAGGTTGTGGATTCTACTCCAAGAGGATCTGCAATCGTTAGTACATAGACCCCAGCAGGAAGATGCTGCACATTGATGTGAGCAGTGCTGGCCCCCTGCGAAACTTCGGCTTGTGCAACGAGACAGCCGGCTATGTCGTGAATGTGTATCGTTCCAATCTGTGTTGCTGGACTTTTGCATGTAACGGTGAGCACATCGTTTGCAGGTTGCGGAGATAGGATTATGTCAAGCTTTGCTTGCCCTTCCTGAACGGACGTCGATGCTGAAATTCCTGTGCGGTCGTACGACGTAACAACATCCCAGACCATGTTCTGCAAATAGGTAGCCAGCTCTGGAGTGGGCATAGGCGTGCCCGAGGGGGCGTTGGGGATTAGCTTATGCGGCAAGCCCAGCGGACTCCTGTTGAATATGCATGCGTAGTGAATCATGGCGATGGCATAAGCGCCAAGCTCGTTTGTATGAATTTGATCACTAAAGAACTGCGTGATGTTTGTAATCCCGGGAACGATACCCTTTGCGATGTCATCATGAAGGCGTGCCATCATCTTGTGTCCAGGAATCAGATACACGGGCGGAGCACCAGCGGGACGCTTCTGATTGGCAAGATCCTGCATGCGTTCCCATTCCTGACCCTGCACATCAAGCATTGAGCGAAAGTTGCCGCTTGAACCGTCTACGTGTACCCATGTAGTCCAGAGCAACGTTGCCGCACCCTTACCGCCATTACCTTGCGTCCATGCGTTGTTCACAAACAGCGATAGTGCATTCCGCTGAGCGATGATGCCGTCTTTATACCACTGCTGTGTGCTGCCACCCTCGTAGAGCAATGGGACCCGTTCGGTAATAGAGAGCAACTCCCAATTCAAAATGTCATGTCGTGCATCCGGTGCATCGTTGCCAGGAGGATTCTCCCATCGGTAGCTCATTTGTGAACCCGGGGCTGTGGATTTGCCTATGAGCCGATTCACAAGTTGCCACGAACTCTGCTGCGTTACGGAGGCTACGAGGTTTACATACTGACCCGGCCAATGAGGATAGAATAACGGGTCGGTAAGACTGTGTCCGCTATGTATCTGCTTTACCGTAAACGGATATGCCTGCTTGGGTGCAAGTGGCTGTGCAGTGCATACTATTGCGCTCGACGTTAGTATGGATATGATGCAGCGTAGATTGCGGTACAGGGTAAGTGTTGCGCTCATCAGGATGCTCCCGGATACAATGCAGTATGCTTCTGCAATGATAACACTTGGCACAATGGCGCTGAAGAAGGTGTGGTTATGATGGAACAATTTTCAAATCCTGCAGTCTACTTCGAGATCCCAGTTCTCGAAATGAAGAGAGCAGTACAATTCTATCAAGGTGTGTTTCATTGCGCCTTGGAAACAACCATCATTGATGGTAACGAAATGGCTGGTTTCCTTCGATAGGGTGCTCTTCAGGCATCACAGGCGCGTTGGCAAAAGGTGATGTTTATAAACCCACACTTGATGGGATAGTTATCTATTTCAGCACTTTGAGTATCAACGAAACTCTGGATCTTGTTAAGAGTTTCGGTGGAAGCGTTCTCTATCCTAAGACCGACAACGGCATCGGCTTCGTTGCGGAGTTTCAAGACTCCGAGGGAAACCGTATAGCATTGTTCGAGAATTATCCACGAAAGAGTGATTAGCCCGTACCCCCGTACCCCCGTACCTAGTACCTCCTAGTTCGTAGTTTTGAAAGATGTTAAGCTTCTACAACACCCTCACAAAGTCGGTTGAACCTTTTGAGCCCCTTAACGCATCGTGCGTCAAGATCTATTCGTGCGGTCCAACGGTGTATGATGTTGCCCACATGGGCAACATGCGGGCATTTGTGTTTACCGATGTGCTACAGCGCGTGGTGCGAGAGGTAGGGGGCTACCCAGTCCGCTGGGTGATGAACATCACGGACATCGACGACAAGACGATACGCGACAGCTCTCAAGGCTCTGAAAAATGGCGCTCCGAGATGGGTGAGCAGTCGTCCGATGCGAAGGCAAACCTGCGCACGTTTACATTGTTCTTTGAGTCGGAGTTTCGCAGAGATCTACAGGTGCTGGGCATTTCGATGGAGCATTTCTATCAAATGCCGCGTGCCACGGAATACATCGACGATATGCAGACACTGATTCGCGACATTGTGGATGCTGGATACGGCTATGCATCCGAAGGATCGGTGTACTTCAACGTGGCAGCCTACGCCAAGGACTACAGCTACGGCAGATTGTTTGCTATTGATGCAGAGAATTTCCGAGAAGGCGTCCGCATCGACGCTGATGAGTATGATCGTGAATCGGTGAGTGACTTCGTGTTATGGAAGGGACGCAAGGACAGCGAGCCGTATTGGGATTTCGAACTGGATGGCGAGAACATTCCCGGACGCCCGGGTTGGCACATTGAATGTTCTGCGATGTCGAAACACATACTTGGACTGCCCATCGACATTCACACGGGTGGTGTAGATCTGCGGTTTCCGCATCACGAGGACGAGCTAGCGCAGTGCTGCGCCGGTTATCATGTTGACGAGCAGGCGCGGTTCTGGATGCACAACGAGTTTCTGGAGATCGAAGGCAAGAAGATGTCGAAGTCACTCGGCAACTTCTACACTCTGCGCGATCTCGAGAAGATGGGGCACAACCCACTCGACATACGTTTTGCGCTCCTTGCCGGACATTACAGAGCAGTACTGAATTTTACCTTCGACAGTTTACAGGCGGCATCAACGGCGCGCACCAGGGTGCAGAACATCATCTGGGACCTTCTCGACGCTGCCGGACTCGATGATGCAACGGGGCTAACAGGCGCAATGCCACCTGATGTTGCATTAGCCTTTGGCAACGACCTGAACGTGCCGCAGGCGCTTGCGCGCATGCACGAGTATCTGGGTGCAAACGCCAATGTGAAGTCAGATCCCGATGCTGCACGCGAAGTACTCGGCGCGCTCAAGGCCATCAACAACGTCCTTGCTGTATGGACATTCACGAAACGTCCAGCAGTGAACATCCCCGATGCTATCCGCACCCTCGCAGACCAACGTTGGGCTGCTCGTTCAGCAAAAGATTGGGCAGACGCGGACCGTCTCCGCACCGAACTCACCAACTCCGGCTGGACAATGAAAGACGGCAAAGACGGCTATACCCTTGAGCCCCTTTCATAACGAATGATATGATCACGCACATTACGATCATCGGTAAGGGAAGAGTAGGGGTATCTATAGGAGAGGTACTAGGTACGAGGTACGAAAGACAGGTACTAGGTACTGGGTACGAGGTACTAGGTACTGAATCCTCATCCGTCATTCCCGCGAAAGTGGGAATCCAGACTTTACATTCGATTTCATCTAGAGAATTTGTTAGTCCCCCCGTACCTAGTACCTCCGTACCTAGTCCCTCGTCCTCCCTCTTCCTCCTCACCTGCAAAGACGCCTATCTTCCGGCTGTCATTCAGCGCATGGCAGAGCAGTATGGCGATCAACTTTCCGGATCACTTGTGATGCATGTGAACGGATCGTTGGGCACGGATATACTTGAGCCGGTGCGTGCGTGTGGCGCAATGGTGGCGGCTGCGCATCCCTTCCAGACCTTTGGAGATGCAGATCCGAAGTTGCTTGAAGGCATTGGATGGGGTATTGAGTGCGATGATGATGCATGGCCCCTTATCGAAGAACTTGTGAAGCTGACAGGGGGCTTCCCGTATCGCTTGCCGAAGACAGATCCCGTTTCTAAACGACGTTATCATGCGGCCGCTGTGGCCGCATCGAACTTTACGTATGCCGCATACGACTTAGCGCGCGAGCTTGCCAAGGACGCCGGCATCCCTGTGGCCGAGTTTCTTGTGCCCATCATGCGTCAGACCCTTGAGAACGCCGCGCGTGCAATGCATGAAGACGCGCCTTTCCCGCTCACTGGCCCCCTTGTGCGCGGCGACATGGACGCCGTGCAACGTCAGCTCGATGCCATACCCGCCCACCTGCGGGAGCAGTATGTGCACCTAACCAATGCCCTGAAAGAGGTTGTTGGGAAAGTAGGAGCGCCCCTGCGTGAGCGCCCAGAATAGCCCCTGCGTGAGCGCCCGGGAATGGTGGACCGCCCCTGCGGCCTACCGATCGACAGCTGGAATCGACCATGTAAGGGCGAGCCGGTGGCTCGCCCGAAACAATACCACAAGGTCCCTCGTCGCATTGCCACTCGGGATGACGCACCGATTGCGTGTTAGTGGGGGAGGTGGTCCGCGCGCCTACGGCGCGCGGACCACCCAATGAATAAAAGCGTGCGCTGCGTCATCCCGAGCACCGAAGGTGCGAGGGACCTCACGTTATTGTGATCGGCACGCTATGTGATGGGCCCCCGCTTTCGCGAGGGCGACGTTTCCACGCAGGGGCGCACCCGCTCGCTGCTCGCTGTTCGCTGCTCGCTGTTCGCTGCTCGCTGTTCGCTGCTCGCTGCTTACTTTTGCCCCAGGGGAATTATCTATGTCTACGCAGCAGACGATTTTCGTTACTGGAGTCGCTGGATTTATCGGATTTCATGTTGCCCGGCGCTTCGTGGCCGATGGGTGGACCGTTATCGGTTTAGATAACTGCAACGACTATTACGACCCAGCGCTGAAGTATGCCCGCCTCGAACAGCTGGGCTCTGACATCACCTTTTACAAGGGTGATCTTGAGGACAAGGGGCTTATCGATACCATTTTTACGAAGCACAAGCCCTGTTACGTATGCCATCTGGCTGCGCAGGCAGGCGTGCGATACAGCATTGAGCATCCCAAGGCGTATGTCTCGTCGAACATACTTGGTTTTTTGAACATCCTGGAGGCGTGCCGCACGCACATGCCGCAGCATCTGGTGTACGCCAGCAGCAGCAGCGTGTATGGCAACAACACGCACGTGCCGTTTTCAACGGACGATAGGGTGGACCACCCGGCCAGCATGTATGCGGTAAGCAAGCGCACCAACGAGCTGATGGCCGAGTGCTACAACCACCTCTACAACATCCCCTGCACCGGACTGCGCTTCTTTACCGTGTATGGTCCGTGGGGACGTCCCGACATGGCCTACTTCAAGTTTGCCCAGAGCATCCTTGCCGGCAAGCCCATCGACATCTACAACCACGGAAACCTGAGCCGCGATTTCACCTACATCGATGATATCGTCGAGGGGGTGGTAAGGGTGATGGGTTGTGTCGTTCCCGCGAACGCGGGAAACCATGGTGGGGACCACACACCTTCGCAGGGCGACCACACAGGGTCGCCCCTACTCGCTGCTCGCTGCTCGCTGCTCGCTGTTCACAACATCGGCAACGGGGCTCCTGTATCCCTGCTCGAATTCGTGGAAATCCTCGAGTCGGAATTGGGCGTCGTGGCCACCAAGAACTATTTGGACATGCAGCCCGGCGACGTCGAGAAAACCTGGGCCGACTGTCAAGACCTATGGGAACTCACGGGCTTTCGCCCCAATACCTCACTCCGCGACGGATTACATAGGTTTGTGGAATGGTATCGGGGGTATTACCTAGCCCCTTAGCGCGTTGATTCTCTCTGCAACATTCCCACCAAACACTCCGGAGCCGGAGACAAGGATGTTTGCACCTGCTTCGATGACGCGCTTGGCGTTTTCGACCTTGATGCCGCCGTCTACCTCGATCTCAACGTGTGATAGGCCTTGTGCGTCGAGCCACGTGCGGAGGCGTTCGCAGCGCTGCAAAAACGATGGGATAAAGGCTTGTCCGCCATAGCCGGGGTTAACGCTCATCAGCAAGATGAAGTCGCACGACTCGGCTGCTTCAAACGCATATTCAAGGGGCGTTACAGGATTCAGCACAACGCCCGACTTGCAGCGACGCTGCTTAATGCGATCCAGCGTGCGGTGCAGGTGCGGGGTAACTTCTGCATGCACCGAGATCCAGTCAGCACCAGCATCAGCAAACAGCTCCACCTGATGGTCCGGATTCGTAACCATCAGATGCACGTCGATAGGCAGCGTGGTTAGCCCCTTCATCATCGTTACAAAGTCTGCCCCAAATGTTATCGGCGGCACAAAATGTCCGTCCATCACATCGTAGTGCAGAAGATCTGCCCCACCTGCCTCGCACGCACGAATGTCTTGCTCGATGTTCAGCAAGTTCGATGCAAGCAGGGAAGGGGCGATGAGGAGAGGAAGCGGCATGGACGAAAATACGGAAAATGGTACGAGGTACTAGGTACAAGGTACTAGGTACAAGGTACTAGGTACTAGGTACTAGGTACAAGGTACTAGGTACAAGGTACACGGTGCTAGACGAGCGCTAATGGCTTAGCCGCTTCAACTGCTCTGCCACGCGCGCCCAGGTTTGGCGGGTAAAGTGCTGACGTGGCAGGTCGCATGTGGCGAGGATGTCGTCGACGTAGGTGGGGGTGCGCATGCCTACGAGCACGGTGCCGACGCCGTGAGTGCATACGAGGGCGTGGATGGCGATTTGCTGTAAGGGGCTCTCAGGGTCCATACCAAACTCTGTGGCAAGCGTTGAGCGGAGCTCCTCGAGTGAGGCGTTCTCGTCCTGGGCGTACATGGTGTCCAGGTCCGTAAGCAGCTGGGTAAGGTCGCCAATGTATTCGTCAACTTCACTGCGATGCGCGCTGCCAGCGCCCATAACAGCCGCAGCATTGATGCGAGGCGCAAGGTAGGAGCGCTCTACATCACGCCAGTGGATAAGGCCCTGGAACTGTGACCATGACTGACACAAAGCACCGGCAACGCGGAAGGCTTCGTGTAGTACTTGGATGTCGCGCTCGGAGAGAGAGCCTTCTGCTTGGAGCTTGTTGGCAAGGTCGTGTTCACGCGTTTCCATCTCGTGGATGCGATGCTCGATGTCCTGCGGATGCACGATGTGCTCCGGCATTGGATGCGATACTAGTCTGATGAGGTCGTTGTCCACGATGGCATTGAGCGGACGGTTCACAAGCACGTGGATGTTGTTCTCGCTGGCAAACTCAAGGGGCGTCTGCAGCGCGTCAGTGCTTCGTGCCGTTGTGTTCAGGCTGGTTGCCGCAAAATGCTCTATCAAGTTCAACGGCATCTGCGCATAGGCAAAGTGATGCCCCTTACCGCCTGCCTGCTCGGCTGCCTGCAACGTGCGCGCAAGACACACGGCATCGGTGGCATCGGTTGGATAGGCAAAGGTATTCGAGCTGACGCCATAGGCGCGCAGACGTCCACTTGCAATAGCGCGCTCGAACCAAGTAAAGGCTTCCGTAAACCGACGGTACAGTTCCTCGCGTGCCTCGCCGAGGTTAACACCTTGTTGATGCGCATGCTGCAGATAATACTCCGGGTTGTGCAGCAGCACAACGTCAAGCGTCGTCCTGTTCATGCGCTCGCACGAGATCTGAAAGGCCTGCTCCAAGAACTCCGGATGGATGCAATGCCAGAGCGAGTCGGAGAGCCTCACGAGCTCTGGAATCTCATGCCCCATACTTTCCTGAGCCTTGATCTGCTCGAGCATGGTGCCCTGGAGATAACCATACTTCGTTATGATCGCGGCCTTGGCCAATTTCCCCACAAGCCTCTCGCTAGCCCCATCTCCATAGTTGGAGCTGGTATCAAAGATTCTCACGCCGGAGACGAGTGCATGCTCGATTGCGCTCTGGTGCGTGGGGTTTGTGTCGACAGTGCGGTAGCATCCAAATCCTATCATGTACAAAAATGCGTCAATGACGAAGATGGTGGGTATTTTGCCACGTATGGAAGCCGAAAAACTGACAAAAAAGACCATTCTCTCGGGGATGCAGCCCACCAACGACCTTACGATCGGACAATACGCTGGGGCGCTGCGCAACTGGGTAGAACTGCAACACGAATACGAGGCGCTCTTCTGCGTCGTAGATCTTCACGCTATCACCGTACGGCAAGAACCTGCTGAGCTGCGCAAGCGCACGCTTGATGTAGCTGCGATGTATATCGCCGCAGGGATCGATCCCGATGTGTCTACGCTGTTTATTCAGTCTCACGTGCCAGAGCATTCGCAATTGGCATGGGTGCTAAACTGCATGACGGGATTCGGTGAGTGCTCGCGCATGACGCAGTTCAAGGACAAGAGCGCAACACATGCCGACAATGTGAATGTAGGATTGTTTACCTATCCAATTCTGATGGCTGCCGATATTCTGCTCTACAACGCAGACCTCGTGCCAGTGGGCGAGGATCAGCGTCAGCATCTGGAGCTTACACGCAACCTAGCAGAGCGGTTCAATCATCACTACTCGCCAACGTTTACCGTGCCAGAACCCTTCATTCCGAAGGTGGGCGCCAAGATTATGTCGCTCCAGGAGCCAGAGAAGAAGATGTCCAAGTCGGATGCCAACGAGAAGGCAACGATCTTCCTCGTAGACACCGACGAAGCGATTCGCTCAAAGGTGAAGCGCGCCGTAACAGATTCTGGTACAACGATCGAATACACCGAGAAGCGTCCAGGTGTTGCAAACCTGATGACGCTTTATCACATCACAACGGGCAAGACATACGCAGAGATCGAGCAGGAATTCTCCGGTCTTGGTTATGCCGAGTTCAAGGAAGCCGTTGGCGAGGCCATCGTTGCCTTTGTGCGTCCAGTGCGCGAGAAGTACCAGGCATTGCGGGCCGACGAGGAAACGCTCAAGGCCACGCTGCGCAAGGGCGTCGAGCATGCGCGCGATCGGGCGCGCAAGACGCTTCGGAAGGTGTACAAGAAAACGGGGTTTGTAGAGTTCTGATGTTGCAACTTATCCCTGAAAACCAACAGCCCCCTGCAAACGATCTTCTCCAAGGACTCAACGAGCGTCAGGCCCAAGCCGTGCGCACGATCAACGGTCCGGTGCTGATCATCGCCGGTGCAGGTAGCGGCAAAACACGCGTACTTACCTTCCGGATGGCATACCTTCTGCGCAGCAGTGTGCGCGCAGAGAACATGCTGGCACTCACGTTTACCAATAAGGCCGCGCAGGAGATGAAGGAGCGGATTGCGCATCTGGTAGGGGGCTCAACAGCCCGCTCCATTTGGGCCGGCACCTTCCACTCCATCTTTGCAAGGTTGCTGCGTCAATACGCAGAGAAGATCGGCTTTACACCAACGTTTACGATCTACGATACAGACGATCAAGCCTCGGCCATCAAGGCGATCATGAATCAGATGGGTATCTCGCAGCAGGTGCTGCCGCCCAATGGCGTGCGCTCGCGCATTTCGCATGCGAAGAACAACATGATATCCTGGCAGGAGTTCTCTCGCACGGCAAACTCCATCACGGACAAGCAGACGGGTCAGATCTTTGAGCAGTACGAGAGGCGTCTGCAACAGAGCAATGCAATGGACTTCGACGATTTGCTGCTGCATACGATCAGACTACTCGAAGACCATCCCGACGTGCTGGAACAACTGCAGCAGAGGTTCCGCTACATCATGGTGGATGAGTATCAGGATACCAACCGGGCGCAGTACCGCGTGGTGAACATGCTGGCATCAAAGTATCGCAACCTGTGCATTGTGGGCGATGATGCGCAGAGTATCTACCGCTGGCGTGGAGCCGACATCAAAAACATTCTGGATTTTGAGCGCGACTATCCGGAAGCAACTGTTGTGCGTCTCGAGCAGAACTACCGTTCAACAAAAGTGATTCTTGCTGCAGCGCACAGCGTTATCAAGCGCAATACATCGCAGCTCAAGAAAGAATTGTGGACGGATAACACCGAGGGCGAAAAGATAACGGTGCTTGCTTGTCGTGACGACAGGGAAGAGGCCGAAACAATCGCGCGCACCATACGCTCGCGCATCTCATCGAGCGGTTACTCACCCAAGGACGTAGCGATTCTCTATCGCACGAACGCACAGTCACAGGCGCTCGAAGATGCCCTTCGGCGCTCGAACATGCCGTATCACATCGTGAGTGGCGTAAGCTTCTACAAGCGCAAAGAGGTCAAGGACGTGCTGGCATATCTGCGCATCCTTGTCAACCCAGACGATAGCGAGAGCATCCTACGTGTGATCAACGAGCCGGCTCGTGGTATTGGCGCAACCAGCCTAGAGCGCATGCAAGAGTTTGCTGCTCGCGAGAACGTATCGCTGTTTCAAGCACTGCTGCGCGTTGGCGAAGTACCAATGCTTCAGGCGCGCATGGTAAAGGCTGTGAACGACTTCGTAGGCATTATCACGCGCTACCAGGAAATGATCACAGAACTTACCCCGGCATCGCTTGCTCAGGCATACATCGATGCTACGGGTCTGCCCCAGATGTATCGTCTGCAGCAGACGGATGATGCGCAGGACAGATGGAATAACATCGAACGCATCCTTGATCACATCGCAGAGCAGCAGGAACTCAACGAAGAGATGACGTTGATCTCGTACCTTGAACAGATTGCACTCTTGAGCGATGCCGATGATCCGCAAACCGGTAATGATCGTGTTGCCATGATGACGATGCATGCTGCCAAGGGGCTTGAGTTTCCGCTGGTTGTTATTGCAGGACTTGAGCAGGGATTGTTCCCCTTAGCAAAGGCAGAGCAGGACCCAGCAGAACAAGAAGAAGAACGCAGACTCCTTTACGTGGGTATCACACGAGCCAGAGAGCAACTGATCTTGTCGTATGCTGAGAGACGCTACCGATTTGGTGAGCTCGTGTTCTCACGTCCGTCGATGTTCCTGGCAGAGATCAATATAGACTGCCTAGCCCCCTCCAGCAGGTCTATGGCCCAGCATGGTGCTTCGATCAAACAGCCACCGCAGTCAACTCGGCAGCAGCCACGCAGCTCGAGTTACTCGCAAATGCCTGAGAGTGGCCAGTCGTACTCGCAGCTCCCAATACCCAAGCGCTACACAAGTGTATCTCAACCCAAGTCTCGTAACGCGGCAGCACCGAGTGCGGGCACGGCAACATTGCATTCAGGACAGCGCGTGAAACATCCGATGTTTGGCAACGGTACTGTAAGTTCCGTTACTGGTGCCGGACAATCGGAAAAAGCAACCGTGCTGTTCGACACCGGACAGCGCAAACAACTTATGGTGGCATTTGCACGCCTGGAAGTTATCTCATAGACACATAGCCGTGATGCTGGGGTTGATCCTAGCATCACCATCGTTCTATGCGCAGCAACTCCAGTCGCTTCTTACACCACAAGAGCGCGTGCCTGGCAAAGGCATTGAATTCGGCGTTGATAAGATCACGAATACGTTTGTGTGGACTGGTAATGCAGACGTTGATCTGTTAACATCGGTTGGACAGTTCCGTTTTGTAAACCAATATAGATCCTCGGCATTTCGCACAGCTTCGGTTGCAACACGTGATGATCAACAATCGCAGATCTCATGGGATGTTCCTGTCTCGGCAACACTCAAGACGGTGCTGCGCCAGGGCTGGCTGCTTTCGCAGGACTCACGAAGTGTTGGTTTGAATTCACTGCAACGTATCAATGGTGCTGCAGGCATTGTGTACACGCCCATGTTCAATGCTGCAATAGAGGCACTTGGTGGAGTAGAATCGTCATCTCAGCTGGGCGTGCACGCAACGGGTCCGGTGGCTGTGGTGCGGGGCAAACTCGACGACTATACAATCGACGAATGGAATCTTGCCAGCAGTGCCATCGCAGACTGGCAGCGTCTGGATTCGCGACGAACCAACAGCGACGTTGACGTTATTGCTCGTGTCTCACGCATCTTGGACGAAGGAACCTCACTCAGGTTATCTGCTCAGTCAACAATACGTGGACGAGAGTTTTTTACAAGTGTTTCCCCCAGTCTTCCTCTAAACATAGAGCGCAGAGCAGAAAGCATACAGCAATTCAACGCTAACATCGCATATTCGCTAACACCCCAGCTTGGCATTGGTTTCGTAGGATCGTTGCTGTCAAACAGCATAAATCGATCATATGATACACCCATGCAAGATCTTGCACTTACATCCGTGAGTAGGCAGTTGTCCGAGCTTGCAGTAGATATCGAAGCACAGCTCTCGTATACCTTGCCGAACGCAAATGCCTTTGTTGGTGGATCGGTCTATCAACGATCGGAACAGAATGGTGTGCAAGATGTATTTGGACTGCAATCCATGTCTCTGCAGACCGTGCGAGCACAGGAGTTTCAGCGTGACAATGAAACATTCCGAACGCGATTATTTGCAAGGGGCGACTGGTTCGCATCGTCACGAGATACATTCCGACTCGACATAGCCGGATGGCTGCTTCGATATGACACGCCAAGCCCCTTAAACGACGACGACCGCGACGAGCTGTCAACGGTTGCTACGTTCTCGTGGTCGAGGAAGCTAACGGGAAGTTTGTCGATGAACCTTGGTCTCTCTGGTCAGTATCTCCATCTCGTGTTCCTTCGTGCTACACGTAGTGCATTTAATAACGTCAATAGAGTGCTGCGTTTCTCGCCATCGTTCGTACTTCGCACGTCGGGTGTTACCATGCAGCCACAGTTTGAGATTCTTGCTAACTATACGGCCTATGACTACGACGGTCTGAGCTCCGCTGCACGTTCATTCTCGTTCAGGCAGATCTCATACCGCGATTCGTTGCGCGTACGGCTTACCTCGGCATTCAATGTTGAGTCGCAAGTTCTCTTTCGTTACTTCGAGCGTGCGTCGCTGCAGTGGAATGCCTTTGCAGAATCTCCAGAAACAGGCAATCTGGAGTACCTCGTCAAGGTCCTCTTATCAACGGCTCTAACGCCCCTTGCATCAATACAGACTGGCGTACGGCTCTACACACTCGATCAACGTAGTATTGCTGTGGGCGCAGCGCATATACTCACCGGATCTCTGCATTCAATAGGTCCCGAGGTGGCCATACGATATGGCACGAGTGCAGGATCCACATTGTCGCTGTCTGGGTGGTATGAGTTTCAGACAATCAACGTTACGCAGACACGTAATCTTCCCAATGTTCTTCTGCGCTGTATGGTGAGAATCTAATGACCCGGTCTATGCGAATCCCAAGCACAAGGAAGGCTCTGCAAGCCATCAGCGCCTTTCTTGGGAGCTTCCCTGATTTGATGATGCTAGCACACGAGCGCCGCATCAATGTGCAGATAGCCGTGACAGAAATCGTGACAAACGCCATCATTCATGGCAATAGAGAATCTGAAGAGCTGCCTGTTGATATCTCCATCTGTGCGACGTCATCCGAAATTAGTATCATCGTCCGTGATTACGGTAATGGTTTTCAGCCTGAATCACTTCCAGACCCACGCTCACCAGAGCTTCGAGAGCTTCCTGGTGGACGTGGGGTTTTTCTCACACAGCAGCTTGCGGACGCTGTCATGTTCGAAAACCTCGAACCGGGTATGCAAGTAACCATCACTTTTAATCGCTGATGAATCCAATATTCATTCTTGTCGTTGTATCACTACTCTTCAACCTTGGTGATGGAGAGCGCAAAGCGTCATTTCCTGCAGACGCCGACGCACGCTATACGGTTGCTCGCGCAACTGAGCACGTCTCATTTCTTGCTTCGGATGAAATGAAGGGTCGGGATACTCCATCGGAAGGACTCGACAAAGCAGCCGAGTATATTGCGGATCACTTTAAGAAACTAGGCCTCGAGCCGCTTTCGTCGGATGGCTACAAGATCCCATACAACCTCGTAACGCGAGATTTGGATACTGCTCGAGCTAACACCTATCTAACGCTACATATCAATGGGGTTGTAACTGATCTGCCGATCAAAAAAGAGTTTGTACCATTTGAGCAAACAGGCGAGGGTCAGGTGCGTGAGGCACGTGTGGTATTCGCAGGCTTTGGCATTACGGCGCCTGAGTATGACTACGACGATTACGCATCAATCGATGCAAAGGGGGCAGTGGTAGTTGTTTTTCGTGGTGAGCCAGAACATGAAGACGAGACAAAGTTTAATGGCAAGAAATGGACGCGATACTCATTTGCAGATCACAAGAAATCTAACGCAGAAGAACACGGAGCCCTTGCTGTTCTTATTCTCGATGCGCCTCGTTCAAAGCGTTCTCTGATGCTGAATGAACACGGCTGGCGATCACTTACTGGCTCTCGCAGATCGGGTGGTCTTCAGCTTGATGAAAAGCGAGGGGACATCCCAGTTATCCATGTAGGGGATGCCGTCGCTGCTGCAGTCTTTGGCAGTATAGACACGTTAGTTTCAACTATTACAGACATCGACAAAACGCTGCAGCCATCATCTCGCGAAATGCGCTGCTCTGATATGCTGTCGGTTAGTTGTAAGGTTACCCTCACGAAGGACATCGTTCCGGCGGCAAATGTTGCTGCAATTCTGCGAGGAGCGAAGTATCCAGATGAATACGTCGTGATGGGTGCACATTACGATCATGTTGGCGTTGGAAAGGCAAATGCCGAGGGCGACTCTATTTTTAACGGTGCCGACGACAATGGTTCAGGGACTACCGGTATTCTTCTCGTTTCTGAAGCTCTAGCGACATCTACAACACGGCCAGACAGATCAATTGTATTTGTTGCATTTTCGGCAGAAGAGAAGGGGCTCCTTGGTTCAAAGGCATATGTGGCCAATTCACCTCTGCCAATAAAGAATTGTGTGGCTATGATCAATATGGATATGATTGGAAGATGCGAGAATTCTAAGCTCTCCATCGGAGGCAATCTGCGATGTCCAGGTCTCGTAAAGATAAACGAGGAAGAAAATACCGCTGCTGTTCGCCCCTTTACACTCGCATATGATATCGAGCAGTACTTTTTCCGAAGTGATCAGGCATCATTTGCTATGAAGAAGATACCAGTGCTCTTCTACTTTACTGGTGAGCACAAAGACTATCACAAGCAAACGGATGAAGTGTCAAAACTGAACATGGCAGACCTAGTGGCCATCACACGTCTTGCCTCGCGTGTAGCGTGGCGAGCAGCTCATCAGCCGCGTACTACCTATGTGCCTGCTGGCATTGAAGAATAGTAAAGCGAGGCACTTTCGGCATACTTTGCCAGAACATCGAATTCCAGGTTCACACGGCTTCCAACAGCCAAGGTCCCAATGGTTGTTACTGCCAGCGTATGTGGTATGATTGAAACCATGAATCGTGTGGGCTCCAGGTTGGCCACTGTAAGTGATACACCATTGAGACAGATCGAGCCAACTGGGATAAGGTAACGCCGGTACTCTGCAGGGAACTCAATCCAGATGTTCCAGTCGAGATCTATTGCGGATATCTTTGCCACAACGCCGGTTGTGTCCACATGGCCCAGAACGATGTGTCCGCCAAGTCGAGCACCAAGCTGCATGGCACGCTCCAGATTTACTTCTGATCCTTCTTCAAGCAAGCCGATGATTGTCTTACGTAATGTTTCTTCAATCACATCCACTGTGAATGAATCTGCGGTATGAGCCACCACTGTTAGGCAAACACCGTTGACAGCGATACTGTGATCTACCTGCACGTCGCTAAGGATAAGCGAACAGCCGATCACGAGTCTGCGTCCGTTGGCGCATTGTTCTATGCGGAGCACCAGCCCCTTTTCTTCGACTAAACCGGTAAACACCGTTAGTTGCCCTTGATAAATGTTCTGATGAGCTCGATGTATGCAGACTCTCCCATTGTACTTGGAATGCCGGAGTGTTCGGCTCCATCAATGAGGCGCTGCATCTTAGGCTGCTGTGCTGCATCATAGATGTACTTCCCATGCTGATCGAAGGGCACAAAGGTGTCGGCCGTACCGTGCAGCATTAGCAGGGGTGCCGTACGAATGCGCGCAGCTTCTACATTGTCAAACGCGCCTTTCATCAGGTAGTTGCCCGGTACATCTAGTAATGTTCCGGTACGAATGAGGGCCTCAGACGAGGCGAAGATAGCCTCAGTAATAACACACTTTGGTTTATGCACGTACGCAGAAAGATACATACATGGAACACCTCCGAGCGAGAAGCCATAGTTAACGATCTGTGTTGTATCGATATCGTTGCGAGAGCGAAGGTAGTTAAGTGCAGCAAGTGCATCTTCATGAAGTCCCTGTTCTGAAGAAGAGCCGGTGCTCATTCCAAAGCCGCGATAGTCATAGATAAACACATCAAAGCCCGCGCGGTAGAGAAGCTCTACGCGGTCCCAATACGCTTCGATGTTGTGCTTGTTCCCATGATGATACAGGATTACTTGGTGCGGCTCTATGCGATCGGTGTCAGGTTGTTTGACGTAGAACCCATAAAGAGTTTCACTGCCGCTTTTGAGCGTTACGGCCTTGACAAGTGAGTCGGGGATAACCGCACTGGAGAGACTATACGAGGCAAGGTCGAGCGTGTTAAACAAGAATGAATCCATAGAGCAGCCATTGAGCATGACTACAGCAGCAACAGCAAGGACTACGATAATGCGCTTGATCATAGATTGTAGATCCCTCCGATGTAAAAGCCATATGAACCCATTCCATGTATGGATGACAATCCTTCGAAGACGCCGGCAGAAGTGTTTTTGTTCAGAGCCTGCCATACCCCCTCGACCTGTATGTCTAGCGCAGCACTAACCGGGAACTGGTATCCTACGAATGGACTAACAAGTACTTCGTTGTTAAACTGATAGGTAAGATGCGATCCAGTATAAACAAGGGACTGCTCTCCTACCCTCCAAGAGGCATTTGCAGTAAGATTCGGATAGACACGCGGGTTTGGTTCTGACGAGAGCTTAGCAAACATCAGGAGCTGCGCGCCAACAGTGACTTCTGGGACAGCGCCATCCTGAGATAGCGCACGATAGCTTGCTCCGTAGTCGAGTCCGGCTACCCTAAAAGCCGCCAGGAGAAGGTGTGCATGTCCGTGCATGGTAAGGTTGTCGGTTACACCATGCGCGCCCCCTACTGTGAGATACGGCAGGATGCCAGCTGGCGATTTCTCGGGAATGAATGCACCCCCGAGTGAACCTGTAGCCGCGTAGGAATCTCTCTTCAAGACACGCACTGGCTGCACACTGCTGCAACTGGCAATAAGAATCGTCATTATGGCCAACAAAGAAATTCTGGCCACTGATTTGTTGGGTCGCACGTCGTGCCTCATATTGTATGTATCAACGTATGTGAGGCTAAATATAGCACTTGGTATCAACTTCTATGGCGCGATGGATAGCATGTAAACCACAATCAGTATGGACTGCTTTTGTAGAGCAGTCAGAGGTGTCTCTTGGGATGCAACATCTTCCGAGCGGCATTTCTATTGTGATCGTTCCAACCTCTAGGCAAGTTGAGATTGTTACTCGAGCATGGGCCGAGTATAACGGAACTGGAGAGCCCCCTATCATCGAGACGATGTCGATGTTCATACGCCGTCTAGGAGCGCATGTGATGCCGCATGGACCCTCGATTCTTAGTGAGAATAAGGTTGATCTGCTTATCGAACATGTTATTCACGAGAGCTCATTGCTCAAATCTGTAGGTTTTGAGGCACAGAAGCTCGTGCGATGGACGCAGTACGGTAAATCTCCACGAGCTATCGATGAACTAGCCGATCAAGCTGGCTTGCATAATCGCAGGGGGCGAATGTTAGCTGAAATAGCTGCGGCATGGAGTAATCTTCGTGAGCTTTATGGTGGCGTAGGATGTGATCGTGGTGCATATGAAGTTAAGGTTACCTCAAGAGTTTCGAAGCTATTGGACAACCCACTTCGGACGTTTTCTGGGGACGTGATTCAACAATGTGTGATGATCGCCACACATGGCGTAAGCGATGCTGATAAAGAGCTGCTGATAGCTCTAGCAAACATTGGATGGGATATTGGTGTTCAGTTCGCCCCCGACCCACCAGATGCATTTCAACGTGACAACATTAACATTTCTGCAATCGATGCAGCATGGTTTGCATCACATCATTGGATCTCAGGTAGTTGCACAGATCAACCTTGCCAATATGATGTGTTCCGTGCATCGTTGCCATCTCGTGAGGAAGAGGTGCGGCGTGTTGTTGCATCTATCAAAAAGGACATCACAGATGGTATAAGCATGCGGGATATTGCCATCTGCATGCCAGGTTCAAGTGCCTATCGGTTGCTGATAGAGGATGTTGCCCGGAGGTCTATGTTGCCGCTCGAAAGCGAGTATGAGATGCCTATGAGTTGCTCACAGCCGGCATTGATAGTAAAAAGTGTTTGCGAGCTGGTGCGCAATCGTTGGGCTCGTGAAGACCTTGAAAGACTGCTATCCCATTCATTGCTACAGAAAGAGTTTGCTGCATCGGGCGAGGTTGTTGGCCTTGCCAGACGCGAGCGTATTCACGGTGGTTCGAATGCAATCGGGTGGATGCAGAGATTTGACGAGCTGTCGCAGATACTGCATGAGGAACAGCAACAGGTTGTCGACGCCAAAGACGAAGTACCTCTGCAGCGTAAAGTAAATGAGCTAAATCGCGCAGTAGCTACAATTCATAAGATCTCCTTGCACTGCCCATATAGCGAACACGACGTGATTAGTGCCGCCGCCTTTGTAGCGAGCTTTGATGGCATACTGTCTGTTATCAAATCCGCAGAAGACTATCCATCGTATGCAGAGGCAACAGCAGAGGTAGAAGAGCAACTGGAAGCATATCAGATTCTGGTAGATGATCACAATCTTCCAAAGCTTTCATACAGAGACCATGCATCACGGTGGTGGAGGTTGCTTGCCAGTGCATCAACTCAAGTTGTGCGACGAAGCGGCAAAGGTGTGGCTTTGGCTGCTCCAGCCGAGTTACGATGCAGGAGATGGAAGCGAATCTATGTTGTTGGAATGGTTGAGGGAGAATACCCACGAGCACAAGAGCATTTGACCGACCGCGAGATAATGCCGGGAGTACTTGAGCGCATGTACCTGCAGGGGTTGACCGACATTTTACATGCCTGTGAGAGCAGTGGCCAGTTGGTATTTACAATGCCAACCCATGTGGATGGATCGAAGACTCTACCGTCATCACTTCTCGAATACATCACAGCACAAGCCGGAGAAGCTCTGCCGGAATTGCTACAGACCGAGACAAACGTGAAAATCTATCAAACTGAAGTGCAAGACACTTCAGCTTCTATCTACCGTGGACAGCAAAATGTTGTTCTTGGGAGTATGCCCACGGCCGATTTACAATTAGCATACAATGATGAGGTTGGTCGTCCGGTAAGCCCATCAAGAATTGACGTATTCTCGCAGTGCCCCTATAAATACTTTGCAGACAAGATCCTGCGCTTGGAACAGAACGAGATTCTTGACGCTAAGTTGTCGCCCCTTGAGCGCGGCACGATGCTGCATGATGTAGCTGCTGAGTTCTTCCGCAGGCAACAACCAGCGATTGACTATGCATCGGTATCATCGGGTGAAGACCTCCTTGCACTTTCAGTGAAATTGGATGCTCATCGCGTGGATGATTATTGGGTATTGCTGCAAGATGTTGCGCACGATGTAATGCAAACAGCATCGTGGGCGCATACCTACGCGAAACTTGATCAACGTGTGCTCTTTGGAACAGCAGAACGTCCAGGACTGTTGCGACAGTGGCTGTATTTAGAGATCGCATATCAGGCTACGACACAACATTATCCAACGCTCATGGAGATACCTATACGTGTACAAATACCTATGAACACGGCGAAGGGTATTGAGGATGTTGCTGTATCTACTCGAATCGATCGAGTAGATATAGGCCAAGTAGACCAACGGCTAACATTTATCGTAAACGATTATAAAGCTAGCGTGAGCTCAGGCTATACGATAGGCGAGATTGTTTCAGGATCACTTTCCCAGATGCCGATTTACCTAGAGGCCACACAGATATGGATGCGTAATCACAACATTGATGCTCGACCATGGGCTGCCTTGTATAGATCATTTGGGACAGCCCTACACTCAACAGACGACCCTCTGAATAAGGTAGCATTGCGAGATCCTGAGTTTGTTATTCCAGAGCATGCTCCTGGAGTGAAGCTGACGAATTGGACTGGAGCACATAAAGAGTTTGCTGGCCAGCCCCTTACCGAGCAAAACAAGTTTGTTCTCGAAACAATTGCTGGTATTGTTGACAGTATACACAATGGTTGCTTTGCAGTTAAGCCAGCAAAGCAGGCCTGTAGAAGATGTGATTTTGGTGAGTTATGTAGAGTTGAACAATGGGGCAACGGATGAAAACAAAAGCTGCTATTGAAGTGCCAGTAAAGAATCTGCGTTGGTCGTGTCCTACCTCGGCACTGCCTTTTCGGACCAGTACCAAAGAGCTAAAGCCACTAAAGAAGATTGTGGGCCAGCAGCGTGCAATCGAAGCGCTCGAGCTGGGAGCTCGCATACGAAGTCAGGGATATAACATCTGGGCATCTGGTGTTATAGGAACTGGCCGTATGACAACGATTCGTCAGATCCTAGACGATATAAAATCGATGAAGCCAACGCTGTATGACTTTGCATACGTGCATAATTTCCGTCAGCCGGAATCGCCCGTATTGCTTCGCTTCGCCGCAGGCGAGGGCAGGGTGTTTAAGCGAATGATAGACGAAAGTATGGCGGTTATCAGACGCAGGATCCCGCAGCTATTTGAAGAGGAACAGTTTCAGAAGACAAGAAACACGATCATTCAGAAGTTTCAGAATCGTGAGCGTGCTGTTCTGACTGATTTCGACAGTAAAATCCGCCCTTCTGGTTTTGTTGTTGGTCAGCTGCAGGATGAAGATGGCACCTCACGAACAGAGATATTCCCAATTGTAGATGGCAAACCAGTTACGATTGATGATGTAGATCAGCTGGTGCAGGATGGGAAACTCACTATACAGCAAGCAAAGGCGATAGCTAAGGCGTATACAGCCTATCAAGATGAGCTTGCCAAGATCGGTCGAATGTCTATGCGAGTACTTGTAGACTTTCGTAAAGAGTTGAACAAGCATGATCAAGCGGCTGTTGGTATTCTTGTGAGGTCAATCCTTGATGATCTCCAAAAGAGTTTTCCAAGAAATCGAGTTCGTGAATACCTTGATGGAGTAATGTCTCATATTCTAGAGCACCTCGATGACTATGTGCGCGTATACCAAGCAAAGCTTGCTGGATCGATTGATGAGGGTATCGAAGAAGCCGCAAGGATGCTCGAGACAAACACATCGGTCAATCTTGTCGTAGACAACTATGACACAAAAACTGCGCCGATATCCGTAGAGACATCGCCAACATACGCCTCGCTATTTGGAACGATTGAAAAGCGGATGGATGCTAGGGGATTTGTGATGAGCGACTTCTCGCACATCAAGGCTGGATCTCTCTTGCGATCGGATGGCGGATTTGTTGTGATGAACGCCATAGACGTGCTATCTGATCCGATGATTTGGATGAGTTTGAAGAAGTTGCTGCTCTACGGACGCCTTGAAATCCAACCTCATGAAAATCAGTTCCAGCTTAACACGATTAAACCGGATCACATCAATGTAGATGTTAAAGTGATCTTGCTCGGAGACCCCTCGATGTATCTCGCATTATGGGCGGCCGACGAAGACTTTCACAAGATGTTCAAAATCCACGCTGAGTTTGATGCATACACGCACCGAAGTGCAGAGATGATTCGGAACTACTGCTCATTCTTATCGCTTATGTCAACCAACGAAGGCCTGCTTCATTGTGATAAGGGGGCTGCTGCAAAAATAGTTGAATGGGCTGTGGAATTCACGGACTCACAGGAAAAGATCTCGTTGCAGTTTAGTTATGCAGCGGACTTGCTGCGCGAAGCATCCCACTATGCTCGTATGAGCAATGCCAAGGTAGTACGTGCAGACCATGTTAAACATGCCCTAGCGATGCGTAAGGAACGCAGCAATCGTGCCGACATGGAGATTCGTGAGAGCATCAAGAAAGACATCCTTCTTATTGATGTAAAGGGTAAGCGCGTAGGGCAGATCAACGGCTTAACAGTCTATAGCAGTGGTATAGTCTCATTTGGTAAACCTGCTCGTATAACTGCAACTGTAAGCGCTGGGAATGCGGGCATAATCAACATCGAGCGTGAAGTTCAGATGAGTGGTCCTATCCATTCGAAAGGAGTATACATTCTTTCAGGTCTACTTCGTTCGTTGTTTTCTCGCGCACAGCCGATCTCATTTACCGCCAGTGTAGCTTTTGAACAGTCGTATGGTGGTGTTGATGGTGATAGCGCCTCGACTACCGAAGTGATCGCGCTTCTTAGCGCAATTTCCAATATTCCGATTCGACAGGACATTGGCGTAACTGGATCGATTAATCAAAAGGGTGATATTCAAACGGTCGGTGGCGTAAACGAAAAGGTTACGGGCTTTTTTGAAATCTGCAAAGACAAGGGGCTAACGGGTACGCAAGGTGTTATTCTGCCGGAGCAAAATGTACGGGATCTGATGCTCTCGGAAGAAATTATTGCAGCTGTTAAAGCAAAGAAATTTATAATCTATGCGGTGTCTCGTATTGAGCAGGCAATTGAGATTATGATGAGTCAGCCTGCTGGAATGAGAAACAAGCAAGGGGACTTCCCATCAGATACTGTATTTGGCAAGGTGCAGCATAATCTCAATGTGCTGCATGAAGCGTCGAAGACGAATAACTAATTACGAATTACGAATTACGAGTTACGAATTACGAATTACGAGTTGCATCGTCCGCTCTGGTTAACTGCGCCAATGCGCCATCAGTTAACAGTAATCTGTAATCTGTAATCAGCAATCTGTAATCTGTAATCTGTAATTCGTAATTCGTAATTCGTAATTGACTCAGTGTCTAAAATGCCTGGTCCCGGTAAACATCATTGCCAGCCCCGTGTCATTGGCTGCAGTGATCACCTCTTCGTCGCGAATAGAGCCACCTGGTTGGATAACGCATGATGCGCCGGCTTCTGCAGCCTGCAGAAGTCCATCAGCAAAAGGGAAGAACGCGTCTGAGGCAACAGCGCAGCCTGTGAGATCGATGCCGGCATCTTGCGCCTTACGAACTGCGATACGTGCAGAATCTACGCGCGACATCTGTCCGGCACCAATAGCGAGCGACCTGTCTGATAGGGCGTATACAATCGCATTGCTCTTTACGTGCTTTGCTATCTTCCATGCATAGAGCATGGCCTTGCGTTCGTCATCCGTAGGTGTGCGTTGTGTGACAACGCGTAGGTCGCTGTCGTCGAAGAGAATGGCATCTTCTTCTTGTACAAGAAAACCATCAGACACGGAACGAATGGAAAGGGCCACAGTGGATATGCTTGGTTGAGACGCTCCTAACAGGAGCCTTCGATCTTTCTTCTTCTGTAGCAACTCTAACGCTTCCTGACTAAAGGATGGTGCAATAAGAACCTCGGCGAAGAGACTATGAACTTCGTGTGCAAAATCGATTTCTATCGGACGGTTAACGGCGATAATTCCACCGAAGGGGCTAACCGTATCGGTTGCAAATGCCTTGCGATAGGCGTCTATGAGATTGTCGGCAGACCCGACACCACATGGATTGTTGTGTTTAACAATCACAACTGTGGGTTCATCAAACTCCGCGCACAGTCCAGTAGCAGCATCTACATCCAGGATGTTGTTAAACGATAGTTCCTTTCCGTGCAATTGCTTGAATTGGGCGGTGAACGAACCATAGAGCATTGCACGCTGATGTGGATTTTCTCCATAGCGAAGGGACTGATCGCGGCGAAGGGGAATGGCTGTCTCTTCGAGAAACGGGGCATTGCGTTTGGATGCGAAATACTGTGAAATGCGAGCGTCATAATATGCGGTGTGACTGTAGGCTTCCATCGCTAGCTGTTCTCTCACGTCTAGCGGCACCACGCCTGTCGTTGATAAATGTTCAACAATCATAGGGTAGTGTGCAGGGTTAACCACAGTCGTTGTATGCCGGTAATTCTTGGCAGACGCCCGCACCATTGCCGGCCCACCGATATCGATATTCTCAATGATATCGTCATGCGTAGAGTCTGGATTAGCTACGGTTTGCTCGAATGGATAGAGGTTGATTACCACGAGATCAATCTTGGCAATACCATGTTCATGCATCTGCTGAACATGCTCTGGAAGGTCGAGTCGCGCCAGCAAGCCGCCGTGGATCTTGGGATGGAGTGTTTTGACACGTCCGTCCATGATCTCGGGGAATCCAGTTACATCAGAAACACTACGTACGGGAATTCCTGCAGAGGCTAGTGTGTTAGCAGTGCCACTCGTCGAGATGAGCATTGCTCCAAGGTTGTGAAGCGCTTTGGCGAGATTTACAATCCCAGTTTTATCGGAAACAGAAAGAAGTACGTTCATGTGTGCAAAGTTATTCTTTTGATGTTGACCAGTGGGTCGGTCAAATGTATTTTTGCGTTGAATTCATCATAAAACGAGAGGAGCCATCATGGCAACCACGCTTGATAAGTCCGTGATCACCTGCGACATGGAGGGTATCATTGAGACGTTTAGTCCTGGAGCCGAGGCGATGTTCGGTTACAGCAAGGAAGAAACCGTCGGGAATATGCGAGTGAGCGCATTTTCGCCGGGCGAGGTAGTATTGCAGAATCTTGGTGGGTGGCTGGCTACAGCTGTCAAGGAAGGGGAATGGGTTGGCGAGACAAACTTTATCCGTAAAGGTGGAGAGCGTTTCGGAGCACAGATTCGTATTACGCCAACGTTCAAGAATGGCCAGCAAGTTGGCTTCTGTGGAGTAACAGAAGATCTAGGGCGTTTGGCTGATGTGCCGATTAAGGGTAGCACCAAGATCATCTCGTGGCTTGTGATTACACGAGCCCCCTTCCTCTCGGCTGCTCTTACTCCGTGCTTTATTGGTTTAGCCTACACAGCAGGTGTGGAAGGTCTGCCGATCAAGTGGTTCTATGCTACGCTTGCGATCCTGGGTGTTGCGCTGTTGCATCTTGCAAGCAACGTCTTCAACGACTACTTCGACTATAAAAGCGGCACGGATCAAGCTAATACGAAGTACTTCACGCAGTACTCGGGCGGGTCGCGCTCTATTGAAATGGGGCTAATTGAATTCAAGAAGACGAAGAACGTGGCCCTTGTGCTCTCACTAATTGCACTTGGCATTGGGATCTTTCTCTGGCAGGTGGTTGGCACAGGAATCCTTGTCATTGGTCTGTCTGGATTGGCCCTTGGATACTTCTACACGGCACCACCACTCAGGCTCGTAGCGCGTCATGGCCTCGGTGAAATCGTTATTGGCATGGCGTTTGGTCCGCTCATCACAATGGGTATGCACTATGTTGTTACGGGTACATATAGCTGGGATGCGTTCTACTTCGGCATTCCTGCTGGACTTCTGACAACGAACATTCTGCTCATCAACCAGGTGCCCGATACAGAAGGCGATGCCAAGACAGGTAAGAACCACTTGCTTGTGACGTTTGGCACGAACGCTGCGCCGCTGATTTACTCAATCTTCCTTCTCGGATGTTTGGTTACAACGGTTTGGCTTGCTGGCGCGTATATCAAGCCCCTTCTCTACGGCGTAACCGCCGTTGGTGTTGCATTTGGCGGATGGATCGTGAACTACATGCGCCAGCATATTGATCAGCGTACGCTCGTTAAGGGCAACGTTGCAACGATCCAGCTGCAAGTTCTCTATGCCATCTTGTTTGCACTGGCACTCGTTAAGTGGTAAGATGCTGATCCAGGTAGGAAACTGCCTCATCGGCAACGTGGAAGCTGCCACAGATGATGGTGGTTCCGCCAGCAGCGAGAGCTCTTGACGTTGCTTCGGCAACAGTTGCACAATCAACGACATCGATGTGGCCACATGCACCAGCGCGTGTGGCCACTTCTGTATGTGGCATACTGCGAGGGATGTGCGGCGCACACGCATAGATCCTTGCTTCAAGTGGTAGCAGCGCTGAGAGCATACCATCGGCATCTTTGTCCGACATCACACCAAAGACAATGTTGAAGGGGGCTTGCATTCCCGACGACTGAAGAATATGCACTAGTGCGTTGATGCCGCCGGGATTGTGCGACACATCGAGTACCACGCGCGGCGATGACAAATAGAGCTCGCAGCGTCCACGCAAACCGATGTTGCGACGCATATGCTGGAGTCCGGCGCGTACATGCTCATCATCGATGAAGTAGATGCTACGCAGCGCGGGCAGTGCTGTGAAGACCGTTTGAATGTTCGCTGCTTGGTGCTCGCCTGCAAGATCGGCCACATAGTACTGACGGATGTCGTCCTTCACTACCGCAACGCTCATCGTAAGGTCTGGATAGATTGTGTCTACCTCAACGCCAACAACATCTTCGGCAAAAACCACCGATGTAGCACAGGCGTTAGCTTTTCGCTCAAACACGCCGCGTATTGAGGCATCAACACGACCTACGATGGCAGGAGCCCCTTCCTTGATGATCCCTGCCTTTTCGCCCGCAATCGCGGCGAGTGTATTGCCGAGATACTCCATGTGATCGAAGTCGATCGACGTGATAATCGATGCAAGGGGCATGCAAACATTTGTTGCGTCGAGTCGTCCGCCAAGACCTGTCTCGATAACTGCAACATCGACTCTGCGTTCGGTAAAGTACTGGAAAGCCATGGCGGTGGTAACCTCAAAGAACGTACCGCCGACGGCCTTTGCTGATTCCATGAGAGGCACAGCTAGTCGCGCGATGTCTTCATTGGAGATAAGCTCTGTGCCGATGCGAACACGTTCGTTAAAGCTCCGTATATGAGGCGACGTGTAGAGTCCAACCTTGTACCCGGCCTCGACCAAGATCGAAGCGATCATGGCGCTTGTGGAGCCCTTCCCATTTGTCCCGGCAAGGTGAATGATGGGGAATCGCTGCTGCGGGTTGTCGAGATCTTCACATAGATGTTCGATACGTCCCAGTCCAGGCTTGATGCCGGCATGAAACGTCATGGCAAACAGTTCATCGAGAATGTGGTCGATATTCATGGTAGCAAGGTATAAAAGAAAAGGGGCGAGTAAAAACTCGCCCCCTTGCAGAATCTCGTTTGTGGGATCACAGCACCGGACAATCACATGGGGTCGCCCCTACTGTGCTCGCTGTTCGCTGCTCGCTGTTCGCTGCTCGCTACTCTCCAACCGGTGTGCTGTCTTCGAGATCCTCGATCGTAGTTACCGTAGATGCCGAACCATCGGCATTGTACTTGTCTGCGTTCGGGACTGGATGGTTGGTGTTGTACGTTGCAATCTCTTCAGCTGAGCGCCCACGGAGGAATTCTACTGCTGAGAGAACGATCTTCTTTTGTTCCTTGTCGAATTCAACAACCTTGAGTGGAAGATTGTCTCCTATGTTGAAGAAATCAGAGATCGTGCGAACAGGTGCAAACGAAAGCTGAGAGACAGGAACGAATCCATCAACGCCTTGTGGCATTTCAACGATAACGCCCTTGTCGATCAGACGAACGATCTTACCTTCGGTCTCGCTACCAACAGCAAACGCATTCTCGAAGATATCCCATGGGTTTTCTGTGATTTGCTTGTGTCCGAGAGAGATGCGACGATGCTCATTATCGATAGCAAGCACAACAACTTGAATTTCATCACCCTTCTTCACAAACTCACCAGGGTGACGGATCTTCTTAGTCCACGACAAGTCTGAGATGTGAACGAGTCCATCAACTCCAGGCTCAAGTTCTATGAACACACCGAAGTTTGTGAGGTTGCGAACGATACCCTTGTGGACAGAATCCATCGGATACTTCGCCATCAAATCGTTCCATGGATCTGGCTCGAGTTGCTTCATACCGAGAGCAAGCTTGCGCTCATTCTTATCGATATTAAGAACAACAGCTTCAACTACCTGACCAAGAGATACTACCTGAGATGGGTGCTTAACATGCTGAGTCCAAGACATCTCGCTGATGTGGATGAGACCTTCTACACCCTTCTCGATTTCAATGAATGCACCATAGTCTGTGAGCGAAACAACCTTACCACGAACCCTAGCGTTTGGCTCGTAGCGCTCGCCAATTTGATCCCATGGGTGAGGTGTGAGCTGCTTCATGCCAAGCGAAATGCGCTTACGGTTCTCATCAAAGTCGAGAACAACAACCTTGACTTGCTGGTCGAGGGAAACAATTTCGCTCGGATGTGTAACGCGTCCCCACGACAAATCAGTGATGTGTACCAGACCGTCAACGCCACCGAGGTCTACAAACACACCGAAGTCTGAAATAGCCTTGACGGTGCCTTCGACTACAAGCCCCTTCTCGAGAAGATCCAGGATCTTGCCACGCTGCTCTGCAAGTTGCTCTTCGAGAAGCACCTTATGAGAGACAACAACATTTTCACTTGGGTGGTTAACCTTGACCACGCGCACATCGATGGTTCTGCTTACCCATGAATCGAAATCACGCACAGGGCGCACGTCGATTTGGGAGCCAGGGAGGAACGCTTCGATACCAAGAAGATCTACAACCATACCGCCCTTGATTCGACGAAGGATGCGAACCTGTGTTACCGTTTGTGTTTCTGCAAGCTTGAGAATCTCTTCCCATGTCTTCATGAAGTCTGCACGGCGACGGCTGAGCATCAGACGGCCATCGCCATCTTCGATCTTCTCAACAAATACGTCTACAACTTCACCTGGGGCAAGCAGCTCTGCACCAACGAATTCTGCGCGAGGCACAACGCCAAGCGACTTGAATCCGATGTCTACAAGAATCTCGTCCTTTGTAACGGAAACGACCTTGCCGTGAACCATGTCATCGGCTTTGAGGGTCGATACTTTTGCTTCGAACAACTGGCGGAAATCGTCGTCACCCATCGCAGAAGGAGCAAGCTCGCCCGAGATGAGATCGGCAATAGCCGAGTAGTTCTTTGTTTCTACTGAATCTGACATACAAATACTAGTTCCACTGCGTACATGCGGCCCTCCATGTATGCTGTGGAGTTGTGTTATTGTGATACAACCCCAGGGCCCGGGAAAGACTACAAACATACGGAACTGAAGGCAATTTCATGGTGTTTAAGGGGCGAAAACATCAGGCTTATCTGGCACGAATATTGGTTGGTAGATTGTATGGAATGGTTCGATGCATTCGAAGAGCTCATGACATCCATTGAGCGTTACGTGGATCAGCACGGTGAGCCCCCTCATGAAGTGGCAGTATCTCCAATGCTTTACGGTTGGCTATCGGACATCCGAAGAGAATCCGAGGCCCTAGCCGGTACGGTTCACTCAGATCCCGGAATCATCCCAACCCCCTGGGGCAACGTCCCACTCGTAATCGACGAGGCCCTCTCGGCCCATGAAATCCTGCCGAGCTAAGCAGCGAACAGCGAGCAGAGAGCAGCGAACAGCGAACAGCGAGTCTATCCTGTAACTCCCGTACCCCGTACCTAGTACCTAGTCCCCAAAATTGGTATTTTGCGCCTCACGCGCCCATAGCTCAGTTGGATAGAGCAGCAGCCTTCTAAGCTGCGGGCCGCAGGTTCGAATCCTGCTGGGCGCGCTCATAGCTTGAGTGCTGCACATGAAAGGGACATCAATGGGCTATATGAGTGGATTTGGCAATGAATTTGCCACCGAAGCTGTCAAGGGTGCTCTGCCTGAAGGGCGAAATTCGCCGCAGAAACCGGCGTTGGGACTCTATGCAGAGCAGCTTTCAGGAACCGCATTCACCGCGCCGCGCACTGCAAATAAGCGCACGTGGATGTATCGTATTCGTCCGTCTGTGGTGCACAAGCCATACGAGCGTATCGATAATGGGCTGATCCGTTCAACGCCGTTTGCCGAAGTGGAGACAACACCAAATCAGCTTCGTTGGAGCGCCATAGCAATCCCTACAAAGCCAACAACATTTGTTCAAGGCATCGTGACGTTGGCAGGCAATGGCGATCTAACCACGCATTCGGGCTGTGCCATACATGTGTATGCTGCCAATGCGTCGATGACAGACTCGTTCTTCTACAACGCCGACGGGGAAATGCTTATCGTGCCACAGGAGGGCTCGCTCAAGATTCTTACCGAGCTCGGCATCATAGACGTAGAGACCTACGAGATCTGTGTGATTCCGCGCGGGATCAAGTTTCGTGTAGAAGTCTCCGGGGGTGTTCGAGGATACATTCTCGAGAATTACGGTGCCTTGTTGAAGTTGCCAGACCTCGGGCCGATTGGAGCTAATGGACTGGCATATCCACGTGATTTTCTGACGCCCGAAGCATGGTTTGAGAATCGCACTGGTGAGTTCAAGGTTGTTGCAAAGTTTCAGGGCAACCTATGGCAAGGCACCTATGACCATTCGCCGCTTAACGTGGTGGCATGGCACGGCAATTATGCGCCATACAAGTACGACTTGCGCAAGTATCAGTGCATCAACACAGTAACATTCGATCACCCAGATCCCTCGATCTATACGGTACTAACTGCGCCAACCGATACGCCGGGTACGGCGAACATCGACTTTGTATGTTTCCCGCCGCGTTGGATGGTTGCCGAGGATACATTCCGTCCACCATGGTTCCACCGCAACTTCATGAATGAGTTCATGGGGCTTATCGATGGCATGTATGACGCCAAGGAGGGCGGAGGATTTGTGCCGGGTGGCTCGTCTCTGCATAACTGTATGAGCGGTCATGGTCCTGATGCCGATACCTACAAGAAAATGTCAGAAGTAGAATTGAAGCCTACGAAGATCGATGGAACTATGGCGTTTATGTTTGAAACGCGCTTTGTGTGCCGTCCGACTGCATTTGCAATGCAATGTGCAGAGCTTCAAAACGACTATTGGGAATGTTGGCAAGGCCTAGTGCCTGAATTCACGCAGAAGTAATGTATATTTGCACCCCTCAACAATGAAGAATACACGGCCAAGTCCCGTGCGATTGTGTCAGTCCCAACTCCGCCAGGTCCGGAAGGAAGCAACGGTCAGCTCGTACACAATGCGCCACGGTCAACTTGGCCTCTTTTTTTAGATGCTACGCAGAATCCTCATTAACGCCACTTCGTCTCACCTTCGAATTGCAATTACCGAAGATGGCAAGTTGGTTGAGCTGTTCACCGAATCGCCAGATACTGAGCACCATGTTGGGAATATCTACCTCGGTAGGGTAACGCGCGTTGTTCAGGGTATGAATGCTGCCTTTGTCAATATTGGACTTGAGCAGGATGGGTTTTTACATTTCAGCGATGTCGATTCAACAATGGAAGAGGACGCATCAGATGATGATGAAGATGAACGTCCTGGATCTACCGAGGTACAATCTGCAAGCATAGCGCTGCGTACCTCAAAGGTTGAATCGCGAAAGAAAAAGCCAACATTCTCTACAAAGCGTAGCGGCGAGATAACGATTAACATCCATGCAAAGCAGATGGTTGTGGTGCAGGTTACGCGCGATGCCTATCACCAGAAGGGTGTGCGCATCACGACAAAGGTTGGTCTAACGGGACGTAACGTTGTCCTACTGCCGTTTGAAAGTAGCATCGGAATCTCTCGAAAAATCTATCAAACAAAAGAGCGCAAACGCCTACGTGCAATTGCTAAGTCAATCATACCAGAAGGTATGGGTTGTATCATCCGAACGGCTGCCGCTGGCTTGCCCGAGGAAGACGTGGCACGTGACTTTCAGACGCTGGTGCGAGACTGGCAAGAGATCGAACGTGATGTGCGATCGGCCACAGAACCCATGCTTCTCCATCAAGAAGCAGGCATGACGCACAGCGTGATACGCGATCTGATGAAGGATGATGTGGCCCAGGTAGTGGTCGATGATCGCAAGGTCTACCGCGATCTCAAGGCATACATGGAGAAGACAGCGCCACACCTGTTAAGCCGACTTGAGTTCTTCGCCGATACACGTCCGATGTTTGATGTATACGGGGTCGAGCGTGATGTACATCTGACACATTCACGTAAGGTACCACTGCCAAGTGGCGGACACTTGATACTTGACCACACAGAGGCAATGGTGGTCGTGGATGTGAACTCTGGTCGTGCTTCAAACGAACGCACGCAGGAGGCCAACGCTGTTAAGACCAATTTCGAAGCTCTCAAAGAGGTAGCTCGGCAGATGCGTCTGCGTGATATTGGTGGAATGGTTCTGATCGATTTTATCGATATGCAGCAGGAAGACAACCGCCGAAGACTTATCACAGAAATGAAGAAGGAAACTTCGCGAGATCGCGCGAAAGTTGTGGTGTACCCTCTTACCCAGCTCGGCATCCTCCAGGTTACGCGTCAACGAATTCGCCAGAGTATGGCCGAACGTACGAGCGAAGAATGTCCGTTCTGTCTTGGCACAGGTAAGGTACTCTCTGCAGCCAGTGTTGTAAGCGACATTGACCGCTGGTTGCGCAAGTTTAGAGCCGGAACCTGGGCCATGCGGGTTACGATTGCTACGCACCCCTACATCGTACATTATATCGAGCGTAACAAGCAACAGACACTACGAAAGTGGCTTCGGTCGTATTTTCTGCGTGTTCGTCTCAAGGAAGACGATTCCATCGAAGCGGGTGAGTTCCGATGCTTCGTTCCTGGGTCGGCGAAAGACATCACACGACAGTATCAGTAATGACCGATCTTCAGAACGCCTCCGTTACCATCCTCGGCTCTACCGGTTCGATAGGTACCCAAGCACTCGATATTCTCGAGCGCTCTGGAAAGGGGCAGGCATTACGGTGGATTACATGCAACACGAAGTGGCAGCTGCTTGCTGAGCAGGTAGAAAAGTTCTCGCCAAATGGCGTAGCCATTCGCGAAGAGCAAGCCTGGCGCGAATTCAAGGACGCAATGCCACGGTATACTGGCAGAGTTCTTTGCGGTGATGATGGAATTTGCGAGGCTGCAGCCGATTCAGAAAATCGAGTTGTCCTGTCAGCCATGGTGGGTTTCAGCGGCGTGCTTCCAACTTTGGCAGCAATCAAAGCCGGACATACCATTGGCCTTGCGAACAAGGAATCGCTTGTTAGCGCTGGCTCGATATTGATGCCTGCCGTTGATACCTATGGTGCTAAACTTCTGGCCGTTGACTCAGAACACAGCGCGATTCTGCAGTGTGTTGTAGGCGAGCGCAGGGATGATCTCGAGAAGGTAATCATCACCGCCTCGGGTGGCCCCTTCCGCACCTATACACACGAACAACTGCAACATGTGACTGCCGCACAGGCACTGAAACACCCCAATTGGGACATGGGTGCTAAGATCACGATTGATTCGGCTACGCTGATGAACAAGGGGTTTGAGGTTATCGAGGCTTTTTGGCTCTTCGGACTTCGTGCAGACCAGATTGACGTTGTGATTCATCCACAATCGATCATCCATTCGATGGTGCAGTTTGTTGACGGATCGGTTAAAGCGCAAATGGGCGTTCCTACGATGTTGGTTCCAATCCAGTATGCGCTTACGTACCCGCGGAGAACTCCGCTCGACATACCACGCATGGATCTTGCCTCGATGGGGCAACTCACGTTTGAGTCGCCAGATACAGAGAGGTTCCCATGTCTTGCCCTCGCGTATGAAGTGATGCGCCAAGGGGGCACGTCAGGAGCTGCTGTGAACGCTGCAAACGAGATTGCTGTTGAAGCGTTTTTGCAGGGTCGTTTGCGTTTTCGTGATATCCCTGCAACGATTGAGCACGTGCTTCATCACATGGAACACGTCACTCATCCGTCATTAGCCGACATCGTGAGCATTGATGCAGAATCACGAAGGATTGCTCACGACTTTGCACATCGACATCAACTCTAAAGATTTATGGACATCTTCAATAACATACTCTCCTTCATCATCGTCATCGGCATTCTCGTCTTTGTGCACGAGCTCGGACACTTCTTGGCTGCACTCTGGACGGGTATGCGGGCAGATGTGTTTGCCCTTGGCATGGGACCACGTGTACTTGGATGGAATAAGCTCAACGGTTTTACGTTCGGCAAGCTTTCCGAAGATGTGCAATCACAGCTCGGTGTCCAAACGGACTACCGACTATGTGCTCTACCGATAGGCGGCTATGTGAAGATTCTCGGAATGGTTGATGAGTCGATGGACAACGAGTTCGCAACGCAGGCCCCCGAGCCATATGAGTTTCGATCCAAGGGTGCTCTTGCACGGGCATTCGTATTGTCTGCCGGCGTGATCATGAACCTGCTTCTAGCTATTGCTTTTTTCTGGACAGTGCTGGTGGTTTACGGACGCGAGGATGTTGCCACAACCACGATTGGCTATGTTGAGCAGGGATCTCTCGCAGATTCACTTGGCTTCCGCGACGCGGATGTTATCACATCGGTAGACGGCGCAACATTTGGCGAATGGGGTAGCGTTACAGAGGCACTTATTAGTCTCGAGAAGACTGCTCCGAGGAACGTTATCGTCAGGAGAAATGGTACTCAAGTGCTCATCACGGTGCCATCCGAACGAGTTGTTACAGCAATTGCTGAGCAGCGAGATCTTGGATTCTATCCCGAAGGCGTCTCCGTAAAGATTGCAGGCGTGATGAAACATTCACCCGCAGAGCGCGCCAAACTTGCCAATGGAGACATCGTACTAGAGGTAAATGGAGCACGCCTTGGAGCCGTTACTCAACTGCAGAAGGCCATAAAGGCTCGAGGTGGTTCATTAATCATTCTCACTGTGAAGCGCGGCGCTGAGACTCTGCCAATTAGCGTAGATGTTCCGAAGAACGGTCCTATCGGTGTTCAGTTAACTGGAGACTTCGTTGGACGTCGGACAAAGGTGACGTATTCACCTGTGACTGCAATCAACATGGCATGGTCGCGAACAGTTGCTACCATTGGTGCGTTTATTTCTTCGGTAGCACATGTTATTGAGGGTACACTCACTGTTAAGCAGACGTTTGGCGGGCCTATACGTATTGCTCAGATGGCAGGGGAGCAATCCTCCGCCGGACTCGATGCATTCCTGATCTTCATGGCCGGGCTCTCTGTATCTCTCGCGGTAATCAATCTCCTGCCGCTGCCGGGTCTTGACGGTGGACACCTCATGTTTGTGCTCATAGAGTCTATCATTCGACGGGAAATCTCAACCGCTATTAAGATTCGCGTGCAGCAAGTTGGTATGGCGTTGTTGCTCTCACTAATGGCATACATCTTCTATCTCGATCTCACGCGATAAGGGGCTTGCACGTGTATATTCTGGTTACCAACGACGATGGTATTGATTCAGCCGGTATTCATGCACTCGTGCATGTAATGCGTAGGCTAGGCGAGGTTGTTGTTGTTGCACCCGACAGACAACAAAGCGCTGTGGGACATGCATTAACGGTCTCAAGTCCGTTGCGCGCCACGCCCTTTCACCGAGATGGTGAGATGTTCGGATATGCCATCAACGGTACGCCTGCAGACTGCGTTAAGCTTGGAGTGAGTACGCTACTGGAACGTCGACCTGACATCGTCGTTAGTGGAATCAATCATGGCTCTAATGCCAGCGTAAATGCCATCTACTCAGGTACAGTAAGCGCAGCCACGGAAGGTACACTGATGGGTATCCCATCAATGGCTGTTTCGCATACAAGCTTCGATCATCGTGCCGATATGACTCTTGCCGCTGAAGTTGCCTACACAGTGGCCTCGCGCCTTTTGGATCTGCATCTGCCGGCAGGCACGCTGCTGAATGTGAATGTGCCCGATGTAGACCGTTCCTCGTTCAAGGGGTACCGCATTGCGCGGCAGGGCTACAGCGAATGGAAAGACGCCTACGATACACGTATGGACCCCCAAGGTAGGCCATACTATTGGCTCTCTGGTGAGTTCGTTACCATCCAAGAACATGCAGACGCAGATGACCTTCTTGTTGCAGAGGGCTGGGCTGCCATTACCCCAATTCACTACGAGTTAACAAACTTCGCATACCTCGAGCGGCTGCAGGCACATCCAGTGGTTGCAGAGATTTGTGCCTCTAATCGGTGAAAGGTAAAACGCACATGACATCGCACATTAATGAAACGCTGCTCAGAGATATCGATGCACATGCCAAACGGCTACGTTTTCTCTACCGCATCAAGGGATTTGGCTACGAACGGGCTATTGAGTTGCCTCTTATCGCAAGCCATATAACAGATTCGTTTAGTCAGCCCCTTCGCTATCTCGACATTGGTACCGGGCAATCGATTTTTCCATCCTGGGTTGCCAGCAAGTCCAACTGGGATGTAACCTGTTTGGATAAGTTTAACTGGGTTGAAAAGCAGCACGAGTATGCCACAAAACTTGGGCTCGATGCGAAGCGCTTTCATGTTGTGCTTCAGGACTTTCTCGAAGCGGAGCTAGAGCCAGAATCATTTGATGTGATCACAAATATTTCTGTGATTGAACACTTTGAAGGGGGCTTGGATTCTGTTGCAATGGAGAAAAGTGCCCGTCTTCTCAAGCCAGGTGGTAAGTACATACTCACGACTCCGCTGAATGAGGGATATGCACGCGACTGGTTCCTGCAGCAGGATGTCTATGGTGAGAAGTTTACCACCGAGCCTGTGTTCTTTCAGCGCCACTACGATGTTGAATCATTCAAGAAGTGCATCGTTGATGTGTCCGGGCTTGAAGAAGTTGCACGCACATACTTTGGCGACTATGACGTACCATTCTTCAACGATAAGATCGTTGAACAACATGGTATCAAGAAGATTGCCCGCACGTTGCGCCAAATTGGCACCGTAGATCATGCCCTCAAGCATGGAAGTTATCGGGATGTTCCGGTGTCGATGAAGGACATGAAGATCTACACCTCTGCCGGTGTTTGTGTTGTGCTTACAAAGCCCAAGCGCTGATAGAGATGTATAAGCTGAGTAAGTGCTTGTGAGTATGGCTGCGTAGGCTCGGGCATGTTGCCAACGGCAACCTCTTCAATGCAGACACTAATTGCACGGGCCAGATCGGAAGCATCCTCGTTGCGAAACGTCTTGCAGCCTGCCGGACGCAACACTGTGTCGGATGCGATCGTCCAGCGTCCCAGCTCCATGGCCTCTGTTACCGTAAGCGAGGGTCCACCTTCTGTTCGTGTTGGACGTATCACGATATGCGACTCCTTGACCAAAGGGGCCAGAGGTCCATTGAGATCACTCACCAAACAGACGCGTGCGTCGAGCTTGGCCGCTTTAACAATGCGATGATACAGCGCTTGATCGCGAACCCCGCCGATAGCAATGCAGACCCCGATTCGTTGATCTGTGACCTGCTGCAGTGCTTCGAGCAACACGTCGATACCATAAAGGTCTTTACCTTCAACAGACGTAACGGCTCCTGCATTTGCGAGGATTCTGATTGGTGCTGCTCGCCATTGCTCCGGTAGGGATGTGGGTAGCATGCCGTTCGATTCCCAGTTGCTCATTGGTAGGTTGGATGGGATAACCTTGAGCCGCTTGTGGACTACACCAAGCTCGTTCTGCAGGTCGCGCGCGGCCTCATCGCTAATGGCAACAATGGCCTCTGCGCGCTCATAGGCCTTCCGCAAATCCCGAACAATGCCTGAATTCTTGAATTCACTTCTGTGGCGGAACGAATGCACTGTTACGATATACTTGGTGCCTAGCAAACGCCAGAGCTTACTATACAAGAGCATCCAACGAAAGTTGCCCTCGTCCGTATGGTAGTGCACCGGAGTGCGAGTGAGAAGATGCCACGGGCGCCACAACGAGACGTGTTGCAGTCCCTCCGGCATGCCTCCCAGTGAGAGTCCGTGAACACTGATACCACGCCCTCGCAATGCCTCTAACAGTCGAACACAATGGATGGCCACGCCTCCAAAGGGAGGTGGAAAGGGGCCAAGAATGTGCATCGTTTTCATGGAACGATTGTTGGACGCAGTGACGATGATGGATGCACAAAGACGATGTTGTCGTTCACATGCGCTGCATCCATAGGGCAGCTGCGCAGTGTGCCATACTCGTTGATGAAGTAGGGGGCATACCCCAATGTTGCCATAGACTGTTTGAACTCGGTGCAGGTTTGTCCGCGAGCCTGCTGCAAGTGATCACTCAGCTCCATGATCACAATGGGGCGATGGTGCTGCAGCACAGAGCGAGCTCCTTCGATAACGTCGACCTCAGCCCCCTCTACATCGATCTTGATAAGATCTACGGGTTGCAGAGCATGCTGACGAACAAACGAATCGAGTCGGACAGATGGAATCTCGATGAACTCTGTTGAGACGTTTGATTCGATGTAGACAGTGCTGTGTGTACCGGCGTTACGATCACTGGACAAATAAAGCTTTAGCGCTCCATCGACCGTTGACACTGCGGTCTGGTGCAGCGTAACGTTGCTGAGCGCATTGAGAGCGATGTTCTCGCGAAACCTTGCAGCATTTTGATCTTCCGGTTCAAACGAGTGTACGATCGTCTTACTGCTGGCCGCTGTTGCCATTGCCAGCGTTAGGGATCCCATCTGCGCGCCTACGTCGAGACATACGGAGCGTGGCTTCAGCACCCGGCGCAGGAAACGTATAGTGGGCAATTCATAGTCGCCAAACACATACAAGTGAGCCTGAAGATATTCCGTGATATCAAGCCGCATGCGAATCCCGAACCGAAGCGTCGAGGTCACCATCGTGCTGCTGCGCGGAACCAGATATGGGAAATACACGCGCATCAGGATTGAGTACTTCCCGTGTTCACGAGGGTAGAGCCGGCAAATGCTCTTGAAGAGTGTGCGGATGAGCGCCATAGGGAAGCAAAGTTACAGCGCGTTTTGCTGAGACCGTTGCAGGGAACTCACAAGAAACCTAGCAGCAAGGGTAATGTAAAGACCGATACGATCGTCGAGGCCAGAATGGCTTGAGCAAGTACGTACGTGTCGAGTCCATACCTCTCGGCAAACACCATCGTAAGCATCATCGTAGGCATTGCTGTCTCGAGAATGGCACCGGTCTCAACAACTGGATCAGTGATGAGCCAGATAGTGGCCGATAACAGTATGAGTGGGACAATGATTGTGCGAATGGCAACAGCTGGAAAAACAATGAGAACATGCCGAGGATCTGGTATTCGTAGTGTTAATCCAATGCTGAACAGCATTAGCTGAGGGACAACTTTGCCAGCCGACGTGCAAGAGGTTGTTATCCACGGCGCAATAGGAATATCGAGGACATTGACGAGCATCGCGATCACGATGGTGATCATGGGCGGTAGAGTTGCAACCTGATAGAGTGCGTCGGCTATGCTCGAGCGGATGTCTGATGTGCCATAGCGAATGCAGATCATGGTCCCGACGGAGAATAGGAGCGGTGTCATTCCCAGGTAATCATACTCAATGGGAATGTGCCGAGCCCCCTCTCCTAGCACAGCCGTTGTAATCGGCAGCCCAAGGTACATGGCATTGCACCAGGTGCCTGCAAGCATAAGAGCGCCTGCTGTAGGCAGGCCAATACGCCCCTTTAAGATCCAACCGTAGACAATGTAGGACAGGATAAGTCCCACGAGAACCGCACTAATCGAGACAGCAGGAATCGTCCAGAGATGTTCACCAATATGTACCTGACTCAGAGCACCGAAGGTAAGCAGCGGTATGAAGACGTTCAACACGATTGAGCCGATTACACGGCGAACTTCGGCGGCCGCAATTGCATCCGGGACGAAGCGATAGAGTACGCCGCATGCAAGTGGTATGCCGAGTTGTAGGAAGGCATCGAACATGGCGCAATCTACGAGCAATTCACACTTTGGTGTTGTAAACGCACTGAGAAAGAGAAAGGTGGATGTTTGATGAACTAACTATTTGGAGACGATCTCATGAATATTCGTGTTTGTGTTGCCATGTCTGCTCAATCAGAGCAGAAATTATTTTCTAAGCTGTTGCCATCATCAACAGATGGCATTCATGTAGTTGCTCGTCTGAGGGAAAACAAGCAACTACGTGCAGAGCTTGCCAGCTGTATGGATGCTGTGGATCTGGTTCTGTATGAGCCCAATGCAGACGACGGAGCGAGCCTTGACCTGTGGTGTGATTCTCAGACCGAGGCTCAGCTGTGTTGCTTGTGTTCCGGGCCCGAGCAGGCTCTCGAGTGCTTGCAAGCAGGAGCGATGTTTGTTCTGTTTGATACTTCTACCGCGATAGATGTTGATGTTGCCATACGACGTTGTAAACGCGTGTTGCAATCTCGGTCGCGCCAGATGATAGCCAGATCACCTGAGCCTGCTTATACACCAGAGGTAATAGCGCTTCCGCATATGCATGGTATTGAAGTTCGCGCATGCGAGTCCATTGTTCACGTTGAAGGCCAGGGTAACTACACATATGTTGTCTTTGCACGAGAGCCTAGGCTGTTGCTCTCGAGAACAATTGGAGATTACGAGGACGTGCTCGGTGGCGCTGGCTTTCTGCGTGTTCACAGAAGCCACATAGTAAACATGAAGCATGTTCGCCGAATTGTTCCGGGAAAGACACCAAGGCTGGTGCTCTCTAATGGCGATGTAGTATCTGTATCCGATCGGTATAAGGGGATACTGCTGCGCAAGCTGAATGTTGTAAAACGCAAGTAGAGGTCAGCAATTCTGTCTAATGAACAAGCGAAGCATTGCAGCACGCCAAATAAAGAGAGCATGTTTGGTGTCGCCGTTGCGGTATGCTTGCAGCATTTCCTGCAGCTTGGGAACATTCACGAAGCTGTCAATCTCGTTCCATGATCCATCAATCGTGTAAGACAAAGCCCCCTTCAACCACTTGACATGACCCGGCGTGATAAAGCCTGTTTTATCCTTACGATCAAGGATTTCATTCGGAACGATACCTCGCATTGCTGCACGCAGAACGCGTTTGGTTTCGCCCCTGAAGATCTTGTCCTCTGTAGGCATGCTAAAGGCTAGATTAACGAGGCGGTGGTCGAGAAACGGCACGCGCGATTCGATACTGAAGGCCATCGAATTGATATCTTCTGTGTGCAGCAGTGTTGGAAGCAATGTTACACGAAGCAGATTATGCAGAAAGTCGTTTAGTCTGCATGAATGCGGCGTTGATAGACGAAGCGGATACGAGCCGGCTCCCTGCCGCATGATCCACGGATACGTGTGTTGGAATTCGGTCTCATAGAGGGACTGCTCGCCCCGTGATGCAGCGAGGATGCTTTTCGCCAGAATATTGAGTTTCTTCGAAGATGTATAGCCTTGTCTGGCAGAATGCGTTTGCAGCTCTTTGTATGCGTCTGCGTATCTGCCTTCTTTAATGTAGCCTCCAATAACTCGGTAGAGTGAATGCATGTAACCACCCAGCATCTCATCGGATCCTTGGCCATCAAGGACAACCTTGACACCGTGACTGGCTGCCAGCCCCATGACAAAGTACTGCGAGATATACGACGACGAAGGCATTGGTGCATTCATCAGTCCAACAATCGTGTCGAGAGCCTGGGCTACATCGGTGTCTGTTGGAGATATTTCATGAGAGCGTATTTGTGGATAGCGTGCCAAGAGATGTTGAATGTATGGCCGCTCATCAACGTCTCCTGTGCCAGTGTAGTATGCAGTGAAGGCGCGAACCTCGTGTTCCGAAGTTGAGGAGGCCAGAACTGCTGAAATAGACGTTGAGTCTAGACCGCCACTTAGGCATACGCCCATCGGTACATCTCGACGGGACGTGATGCGTATTGAATCGATAAAGAGATCGCGGAATTGCTCGACGTTCTCTTCGAATGTGTTTGTTGGATTCTCGCTACTAACTACATCGGCATACTGCCAAATCCGCAGCGCACCGTTTTTCCATTCAAGATTATGGGACGCCGGGAGCGCTAGGATGTCGTTAAAGTAGGTCTCCTCCCAGTGATGCATCCAACCAAGGTAGAGTCCACGAGCAACCTGTGCCTCGTTGAAGCCGCCACGAAATAGCGGTGTGGTTTTGAGCGCCTTGATCTCTGAAGCCAGATACAGCCGCTGATCGCGCATGGAATAATGGAATGGCTTGATTCCAAAGCGGTCACGGGAGCAAAAAAGAGTTCGATTGGCCTCGTCCCAGATGGCAAATGCCCACATCCCAATAAATCGTTCAACTGCCTGATATCCCCAGTGTGAAATGGCAGTAAGAACAACCTCGGTATCACCACTGGTAGCAAAGGTGTAGCCGGCCTCCTGCAATTCTTCACGAAGTTCAACGTAGTTATAAATTTCGCCGTTGAACGAAATCGTTAAACTGTCCCTCGTCATTGGTTGATGAGAGGCTGCTGAGAGATCGAGAATGCTTAGCCTATTGTGTCCAAGAAAGACATTTTTGGATTGCCACGTGCCACGATGGTCGGGTCCGCGGTGTCCCATTGCAGCGAGCATAGCCGAGCCTGCTTGCAGCAGATCGTCGGCTGATCGTTGCGCGTCTATAATTCCTGCTATGCCACACATGAGTGTCGAATCTACGGAATGCGCTAGTTTGTGGTGATGAAGTTGCTCTGGAAACTGCGAATCTTGCTAGGCCCGGTACGTCCATTTCTTGGTCGAAAGATCATAGATGGGATCGTGATTGCTCTAGATCGGCTGCGGCTAGGCCGAGGATCAACAATTGCAATACACGAGGGCTTGTCTACCAATGCCGGTGTCTTCCCTCTGCCCTCTGCTGATTGGTTTCAGCGTTATTCTGCTGATGTAGTATCATTTGCGCGTCAGATGCGCCAAGGCAAAGTCAATGCCTATGGAATTACGAACTGGAAGGTAGGCGACGACGATCCCCTTGGTGTTGACGTGCGGTCTACCCATGAACTAAGCAGAATGCATCACTGGTGTGCCTATGCTCTGGCAGTGCATATCGAACCGGAGAGAGCTGATGTTTGGTGTTCTGCATTCGAACATGAGCTGCGGTTGTTCGCCTCAACCTACACCAAGAGAAGCGTTCATTGGCGTTTTCCAATGGGTACTGCCATTCGTGTGTTCTCCATGCTGGTTGCCTGGGATTGGATCAGGCGCAGCGGTTACGAGAATGCAGACACGGATAGATTTGTAGCAGCATGTGCGGCAGAGCATGGCATGCAGGTATATCTGCATCGAGAGTCCAAGGGTGGGCTCTCAACATCGCACTTCGTTGCCAATCTTCTTGGGCTTGCGGCTGTAGAGGCGTATGTGCAGGGTAATCGTTCGTTGGCAAAATTATCTCGATACACACAAAAAGTGCTCGAACGCGAGGCGCAGCGGCAGATTTTACCCGACGGTATGGTGCAGGAAGCAAGCACCGGATACCATCGCCAGGTGATAGACTTGTTTGTCATGATCGCAGTCTTGCGTCGTGGCGCAGGTAAGAATCTCTCAGCTTCTTTCCATGATGCTTTATCAAGGGGGCTTGCAGCACTTGATACGTTAGAGTCTATCGGAATGCCCCTGATAGGCGACAATGACGATGGTATGGCGCTCAAGCTTACGGGGTATGCTCCGCGTACAGATACAACACGCTACTACGCTCGCTACCTTGGGCTGGAAGCTGGTGCCTTGCACAACTGGACTTCCTACCCTGATTTTGGATTGGATATTTGGAGGGGTAGTCTGGGAGTTACCTTACGCAATGGATCAGTAGGACAATTCGGCAAGGGTGGGCACGCTCATCATGATCAAAATTCGATAACGGTTCGCTGTGATGGGCATCCGATTATTATCGATCCCGGTACGTCATTGTACACGTTCTCAGCAGCGGTACGAAATACAGAGCGCAGCGTACAGTTCCATAGCACAATGTGGCCAGCTGACCAGGATCAGGGATACATGTATCGTGAACAGGATGGTTTGTTCTGGTTACCAGCGTTTGATCTACGAAGCGGTGTTTCGATGCGCAGCGAAACGCGATGGTATGGAGAAGTCCATCATCGAAGCTCACTCGTGCATGCACGAGACGTAACAATCCAACCGCATGGCAGCATCATCTCTTGCATCGATACACTCCGCAGGGGCAGAAAAAATCCCATCAATGGCGAGCTCGTATTTGTGCTTGCCCCAGATATTCAGGTGCGTATGGCACATGATCATGCGGCACTCTCTGTAGGTGATACTCAGGTAATGCTGGAGTGGCAGGGGGCTTCGGGTTCCAGCCGAAAGCTGGTAACTGCCCCACGGTTCGCTCAAACAAGAGAATCAACAGCAATCGTATTAAGCGGAAATACCATCTCATGGCGGCTTCGCAGGAGCTAAATTCGTAGCATGAAGCTCTCAGAGCACCTAGGAAAGATATCGTGGTCACTAGCCGACAAACTTCTTTACGTTGGTTACGGCTTTGTGCAGTTCATGCAAATCAATGCGCTGCATGCAGGTAATGCAGGTAATCTTAAACTGGCCACTACTACATATGGCATCTTCACGCTTGTGGTTACGCTGAACACATGGATTACCATGGTTGCCGATGGCTCGGCACTAGCTGGAATCATTCAGTTCGGGGTGAGACGTGAGGATCGCAAACGTGTAAACATGCTGGCGGTAACGATCTACGCCGTCATCGTCCTTTTGAGCAGTGTATTCTTCTACTCCACAGCCAGCATCATCGAGCATTCGTTCGGCATTCAGGATTTTACTGTTGTTGCCACGTGGCTGCCGATATACCTTGTAGTAACAATGCCTCGAATGGTCTGCATGAAGTTGCTCTTAAGAGATATGGGGATGAGTAAGATCTTCTTTGCTGACCTAGTCTGGTTTGGAGTGCGCACACTCATGACCATTATGGCGATGAACGATAATGCACTTGTGAACCTCGAAGACATTCTGATGATAGACCTCGTTGGTATGGCGTCTTGCTCGGTTGTGATGATGCTGTTAACGCTAAAGGAGCTGGAGTTTTCATGGACCGGTGGCATGTCACTTGGTACATACCTTCGATATGGAGTGCCCCTTTCACTTGCAGGCGCACTCAGTACTGCGCCCCGCATGCTTGATGTGTATATCATTGCCGCATTTTTCGGTGTAGGTGTTGTGGGCATTTACAATCCGGCGAAGAATCTTTACAGAATATTCGAGCAGGCATATGATGCAGTTGTAACGTTGCTCTATCCAGCTGCTGTGCGGATGTTTAGTCAAAACCGAATGTCGGATCTGCAGATACTTATTACCAAGGTAATCAGCTTCACACTTTTACCAACCGCAGTTGCTGTGGTTGCTCTCGAATCAGGCCTAGGGGCATTCTTGATCAATTTTCTGCTCCCGAAGTACAATGCAGTGGTAGGCCATTTTAATGTGCTAACGATCGCAGCTCTCGCGATGCCCTTTGGCCTGATGGCAGGAATCATCCAGGCTATGGGCCGCAGCAGTGCCTTAGTGCTGTATTCAGCCATTAGCGTTGCGTCGTCATTCCTCGTGCTAACAGTCATTGGGTATGCCAATAAACTCGAGTGGATTGGACTTGGCCTTGTCACCTACACGGTAGTATCTGGTGCGCTGTACATGAACCATGTCCGGCGGGAGATTCATGTGCCGATGAGCGCTATTCTAAGCACACTAGGTGATGTGAAGCGAATGGCTCTTACTCGATTGGGAGGCAGAAGATAATGTGGCTACATCTACTTCGCATCAGACGAGCACTTCGGTACCGGCCCATGGAGTGGATACTCAAGGCGCTCTTGCTGGCAGGATGCTTCATCGTGCTTGCTGGATGTTGGTGGTTTGCCACTTCTGTCTTAATCGATACGGGCGTTCAGGCATCGCAGGTGCGGATTGACGTCTTGATAACACCTAAAGCGGATGTTTCCCAGATGCAGCAGTGTGTAAGGCTACTGCGAAACAGAGATGATATCTTGGTGGTGCGTCTGCTGGATTCACGTGCCGTGTGGTCCATGTTTCAGCAGGAGCTTGGCATGCAGGCAGGGGGCTTGTCCGATATCGCATCTATGCCGTCGGTTGTGCAGCTGCAACTTCAACCAGCCCACGCATCACTGGCAACTGCTGAGTTGGTACGCAATACGGTGAAGTCTAGGTACGCGTCGATTGTTGACCGCGTACTCATTCCTACCGAGGCCTTTGCTGAGTACGATAAAAGTAGGCTTGACGTTTCCTCTGCCCGTATTGCGGGCTCGGGTGTGCTCTTCCTAGTCGTGCTCATCGTATCCTTCTGGCTCTCGGGTAGTTTTGCTGCTGCAATTCTGGCGCACCATGCAAGTCCGTCGATGGGGCAGGCCCCACGCTGGGGTATGGTTAGCGTTATAGGGCTCACAGTAGGTGTTTCAATTCTGGCCATTGGATTGGGCCTTGTGTGCCTTGTAGCAATTTCGGATGCTGTGGGTGACCATGTGGGCTGGTTGGTGCCTTTTCTTGACGTGGTCCGTGTGCAGTGATACGAATTATCACACGATATGTGCTGCGGCAATATCTAGTAACAGTGCTCTTTGCAGTGCTGGCATTAACGGTACTTTTTGTGCTTGTTGATCTTTTCAATCAGCTCGATAAGTTCCTCGACCATAAAACACCAGGCTCGGCAATCGTTGAATACTACTTCAGCTATGTGCCCCAAATTGTCGAGCTCATCACCCCAATTGCGATCATGCTGTCTGGGCTGTTCTCTATCGGAAGACTCAGCAACCTGAATGAGATCACGGCGATGCGTGCTGGCGGGATCAGCACAACGCGGCTATTGTTGCCCATACTCGCTGTGGGACTGCTCTTAAGTGCCGCCCAGCTATACTTCAACGGTTGGGTTGTTCCAGTTGCAAGTAGAGCGAAGGTCGAAATTGAACGACGTTACCTTGGAAACGATGCTGGTAGAAATGTCCTGAACGACATGTTCTTTCGTGAGCAGCCAATGCTCAACATCACAATTAGCCGATATGATATCGATGCTCGTCAGGGTAGTGCCGTAACGATCGAGGAGTTCTCGTCATCCGAAAAGCCCCGTATGGTCAAGCACTGGGACGTTGGCACGATCATGTGGGATAGCACTTCGTCGTCATGGGTTGGTCGTGGTATTGTTCAACGCGCGTTTTCATCGGATCCTGTACGAATCGAATCCATTGCTCAGGGCCGGATTCCCTTTACAACCCAGCCAAGTGAGATAATGCGTTTGCAGCAGACGATTGATGAGATGACATTTACGGATATCGAGCAGCATATCAGGACACTGCGTAAAGGTGGTAAAGAGACCCGTGGTATCGAGATCGATTTGGCAGGTCAGTGGGCATTCCCATTTGTGAACGTTATCGTAATCATGCTCACTGCGCCCTTTGCGGCCGTACGTATGCGAGGCGGCGCAGCAGTGAATATCTCGCTCGCCATGATTGTATCGATTAGCTACATTGCATTCACAAAAATTGGACAGGCAGTTGGAACGAACTCTGATTTGCCTGTATGGGTGGTTGGGTGGAGTTCGAATATCATTTTTGGATGTCTGGGATTGATGGTGGCGTATCGATTTCGCAAGTAACGGCTTTTAGCAAGTATGTTTACTGCTTGTATCTTCATCATGATGCTCTTTGTTGCCTACCGTATGCCCGGCCAGGTCTTTGAGTTTGTGCAACCAAGCTTGTCAGGAATAGATTTTCGTAACGACATACGCGAAACAGACACCGTCAATATTCTTGTAGACTTCTACATGTTCAACGGTGGAGGAGTTGCCGTAGGTGATCTCGATAATGATGGCCTACAGGATATTGTCTTTACCAGCACGCAGCAGGGCATACGGTACTACAAAAATCTTGGCGGACTTAGATTTCGCGACGAAACAATCAAAGCGAACCTATTGATCTCTGATTCTTTACAGAATACGGGCGTACTCATTGCAGATCTCAATGGTGATGGACTTCTAGACGTGTACATTAGTCGCCGATACTCGAAGAATCGCGTCTTTATCAATAGGGGGCAGGCACGTTTCGAGGATGTAACAGAGACGAGTCCGCTTGGAGTTCGTACATTTACAACACAGGCGTCGCAGCTCGATTACGATCGTGATGGCGACCTTGATCTATTGCTTGTAAATAGCGGTGAGCCCCGTCGCAAAGGGTATATCAATCCTGGGACGTCAGACATCCTCTTCCGTAATGATAGTGCAGGATCGTATACCAACGTATCCTCACAGTCGAGTATTGCAGATAAAGGTTACGGGCTATCTGCTGGTATTGGTGATATCGATGATGATGGTTGGCCCGATATCTACATCGCCAATGATTTCGAAGAACGTGACAAGGTGTGGCTCAACAAACGTGATGGCACATTCGAAGAGGTAGCCTCTGCACGGCTTCCGAATATGTCTTGGGCTTCGATGGGGAGTGATGTTGCAGATATCAACTCCGACGGGATGATGGATGTTGTTACAGTGGACATGTTGCCCCGAGACAATTACCGGCGTCAAACCCAGCTTGGGGGTATGTCGATTTATGGACCATTCTTCGACTCATTGCAACGAGTCAGCAACACGTTTCAGTTGAACCGTGGTGGTGGTCAGTTCGTGAACATCGGCCATCTATCTGGGATGTCTGCCACTGATTGGAGTTGGACAATCCTGGCGCAAGATTTCGACCTTGATGCAGATGTGGATCTGTTTGTTTCAAATGGTACAAAGCGCGACCTGGGTGACCAGGACTTTACCTACAACTTTTTGTCGGCGCCCAGTGCATACCGCGCCGACAGTTACCGATCGATGCCATCAACACGCCTGTCCAATTTTCTGTTTATGAATCGTGGCAACAATGCCGAACATCTTCGTTTTGATGAACGAGGAAAAGATCTTGGATTGCCGGAAACTATCATCTCAAATGGTGCAGCCTACGCAGATCTGGATAATGATGGCGATATGGATCTTGTTGTGAACAACACCGATACGGTAGCCTTTGTGTATCGCAACACAACAGTCGAGTCCATTCATCCGATATGGTGTGGCATAGTGCTTCGTGGAGACACACGGAATATTCAGGGAATCGGTGCGCGGGTAACGTGGAGCGTATCATCTGGAACGAAGAGTCGGCGCGTTGTGCAAGAATGTTATGCCGTGCGAGGTTTTCAATCGACGTCCGACGCGCGCTTGGTTGTGGCTCTTCATACTGGCGAGCGCATTGACAGCGTTGTCGTAGACTGGTCAAACGGCACACGAACGGTCGGTAACAACCTGGCTCTCATGCGCTACAATACCCTTACGATGTCGACTGATGGCCTGCAACATCACGTGTTAGCCACTGGTGCAAAGCCCCCTCTCAAGACCCTATTCGCGCGCCTTCCAGATAGCTTGCTGCCGTTTCGCCATCGCGAGAATTCCTACGACGATTTCAAGCGTGAGCGCCTTGTGCCCTATAGATTCTCGAAGGATGGCCCAGCTATGGCCGTGGGCGATGTTAATGGCGACAAGCTGGCCGATGTGATCACCGCCGGAGCAAAGTATCAGCCAACACAGTGTTTTATGCAGCGACCAGATGGCTCATTTGAGCCAGCAGACTGCGGCTTGGACGACGCAGTAGAAGCAGAGGACATCGATGTAGCCTTGGTAGACGTCGATGGGGACAAAGATTTGGATTTGATAGTCGTGACAGGGGGCTCGGAGTTCGAAACAGATGACGTCGAGTTGAATGACCGTCTCTACCTGAACGACGGCAAGGGCAACTTTGTGCGGAAGCCTGAAGAGCTCGCCACTGCAGTTGCCGGCTCTTGCGTAGTTGCGAGCGATTATGACAGCGACGGAGATGTAGATCTCTTCGTTGGTGGTCGTGTTGTTCCTGGGCGATTCCCAGAACTGGCACCGAGTGTTTTATACGCAAATGTCAAGGGACACTTTGTTGATGTTACCGATAGCATTGCTCCAGGGCTTCGTTTTGCTGGCATGACAACCTCTGCGCAATGGGTTGATATTGACAATGATAACGATCAAGACCTAGTGGTGGTTGGTGAGTGGATGACACCTCGTGTTTGGCGCAATGTAAAGGGTAGGTTTACTGAAGTAACATCGTCACTTGGACTGGATTCTTTGCAAGGATGGTGGTGTGTGGTGCGTGCTGCCGATGTTGATGGTGATGGCGATCAAGACCTCGTGCTTGGTAACAACGGAGTGAATTGTCTGTACCGCCCCACACCCTCTTGGCCAATCGAGTGCTTTGCCGCTGATTTTGACGATAATGGTTCGATAGACCCGCTGATCTTTTACTACGTTGACGGCAAATTGGTCCCAACGCGTGGACGCACAACGTTGATCGGCCACATGCCAACCATGACGCGCAGCTTTACAACATTCTCAGCGTATGCGTCTGCGAGCATAGACAAGTTTCTAACCCCTGCGCAGAGAAACTCTGCAGTACATCTCGTTACACGAACATTTGAGTCCGGTATTCTGCGTAATACACCACAGGGTTTCGTCTTCGAGGCATTCCCCAACATCGCCCAAGTTGCCCCGATAAAAGATATGCTGCTGATTGACGTTGATAACGACAACGACCTGGACATTCTTGCAGTGGGCAATTCAAAAACAGCGGATGGCGACAACATCGGCTACGATGCTGGTATGGGGCTTGTAATGCGCAATGATGGAAGCGGCAGATACGCCCCGCTTCTTGCCACCGAGAGTGGCGTTGTGATCAGACGGGAATGCCGGCGAATTGTTCGCATACCTCGCCTGGGTAAACCTTCGCTGATTGGTGTTACCACAAATTCTTCTTCACCAATTCTCTTCACTGACCCGTCACGGTAAGGGGCTGGGCAGTATTTTTGATGTATGAAAACTATTCTACGCACAGTACTCTGTGCCCTAAGTGTATCTGTACTCAGCGCACGTGTGTCGTCTCTTACAGGTGAAGAGATTGTGCACCAATGGAATCGGCTGGTTATCGAGGTGATTATGGAGGATGGGTTTGGTCCGCCGGTAGCGGCCCGTATCCATTCGTATGCGAATCTCGCTGGGTATCAGGCTGCCTATCATGCAGACAAATCATATACAAGCATGGTGGGACAGCTGAACGGGTTTGCCTCTTGTCCGAGCCCTTCTGCCGATTCGGTGTATGATTGGAGAGTATCTGCCGCAGCCGCCTACCAGATTGCCTGTAGCAAACTGCTGTATCGAATCGTGTATTCCGATAGTCTGGCCAAGGTGCACTTTGACGTTCTCGCAAAGGAAGTTCCAGAGGATGTTTTCCGCAGGTCGAAGGATTTTGGTGTAGCTGTTGGGAAAGCGATAAATGCCTATGCCAAGGCCGACGGATATACTCGTACCCAAGGGCTACCTGAGTTTGAATGGCCCCGTTGCGACTCTTGCTGGATTCCAACGCCACCAAACTTTGCACGCCCCCTGTCTCCATACTGTGGGCAGGTCCGTACGATTGTGCTCAAGAGTGCTAGCGAGTTTCCTGTTCCACCGAGCATCAAGTATAGTACAGAAAAGGGATCTGAATTTTACAAGGCAGCGGTCGAGGTAATGACCATCAAGAACACCCTAACTGCGGAACAAAAAGCAATTGCGGATTTCTGGAACGACAATCCAGTGCTCACGAACTACCACGGACACTTTATCTACAACTCACGTCAGATATCACCTGGTGGCCACTGGATGAACATCGCCGAGCAGGTGATGATCCAAGAAAAGACGCCTATGGTTCGCTCGATGGAGGTATACTCGATGCTGGCTTTTGCCTTGTTTGATGGATTTACGGCGTGTTGGCAGGAGAAGTTCCGCGGCAACCTGATTCGTCCAGTGAGCTATATAAATTCCTACATCGACAAAACCTGGGAACCTTTACTACAGACTCCACCGTTTCCGGAGCATGCCAGTGGTCACTCGACCATCACAGCGGCTGCGGCAGAAGTGTTAACGCATCATTTCGGGGATGTGGCTTTTGTTGATAGCACTGAAGTTCCATTTGGGTGGCCAGCCCGATCGTTTGCAAATTTTCGTGTTGCAGCAATGGAAGCTTCAGTCAGTAGACTCTATGGTGGTATTCACTACCGAAGGGGATGTGATGCAGGGAATGAACACGGCAAACTCATAGGACAAGCCGTAATAAATCGGGTTAATCTAAAGCGATGAACAAACTAGCGATTGCGCTACTGACGGTGTTTGCTATTGGGGGGTGCGAAACGTCAACGCCACCCTCTTCGCCACCACCTGTCGATACCACGGTTGTAAGCTTTCAAGACGTGCGTGCAGACAGCGCAGCGGGATGGCTGTATTACTCCTGTGAAAGAGGAGCTCTGGTTCCTGCCGGTGATTCGGCAACAACATCATGGGATGTTCGACTGCCGTACATACAGTGCTGTGGTAAGACCAAGTTTATACCGGTCCAGCTGAATTCGGGTCCGAACGGCCCTGGATCAGTTGCGGGCGCGATTGCCACTGGGCGATTCGACAATGTCGCAAGCCTGCCAGATGGCGTGGTGCTTCGCTCGGACGATGCAACAAATCCTGTTGTGCCTCTACCCGTGTTGGGGCCGAATATTTACTTTGTCTACGACATCGCCACACACACACTGCGTCCTGTGCCAGACAAGGTTCTGATCATTAAATCGTCGTCGGGCAAAGTCTATAAGTTCCAGATCACAAGTATCTACAAAAACGCGGAGTCTAATCCGACGCAAGAAACTCCGATCGGATTTTACCATTTTCGCAGTGCACAAATCGCCAATTAGGAGAATTCATGTACGGAAATATTACAGTGGTTGATGCAACACCGAATCAGGATGGACATCAAGACGATCCAGTGAAGCTTGCTGAGTTTGAAGCCAGGATCGCTCGTGGAGAAAAGATCGAGCCGCATGATTGGATGCCAACTGAGTATCGACGTCAGCTCATCCGTATGATTGAACAGCATGCGCACTCCGAGGTTATTGGAGCATTGCCGGAGGGTACATGGATTACTCGAGCTCCGGGATTTAAGCGCAAGATTGCGCTCATGGCAAAGGTGCAGGACGAGATTGGGCACGCCCAATTACTCTACTCTGCTGCTGAAACGCTTGGTAAGCCCCGCGAACACATGATTGATGACCTTCTTACTGGGAAGTCGAAATATTCAAATGTGTTCAATTACCCTGCTTTTACATGGGCAGATACTGCGGTTATTGCCTGGCTGATCGATGCGTCGGCTATCATTAACCAGGTTGCAAACTCGAAGGGGTCGTATGCTCCGTATGCACGCGCACTCGAACGGATTTGCATGGAGGAGTCGTTTCATCTCAAGTATGGCTACGATAACGTTGTAGCGCTGGCAACAGGCACAGCAAGGCAGCGCGAAATGCTGCAGGAGGCCTTTAATCGCTGGTGGCGCCCTATCATGCACTTTTTTGGTCCACCGGATGTTGCAAGTCAACACACAGAAAAGCTGATGAAGTGGAAAGTGAAGATGGCCACAAACGACGATATGCGTCAGCAGTTCTTTAACCAGTACGTTCCTAAGATTCTTGAGCTTGGGCTTGAGATACCAGACAATGAGCTCAAGAAGGATCCGGTAACTGGCAGGTGGTCGTATGGTGATCCTGACTGGAGTGAGTTTAAACGGGTTATCAATGGCGATGGCCCATGTAACAAGGAACGTCTGGCTGTTCGCCGAATGGCTGAAGAGCAGGGCCGATGGGTGCGCCAGGCCTTGGCGCGTCCGTCCGAGAAGTATATGGCCCCGCACGCCTAACAATAGACGAAGCATTTTTTAACGCCCAACCCGCATCAAACGGGCTGGGCGTTGTATTTTTGGGGTTCCCCTTTTACCCATATAGGGCAAGGCCTGTGCCAACACCTGTACCGTACCCCGCAGATCATAATGGCGTGCTCTCCCAGTTTGAAGCCTTTGTAAGGCTCGTGACCATACTACGGGAGCAATGTCCGTGGGACATGAAGCAAACGCATGAGTCGATATCACACCTGTTGCTCGAGGAGGCTTATGAAACCATCGAAGCAATCGAGAAGGCTGATGACCAGGAGTTTTCGAAGGAACTGGGAGACTTGCTACTCCATGTGGTGATGCATGGCGTTATTGCACAGCAACGGGGCGCGTTCACACTCAGGGATGTTATTGAGCAGGAGTTCAACAAGCTTGTGAACAGGCATCCACACATCTTTGCCGATGAAACGGTCGCAGATGAAAAGGCTGTACTGCAAAATTGGGAACGCCTCAAAATGAATGAAGGCAGAACATCAATCCTCGACGGCGTACCAAAGGCACTACCTGCAGCGCTGCGTGCGCAGCGCGTTCAAGAGAAGGCGGCGAATGTTGGGTTTGATTGGCACGACCGACGAGATGTTTGGGCCAAGGTGAATGAAGAATTGGCTGAGCTGCAGGTCGAAATTGCGGATGGTCATGCAGATGGTGTGGAGAGGGAATTTGGCGACGTCCTCTTTGCGCTGGTCAATGCCGCACGACATGAAGGAGTAATCGCCGAGCATGCGTTGCATCGCACGATTGAGACGTTTAAGGCACGATTCCAGCATATCGAAGGCCGCGCTGCCGAACATGGCCGGGAGCTTCGGTCGATGACGCTCGAAGAGATGGATAGATATTGGGATGAAGCAAAGGAACAACTATGAGAGACATCGCATCGCTCGTTATTGCATGTACAATTGTAGCGTCATGTACGAGGTCCTCAGATACCGAGGAGGCAGAGTTTCAGAGCAAGCAAGACTCGGTTTCCCGCATCACGGACTCTGCTTCCTTGGCAGCCATGAAGGTAGAAGAGGAGAACGTTGACACAACATCTTTTACGATTACAGATTCAACGATACAAATCAAGAGAGACATCTACCCAACCGTAACAGGCCGCATCGTTAGTCTGCTCGTTACCGGAATAGACGCAAGATTGGGTGAAGGGTCTGGCAGGGCTGATGCTAATCACATCATCCGCTTCATTCTAGATTCTGGCTATATCGAGATTATTTCAATTCCTCGTGGCACGTACGCAAATGCAGGCTTCGACGACACGACAAACTTGAATATGATCGCGAACGTTCGCACTGCACGTGGCAAGCAAGCATATCTGCGGGAAGTTGCACGCATTGCCGGAATCCCTAAAGTAGACTACTGGGTTGAGTTTGGCTTCTCCCAAGCAATTGGTCTGCTCGAACTCATGGGATACAAGGAGAATGCGAACTCGACGCTACGCGTTTTGCGCTCGAGAAAAGCGTATGCCTCCGGAGATTTTCAGCGCTCATACAACCAGGGGCAATTCATTCGTCAGGCGGTTTTGCGCACGTTCGATAAAACGGACGATGTAATGGGGCAGCTTGCAATGCGGGCAGCATTGATGCTGGTGGAAACCAATTTGACTTATGACATCACGCAATATCTTTTGAATGAGGTGCGAGGGAAGGGATTCTCCTCGGCATCACAAGATCGTATCTGGGTGCGTATGAGGCCGGCAACTGTATCTCGATTCCAAGTATTCAGCTTTGACTCCTCGAATGTTGGCCGACTCAATGAGCAGATCTCAAAGCGTGTTGACCCAATGATACCAGATAGTGCTGCCGAGCGCTCTGCAGATTATGAACGGCGTCTTGTCAGGATTGTCGAGCGCGCTGGGGCCGATAGTGCTTCTGCCCCCAAGCGGGTGATATCAGCTCTTTCTCGTCCCTTTTTGCAAAGAGCTTGGCTGCAGATTCAAGACAAGCAGAAGCGACTTGTGACCCGTGATCGCATTTGTGGATTGCTCATGAGCGCACATACGCGCGCGGGCGATACAGCTGCCGTTAGCTCAATTCAGCAGTACCTTGAGATTGATAACAAAGCTACCGCAGGTAGGTAAGCGGATTGATGCGCTTTCCGTCGATCCAAATCTCAAAGTGAACGAGATTGCCATCAAGGTTGCTTCCGCTCGACCCTATGCGGCTGCCCTGGCCAACACTTGAGCCGCGCTGTACACTAACACGTGATAGGTTGGCATATACAGTGCGGAAACCATTTTGGTGGTCTATGATTACCAAGGATCCGAATCCTGGCAGCCACGTAACAGTCGATACTAAGCCTTTGGCTACGCATGAAACGCCAGTGCCAACGGAAGCCTTGATATCGATTCCTGGATTTTCGTGTGTGGTGCCTGTGGCTGAATTGGTATAGGTTCCGTAGCTGTGCAGAATCGACTGACTAGGGGTAGGCCACGGTAGAGATTTAGACTGAAACGATCCACGCTTTGGGGCATTTGTCGCAACTGTTGATTCATGCTTCTGCTGTTTACCGCCCTTTGCAGGGGGCTTTGAGGCTTTAGCATTCTTCTTGGTTGATGTGCTCTGCTGCTTTCGCTCTTTTGCTACAAGCTGTTCGATCATCGATCGGATTTTTGTTGCACTTTGTTGCTTCTTGCGCAACTCCTCTAGCAGTTCTTGCTTGCTGTTACGCACGGACTGAATCTCTTTGCTTTGTCTAGATAGTGCAAGACTAAGCTGTGCATTCTTCTGTTGTTGCTGCCGCAATGCGACAGCTTGAGATTGAGACACATCGCCGAGGTATGCAAGCTGATTCGAGAGCGAATCAGCAGTATCCGAAAGCGCACTTCGATAACGAACTGCAGACAGTGTTGCCTGCGTATACAGGTACGAGGGAAGATGTGATTGTCGCTGACGTCCACGATTGATAACAAGGTGCTCGTACATGCCGCGTGTGAGCAAGCGCCATCGATCATCGGTGTTAGAAATCGAAGCTTTTGTCTGGGAAAACTTCGTTTCGATCGTATGCAGTGAGTCCACCAATACAGCAAGTGTCCGCGATAAACTAGCAACCATCTTGTTGATGTTTTTCTGCTGACGCTGCGTAGCAGAAAGGCTTCGCAGGGCCTTGCTTTCGCGTTGTTCAAGGCTCTTGATACGCTGCCGTGTGGACTCGATAGACTGACGCAAGCGCTGGAGTTCCTGTTGGGGCGTAGACACCGGCTTCTGCGCTGAAGCGGTAGCAAGCGCAAGCATGCCAGCGATCAGATACAGCAGAGCAGGCATCAATAGTCTTCGGTAGGATGGCGTTCAATAACGGCTCCGAGAGCTCCGAGCTTAGACTCTAATTTTTCGTAGCCTCGATCCAAATGATAGACCCGTAAGATCTCTGTTGTACCCTGAGCAACTAGTCCAGCCATGACTAAGCTTGCACTGGCACGCAGATCACTCGACATAACTGTTGCGCCAGTTAGTTTGTTATTGCCCTTGACCACGCAGTATCCTTCTCCTGTTTCGATATGCGCACCAAGTCGCTGAAGTTCTGGAACATATCCAAAGCGAGTAGGGTAGATAGTGTCTCGAATACGCGAAGCCCCCTGAGCTGTGAGCATGTATGCAGCCCACTGGGCCTGTGTATCAGTAGGGAATCCAGGATAAATTGAGGCCGTTATGTCCACCGCCTCTGGTGTTTCCAACATGCGGACACGAATTGTATCATCAGACACATCCACGAGTGCGCCGGTATCAATCAGTTTTTGTGTTACCGCATCCAGATGTTCCGGTATAACATGCGTGAGTGTTACGTCGCCACGCGTCATTGCTGCAACAAGCATAAACGTTGCAGCCTCTATCCGGTCGGGGATTGTTGATGCTACCACAGGATTGAGAGAATCTACACCTTCGATTTCTAATGTTGTCGTGCCTATGCCGGAAATCTTTGCACCCATCTGCTCAAGCATCAGCGCTAGGTTGGTAACCTCTGGTTCAATGGCAACGTTTGTAAGAGTTGTTTGCCCCCTGGCTAAAACCGCAGCTGATAAAATATTGACCGATGCGCCAACCGAGGATATGTCGAAGTGAAAGTGTGCGCCCTGTAATCGCGGACACTTGGCAATGATGTAGCCTCCTGTAACGTCGATCTCGGCACCAAGTTTTTCTAGCCCCTTGAGGTGCAGATCAACAGGACGCGGACCAAAGTTGCAGCCTCCAGGCAGTGATACTCGTGCCTCTCCGTAGCGGGCAATCAGTGGCCCTAGAACGTAGATCGAAGCACGCATCTGCTTGACGTGTTCGTACGGGGCTTCGTAACTCGTAATACTCGTTGAATCCAGCGTTAACATGTCACCTTCGAGAGACATCCCAACCCCCATGCTGCCGAGCAGACGACTCATCGTTCCGAGATCTCGGTTGTTGGGTGTGTTCTTGAGTGTAAGTGCACCATTGGTAAGAAGGCATGCAGGCATAAGCGCGAGCGATGCATTCTTCGCGCCTGAAATGGCAACACTGCCGGTGAGGCGAACGCCTCCGTGTACGATAAACTTATCCATACGCAAAGATAGGGGGCGGAAGTGCGGATTCGCGGCATCTTGTATATTCGTACACCGTTAGAGGTGCCTCGATAACAGAGGCTGAGATCACACTCTTGGAACCTGATACAGATAATGCTGGCGAAGGAAAACGGATCTACCTTTCTAACGGACGTTTACAGCATGTTTCATTACAGAAGGTACGTCCATGCACAAAGTTCTATTCTTCGTTTGCCAGACGCTTGTAGCAAGCTCCATCACGTTGTATGCGGAATGCTTGAATGATAAAGACACGGCGTCCGTTCTACTGCCTAACATTGATGTTCGCCTGGTACGTGCAGACGATCATGCGCCAGTAACTCATACCACAATCACGCCAGCTAAGCTGCGGATGCTTCATGTGGGACAAGACCCTCAGTACATCGTTGAAAGGGCGGTTCCGTCGATAGTGGCATTCTCGGAGTCGGGAACGGGGATGACGAATTATGGATCATTCCGATTGCGCGGAATGGACCAAACTCGGATAAACGTAACGATAGATGGTGCGCCCATAAACGACATGATAGACCAAGGGGTGTTTTTTTCAAACATGACTGACCTATCCAGTGGTATGGCATCAATACAAGTGCAGCGTGGTGTGGGAATGAGCATGAATGGCACTGCCTCTTATGCTGGATCTGTAAACTTCGAAACCAATTCCGGAGTGGGATTGCCATCAGCACACCTAGAGTTGGCGGCCGGTTCGTTTGATATGCGTAGGGCCAGCGCTATTGTGTCTACTGGTACATTACCAAGCGGTATACATGCGTTTGCACGGTTCACAAGCCTGGCCTCTGACGGCTATCGATTGAATACAGGTACAGAAACGAATTCTTTGCTGTTCTCAGGTGGCTGGGCAGGCGGATCGGATGTGATTCGCGTAGTAGGAGTCTGGGGCAGATCTGCAAACCAACTGGGCTATCTACCGGTGCCTGCCTCGATTGCTCGGAGTAGACCACCTACTAACCTAAACGACATAACCGACAATGACAACTTTGGCCAGCATCTGCTACAACTTCGCTATCAACGATCTCTAACGTCGGCTTCGGACATATCAGTGGCAGTATACTATGGTGGAGCAGGTGGGGACTACTTCGCTGGATTTCGTGACAGTTCGCAGACGCTAACCCAGATCAATTACCCATTGCAGAATCGTCATCTTGGTGCAACAGCAAGCTTTGCTACATCGGGCCTAGTAGACAACGTCCGCCTCGAAGCCAACATGCATGCCTACAGGTTCAGCAGGCGTAACTGGGAAACTGTGAGTCCTGAGAACAGAAGTCCGTATTACGACGATCAAACAACGAAGGACGAGCTCTCCCTGTCTGTTCGTGGAACCTATGATCTCGGCAACTGGCAATTGTATGTAGACCTTCAGGCCCGGGGAGTTGGAATGAACTTCGTTCAGGATGTGCCAAACATGCTGTCTGCTCGCAGTCTTCCAGAACATTCGTGGCTCTTTATCAATCCACGTGTTGGTGCGCGCTACGCCCTTGACAATGCCTCGGAGCTCTACCTATCGTTTGGTCAGACTGGACGTGAGCCAACGCGGTTTGACCTGCTCGGTTCAACGCAGATCAATGATGCCAATGTGAGTGTACTTCAACGTCCGGGCACGGTACGGGCAGAGTACGCAATGGATCTCGAGGCGGGCTACCGTGTTCGTAGTGAGAAGGGGCGTCTAGCTGCGAACTTCTTCCTGATGCGATTTCAAGACGAGATAGCTCCTATCGGACCCTACATAGAGCAGCAGTTTGTGCAGTTGCGAAAGAATGTTGCCCGCAGCCGCCGCATTGGGGTTGAGATCGAAGGCGCATACAACCTACTCTCGAACCTGAGCATCGAAGGAAATGTTACGTGGATGTCGGCACGTGTTGATGAATATGTTCCCGAGAATATCATACCTGCCGTCGTATACACCAATGTCTTTCCAGTTCTTACACCTAACATCCTGGGCAATGTTGTGATGCGTTACTCACCTGTGCGATTAGTGAGTCTAGATCTCGTAGCCCGCGGTATAACGAGATCCTTCACAGATATATCCAACGATGCATCACTTACTCTACCGGGATTTGTGCAGGTTGATGCACGCCTGTGGGTAAACATCTCCAGTGCTCTCCGAATAGGTATGCATGGCAACAACATGACCAATGCCTTCGTTGTTACCAATGGGGCTTCGGCCTTTGTTGACGGACGGGCAGAGTCTACATATTTCGTTCAGGCAGGACGCAATTTTATGGTTACTGCAACCGTGGATTTTTGACGTAGTATCACCTGACCGCATGCATGCCATATATTCGCAGCCATGAACAAACACGTTATCAAAGTCACAAAACAATGTGCGCACATTGGTGACAATGGAAGATGCAAGAAGCTAACAATGTATTCACATCCATTCTGTGGTGCTCACACCAAGGTGCACTTTGGTGTATCAGTTCGAAAGAGCACGATAGAGCTGGCAGGGAAGGGGCTTTTTGCTGAACGCGTGTTCGACAAAGACGAACGAATCGTAGAGTACTATGGCGAGAAGCTGACTACGGACCAATATGAACGTAGATACCGCAAAGACCCACTCGGTTCATATGGTATACAGCTATCGGTGAGACATGTGATTGACGCGTGCCGCACAGATGCAGGTGTAGCGCGATATGCCTGTGACTACCATGGTTCGGGCAAGAAGGCTAATGCGGAGTACATCAATTTTGGCGGACGTATTTGGATCGTTGCTAAAAAACGTATCCGTGCTGGTGAAGAGATCTTCACTGATTACGGCGATGATATGCATCGCGCGCTCGGATTACTCTAAAAGCAGAACTCCATCGATTCTTTCCAATCTACTCGAATCGTGCGGTTTGCAATTGGCAAGCATATCGTGTCGGGGAAGGACGAGACTGTCCGGCTGTTCCAAAACCTGATCCTTGAGTACTTCTCGCATATACATCCCGCTACACCTGTGATTGTGTATCTGCCGATCATAAGCGTGGTTGGATGGCGATCAGCAGAGGTATTGGCACCTTCCTCGTTTATCATTGCGGCTTGTGCCGGTATTGTGCTCTGGACGCTAGCCGAGTATGTGATTCACAGGGTGGTCTTTCATGCTCAGCCCCGGTCACGCCTGGGTAGAAAGGTTCATTTTCTCGTCCATGGGATCCACCATGCCTACCCACGTGATTCTACGCGTCTTGTTATGCCCCCTCTGGTAAGCCTCCCGTTAGCGGCAGCCTTCTTTGTGCTATTCAAGCTGGCATTTGGAAATTTCTACCAACCTATGTGGATTGGTTTTATACTTTTTGTATTTGGCCTATGATGGCATTTATTATGTTGTCCATCATGTAAACCTAACATCGCCGCTCGGTCGGTACCTGAAGATGCACCATATGCATCATCACTTTGTGAGCCCCGACCGTGCATTTGGAGTAAGTAAGCCGTTCTGGGACCGTATTTTTGCCTCGCTACCCGAGCCCACCACTCGTGTGTCGGTTAGACGCCGTAAATTAAAGCAGTTCATACAAAGGCAAACGTCGAATGGCACTCAGCAAAACCGATATCCTAAACGCCGCTCAGGCAGTTACAAGTGAACTCGAGTGTGTAGAACACCACGGTGATCTTACCCTTGTTGTAAAACTCGCTGACCTGATTGAGGTGCTCTCGGAGCTCAAAGAAAATCCTAACACACAGTTCAATCAGCTTGTTGACATGACTGTGATCGATTGGGCTAAGCCAGGCGAAAGATTTGATGTTGTGTACTTCCTTTACTCGATAGCGCATGCGACCCATGTGCGAGTAAAAGCACACGTCCGTGAAGACAGGCCGCATGTTCCCACATCGGTAGATGTTTGGGAATCAGCTAACTGGTATGAGCGCGAAGCATACGACATGTATGGAATCATCTTTGATGGGCACCCAGACCTGCGTCGCTTCTTTATGCCGGAAGATTTCATGGATACCGACGGAACCCCGCTATATCCACTGCGTAAGGATTTCCCTCTCATGGGAATTCCAGGATCTCTGCCGCTGCCATTGAAAGACTAACGAGCAGCGAGCAGCGAACAGCGAGCTGATGCTATCTAGCTCTGCAGCCAAGCAATTGCATCGTTCACGGTGGGCTGGAATTCAAACAGATATTCAATCTGTGAGATGCGGAACATCTGGCGTACAGTTTCCTGTGTACCCACGAGAATAACGAAGCCTTCGTTGTCTTTCATTTGCCGATTAGCCAGAAGCAGGGCAGACAGGCCTTGTGAATCGCAGAGCTGAACTGCGGATAAATCTACGACCAGTGCCTTGGCAGAGGGCTGGCACAATATGAGAATCTCACTCTTAACCTCGGGTGCGAGCAGTGAATCCAGTGCTGGTTCTTTGAGTGTAAAAACTACCAACTCGTCATCTTGTTCAACAGAAAATCGCATACTTGCGCTAGCCGGATAAATGAATATTGAAACAAAGATCGTAAAACCGACAGAATGAAATCAATTCTTGTGATACGACTAACATCGCTTGGCGATGTTGTGCTAGCAACACCGATTGTTCGGATGCTGCGAAGCGCGTATCCCGAAGCAAAAATTGATGTTGCAGTCGACGAACGGTTTTCGGAAGTATGGAACAACAATCCTTATGTCTCTGCAGTATATGCATTGCCCAAAGGACGTGAGCACACAATTAAGGCACAAGCTTACGATCTCATTATAGATCTTCAGAGAAATCGGCGCTCAGGGCGCATCATTCAACGATTGCAAAAGGTTGGTTCGCCGCGTGTGCTGAAGTATGCGAAACATCTCCTCGAAAAGTTAGGGCTAGTCTATTTCAAACGCAAACCCAAGCATGTAACACATGTGGTGCACCGCTATGCCGAACCATTGCGAGAGCTGGGTGTTACTATCGACGTTGGTGCACTCGAGCTTTGGCCCCAAGCCAACAGGCCTGGGGAACACGTTGAGCAACCATTGCGGGAGCGCAAGCTCCGAATTGGGATTGCACCAGGTGCTCAGCATTACACAAAGCGATACCCCGTAGAATTGATAGCACATATAGTGCGAGATCTCGTTACAAACCATGCTGCAGAGGTGGTGCTTCTCGGCGGCCCAGCTGATGTTGAGTTGTGCAATGCAGTAGTGGATTTGGCGAATGTTTCAGTGGCTCGAGGCGACGGGGCTACAACCCTTGCTGCAACTGTGGGCTTGCTTGATACGCTGGATGCTGTTGTGTCATGTGATTCGGCAATCGTGCACATGGCCGCCGCGCGCCAGGTTCCAGTTGCTGTGGTGTACGGCTCTACCGCCCCGGAATTTGGGTTTACACCCTATGGCGTTTCACACGCGAATGTGCAGGCTCATGATGTTCCGTGCAGACCGTGCACGCATATTGGCAGGTCCAGCTGCCCTAAGGGGCACTTCCGATGTATGCATGCCATCAGCCCCCTGACACTTGTTAACGAGGCGGTGAGACTGGCAATACAACATGCAGGAGCGTGACGGCACGATTGTTGCTTGGCAGAGGATATGGTTGGACTCATTATTGTTGGCGCGGGCAACATCGCGCAAAGCGTGCATCTGCCAACATTGGCAGCTATGTCTGGTGTGAAACTGTTGGCTATTTGCGACAAGCAGATCGCTAAGGCACGGATTCTTGCCGAAAAGTACAAGGTTCCTCACGCATTTCGATCTCTTGAAGAGGCACTCCACTTGCCCGGAGTAGATGCGGTGCTTGTGACTACGAGCACTGATGCTCATGCTTCTGTTGCGAAGATTGCCATAGCTGCGGGCAAACATGTGTTTGTTGAGCGGCCCGCTACACGTACTCTCGAAGAGGTGATGGAGATCCGCACGTTATCCCAAGAACACGGTGTTAGCGTGATGGTTGGTATGAATCATCGATTCCGGCCCGATGTGGTGAACATGAAAAACGCAGTTGATCGCGGCGAAATTGGTCCTGTGTATTACGTGAAGGCAGGATGGGTTAAGCAGCGTTCAACCGATGCTCGCTGGATGGCCAATGCTGAGAAGTCTGGTGGTGGCGTGCTTGTTGATCTGGGCATCGCTGTAATTGATATGATTATGCACGTTATGGATTTTGGGCGCGTCCGCTCTGTCACAGGATCAGTGTTTCATCAAGCCACGAAATCAGTGGAAGATGGCGCAGTTGCTATCCTGAACTTTGAAAGTGGCGCTGTTGCTACTGTGGAGACAAGTTGGTCCATTATTCGTGCAGAGGACCTCTATTACTGCAATGCTTTTGGAAGAAAAGGTAGCGCTTACATCAACCCCTACAGGCTGGTACGTAGAACAGGTAATTCGATACAAAGCTCCTCTACCCCAGAGCGTCGGTCTCAACTTGATATATATATGAAGTCTTACGCAACAGAGCTGAAGCACTTTGTAAATGCCGTTAGAGGGGTGGTCCCAATGGTAAGCACCATTGATGAAGCCATCGAACGAATGCGCATCGTAGAGGCGATTTATGCCAGTGCCGAGCACAAGCGAGAGATCGTTATACCGTAGAAAGCCAGATCGTCCATTCCTGCTTTTCCCATCCTCTGTGCAAAACGTTGGCATAACTCCGGTAAAAGTGGAAACTGAGAATCCATAGATTTCTGCCATGCCGATTTCCGCTTCTCCAAGGGTTTCATCCCTTCAATCAGACGATCCTATTGGAAATGTTCCGCCGCATTCAACCGATGCAGAAGTAGCTGTTCTTGGTGCCATGCTGCTCGACAAAGAGGCTGTGCCTAAGGTTGTCGAGATTCTCGATGCTGAGTGCTTTTACCATGACAAGCACGTGCGCATCTACAATGCCATGATGGCGATGTTCGAGCGTGGTGTTACTATTGATCTTGTCTCGTTGACTGATCAGTTACAGCGTGATGGTACACTTGAATTGGTAGGGGGCATGTATGCTCTTACAGAGCTTACCGTTCGAACAGTCTCTGCCGCAAATGTTGAGAATCATGCGCGCATCGTACTTGAACGTTTCCTGAAGCGACAGTTGATTCGTGTAGCAAGCGAAATCGTGCGTGACTGTTATGATGAAACCACGGATGCCCTCGACGAGGTTGACCGTGCGGAGCAGCGCATTTTTGATGTGGCCGAAAAGAGACTTCGCCGGTCGTATTCGGGCATGAAGAAGCTAACCAAAGATGCGATCGAGCGAATCTTCTCAATGGCTTCAAAAGAAAACGATGGTATTACGGGCGTGCCAACGGGCTTTACGCAGCTTGACCAACTGCTGAGCGGACTCCAGCCAGCAGACCTTGTTATTGTTGCGGCTCGTCCGTCGATGGGTAAAACGGCGTTTGCGCTGTCCATTGCCAGAGAGGCTTCGCGTAAAGGAAAATCCGTTGGTGTCTTCTCATTGGAAATGTCGGCTCAGCAGCTTGTCTTGCGCCTGATCTCTGCTGATGCGCAGATTGGACTACAGGCGCTGCGAAGCGGCAGATTATCGCAAACGGAGATGCATGGGCTAGTAACGCGTATCGATAATCTCATGAATGCGAATATCTATATCGACGATTCGGCCGGTTTATCTCCTGTTGAATTCCGTGCCAAGTGCCGTCGAATGAAGATTGAGCATAAGATAGACTTGATCATCGTTGACTACTTGCAGCTTATGCATGCCCCGAGGGCGGAGAGCCGCGAGCGAGAGATCTCGATGATCTCTCATGCACTTAAAGCCGTAGCAAAGGAACTTCAGGTACCAGTTATGGCCCTGTCGCAGCTTAATCGAACGCTCGAATCGCGTGCAGATAAGCGTCCAATGCTCTCAGACTTGCGCGAATCGGGTTCTATCGAGCAAGATGCAGACGTAGTAATGTTTATACATCGCCCCGAGTATTACAAGATTGCAACGTTTGAAGACGGACGGTCTACTGAGAACATTGCTGAGGTAATCGTTGGCAAACAACGGAATGGTCCTACAGGAGATATTCGACTTTTTTATCAAAAAGAGTTGGCCGCTTTCCATGATATGACCTACCATCGGGATGCATTCGATGTAGCTCCTGAAGTGGGTGCGATAGGGGATGGTTTAGCCCCACTCTAATTCCTTGTCCTACGTGTTCTTTCGTCGTAGTTTATTGCTACGTTATGTTCAGTGGAGTATATCAAATGCGGATTTGTTGCGCGTTTTGCGTTTTTGTTTTGGCGGTATGTAGTATTCACGCCCAAACTACTGTGCTTGCACTCGAAGCACCCGTCGGTGGAATTACATATTATACCTCACGTGATACAATTATCCAGATAAGATGGTCTGGTGTAGAGGATACTATTGCTGTGCAGCTTGATTATAGTCCCGACGATGGCCGCAACTGGATTGTGATTGCAGACAGCGCAAAGGGCCTAACCTACAGTTGGAACGTTAAGGGGCTTGCCCCCTCTACAAACTACCGTGTACGGGTAGTGCAGCTGCGTCTGCCAGGTGCAAATGATAACGTGATCTATAGCGGACATTCAAGTCCGGTTGAGGATGCGTATTGGGCACCAGACAACGACCGTGTTGTTAGTGTTGCTGGCGAGGCACACGTATGGAGCTCAAAGGCCAGTGCGAACTCACCGCTGTTAGCATTGCCTACTGGTAGGGCATCGTACTCTGGAGTGCGCTGGTCTGCAGATTCATCAAAGATTATCACGTGCTCCGATGATAACGCAGCGAAGATTGTTGATGCTGTTTCGAACACGATCGTAAGCTCGATCACACATCCTGATGTGGTTACAAAAGTTGAGTTAGACCCCACGGGGTCGTGGCTATTCACAAAATGCGACGACAACCGCACCCGCGTCTACAACCTGCCTGGTGCGGTACCGCAGGCTGTGCATAATGCGGGTTCCAGCATGGATGACATGGTGATCAATGCTGATGGTACGCGCGTAGTGCTCTGTGCGGGAGATGCGCGTGTGTTTGGGCGCAGAACAGGTCTGCCGAATACGTTTAACAAGCATGCAATATGCGCTTTGAGCGCAGCCTTTTCTCCCGATGGAACGTTGATCTGTTCGATTGGTGGAGACGCCACGATACGTCTGTGGAATCAGTCAACCGCGGTGGAATCATGGAGTGTTTCCGATGTGGCCAACCGTGAGGGAGTTCGCTGCGTAACGTTTGCCCCAGATGGTGCATCGGTCGCTGTTGGAATGTCTGATTCAACAGTAACGATATGGGACGTTGCAACCGGCGTTCTCAAAGGAAAGCTCAGCGGATATAACGGCGCAGTTCGCATGGTTACATACTCGCCCGATGGTACGATGATTGCTGGTGCTTCGGACGACAACTTTGCCCGTCTTCATAGAGCAGATGACTTCTCTCCAATTGCAAGTTTTCAGCATGGAAATGATGTCAACGTTGTACGTTGGTCGGAACGTGGCGATCGCCTACTCACGACGTCAAGAGACGGCACCGCGCGCATTTGGCAGGTTCTACCAGTAATCCTCCTGGCCGACACGAGTGATCTGTTTGCCATTGCTCCGCCACCACCGTCTTTTGTGCGGTTCACGGCGTCCGGAGATACGCTTGAAATCGGCGAAACAACGACAATCAACTTCAGAACAGAGGGTAGCCAGTTTCTTGGTCTTGCAGACATAGACAGCGTAGAGCTGCGAATCTCCTATGACGCATCTGCGCTACGCTGGGTCTCGAGCTCAAAGGAGCCGTTTGCATCATTAGATGAAACTATCACCGATTCGGCGGGCGTGCGTCGCATGCGTGATGTCGTGTTTTTCCGCATTCCACTAGACACCACAGATGCAGAGCTCTTTACGGCCACTCTTCAGGCTACACTTGGTCAAGACAGCATCACAGCGATGACCTACGATCGTATTACTCAGATCGGTAGGGGGCCGGGAACACGCATTGAAAAGCGGAGCGAACCAATCCTCATCCGTGGAATTTGTAGAGTGGGCGGGGGGCCGAGGATGTTTAATCCACTTGGAGAGCCCCTTACGGCGCGTGGCATCGTAAAGCCCTACGGGATTGTTCTCGAGGGTACACTGGCAGAGAATGCGCCAGCAACGATCGATGTTTATGATCTAGGTGGAAGATTGTTGTGGTCTGACTGCACAACACCTTCGGAAGAAACCCAGCGAGCATATGTTCGTACACTCCCCTCCGAGATCATCAGCGGTGTGGCCGTTGTGGTTGTGCGAACGGAGCATCAGCAAGCATCAACAGTTATCTCGGAGGCATCACGCTGATGCACCGCTTGATTCTACTCGCTCTTTGCATTCCACTGATTGGCCAGTCGTTGCAAGCTCAATGGTGGAAGGTGACCCTTCCCGAGGATGTGTGGTTGTCCCAGATAGGCTTTAGTGCAAATTTTGGGTTGTTGCAGCATACAGGTGTCTTTACGCTACCAGAGGCGCCAGTTTGCTGTGCTCCATATGAAGGGGCAAGAGGTACAACGTTCTCCTTGTCGACTTTTGCGCGTCACGAAATCACGAAGCATATGCGACTTGCACTTCGTGGTACGTTTGTTCCTGTAAACGGATTGTTTGTCCAGGAACAATCCGTTCTCGTAAGTGGTGGACAGCAGGCTCTTACACGCACGTTTCTCGACACGAAGGCCAACTGGATAGGCGGAGAATTTCTCATTGATCTTCGGGTTGTGAATCCCCTGCGATTTATGGGTGGCGTAGCATTCGGAAGTTACCTAAGCCCCACGTTCACGCAACGGGAAGTTCTGGTTGAGCCTTCGATAGGTACCTTTGAAAACGGACGTCGCGAGCGGAATGAAGTTCTCAATAAAGACCTGCAGAACATGGTCTCGCCCGCACTAGGTGCTGTTGTTGGCATCGGCTACGACCTGCCCATGACAGAAAATCATTCTGTGGTGTTAACCCCCGAGGTGCTCTACACGATACCACTCTCGAAGAATCGCAGCGATGTTGATTGGACAACGAACCTCTTGCGCGCAGGTGTATCTGTTGCCTTTACCATGAATGCACCAGAGCCCCCTACTCCGGTAGAGCGTCGTAGAGAAGAGTTCGTTGATTCACTTCTGGTAGAGATCGCCCCAGATGGTCAGGAGTCTCGTGTGCGTGGTATTGGTCGCATTGAGTTAGACACGGTTGTTGAAACGGATCTTGTAACAATTACCGAGCGAGCTTACCGCACAGATACGGTGTTCTACCCAAGACCTCCCGAATTGCTTGCAAAGATCAAGGCTCGTGCAGTTGAAGCATCTGGTGCACTGAAAGACGTGTTTACGATACACGTATCTACGCAATATGTAACCGAGGCTCTTCCTGTTCTGCCAGCTGTGTTCTTTGAATCTCAGACAATTACTATCTCGCCGCGCTATCACCAAGTTGGTAGTGGCTCAGAATTCAAGCTTGCAGACGTAGCCCCACGAACAACGGCTGTGCACCGAGATATTCTCAATATTCTCGGTGAGCGGATGAAAAATAATGCAGGCGCTACTGTGCGCCTTAAGGGTACGGCCGACCCAACAACCGAGAGCTCGAATTGCGAGCTTGCAAAAAAGCGTGCAACTGCTGTGAAAGATTATTTGATTCGTGTCTGGGGTATTGAAGATTCTCGGATTGCCATTCAAGATGCGGGTGGATCTTGTGCGCCTGATAAGCCAACAAGAAGACAATCCGAGGAAGGATTTGCAGAGAACCGCCGAGTTGAAATCTATTCAGATAATCTTGATGTGCTTGGATCAGTAGCCAAGCGCAGGTTTAATGAGGCACGCACCATCGATCCACCGAGGCTTCAGTTTGATCCTACCGGTTCCAGTACTCAGTATGTAACGGATTGGGAGTTAGAGGCTATAACAGGTCAGCAGCAATTGTTCTCGCAAAGTGGTAAGGGGCTACCAACCGTTACGATGCAGGATCTTTCAATAGCCGTGGCCGACAAAATGCGATCGGGCGAGCCAGTGAATGTGCGTTTAAAGATCAATGGACTTCGTAGAGCAACAGCGTCGGATAATGCTTCGCTGACTGTTAAAAAGGACACGATGAACATAGAGCTGGAGCGTCTCACGCTCACACTCTTTGAAGTTGCTTCAGATGAAATATCTGTAATTGCCGAAGAGCAGATCAAGTCGTTTGTTGAGAACGTACCAGCCGGCTCAACTGTTATCGTGCGCGGCTTTGCTGATATGCTTGGCAATGCCGAGTTTAACAAGAAGCTCTCACAAAAACGTGCGGATGCTGTTTGCGAAACGATTCAGAAGCACCTTCGCAAGAAGGTTAATATTCAGTGCAACGACATCACGACCGACAAGTTTCCTCCGGGTATTGAATCGTACAACACGCCAGAGGAGCGGTTCCTAAGCCGTACGGTGCAGATTGAGGTTAAGAAGACACGCAAGTAAGCTGTGTTGCCTATCGTTATCTAACTACGAGCTCGGACCCACATGGTTGTCCGAGCTCGTTGCGTTTGCACACAAGCACAGCGCCAGGTAATCCCTCAAGTATGCTCATGCGTTGCTCTACTGGCCCCTTGGCTAAGAGCTTGCCGCGCAGGTCAAAGATCTCGATTGTTGTGATAGTGCACTTCTGCTGATCGATATCCTGAACGGAAGTTGTACCAGTAGTGACGAATGTTGCACCGGTGCTCCAGAAGCCGTTGCCGTTCCAGTCAACAACACTCAGTTGGTCGGACTTGAGAGCTGCGCTGCCTGATGGCAAGCCCGCATCAAACGTAACATCCACCCATGTAGGGGGCTTGCGGTAGGCGGGCGTATCGTCAATAATGAGGCGCACCATGTAATCACCCTTGGCTAGATAGTATATGCCAGGGATGTTGTAGAAGTTTGGGTTCGGTGTTACGGGGTCGTATACATAGGAAGTTGTTGGATTCTGGGCGTTGTTGTCTTGTCCCCAGCGCGGACCATTGGCCGACATAACATGTTGCACAACGATGCGCTCGTTGCCGTCGATGCGGATACCTTGGACTGTGAACATGATGGTCTTCCAGCCCGACGCAGTAACGTCTGCCGTGGCCGAACCCAATGTGTTGTAGGGGAAACAATACTGTGTTGGCGGGATCGTTCCTTCGGACGCATCGCCGGTAATGCGAACTTCATCTTTGCCTGTGCCAGCCCCATAGTAGATCATTACGCCAATAATGGCGCACGGCCTATTCGGGGAGATGATGACCGATTCTTCCCAGCCCTCGCGTGCGGGATTGGTCGATCCAAACACCCCGTTGTCGATGCGAATTGTATCCGGTGCTGATCTGGCTGTTAGCGATGCCAGCATGAGCATCAGCACAATGAACCATGAGCGAAAAGACATAGTAGGCCGCCACAATGATGAGGCCAAAATACGAGCTGACTGTATGTTCTAGATACTCAGATCGCGCTAAATGCAGCGAAGTATCTCATGCCGATCAGATATCCTGCGAGTACGAGGCCGCCAATGTTCACTGCCGTAAAGACGTATGCGGCTGCTGTGGGTTCTACAGGACGAAGCACTGTGAACAGCGCTCCTGGCGCGGGAATCTGTGAAAACGTAACGTCGTGAACCTGACAACCGGACGCATCGGCTATGACTATCAGTTTTTTGAGGCGCTTCGATTCGCGCATGTACTCCATACCCCAGAGTGTAAGCAGCACGAAATAGATCATGGTTTGTCCACCTCGCAGACTTCTTAGCGTTTCGTGATCAATCCATTGCATCAACTGGAAGCCATAGATCAGGATCCAATAACTACCAGCACAAGTAAACAGCCATTTAATACGCTGCGAGAACATCTGCTGTTGCTTGATGTAGGGTGCAAATGATGCGTGAAGCATAGAACTCAGAAGGAATGGACCGGATGTGGCGAAAAAGACAACAGCGCGATCATAACACTATGACCGCGCTGTTTGTTTCATGCGTATTGTTTGGTTGGTGGCAAACTTATTCTGCCGCTGCCTCAGGAGCGGCCTCTTCTGCTGGTGCTGCTTCTTCTGCAGGAGCTTCAGGGGCTACTTCAGCAACTTCTTCAACAACTGGGGCCTTGGCTGCTTCGGCCTTTGCACGTGCGCGGTCCGAACGGCGTTGCTTCAAGCGTGAGTAGCGAGCAGCTGCAACTTCGCGATGCTTTGCAACAGCGGCTTCGATCTCTTCATCTGTTGCACCCTTGAAACCAAGGTGACGGCGTAGTAGAACGCCTTCACGACTCAGGATCTCACGTACTACCTCTGTTGGCTGTGCGCCAACATTAAGCCAGTACAGTGCACGATCTGCATTGAGTGTGACTGCTTTTGGGGTTGTCATTGGGTCGATGAACCCAACGCGTTCAATAGAAGCGCCGTCGCGACGGTCGCGTCCGTCGATCGCAATGATGTCGTAGAACGGATGTTTCTTACGACCTCTGCGACGCAAGCGGAGTTTTACCATGATGTTCTCCTAGAACTTGGTAAGTGAATAAAAAATCGATCAGCGCTTCATCCCAAACGGCATCTGTGGAAGGCGTCTACCCATCATGTTCGCCATCTTGCCTTTTGTCATGTTACGCATCATCTTTTGCATGTCTTCAAACTGTTTGATAAGGCGATTCACGTCTTGGATCGATGTGCCACTACCGCTTGCGATTCGCTTGCGGCGGCTACCATTGAGTAGACGCGGATTGCCTCGTTCTTCTTTTGTCATTGAGTGTATGATCGCTTCTACACGACCAAACGCTTTATCGTCAATTTCTACGCCACGCAGGGCTTTGTCAACTCCCGGAATCATCCCAAGAAGGTCGCGCAGTGAACCCATCTTTTTGATAAGCTTCATCTGGTCGAGAAAGTCCTCAAATGTGAACTCATTCTTCTTGAGTTTTTCTTCGAGACGCTCTGCCTCTTTTTCGTCGATCTGCGCCTGTGCTTTCTCGACAAGGGTAACGATGTCTCCCATGCCAAGAATACGTGAGGCGATACGCTCTGGGTAAAATGGCTCCAGTGCATCGATCTTCTCGCCAACACCTACAAACTTGATGGGCTTACCAACAACTGCACGAATCGAGAGGGCTGCACCGCCACGGGTGTCGCCGTCAAGCTTTGTAAGCACAACACCGGTTAGCTCGAGCTTGTCGTGAAAGGCCTGTGCTGTGTTTACGGCGTCTTGGCCAGTCATGGAGTCGCAAACGAACAAAATTTCATGGGGCTTAAGTTGATTCCGTAAGTCTTCGACTTCCTTCATCATCTCTTCGTCGATTGTCAGGCGTCCAGCCGTATCAACAATCACTGTGTCGCGGCCGAACTTCCTTGCGTATGACATTGCTTCGTCTGCGATCTCCGAAGGTTTAGCTCCCTCCTTTGAGAACACAGGAAGGGCAATGCTTTGTCCTAGAGTCTTGAGCTGGTCAACAGCCGCCGGACGGTAGATATCACACGCCACTAGGAGTGGCAGACGTCCCTGCTTCTTCAGTGAGTTTGCCAGTTTGCCACAGAACGTTGTTTTACCAGAGCCCTGAAGACCAGCAACCATGATAACCGTTGGTGCTTGCTGAGCTTTGATAAGGTCGGACTTGGAGGAACCCATGAGTGAAACAAGTTCGTCATGGATGAGCTTGATCATAAACTGACCAGGCAGAACGTTACCCTTTACCTCCATGCCAAGGGATTTTTCCTTGACATCCTCGATAAACTTCTTGACGACGTTGAAATTCACGTCGGCGTCGAGAAGCGCACGACGAACCTCCGTCAACGCTTCGTCGACGTTTTGTTCGGTGAGCTTGTTTTGACCCCGAATCGCCCGGAGGGCAGAATCGAGTTTGTCGCTTAGTGATTCGAACATTGTGGTCCCAAAAAGGACCGCAAAGATAGGAAAATGTTAGCGTGTAATTGTTATGCTCCAGCTTCCGATTGCAGACCCATTCTTGGATGTAAATCCGAGGCTGTATGCGCCTTGAGGTACTGCACTCACGCTAAGGTTAAGTTCATACAAGCCATTGACTTGCGAGATAATGCCGGATGCAACCTGCTCTCCAGCCGTGTTAGTCAGCCAATACGAGAGATCGCCAACTAGGTTGCCAGCAGGAATACGTGCAGCAAGTGTGTTGGTTGCAGGGTTAGGTCCAACCGACCACCCACGTGTTATGAGAGCGTCTTCTTGTACGGAAGTATTACCGCCTGGTTCAACTTCTTCTGCTGATGCATTTACGTTGCCGTTTGCATCGATGAGGATGAGCTTAAGGGCTGGACCATTGTTATTAGCTGACGGGGTGATAAATCCTGTAGCCAAGGCAACAGTAGCTCTGTTAGAGCCGCGCAGGTCGCAGACATATCCTTTGATCTTGGCTCCTTCGCTGTCGGTAATCCAGAGGGTGTCTATACCTGGTTCAACTTCGGCATACGACGGCGTTAGGTCTGTGTACTTTGCCTTCGAGACATACGTTGTTTTGCTGCTCACAATAGAAACCACTGGACCATCTGTAACGGAATGTCCGGCACGAACAGAAGTCTTGCCGGGGCTAGACTGCTCGAGGGCACCGTCTAGCACCGACAACCGAACACCTGTGTATACGCCCGAGGGGTTCTTAGCAAACTTTGATGTGTCCGCAACACCCGATGCAACAATGGTGTAGAGTCGTGACGGACGCAGCGGGTCGAGTGTGATGGTAAGGAGCGTGTCTTTGTATCCCGTTGAGGTTGCTGGAGCAAAACCAATAACGATCGGTGAATTTGCTATTACAGGAGTAAAACCTGTTGCTTTGCGAAACGCAAGATTATCTGCGGCTTTTGTACCGTTAATGTACACGTCTACCTGGGTTAGGGCTGGATCTGCAGCCGCATGAACGAGCTGCACCCGACACGTTTGTGAGCCAGCCATGAGTGGTGAGCGCACCACGCGACCATCTTCGAGCACTGACAGCAATGCTAGTGTGTCCGTGCTCTTGTTGTTGTCTTCGAGCGTCTTAAAGCCGCTTACGGCACATACAACCACGGTATTGGCGAGTGAGGCAAAGTCTACGCTGAATGATGCGAGTACTTTGGACTTATCTCCTGGTTTTGTGCAATCAATTGTAAAAACCTTGCGGTCAACAACAGTGGCTGTTGTATTGCGTTCCGAGAATGCAATATTGGCCGCTGCAACCTTGGCTCCTCCGCGAATCCAGAAGTCGCATTTCTCAAGATCCGTAGCCCCTTGAAAAAAGAAGACTGCAGTTTTGTTCGGATCGTTGTTGGTGTTCTCAACCGCATAGGAGGTAATCTGCAGTTTCGTGGCCTTGCCGTCGGGATTTGCAGCATAGTTCGTTGGGGTTTTCACTCCATGCATAGTGGCCATATATCCCATGTCGGGAGTAGGCGTAAATGCATGCTCTGCAATCACATCGCCCATGCTTACGCTGTTGGAAGGAGCAACGCCAATAATAAGTTCAAGATCTCCAAAAATTGCTACGGAGTTTAGGTTGTCGGCTGCCTGAAATGCTACATCCTCTACCTTCGATGTTATACCCGCTTGCGTGATGTACAAGTCTACGGCTCTCAGATCAGGGTCTGGGCTGTTGTGGAGGAAGGTCACAAAACTGGTTTGCGCTTGCAAGCTCAAACCGGCGACGCAGACAAAGAATAGTAGCGATAGGAAGCGAGACATGTACAACTCCGAGAAGGAAAATCTTGACAGGAACTTGGTGACTAGTGAAGAAGCATCGCAATTTAAGAAAGTTTCATTCTTGATGAGGATAGTGGCTAAGTCCAGGTTCGATGGGGCTTACAAATCCGGAGTGACTCGGCAATACTCTCACGGTGCAGCCGTGGAATCCGCTTGAATTGCACGCTACTGTACCGCGATAGATGCCTGAGTGCTCAGAACTACCAATGAGCGTCATGGGAACACTGGATTCAGGCTCGATTTCGTCCTTTGCATTAACCGGACCACTGATCAGTTGAACAAGCAGTTCATCGTGTGAAAAGGGGCCATGAAAAACGGTAGCTTCAACATGGATGGGATCCCCAACATGCGAGCCGCTATCTGCACTGGACGTAACAGCGGTTACGCAAACCTTGTTCCATGAGTTGTGAAGTTTGTGCTCATACGCTACGATCTCCCGTGCGAGCTGTGCATGATCGGCAGTAAACAATCTACCACGTGCATCTGCCGGTGCGTATGCCGTGCTGTGATAATCGCCCACCATCCGCTCGGCAGCATAGCGCCAAGCATTTGTACGGATGTTCTCTTTCATCATAGAGGTCCAGGCCCTCGGCACTCCATCATCATCTCGCTTGTAGAAACGGGGCACAACATCATACTCAAGAATGTCATACAGCGTAGCACTATCAGCATTGTCTTGCTCTTCATCATCCATCATCTCGCCACGCCCAATTGCCCAGCCATTTTTTCCATTGTAGGCCTCGGCCCACCATCCATCGAGAATCGAACAGTGTAACACTCCGTTCAAGGCTGCCTTCATCCCAGAGGTGCCGGAAGCTTCGTGCGGCCTGCGTGGGGTATTGAGCCAAACATCACACCCCCTGACAAGTAGTCGTGCAACATCCATTTCGTAGTCTTCAAGAAACACAATATGTTTTTCAAGATCATGCTCGCGTATCATCTGATGAACGCGTTGGATAAGCTCTTTGCCCTGCACGTCGCGAGGGTGGGCCTTGCCCGCTAGAATAAACTGAACCGGACGCTCGGAATGATGCACAATACGTGTTAGGCGGTCCATATCACGCACGAGCAGGTCTGCTCGCTTGTATGTGGCAAACCTGCGTGCAAAGCCAATCGTGAGAGCAGTTGGATCCAGACACTCATGAATTGTGAGGGCCTGTTTTTGCGATAATGAGGCATGGTGCTTTTCAAGTATATGGGTGCGGACACCATCGATAAGTCTGGATCTTCTTTTTTCATGGACTTGCCATAGCTCGTGATCAGGTATGGCTTTAATCAACTCCCACGTAGACTCTAACCAAGGTTTCTCACGCCAGTTGTTGCCGATGTAACGATCGTAGATCGAGGCAATTTCTGGTGCAACCCATGACTTTGTGTGAATGCCATTTACAAGTCCTGTTATCGGCGCATCGTTAGCTGGGAACGCGGGCCAGATGCCATGCCACATCTCTCGGGCAACCTGGCCGTGCAGGCTACTTACGCCGTTGCGGTACGACGAGCCGCGGATACCAAGAATCGTCATGGAAAACTTCTCTGGCGAACTTCCTGCGGCTTGTCCCAATTGGAGAAAGGTATCCCAGGTAAGCCCCATGGACTCTGCATACGATCTGAAGTATGGGTCGAGAGTAGCGGCATCAAAAACTTCGTTTCCTGCAGGCACTGGAGTGTGGGTAGTAAACACGCTCGAAGACTGCATCGCCTTGAATGCCTCGGCAAAGGTCAGATGATGCGAAGCCATAAGTTGTCGAGAGCGCTCGAGCATCGAGAAGGCTGCATGCCCTTCGTTGATGTGGGTTACTGAAGGGGTAATTCCGAGAGCGTCGAGCGCTCGCATGCCTCCAATACCTAGCAGCATCTCCTGCATGATCCGTGTATCGGTAGTGCCACCATAGAGACGATCGGTAACATCTCGCAGGGTGGGGTTGTGATTCTCTTCAACGTTTGAGTCCAGCAGATACAGTGTGATACGTCCAACTGCAACTCTCCAAACGGCAGCGTAGCACCTGCCCAGAGGCATGTCTACGTGAACACGAAGAGGCTGTCCATCTTGACCATGCACTTGCTCAATTGGCAGGGCATGAAAGTCCATTTCGTGATAATGTTCATTCTGCCACCCGTTTTCTGTGAGATACTGTCGGAAGTACCCCTCCTGATACAACAACCCTATGCCAATCAGGGGAAGTCTCAGGTCGCTAGCGCTTTTTAGATGATCTCCAGCCAATACGCCTAGTCCACCAGAATACATTTGAAAACTCTCATGCAAACCGAACTCGGCACAGAAGTAGGCTATGGATTCTCCGCAGGGCTGCTGGATGTATTCACGAAAGCTGTCGCATACCAAACGCATGCGCGTCTGGAATTCTTCATCGTTGGCAAGTTCCTGAAGCCTTGCATGTGATATCTGCTGCAACAGCAACACTGGGTTGTGGTGAGTCTGGTTCCAGAGAAGTGGGTCCATTGAAGACCACAGGGCCACGGCCTCGCTATTCCAGCACCACCAAAAATTGCGTGAAAGTGCAACGAGCGGTTGAAGCGATTGTGGGATAGCGGTAGAAACGAGAAAGCGCGATACAGGACGAATCATGGGGCAAAACTACACACGGTATCTGGCATGGTCTCAGGGAGTTATACTTGTCGTATGATTCTGCAGCCAACACACGAAAACATTCAGCGTGCCGCCGAGGTGCTGCGCAACGGTGGGGTAGTGGCTGTGCCTACAGAAACAGTCTATGGACTTGCCGCTCGAATCGACCAGCCAGCGGCCATCGAAGAGATTTTTCGCAGAAAGGGGCGTCCGCGCGATAATCCTCTGATCGTTCACGTTGCCGCAGTAGAGCAGGCTTACGACCTTACCAATGAGCATGGAAAACAGCTCATCAACGCATTCGCAGCAAGGTTTTGGCCGGGACCGCTAACGTTAGTCCTACAAGCAAGTCGGCTTGTAACATCGTACGTAACTGCCGGACTCGATACGGTCGCAGTCCGGATGCCTCGGCATCCAGTATTTCTGGAACTGATCAACGCTGTTGGGTGCCCCGTTGCCGCACCAAGTGCTAACATATCTGGTAAGCCAAGCCCAACGATAGCAGAACACGTAGAAACAGATTTCGGCAATAATGTGCTGGTTTTGGACGGTGGACCCTGTGAGATTGGTCTGGAGAGTACGGTTGTGCATGTGTCGAACGGGATTGTACATGTCCTTCGTCCAGGGGTAGTAACTGCCGAGGAGCTCGCCACGCTTGCATTAGACGTTGTTGAGCAGGCTGATAGCCCCATCGTGGTAGACGTAGCCCGGTCTCCGGGTATGAAGTACCGACATTACGCACCCCAGGCACATGTTGTGCTTTGCAAGACCGCCGATGAACTCCGAGCGGCATGCCAGCACGACATTGCACATACAGTTGCACTCGTGCCTGCATACATGCTTGAACAATTCTCGGGACTGCAAGTCAGAGCACTTCAGCAACAGACATTCTATGAGGAATTACGGCGTGCCGATGCCTTGCAAACACGATTGATTGTAGTACTTTGTGATCAGTCTATTACGGCTCAGAATGCTCTGTATAACAGAATTCAGCGGGCGTCGGGGATAGAGGGAAAGGGGCAGTAAACCATGATAGAGCGGACACTTACAACCGTCAATAGAGCGGGCCTACATACGCGGCCGGCAGCAATGTTGGTGAAGGCGGCTTCAACCTTTTCCAGCGATATCTATTTCGTAAAAGATGGGTTCCACATCAATGCCAAGAGCATCATTGGTGTGATGACGCTTGCCGCCGAATGTGGCAGCACGATCCTGCTTCGAGCAGAAGGTTCTGATGAGCAGGCAGCTGCGGATGCAATCTCGACATTGTTTTCATCCGGCTTCGGTGAAGAATAACAGATGCAAGAGCTCCGTGGAATAGGATCTTCTCTCGGAATTGCCATTGGGCCAGTTTTTATAGCTCGCTCTCAGCATGCAATGATAGATGCCATGAGATCAACAAATGTTGATCACGAGATTACAACCTATCGCGATGCTAAGGGGCGTATAGAGCGTGAGCTTGCCGAGGTTGTGCAGCGTGCCCAACTGCACTCTCCAACGCTGGCCTCAATTGTTGAAACACATGGGCTGATTGTCGGCGATCCAATTGTCTCACAAGATATCGAGTCGATGATTCGCTCTGGTGATTCTGCAGCACACGCTGTTGCTACAGAGTTCTCCAAGCAAGCTCGGATCATGCTGCTGTCCACAAATTCATTGATTCGTGATCGTGCAGCAGATATCCAGCAGGTTCAGCACAGATTGCTTGCAGAGCTGCAAGCCGGGGATTCTCTCGAAGTACCTACTCAGCCTTCTATCATTGTGGCACACTCGTTGTCTCCATCGCAAATGTTCACATATGCTGAAGATGGAGCGTTAGGTTTTATCTGTGAAGACGGGGGGATAGACTCACATATCTCGATCATTGCACGAGACCTGGGTTTACCAGCGTTGGTATCTGTGCATGGTGCAACTACATGCCTTGATCAAGGTGCAATGGTGATCCTTGATGCAACGGCAAACATGTGTTTGATTGATCCATCACAGGCGCAGCTTGTTCAGTATCAGGACCTGATCGAGCGCGAGGCTGTTCGCATCCAGAGGCAGCGAGCTCCAGTGCAGGGCGCAATTACAATGCGAGACGGGCAAGAAGTTTTTGTGCTGGCAAACGTAGACAATGCATCATCAGCAATTCATGCCAATGCCTACAACGCTCACGGAATTGGTCTTGTTCGCACCGAGATGATGTTGTCTGGTGATGGAACTTTTCCAAGCATCGAAGAGCAGACGGCCTGGTACGCTAAGATTCTTCGAACATATCAGCATGGCCCCGTTACATTTCGTGTGTTCGATATTGGCGGAGATAAGTTTGGGAGTTACTCACCGTACAAAGAGGAAAATCCAGCTCTTGGTTTACGTGGTATTAGGTTTCTGTTGGCACAGCCCAAGATATTCGAAGATCAGATCATAGCTCTGCTGCGGGCTTCTGAGCAACGACGAATCCGTATCATGTTGCCAATGATAACGTCGTATGCCGAGGTGATGTCTGCACGCGAGATTATCGATGCATGCAGAGTTCACGTAGAAAGTACACTTGGCAATGTGATCGATGTGCAGATTGGAATTATGATCGAGACACCAGCTTCAGCTGTGATGGCAGATGTTTTGGCGAAAAATGTAGACTTCATTTCAATCGGTACAAATGATCTCACACAATACACACTAGCCGCTGACAGAACCAATGAACTTGTGTCGAACATGTACGATTGCATTCATCCTTCCGTTATCAGATTGATGTTAGGTGTTGTACAGGCTGCACGCGAATCCCAAATTGACGTAAATATATGTGGCGAAATGGCAGCTCAACTCATGGCCACAGAGGTGCTATTGGGCATCGGAGTAAAACACTTTAGTGTTACTCCGCACGTTATCCCTGAGCTGCAACGCCGCATACAAACTCTCACCACCAGTGAGTGTTGTGAACTCGTAGAACATGTTGTAGCATGCAGAACATCAGATGAAGTACGCGCGGTAATTCATGAGCATCAAAAGCAAAGGAACAATGGACTTAGTCATGAAGATCGTTAGCCTTGCTATACTGTTTGTTGTCGTGAATGTCGGTTCGCTGCTTGCACAAAGAGAAGAAAGTGACTTTCCGATCATCCGATCGATAAAAATCAAGCGCATTGAGATCTGGGATTCTACGCAAGGAGATTGGTTCTTTGCTGCAGACCTCATGAATGCCTTGCATGTGAAGACACGTGAATATGTGATTAACGACGAACTACTCTTTGACATTGGTGATGAGCTCGATACAGTTGATCTGCTCGAGACAGAACGTGTTCTGCGTCGAATTGGGATCTTTAGTAACGTCCGCGTTGAGCACACTGTAGCCAACGGACAAGCAGATGTAAACATTACCACGCAAGACAGAGCGTCGTTGTCTCCAGCCGTCATTTTCTCTACAGGTGGCGGCATCTTCACATATGGAGGCCAAGTAGAGGAGTTTAATCTGCTCGGTACAGGTTCGATGCTCGCTCTTAAGGGGCTCTATAGAACAGAGAACGACATAGGCTTCGAGGGCACATTGGATGGTCAGTGGAGACGCGTTCTTCGCTCTTTGGTAGACGTCGGTGTATCTGTTCAGTCCAACAGATATCGCACACGACAAGAGATCTCGATCTCCCAGCCCTTTCGGTGGTTTACAACACCCTATGCATTCAACGTACAGACGCTGAATGAATACGGTAGCGATTTCAAATATTCAAATGAAGGTAAGAATGTAACCCTGTTACCATTCCACTCGCGAGAACTATTCGGCTGGATCTCACAATCCTATGGAGTGCGCGACCAGTTATATTCAAGTCTCAGCGTTCGGCTTTCTGATGTTTCACGCGTCCTTCCAACATCTGTGCAGGCATTCGACAACACTGGACATGTTCTCATTGGATTTTCTTCGATACGACAACAGTATTCACGTGCACAGTTCCTTAATGGCTATGAGACCGAAGACATCATGCAAGGGGCGTGGGGCAGCGCAACAATGGGACGCGTCTTTTCGATGGGTCAGGGAGCACCATCAATGTGGTATCTCGGCGCCGAGGGTGAAGAATCTGCGCGGCTGTCGGACAACTTTTACCTGTTTGGTCGCATTGCTGCTGGATCGGGTTTTCAGACAGGTGCACGTGCAGTCAATACATACCTCGAGATTTATGGTACTACGCACTGGCGCGTAAATGAGAACTTTGTGATTGCTTCGCAGGTAAAGACCCAGTCGATCTGGAATTGGACCGGATTTCGTCAGCTGGTTCTTGATTTGCAATCTGGTCTGCGCGGCTACGAAGCCAATTGGCTTGTGGGAGAGCGCCGTCTTGTTGGTAATACCGAACTGCGGTGGTTCCCCAAGATCAACCTGTGGATCTATGGCTTGAGTGCAGTGCTTTTCCACGATATCGGAACGGCATTTAATCAGTCGTCGAATTACCTCAATGCACGCTACTACAACTCGGTAGGTGCCGGATTGCGCATCCACAATCTCAAGGTATCCGGTAAAGACGCTATCTATCGTTTTGATTTTGCATACAACTGTACAACGCAAAAAATGGCAGGAATCATCTTTTCTGTGAGCCAACATTTTTCTGCATTCTCACAACATCGGTATCGTGCTCCGGATGTTTACGGACGTGATATGGATAGGCAATAGAGGACATCATGAATATCGCTGCTACAATTGATCATACTGTGCTGAAACCAACATCAACTCTTGCTGATGTTGAGACAATCTGCTCGGAGGCCATCACGCATAGATTCGCCAGCGTGTGTATTCTGCCATGGCACGTGGAGCGTGCGCATGAGCTCCTTGTTGCCAGCAGTATACCGGTCTGCACGGTGGTGGGATTCCCATTGGGAGCATCGACCACAGTGAGCAAGGTTGCAGAGAGCGAAATTGCACTTCGTCAGGGGGCTCGTGAAATCGATATGGTAGCATCGATAACAGCTCTTAAAAGTGGTCTTTTTAGTGAGGTCTATGATGATGTTCGCGAGGTTACTCAGGCAGTGCATGGCCTTCATGGCATTGTTAAGGTTATCATCGAGACATGCTTGCTAACAGACGATGAAAAGAAGCATATGTGCGCTATCGTTACGCAAGCAGGGGCTGACTTTATCAAAACCTCGACGGGATTTTCTACCGGTGGTGCTACCCTTGATGATGTTCGCTTGATGAGAGCGCACGTAGGCCCTTCAGTAAAAGTGAAAGCCAGCGGCGGCATTCGAGACAGGGAAACAGCACTTGCAATGTTAGATGCTGGTGCAGAACGTCTGGGTACATCAAGCGGTGTTGTGATCGTGAGTGGTCTTGATGAACCCAAGCCATGACTTCCTCATGCGTGCAATGTGTCATAACACACATCGTTTTGGTATATTTGTGTTGCAACACATACTATCACTTTGAAAAGAATAAGTTATGGCCACGTGGATTGCGGATCCAGCACATTAAGAGGTGCAGTTTAAAGTCAAGCACCTTATGATCAATACGGTTACAGGTGAGTTTACATCGTAGCGCGCCGAAGTAGTCTCCGATGCATCCGATTGGTCCGAGGCAACGTTTACCTTCGAAACGGATATCAACAGCATCAACACACGCATTGAAATGCGTGACGGCCACCTAAAGAGCGACGAATTTTTTGGTGCAGAGAACTTTCCTACAATGAACTTCGTATCAACACGGTTTGATTCCAAGGGAGATGGCGCATTTGAGTTAGGCGGCAACCTCACAATTCGTGATGTAACGAAGGAAGTTGTACTCGATGTTGTGTATGGTGGTCAAATGGTGGACTTCTACGGAAATACCAAAGCTGGATTTGAAATCTCCGGTGCGATCAATCGCAAAGAGTTTGGTCTAACATGGGATGCTGTTACTGAAGCTGGAGGTATTGTCGTATCCGACACAGTAAAACTTGCAATGAATCTTCAACTACAGAAGCAGTAATCATGTTTCGTTCGGTCCGCATCATCACATCGTCTCTTCTCACGGGTGTAGGCCCTTTGCGGGTTGCTCAGCCAATGCCTGTGCATGCACTGCGTAATCTGGATCCATTTATCCTGTTGCATCATGCTGGACCACAACGATTCGATGCAAGTGGTGGTGTTCACAGGATTGATCCCCACCCACATCGCGGATTCGAACCAGTAACGTTTGTCTACCGAGGGAGTGTTCACCACAAGGACTCCCTCGGTAACAGCGGTATAATCCATGGCGGAGAAGTACAGTGGATTACAGGCGGATCCGGTATCATTCATAGCGAAGGTCCAACCGAGGAGCTGCAACAATCAGGTGGAGAAATCGAACTTATTCAGCTGTGGGTTAATCTGCCTGCAAGCGATAAGATGTGTGTTCCTTCATATCAGGAGCTGCACAACTCTACGATTCCTGTAGTGCGTATCAATGATAATCAACTCACCTTGCGCGTGATATCCGGTGAGGTTATGTCGCACAAAGGCCCTGCCAAGACGCGTTCTTCCGTTACAACGGCTATGGGTTCGTTTACTTCAGAACTTGATGCAGAATTAGTCCTACCTGGTAACGAAACACTTGCCCTGTATGTGCTAAACGGCGCTCTCATTGTAAATGGAGAGCACAGGGTAGAGCGGCATCAACTTGTGGTGTTTAACAATGATGGGACTAGAATACATCTAGCTTCTGAATCATCCGGCGATCTCTTGTTGTTGGGCGGAGAGCCCCTTCGCGAACCAATAGCGCAGTATGGTCCCTTTGTTATGAACACCGATGACGAAATTCAGCAAGCTCTGGTTGATTACAGAGATGGAAAAATGGGAACGCTTGAGGACTAGCGTTTGATAAGCGGTTGATAAACCGTTCTGAACTTATCGCCGACACAAACAAAGTACAATCCAGATGGCACCGAGGACAGATCAATAGAGTTGCTGCCCTGCGCTACAGCGGTCTGCACAACATTGCCTATCCCATCAACCACGACCACCGTGTAACCATTCTTGAACATGTCTTTGCTGACATCTACTATTGCAACATCATCTGTTGGGTTCGGATAAACAACAATCGGACGCGTCTGTCCAATACGCACAAGGCGTATAACACGACCCGTGCAAACATCACCGAGAAGAACCTCGCCGTCGCGGTAGACAACGTCGCACTGCTGATTGATCCATGCAAATCCCGGCTGACGGTCGAACGTTAATGGTGTTGATGACGAAGTTGAGAGTAATGTTTGCATTGGAAGAATAGCGAGAGTATCACCACCAAGCCACTCACCAGTGATGCTTATCGTCGTTAGCGAGTCGTGGCTGTCGCATTCCCATGCAGCGTAGCTGTTGGATCCTGTCTGCACTGCTAGATCTGACGATTGAACATGTATCTGTACTGCGAACGAATCGAGTAATGATGAATCAATTGCCGGACGCCCATCCAGTAGCACCGGTACAAGCACCGTGGCACCAATCTCTGATTCTATGCGAGGCATATAGAGCGTATTGGTTGCATATGCCTCGGACACCAACAAAACAACTTCGCGCTGTTTGCATGGGTTACTCGTGATGATTGCATACGAATCGATACTCATCCCGTACTGCTGGGTTAGCTGAATGTCGCAGGACAAGGTATCGCCCGGACCGAGTGAGCACGGAATTGTTGGTTCGGATGAAATGAGCACAAATGGTTTTGGTGAAAGGGGCTCCACAGTAAGCACATCGATTGGAATGTCCCCTCTATTCACGAAATAGGCAGTCCGTAGTTCCTTTCGGCCTATGATCGGTTCGGTGTAGCGAAGAGTATCTACGTGGGCAATACCAGCATCAATTGCCTTACCAACGAGAGTTAGGCGAATAGTAGTGTCGCACGGAGATAGTGTGATGCTGACCGTATATGCAAACTTGCCAAGAACTGTTGGGCTAATGCCTACACGAACGACTCTTGTTGCTCGCACCGAATCACCATTTTGCAGATCGAGAGAAACTTCAGCAGGCGCTGACACATCACTTACGAACCAGGTAGTTGAGTCAAGCGATGTGATCGGAACGTCTACAGTAATTGGTTGATTCTGGCAAAGCAACACATCAGGAACTTGCACCGTATCTGGTAGCTGTACGCGCGGCATGAATACCGGACCATCAATGTCTACCCACAACGTATCGTAGCAGCCTTCAAATTGGAGAACTAGTCCAACTCTGCCTTTAGATTTGCCCGGACTCGGCGACCATTGCAGGTTAATTGGGAAAACTGTTCCGTCTTGAACCGCAATTGGTAAGGCGGTTGTAGATGTGGCACTGCCGCTCGTGATAATATTCGTTAGTATACCGTCGCTCCCGCGCAGTACACACAGCACAGTTGTATCGCGCACCTCACCCTTGCATGAGTAGAGAAGTGGCATGGTTATCGTCGAGGGAAACAGCGAATTGAGTCTGTTCTGTCTGTTCCAAACAATGGTAGATGTTATCGTCGAGTCACAAGGCGAGAGCGTTGTTGCAACAGTTACAAAATTCGGTCCGCTTGCTGCTCCTGTGGATACTCTTACGCGTATGCGGACCGAATCATTCTGGAGTAATCTGGTCGGTAATGTGTCGAGCAACTGAACATTGGCAGAGGTAAAAGTAACTTTCGAAACGAATCCTGATACCGAACCTGCATTCACAACTGTGAAAGAAGTGTCGATGACCTTGTCGCAGAACACGTCTCCAAGGTCGAGCGGGCGTGCAAGCCCCTTCCATTGATCCAGAACGGTAACAGTTGCTGTATCGAGTGCAGAGCATCCAGTGGGGTCTGAGATTGCAACCACATATGATGTGGTTCGTGTGGGTTTAACATCGAGAACACTCGACCTGCTGAGAACCTTGCCGCCAAGTTCACTCCATTCAATACCTGCTACGGAACCTATGGTACGCAGTCTAAGTGTTGCTGATTGTCCGGGACAGATTGTTGTGTCCTGGAGAATTGTAACCTTGAGTATCGGTTTGGGTGTTGAATTCTCAGGAATAACTGCGCGAAAGGCTATCGATCCAGGCTCTCCAGGCTTAGCAAGGTGAGCCGCTACAACCGCATCTGTAAAGGCTGTGCAGCGCCCGGAAATGCCACCTTCAGCGGTAAACGTAACGCCCGAGGGCAGTGCAGTTCCTGATAACAATACACCACCACCACCGCCACCGCCACCAGGGCCATGAAGACCGCCAGAAGACATGTCTCCACCCTTGCCACCGTTTACGTTGATATTCAGGGGGCCTACCAGAAGTGCACTCGAAATCAAGACACATCCGCCGGCACCTGCTCCACCTGCGCCGTCGTTACCAGATGTCTGCGCATTGCCTCCAAGAGACTGGATTACGTTCTGGTTGCCGTAGATCGTATCAGCTTTGATGATGATAATACCGCCGCCATTGCCACCGGGAGTTCCGGTGTTGTTGTTCGTATGGCCAGCACCACCGCCGCCGCCAAAGCGCATGTATGGAAGCCCATTGAACTGAATTGCCAGGCTGGCACCACCGCGACCGCCGTTGTCGAAGGGGGCACCACACCCTTGCCATTGACTTCCGCCGTTGCCTCCACGTCCGCCATTACCACCACCACCACCGCCAGAGTTGTGCCCTACGCCACCGCCACCTGCGCTTAATAACTCTGCATTACCCGCAACATTGTCTACCCGAGGATAGACAAACGTACCACCCTTCATCGCGGCATCAGGACTAGCGATGGTTGTATTGGCAATTGTTGTGGAGCATTGTCCGTTATTGCTGTTGCGGATGGCTCCGCCTTGATAGCCAATCGACGAGGCGTCGATCGTGTTGCGCAGGTTCAACACCCCGCGCACTTCCAGTGCAATGATTCCACCACCCTTACCATCCCATGGTTTACCCCGAAGAGGTGTAGTTACGGTAGTAGCGCCAATGTATGATGGGACGCGAACGAGCTGTACGAAGTTGCACCTCTGATAGCTGTGCACAAGTGTTCGCTTAAGCTCAATAATCTTGTTCGGACGGATTCGTTCAATTGTTGCGAACTCGAAGAGGCCAACTGCGTCTACTGTATAATCTGAAGCGCCTGTGCATCCCATTGTTTGGTGCAGTAAAACGCGGTCGCCGGCACGAAATCCTGTGGTGTCTTCCACTTCCAGCAGAGCAGCACATGCATCCGTAGTAATCTGCAACACGGGCGTGTATATGTTGATGATGCCGCCAATGTTTGATTGAGCACGGGTAAGATCAGGGCAAAGCGCGGACGCGATGATGAAGAGCATCGCACATGCAAGTTGTTGTCCGTGTGCCTTGAATGTATCCATGTTTACCACAATACGGAATTCAATCGACGTATCCGCCTAGGAAAAAACTATGCTGGAGCCACCGGAGGCTTATCCAATAGTTCAAGACCCTCGGTACGTTGGATTGTGTAGTCAATTTCCCAGTCGCTCTTAAACAACACGGCCATTCGCCCCTTATCATCAACAACAACTGGTGCCGAGGTAGCGGGCCGAACATCCGATCCCATCCAGCGTGTGCGGGTAAACGGCAAGCGTTCAAGTTTGATCTTTTCGTTGTACTCATTCTCCATACGCCATGCGAAGAGCTCGAGTTGCAATTCACCCACAACACCAACCAATGGTACGGGACTTCCGTCAGATTCGGTGAAGATCTGGATTACGCCTTCTTCGCGTAACTGCTCAATGCCCTTACGGAACGACTTCGAAAACGAGCCAGTTGCTGACCAAACTTTTGCGAAGATCTCAGGTGCAAAGCGCGGGAAGTCTGGCAGTTCTGCCTTGGTGCCTTCGGTGATGGTGTCGCCTACTTGAAACAAGCCCGGATTTGTTAGACCGATTACATCGCCAGGAAAAGCCTCGTCGATAATCTTGCGATCACGTCCGAAGATTTCGAATGGGTAGGTAAGCTTTGTCTCTTTGCCCGTCCGTGGGTGATATGCCGTCATGCCACGTTCAAACGTACCACTCACAATGCGGACGAAGGAAATGCGATCTCTGTGAGCCTTGTTCATGTTGGCCTGTACTTTGTAGACAAAGCCAACGAACTCCTGATCGGAAGGGGCTATAGATCCCGTCGATGTTTGGTAGGGCTGTGGGGTAGGTGCTAGGTCAAGTAGGAACTGCAGGAAATGCTCAATCCCAAAGTTTGTAATTGCAGAACCCCAGTATACCGGTGTGCACTCCTCCTTCAGGTATGCATCACGATTAAAGTCTGGAATAACGTGGTCTACAAACTCAAGATCTTCGAGAAGTTTGTTGTGCGAGAGTTCGCCAATTGCAGCACGGAGTTCGGCACCTCGAATGTCGCCGGTGGATACAGGGGCCTTGTAGCGGTTGCCAACTGTGCGCTCAAATTCAAAAAACTGCCCCGTAGCACGATCAAAAATTCCACGGAAATCAGGTCCATTGCCAATGGGCCACGTGCGGGGTATCGCTGTGATGCCAAGCGTCTGTTCAACTTCATCGAGTAGTTCAAGTGGATCACGTGACGGACGATCCATCTTGTTCATGAACGTGATGATTGGAATGCCGCGGTCGCGACACACTTTGAAAAGCTTGAGTGTTTGCTCCTGCACACCACGACCAGCATCCAACAACATGATGGCCGAATCAACCGCCATCAGGGTTCGATACGTGTCTTCTGAGAAATCTTGGTGCCCGGGTGTGTCGAGGATGTTAAGCAGAAGATCTCCGTACTCAACGCGCATTGCACTAGATGAAACGGAGATCCCGCGTTGTTGTTCGATTTCCATCCAGTCAGACGTTGTCGAGCTGTGCTTGCCCCCTGTAACTGCTCCAGCTGCATGAATAGCGCCAGAATAGAGGAGAAGCTTTTCGGTCATTGTGGTCTTGCCAGCATCTGGGTGTGAGATGATAGCAACCGTCCGACGACGTTGTATTTCGGTTGTCCTGTTGGGCATAGCCAACAAACTTACGGCGCAATTGGCGTAGAAACGGTCTCAAGCTTTGTGACGTTCAGGAGAATACTCGCACCAATGCGCAGTGGAGATGCCGTCCAGCTTGCATCCGAGACAATACTTGTGAACATCGGAGCATAGGAAATCTCCGGCATTACACTCAAGCTCGGTCCAAGCTCGATCAGCGTTCGCAGGCCAATAACTGCACCAAGCTGGAATCCACTGAGAAATGGAATCTCCTGGTCTTTAGCATTCCTGTTCGTCTCGAAGTCGTATGGAATTGATGCATCAGTAAACTTCTCTACTTGATCATACATCCCGCCAGTAATTGTCCCGAGACGGAGTCCACCACTAAGATAGATCCCCCTTGTAAGCAGATAGTTGAGTGTGGGCTCGAGGAACAGGGAAGACACATTGGTGGACAGAGAATGATCTATGGTTGTTTTTACCGCACTGTTGCCCACGCGGACTGTTGTAGGCTCTACAGCCGAAAACGTAGCACTCGAGGTTTGATACGCAATTCGAGCTCCTAACTCTAGTGCGTCGGAAAGCGGCAGCATTAGTTCCGCTCCGATTGCTATGCCGGATCCTGATGTGCCCTCGTAGCCGGGACAACATGAGCTAACAGTGGGCAGCTTAAAGCCAGTCTCAACATCGTTTGTTACGACAGGATTGAAAAGCGTAACGAGTCCGATAGACAATGCGCGCTTTTCAACCATTGCTGGCTTAGGCGCTTCAGGCGCCTTGGGTTTTGGTCGTTCTTTTGACAGAGATTCTTGTGCAAGACTGAGCGATGCTGCTGCTGAAAAAACAACGATAACTGCGATCGCGCGACAAAGGTATGTTGGTGTATTCATGGATGTGTCCTTTGTCGATTATCGTTGGATCAAAACAGTTGTGTGTGTCGTCTCGCCACGCGCGTCTACCGAAAGAACGTACACTCCAGCTGGTAGCGAACGAACATCAATTGTCTGATGAGCTAGGCCACTTCCGTCGGGTACTATGCTGCCTGCAGATATTGATTGTCCGATGGATGAGCTAAGCACCCAACGCAGCTGTTCGTTACCCATACCGGAGGCATCGATCGCAACATCGTCTGTAGCAGGAGTTGGATAGACCGACAATCGAACACCCGAAGTGCGTGGTTTAACAAATCGCGAGCCCCCTGACTCACATATATCTGTGATACGGACGCTTCCCGGCAAAGACGTGATAGTAGCACCCGCCGCCTCGGTCCACGCGAAGTCGCTAAGCGTCAAGGACGTCCTGGCAGCCGACCCAAGCAATGCAGTAAAGTTCAGAGCGAACAACACACCTGTTGTATCGTTACCACGTACGCCGCTGATTTGCGAGGTGCACGTTCCAGTTGTAGCAGGGATATAGCAATCTGGTGTGTTGCCTCTGCCCACGACAACCATTGGGTCGTAGGTAACCTTTGCTGTCCATGTCTTTGCTTTCGATGCAGTTAATCCGGACGAGGCGACAATGCGCACGGGGACCACAAATAGTTCGCCTACTTTCACAGCTACGGAATCAACCACGAGCGACGTAGAGACAGTAGTGGTTTGTTCGCATGTAGCATTAATGATTGAAACTGCTGATGAAACACAAGGTGAAGTAACAACCGCTTGAATTGTATCGGAGATGGCGGTGCGATTATCACAACCAGTCAAGAAGTCAACCTCTACTTGAGCTCCTGGCAGAAGCGCTGCAAGGTTCGCTGGTCGCGTGGCTGTTACAGCAGTACCAACAGAGGCCTGAAGGCCGATCAGTAGTGTGTCTGTGCCGTTGTTGGTGTAGCGCACAGTGCCTGTAGCAGACCCAGCAATCGTGCCTAGGTTTGTAACAGCGTTGTCTGCCCGAAGTGATGGACGTGTGCGCACACCCGTAACTCGAATAACACGTCGGACGTCGCATGGGTCAAAGACGACAACGACACTGTCTATGAGTTGCCCTTCGGCTGCGGGTGTCCATGTGAGATTGAATGCAAGGGGAGTTCCGGGTGTAAGGGGCTGTCCTTGCGATAATGTTGCTGAAAGAGAAGATCCAGTCGAAACGCTCTTGATGGATGCACTACCTGTGCCGTCGAATGACAGTGAACCCGTCTTTGTAATGCTGGGTGCAGGTGAGCACGTTGAGAACTCTCCGAAATCGATGGCAGTTGGTACTGAAAACGCTACACCATTCTTCTGGGCACCATACGAAATCGACAATTTCTTCGCGCATGGTTCAATAGACAACTCAGAGATCTTGCTAAATGCACCTGCTGCTCCTGGACGAACAGAGACCTGAACCTCCAGCGAAGACTTTGCACCAATATCCAGCGGACCTGCAGGCGTATAGACAACCTCAGGATCGAGAGGCAGGCTTACCTTAATGGCAACATCAGAATTGTTTGTGATGATCACTGTCGTATCGCGCTGATTTTCACAGCCCGACAATGTGCCAAGATTTATTGATGGCGTGCTCGCAACAACAGTAACGGCAGAAGTAACAGCATTGAGTTTAACACGAAGCGTGTCTTTACATGCACCTGATGTGAACGCGAACTTTGCCTCTTCGCTGTGTGCGCCCAAGGTTGGTGTGTATTGAAGTTTCACAGTGTAATCTTTGCCCGGATCTATCGTGATCTCAGCAGTGGGGTCAAGTACAGTGTATGGGGCCTTTACAATCGCCGGCTTGATGATAAGGGGCTCTACACCACGATTCTTGATCACTACCGTGTCTGTCTTAGGTGCTGTCTCGCACTCCACACCAGCTCCGAATGAAACTGTGCTTGGAACTACGAGTGCTGTTAGCTGGGCTTTGGTTACTGTATAGGTGGTACGTGCAGACCACGAACATGGAGTACCGGTGATAGAGAAGAATCCGTTTGTGGTTCCTGCTGTGGCTGCAGTAACGCTTAGGCGAATATTCACTGAGCTCTTTGGAGCAACGGGGATACCGCCTGCAAGGTTTGTAACCAAGCTAACTCTCGGATCATCTGGCGTCATGCCTGTCACAACAATGGGGTAGTCGTATGGGTTGTTGACGGTGACATCCTGCTCCGAGCTGGAGGTGCAAGCATCGAGCGTGCCGAAGTCGGTTGATGATGGAGACAATGTTGGCCTTGGATCGATAACCGTTACGAGCATAGTGTCTTTAGCAGCACAGCCATTGCTGTCTGTTACCGTGATCTCGTAGCGCGACGTGCTGCCAGGATTGATATTCGGATTTGGAATTGTGTCGTTATCTACAAACTCTGTTCCCGTCTCAACGCGGTTCCACTTGAAACGATATGGCGGCTTACCACCTGATGCAACAGCGTTGATCTGAATTGAAGATTTGTTGCAGAGTATTGTGTCGCGTCCAGCACTCACGAGCGGCTTCGGATTGCGCGCTATATATAACGACGTTTTGTATCGGCATCCCTCAGACGTCATGCACATAACTTGATAGGTGCCAGTATCGCGTACAGTAATAACACGAGTCTTCTCACCGGTAGACCACTCATATCTGGCATAACCATTTGGTGCGAGCAGCTGACGTGCATCTACATCACATAAGGTTGCTGGTCCGTTTGGTGTGATAGAAATCACAGAGTCTTTGCACTGTGTGAAATATGAGATAAACGGATGAGCGCGAGTTGTGTCCTGATACAGTTTGGCAGAATCCTGATAGGCACCTGGTGTGGTACCCATACGGAATGTTTCGGCAATCGTCGCTATCGATACATAGGCGCTGCGATCGCATGCGATATCTACTGCTAGGTCGGAACCAAAGTCGGTATTCGGAGGTGGAATTGTTGGATTCGATCGATCAATAATCGGCAATGTTGCTTGAGGCGGAGCCCCGTAATATGAGCCGTAGAGAAGCTTCTTTCCCGTAGAATCTAGCTTACCGATAAAGCCGTCCTTGAGCACATAATCAGTTGCTGTGTAGGGGGCACTTTGATGCGCATCTGGCGTTAGCGGTATGTTTGACGACGAAAAGGTAACACCCGCTACCCATACGTTGTTGGACTTGTCAACCGCTACGCCGTAGGCATAGTCTGTTGAGTCTCCTCCGTAATACGTAGACCATTGAACGGCACCTGCTGAGTTGTGCTTGCGGATGTATCCATCAACAAACCCTTGGCGTGCTGTCTTGAAGGCTCCGGTGGTTGTTGGGAAGTCAGTGCCAAGTGTGTACCCAACCACGACAACGGCATTTTGTCCATCGAGCGCCATGTCGGACGGTTGGTCTTGCCCCGTGCTACCATATTGCGTTGCCCAAAGCCTAGTCGGTGTAGCTCCAAACTTTACGATCACGTTATCATCATCACCTCTGCGAGGCGAGCCATCAGTAACGGGGAAATTGGTGGACTGTGTCAAACCATTGAAGATGATGTTGCCATCACTATCGATGGCAACTTTGCCACCGTAATCCATGCCTCCGCCACCATAGAAGATATGATAGTTTCGACCCCAGCGTCCCTGAGCATTGAGCTTAAAGGTTGCCATGAAGATGTCGTAGTTCGAAGAGAAGTTTGTGGTGTCTTTTTTAAAGCCTCCATCACCATTCATGAATCCAAGTAGGGGGCTGTTCGTTGAACCAACGATTGCTACCTTGTCTTTAGTTACTGCAATCCCCGTGATTCGGTCATTTTCTCTGTCATCAACAAGCCAGCTGTCACTCCATTTGCCATCTGGTTGCAGCTTAAGAACAAAACCTGCGATCCTAGCGATTGAGTCTATGTCTGCCCATCTTTGCAGGTCGTCGTTCGAGCCTACAAGTAAAGAATCTGGAAGGTTGCGTGATTTTGTTTCTCCGCATGCCCAGACATTCCCGGATGGGTCGGTTGTAACGTCATGCAGGATGTCTTCAAGTGATCCGCCATAGTATGTATGCCATTTGAACGTGCCAGTTTCATCGAACTTCGAAATGAAACAATCGAATCTACCCTTCAAACGACGCTGCAAAACCCCGGGTGTGTTGGGCATATCTGTTGCCGGAGTGGTTCCGGCGAGAATCACGTTGCCAGTAGAATCGAATGTAGTGCGAAGTGACGTAGGGGAGATTCCATTGACATTGCTGTAGACGTTTTGCGAGCCGCTGATGTAGGTTGACCACAGTCTCTGAGGGTCGATAACAAGAATCTTCGTGTTGTCGTAACTCCCGATGTTGAATCGCACACTCTTGCCAGATGTTGCGAAGCTGGAGGCAACACTGGAGACAAAGTCGTCATGTTCGTCCTTGGTCCATACCACTGGAGCTTGCTCGTTGAGTTCGCCTAGTGGTGTTGTTATGAGAAGGCCACCATCCTTGGATACTGTTGGTGAAGACCCACCTGTGTACGACATGGCAATATCCGCTGGATTGCCTCCCGGATGAACGATGAAGTCGTATTTTACACCTGCGGTTGTTAGGTACATGCGCAGATCAATGTTGGGCCATACTTCTCTGTATGTGATTGAGCGGTAACGCTGAGCATCGATACCAGCAACACCTGTTTGGTTATTGATATACCGAACAAGACCTGGCAACTCATCGCCAAACTCTGCCCTTGCAGTTGGATTGCTGCCAACGAGTTCCATGTCTACGCGGTACACATCAGTCTCGTAATCCGGTTCTTGCCTCGTATGCTTGTCTGTGGGATACATTCGTGACTGAGCCATTTGCAGCCCCTTAGCATGAATGTATGCTAATGTGCCGTTTGTACGCACGATGGCATCAATTGCACTACCGCGTTCCCCCTCGCTGTATCGAGCCTGCCCCACGTTCCGCTCAAAATAGACCAGTGACTGAGCGCTCTTCGCAGACAGTCGAGGAGTTGATTGGGCGTGTGCCGTGAAAGGAATTACGAGACAGCCCACGAATACGGTGAGCGCTATGCAGAACTTGTGCAAAACCATTGGGATTCTCCAGCTGAGAGGAAACGATGAACTCCTAGATTACGACACAGCCGTGGGATAGGCAAGGACCAACCAGTGCTATTGCGTATCATTGAAGCCAAGAACTATCGCTCGCAATGGCATATGCTTACCTTTGAAACACTTGCAACGCTTCCTGGTCGTGCTCTCTTGCGCGATATTTACCAGGATTTACGTTTTGAAAAGCATCTCGGTGCTCTCTCATCGCTCGCTATTATGTGGCGTATATGCTCGCTAGAGCGCGACTTGTTTAGAATTGTAAACCGTGATGTAACTGTCCTGCACCCACTTGGGGTCTTTGGTGGTACGGCACTTTGGATGCAGGAGATTGTAAATAGGTATTTCTACTCTGCAATCAATGCCTTTGTTTATATCGGTGCTGCCTTTCTGCTTGTGGCAATTGGCTTGAACCGCACTAAAGTTATCAACACGCCGAATGTTGTTGTCGCTGCAATCATTGTCGAGGCATCACTCCTGGTCTTGTTGTTCGCAGTGATGTACTTCGCGCCACCGGACGACGAACTCCTGGGCGATCCATCAGCCGCTGGTGATGCGTCCCAAGAACTTCTGCGAGAGCTTGGAGAGATCGGTCGCGATTATGCAGCCATGGCTGTTCAACTTGAGACTATCGCCGGTGTGCTGCAAGACGTTGTTGAGCGTCAGAATGATATGGCCCAGAGCATGAAAGAAAGCGTCGAGGCATCAGTGGCAGCAGTAGCGCCCAACCCGGAGTTAATGCATGCGATGTCCAAGACCACCGATGCCTTGGCCTCGTTTACCACAAGCATAGATTCACTCTCAGAGCGCTTACACGCTGTCGAGAGACAGGAAGTGGAACGTTTGGTTCGCCTCGAAGTTGAAAAGCTTCTAACACGCAACATTATTGACCGTGATGGCACCAGCACCAAAGCGTAAAAAGCATATCGAGATTTACTTCGTGCTGTATCTGGTGGCTCTTGTGCTGCTGATGCCTGATTGGGACTCTCTGTCGACATCGGCTGGCGATGGCCAGCTTGATCAGATCAGGGTAGAGTTGTTTCCCGAAAAAATCAGACTCGAGTGTGCTATAGAGCGAGATAGTTCTGGGCCTATGAGGGTATTGCGAGCAGACACGGTAAATGTGATCCGCTATTCGCCTGCACTCAATAGCATGAAGGTAAAAGCAGTAATCGAGGATGTAGGCACAGGGCAGGTGCTGTCTATAGATGAATCAACGGTTTCTTCATTTGCATCTTTGAGCATCGAGCAGCAGCGCGGAGTGATACGTTTTTCATGGAGCCCCCTTCAGGCATCTGTCTCGTCAAAGACGTTTCGTGTAACACTGCAAGTAACTGGTAGACCTGCGCAAGAAGTGTCCACACAGGCACCTGCGATTGGGCAGACACAGTTTGTACTGACGACCGTTGTTAACAATCAGCAGCCTCCGCAGCTTATTATGCTGGGCGGCCGAATCGATACCCTGATGCTGCAGGATACAATCTCTCGACAGTTCGCAGAACAACTCAGCAGTGAGTTTTGGATCGAGCCTGCGCGTATTGCTATTGTTTCTGCTGCTGGACGCGAATGGGCTAATCGCATAAGCATTGGTGGCGCAGATCCGTCGCGAGATCTGCAAGGACTTCCAACCATACGAGTTGTTAGTGGCGCACAGATTGAGTTTGTACGGTACTTTGAGCAGCGCACACTTGTGATCAAGGGTAGAACACCGCTCAATGGCACTTCGGTTGTTGAAGTTGTGGCTACACGTACTGATGGTAAACAGTCTAAAACTACCTTCTCCGTTCAGACTGTGGTTACAGCAATGCCGCGTGTGCCAGAGGTGGCCTATCCTGGAGTCGAAGTTGTTGTTGATCCACTACTTGGCTCTATTGAGTCTGCGCGAGCCGTGATCCGCGAAGGATCACGAGAGGTGTCTACCACTGCAAACGGAGCACTGAGATTTAAGCCATCGAATGCAGACACGGGTAAAGTGTTTGTGTTCGAGCGTTTGATTGATGGTCAGCCGGAGTTCACATCGAACATTTATGTTCGCGCATTTCCTGCGCCGGTCATTCGGGAAGTACGGCGAAGTAACGATGTGAACGTGAAGACTATAACTGTTCAGTTTTATTCAGCAGATCGCACTGCAAACAGGCCTACCGTTAAAATCGTTGACGGAAACGCAAGTGCAGTGCGAAAGTTGCCAGGTTTTCTGCGGGCAGCCGACGCGCAAAAACCTACTGTATCATGGATCGAAGTGTTCGAGATCACCCGGAAAGATCCTTCGAAGCCATTTGCGTTTCGGATTCAGGCATTCGACGAAAAGGGGCGAGGCAGTGCCGTGGTGGCAGAGGACTAGTTCACTGCGGTGTTTTCACGGCTGTTTTTTTGTGGCACGATACAGCTGCACGTTCTGCTGATGCTCCCCATACGTGCGTGAGAACCTATGGCCCATGGTTCTGTCTCCACGTGCAACAAAAAAGACGTAGTCATGCTGTTGCGGGGTAATAGCGGCATGTAATGCCATCTTACCGGGATTACAAATTGGTCCTGGCGGCAGGCCATCATGTCGATAGGTGTTGTACAAATTGGTTTCATCAGCAAGATCTTGTCGTGTGATTGCCAGGTCTCGTCCGTATTGCAATGTAGGGTCTGCCTCTAATCTCATACCGCGACGCAGTCGATTGGCATACACACCAGCAATCATTTCAAGTTCATCATTTCGTGCTGCTTCCTTTTGCACTATCGAAGCAAGGGTTACTATGCTGTCGCGTTTAGCAGGGGAAGAACCTTGTATATCTTGCCATACACGAAGGGCTTGATCAGCCATCATTGCACCAACGCTTGCAGGGCTTTCACCTTCGATAAGATGATATGTTGCAGGCATCAAGTAACCCTCCATCGTTGGAGATGTAATGTTATAGGTATGGCGTGTCGAGCTCGACAAGCACCAGGTGATAAAACTTGCGGAATCAACAGATGTCCGCTGTTTCAATCGTGATGCGATTTGGTAGATGGTAAATCCTTCTGGGAAGGTAACCTTCACAAGAGGCTCTCGTTGTCCGCGTACTAATGTTATGATGATATGTAGCTGTGTTGTATTTGCAGAAAAACTATACCTGCCGGGAATAAGATTCTTGCCTGAGACACGCAGTCCCAACTTCACTGCACCCTGCACAAACCAGTGGTCTGGTAGATGAGCAATCGCATCTATATCGTCAACTGCCCGTGCTACGCTCGATTGAGAGCGTTCAATGATCATCGTCACCGGACCTGAGACACTTCGGAAGCAGAGCAGAGCTATCGCAGCAAGTGGCAGCAGTGTGAGAGCAATGGCAGCATATCTGAGACGCATCATACAGGTACCTGAGACTCAATTGTCGGGTCGGTAACCGTTCGAATAAAGATCTCGTTTAATGTCGGCTCTACGATGTTGAAGCGCAATAGCATTGCCCGTGTGAGGGCTTCCTGTACTATGCGATTAGACTGCACACCGTGAGCGCAGGATAGTTCAATCCAGTCATTGCCCCGCGCGAAAACCTCAGTGCCAGGAATATCTGTGAGAACATCTGGTTGCCCCTGAACGGCGAATCGCAAACGATTTGTTGCATTCGCTGATCGAATTGCTGCAAGAGTGCCGTTGAGAACTACTCTTCCTTTATGAATGAGTGCGATATCATCACACAGCCGTTCTACTTGGTCCATTTGATGGGTAGATAGGACTATGGTTGTGCCGTTGGACTGGATTTCTCGAATAACATTGATGAGAAGATCAGCATTCACTGGATCCAAGCCACTAAATGGCTCATCAAGAATCAGCAACGAGGGCTGATGAATAACTGTAGCTATAAACTGAACTTTTTGCTGCATCCCTTTTGAAAGCTCTTGAATCTTTTTTGATTCCCATCCTCGAGCATCCATGCGCTCAAGCCAATGCATCGCGCGCATGCGAGCTTCTGCATGAGACAAACCCTTGAGAGAAGCAAAGTAGATAAGCTGATCGATTACGGAGAGCTTCTTATACAGACCGCGCTCTTCAGGCAGGTACCCTATGCGCTGATTGCGTTCACTATCGGATATCCCTGACAACGTGATCGTGCCCTGATCGGGCTCGATGATCTGTGTGATCATTCTGATTAGCGTCGTTTTTCCAGCCCCGTTTGGACCCAAGAGGCCGAATATGATGCCTGGGCGCACCGAGATACTAACATTATCGTTGGCCACATGCGAGCCAAACCGCTTTGTAAGGTTTGCGACAGTAAGCATGGCTGCGAAGCTACGGCAATTCGTAAGTTTGTGGCACTTTTTCTACCCCGCCTTTGTTTGCGGGGTGCATGGAGAATTTATCATTCAGGTAAGAAATGAGAGCATTTGGCGAAATCTGGGAATCCAACGTTTTCCAGAAGTGGCTTATGGCAATATCCGGCCTGCTACTGGTCGGTTTTTTGTTGGGTCACCTATCTGGCAACCTTCTTGTATTCATGGGGCCCGATGCGATCAATGAGTATGCGCATGGGTTACGAACAATGCTTCACGGCACAGCTATTTGGATCGTGCGTTTTGGTTTGTTAGGCACGTTCGTGCTGCATATTACCTCCGCTATGAAACTTTCGCGCAGGAATCGTGAAGCTCGGCCAAGCAGATATAACACGGTGGAGCACAGAGCTTCAACGTTAGCATCGCGTTCTATGCTCTACAGCGGGCTGTTGCTGTTAACGTATGCTGTCTATCACCTAGCCCATTTTACGTGGGGTGTTGTGCACTCGGAGTTTTATCCGAAGGCTAGTCCAACCGGACCCGAATCTAACGGAGCTGAGTATATACCCGATGTCTACAGTATGGTTGTTTCGAGCTTCCAGGTTCATGCCATTAGTGTGGCATACGTGCTTGCTATGATCATGGTTGGACTGCACCTGAACCACGCAATTGCAAGTGCGTTTCAAACGCTCGGCGTTCGTAATCAGCGATTTGTACCAGTGATACGCATGGTTGGCCCCTTACTTGGAATACTCGTAGCAGCGGGTTTCTCGTCGGTACCGTTGGCGATACTCGCCGGAATTGTGAAATAAGGAAGGACCAAGCATAATCTATGGATCTTAAGAATCATATTCCAAGTGGTCCCATTGAGCAGAAATGGGATAAACATCGTGTGGAGCTTAAGCTGGTAAATCCCGCCAACAAGCGCAAGTTCAGCGTTATTGTTGTTGGTACGGGGCTAGCAGGTTCTTCTGCAGCGGCCTCGCTCGCTGAACTGGGATACAACGTTCAGGCATTCACGTATCACGACTCTGCACGTAGAGCGCACTCGATTGCTGCTCAGGGCGGCATCAATGCTGCAAAGAATTATCAGAATGATGGTGACTCTGTCTGGCGCTTGTTCTACGACACAGTCAAGGGCGGCGACTTTCGGGCGCGCGAAGCCAATGTGCATCGCCTGGCTCAAGTCTCTGTAAACATTATCGACCAATGTGTTGCCCAGGGTGTGCCATTCGCTCGCGAGTATGGGGGATACCTTAGCAACCGCTCATTTGGCGGTGCGCAGGTCTCTCGCACGTTTTATGCACGGGGGCAAACAGGCCAGCAGTTGCTCTTGGGTGCATATCAAGCGCTTATGCGTCAGGTCGGTCTTGGCAAGGTTAAGCTGCACAACAAGCAAGAGATGCTGGATCTTCTTGTTGTCGATGGTCGCGCGCGAGGTATCGTAACCCGCAACATGGTTACCGGTAAGGTAGAGACGCACATGGCCGATGCGGTGATTTTGGCTACTGGCGGCTATGGCAATGTGTTTTATCTAAGCACCAATGCAAAGGCGTGCAATGTTACGGCTACGTATCGTGCACATAAACGTGGTGCGCTGTTCGCAAATCCGTGTTACACGCAGATTCACCCAACGTGCATCCCGCAGAGTGGTGATTATCAGTCAAAGCTGACGCTGATGTCGGAATCATTGCGCAACGACGGCCGCATATGGGTGCCCAAGAATCAGGGCGATAAGCGTTCTCCAGACCAGATACCGGAGTCGGACCGCGACTATTACCTCGAGCGCAAATATCCTTCGTTCGGAAATCTTTCACCCCGCGACATCGCCTCTCGTGCCGCAAAAGAAGCATGCGACGATGGTCGTGGTGTAGGACCGGGCGGCTTGGGTGTTTACCTCGATTTCTCTGATGCCATCAAGCGCCTGGGAGAAAAGGTTATCGCCGATCGCTATGGCAATCTTTTCGAAATGTACGAGCGCATTACGGGTGAAACCCCATATCAGGTGCCGATGCGGATTTACCCTGCGGTTCACTACACCATGGGAGGTCTCTGGGTTGACTACAATCTGATGTCGAATGTTCCCGGACTTTTCGTGTTGGGAGAAGCAAACTTCTCCGACCACGGTGCCAACCGACTCGGTGCATCTGCGTTGATGCAGGGCCTTGCCGACGGATATTTCGTAATCCCGTACACTATCGGTGGATACTTTGCGCAAGGCGGATTTTCGCCAGTGCTGCAAGACTCACCAATCGTGCAGGCAACTGTGCGCGAAGCAGAAGAAAAGATTCAGAAGCTACTCTCTATCAATGGCAAGCGTTCACCCACATCGTTCCACCGTGAACTCGGCAAGATTATGTGGGACAAGTGCGGTATGGCCCGAAATGAGAAGGGGCTTACCGAAGCCCTTACACGGATCCCAGAGTTACGTGAAGAGTTTTGGCAAAACGTCGTGATCCCAGGCAGTGGTGATCAGCTAAATCAGTCACTCGAGCTGGGGCTGCGTGTTGCAGACTTCTTGGAGTTTGCCGAATTGATGTGTTACGACGCGCTGCACCGCAATGAATCTTGTGGTGGGCACTTCCGCGAAGAATATCAGACAGAGGATGGTGAAGCCAAGCGCAATGACCAAGACTTTGCATACGTGGGTGCCTGGGAATACACTGGAGTTGGTTCCAAGCCAACACTCCGTAAAGAAAACCTTGAATTTGAGAATGTGCAACTGGCCACACGGAGCTACAAGTAATGAATCTACGACTGCACATATGGCGTCAGTCTGGTCCGCAGGATGCGGGCATGCTTAAGACATACGACGTTGCAAACGTTAGCGAACACATGAGCTTCCTAGAAATGCTCGATGTTCTCAACGAAGACCTCATCGCCAAGGGCGAGGTGCCTGTTGCATTTGACCATGACTGCCGTGAAGGTATTTGTGGGACATGTGGTATGGTAATCAACGGACGTCCGCATGGACCGCTGGCGCGCACCACAGCGTGCCAATTACACATGCGCACGTTCAAAGACGGCGACGAGATCTACATCGAACCTTGGCGTGCTCGTGCTTTCCCCGTGATACGCGACCTAGTGGTAGACAGAGGATCATTCGATCGAATAATCCAAAAGGGCGGTTTCGTAAGCGTTAACACTGGTAATGCGCAGGATGGTAACACACTACCGATACCCAAGACCGATGCAGATCGCGCCATGGATGCCGCAGCATGCATTGGTTGCGGTGCATGTGTGGCGGCGTGTCCAAATGCCTCGGCTATGCTCTTTACTGCTGCCAAGATTGGCCACCTTGGCTCTGTTCCGCAGGGTCAGGCAGAGCGCTCAACACGAGCTATGAACATGGTTCTACAGATGGATGCCGAAGGCTTTGGTGCCTGCACAAATCACTATGAGTGCGAAGCTGCATGCCCGAAGGGGATTAGTGCAGACTTTATTGCGCAGATGAACAAAGACTACGTGGCGTCGGTTTTCGCAGGACGCGATTAACCAAGTGTACATGCAAGCAAATGATGGGGCTTGTTGGAGAAATCTAACAGGCCCTGTTGTTTTTAGGTGACGTTCTATGGTGCTCAGGCAATAGCGACGATGAATTCGCGCACAGCCTGCTCGAGTCCTATAAACATTGCCCTAGCTACAAGTGCGTGGCCAATCGAGACCTCTTCGATCGCGTGAATCTCGGCAAGTGGGCCAATGTTGCGCAAGTCCAGACCATGTCCGGCGGTTACGACTAATCCCGCTTGAGCAGCCAGCGCCGAGGCAACCCTCAAACGCTCGAGTTGTATGTCCTTTGCAGCTCGGCTGCGAGCATTAGCATATGTTCCGGTGTGAAGCTCAATGATATCAACTCCGCATGCGGCTGCTGCTTCAATTTGGGAGGCCTCAGGCTCGATAAAGAGGCTAACCTCGATTCCGCGGTCATGAAATCTTTGTGTTAGCTCTGAGTAGTGAGCTTCATTCCCAGCAACTGCTAAGCCCCCTTCAGTTGTAAGCTCTTCTCTTTTTTCGGGCACAATCGTGACGAGCTCTGGCACGATATCCATGGCAATGGTTATGATCTTGGGGGTGGCTGCCATCTCGAGGTCAAGTTTTGTCGTAATGGTGTCTCTCAGAACGCGCACATCACGATCGTTCACGTGTCTACGATCTTCTCGTAAATGGCAGACAATGCCCGATGCGCCAGCCAATTCAGCGATTACTGCCGCATGCACAGGGTCGGGTTCTATACCGCCTCTGGCTTCGCGAACTGTTGCAAAGTGATCAATGTTTACAGCGAGGCGCATAAATAGACTTTCTGGAAGTGTTTGTCCACACTGGCGTAACTACTTTCTGTGTATCTTGTCAATGCTTTTGTACCAGCGTATAAAAGCACGATACGAACTTCGAAACTACTGATTTTTTGGAGGCTGTATGACACTCACACGTTTACGCTTAGCCATTCTTGTAGCGTTAGCGGGCATGATATTGCCACTACATGCATCAGCCGAGCCGCGGGTTTGGACTCAATTGTGTGGATTCATCAAGAACGTTGGGCAATGGCCTAGCGAAGTGCTCTATGCCGTGCGAACCAATCAAGGAGTTGTGTGGATCACTCGCACTGGTGTGGTCACTGACAAATATGCTCTGCATCATTCAGCAGGAGTGCGCAAGGGGCTTGTTGAGCGCGAGTACTTTTACGACATCAACCCTGTTGCAAAGCGTCTCGAAACGGGGCGTATGTCTACCATTGCATTTCATTTGGGAGCAAATCATTCAGCATGGTTCAGCGCACCTGTATACGAGTTGGTTGTAGTTCAGGAAGTTGTGAAGGGTGCTGATTTCCATTACTCAGTTTCGGACAACGCGGTTAGTAGAGAAATCGTTTACAAGGATGCATATGTTCCTGGAACACTTCGCGCAGAACATATCCGGTCCGAGACGCAGCCACGTAGCGAGGCGATGGCAACAACGCCTGTAACGTCGGTAGTTTTTGGATCGTTTGTAGGTGGTTCGGGGCCAGACAATGTTGTTGGTGTAGAATACCTTACGAATGGTCAAATCGTAGTAGCTGGTAATTCGCCAGAAATATCATTCCCCAATGCAACCGGTGGATATCAAACTACAATCAAGGGTACGTCTGATGGGTTTGTTGCTCGCCTAGACCGTAAGCTTGAAAAGTTCCTCTCGTACACCTATTTCGGCGGCTCTGGAGACGACCGTATTGTGGCACTTACGGCAGATAACGTTAACAACATCTATGTTACAGGAGAGACCACTTCCACAGATCTTCCCATCACATCAGGTGCTTCGGGTCAGCTCTCCAAGGGCGGGATTGATGCCTTTATTGCAAAGTTTGACTCAACGCTCACGAAGCTCATCGTTAGTGGTTATCATGGTGGCAACAAGGATGATAAGGCAACAGCGATCGCAGTTGATCAGAACGGGTTGATTTTTGTTTGCGGTTATACCAGTTCAACGTCGGGCATGCCGGTAACATTTCCGGTTACTATCACACGCCGGGACTGGAGAGGTAGAACATACACGGAGCCGGGCGGTGGAGCAAATCAGGGTTTGATTGATGGGTTTGTTTGTTTCTTCTCTGCAAATGGTTCGATACAGCAATCGCGTTATTTCGGACGAGAGGGCAACGAGTTTTTCCGTGCAATGTGTCTTGACCGTTCAAATGGAGTCTACATCACTGGGTCAACCACATCGCCCAACTTTGAAACAGCTCCAAGTGCAGGATTCTTTTCGTCGGGCCGCTTGCCGTATGATCGCACCTTCAACGGAGGCACAACTGATGCCTTTGTTCTCAAGCTCAACAACGAGCTCGCTCTGGCAAAATCGGACGACGGCACCTACTCTACGTTCTTCGGTGGAGATGGTGAAGACGAGGGACGTGGCATCTATGTCGATGATTTGGGCCGCGCTCACTTCGTAGGCAATACCACATCAAAAAATCTCGAGACTGTTGGCACACTTATCACCCAGCGAATCGGAGACCAAGACATTTTCTACGGCGTGCTACCTGATGATGGACGCACGCTCAACGGTGCAACCTATTTCGGAGGAACGGGCAAAGACGAAGTGGTGGGGATGAACTACGACCCACTTGCCAACTCGGCCGTTCTTGTTGGCACAACACAGTCGAATGATTTCCCCGTCATGGGAGAAGGAGCGCGTAGCGAACGCGCCGGTAATTCTGATGGTTTTATCTCGGTGCTGAATACATCGACGAATAAGTACACGACACTCATCGGTGGTGAGAACGAGGATACGGTTCGTGTAGCCGTTGTTGATCAGGTGAGTGATCTCTATATCGCGGGTACAACAACGTCAACCAACTTCCCAACAAATCCAGCTGGTGCCATCACAACAGTTGAGAGCGGATTGTCTGGTTTTGTTAGCAAGTATGCCTTCGGCACTCTCGAGCTAACAACACCAACTGGTGGTGAAACATGGTGTGTTGGCGCTAACAGGCCTATCTCTTGGGCTGCATTGGGCGTGCCGGACACAATGAAGTTCGCCATTGAGATATCGCAGGCTGGGTCGAACAAGTGGACGGAGATATCGAAGGCTGCCGTAGGCCGCAGTTTGAATTGGAAAGTTGCGAATCTCCCTACAGGACAATACGTGATTCGCGTAACTACAAGCCGCGGTCACGGAAGTCTGTTAACAACACCATTTACGATCTCGAATCCACCTTCGATAACGCAGCAGCCCAAGGATGCATCAGCCTGTGATGGAGGCAAGATTACATTGCGCGTTGGTGCCGAAGGTGCAGGACTCAAGTACCAGTGGCGTCGCAACGGAACTAACGTCCCTGGTGCAACAGCCGACAGTCTACTTATTCCGTCTCTGGATGCTACTACAATTGGCAAGTACGATGTGGTTATCACAGGAACGTGCACGCCTAACGCTACATCAGCACAGGCCAATGTTGTCTTTGGTACACCAATCGTAATCACACAGCAGCCAACCCCTGTAACAGTTGAGCTTGACCGCTCCTTTGCGCTCAGCGTTGCAGCAACCGGTTCGTCGCTGTCGTACCAGTGGAAGAAAGACGGCTCGCTCATTCAAGGAGCAACTACTGCAACGTATTCCGTGGAGAAGGCATCTGCAGCAGACAATGGCTCGTATGTATGTGATATAACGGGTGGATGCGGCACAGTTAGTACGGCACCAGTCAGCGTTGTGGTTAAGGATCCTACTTCCGTCGATGGTCACGAAGAGGTTCTTGCCAACATTGCAGTTACTGGCGCTATGCCTGTGCAGGATGTGCTGTATGCGCGGATTGCCACAACGAGCGGTGGAGAGGCCCGAGCAGAAATTGTAGATCTACAGGGTCGAACAGTGTTGCACCAAAACATCGGATTTCTTTCGGAGGGTGTAGTAGACATTCAGCTGCCTCTCAATGCACTTGCGCCTGGAGTTTACACACTGAGAGTTCATGTCGGCAAAGTGGCTGCTTCAGCCAGCGTACTGATTAAGTAATTACAAACATATTTGATCGTTGGAGCCCCTTTCGTAATTGTTGGCGAAAGGGGCTCTTTTTCGTTGTTGTAACCGAAACCAGTTTTGATAGTTATTTAATGAGCTGATCCGAAATCTATCACTCACACATCGATTACACCTATGCAAGTTCTTAACCAACTTTTTGTACTGCTGTTGGCATTTGCCCTGTGCTCAGGCGCTAGTATAGCTCAGATCAACACTGCCAATATCGCTGGGTTTATTCCCAACGTAGGCCAATGGCCGTCTCATGTTCAGTTTGTGGCGCAACAGCCCAACGCGGTGATCTGGATAACAACATCAGGTGTTGTTGTTGATGAGTTCACGATAGACCAGAATACTGGCATCAGAACTGGTGTAGTTACGCGTGAAGTGTTTTCGTTTTCGACTGCCAACGCAAACGTATCGACGCAGACGGAACGGGCGCAACAAGTAGTAACCTTTCTACGTGGTTCCGATGCTAAGCGATGGGTAAGCACATCCACTGTAGAATCGGTCACAATTGAGATCGAGCCCGGCGTTCAGCTGCGGTACTCGCATGCCGCTGATGGTCGCGTGCAGCGTACTGTTGACATCGATCAGCATCACGACGCACGTAACTATATGATGCGGATCCTCGGCGGAGTTTCGACGCAGCACAACGCAGATGTTACGCCAGTTACATCCACTGTTTATGGTTCATATATCGGTGGACCCGGAGCTGCGACGATCGCTGGCGTTGAATACCTTTCAAATGGCGATGTATTAGCAGCTGGCACCACATCTGAATTGTCACTACCAAACTCCACTGGGGGATACTCGCAATCGATGAAGGGAACATCCGACGGATTTCTCATTCGTTTTGATTCCCGTCTTCAGCGTGCAAGATCGTACACGTTTTTGGGTGGCACGGCAGACGAAAAAATACGAGCCATCTGCAAGGATGGTCAAAACGCTGTGTACGTTACCGGTGAAACAACCTCCACAGACTTCCCAATCACATCCGGAGTTACGGGCAAGCTGTACAAGGCCGGTACTGATGGCTTTGTGGCCAAGCTTGATTCTACGCTCACAACACTATCGATTGGCATGTACCACGGGGCAACAAGGATGATATTCCACGTGCCATTGCTGTGGGCAACGGCGGTGTGATCGTGATTGCCGGGCACACCAACTCAACGGCCAATTTCCCAGTTATATTCCCTGCAACGATTACTGTGAATATCCCAGGGGGCCGGGGACGTCCACCAACGCAGCGCATAGAGCCGGGCGGGGGTGTTAATATGGGGCAGATTGATGGATTTATCGCATCATTTTCTACTACAGGTGCTATGCAACAGTCGCGCTTCTTTGGACGCGAGAACAATGACTATTTCACGGCCATGGCGATTGATAATTCGAATAGTGTTTATCTGACAGGATGGACAACGTCGGCAAACTTTGAAACGGCACCGTCTGCTGACCGATTCTCATCCGGTCGTTTGCCATTCGACAACAGCTTCAATGGTGGCAATACAGACGCATTCGTGGTCAAGCTCAATAATGAGCTGGCCTTGGCAAAGTCAGACGACGGTACGTATTCGTCGTTCTTCGGGGGTAATAAAGAAGAAGAAGGCCGCGCCATCGCCATCGATGATCTCGGAAGAGCATATGTGGTTGGTGTTACGAACTCCACAGACCTTAAGGCTATCGGTACGCTCAACACACAAGCAATCGGCAAACAGGACATCTTCCTGGCCGTAGTAAGCGACGATGGTCGCGAGCTTGTGGGCACTACCTATTACGGCGGTACTGGAAACGACGAACCTTTCGCGATGAAGATGGTTTCTGGCACAACCTCTGTGGTTATGGCTGGCACAACGAGCTCAGAAGATTTCCCATTTGCTGGCGAAGGTCTTGTTACAGAACGCAGTGGTCCAACCGATGGTTTTCTGGCGGTAATCAATCTTTCGACAAATCAGTACGCTACGCTGATCACAGGAAATCAAGAAGATACAGTCAAGGCACTCTCAATCGGGCCGTACGGAAGTCCATACTACGTTGCTTCGACTACCTCAACGAATCTTCTACTGAAGGATTCGTCCTATAGCAAGACTGCGCCATCTGGTTTGGCTGGATACGTTGCAAAACATGCATATGGCGTACTTGAACTAACAACACCTACAGGTGGAGAAACATACTGTGTTGGTATCAGCAAGCCAATTTCATGGTCGGCACTCGGCATGCCAGATACAACCAAATTTCGCATTGAGTACGCACAGGCAGGGTCGAACGTTTGGCAAGATGTTGCTAAGAGCGTAAGCGGACGAAGCTTTTCGTGGAAAGTTCCATCGATCCCAACTGGCGATTATGTTTTGAGAATTTCGACAATCTATGGGCACGTTAGTCAGCTCATCTCTCCATTTGCTATTTCAAACCCACCAACGATAGAAACTCAGCCTAAGAAGGTGAGTGCATGTCCTGGGAAGCCGCTTACGATGTCACTTGTGGCCAAGGGGGCTGGCCTGAAGTATCAATGGCGCAAAGCTGGAGTGAATATTCCAAACGCAACTGAAGCGAGCTTCACGATCGCAGCCCTTGATGCAAGTTCACTTGGCAAATACGACTGTCTTGTATCTGGAACTTGCTCGCCAAGTGTAACCTCACAATCAATTACAGTTGCTACAGCAACGCCTACCGAGATTACTCAACAACCAGCGGCCAATACAGTAGTTAACGAAGGGGCTGGTTTTACACTGTCGGTAGCTGCGGGTGGCTCTGATCTTACCTATCAATGGTATAAGAATGGTGTTGCCGTTGCAAACGCTACGAGCGCGCAATACACTATCGCTGCCGCAGTAAAAAGCGACGAGGGCGATTACACGTGCGAGGTTACAGGCGGTTGTGGTAAGGCAACGAGTTCAGCTGCCAAAGTTGTTGTTCAGGGTGGTACTTCTGTTGATGACGTAGAATCAACAGGACTTGCATTGTCGGTAGTAGGCCCTCAACCCGCGGCAGACGTATTGATGATCCAAGTCTCCAGTGCTACGTCATCGGCTCCGGTCACGGTCAGCATTATTGATCTTCAGGGCAAGCTTGTTACCATGAGCGTACACGGCACTCTAGCTGCTGGAAGTCACACTCTAGCAATCTCAACAGTGGCCTGCGCTAATGGGGCATACATTCTGCAGGTTCAGGAAGGACAATCCATCAGTTCCACGCAGATCCATGTGAGAAGATAAGTACGTACGTAGAATTTCGATTTCAGCGCCTATTCGATGGTAACATTGAATATGCGCTGCGTATTTTTATGCCATCTGCAATCACATTGTATAAGTTCTTGTCATGAGGCATTCTACGTTCTTTCTCGCGGCTCTGGTTTTGCTTGCCTTAGCGACCTATCAGCAGGCATTGAGTGAAACTCACTCCGCCACATCGCCACGGCTAACAGGCTTGATTGAGAACACGGGTCAGTGGCCAGCGCATGTGCTCTTTGTTGCTCGTCAGAACGGTTCCAACATTTGGATCACCAATAATGGAATTATTCATGATGAGTTCGCAATTGTCAATGGTGAACGCTGCGGCAGAATAGTCCAAGAAACTCTTCAACATGGAAAATTTGAACTACAGAACGTAGTATCAGCTGATTGTAAGGGGCAGCCTTTTGTCACGTTTATCAAGGGCGATAGGGTCTTCACTTGTAGGATGTTCTCGAGAGCACTGTTCACGGACGTGATACCTGGGGTTGATGTTGCATTTAGGCTAGGAGCAGACGGACGCCTCAATCGTACCATCTCGGAGAAGATTCAAGGTGCAGCGCGTGAATTCCGCGTGAGAACACTTGGCGTACTTGGGCCAAGTGTTTTAGAAGTAACGCCCCCTACCTCATTGGTATACGGTGCATACATCGGGGGCTCGCAGGCAGATGTTCTATCGAATGTAGATCTGATGCCCAACGGCGACGTAATAGTTGCCGGCAACACAACAGAACTTACCTTTCCAACCTCGGTTGGAGGGTACAAGAATTCTGTCAAGGGGGGTATCGATGCATTTGTTATGCGCTGTGATTCGAAGCTGCAGCGCATTGTATCCTACACATTCTTCGGTGGATCTTCAGACGAGCGGGTGCGCGCCATGACGATCGATGGCAACAACAATGTGTACATCTGTGGCGAGACAACTTCGAACGATCTGCCTACGACGAACACCGCCACAAGTAGAACGTATAAAGTAGGCCTTGATGCATTCGTTGCAAAGTTTGATTCAACCCTGACCAAACTACTCACGGGGTTCTATCATGGTGGAAATCGTGATGATATTGCCCGTGGAATAGCAGTCGATGACAATGGCACAATCGTGATCGCAGGTTCTACCACCTCAACGGTAAATCTGCCGAATACGATGCCCGCAACTGCGGCACTAACGTGGACATATTACCCGCAGATGGGCAACCCAGAGCCAATCTCTGTTACAATCACAAGTGGTAGAACGAACACCGGTAATATTGATGGGTTTGTCGCAACCTTCAATGGGAGTGGCATTATGCAACAGTCGAGGTACTTCGGCAAAGAGGGCTCAGACTTTTTTACAGCTGTAGCTTTTGATAAGTCAAGTAACGTCTATCTGACAGGATCTACCACATCGACAAATTTTGAAACTGTTCCCGTTGCCAATGCAAAGTGGAACGGACGTCTGCCATTCGACAGAACATACAATGGTGGGCCAACCGACGCATTTGTTGTGAAGTTCAATCAAAACCTAACGTATTCACAAACGGATGGCGAGACATTTAGTACGTTCCTGGGTGGAAACAAAGACGAAGAGGCACGATCAATTCAGGTAGATGCACTAGGCAGGATTTACATCACTGGTGTAACAACTTCTACCAACATGCCTGCTATTGGCACGCTAGCAACACTTAACGCTGGAAAAAAGGATGCGTTCTACGCGCAGTTCGGAGCAGACGGTGGTGATATTTCTGGCTGCACCTATTTTGGTGGTTCCGGTGATGATGATCTTGTTGCGGCACGCATTGTTCCCAATACCTCAAGTTTGTTGCTCTATGGAACTACAGAATCACAGGACTTTCCATTTGAAGGTCAGGGGGCTGCCAACGTACGCGAAGGAGCAACTGATGGATTCCTCTCAGTCATCAGTTTGGGATCTGTGACACATTCAACATTGATTGTTGGTAACAAGAGAGATACGATCGTCGCAGCCATTGCCGACCGCCTTGGCAATCCATACTATATCATGAACTCAACATCAGATGACCTAGCCGTGCACGATAGTAGTTTTCAAAAAACGTCATCTGGACAAACTGGATTCGTTGGGAAGCTCGCTTTTGGAACGCTTGAGCTATCATCTCCAACTGGTGGTGAGACTGTTTGCGTTGGGGCCTCACGCTCGATCTCTTGGGCAGCTCTTGGTATGCCTGATACGACAAAGTTCAAGATTGAGTATAGTCAAGCAGGATCTGGCCTCTGGAAGGAAGCCGTTAAGAGTGTTGGTGGCCGCAGCTACTCGTGGAAAGTACCCGCACTGCCGAATGGCACGTACGTGGTCCGATTGTCAACGATCTATGGTCATGTTAGCGAGCTAACCACTCCATTCATGATCTCAAATCCACCGTCTATACTTACGCAGCCAAAAAATGCGTCAGCTTGTTTGGGTCAGCCAGTATCAATAGCTGTCTCGGCGGCAGGGGCTGGACTCAAGTTCCAGTGGCGTAAACAAGGAGTCAACATTGCTGGCGCTACAGACTCGGTCTACAGGATTGCCTCGCTCGATGCCAACGGCCTTGGCAAATACGAATGCGTAGTATCTGGAATGTGTACACCTAATGTTACGTCCCAAACAGTGACGATTGCCTCTGCAACGCCAACGGTGATAACCACCCAGCCACAAACGAACGTTACTGTTGATGTTGGTATGCCATTTAGCTTGTCTGTAGTTGCTGGTGGTAGCTACCTAGCTTATCAATGGTTCAAAAACGACAGCCCCGTAAATGGTGCATCCACATCTCAGTTCAGCGTTGCCTCGTCTGCCAAGAATGATGAAGGGCAATACACATGCGAGGTTACCGGCGGATGCGGCAAGGTGAAGAGCACAGCATCAACAGTTGTTGTGCGAGATGGCACATCGGTTCATGAGGATGTTCAGCATGACGGAACCATTGTACGCGTACTCGGACCTCAGCCAGCTGTCGAAAACGTACGTATCTATCTTGGTCTTGTGCGCAATCAGGTTGTAATCGCCAGACTCATAGATATGCGGGGAGCAGAGGTTTTTCAGCAAAATCTTGGTATGCTCTCTACCGGAGACCACACAGTAGTGCTGCCTGTACGTAACTGCTCTGTCGGTAGTTACATGCTTGAGATACAGTATGGCGCAACCACGGTGCGCCGTAGCGTTATCGTTGAGTAGTGCCTGTTTCGTTCTAGATTCATCAGCCGACGGGAACCTCTAGCCCCTTGCATGCGTTTCTAATATCGGACTAAAATAGTCGTATATTTGCACGCTATGGCACAAGAACAAAACATCCTGGATGAAGTAGTCCAGAGTGACTACAAGTACGGGTTTACCACCGATATCGAGCAGGAGTTACTTCCGAAGGGGCTCGACGAGTCGGTTATCCGTTTTATTTCTGCTAAGAAAAACGAGCCTGAATGGCTGCTGGAGTGGCGTTTAAAGGCCTTCGAGCAGTGGAAGCGCATGGTCGAGCCTACCTGGCCGAATGTGAAGTACCCACGGGTAGATTTTCAGGATATCATCTACTGGGCAGCACCAAAGAAGAAGGAAGGTCCTGCATCACTAGACGAAGTTGATCCGGAGCTCCTGGCAACATTCGAAAAGTTGGGCATCCCGCTCGAGGAACAGAAAGTCTTAGCAGGCGTAGCCGTTGATGTTGTGCTCGACAGCGTTAGCGTGAAGACAACATTTCAAGATAAGCTAGCCGAGCTGGGGATCATCTTTTGTCCGATCAGCGAGGCCGTAGCCAATCATCCCGAGCTTGTTCGTCAGTACATCGGCTCGGTGGTGCCAACGAACGATAATTTCTATGCGGCACTCAATTCCGCAGTTTTCAGTGATGGCTCGTTTGTATACATACCGAAGGGTGTTCGTTGTCCGATTGAGCTAAGCACGTACTTCCGTATTAATGCACGAAACACAGGACAGTTCGAACGTACGCTGATTATCGCTGATGAGGGTAGTTATGTTAGCTACCTTGAGGGCTGTACTGCACCGCAACGCGATGAAAATCAGTTGCATGCAGCAGTTGTAGAGCTCGTGGCCCATAGAGACGCAGAAATCAAATACTCAACTGTTCAGAATTGGTTCCCTGGAGACGCCAACGGCAAGGGCGGTATTTACAACTTCGTTACCAAGCGTGGTGTGTGCGAGGGACGCAACAGCAAAATTTCATGGACGCAAGTAGAGACGGGTTCTGCAATTACGTGGAAATATCCAAGTGTTGTGCTCAAGGGCGACAACTCAATGGGCGAATTCTATTCGGTAGCGGTTACGAATAATCATCAGCAGGCTGATACCGGTACAAAGATGATTCACATCGGTAAGAATACCCGCAGCCGCATCGTGTCAAAGGGTATCTCTGCTGGAGTATCGCAGAACTCGTATCGTGGCTTGGTGAAGATTCTCAAAGTAGCGCAAGGCGCTCGTAATTACTCTCAATGCGACTCACTACTCATTGGTGATGCATGCGGAGCGCATACCTTTCCGTACTTGGAAGTTGCCAACGAGACTGCTACAGTAGAGCACGAGGCAACGACGTCGAAGATCGGCGAAGACATGCTATTCTATTGCAACCAGCGTGGAATAGATACGGAAGCAGCTGTGGCACTTATCGTTAACGGCTATGCACGCGAGGTGCTCAATCAACTGCCCATGGAGTTTGCCGTGGAGGCACAGAAACTACTTGCCATCTCATTAGAAGGAAGCGTCGGATGAGTTCATTGTTAGAAATCAAAAATCTTCATGCATCAATTGAAGACCGTGAGATCCTCAAAGGGGTAGATCTTGTGGTACATGCCGGAGAAGTTCATGCAATCATGGGCCCAAACGGTTCCGGCAAATCAACCCTGGCCTCGGTTCTCGCAGGCAAGGAAGACTACACGGTAACTGAAGGCTCCATTCTGCTGAACGGTAAGGATCTCATGGAGCTTTCACCAGAGGATCGCTCACATGAGGGCTTGTTCTTGGCCTTTCAATACCCAGTTGAAATCCCCGGCGTATCGACTGCAAACTTTCTCAAGACAGCGGTGAACGAGCATCGTGCGTATCGCGGTGATGAGCCCCTTGACCCCGGCGCATTTCTTGCGTTGATGAAAGAAAAGATGAAACTGGTAGAAATGGATCCGTCGTTTCTGCAGCGCTCCCTTAACGAGGGTTTTTCAGGGGGCGAGAAAAAGCGCAATGAAATCTTTCAAATGGCAATGCTGGAACCAACGCTCGCTGTGCTTGATGAGACCGATTCTGGACTAGACATCGATGCACTTCGCATCGTTGCAGGTGGTGTAAATGCACTTCGCACGCCAAACAATGCCACGGTAGTTATCACACACTATCAGCGTCTACTCGATTACATCGTGCCGGACGTAGTACACGTACTGTGGAATGGAAGGATTGTACGTTCGGGCGACAAGTCGCTAGCACTTGAGCTCGAAAAGCGCGGATATGACTGGATCAAAAACGAAACTGCGGTGGAGGCTTGATGTCCACGCTGCCTTTGGCAACAAACATCCAGGACGCTTTCGACGCACTCGCAACAGCCATGTATGGAACTTCTGCTGAGCCATTTCACAGTGCACGCAAAGCGGCAATGGACGGGTTCAATGAACGCGGAATTCCTACAACGCGTCATGAAGAATGGAAATACACAAATGTGATGCCAATTGCCGCCAAGACATGGCGGCACGTACAGAATGTATGGTCAGACGGCACCATCACAGATCACGTCCATCCGGTTCCAGGGCTGCAGAATGCAATTGGCATTGTTCTGCGCAATGGCATCATACATCTAACAGGAAGTACGATTCCAGACGGCGTAGAGATTATGCCGCTTTCGTCTGCATCTGTTGAAGACGTTAACGAAAGCGATTTGCACGACAACCCATTTGCAGTTGCTGCAATGGCACTCTCATCAGAAGGTGTGCTGGTAAGGGTTGCCGATAATGTGCAGTGCCCACATACTATTCACGTGATGGTCTGTGGCGAAACAGATGATGACGGCATTCTGTTAACAACGAGAGTCTTCGTTAGTGCTGGACGCAATGCACAAGTAGATGTGATCGAGACTCATCACACGCTCGGTGGGGCAGACTTACTAAGCCTTGGGGTTTGCAGTGCAGTTGTTCATGAGGGGGCGCGCATGTCGTACGTGAAGATCATCGACGACGCATCAGCGTTGCATCACATCGGACAACTCACGGCACGTGTCGAACGTTCTGGAACGTTTGCTTCTCATAGTATCAATCTGAACGCTGGTTTTGTCCGCAACGATGCTCAGATCAAACTCGCTGGTGAGCTTAGTCAGGGGTTCCTGTATGGAACTAGTATACTCGATGGCGTGCAGTATGTAGACAACCATACGGTTGTTGACCACATGGTGCCGCACTGTCATAGCGAAGAGCTCTACAAGGGAGTATACAACGGCGCTTCTGCTGGGGTGTTCAATGGCAAAATATTTGTGCGGCCTCAGGCGCAGAAGACAACAGCATATCAGTCCAGTCACTCGCTGCTATTGAGCGGTAAGGCACAGGTTAATGCAAAGCCGCAGCTCGAAATTTGGGCGGACGATGTAAAGTGCTCGCATGGTGCAACTACCGGACAGCTCAATGAAGATGCTGTGTTTTACTTGCAGGCTCGTGGTCTTGAACGTTCAAAGGCGGTGGCTATGTTAACCAATGCATTCGCAGCAGAGGTCCTTGAAAAGCTTCCACATGGAGAGCTCAAGAACCATCTTTTGCAGCGCCTTGCAGACAAACTGGGAGCAGCTGGCCTATGATCTATGATCTACGATCGCAGTTCCCAATTTTGCAGCGCCATGTGCATGGTGATAAGCCCCTTGTATACCTCGACAATGCGGCCACGACACAAAAGCCGAAGGCCGTACTTGATGCGATAGCAGACTTCTATGTAACGTCGAATGCAAATGCTCACCGAGGCGGTCATGCACTCGGAGCAGAGGCTACAGCGTTATATGAATCAGCGCGGGGTACTATTGGCAGATTTCTGAACGCCGCACCTGAGTCTGTTGTCTTCACTCATGGGGCAACTGAAGCACTCAACTTGTTGGCTACCTCGATTGAACGTACCTATGGTGCATCCCTTCGTGGCAAGAGCATAGTGATATCAGAAATGGAGCATCATGCCAATATCGTTCCGTGGCAGGTTCTTTGTGAACGTACTGGTGCGCTCTTGAAGGTGATACGCATTTGTGACGATGGGTCGCTCGACATGCAGCATGCACAAGAACTTATCGCTCATAACTGTGCCGTTGTTTCAATTGCGCATATGTCGAATGTACTGGGTACGATCAATGATGTTGAAACAATCTGTACTTGGGCAAGAGAGCATGGCGCACATTCAATTGTTGATGGGTGCCAATTCGTGGTACACAATCAGGTGAGCGTGGATAACATTGGCTGTGATGCGTATGTCTTTGGTGGACACAAGGTTTATGGTCCGTTTGGAATTGGTGTTCTCTATGGCAGGCCAGAATGGTTAACCGTTCTCGAGCCCTATCAGGCCGGTGGCGCAATGATCGACAACGTAACCTTCGAGAAGACCACCTACGCAGAACCTCCATTGCGTTTTGAAGCTGGAACGCCCAACATTGAAGGTGCCATAGGACTCGGAGCGGCTATTAACTGGCTTTCAAGCATCGATCGTAAGACGGTAGCTGATCAAGAAACTTCTGTTACAGAAGCCATGATCGATGGACTCTTGCAACATGATCGTGTTCGTGTTATCGGTGGCGATTATGCGCGTAACGGAATCATCTCCATCGTGGTTGATGGTATCCATGCCAATGATCTTGGTACGCTCATGGATGAGCAGGGGGTAGCCGTGCGCACTGGTCATCATTGCGCAATGCCTCTGATGCGTCGATTAGGTCTTCAAGGTACCTTGCGCGCATCTGTTGCAGCGTATAACTCGATCGATGATGCACACCGATTCCTCGATGCATTTTCACGTTCATGTAGGATGCTAGGATAGAAAACGTGACAATTATTGAAACCATAGAGCAACTCGCGGCAAAACTCGCTGGGCTTCCCGACTGGGAGGACCGGTATACCGAGATCATAGCCATGGGTAAGGGGTTGCCACTCTACCCAGAAGAGTTTCGCAGCGACCAGTTCAAAGTTAAGGGATGTCAATCGCAAGTCTGGTTGCATCCGAGAAACGAGGCCGGTGTGCTCCATTTCGATGCTGACTCAGATGCCTTGATTGTTAAGGGGCTTGTAGCCCTTCTCATGAACGTATACTCAGGTCGCACGCCAGCCGAGATCGTTGCAAGCAATGATGACATTGCAAAGGAATTGTCGCTAGAGCAACATCTTTCGCCTAATCGGGCAAACGGTCTTGCAAGCATGATCAAGCAGATTCGTCTCTATGCACTCGCTTACTCATTATTGAAACCATGAGCCAAGACCAGCAACACCAAGAACCTCAGCTAGAGGAATCACTTCGAGACAGGGTGATCGGTGCCATTCGTACAGTGTACGACCCAGAAATCCCCGTAGACATCTACGAACTCGGATTGATTTATGAAGTAAGGATTATTGATGGAACGCAGATTCATGTTGTGATGACGTTAACAACGCCCAATTGTCCGTCTGCTCAGTCGCTACCAGCAGAGGTAGAGAGGGTGGTTCGTGAAGTAGAAGGCGTGAGCAGTGCAAGCCTGGAGATTACATTCGACCCACCGTGGGACAAGACGATGATGTCGGAGGCGGCACTATTTTCAATTGGACTTTTTTAGGACGCTTAGCTGGTGTTTTACTCATTACCTATACAACGTGTTTGGAACGAGACACAGGATGCTGTGGCGATCTCCTTTGATGTTCCTGATAAACTTCGAGACGTATTCCGATATAAGCATGGACAGTATATCACACTAAAGACTGATATCGGTGGGCTTCAGGAGCGTCGGGCATATTCGCTTTGTTCGAGTCCATACGTGGACGAGCCCCTAACTATTGCAGTAAAAAAGATCTCCGATGGTACTGTCTCTACGTGGCTTAACGAAAATGTTAGAGTGGGTGCATCACTCGAGGTTATGGCCCCGATGGGCAATTTTACGATTGAATTAGACCCATCAAAGTGCCGGCACATTTTTTGTGTAGCGGGTGGCAGCGGCATTACTCCGATACTATCAATTATCAAATCTGTATTGCAGGTTGAGCATAACTCGGCTGTAGCGTTACTGTATGCAAATGTGCAGTCCAGTTCGGTGATGTTCGGTGAGCTTTTATCTGCGCTCGAACAGGAACATCGTGGACGATTGAACGTTATACATGCTCTCGAATCAGGCGATACGGCTTCTGCACATCTGGCTGGAAGGCTGAACCACAACGACATTGCGCGTGTTTTGACTACCCATGTGCCTGTAATTGATAAGGTTGAGGCATTTTTGTGTGGTCCGGAGGGGCTGATGACCATCGCTCGGGCCTGCCTAGTCGAACATGGTCTGCCACAACAAAGAATTCACCAGGAATATTTTTCACTTTCGTCAACAACTGAATCTGCGAATACAATGTCAGAATCTTCACAAGAACTTGTTATGCGTCGTGTAAAGATCCGTCTCTATGGAGAGGATCATGAGTTCGACGTTCAACCAGACGAGACATTCCTTTCGGCTGCTCAGCGCGCCAACCTTGACCCACCGTATGCATGCCAGATAGGCGCATGTTGTACGTGCAGGGCTAAGCTTGTTTCAGGGACAGCAGTGATGGATGAGCGCGAGGCCTTATCGGACGACGAGATCGCAGATGGATATATTCTCACCTGCCAGGCGCATCCCACATCAGATGGATGCTTCGCAGATTACGATCAATAGCGTGTGTAGTAGGTAATGCTGAAGCTATCGAAACGAGTAGAGTATGCACTTCTTGCTGTGCAAGAAATGGCAATACGACCAGAGCAGAAAATCTCTGCATCAGAGATTGCTGAGCGGTATAGTATATCGCAGTCGCTTGTTGCCAAGGTGCTTCAGCAACTCTCTCGAGATGGTGTAACGCGATCCTATGCTGGCGTCAATGGCGGATATATGCTGGATAGGGCACCAGAACGGATTACGATTGCGCAGATCATACAAACTATCGAAGGTTCACCAGCGTCGATCATCGAGTGCCAGAATAGCGACCATCATGACTGTTCTGCTCACTCGACGTGCACGATTCGAGAGCCCCTTACTATTCTTCAGGAACGCATACAGGCAACGTTTGCATCGATGACCGTTGCCGAGCTCGCATCACTACGAACATTTGTACAATTGGAGGTATCATGAGTGTAGCAATGATAGGCCAAGATGTTGTATCAATTCCTACTAGCGTAACAGGTACGGACGAGAACGACAACATCATCATTACAACGAAGGCTCTGAGCGAAGTCAAGAAGATCAAAGAGTCGAACAACATCGCAGACGACTTTGGCCTGCGCCTAGGCGTTAAGGGCGGAGGCTGCTCTGGCATGTCCTATACTCTTGGCTTCGATGGGGCTTCGCGAGATACAGACCTTGTGCTTGATGCAGAAGGTGTGCGAATCTTCATCGACTCGAAGAGTATGTTCTATCTCATGGGAATGACGCTAGATTTTAGCGATGGACTCATGGGTAAGGGCTTTACGTTTAATAATCCAAATGCCACCAAGACGTGTGGTTGTGGCAGCAGTTTTGGCGTTTGATTCTTGAACAATTACGTTAAAGGAAAATGATATGTCGTACGAATGGAAGTTTAATGCACGTCCGTACTCTGATGAAGAGGCGAAAGACGTACTGAAAGATGTAATCTCACCTGAGACAACAGACTGGCACTACAATACCCATCACAAAGGCTACGTTACCTTCCTGAATAAGATCGAGGCCGCGCTGCCGGGTGCTGATCGTGCTGCAGCTAATGGAAATTGGAGCGATTTCGGAGAGCTCAAGCGCAGGTTTACATGGAACCATGGTGGGACTGTTCTGCACGACGTCTATTGGGATGTAATGGGCGGCGACGGCGATCCATCGAAGGGCCCACAAGTTCTTGCAGCTATCGAAAAGGAGTTTGGTTCGTTCGATGCATGGAAGGCAGACTTTAAGGCAACTGCAACGGCAGCAAAGCTCTCTGGCTGGGGAGTGCTTTGTTTAGATACACTGTATTCTGGCCGTCTACTGAATGTTCTTGTCGATGAGCACCACTATGGTGCAATCTGGGGCGGAATTCCATTGATTTCATGCGATGTGTTCGAGCATGCATATTATCATAAGGACGGACCTGGTCGTGTTAAGTATATCGATGCCTTTCTGAGCAATCTGCACTGGGGTCGGATCAACGAACGCTTTACAAAGTATAGCGAGTGACCTTAGGAATATTTCCACTCAATCTTGTCTTGTTCCCGCAGACGAGAATTGCACTGCATATTTTCGAGCCCCGTTTCAAGGCACTCATCAATGAGTGTCTTGAACGGGGTGTTGAGTTTGGTATCAATTACATCGATGAGGGGCACATGCATCCAGTGGGATGTGCCGCCAAGATTGTAGAGGTTACAACTACCTACGACGATGGCAGAATGGATATCATTGTTGAAGGAATGTTTCGATACTCCCTTATCGAACTTGAGGAAGCAGACACGCCCTTTGCTGTGGCTTCTATTGCGCACTACCTCGATAACACCTATGGGATTGATCAGGATCTTCTTGAATCGGTACTGAAATCCTATAATCTGATCGTAACGATGGTCTTTGGCACACAAGCACCAACATTCACACTTGATGATTTTGACGAAACACCATCGTATGAGATGGCGCCGAAATGTGGATTTTCTAACGAACAGAAGCAGGAGCTTATGTCGTTGCAATCCGAGAATAAACGCCTGCAGGTATTGAAGACGCACCTTGACCAGCTACTTCCCGCGATGCGCCGTGCTGAAATGATACAGCAATTCGTACAGCGCGACGGTTACATCAGAGCGATACCATTCAAGGACTAGTTTGTGATAGCGAGCTGTTGGCTCGCTGCATTGCCGAGCTGGGCCCTCCGCTTGCGATATCAGCAAGCACGTCGCAAGCCTTTGCGATCATGTTCTGCACCAGCGCTGCTTCATCGTGTGGGAAGTCTGACAAGACGTAATCGACCAATTCGCTTGGACCAAATTTTCTGTCGATCCCACATCGTAGTCGCCAAAAGTTCTGTGTGGCGAGCTCTTCGATGACTGAACCGATGCCGTTATGTCCACCTGCAGAGCCCCCTGCTTTCAGATGAATCCTACCAGTAGGGAAGTTGTACTCATCTGTGACCACCACAACGTGCGTAGCCTGCAGTCCGCACGCATGCATATGCTTGCGTATGGCCTTACCGGAGAGATTCATGTATGTAAGGGGCTTGATGAGATCGATTACCCTTCCGCGGACACGAGCCTGTGTATGCTCGTAGAGATCCCCGTGCCGAGTCCAGGAAAGCCCATGCTTTTGGGCAAATGCATCAACAACCATGAAGCCGATGTTGTGTCGTGTTGCGGCGTATTCTTCCCCAGGATTGCCAAGCCCGGCAATGATATATGAAGGTCTTGGAGTAGGCATGACGCAAAACTACCCCAAGAGCCCCTTCCGAGCCTCTGCAATTGCTATATTGCGGGGTATTTTTGCCGATAAGTGACACCACAAACGGATCGATTGGAATATGGGCGTGTCTGCACTACTTGCAACCTTGTTCGTACCTCTTGCCGGTGCGATTGCCGTCATGTTCATTCACCGTGATCAGGCTGTAGCTGCCAAGCGCACTGCACTTGGGTTCTCGATTTTCGCGTTTGTAGCGTCGCTGTTTTTGCTACCGCAGTTTGACAGCAGCAATGTTTCCATGCAGTATGTTATCGATCAGGCATGGATACCTACTCTAGATGCTGGATTCCGTATTGGCGTAGATGGCATCTCATTACCCTTAGTGCTGCTCACGGCGCTGATCATGCCGATCGCTCTGCTAGCTTCGTTTGATCCTATCACGAAAAACGTCAAAGCCTACTATGCCCTGATGCTGCTTCTCCAGTTTGGCATGACTGGCGTATTTGTTTCATGGGACACATTCCTGTTCTACATCTTTTGGGAGCTGATTCTGATACCGATGTATTTCATCATTGGTATTTGGGGTGGCAAGGACAGAATCTATGCAGCGGTAAAGTTCTTCCTGTACACACTCGTTGGCTCGTTGCTTATGCTGCTTGCCATTATTTGGCTGGGACTGCAGGCAAAGTGGGCAGGGGTTGGGTTTACGGCTGATCTTATCGAACTGCAGAAGATTGGCCCAACGATAGGGATGGATGTGCAGCAATGGCTCTTCTGGGCCTTCGCGATCTCCTTCCTGATAAAAGTGCCACTCTTTCCATTGCACACATGGCTTCCAGATGCACACGTGCAAGCACCAACCGCAGGATCTGTAATTCTGGCTGGAGTGCTCCTTAAGCTTGGTACATACGGTTTGATTCGATTTAATCTCGGACTGTTTCCGCAGGCATCAGAACGCTTTGCAACTCTGATTAGCGCTTTGGCCGTCGTTGGCATTGTCTACGGGGCATTGGTTGCCATGGTACAAACCGACATCAAAAAGCTGGTCGCATACTCATCGGTTAGCCACCTTGGATTTGTTGTACTGGGCATTTTTTCAATGAACAATGAAGGCGTTCAGGGTGCAGTGCTTCAAATGATCAATCACGGTATCTCAACACCGATGTTGTTCCTTTGTGTTGGCGTGCTCTACGAGCGACGCCACACCCGCGAGATCAGTGACTACGGTGGTGTTACAAAAGTTATGCCGCGTTTTGCCGTGATGTTTGCCGTGGCAATGTTTGCCTCTGTAGGACTTCCCGGACTCAATGGTTTTGTTGGTGAATTCTTAACACTGCTCGGTGCTTTCAAGAGCACAACACTTGGCACGCCATGGTTCACCATCGTGAGCGCAAGTGGCGTGATCTTCGCGGCCGTCTATTTACTCTGGATGTTCCAGCGTGTGATGTTTGGAACCAACGACAACCCAGAGAACCATCATCTGCGTGATTTGAACGTAAAGGAGTATTGGCAACTCGTGCCGCTTGCACTATTGGCCGTATGGCTCGGTGTTCAGCCGCGTCCGTTGATGATGCTCTCTGAGCAGAGCGTTGCTGCAATCGTAAAAGCTGCTGCTATCGTAAAAGTTATCCAACCCTGATTCTTGGCACCAAGGTATTCTGAATGAATATGGAAATTCTCGGATCACTCCCGCTTGTAGTTATTTGGCTGGCACTTGGTGCTGTCGGTGTCGCAATTCAGGCCTTTGTTCGCGATAACACGCGTCTTGTGTTTGGCTACTACATTTTTACGCTCGCTCTTACGGCAGTGCTCGCCATGATGCATGCGGGCTATAAGGCAACAGCCTTCTCTGGCATGGTTACGGTAGGGGGCTACGCAAATTATTTTGATGTGCTCTTTTGTGGAGCAGGTATCATGTCGATGCTTGCGGCCCGACCATATCTGCAACGAGAGGGTATAGAGCTGGACGAATTCTACACGTTGCTTGTTTCTGCTGTTGCAGGAATGATGTTGATCGCGCATTCGGCCAACCTTATCTCGCTGTTTGTTGGCGTCGAGCTGATGTCGATTTCGTTTTATGTTATGACGGGGTTCTTGCGCACCAATATCCGCAGCATCGAAGGCGCATTGAAGTACTTCCTGCTTGGAGCATTTGCTTCGGGATTCCTTGTGTACGGCATGTCGCTTATTTACGGTGCAACTGGTTCGCTTGGATATGGCGAGATCCATGCAGCCATTGCAAGTGGTAATGTGGCCTATCCGAAGCTGCTCGCTATAGGCTGTGTTATGATGGCAGTTGCCTTGGGCTTTAAAGTTGCAGCCTTCCCGTTCCACCAGTGGGCTCCAGATGTATATGAAGGTGCCCCATCAGTTGTTACGGCATTTATGAGTACGGCCGGCAAGGCCGCTGCGTTTAGCGCATTCGTGAGCATCTTCATGTCGATCATGCCCCAAGGGGCTAAGCTTACCCCACAGCTTCAAGACATCTTAGCCATGATGGCGGCGATTACAATGTTGGTTGGCAACATCACAGCCGTGGCGCAGACGAATGTGAAGCGTATGCTCGCGTATTCGTCTGTTGCTCATGCCGGATACCTCGTGATGGGGATTGTTGCAAACAGCGATAATGGACATAGTGCAATCGTATTCTATGTTACTTCATATGTGTTTATGCAGCTGGGGGCCTTTGTCGTAGTTGGTCTGCTTGAACGTGGTAACGAGGACAACTTGCAGATCAGTGACTACGCTGGTCTGGCAAAGAGAGAGCCTGTGCTCGCTTTCATCATGTCTGTGTTCATGTTCTCGCTGGCGGGTATACCCCCAATGGCAGGATTCTTTGGTAAGTACCTTCTATTTGTCTCGGTCATCGAATCCCATCTCTGGCTTACGCTCGTTGCGGTGCTCTCCTCGCTCATCAGCGCTTACTTCTACCTGGGTCTCGTGGTGAAGATGTACTTCTCAGAATCCGAAGGACACCACCAACCTGTGCAATCGGGAATCGCTGGAATTACTTTAGCAATCACAACAGCAGCCAGCATTGTTCTTGGTCTGTTTACATCACAGATGCTTGCACTTTTCGCAACGTGGTGGCCAACTTGGTGGAAAGTGTTGGGATAGGGCGTATGCTATGTCGCTGCGACTAGCCGTATCATCACTGTTAGCAATCCTCGCGTGGACACACACAAGTGTAGCGCAAACGGTTGACGTCTATTCCAATCCAGACAATAAAAAAGACAACATCGTCTCGTTCGGTGCTACCCGGCCGCAACCACCAGAGCCAGTCTCCCGCACTATTATCGTGGTTAATGGGTACGGCGCACGAATCCGTATTACGCCCTCGTTTGAGGATATAGGCGGAGCCCATGCAAATGGTTCTAAGGAGTTTGGTGGTCTTGGTGGTGCAGAAATACTCGAGAACGGCGCAACTCGCGACTTTAGGATCTTGCACCTTGCTAGCTATTCTGAGTTCCCTAACGATACTGTAGCACGTGCTAAGCTTGTCGTGAGGGTTGAAGAGGAAGGGTCGCAAGCGCTGATCTCACGGTTTGAGTTCTTGCTAATCGGAGTAAAGACAGCAAAATTGCTTGGTACAGATGCAACCGTTGTCAATTTCGACTCCGTATTGATAACTCCAACGTGCTCGGTAGCATCGGGGTTCAAATTCTTTGCCGTTTCCAAGGAATCGGTCTCGATTCGGCAGCAAAAACTTACGTCGATAACGCCATTTCTTGGTAAAGAAGAAATCGTGGTTGCAACGTATCCTTCTGTAACCTTTAATGGGATTAGTAACGTTTCGTGGGGATGCTCCTATAAGCCCGTTGATGTCGGTCCTGACGTTGCTGATTTCTCTTTGAAATATGAGAATCCAAACGACCTCTCCGATACAAGTGTTACGGTCCGCCTGCAGGGCATAGGGGTGCAACACAGTCTTGATCCAATTCAGACCCGCGTAACAGATGCATCTGGCACTCCTTGCTCACTCCGTGGTGATACCATTGATATCGGATATCTGCCTGAAGAGTTTGACTCGGTGCGTGTTTCACTCTCTGTACAGAACTTTGGAAGTATTGCTGTCGGCGTAGATTCGTTGTCGATACAGGCCAAACACGCTTCTGAGGGGAGTTTTATTCTCAATCGAGGTTTACCCAAGGCTTTGCGAGCGAATGCCGTTGACTCTGTCTCGTTTACGTTCATTCCAAAGAACGTATCAAGCATGGCTGTTGCTACACTGCGTGTTCATACAAATCTCGGTCGTAGGCCGATATCGTGCGTGCCCCCTTCAGCTGTAACACGAGAGTTCATTGTTGTGGCACGAAACCGTCCAGCATTGCGCTCAATTGTTGATACAATCGAATTCGGGAGCATCGTAAAACCGGTTGATTGCGAGGGTACGAAGCCCTATGCGCTAACCGTGCGCAATTACTCTATGAATCCATGTGTCATCGATTCGATACGCATCAATCCTATTGGTGGTTCGGTTCAGGTTCTGCTGCCTCCAGGAAGTATCATTCCACCCAACAGCGCCATCGTGATTGATTGCCAGTTCTTGCCGCAGCGCATTGGCAATGAAGTTGGTACGTTGACGTTGTGGCTGAATACACCACAGGGTAGGCTGGATGTGCCATACCGTGGTAGGTCGGTTGCGCCTAGCAATGTGGCTCTACGTATCGACGACTCGCTGCGTGCGAGACCTGGCTCGACTCTGCGTTTCCCGGTTCGTGTTGACGCTGAGGATCTGCGTGCCGTTGAGTTCGTTTCGTTCAGCGTCGACTATAACCCTACTCTCCTTCAATGTATTGATGTGCGTCAAGATCGGACTGCCTCGAAAGGTGCCTTGGTCGGCAAAACCGAGCATGCGCGTGGGGTAACATTCACGATTGAGCGCGACGCAGGACTCTTCCCGAGTGACACACTGATTGAATTAGATTTTTCTGTTTTTCTTGGCGACAGCGCATGGACGTTGTTGTCGCTTGCCTCTGATGCCGCGGTAGGTACGAAGGTTTGTAGAAGCGTGTTTCCAGTTCTACGTGAACATGGGAGATTCTCCCTCGATTCAGTTTGCGGGCTTGCGTATAAAACTCGCGGTGTGAAGCCTGGTCTCAAGGGTGCGATGTTCCCCAGTCCGGCCTCAGATCATGTAACACTGATGCTGCAACATGATGCTTCTGCACAGGCCGTTGTGATGATTGTTGATGCGTTTGGTAGAGAGTGTCAGCAGATAGTAGTGCCTGCCTCCACTGGCATGTCGCTAACATCTATCGATACAAGCCGATTGGCCTCTGGCCAGTACTCGGTCTTTGTGCAGTGCGATGGCTTTACTGAGCGATTATCACTGTTGGTGTCGCAATGAGCCGTTCTGCCTGTTATTTGTTCATGGTTCTGACATCTGCCGCAGCAGTAGCGCAGCAGATACCATGGAATCCATCTATGAGGCAGCCATATTCTGCTCCTAGGATCTTTGTAGGGCTTGATGCATCTGTTGGTATAGCGCGTCATGATGCCCACTTGCAGTACCTCGATGAGTTGTACGGAATCCCTTGCTGTACGTACGATGCTGGACGCAGCACTCCCTTGTCGATAGGCGTAACGGCTGAGTATTGGGTACTGCCAACATCCGCAGTTACGTTCTCTGTGGGTATTCGCAGCGAATCCACAAGGTTCGAAGCAACACCGTCGGTGCTGCCAAGAAATGGTTTGCCACCTGTGACAACGCAGTATGTTTTTGATTCGCAAGCCGAATGGCTAGCCCTTGGTATTGGAGCAAAGACTCGTCTATTCTCGTCACCACTTACAATTGCCGCGAATCTCGGTGCACATGTAAGGCTTGGTAGCGGTGCAATTCATCGGGAGGTTATCCTAGGGCCTAATGACTTTTACTTTGTAACAGATCCACCTGCGAAAGAATACCAGCTGCCGGCAGTTGGGCTTTCAGACATCTCAACAGTTGTTCTGCGACCGTCTCTTGCCATTGCCTACGACGTGCCACTCACGTACGGGTATTACCTGGCACCCAGCATCCGGATCGAAACCACCGCCCAGAGCATTTCACAGCGTTACAAGTGGAATTCCACAGTTTTATCCGTGGGATTTGCATTCTACAAGGGGCTATGAGGCACCTTGGAATACTATATTTGTAGCACAGTCGTCACACAAACGTCAAAAGATTGTTTTAGGAGTTCGTGTTTATGACACAAAGACTTTTTGCTATGCTTGCTGTCGCGGTTCTAGCCACAGCAACAGCGTTCGCCCAGCCAAAGCTTGAAATTGTTGGCGGCGAAACCTACGATTGGGGCAAAACAAGTGCTCCGAAAGAAGGCCACCTTGAGGCCGAAATCAAGATGAAGAATATCGGTGACAAAGCACTTCGTCTGACTGATGTGCGCCCTGGCTGTGGTTGCACAAAAACAGATCCAGATAAGTTCGATCTGAAGCCGGGCGAAGTAAGTACTATGAAGGTGAAGCTGAACATCAGCCCATCGCAGGCCGGCTCAATTACAAAGAACATTACGGTATCATGGGCAGACCTTGCAGGTAACGATGCCTTTAAGGCCTATAAGTCATCTTCGAATACGCCGCTGCCAACCGGCACAGACACCACAATCCGTTCGCAGTATATCTGGCTGAAGGCAGACATTCAGCGTGCCCTGATGTTCCAACCATCCATGTATTTTTCTTTCCAAGATCTCAAGGTTGGTCAAGAACAATCAGCCAAGGTCGAGGTAACGAATAATTCAGACTCTCCAATCGTTTTATCCGATTGGTCTACAGACGGTGGCCTGGTAATCAATCAGACATCTCGCGTAACTTTAAATGCAAAGGAAAGACTCGAGATTATTGCCAAGGTTGTTCCCATGGCCAAGGGTAATTATGCTGGCGGTGTAAAGTTCAAGACATCACATAGCGACCACGCCGAGGTAGACCTGCGTGCATATGGCTTTGTTCAAGATTCCCAAAGCCCAGTCTTTCAGGGTAATGTTGTTCCGGCTAAGTAAGCGCAACTCACACATCGATCGATCGTTCAAGGGTAGCCGTTTGTGGCTACCCTTTCCTTTTTAACTGAGCCGTATAACCTTGGAGCATAGTTCTTGCTCACGATCATCATTTGTAGCTACAAGTACAATAGCACCTCTGTTCGCTGCGCGTTTGATTTCTTGTGCTACAACGGCACGGCCGTCATCGTCGAGAGTAATAGATGGTTCGTCTAGCACAAGTATCTCTGGATCGTGAGAGACCGCAAGAGCTAAGGTTACACGCTGCCGCAGTCCGCTAGAAAATGTGCGTACACGCGAGTTCATGCGATCCTGAAGTCCAACCCTACAGAGGATCTCACTGGAGGCTGCCGAATCGAAGTTGCTACCATGCAACCCATAGTGCACGGCTAACAGCTCCATGGGCGTAAACTCATCGTAGATGTTGAGATACGGTGCTACCAACCCTACATGCGAGGGGATATCGCAACGTTCAATAATCAATGATTGTGATCGCAGTTCTATCGTTCCGCGATCCGGACGCAACAAGCCAGCTAACATTTTTACAACAGTAGACTTGCCACAGCCGTTGGGCCCAACGAACGCTGTCGTTGTTCCCGATGAAAGCTCACAGCTTAGGTCGCGCACGACGTGCCTACTGCCGAAACTCTTACCTATGGATCTAGCAGTTAGAGTGTTCATCTTTCAATGGCAAGTTTATAGATTATTGGCTGCGAGTTCTCGCGTGTAACCACAACCAAATAGATTCCAGGAATCAATGTGCTGCTGTCAAAGGGAAACTGCGCAACTAGGCGATTATGATAGATGTTCACCTGAGCAGTGTACGCATCCTTCTCAGTACCATGCGTTAGTGGCTGCAACAGCGTATTACATACTTGGATTTGCACGTTATCTCCAGCCGTTGAATTTGGTACGGGAACGTACAGAAACTCATGCTCAGTGGAGCGATAGGGTTGTGGGTAGGGGGCTTCGGTAAACAAGAGCTGTGTGCCCAAATAGAACCTACACAGAGCATCGTTGGGCTCATATCGTATAGCCCAGGTAGATCCATTAACGAGCTCATCATTTGGAAGGGGGGTCGGGGTAAGCGTAACACCGAAGCTTATCGTAGAGTCTGGACGATTCAGTATTGCAGGCCCAGACGTCCACGAAAGTACCTGTCCTACGCTGATAGGCTGTCCTGTTAGTGATGGGATGGCACTGCGAACAGCAACAACCTCGAATGGACGCATAGTACCGGTGAGCGACTCACTTATCGACTCAGCACTAATGTCGGCGAAGAACTTGATCTCTGGCAGGAGTTCTGCACTTGGCAGATAGGGATTACCCGAGCCCCTTGCCCCAGTTTGATAAAGACTTGAAAGTGCCCCACAAAAGACATCCTTGAATGTTGTCGAAGCCGAGGTGCATGCTGCGTTGAGGGCGGTAAACGGTTCTCGACCCTTGCCTACGTGATCCCAGGTTGATTTCATGATGTCGACCTGTCCCGCAGTAAGTACGTTCCCAAACCAGCCCCAGCAATACCCGTTGAGTGCGTTTGACTTTGAAAACGGCCACAATTCAGGACGTGTAAGCAAAAATGATGTCCATACAGCCCAGTCTCGGACCTCTGGATACGCGCGCATCTCCATCCAAGTCGATGAAAGCTCATAGAACATCCGCTGTTGTCCATTGTAGCCATAGGAGCCATTCTGAATAACATGGTGCAGTTCATGTGCACATGTCACTCGCAATGCGTCTACACCAAAGGTTGAGTATGACTGTTTTCCGGACCACGTAGAGTCGGTTGGACTAAAGTTATTATCGATTTCAACCCACGTTGTGTATCTCTCCGATGGGGTGAGTGCAAGTAGCCTGTCCAAGTTTGTGATGCCGTAATATCCCTCGCGACCGAGATCATGAAGGTATACGTCTATAGCACGACTTCCACCTGTGGTATCGTCACCTGGTGGTGGAGCATATCCAAGGGTATCGATCTCCAGCTTCCATGAGCGCTGTAGTGCGCGTAGACATTCGTCAACGTAGTCTGGTGAGCCGTTGGCATCACGATCTATCGTGTCTACGGCATCTGGTCCGACAACGGCATAGTGGACGCGAAACTTGCCATCACTTGATTCGGTGTGTAGAGGCAGTGGTGGACGCGAGCCCAAAATCTCAATGCTCTTTCCACGTTGGATGCGGTTGCGATCTGCACGTTCAGTAAATCCACACCGGTTTGCGGGTTCGTCGTTGCCACAGATTGCTACGGTGCGAAAAAAGAAAAGCGCGCCCAGGAGAATACCCGCCCGCGCACATCGGTTGCTGTACAGCCGTGTCACGTTATACTTTACCGGAACATTTCCTTGATCATACCCCATGTACGCTTGATCCCACTTACGTTGTGGGCAACGCCTATAGTGTTTGAGTATGAGGCATTCTTGTCACGTGTTACTACCTTGAGGCGGTAGGTGAAATAGTTGGCGGTGATGTTCTTGTCAGACTCAGCTTTGCCAAACGCTTCTGTGTCGTTGTATGAATAGGACTGGTTGCTGCCTTTTGCCTGAATCGTTGCTACGTACCTGTACTGTTTATCGGCACCGGCACGCTCGATTTCATATTGCGCTACATCAGACTCATTTGCTGACTTCCATTCGACCACAATGGCATTGCCATTGGACTTGGCCTGGAAGTACTGCAGCGTAAACTGCACAGCTTGTGCGCTTACTACAAATGCTACTGCGAGTAGCGCTATCGAAACAACGAACTTCATGCGATGCAAATATACTATCGGAAGCCGAATTCCGTACTATTGCCACATGTCGCCGAGTTTAAAACTTGTCCACGTTTTGTCAATGTGTCTCGTGGTGATGCTCCTGTTGCTGGTGCCAGCACAAGCTGCCAGCCCAGATGGAGATACTATACGTGGTGTTGTGGTCGATATTGGTTCCGGTGGGATCCCTCTGAAGGGGGCTCTTGTTCAGTGGATTGGAACAACGTCTGGTGTTGTCACTGATTCGAAGGGAAGCTTTGTCATCGTTCGTGCTGGCAAGCAGGATACGTTAGTTTGCAGAGCCTTGGGGTTTTCGACCAAGATCATAAAAGTGGATGCGAAAACCATCCTTTCAATTGAAGTGCAGCCCACAACGCTTACAACTCTGCAAGTCGAGGCTGAGTCTGGTCCAACGATCACGAAATCACCGATCAAGACCGAAATTATCACTACGAAGGATCTCACAAAGGCCGCATGCTGCTCACTGGCGGAGTCATTTGAAAGGAATCCGTCTGTAGAGGTCTCGTTTTCAGACGCAGTAAGTGGAGCAAAGCAGATCCAGTTGCTAGGTCTGCGAGGGCTCTATACGCAGTTCCTCATAGAGGCAGTGCCAACAGTTAGATCTCTCGAATTGCCCTTTGGACTTGACCATATTCCTGGCCACTTTATGGAGTCGATAAGTGTCTCGAAAGGGGCTTCTTCGTTAACGACAGGTTTTGAGGCGATGACTGGTCAGATCAACATCTGCATGCACAACCCTCGCATGTCTCCGCCGCTATATGTGAACGCCTATGTTAATACGATGGAGCGATACGAGCTAAATCTCTATGGTGCTCAACAGATAAATGACGAACTCTCCACCATGACGATGGCCCATGTACGGAAGATGGATATGGGACAGGATAACAATGGTGATGGTTTTGCAGACATACCAACATTTCGCCAAGCTAACCTTGTTCATCGATGGTGGTATAACGATGATGAAGTTGAATGGCAGGTTTTTGTCCGAGGTTTTCTTGACCGTTACAAGTCTGGACAAAGCGTTGTTCATTCATATATGCCGCATCACGATGGCGATTCGTCCAAACCCTACGATATCACTACAGACATCCAGAGGCTAGAGACGTTTGTGAAGTTCGGTCTGCTCAATCCCTTCGATGATCTTGAAGAAGCTAGTGGTCTCTCTCTAGTTGCAGCAGCGATTGTGCATGATCAATCTACTGTATTCGGATTGCGATCAGCTCGCGGTGCACAAGAAACCTTTCAGCTCCGAGGAATTGCAGCCTTGCCGTTCACACGCCAGTTCAAGATTGTTACAGGGTTCTCGTACTTGTATGATAATGTTCGAGAATCACTCGAGGAATCATCATTGACGTTGTATGGGTCCTCGTATGATCGTAGAGAACATGTGCCGGGGGTTTATGCCGAGGCCACTATAGAGCCACATAAGAATCTTACGGTCTTGCTCGGTCTGAGAAACGACTGGCACAACATGTATGGATCCAGATTGACTCCCAGGGCCCATGTTAAGTGGAATGCCAGCCAAGAGCTCGTTGTTCGGGCCTCGCTTGGACGTGGTTGGCGCGTGCCCTCTGTGATTACAGAGAACGTTTCGTCGTTTATCAATTCGCGTAACGTGTACTTCGACTCAACATTCCGTCCGGAAGATGCTTGGAATATAGGTGGATCTGCAACGTCAGCACTAACAATAGCAGGAAAACCACTTACGATTGATGCTGAGTTGTACTATACGCGTTTTACCAATCAGCTCGTTGTAGACTACGATCGCTCGGTGCGACAAGTGTGGCTTACGAACCTAGAAGGTTCAAGCTTCGCAGCAAATGCGATGTTACAAATCATGTTTTCTCCATTCGAATCAGTAGACCTGCTCTCAGCGGTGCGTTGGGTAGACGTGCAAGCCCCGTACAATGGTGGAATGATGCAACGTCCTATGATGTCTCGTCTGCGCATTCTCAACACAATCTCGTATGCATCAGAAAACAACGAATGGCAGGCCGATGCCACATTGTCTTGGAATGGACCAGGAAGATTACCAACTACACAGGGTAACCTCGAGCGCTATCGCCTTGGAGGTGAGTTCCCGGGATACTGGCGCGTTAACGGACAGATAACCAAGAGGTTTGGTACGCTGGACGTTTATATGGGCATAGAGAACGCGACAAACTTTATCCAAAGCAATCCGATTCTTGGGACTGAGAGCCCCTTCGGAACTTACTTTGATGCCTCGTTAACATGGGGGCCGATGGATCCTCAGATGATCTATCTTGGTGTACGCTACACCTTGTACTAGTCAGCTGCGATCGGATGAGGTAGACTTGGAGGTTTGGGCATATCGCCCTCAAGTGGACGAACCTCGACATCTTCGATGAGAATGTCTGGAGTTACTATCGAAGCCTGCACATAGGCTGCACCACCACTTATAAATGATGGAACAACACTAGGTGCTAGAAAGTTGTGGACATGTCGTTGTTTCGATACGGCCAGAATGTCCTTAAACAATGGTGGGGCAATTCCAGCAGCCTCCATCCCACGGAGGAGTTCTTCCCGTCCATCTGGATATACCTTGTAGGCGCGCAATAACCCAAGCTTGCCTTCGCCCTGCGACACGGGCAAGTCTGTGCCTGTCTGCCGGAACACTCCTGTGAAGAGTAAATTTTGATCCATCGCCAAACGAACAATTATGCCATAGGGGAGAGACCTATCCTTGACGAGCTTGAGGAGCTGTTTATTCATTTCTGCACGAGACTTCATCTTCTTCGCATCAGCACATTGCACGGACACAACGCTAAACATCGCTCCACCTCCGCGCTGGTGTCCGTTGCTAGAGTCGATGCGCTTTGTTGGCACGCGCGATGAAAGGAGCGTTTTCAGATAGCCCTTGGAGACCACGTCAACATTTCGTGCAGGAACGCCTTCGTCATCAACGTTATAATGTCCGGTAAGTACAGTTCCCTCGAAGGATTTGGTAAGGGGCTCTGCAGTCACAGACAAAAACTCGGGTAGCACCCGGGCACCTATCTTGTTTTGGAATGCCATGGTGCGCTCATTCGTGGAGAATCCGCCTTCAGACAGCGGCTGTCGCTGAGCAACAAGGTTGGGTGCAAAGTATTGGCCTAAAAGCGTTCCAGCTGCCTGGCCTTCAAAAATGACGGGTCCTGAATAGGTTTCAGCAGTTTCGGTGTCGACCATTTGTGTTAGAGTCTCGGCCACCTCTCGCACTGCACGTTGCAGCGAATCGTCGGGTGGAAACTCGTCCGGAATGCGAGCATATGCTGCAAAGGTCTGCGCGATCGGCATGCCATCAGATGCCTGTGTAGTTGCTATTACCTCAAGGCCAGCACTGCACTCAATCTTATGTGAACGGGCTCCGCTCGAATTCAGGTAGTAGGTCTCTTTGGGTATCACTTCGATACCTACGCGTGATGACTGAATCTTGGGGAACTCCCGGAATACTGAGCTAAGGCTCCGTGCTTTTGCTATCAGAACATTAACCTGTGGACGATACATCTGATTGCCAAGGTCATTCACCGTGTATTGTTGTGCTATGCGATAATCCCACGTTGTGTCTTTGCGTGTGCGATTCTTGAGTGTCGATTCTTTCTTTGAATAGATCTCAACTGCCTGTTTGTAGCAAGCGTCTGTGGCTAGCCAGACTTCTCTGCGAAGAACATCGGGGCGCAACTCAAATGGGATAACTCTATTCTTGTATCCTTCTTCATCGTCGCTTGATCCGAAGAATCCGAGGCTTACGTCAAAAAAATTCGTGTTGTCGAACTTTGGTGTGCCAATATGCATACGCACACTCAGGGTTGCGCGTGTACCAGAATCTAGGTCCTCGAGAGCACCTTGCACAGCATGCATTGTTGCACTCTTTCGAATCTGCAGCACGTATTCTAGCTGGTAGGGCGCCGGCAGGTCTCCGATGCGCAGCTGGTCCATCGAACGTTGCATTTCGAGTTGCAGTGTGTTGAAGACCTCTTGCTCGCTCATCGTCTGGGCCCGAAGCGAGCTTGATACCAAGACGATGCAAAGTATCAATCGTATCATGGCTGCCCCCATTTCATTTCAACCGTGGGATCCGACAAAAGTGGAGGCTTTGCCTGAGACTTTTGCTTCTTCTGAACTTCTATGGTAGAAACAAGCAAGCTTGGAGAACTTGCGCTCACCGGCACACCGCCGGACTCTGCACCACAGACGCCATTGAAAATCCCAAGATCGTCTGCAGCTGCCACGATGTTGTTAAAAGTTGTAAGTGGTGTGCCAATCAGATCCACGCCACGAACCAGCTCGTCTGGACGTGCGTCTGCATAGATCTTGTATACCACGAGTGGCTGCACATTAAAGGCGTTGGGTACGGTTCTTCCGGTAAAGGTGAAGCCCCCTTGAATATCCTCAAACAGCAGGCCGAATTCCTTGTTCTGTTTGATGCATTCTCTGCGCAGTAGGGCGCGCAGAGAGTCGTAGGGTACTCGGCGGCTTGCCTCTACGATCAAATTGGATTGCCGTGTTACGGTCTTGAGTCCTGCTTGGCGTCTGCCATGACCGTTGGAGTGAGGAAAGTGCTCAATAGGAGCTCTGTTGGTAAGAAAGTTTTTGAAGACTCCACTGTCAACAGCAATCACGCGCTTGCCAGGCATCCCCTCGTCATCGTATGCAAATGCGCCCACGATGTCTTTACCTTGAAGTTCTTTCTTCGTTGGATCGAAGATAACACTGATGAAGTCTGGCAGAATCTTTTTGTTCAGGAAGGGCTTAAACGTCTGACTCGAGTTGACATCCTTTTGCCTGTGACCTTCTACTCGATGGCCAAATATCTCGTGAAAGAACACACCGGAGCTCCGTCCGGAAAGTATGGCAGGCCCGGTATATGTCTCCATCAGCGGAGCAGTCCGCAGCTGAACGCAGAGGTCTACGAGGCGAGTAACATCGGCCTCTAACGCCTGCATTGATGGAAGCCTGCCGGCTGAGTAGGCAGAGTAACTTTCATACAGGGGAAGGCTCATACCATCGTCTGCTTTACTCTTGACGATAACAAACATCTTTACGATAGGCTCGGATGTCTGTATGCGTGACCCCTCGCTATTGACAAAATATTTTACAAGATTCTCAGCTTGGAATGTTACGCGTCCTGTAAGGATATGCTCACGTCCGGCACACATTCCACTGAGTTTACGGGCGCGTTCTCTCCAAAGTGTTGTGTCGAATGTCAGCGGCTCGATAGCGCCGATATACTGATGAGCTTGCTCTTGTGATAAGTCTGCAGATGAATCCTCTTCTTTGACCTTTACTTGAAGGTTCGTGATCACCTTGCCATATCGTTCGGCAGCTGATTTGTATGCTTTGTCTGTTGCAGACCAGATAACGCTGCGAATTGCTTTTTCATCGTCGGTGATAGGCAGTTCAACACCGCGTGTGCCTCGCCCCATCTCGAATGCTACTCCACGTATACTGCGTGTGTTGTCTAGCTTGTAGGAGCCAACTCGCAAGTCAACGTCTAGGATTCGACGTTTCGACGTAAGATCTGCGTCTAGTGAACCCATAGATGCAGAGATAAGCGTTGACGAAACTTCAGTAATGGAATACGAGAGGAAATATGGTGCCGGCGTAGCCGTTGAAAGCGCATTGATAGTACGCTTCATCTCGGTCTCCATGGCATTGAGCACTCCAGATCTCTCTTGAGCCCCTGCGTGATGTATGCTAACCAGCAGAATCGCAGTTAGATGAAGCAGACTACGCTTATTTGTGTAGAACAGATTTGGAGACAACTTGCAGTTGTGCATCGAGTTCATACGTAATTGGTTCTCCGGTGGCGATCTCGGTTTTCAAGATCTCTTCAGGTGATAGATGCTCGACAAACATGATCACAGAACGCAGCGAATTGCCATGCGCAACAATGAGAACATTTTTACCTTGCTGTAGCAAAGGAACAATGTGCTCACGATAGTAGGGCTCTACGCGTGCTTGAGTGTCTTTAAGTGACTCGCCATTCGGCGGTGGGACGTCGTATGAACGACGCCAGGTGTGTACTTGTTCATCGCCATACTTCTGAGCTGTTTCTGCCTTATTCAGACCTTGAAGATCGCCATAGTGGCGTTCATTCAATGCTTGGTCGCGATGTGTCGGCAGGTTGTGCAGCCCAGCCTCTGTGCAGGCGATATCGGCTGTTCTGATTGCACGCTTGAGTACTGACGTAAACAACACGTCCACCGGAACATTCGCAAGGAGAGCTCCAGCTCTGCGAGCTTCAGCTTCGCCATCTGCCGTTAAATCAACATCGACCCAGCCTGTAAAGCGGTTCTCAAGATTCCATTGCGACTGGCCGTGACGAAGGAGAGTTAATCTGCTCATGGTTGTGGTTTGGGCGCGCATAACTCGAACAAAACGCGACCGGTAGTTTTGGGATGAAGAAACGTTACGAGCATGTCGTGTGCACCAGGAATGGGTTCTTCATTGATAAACTCAAAGCTCCTGTGCTGAAGATCCTGGATGTCGCCAGACAAATCAGAGGAACGGAACGCCACGTGGTGGATCCCATCTCCATTCTTAGCCAAGTACTTTCCCAGTGGTGTGTCTTCTGCAAGGGGTGAAACCAGCTCTATGCGCACGTCCTGTATCATGAATGATGCAATAGCAGCACAAACAGATTCTACTACTTCTTCATGAAATTCTGTAACGCCAAAGAGCCTACTATATAGAGCCTTGCTTGCTTCGAGGTCGCTCACAGCAATGCCAACATGGTCTATTGCCTTGATCATGCCAAGCCCCTTTCGATAAGAATATCAGAAGCTCGCTCGAGATCGGCGATAGTGTTGATCCCATGGAGTTCTTCCCATGAGGGGGCTAGCCATGCGGAAACGGATTTACCACGACCCTGCAGGATGCTTATGATATCGGTGAGGTAGTATTCGCCTTGAGCGTTATTGTTTGAAAGCCCTTCAAGGGCCGAAAAGAGATCAGAACAATCAACGATATAAATGCCGGAGTTGATCTCGTTTATACTGCGCTCTTGCTCGCTTGCGTCCTTGTGTTCAACAATTCGTTGCAGGTTACCGGCTTCGTCCCGAATCATGCGTCCGTATCCTGTGGGGTCTGGCACATGAGCAGTAAGAACCGAGGCTGCTGCACCTACACTCGAATGATGAGCTGCAAATGAAGCAAGAGTTTGCCTGGTAAGTAGTGGTACATCACCACTGAGGATCAGAACATTACATTCTGCATCAGACAAGACACTTGAGGCTTGCTGCACTGCGTGTCCGGTGCCAAGCTGCTGATCCTGCACAACGCAGATCGCTGATGGCATACATGAGGCAACGAAATCACGAACAGATTCACGTTGGTGTCCAACGATTACTACAACCTGAGCTGGATCGAGTGTTGCTGCCTGCTCGAGAACGTACCCGAGAAGGGGGCGCTCGTGTAGGGGATTGAGAACCTTGGCCAGGTTAGGATTGCCCATACGCTTGCCCTGACCGGCTGCGAGGATAGCAACGGCAAGTTGTTTCGACATGTAGTGGGGTCAGTTATTGCGGGGCATCTTCGTGTATGCCTCAACGCTCTTTTCAACAGAAACTGGATTATTGTCTTCGTTTACAAGCACAACGGTTGGCTGCCATGTGCGTGCCTCTTCGTCTGGTAGGTTTGTGTAGCTAATGATGATAACCTCGTCTCCAACATGCCCCTTGCGCGCAGCAGCACCATTGAGGCAAATGTCGCGGCTACCAGCGCTGCCAGGAATAACGTACGTCTCGAAGCGCTCGCCATTGTTGATATTAACAACCGAGACCTTTTCATAGGCCACGAGGTCTGCTAGCTCCATAAGCTCGACATCGATTGTGAGGCTACCCTCATAATAGAGATCAGCCTGCGTGATGCGAGCCCTGTGGAGTTTTGACTTGAACATGATTCGATTCATTGATGCCTCCGGCTCAAATTTACCGCATTTCATCGGGAATGACGCATCAGTCGTGGAGTTCGTATTTTTGCAACATGAAACTTAAACTATCTCAAATAGCCCATGCTCGAAGTGGCGACAAGGGTGATGCAGCTAATTGTGGGGTGATAGCCTTCAAGCAGGAGTGGTACCCGATCCTTCAGCAATATCTAACGAAGGATAGGGTTCAGGAGTACTTTGTCGGACTCTGCCTTGGTGAGGTAGAGCGCTATGAGCTTCCTAATCTGTGGGCGGTCAACTTTGTGCTCAATAACACGCTGGGTGGTGGCGGAACCGTGTCGCTCAAACTCGATGCTCAAGGAAAGACCATTGCATCTGCGATGTTGATGATGGAGCTGGAGATACCAGACGGAGCACTGAGCCTGTAAACCTTGGGTCTTTACGGACGGCCAAGGGGCGTGGCAGATCCGCATGTTGTCTCAAGTGACGACAAAATGGGTCGCATCCACGCTTTGACAGACTCGCCAGACCACTTCTTATCCCACGTTTGCGTTACATCACTTCCATCTAGGCGCGTGGAAACCGAATACACGTCGATGAAAAGCGAATCGCCGGTATGCTGCAGTCTCCACGTACGGACCAACGCAGTATATCGATATTCAAGCTCGGTTAGTGAATCTTGCGCCATAATGATGCCCTCGGCATCATTGCGTTCAACTACGGTAAACCCATGTTGGTCAAAAATGCTTGCAGCATTTGTGATAAACTGGGCCGTTGGCCGTTTACAGGACATAGACATGGTGCGCTTCCTGTCCATAAAATGTATGGCATTGCATCCAACGAGAGCCACCGTTGTCAGTAGCAGGATATTTCGTCTGTGGACTGCTAGACTCATGCCTAACTCCATGTGCGCGAAAGAAAGTGCAAATTAGTAACTCACGACCAACCAATAACGACGTATTACAATGACGAACGGTACAGAACAACAACGAATGCACTGGAAAGCTCAGGCAGCTGCTATGGATGCCAGCGATGCTCTGGCATCATTTCGTGAAAAGTTTTATTTCCCGAAGCACGGCGATGGATCTGCACTATACTTCTGCGGTAATTCACTTGGATTGCAGCCCAAAACCGTAGAGATCTACGTACAGGAAGAGCTTGATGACTGGCGCGATTACGGTGTAGAGGGGCACTTCCTCTCGCGTCGGCCATGGTACGACTATCATCAATGGTTCGCCGAGCCTCTGGCAGAGATCGTTGGTGCTAAGCCCCATGAAGTTGTTCCAATGAACACGCTTACCGTTAATCTGCATCTCATGCTGGCATCGTTCTACATGCCAACGCCTGAGCGACATAAGATTTTGATCGTTAGCAAGGAGTTTCCGTCAGACCGGTATGCAGTGGAGACGCATCTGCGCTTTCGCGGGTACGACCCTGATGAGGCTATGGTAGAGGTTGGACCATCAAGCGGCGAGTTCGCATCCACGGACGACGTGCTCAATACCATACGCGAGCTTGGGTCTTCGCTGGCCATGGTAATCATCAGTGGCGTTCATTTCTATAACGGTTCACGTGCTGACATGGAGACGATTACCCGCGCCGCCCATGAGGTAGGTGCACTTGCAGGTTATGATCTTGCACATGCTATCGGCAATATCGAACTCAAGCTGCACGATTGGGATGTAGACTTTGCAGTGTGGTGCACGTATAAGTATCTCAATTCTGGACCAGGATCAGTAGGGGGAGTCTTCGTGCATGAACAGTATGCCCAAACTTCCACCCTGAACCGTTTGGCTGGATGGTGGGGTAATGAGGAATCCACACGCTTTGAATTAGCGCAGAAATTCCGTCCAACATTTGGCACTGCCGGATGGCAACTTTCGAATGCCCAAGTGCTTCCGCTGGCTGCAATGCGAGCCTCTCTCGAGGTGTTTATGGAAGCCGGCATGGAGAGAATCTTTCATAAGCGAGACAATCTTACGGGGTTTCTTGAGCAGGTGGTGCTGGAGGTGATCGGCAAGCATGAATGGATCAGCATCATTACGCCCCCAGAGAAACATCAGCGTGGCGCTCAGCTAAGTATTCGATTTACTCGCAACGGCAAGGAAATCTACAATGATCTGCTTGGCCTAGGATGTATCGTTGACTGGAGATCTCCCGACGTAATCCGCGTTTCGCCAGCCCCTTTATACAACTCGTTTACCGATGTGGCCGAGTTCGGCTGTCTTTTTTCAGATGTTTTGACCAAGTATCAATGAGCACATCTTCTAACGAAATTGCGCAATACGTTGCCGGACGCAGAGCCGTCTATGAAGCTATCGCCTCCGGAGCAACGATCGAAAAGATTCTTATTGCCTACGGTGCAGAGGGTGCACCGATCGTGGCAATTCGTACCGAAGCACAAAAGGCAGGCGTCGTATGCTCCACAATGGATCGACGCAAGTTTAGTGATCTCGAACGCACGCTGGGCTTGGCGCAAAACGATAGCCAAGGCGTAATCGCACTGCGTGCATCCAAGCCATCGATTTCACTTGATCAGATGTTGGAAGGTGCCCTTGCCTCATCCAATGATCCGCTTCTGCTTGTACTCGATGGTATTACAGACCCACACAACCTTGGAGCAATTGCACGGAGTGCAGATGGGGCTGGCGTATATGGATGTATCATGCCTGCTAAATACAGTGCTCCAATCACACCGGTTGCTATCAAGGCTTCAGCCGGGGCGCTGGAATCATTGCCGATATGCAAGATCCCACGAGTCTCGGAGACTCTGAAGTACTGTAAACAGAAGGGGTGGAATATTGTCGGTACGGCAGTCCCTGCAACGGCGAGGTACACCGAGACTGTGTACCAAGGACCAACGATTATCGTCATTGGTAACGAGGGCGAGGGCCTGCATCCAAGCGTACAGGCGCAATGCGACGTGCTGGTCGAGATTCCCATGTGCGGCACTGTATCGTCACTGAATGCCTCCGTAGCTGCGGGTATCGTTCTATATCAAGCCCGCGCTCAACGGCTATCTTTGCAACAATCGTAAGTTCTGAATATCTAGGAAGTTCTTCAATGTCAACTGTGCAACGCAACGAGCAGGAGCTCATCAAGATCGAAAAGCTCCATGAGCTGCGTTCGTTAGGGATTAATCCATATCCCGTATCATATGATCGCTCTCATCACACTGTTGAGATTATCAACACATTTCGTGATGATGAACCCGATGCCATGAGCGCTGTGCGTGTGGCCGGACGCATCATGGCCATTCGCAAGATGGGGAAGGCATCGTTCTGTCATATTCAGGATGTAACCGGACGTATTCAGATCTACCTTAAAAAGGACGACCTCGGCGAAGCCTATGATCTGCTAAGACTGTATGATATCGGAGATATCGTAGGCGTAGAAGGCTATGTGTTCAGAACCCGCATGGGCGAGATCAGTGTGCATGCGCGCGAGTTTACCATGCTTACGAAAAGCGTAACGGTAATTCCTGTGGGCAAAGAAGAAGTAGCCGAAGACGGAACCGTAACAAGGTATGATGCAATTGCCGATAAAGAACAACGATATCGAAAACGCTACCTTGATTTGATTGCAAATCCTGACATTAAAGAGACGTTTGTCAAGCGATCGCAAATCATCCGTACCATACGCAACTTCTTTGATGAGCGCGGTTGGATTGAGGTAGAGACACCTATCCTACAGCCTATCTATGGCGGTGCTACTGCTCGCCCCTTTGTAACACATCATAATGCTCTGGATGTAGAGCTCTATCTTCGGATTGCAGATGAGCTATACCTCAAGAGGCTGATCGTAGGGGGCTTTGAGGGCGTCTATGAGATCTCCAAGAATTTCCGCAACGAGGGTATGGATAAAGCGCATAACCCAGAGTTTACGGCACTTGAGATCTATGTAGCCTACAAGGACTATATCTGGATGATGGAAATGGTTGAAGACCTCTTCAACACCATTGCTGTCTCAGCCTGTGGCGCTGCGACAATTGCCTTTCAAGGAACAGACATATCATTCGCAAAACCGTTTGCAAAGAAGAAGATGTTTGATTTGTTCCAGGAATACGCTTGTCTTAACCTGCGTGGACAGTCGCGTGAGCAGTTGCTAGCATCGGCCAAGTCTATTCATGTTGACGTAGATCCATCGGCCAGTGCGATGAAGATTCTTGATGAGATCTTCAGTGTGAAGGTGCAGCCGCACCTCATTCAACCAACATTTGTTATGGATTATCCCGTCGAGATGTCGCCGCTTGCAAAGGCTCATCCTCGCGAAGAAGGCTTGGTTGAACGTTTTGAGCTCTTTATCATGGGCAAAGAGGTGGCTAACGCATTCAGTGAGCTTAATGATCCGCTTGATCAGCGTGCACGACTCGAAGAGCAGGCAACAATTCGTGCAGCGGGTGATGATGAGGCAATGGTAGTTGATGAAGACTTCTTGCACGCTATCGAAGTAGGACTGCCACCTACGGCAGGTCTTGGCGTTGGAATCGATCGCCTCGTGATGCTGCTTACGAATAACGACTCCATTCGCGACGTGTTATTCTTCCCCCAGATGCGGCCAGAGCGACATAAGCATGAAGGAGAATGAGAGTGGGGTATCAACGCTTTGACCCTGCTGCACCTGCTATGTTGATCACTAGATGGGTGCCTCCTACAACGCGAGAGATTGCAACCCACGTCGCTCTTGTGCTGGCTACATTTACCACGTGTCTTATGGCAGGCGCTCAGTGGAATGGCCTCAATCCACTAGAGATTGGGAACTGGAGTGCAGGGCTGGCATATGCAGTTCTTACTATGACGTTCCTGCTCTCGCATGAATACGGACACTATATCGCCGCATACAGGCATCGGCTTCCGTCGTCTTTACCATTTGTAATTCCTGTGCCTCCGATGGTTATGCCCTTCGGTACATTTGGTGCTGTTATCCGAACGCGTACACCAATGATGTCGAAAAATCAGTTGTTTGATATTGGTGTAGCAGGTCCTGTAGCAGGTTTTATTGTTTGCATCGTTATTCTCCTGATCGGATTTGCTACGCTGCCCAGTATAGAATACCTCTATGCGATTCATCCAGAATTGCGTGCCACGGGCTTGACTGATAAGGGGCTCACATTCGGCGACACAGTACTATTCTCATCGCTCCGATGGATTTTTCAAGGGGGCAGCTTTGTGCCACCCATGAATGAAATCTATCATTACCCATTTCTGTGCGTTGGTTGGTTCGGAATGTTTGTTACGGCACTAAATCTGCTGCCATTTGGTCAGCTCGATGGTGGCCACGTGCTGTATGCGCTGATAGGTAGAAGACAGCATGTCGTGGGCCGTATTCTATGGTGGACCATGTTCGTGTTTGCTATTCTCTGGCTTGCGGGTCTGGTATATAGTTTACTTACAGTTGACTTCAATCCTGCTGCACATTCGCCGTGGGTTTTATGGTTGCGAAATTTCGTAGACCCAACTCTTGGCGATGTTATCTCAAGTGCCCCTTGGCTATTCTCGCTTGGAGAGGTCTGGACCTTTTGGCTCATTATGGTGCGCCTCTTTATTAAGATCGAGCACCCTGTAGTTGACGACGACACACCCCTTTCCAAAGGAAGAATCATTATTGGGTGGTGTGCCATGTTCATACTACTGTTGAGCATTGCTCCCAAAGCGATATTCGAGGTGCAATGACCACACGACAACACACAGTGCTTTCGGCTATCCTGTTAATTCTCGGTGCCTACTTGATCAGGATGTCCGCAGTGGAGATTCAACCCTCTCCCGAGGGTTTTATTGCTCAGGCTGGGCATGCAATTGAACGCCACGGTTTAGTATTTGATGTAGCCCCATATTCTTCCGGCGGTCTTACTACAGGCTTGATTCCTCCGGGTACGCCTACAATGATTGCCATTGGTTCGCGGATGTTCGGCGGTGGGCAAGCCGCTGCGCGGTGGTTCTCGATCGTATGCGTTGGCTTAAGCTTGTGGCTAACGTATCGCATCGGTATGCGTTTCCTGTCCCATCAGGGGGCCATGCAGGCAGTTGTTACTGCAGGAATGTGCGTGCCACTTCTTGTCTATGGACGCCAGGCAAATCTTGATGTAGCAGGCTTGCCATTGTTACTTGCTGGCATATTGCTGCTGCTCTTGATAGCTGAATCGCAAAAACGAGACACGACATTCACCTATACTGCCTCGTATCTGCTTGTCTGCGCCACGGTTGGAGTTGTTTCTTGGCAGACAAGCATACTGCTGCTTGTATTGTCTGTGATAACTGCCTTCTTAACTCGACGCTGGATAGTGCTTGTCGCTGGTATAGTAGGTATCGGATTTGCCCTCCCTTGGTTGCTCATGATGTTCGCAACGTATGGGGATCAGGTGCTACTGGCATCATCAATAGACGTACCAGCATCAGAGCCGCGCTTTTATCACACAGGCCCCCTCGATGCAATTGCTCTTCTCATAACAGCAGCACCTGTTTTTGTGCTATCCATACTATGGTGCATTTCGGCTGTATTCTATCGAACATTGATTCCGGCTGAGCGTCAGACAACGCAGCGTTTGATTGCAGTATGGTTCGTTGTTTCAATCTTACTTGTTGCCATTGACGAGCAGAAGGGCATGCATTCTTTTATTTCATTCGCACCATGCTGTGCCTTGCTCAGTGCGTATGCAATGGAGGAATTCCGCAGGCAGCAGAGTCCGAGATTGATCCTTGTTGGATTAACTCTAACTGCGGTTGCAACATTCATTGTCTTGATTTTCTTGGGTGCTGCGCAAGCCGGAGTGCTGCGATTGGGAGCAATAGCTGTTGGAGGAACATATGCTGCCTACGCAGCCGTTCGCATGTTCTCACGAGGCAAGCTCAAGCGTGGTTTGGAGCTGGCGGCATCACTCGATACGCCCGTCTACGTGGGCTCTTTAGTGGTGAGTGCAGTTGTCGCGTTCTGCATTGTTGTCTTTGGCGGACCCTACACAATTTTGGGTGCACGAAGCGTTGCCTATGAAATCAAAGACGGTTTGTCACTCGATGACACGTTTACGTATCTCTTTCACAAGCATGCTCCAACCGATGGCATGAATGCTCAGCTGGACTGGTATCTCGACGGTTGGATGACAGGTCAAATCATCGGCCACCGACATCAAGAGATTCTGCTGCCTGCCGATGGAGTTCGAGAGGAATCGATTTCGATTATCAAAGGAACCCCTGCGATAGTGTATTACCACCCCGGCGCCGACATTCGTCATTTGGAAACAGTGCGTCGCATTCTCGATACATCATATACCGAGAACGTCCACACAAAAGACTACACGTTGTTTGTTGTGCGCTAGCTCCCTTGGAGCTTTGCTGCGTACTGGATTTCGTACAGACGAGAATACACGCCACCCAGAGCAAGCAGCTCTGCATGTGTCCCACGCTCCACGATGCGCCCCTGGTCGAATACGAAGATTCTATCAGCGTTGATAATCGTTGAGAGTCTGTGTGCAACAATTATTGCCGTTCTGCCTTGTAGCGCATCATCTATTGCAGTCTGCACAGCCCTCTCTGATTCTGTGTCTAGGGCCGATGTGGCTTCGTCAAACAACAAGATTGAAGGTTCGCGAAAAAGTGCTCTTGCAATGGCAAGTCGTTGGCGCTGTCCACCGGATAGCCGTGTTCCGCGATCACCAACAATAGTATTATACCCGTCAGGAAGTTGCTCAATAAACCCATCGGCATGAGCAATCCGGGCCGCCGATGTGATTCGAGCCATGTCTGCAGAATCATCACCTAGGCTGATATTGTTTGCTACACTGTCGTGGAACAACAGTGCCTCTTGCGAGACAACTCCAAAGAGACGACGATACTGGTCAAGATCTACAGCGCGAATATCTTGTCCGAACACACGCACAGTGCCGCGCTGAGGATCGTAAAACCGCAATACAACATCGAGCATTGTTGACTTGCCGCTACCTGACGAACCCACGAAAGCAACCTTTTCACCGGCGTTTATGGTAAAGGAGATGTCTTGTAGTACAGGCAGCTCGTCGTAGGCAAATGAAAGGTTCTCGACGGCAAGCACCTGCTGATTGGCCGTTACGTGATCCGAGCCGGAGGTGATTGTAGGGAGTGTATCAAGCACTGCAGCAACGTTTGCACCTGCAGCAATACCGCGTTGCATACCTGCAATGGTATTTGCCATAACGCTAATGGGCTGCATTAATCCGAAGAGCAGAAAGAGAAACGTCATCAAATTTGACGGTGTAATTACTCCTGCTGCGCTGTCTTGGCTTCCGACATAAAACACCGTAACGAGTGCAAGGATCCCGAACGTATCATTAACCACCGGTATCAGCCCCATAACCCTGGTGTTACGAACAGCCCTGCGCACGTAAGCCGAGGACTGATCTAGGAAACGGCGCACAATAAACGACTCAATGTTCATTGCCTTGACTACGCGAATGCCAAGGACAGTTTCTTGCAATGTAGACGTGAAATCTGCCTGCGCTGCTTGTAGCCGAGCACCATATGTACGCAGCAGGCGCGTGGCTACACGCATGAGTATGAGCCCAAGACTTGCAACTCCTACAGATAGCAACATGAGCTTCGGGCTGATCATAAACAGCAGGCCAATGTAAATGGCTACCGTTGATGCCTCGCGCCATAGGGTTGTAATGGAGTTGATAGTGGCATGGTTAAGAATGCCGATGTCGTTTGTTAGCAGCGAAATGATCTCGCCAGCTTTACGCTTGCTAAAAAAGTCTAAAGACTGTTTCGTAAGGTGCAGAAACAAAGCGTCTCTAATGCGCTTCATCACCCCTTCTTCAAGTCTTGTTGTTAGTATTGAACTGACGTACTTCGTAATTCCTCTGATAACGAAGAGCAGGAGCAAGACCAGCGATATATTCCGCAGTGCGCTACTCTTATCGGCACCTTCTACGATCGAAGCAACGAACTGATCGAATGCAGCCTTTAGGCCATGTATAGGAGCAGAAGCCTTTGCTGACGGTGCTGTTGGTGAAGAGCCAAAAAGGGTACGGAAAATAGGCTCAACCACAGCTAGGATGAGAGCGTTTGACACAGAAAACAGAACATTGGCTATAGTAGACAATGCCACCAGCTTCCATGCTGGGCGCACAAAGGGCAACATTTTTAATGCCAATTGGCGGACAGAATATGAACTGCTATGTTTCACGGAGGTACGGCTTGACGAATGTTCTGGTGTGTCAGTGTTTGAGTGATTGTTGGTATTCACGCGCATAGGCTTGAATGGCCTTTGCAAGCCCTTGAGCTATCGCGGTTTGACCGCTTGCGGATGCAAGATACGCGGCATCCTTTGTGTTAGAAAGGAATCCGGTCTCTACAAGCACATTTGGCATGGATGCTCCGACAAGCACAAAAAAACCTGCTTGGCTTACGCCTCGATCCGTTAGCGAGCCACCTGAAGTCATCTCTTTCTGAATCTTGACAGCAAACGTCTCGCTGAGTTTAACAAAGCTACGTTGAGCCATAGTTGCCACAATGATTTGGTCCTCAGTCATGCCTTCATAACGGCGTTTAGCTTTTTCGAAACTGACTGAAGCATTTTCTCGCTGTGCCACGCGAGCTGCATCGTCGTTTCGTCCTGGGCGGAGTATATAGGTCTCGCAACCATGGGCAGGGTGGGGCTTTGTTGGCATACTGTTGCAGTGTATGCTCACGAAGAGCTTCCCTCCAGCTGCATTGGCTATCTCTGTTCTGCGATACAGTTCGATAAAGACATCCGTTTCGCGGGTCATAACAACTTTGGTGGTAGGCAAAGCCTTCTTGAGAATGTCTCGAAGCTTGCGCCCGATGGCTAGCACAACATTCTTTTCGTATGCTCCATTGACACCTTCAGCACCGGCATCTTGTCCACCGTGTCCTGGGTCGATAACGATTACATCTAAACTCCACGGCCCCTTGGAAGCCAACGTGTTGGCTGGTGGGGTAGCAGCATCCTTCTGACTGCTCTTCGATGTTGCCGTGTAGGAAATCTCCTTTGGGCTGATGCGTTTTGCGATGATTGTGTCGAATGTAGACACGATTGTAATCACGCACTCAGAAGCTCGATTGTCCCATTTGAATGCCAGCTTGCTGTTCATAGTCGCATAATCAATGGCATTATCTATAATGCGGGCCTTTGTAATGCGCAGTATCCATCCCTTTGCTGTGCGTTCAAGAGCACTGTGCATTGAGATAGGCGTACTACTGGCTAGCGATAGTGTGGATTCTGAAGCCCGATGGGTAAGAGAAACCTGAGTAATGTCGGCAGGCTGCTCACCTGCTAGCCGAAACCCAGACAATATAGTGATTGCGGCCAGGGTTGATAGCGCAATGTAAATGACTTGTTTTCGTACGAAGATCAACGTTGAGTCCGAGTCGGGGTTAACTTTGCTGCTCAAACATACTACGACAACTCATGCGCAAGACTCTCGTTGGCCAAGAAATGGAATTAACCATTGATGCACTCGGATTTGAAGGAATTGCAGTAGGCAGAATTGATAGTCACGTCCATTTTGTCAAGGGCGCACTACCCGGAGAGCGAGTGCGGGCTCGAATCGTTGGCAAGAAGAAAAAACATGTGATTGCTGAAACCATTGAGGTGCTCGAAGTATCGCCGCAGAGAAGCGTGCCCCCTTGCGAGCATTTCGGCGTTTGTGGTGGCTGTTCATGGCAACATCTGGCCTATGAGCACCAAGTGCAGTGGAAGAGGCAGCATGTTGTTGACTCATTTGAGAGGTTGGCACGGATTCCTGTTGATACCATCGATCAAACATTGGCATCTCCGACACCATTAGGGTATCGTAATAAAATGGAGTTTTCTTTCGCAGGCTCTGCCTGGCTAACCCGTCAGGAGATTGACACAGGAAACGAATACATCCGAGATTTTGCTTTGGGGCTTCATGTTCCCGGGAGATTCGACAAAGTCCGAAACATAGAACGATGTCTGCTCCAGTCAGACATGGCAGGCGTGGTTCTCGCACACACGCATGCCTGTAGAAGAGCAAATCTGGTGCCTGCCTATCATCAGCGCGCTCACGAGGGTTTCCTTCGGCATTTGGTGATTCGCACAAGTGCCGCAACAGGTCAGGTAATGACGATGCTGATAACAACAACGCCAAATACTGATGCTGAACTGAAATTTGTTGAGCAGTGGCTAGAAGTATTCAATAGTCTGCCGGCTGAGTCTACCTGTATCCACGCAATCAACGACACCTGGTCTCCTGTGGCCATAGGTGAGATACATACATGTATGGGGCCGGGACACATCGAAGAAGTATCTGATGGGATTCGTTACAGAATCAGCCCCTTTTCATTCTTTCAGACCAACACTGTGCAGCTTCCCAATCTGGTAGATAAAGCAATGCAGGGGGCTGGCATCACCGCTGATAGTGTCGTTTGGGATCTCTACTGCGGGACAGGAACGCTTACGTTACCTGCTGCGCGCAGGGCAAAGCATGTTATTGGTGCTGAGTTAGTCGAGAGTTCCATTGCTGATGCTCGTGCAAATGCCGATCGCAACGGGATTGCCAATGTAGAATTTCATGTGGTAGACCTGCATCATCAAGCTGCTCTTGAACAACTGCGCACCTTTTCAGCACCCGACGTTGTGATTGTAGACCCCCCAAGAAATGGTATGCACGAGCAAGTTGTCAAGCATCTGTTGGCAGTGGGTGCTCCACGTACCGTCTATGTGAGTTGTAATCCTGCTACCTTGGCACGAGACTGTGCAATTCTGCATGAGGTATACGATGTGCGACTTGTTACTCCGGTTGACATGTTCCCACAGACGTATCATGTCGAGGCGGTGGCTGTGCTAGAGCGCAGAGCATAGATGGTTGTGATGCCGCAGTCTAGTTTGCCGATGAGAGCATAACTGTGCACGATGCAACACCGCTTTGGGTGATCATGCGTATGATGTAGATGCCAGGTGAGACTGTTGGCATACTGCAGGTAACCTCATACTCCCCAGCATCAACGTAAAGCTCCTGATACAGCACGCCGATGCTTCTGCCTTGCACGTCCAAGAGATCAATTGTTACACCTGAAGAAGCATGGAGTACGAAGCGGAGATCGCGTGCACCTGTTGCAATGATCGAACCTTGTGCAGGTTCAATAATCTCGTCCTGTGTGGGTTTAAGAACGCTAGTGCCAACATTGAATCCTAGTCGTTTAGCTTCACTGCGAAGACTTCCCATGCCACGTTGAACTTGACTTTGTGTGGTGCCTGCCACAAGTGCAAAGCACACCTCGAGTGTTGAGTCTGGCAGAAGTTTCATCGGTCCAGCTCCGACGATCGCCGAAACATCAGTGACCCTTGACTTTGGTCGGCGGATACCCCCAGTCATAACGTACCATTTCTCAGAGCGCAGAAACTCATCATAGATACTCGGGCAGTCACTAGACCCCTCATTATCCATTGCAAATCCATTCACAGCTAGAGGGGAAATCATTGCAAGGCCAATATGTGGCAACGAATCATGCACAGTATTTGAAATGTACATGAGTTGATTATTCGCATCCCACACACATTGATCATTTGCTCCAGCATCGCCAATGTCAAAATCAAAGAACTGCGAAACATGTAAGTCACTGAATGCAGAATCGGTAATGTTGGTGACACGCAAAACAACGAGAAGCGTGTTCTTTGTTGAGTCTCCGTTGAGGGCAATAACATTGCTGCGAACCTGAATCCCCAATGGGTAGAAATCGCCCGTATCGTCGTACCCACATCGTACGCGCAGACCCGAAGGAATGCTGTCGCTGCGCACAATGGCATTCTCGAAGCTGGAAAACGATGTTTCCTTCTGTGATGTTTCGAAACCTCGAGCGGCATTGGGAAGCTTGTCTGGCCCTGTCCCAATCAGGGTAGCCCCCTCGAAGAGAATATTGTCGAAGTCTCGGTATCGCAATCCAACACCCTGTATGTTGGTCGAGTAGTCATTGAAGCCAATATTGCCAGTGGAGTTGACGGTAACTGTTATGTCGTTTCCCGCAATAGTTCTGTACGTGGGATTAACAATCGTCTGCAGTGATGACATTGTAATAAATGTTTGCCGCTCGAACACCGAGGTGAGAAGTCGAAGTTGAGCATCTCCTGGGATTTGAGGTGGCAGAACAACTCGAAAGGCCGAAGCAAGTAAGCGGCTTTCGCCAGATTCAAGGGGGCCGGCAGAGATTGAAGAGTCCAAGAGCACGGTGCCTGATGGTGCATCAGCAATAGCGAATTGAATTATGCAGTCCTTCAATGGCTGAAGTGTATTCAGAATTGTTATATCTACGAGCAACGTGTCGGATGACTCAAAGACTGAGTCGGCATCAGCATCTGAAAACCTGTATGATGATACCGTTGCCCATGAGCGTTGTTCTCCAGAGACAGCAGCAGCTGCATCTACTCGGCCGCTGCCGATTAGACCTCGCAGTCCTCGATTGATGCTATCGATGGAAACACATGAGGCTTGTAGTGTAGCATGAACCTGAGCTGGAGTATAGTCGGGATGAATCTGCCGGACCATTGCAGCGATTGCAGCCACAACTGGTGAAGCCATCGATGTGCCATCGTAGGCTTCATAGCGGTCTATGGGTACTGTTGAAACGATCGACACACCAGGTGCGCAAACATCAACGCTTGCATTGATGTTCGAAAACGAGGCAACGCGATCACCAAAGTCTGTTGCTGCAACACACAATGCTGCATCGTACGCAGCAGGGTAATAGGCAATCTCTCGGCCGTCATTCCCTGCGGCCCCCACGATTATGGATCCAAGGGCGGTAGCTTCGTTTACAATCTTCTGATCAGCAAGTGAGCTCGACGGACTCCCAAACGAACAGTTTATCACATGCGCCCCCATGCTAGCTGCGTACAATATCGCATCAGCAGATCGAGAGATCGAAGTAGAAAACTGATCATCGCCGCCAATTTTCAGAGGCATGAGTGCTACGTTGCGTGCGACACCTGCAATGCCCAGAGCGTTATTATGGGTTGCGCCAACGATACCGGCAACATGGGTGCCATGACGATTCCCTGGCAAAGGTGAATTGTCTTCGGTAAATCCATTAGCGCCTACAAAATCCCATCCAAACCAATCGTCAATGTAGCCGTTTGCATCATCATCGATACCGTTGTTGCGCTTGTCTCTGCCAAGATTGTCTTGGCCTGTTTCGCCAGTGTTATTCCAGATTCGTTGCTGTAGGTCTTGATGTGTTGTATCTATGCCAGTATCTGCGATGCCGACAACAATGGTTGGTGCTTGGCCTAGGCTGTCCCACGCACTATTAGCTTGAATCAGTTCAATGTGGTACTGCTGCGGTAGTAGTGGGTCGTTGGTAGATCCCACTAGTCTCATTTTGGGAAGGGGCTCGCAAAACTCAATGCCATCTATGGACAAAAGTTTGCGCGCAGCTACATGTGGAGTCAAATCTGTGCTGTAACGAACAACGGCTATATGGTCTAGAGTGGAGGCAGGCCCTTGCGCGCTTAATGAATTCTTGCGAGAGCGTGCTTTTGCAAGCGCTATCAGAGTAGAGCCTGAAATGTAGCCCTGTGTAGTATGCTCGCCAATAACCGCACGTATTGCAGCCATGCTGCCAGTGCGTCCTGATGCCAGCCACTGCTGTGCAATAGGGGATTGGGGGCTGAGGTGAATGATGAGTGCCCGCGGTTCGATCTCGGCAGTAACATGTCCGCAACAGCACATGAACATGAGTGCAGTTGTGAACAAGATTGATCTCATTGGGATTTCCAGGTGATTCGTTTTCTCATCACTCGCTGCGTGCCAAGGCGAACTTCAGCGATGTATTCGCCATCTGTAACCGTGTGGCCATCCTGCGAGGTTCCATTCCACGTAACAGTGTAGACGCCTGGAGGCTGAACGCCCGAATAGATTGTAGAAACGATCATTGCCTGCGCAGAGTATATCACGATTTCAACGTAGACCTGTTCGTCGACCACATAGCGTATATCGGGACTCACATCCTCGCCAAGGCCAAAAACTTTTGCGATATCTGAAAAACTCACTTGCATATTCCCAGTGCCCATTGGGAAAAGCAGAACACCGGGCACATACATAGCATTGGCAATGGTGAGTTGATACTGCGTGAGCTCCTGCGGCTTTGGCGCGAGCACCGAAGCCGGGATGTTCATCGTCTCATTGATCTGATCCCAGATCGTGCTTGGGCGTTTGGTTGTACTTAACACGCGCAACAATGCAGAAGCTTCACGCAAAGCGATGGTAAAACGCGTAGATGCACTCAGCTGAAGCTGCATTGCCTGTCGATATGCGCTATCCTGCTCATCGGTCGAAGGGGCGCGCACCTGACCGGGAATTCCCGTCCGTGCGTCGAAGTCGCTGGAGTCTGCGGCAATAAACTCTCCTGGTGCCATCACACGGGGTTGTATGACAACACTGGATTTCGGTTGCGCGGTAGAGACAACTGCGCTAATGACGAATGCTAGAACAACTGCTAGTTTCACTTTTGAAGCATTGACTTTTGAGCGTCTTTCAAAAGGTCGCCAAGTGTTACACCAGGATCAGATGGTATCGGTTGATGCGAGCGATGCGCGTCGCTGCGTTCACGTCCACCATCGCGGTGACCGTGAGAGCCGCCAACGTCTTCCTGCTGACCACCAATTGAGCCGTCTTCGCCTTTCATGGCCAGAATCAACGATGCGCTGGCACCGTTAAGGTCTGCCACAACACAATGTATGGTGTCGCCAACATTGATCTGAACCTTTGCTCCGCGACCAGCATTAAGCATCTTCGAGCGTGGCATAAATCCGTCGAATGTATCGTTTACGCGCACAACAGCCCCTTGAGTGCTGGCTTGTTGGACTACGCCTGTAACATCGGAACCAACAGGCAGTGTTGTGGCAAGGTCCAACCAAGGGTTCTCGAGTGTTTGCTTATAGCCAAGAGACAGTTGGTGCTTTTCTTGATTAGTTGAAAGCACCTCGAGGTCGAGCTCCTGGCCAACAGCAACAACCTCTGATGGATGCTTGATGCGCCGCGTCCAACTTAGCTCGCTGATTCGAAGTAATCCTTCGATCTTCGGTGCAACCTGCACGTAAGCGCCAAAGTCTGTGATGCGGCGAACGACGCCCTTAACACGCTTGCCAGCAGGGAAGGCTTCTGCAACTCCAACCCACGGATCTGCTTCGTGCTCCTTGTGAGAAAGCGCAAGCTTGCGCTTTTCGCGGTCTACTTCTGCAACAGTTACCGTGATTTTATCACCTTTTTTCACAACACTTGCTGGGTTGTCAATACGTGACTTCGATAGTCGAGATACGTGTACAAGCCCCTCGATGCCACCGATATTCACAAATGCGCCAAAGGCTGTAACAGATGACACAATTCCTTCATGAACGGTGCCAACTTCTACCTTGCCCCAGTACTCATCAAGCAGGATATCTCTGCGAGTAACAACGGCAGACTTATAACCCGTATCGTCCGACTGCAATTCATGCACCTTGACCGTTACGGTTTTGCCGAGCAATTCATTTAAGTCATCCTCAGGTGCGTTCTTACGAAGGCCTACGTGCGACGCTGGAAGGAAGATGCGCAGTCCTTCAAAGTCGCCACGCAATCCACCCTTGACACGTTCGATAACGACGACGTCGAATGAACCCTTGGAATTGTGAAAACCTTCAAGTTTGCTGTATGCCTCATCACGACGCTTACGTTCTTCTTCTTTGTGCTTGCGTTCTTCTTCGCGCTTGGCAGCCTGCTCGGCTTTTTCTTCTTCTGACAGTGCAGGCGTAGCAGCAGCTTCAGCAACTGGTTCTTGTGCAACGGCTGCCTCTGGATGCGCACTCTCTTCATTGGCGTTGCTGACGGCATCGCTCGAGGCTATCTCTGTAGCATCGGTGGACTGCTCACCTGTAACTTCAACATGTTGTATGTGCTCGACATTTGGCGTCGATGCATCTGCGGCTGGTTCGGATGGGATGTTTGTTGCATCCTCGATAGGCTGTTCTGACATAGTACTGAACTAGACGAAAACTTGTGAAAAATACCTCCGCCCTAACCGATATAGTTAGGATGCGGACCACGAAGATACGTGAAAAAATTACCGTGTACGCCCATGTCGTGGCAAGGTCGCAGGCAAATATCTCATGTGGGAGGTTGCGTAATTCGCCCGCGCACCATATTTTCGCAAGCTATTTTCTAACCCTGCCGCCAACGCATCGACGTTTGCGGATGCGCAAGCAACCAAAGGAGAGATATATGGGCGTACAACGTCTGTATGAATCAACATACATTCTCAATGCCATCCTTGAGGATGCCGACATTGAGGCTACAATTGCTCGTACAACAGCGTTCCTTGAGGAAAACGGAGCGAAGATGGTCGAGCTCAACAAGATGGGGCGCCGCCGCTTGGCTTACCCAATCAACAAGAAGTACAACGGCTATTACGTGTACATGGCATTCGAAGCCCATTCAGAGGCTCTGCCGATGCTGGAGAAGTTCTTCTTTTTGGAAGAGCATGTGATGCGCCATCTTTCGCTGCAGCTAGATCCTAAGCTACGTGAATTCCGCAAGGTACGTGCTGAAGCTCAGGCAGCTCGTGCAGCCGCTATGGCAGAAGCAGCTAAGTCCGGCGTGGACATGTAATCCCTAACAACGTCAAAACGAAAGAAATCAACATGAAAATCATCCTTCGACAAGACGTGGAGAACCTTGGCAATATCGGCGAAATCGTCGTTGTCAAGCCGGGGTATGCACGTAATTACTTGATTCCAAATCAGTTGGCCTATGTTGCCACCAACGGAGCAATCCGTGCGTTGGAATCTGAAAAGCAGCAGTACGAGGTTCGCAAGGCCAAGGCACGTCAGCATGCAGAGGTTGTTGCAGCACAGCTAGCAGACCTACAGATCACTGTCTCTATGCAGGTTGGTGAAGAAGGCCGTCTCTTCGGTTCGGTTACTGCACCAATGATCGCTCAAGAGCTAGAGCTTCGCGGCTTTGCCGTGGACAAGCGTAACATTATCATCGAAGAGCCTATCAAGACACTGGGCATATTCGAGGTTAAGGTAAAGCTTCACAGCGATCTGGTTGCGCCACTCAAGGTTTGGGTTATAGGCCAAGAGTAATCTCAGCGATTTCGATCTTTCAAAGGCCCGTTCGAACTATCGAGCGGGCTTTTTCGTTGTTAGGCCCATGAAAAAAATCGTCATTACCGGCGGTAGCGGATTTTTGGGGCAGGCTATAGCTGCTCGGTTGGTTGCAAATGGCTCCGACGTAGTTATTGTCTCGCGCGGTCAGCATCGCATCGCGGGTTGCAGAGTGGTGGGCTGGGAGATGTTGCAACAGGTTGTTGAAGGAGCTGATGCTGTCATCAACCTAGCTGGATCAAGTGTTGGTGGACCGCGGTGGTCTGCTCGAGTTCGTCATGAGATTCGTAAAAGTCGAATCGAGTCCACGCAGCACGTCGTGGATGCCATTGCGAAATGCAGCCATCCACCCAGTCTGATTTCTGCCTCAGCAGTGGGATACTACGGCAACACCATGATCCCCTCAAACGAAGCCATGGGAGCAGGCGCATCGTTTCTGGCAAATGTTACAGCTGCTTGGGAGAAGGAGGCACTGAAAGCACAAGTACATACTCGCGTGGCCTGTTTACGAATTGGTGTTGTGCTTGATCCACATCAGGGTGCACTGCCAAAGCTTGTAGGCCCTATGAAAGCCTTTGTAGGGGGAGTTTTGGGCTCTGGTAGGCAGGGGATGCCATGGGTACATGTTAACGACGTGGTGTCTGCCTTTGTGTGGGCGGTAGACAGCAAAGATGCGTACGGAGCAATAAACGTTGTTGCTCCCGAGGCAGTTACAATGGCCGAGTTTATAGGCACTCTGGGCTCGGTACTCAAGCGCCCAACGTGGCTTCACGTGCCCACAATTGCCTTGCGGCTTCTGCTCGGACGCCAAGCCGATGTTGTGTTGCATGGACAGCATGTAGTGCCATATCGACTACTCGGCTCCAACTTTACTTTTGCACATCCGACTCTGCGAAATGCACTAGAAGACCTGCTATCCGTACGATGAATTTGGTTAACTTGCGCGCCTAAATCGAACCCATAATTCCGAAAACAGAACAACTTCCTGCTAGGACGATATACATGAGTATCGAAGTAGTCATGCCCAAAATGGGCGAATCCATCCAAGAAGGTAAAATTCTACGCTGGGTAAAGAACGTTGGAGACAAAGTTGAGCGCGACGAGGTAATCCTCGAAATCTCGACAGATAAGGTGGACACAGAAGTGCCCTCGCCTGCCTCTGGCGTGATCACTCAAATTCTGTTTCAGGAGGGTGACACAGTCGAGGTTGGCAAGGTTATCTGCGTTCTCGGCGATGCTGCGGGCGCCTCAGCTCCAGCGGCTGCTCCTGCTGCCGCTGCTCCGGCACCTGCGCCTGCGCCTGTTGCGCCATCTCCTGCTCCGGCACCTGCAGCTCCTGCTCCGTCGGGCGGCGGTGTTGAAGTTGTTATGCCAAAGATGGGTGAGTCTATCCAGGAAGGCAAAGTCCTGCGTTGGGTCAAGAAAGTTGGAGACGCAGTAGAGCGTGATGAAGTCCTACTCGAGATTTCGACTGATAAGGTGGACACCGAAGTGCCTTCACCGTCATCTGGAACGATTACCGAAATCCTTGCTCAAGAAGGCGATGTAGTAGAGGTTGGTAAAGTTATTGCTCGTCTCTCAGGGGGCGCAGCAGCGCCTGCTGCTGCTGCACCTACCCCTACTCCTGCTGCAACAGCAGCGCCGGCTGTGCCAGCGCTTGCCTCAGTTGCTGCGGTAGCTATCGGCAGTGCTTCAACATCGAGTGTACCGCGTCAGTCTGGATCACGATTCTACTCGCCCCTTGTGCGCAGTATTGCTGCTGCCGAAGGTATAAGTGTTCAGGAGCTTGACAACATTCAGGGCTCGGGTGCAGAGGGCCGCGTAACGAAGAACGATATCATGGCATACCTGGCCAATCGCGGCACAGGTGCGGCACGTCCTGCTGCGGCAGCTCCTGCACCAGCTGTTGCGACATCAGCTCCGGTGGCAGTCAATGCATTCCCGTCATCGGGTGTGGCTGTAACTGGAGACGTCGAGGTGATTCCAATGGATCGCGTGCGTCAGCTCATCGCCGAACACATGGTTCGCTCGAAGCACACATCACCGCACGTTACAAGTGTAGCCGAGGCAGATGTAACGGGAATCGTGCGTCTGCGCGACAAGCAGAAGGACGCATTCGTAGAGCGTGAAGGATTCAAGCTCACGTTCAATCCATTCTTTGGCTTTGCAGTGTGTGAGGGCGTCAAAGCCTATCCACGAATCAACGTTAGCGTTGATGGAAAGAATATCGTTCAGCACCGCCGCACGCAGCTCGGTATGGCTACAGCGTTGCCTGATGGCAATCTAATCGTACCAGTTATCAAGGGTGCTGAGTCGCTGAACATCACGGGAATTGCCCGCTCGATGAATGATCTAGCGAACAAGGCTCGTTCGAAGAAGCTTTCTCCGGACGACATCGCTGGCGGAACGATCACAGTCACGAACGTAGGATCATTTGGTTCGCTCTTCGGTACACCGGTTATCAATCAGCCACAGACAGCAATCATTGGTATCGGTGCAATTCAGAAGCGTCCGGTTGTTCGTGAACTTGAAGGCGAAGATGTGATCGTGATTCGTAACATGGTCTACATCTCAATCACGTACGATCACCGCGTTATCGACGGCGCACTAGCTACACAGGCGCTTGCAGCCATGGTGAAGGCACTCGAAAGTATCAACGAGCACTCCGTCTCGCTGTAAACATGGATAGTATGAAACACGGCGACGTTTGACCTTCGTCAAACGTCGCCGTTCTTTTTACTCGCTGCTTGCTGCTCGCTACTCGCTACTCGCTGCTTGCTACTCGCGTTCGATGATTAACGTTACCGGCCCGTCATTCACAAGATGAACATCCATCATCGCACCGAACGAGCCGGTTGCGATATGTGTGTTCGCATGGCCAGCGGACAATTCGCGAAGCTTCGTTATCAGCTCGTTATAGAGTGACTCTGCATGTTCTGGACGTGCAGCCTTGATAAACGACGGACGTGTGCCCTTGGCGAGCTCACCATACAAGGTAAACTGAGAAACCACGAGAATGCTGCCGCCTACATCAAGAACTGAGCGGTTCATTTTTCCTTCGTCGTCGGGGAAGATGCGCAACGTGACCAGCTTCTGGGCTATCCATTCGCAAGTTGCGGACGTGTCTGTGTGTGTTACGCCAAGTAAAACCAGGAGCCCCTTGTCGATGCTCCCAATAGTTGTGCCTTCGACGTCGACGTATGCCTGTTTGACCCGTTGAACTAATGCAATCATTCTATGGTGTTTGCGTGAATGGATGTGTAGATTCGAATTTAGTTGTGCGAATATCAGAAAGAACATCAATGAAGAAGCTTCTCCTCGTAATCATTACTCTCGCATCGAGCCTTATGTGCGCAGCTCAACAGCCCAAGCCTGCACCGGCAAAGAAGGGGCAAGAATATGGTGCTGGCGTTATCCTGCGTGACAAACCCTGGCCGCTCTCGAATGCCATAGTTGCTAAGAAGTTTTCCGAGAATATTACGATTGTGGGCAAGGTCAAAGAGGTCTGCTCTGTGAAAGGGTGTTGGATGATCGTGCAACAGGGTGGAAGGAAGGCGCGTGTAACATTCAAGGACTACGGATTCTTCATGCCGCGAAACCTTGTAGGGAAAAGCATTGTCGCAACGGGTGTATTGTCTGTTGAGACTGTGTCGGAAGCTGATGCACGCCATTACGCTGAAGACGCAGGAAAGTCCAAGAAGCAGATCGCTAAGATTATTGGCGACCAACACGAGATCAACTTCGAAGCAACGGGTGTAAAGGTACTCTGAACACGGAAAGGATCTTGTCATGAAGTTTACTATTGAACATGCCCCAGTATATGCTACACTTCGCGTAGACATGGAGCGCGGCGAGAGATTTCGCGCCGAACCAGGTGCCATGCTCTCGATGAGTTCAAGTATTGAACTCGAAACAACTACTGCCGGCAAGGGGCTTATGGGCACGCTCAAAGCTGCCGTAGGCGGCGAATCGATCTTTGCGTCGATCTACTCAGCTGTGCACGCGTCGGGCGAGTTGATGTTAGCGCCTGCGCATCCAGGTGATATTGTGCGCATCGACCTGCAGCAGCAGACGATCCTTGCGTATGGCGGCGCGTATTTGGCTGGAGACCCTGATCTAACGATGAGCGCACGTGGGTCTATCAAGGCCATGGTGTCTGGACACGACCTATTTCTTTCTGTGCTCAGCGGCACAGGCCCCCTCTTTTTGAGCAGTTTTGGAGCAGTTTACACACGGACTCTCGGGGTAGGGGAATCGTACGTTGTGGACACAGGGCATATCGTGGCATTTACCGATGGAATGAACTACTCGATCAAGACGGCATCAAAGGGACTGTTTTCAAGCATGGCCAGCGGTGAAGGGCTTGTTTGTCTGTTTACTGGTCCTGGTACTCTGTGGATGCAGACACGCAACGTTCCAGGGTTTGCAAAGACGCTGATACCTTATTTGCCGATGGGTGCATAGCACGGCGGCGGGTCGTCAATTTGGCCTTGTGAGTATCTTTGCCGCATGACAGAAGAAGTTGCAGCACTAATCGGGAAAGAATTCCCGTGCCTAGATAAGGGCTTTGTTCGGTTGATCGACGTCATGGGCGATGACAATGCAATCGTGCAGGCCGCCCGCGTGTCGTATGGCTCAGGTACAAAGAAAGTACATGAAGATCGTGGACTGATCCGCTATCTCATGCGCCATTTGCATACGACACCCTTCGAGATGGTCGAATTCAAGTTTCATGTGAAGCTGCCAATTTTCGTTGCGCGTCAGTGGATACGTCATCGCACAGCAAATGTGAATGAGTACTCTGGACGGTACTCCGAGATGAAGGATGAGTTCTACGTTCCAGATCCAGAGCAGATACGTGCACAAAGCGCTACGAACAAGCAGGGTAGAGCCGACGAATCATTCGCAGCTGAAGAGTCAGGGCGTATCCGCACTACGATGCGTACAACACAGGAGAATCTGTACGGCGAATATCAGGATCTGCTCGAAACGAATCTTGCTCGAGAAATTGCGCGTATCAACCTGCCGGTATCGAATTACACCGAATGGTATTGGAAGATTGATCTGCACAACCTGTTCCACTTCTTACGTCTACGTATTGATGCGCATGCACAATACGAGATACGTGTCTATGGTCAGGCAATGGCAAGTATTGTGAAGGCTGCCGTGCCCCTTGCCTACGAGGCGTTTGAAGATTACATCGTTAACGCACAGAAGTTTTCGCATCAGGAACTACAGGTTATCAAATCGCTGTTACCAGCGATACCAACTGAGGAAGAACTCGTTGCCCAAGGTCTTAGCGGACGCGAGGCGCGCGAATTCGTAGAAAAACTTTCACGACTGTAGAAAGCATCTATGTCTGTGGTTCGATTAACACGGTCATTCATCTTCGCCTTGGCGGCGGTTGGTGCCGTGCTTACGAGCTGCGACCCCGAGGGTGCTCCAGCCATTCCTCCGTTTCCGTTGACGCCATCTCATCTGGCCCAAATTCCCGTTCCTGCGGATAACCCACTTACTCCTGCTAAGGTTGAGCTGGGTAGACAACTGTTTTACGACACTCGGCTCTCTGGCGACGGAACAGTAGCGTGCGCATCGTGTCACAACCCAGAGCATGCGTTTTCTGATGCCCCCAATCAGGTAAGTAGGGGAGTGAACGGGGCTCGTGGACAGCGCAACAGTCCATCACTCGTTAATGTCGCATACCGCACCTCTCTGTTTTGGGATGGACGAGCTGCTACGATGGAAGATCAGGCAATGGCTGCGTTGCTTGGCTCTGTTGAGATGGACGCCGATACCATGAAGGTAGCTGCATTGATCCTGTCTGCTGCATACAAGAATTCCTGGATGAGCGCATTTGGTGATACATCTGTTAGTATGAAGCGCGTCACGCAAGCTATCGCCAGCTTCGAACGCACCATCGTAAGTGCTAACAGTCGTTATGATAAATACGTCCTTGGAGAGCGCTCTGCACTTTCAGAGCAGGAACGCGAGGGTATGAATCTGTTCTTCAGCAATAAGACAATGTGTGGTGCTTGCCATGGCGGACAAGACTTCACAAACGATCAGTTTCAGAACGTTGGATTGTTCAGTCACTACTTTGATCGCGGCCGTTACAACGTTACGAAGGACTCCAAAGACGAAGGTCTATTTAAGACACCAACACTACGTAACGTGGCCTTAACACCTCCCTACATGGCAAGTGGTGATTCTGAAAAGGGTCCGATGAACACACTTGAACAGGTGGTCGGGCATTACAACGAGGGTGGACTTCCATTCCCTAATCGCGATACACGCGTGCGCAAGCTCAACCTTACCGATCGTGAGAAGGCCTCTCTTGTTGCCTTCATGAAGGCACTAACAGATTCTTCGGTGCTGCGCAACCCCCGATGGGTAAAGCCGTAGTGTTACGGTATCATAGCCATCACTACACAAACGAAACATTGTCGTAACGATTAGCTGACGACCACACATCAGATTTGCAGGCGTTCTTGATTCTGCAATATCGTACCGTGTGGGACAATGCTAAACTCCAGGAGAATTCTCTTCATCTGTGGTTCGAAGAATCAGACCACTATGATGATGAAGATCGCTGAGCACCTTCAGCAACATGATTGTTGGTTCACGCCGCACTATACCGATGGCTTCATTGGCATGATGGGGCGTAGCGATACGCTAGACTGGATGATCGTTGGCATGGGGCATCAACAGCGTGCACATGATCTTCTCGCTGCTCATGGTCTGCAGCTAGACTTTGCTGGCCAGCTACATGAATATGATCTGGTGGTAACCTGCAGCGACTTGTTCCTACCAAAGAATGTACGGGGCAAGCACATTGTGCTCGTGCAGGAGGGCATGATAGACCCCGTGAACACGATGTATCATGTCGTGAAGAAACTCAAGCTCCCGCGTTATCTCGCCTCGACGTCAACCTTCGGGATATCGAACGCCTACCGCAGAATGTGTGTAGCGTCCGAAGGCTACCGCGATCTTTTCGTAAAGAAGGGGGCAGATTCATCCAAGATCGTCGTTACCGGCATACCGAATTTCGATGATTGTCAGAGGCTTCTTGAGACGCCATCAGAGTCAACCGGCTATGTCCTTGTCGCGACAAGCGACTTTCGTGAAACATTCAAGTATGAGAATCGACGTCGCACGATAGAGAGGGCATGTGAAATTGCTGGCGAGCGTAAACTCGTCTTCAAGCTTCACCCTAAACGGAGCTCGAGCGTTCGCTGTTGCATTATGAGGGTCTAGACCGTGAGGCGCGTGCTGCAGATCAGACTCTCGAACGTATGAAGCACGAAGAAGCTGCATATCGCGTGGGCTCTCAACGGTTGCCTGCTAAGAGGCTCGTAATGCAATCCGAGATCGGTGGTGTTGTTCTTAAGCGCTTTGTTGATGAGGAACGGATACTCGCAGCAGGCACGCCACTCTACGAAATTGGGACGTTCGACAAAGCAGAGGTTACGACAGATGTATTAAGCACAGATGCGCCATTGCTTACAGTTGGTATGCCAGTAATCATCAATGCAGGTAGTGATAAACCAATCGCTGCATCAATAGCGCGCATTGAACCTGCTGCATTTACGAAGGTCTCTGCACTAGGTATTGAGGAACAACGAGTTGTTGCTGTTTGCAGACCATCTGGTAAGATCAATCTTGGTGACGGCTACAAGATGTCTCTTGATGTCATTGTTTGGAGATACATCAATGTAGTTCGCGTGCCATCAAACGCGATTGTGATTCATGGGAAGGATGCATCAGTCTTCGCAGTGGTCAATGGAAGTGTGTCGATGCGATCACTTCGGCTGGGCGTGCAAGGAAGGGATTTCGTGCAGGTATTGCATGGAATAGGAAAGGGGACGTTCGTGGTCGTTAATCCACCAACGTCCCTTCAATCAGGATTTCGCGTTGCAACGATAGGCTTAGGTGATTAGCCGTCGTATGTCCTTGAACCACTAGCCCCATGACAGTGTTTAAACTTCTTACCTGACCCACAAGGACACTGCTCATTTCGGCCAACTTCTCTGCCAGTATTGCGAACCGTTTGTGTTACGTTGCGGCCATCACCTTGTGCACTTGCATTGGAATCTGCTCCCATCGTTGTGGTAGCACTTGGATGCGAAAACTGTAGTTGGCGTGATGAGCTTACTGATGACTGTAATGATGGCAGGCCGGTAACGGTTGACGTCTTTGCAGGAACAGATTCAGCGGGTCTTGCAGGGGCGCGCTCGACAACCTGCGGGAAATACTTGAACGCAAACGAAACAGTGGCTTCGTTTATCTGAGTTATCAGACCAAGGAATACTCTGTAGGCCTCTTGTTTGTACTCAAGAATCGGATCCTTTTGGCCATAAGCACGCAGATAAATGCCCTCTTTCAAATCGTCCATCGCTCGTAGGTGCTCACGCCATTCATCGTCGATTGCCCGCAAAGCAGCAACGCGCTCGAGTTGGGCCATGAAATCGGGTCCTAACATCTGTTCCTTGCGATTATAGAACTCAGTGGCCGAAGCTACTGCGCGATCAATAACGTCGGACTTTGCAAGACTCGTAAACTCTGCTGAAGTCAAACCTGGTTCGCAAAGCATCTTTACGCGAAAGTCGTTGGCGAAAGCCTCGTAGTTCTGGTCTTGATGATGCTCGTCGTACCATCCATCGGCCAGTTCTGCCACGTAATCGAGAACTTCGCTGCGAAGGCGCTCTCCCATCAGGGCGTGACGTCTGCGATCGTAGATCACTTCCCGTTGTTGATTCATGACGTTGTCGTATTCAAGCAGCCGTTTGCGGACACCAAAGTTGTTTCCTTCAACTTTCTTTTGAGCATTCTCAACAGCGCGTGTAACGATCGAACTTTGAATTGGTTCACCCTCGGGTACTTTCAACCGTTGCATTGTGGCGGCAATTCGCTCACCGCCGAACAACCGCATCAAGTCGTCTTCGAGGGAAATGAAGAACTGCGAAGAACCGGGGTCGCCTTGACGTCCTGCACGACCTCGAAGCTGGCGGTCTATTCGGCGTGCCTCGTGCCGTTCGGTACCAATAATTGCAAGACCACCACTTGCCTTGACATCAGCATCAAGTTTGATATCAGTGCCACGGCCAGCCATATTGGTAGCGATCATCACTGCGCCTCTGCGTCCAGCGTTGGCAACGATCTCGGCCTCACGCTGATGTTGCTTAGCGTTGAGCACATTGTGATTAACATTTGCACGCTTGAGCATCTTGGAGAGCAATTCAGAAACTTCCACGCTGGTTGTGCCAACGAGTACCGCACGCCCTGCTTCGAGTTCTGCTTTCACTGCATCAACGACGGCGTTATACTTTTCACGCTTTGTGCGGTAGATGAAATCGTCTAGATCTTTGCGCTGGATTGGTCGGTTCGTTGGAATGACTACTACGTCGAGCTCGTAAATCTGCCAAAACTCACCGGCTTCAGTTTCAGCCGTACCCGTCATGCCAGCTAGTTTGTGATATAGACGGAAGTAATTCTGGAGCGTTACAGTAGCAAAGGTTTGGGTGTCTTGTTCAACGAACACACCTTCCTTGGCTTCAATCGCCTGATGAAGTCCGTCGGAATAACGACGTCCTTCAAGGATGCGACCAGTAAACTCATCAACGATCTTAATCTTACCATCCTGCACTACGTACTCATCATCGCGTACGTACAATGTGTACGCCCGCAGGAGTTGGTTAATGATGTGGATTCTATCTGATCGATCTGAGAATACGCGCATGTAATCATCCCTGCGGAGTGCTTTGTCTTCGGCACGCATGCCACTATCACCTTCTAGGGCACTCATCTGTGCAGCGATATCAGGGATCACGAACATCTCTGCATCTTCTTTCCCAGATGCCAGCAGAGCGCGCCCCTTTTCAGAGATGTCGATTTGATGATTCTTTTCATCTACGGTGAAGTAGAGCTCTTCGTCGATCTCGCTCATGCGCTGACCTTGATCTCGAAGATATTCGAGCTCGGTATCTCGCAGCAGCTTCATGATTTCTGGCTCTTGCAGCATCTTCAGGAGCCTGCTTTGCTTGGGCATTCCGCGGTGCGCACGAAGAAGATTTACCCCAGCCTGTATTCGGTCGTCCTTAAATGCAGTAGCCAGAAGCTTGTCGGCTTCGGCTACAATGCCGTTAACATATTTGGCCTGTGCGTCAATAAGCCTTTGAACGCGCGGACGCATGTCGACGAACGCCGCTTCTGTTGAACCGGCCGTAACTGGACCAGATATGATAAGGGGCGTTCGAGCTTCATCGATTAGGACAGAGTCTACCTCGTCTACAACAGCAAACCAGTGTCCGCGTTGAACCATGTCAACGGCGTCGGTAACCATGTTGTCGCGCAAGTAGTCAAAGCCGAATTCGTTATTGGTTCCCCATGTAAGGTCAGCCCCGTACTGACCCTTGCGATCTTCCGGACGCATGTTTGATTGTATGCAGCCTGTCGATACGCCCAGGAAATCAAAGATTGGGCGCATCCATTCACGGTCACGTTGGGCCAAGTAGTCGTTTACAGTAACAAGATGCACGCCGCGGCCTGCAAGCGCGTTAAGGTACAACGGCAGCGTAGAGACGAGTGTTTTACCTTCGCCAGTGCTCATTTCTGCGATCTTACCTTGGTGCAATACTATGCCACCAATAAGCTGTACATCATACGGGACCATATCCCATGTGTGCTCGTTGCCAACTACGTTGTACCTGTGTCCTACTAGACGGCGACAAGCCTCTTTTACAACAGCAAAAGCTTCTGGAAGAATATCGTTGAGTGCTGCCTGAATGGTTTCAAACTGTTCACGCTCATTTGCAGTTATTCGGGCATAGAGGTCTGAACGTTCAGCATGCTCTATGGACGTGTCGGTTCGAAGTCGTTCTCGGATAGACTCCACCTCTGCGCGAAGCGATTCTACGGATTGATCAATGCGTTCACGGAACTCTTGGGTCTTATTGCGTAGGTCGTCGTCAGATAGCCCCGACAATCCCGCGAATACGGAATTGATTTCATCGATGATCGGCTGCATCTGCTTGACGTCTTTATCGTGTTTTGAACCGCCGAGCAGTGACTGAAAAAACTTGAGCATGTCTTCTTAACTGAAAGTGAAGTGGCACAGACGCCAAAATTACTGGTTAATTTTGTGGCAACACTCCCGGAAATGCGCAAATGACAGAGAATATTCTTGCAACAGACAGATCCAATCCATTGTTTATTTATTCACCAGAGCATCTGCTAGAACAAGCCCAGACTGCAGAGGAGCATCTGGGGTACAAGATTCTCACGTTCTACATCGATGCCGATGGATCGCTTGCAAAGGCCCCGACAGCAACGACTGCAACATTCTATCTATCCCCATCAGGTGGTACATTGAGAGATAGTAACCTTAATATCGTGCTCTACAGTGCGAAGTACGACCTTTATAAGGGGCTAGGAAAAACCTCGTGATCTATCTCGACAATAGCGCTACTACTGCCATCGATCCAGAAGTCTTAGACGAGATGATGCCATGGCTGCAGAATAACTACGGCAATGCGTCGAGTGTGTATGCCCTCGGAAGGCAGGCACGAGTAGCAATTGAGCTGGCCCGTGCTGACTTTGCTACTGTGATAGGGGCGCATCCTGCGGAGGTGATATTCACAAGCGGTGGTACTGAGTCGAACAATGCAGTGTTGAAAAGTGTAGTACAGGATTCGAAGCTTGCCAGCACAGTGATTCACTCAACTATCGAGCATCATGCAGTACTGCATCCGGCTGCCGCGCTGCAACAGCAAGGCGTGCCTGTATATGAGGCAACAGTATCGGAATACGGATATGTAGATCTCGGTGTACTGCAAAGTCTGCCGTATGGCAACGCACTCGTTAGTGTTATGCATGCAAACAACGAAACTGGTGTCATTCAACCACTTGTTGATATCCGGGGTGTAATTGGTGATGCATTATTGCATACAGATGCCGTGCAGACTCTTGGCAAACTGCCGATAGATGTAGCTGCGCTGCCTGTGGATTTCATGTCATTTTCTGCACATAAAATTCATGGTCCTAAGGGTGTAGGTGCATTGTTCATCCGAAAGGGGATTAATTTTAGGGCACACCAGCAGGGCGGCGGGCAAGAACGAAACAGGCGTGCTGGCACCGAACCGGTAGCACTTATTGTAGGTATGGCTGCAGCAGCGCGGATTGCAGTAAGCAATCTCGAAGCGCACACGAAACACATGAAGTCGTGCATTGATTATGCTAGAGTTCTTTTGAGCTCTTCTATCGAAAAAATTCGCTTTAACACCCCTGAAGAGGGGGCTCTGCCTAACGTGTTAAATGTGTCTTTCATTGATGCTGAAAAGCTTGATGGTGAGTCGATTTTACAGGCAATGGATATTGCAGGCGTTGCCGTTTCGAACGGGAGTGCTTGTGTATCAGGGAGCCTTCAGCCGTCCCATGTTCTCAAAGCAATGGGGAGAACAGATGCCGAATCCCGCGCAGCAGTGAGAATTTCGGTTAGTAAGAATACAACAACAGTAGAAGTTGAACGTGCTTGTGCACTATTATCAGAGATAATCCGTAATATGCGTGTGTAAACACGCAATTCAGTATAACACTAGGATGCGATTATGATGAACAGCCTCAAGATGATGTCGTTGATAGCCTTTACGGCCATTTATGCCTACGCAACTGGGATCCCGGGTGCTCAAGCTGGTGCTAAGAAGTATTCGCTTAACAACAATGTTGGTAAGAATGGCATTGAGTTTGTATCGGACGCGCCAGTTGAGACGATTAACGGAACGTCTGACGGTGTAACCGGCGCATTCAATTTGGATGCGACCAACCTTGAGGCCACCACTGGCACTATTCAGGTTTCGGTGATGTCTATGAAGACTGCTAATTCGAAGCGCGATGAGCACATGTATGACGCTATGTGGTTGGATGCGGCGAAGTACCCAACAATAACGTTTACCATCAAATCCCTCAAGGATGTGAAAGTATCTTCGAAAGACGGACGTAACATCGTTACAGCCAAGGCCGTTGGTTCTTTCACATGTCACGGTGTTGCCGTGAATTCCACCGCGGACGTAACAATCACGTATTTGCCGGAGTCTGCTGAGACAAAGAAGCGGGCATCAGGGAACCTTGCCATGGTCGAGGCATCATTCAATGTGAAGCTTTCAGATCATAACATTACGGGCAAGGCCGGCGTGGTTGGCAAGAGCGTTGGTGAGACGATTGCGATCAAGGCTAAACTGTTCGCAAACTCATAAGCAATCGCGGATGATTCTTGGAATTTCTATCAGGGGCCGTACGTTCCACCATACGGCCCCTGTTTGTATTTTATAGCTCGACCTGCTTTTGAACATTATCTGTTGAGATAGAATTATGAAGTGCATATACCTGCGATACTTCTCGATGCTCATAGTCTTGGTAGCCTCTGCACAGAGCATGCTTGCTGATTCCAGCGGAAAGACGGGACTTTCGAATGTAGGTTGCGCTGGCTGTCACGGTGGGCAGGCCGGCCCAGCCAATGTGGTTCTTGAAGGACCTCGCACCGTGCTAACTGGTCAGACCAAGGCCTATGCAGTTGTGGTGGCACATAATAACAATCAATCTGCAGGTTTCAATGCTGCCATTAAGAACGGCAATGCCAACATTGGCACGATACAGGCAGTTACAAACTGCAAGGTCGTTGGCGGCGAGGTTACACATGCAAACGTTACGCAGTTCGCTGGTGGATCTGCTCGATTTGAGTTTAACTGGACTGCTCCGAATACAGCTGGAACGTATACGTTTACAGGTGCGGGCAATGCTGTAAACAATGACGGGCGTGCAACCGATCTGGATGACTGGGCATTAACTGGACCAATTCAGATTACGGTGATAGGGGGCTCTATCATGGGCCCAACGGCCGGTTCGAGCTTCTGCACTGGGCAGTCCATGAGTATCACATGGACGCAGGCCGGCTTGAATACGATCCGTTTAGAGTTGTCAAAAGACAATTTCCAAACAACAACGGTAGTTGCAACAGTTGCTGCAAATACACTAAGCTACAACTACGCAATCTCTGCATCATTCGAGCAAGGCACATATGCGCTGAGAATGGTCGATGTTGCATCTGATGAAGTTGTTAGTACGGTACAATCGATAGTTATCAATGCTGGTCCAGCAATCACGCTCCAACCCAAGCCAACATTTGTGTGTGCTGGTAAGCCCCTTAACCTCTCTGTTTCAGCAACAGGAACCGGGCTACAGTACCGTTGGCGTAAGAACGGAGTTGACATCGCTGGCGGAACAAAGCCTGTGCTTACCATCAATACAGTTACGACAGCTGAAGCTGGCACATACGACTGTGTGATTTTTGGTTGTAACACAAACGTCACCTCAGACGCGGTTCTTGTTACTATTGGTGTGAAGCCTGCGATCACCACTCAGCCAAGTAGTGTTACGGTATGCGAGGGTGGCAAAGTTTCGTTTACAGTTGCTGCTACTGGCACTGATCTGACGTATACATGGAAGCGAAATAATGGAATCGTATCTGGAGGAACAGAACCTAAGCTCACAATTGATGCAGCAACCCTGCTTGATGAGGGTGACTATACATGCACCGTCGAGGGGGCGTGTAGTCCTGCCGCGGTATCTGCAGTGGCTAAACTCCTAGTAACAGAAAAGCCAGCGATTCGTACTCAGCCAGTTGATAGATCACTCAAGGAGGGCGACACGCTATCTCTCGCAGTGGTTGCATCTGGCGAGCTACTCACATATCAGTGGTACAAGGATGGCGAACCACTTTCTAGCCAAAAAGCTGCTACGCTGCGCAAGACAGCGATTGTAAAGGCTGATAGTGGTGTGTACAAGTGTGTTGTCTTTAACAACTGTGATACAGTAGAATCCAAGACTGCGATTGTTCGTATTACCTCTGTTTCTGGACCGGGCAAGTTTGTACTCTCGTTGCCATCGTTAACGTTCGAAGAGGTACCTGCATGCAGTGTCATAGACACTGTTGTTTCAGGCTTGTTGGTTAACGAAGGGGGCTCACCGGTCACTATCACGTCTATCTCCGCAGAGCCTATCGCTAATATCGAAGTGGTGGGGCTCGTTGCGCCATTTGCACTTGCGGTAAATGAGCGTAGAGACGTTCGTATCAGAATTACACCGAGGGTAATCGGTCCAATCGATGCATCGATTCAGTTCTTTGCCTCAAGTGGCAATCAAACACTGAAGGTTCAGGGAGATGCAGTATCTGGCTTGAAGTTCATGCAGGATACGTTGGTCTTTCCTGATGGTACTGCTAACGTTAAAAAATGTAATCTCTCAGCTTCGTTGCCGTGTGCCACAGCTAGGATCACACGTATCAGTGTAAGTGGTGCGGGACGTGACACATGGAAGATTGTCTCAGAGCCCCAGCTCCCATTGACGTTAAAGCAAGGCGAACAGCTTGAGTTGTGCTTTGAGTCAATTGCCGCTAATGGTGAAAGCGCTTCGGTAGTCGTTACATCGGATGTGGGCACGAGTGCATTCAGGCTTGCGCGCGGTACCATTAGTTCAGTTGATGAAGTTGAAGCAACTTCACAAGTAAATGTCTTTCCAAATCCAATGACCGATGATCTCTTCATCCGTGGTCGCCAGGACGAGATGTTAGCATGTGACATTATGACTGTTTCAGGCAGTACTATTGCATCACTTCGTGGTTTGGGCGAGATAGTATGGTCACGGAGAGATGCCAAGGGTGATGCTGTAGCGAGCGGCCTCTATCTTGTGGTTGTTACAAATAACTCTGGCCGTTCAATACATAAAGTGATCGTTCGATAGACTGATCGTACTAGCCCTGGATAAACGCAAACGAAAAGCGCCGCAATAGTCAGACAATTGCGGCGCTTATTGCTTTGTATGTCGTGGATAGCCCCTTACGGGAAGATGCCAAGCGAGAGATACGACTGGGCAATCTTGTCGATGGAGCTGATGAAGGCAGCTGTGCGCATATCCTTTACCTTAGGATTACCATAGTAGTGTTCCATAATTGTGTGATAGGACGCAATCATTGTATCCTCGAGACCTGAGTTTACAAGATCCTCTTCGTCGGCGCCACGAGCAACCACCGCACGTTCTGCAGCTGTAAGTGTCTTGCCAGTAAGCTGTTCAACGGTGCTGATGATGCGTGTATTGGCACCTTCATCAAATCGCTTGTCCATGCGGCCAAAACGAACGTGTGAAAGATTCTTCAGCCACTCGAAGTACGACACCACAACTCCACCGGCATTCACGTACATGTCTGGCATAACCAAAACACCCTTCTTCAGAAGGATCGGCTCTGCTTCTGATGTGATAGGGCCATTAGCACCTTCTGCGATGATCTTTGCTTTGATCTTTCCAGCGTTGCCCTTATGAATCTGTGACTCGAGCGCAGCAGGGACAAGAATATCGCAATCATGTTCGAGTACGCTATTGCCATCCTTGATGGTCTTAGCGCCTGCAAATCCAGTGATAGAACCCTTCTTGTTTCGATGGACATTGAGTGCATCGACGTCGATACCCTTTGGATTAACCACGGCACCGTCCCACTCGATGATTCCAACGATTGTTGCTCCAGTTTCCATGAGGAACTTGGCAGCATGGTAACCAACATTACCAAAGCCTTGAACGATGACTTTCTTGTCCGACAACCCTGTTGTCATCTTGAGTTTCTTCATCAGTGTTGCGTCGTTGACAGCTTCGCGAACTGCGAAATAGAGACCGCGTCCTGTGGCAGCAGTGCGCCCACGTACGCCACCTTGCCCTACAGGCTTGCCTGTAACGCAACCAAGGGCGTTAATATCATCCTTTGCCATGGCCTGATAGGTATCGGCTATCCACGCCATCTCGCGAGGGCCAGTGCCGTAGTCAGGGGCAGGAACGTCTACCGATGGGCCGATGAAGTTTTTCTTGATTAGTTCTACCGTGTAGCGACGAGTGATACGCTCGAGTTCTTCAACAGTGTAGGCCTTTGGGTCGATGCGAATACCACCCTTGCCGCCACCAAAAGGCACGTCGACCACTGCGCACTTGTACGTCATCAGGGCAGCAAGAGCTTGCACCTCTTCTTGATCTACCGAAAGTGCATAGCGGATACCACCCTTGGTTGGCAACTTGTGATGGCTGTGTTCTGCACGCCATGCTTGAATTACCTGGATACCACCCTTGATGCGAACAGGGAACTGCATGTAGTACACTGAGTTACATGCACGGATTTGATCCAAGAGCCCCTTCGGGTGACCCATGATCGCCGCTGCTTTATCAAAGTATGCGTTGACAGACTCCAGAAATGGATTATGTCCATGGAAGAGGGCGGCTGATCCGCTGCTCTTTTTTGCTGTAGAAGCCATATTCAGGCTGCGTAGGTGAAACAAAGGTGAAAGTTATAGATTACCTCGAAGGGCTTGTTCTCGTTCAATAGACTCGAACAAAGCCTTGAAGTTTCCTTTTCCGAAAGATTGAGCGCCACGGCGCTGTATGATTTCAAAGAATAACGTTGGGCGGTCTTCAACCGGTTTAGTGAAGATCTGTAGAAGATACCCTTCGTCATCACGATCAACAAGAATGTTTAGCTCGCGCAACGCCTTGATATCTTCGTCGATCGATCCAACCCTATCAAGAAGATCTGCATAGTACGTCTCGGGTACATGCAGAAACTGAACACCACGGCGTCGAAGTTCAGATACCGTATGAAGGATATCGTTTGTTGCAACTGCGATGTGTTGCACGCCCGGCCCACTATAAAACTCGATGTATTCTTCGATCTGACTCTTCTTCTTGCCGGAAGCTGGCTCGTTGATAGGGAACTTGACATACCCTGTTCCATTCGAGACCACTTTCGACATCAGAGCGGAGTACTCAGTCGAGATGTCCTTGTCGTCAAACGTTAACAGGAGTTTAAATCCCAGCACCTCTTCATAAAACGAAACCCAGCGATCCATCTGGCCAAGCTCAACATTGCCTACACAATGATCTACGTGCACCAAACCAACGGGCTCACTGTGATATCCATCACTGGTGGCAACAAACCCGGGCATAAATACGCCGCGATAGTTCTTGCGTTCTACAAATGTGTGGACTGTATCGCCATACGTGCCGATTGTGGCAACAACCACCTCGCCATCTGCATCTGTTAAAACCGTTGGTTCCTGAATGCTAACTGCTCCGCGTTCTGTAGTAGCCTCCCATGCTGAACGGGCATCGTCTACCCATAGGGCAAGTGTCTTTACACCATCGCCATGCTTGGCAATATGCTGCGTCATGGCGTTGTCTGAGCGAAGTGGCGTTGTTAAGACAAGTCGAATCTTGCCTTGCTGCAGAACGTACGAGGCACGGTCACGAAGCCCGGTCTCAGGGCCTGCATAGGCTACAAGCTGAAAACCAAATGCTGTTCGATAGAAGTATGCAGATTGTTTCGCGTTGCCGCAGTATATCTCAACGTAGTCGGTGCCATTCAACGGCAAGAAGTCCTCGGTCACAGCAACGCTTTGTGCATCAAGTGTCTCGGAGCTCATTGTCTCTCAGCCTCATGTATTCCATGTTGATAACGTTGTTCGGTAGTAAACAACCAATTCCTGCAAAACTACAAACCGCATCTCTATCTTCGCGGTTGATAGTGCCTGAAAGTTACCCTCACTGATGCCTGACAGACCACAAATAGCGATTATTTTCACTGGTGGAACAATTGCCTCGAAGCTCGATAGAGAATGGGGCGGTGTAGTGCCAAGTATGTCGGGCGGAGAGATACTTGTGCGTATTCCAGAGATACAGCACATGGCAGACGTGGTTGTTCATGAGTACGGTACATATCCTGGCCCGCACATCACGCCGATACACATGTTGGAACTGTCGCGGATTGTGCAGAATTATTTTGATGATCCGAGCATTCGTGGCGTGATTATCACGCACGGCACAGATACGCTTGAGGAGACAGCGTACTTTCTCGATTCTACCGTTGCAAGTGCAAAGCCGGTGATTGTCGTGGGTGCGATGAGAAACAGTAGTGAACCTGATTGGGATGGTCCACGAAATCTGCGAGATGCTGTAACGGCTGCTACGTCAGGGAATTTGCACGAAATGGGTGTAATTGTATGTCTTGGGGGTATAATGACGGCTGCCTCTGAGACATCAAAGACCAATACAGAAGCGTTGTCGACGTTTACAAGTTTCGACTTTGGTCCGGTCGGACGCATCACAAACGGCATTGTGTTTCTACATCGCAGACCCCAGCATAGGCAGGTCTTTCATGTAGAAAACATACCTGCATTCGTTCCGTTGTTAAAACTCTATTCGGGTATGGATGCCACGCTTGTCGATATATGTCTTGCTAAAGGGGCTAACGGTCTCGTTGTCGAAGCTTTTGGCGTAGGTAACGTAACACCACCTGTTTTTTATGCTCTAAAAAAGGTCGTGGCTTCTGGAGTACCAGTGGTACTTGTTTCTCGTTGTCCAGTGGGGCGCGTTGAGCATCTTTATGCATATGAGGGGGCTGGACGTCATCTTCACGAAGCGGGTGTTGTCTTCGCCGACTATCTCAACGGACAGAAGGCGCGCATCAAACTGATCTGCGCACTCGGCGCTGGGCTTTCCAACCCAGAAATTAAACAAGCATTCGAATGGGCCGATGCTCAACAAACCTCATGAGAAGTACTCAAGTACATATAGATCTTGATGCACTGGAGTGGAATTTTTCCTGTGTTAAACGAAGGGCTGCTGGCAAGCATGTGTTGGGCCTCGTTAAGGCGAACGCATACGGCCACGGCATGGTCCCAATTGCCAAAGCATTGCAGTCTCTTGGCATAGATATGCTCGGGACCGCCATCGCAGACGAGGCGGTTGAGTTGCGAAACAACGGTGTTAGCACAGACATGATTATTCTGACGCCAGTGGAAGCACACGAAGTTCAGCAGGTTGCAAGGAATGGATTCCATGCGGTTGCTTGCGCGGTTGAACAAATTGAGGCACTCTCGCAGGCAGCTGTTTCTGAGTCTAGCACCGTGCCGGTACATTTGTACATTGATACAGGCATGCTGCGGGAGGGATTTCGTGTGCACGAGGCTGTCGAAGCAGCCAAACAACTAACTACGATGCCGGGCATTGAGCTAGTCGGGGTGTGCACACACTTTGCCACTGCCGACGATCCAGCAAGCCCCTTTTTACAAAATCAACTCGAACAGTTCAAGGTTGCCCTAGACCTGCTAGACCAATCAGGCTTTCAGTTCCAGTACGTTCACGCGGCAAACTCTGGAGCATTGTGGATGGATATCAGCACCCATTTTACGATGGTACGAACAGGTCTGTCGTTGTTTGGCTATGCCGTAGGTGCAGAAACAGATCCAGCACTCAGGCCCGTATTGTCTGTGCGATCTGCTATCAACTCGATCCGAACAGCATTCCCTGGAGATTCCGTTAGCTACGGTCAGCGCTTTACTGCAACAGAACAATGCACAATTGCTACGGTGCCAATTGGATACGGTGATGGGTATCTTCGCGGACTTACAGGTATTGGCCAATGCATCATCGGTGGCAAGCGATACCCGATCGTGGGGTCGATTTGCATGGACGAGCTGATGGTAAATCTGGGCCAAGATCCCTGCAGTATTGGACAAGAGGTAGTTTTACTTGGGAGCCAGTTGGGTACTGATGGCTGCTTCGACGCCATTGATGCTATCGAACTTGCAGCAATGGCCAGAACAATACCTTATGAAATCATAACAGCTTTTTCAGCACGAGTGCCACGTGTATACCACGGCCGCCTCTTGTCTGTTTTAGCGTAACGAGGAATACGAGACAGCGCATGTACAGTGTACGATTACAGAACTTCGAGGGACCGCTAGACCTGCTCTTGTTTTTTATCAAGCGGGACGAGCTCGATATATACGATATACCCATTGCATCGATAACACAAGAGTTCCTTGAGTATGTCAAGGTTCTCGAGCTACTTGATCTTGAGCTGGCTGGCGAGTTTATCGTAATGGCCTCAATGCTGGTGCAGATCAAAGCTCAAATGTTGTTGCCGCGTGACGAGAAAGAGGGTGTGGCCCCAGGTACGATAGACGAAGATGATCCTCGCGCAGAGCTCGTCAAGAGGCTACTGGAATACAAGCGCTATCGGGAGGCGTCTGATTCTTTGTCGATTTCTGCCGACAACCAAAAGTACGTGTTGTATCGTCAGATCTTCGAAGCAGAAGAGATTCATGCCTCGGAAAATTCTTCCTACAGAAATGCAACGCTCTTTGATCTGTTGAAAGCACTCAAACGTGCCATCGACAAAGCCCCAGAGAAAGCCGAACCGCATGTCGTAACTCGATTCCCGATTACCGTGGAAGAAAAGTCTGACGAGATCATGCATGTGTTGAAAACAAAGTCTGCAGCGCGATTCTTTGAGCTTGTCTCTGGACTAACGAAGATGCACATTGTAGTAACATTCATAGCACTGCTAGAGTTGGCAAAGCTGCAACGAATATTGGTACAGCAAGACCTGCGTTTCGATGATATCGTTATTGTCGAACGCAAGGATGAAGAACAACCGCAAACATCGAATGAAGATGAGTCTGATCAGGACTCGGAGACAACGTCATGACCGATATTGAACAAGAAAAATTTGAAAAGGATGTAGCAACACGAGAGTTGCCATACTTTTTTACGCTTGAACGAGCAGACCAGTTGCATGCGCTTGAGGCGTTGATTTTTGCCAGTGAGGAGCCCCTTTCAAACCGATCGCTGCATAGGCTTCTAGTTCTTGAAGACCCAACGCAGCAGGACCCTGGACAGCAACAACTGCCATTGGATGGAGAACAACCTGTAGTACCGGAAATTGTGCTGCCAACGTTTGATGTTCCGAAAGGCTTTTTTGAAGAACTGGTTGATGAAATCAACGACGACCTCGTGCAGTCGCAGAGGCCATATCGTATTGTCAAGATTGCAGGGGGCTATCAGTTTGCAACAACCCCACAGCACGGTAATCTTGTGCAGCGGCTGTTGAAAGCTAAGAACAGGAGGCGCCTAACGCAGGCTGCGCTCGAGACCATTGCTATCATCGCATACAGGCAGCCGATAACCAAGGGAGAGATAGACGCTATTCGGGGCGTCAATGCTGGAGAAGTTGTCAATTCGCTGGTCGAGAAGCAACTCATCTCGATGGTTGGACGTGCAGAGACCCCAGGCAAGCCGTTGCTTTATGGTACAACTGAGGAATTTCTACGCGTCTTTGGATTGAATTCATTGTCAGATCTTCCAAAGCTGCGCGAGATAGATGACCTTCTGAAAACAACAACAACTATGATCGACATGGACGAAACGATTTCGATACAGACTGATCACAGAACGTTGCGCAAACAATTGGCTCTCTTGTTGGACGGGGAGCGCCCCACTGCTCCTGAGGAGGAGATGCAATCCGAAGCAACTTCCGGCGCGTATTGGGTTCAAGAACAACTCGATGAAGTCGCACCGGAAGACACGGAGAGCGAAGAGTTACCAAGCGACCCGCAGGATTAGACGGACTCTACAACGAGTCCATCGTAGCAGAACTCTACACCAGGGGGCAGCAACTGGCTGTCTCGAGCATGGAGCACCTGATGTGCGATGTGCGTTAGATACGTTCGTCTCGGCTGAGTCAAACCAATGATTGCCAAAGATTCGTGAATTGTGAAGTGCGTGGGATGAGGGTCCCAACGCAGACCATCAATTATGAGAACGTCTAGGTCTTGCAACAATGCCAGCGAGCTGTCAGGAATATGGTTAGTATCTGTACAGTAGGCTAGGTTCTCGAATCGGTAGCCATTAACTCTCATGTTGCGCCCATGGCGCATGGGGATTGGCGTTACTTCGATGCCCCCAGCTACAAATGGCGTATCGTTGATGTAGTTCACATGAACATTGGGAACCGAAGCTCCAGTTGATTCAACAAGCCCAAACGCATATGGGAATGTACTCTTGAGTACCTCAATAGTTTCGTGCATTCCATGGACCTCTACCGCCCGGCCGCTGCGAAACGCATACGGTCGCAGATCATCAAAGCCACCGATGTGATCGAAGTGATGATGCGTATAGATGACAGCATCGATATCGAGTACCTTGTGATTGAGCATCTGCTGACGAAAGTCCGCCGATGTGTCGATAACCAGTGTGGCTGTGCCGGTCTCAACAAGCAGTGAGGTTCTCAGGCGCTTGTCTCGGATGTCTGGGCTTGTGCACGTTGGGCACTCACACGCAACGGTGGGCACGCCTGTAGAGGTGCCACTACCGAGAACAGTAGCACGAATCATACGTGACGTTCTGCGTGATACGAACTTCGAACAAGCGGACCTGATTCAACAACGTTGAAGCCCATTGCAAGTCCTTCGACTTCGTAATGCTTAAACTCGTCGGGATGAACGAATCGATCAACAGGAAGGTGATTTTTTGTGGGCTGCAGGTATTGGCCGAGTGTAAGAACATCAACCTGCACCTTTACGAGCTCTGACATCACGTCGAGCACTTCTGCCGGTGTTTCGCCCAGGCCAAGCATAACCCCGGTCTTCGTGCGCATTCCTTGACGCTTCGACTCTGCTAAAACATCCAGCGTCCACTGGAATCTACCTTGCGGGCGCACATGCTTGTAGAGTCTCGGTACAGTTTCGGTATTATGATTCAGGATGTCTGGGCGAGCATCAATAATGCGCTGCAGATTCGACATGTTCCCTTTAAAATCGGGCACCAAAACTTCGATCGTTGTTGTTGGAGACAACTCTCGTGAAAATCTGATCGTTTCAGCCCAGATCGTAGAGCCGCCATCTTTGAGCTCGTCGCGGTTTACTGAGGTGATAACGGCATGCTTCAGATTCATCGATGCGATGGCCTCAGCAACACGGCGGGGCTCATCGTAATCAACAGGTAGGGGGCGACCCGTCTTCACTGCACAGAAACCACAGGAGCGCGTGCAGGTGTCGCCATGAATCATAAACGTTGCTGTACCAGCATTCCAACACTCTGAAATATTGGGACAACGAGCTTCCTCGCACACTGTGTGAAGGGCTTTTGAGCGCATCATTGACTTAATGCGGGCATAATCCTCTCCACCAGGCGCACGAACTTTAAGCCATTCGGGCCTACGCGCTTGCTGTTCTTGAGTAGGTATTACTGGAAGGTCGAGCATCATAGAAGGTCTTACTCTATTGTAGGGCTGGAGTTATGCGTTTCACGATGGGACGAATTGCTTCGAGATAGGTTGTAGGAGACTTCAACAGATCTTTAGCCTGATTCGTTTGATCTGCAAGCATTGACTCCAGGTCGTACACATAACAATTGATCAGTACACGTTCGCCACGCAGCTGAAAGTTTCCCTGGACAGCCTTGCGAACACCTAAGCCTCTGACTGCCTTCCACATGTCGGACTCGTATTGCGGATTTGTGGGGTCAAGATTCAAATCTGCAATCGCCATCTCTACACTATCTGCAGGAACGATATGATACGTTGCGCCGGAAGGATCCGCCGCATTGAGAGCGGTTCGAAGCGAATCAGCAAACTGAATGCACCACAAGTTGTACTTGATGTCGTGATCCATGTTGCGAAATGGCAAGACGGCGATTCGGACCTGTGATGGCGCAGCCACAAAGCCTGCAAACAGCACGCCGACGATGACAAATAGGCGTTTAATAGAACCTCCTCGAAAAACGTTATGCGTTAATAACGAATAGTTACGTCTGGATGTTCCAGCCATGTGCAAAACTAGCTACTTCGTGTGATTGTGCTCGGAGATGCCTGTAAGCCGAATTCTGTCTTCTCGAATGAACGAGGAGGCAGTCATTTATCTGGGATTAACGTTACCGCTAACCTCAAGCAACCTACCCGAATGAAGTTACCCGAAGGTAAAACGAACGAACAGCCCGTTAACACAAATGCTCTTCATTCTGCTTGGTCTTGCTCCGTGCGGGGTTTGCCGATCCAATCAGTCGCCTGATTGATGGTAGGCTCTTACCCTGCCATTTCACCCTTACCAGAAGGCGTGCAAGCAGGCATTCTGGCGGTATCTTTCTGTTGCACTTTCCGTTGGCTCGAAACGGATTGCTCCGCCCCTTACCACCTTCCCGTTAGGAAGCGCACTGTTCTGTGGAGTTCGGACTTTCCTCTCTGTTGTCAGAGCAACTGCCCGGCATCCCCGAGAACAATCCACGAGTAGTGTTTTTAACCTAGCTGTGTTCTTCCATTACTGCATCGATTTCTACATCAACATCATCTGTAAACAGAATGCGACCGCAGTTTTCGCATGTGTACATTTTATCGCGTTGATATTTCATTTCCATGATACGTTGCGATGGGATTGCCGAGTAGCATCCACTGCATGAATTACGACGGATGGCAACGGCAGCATTCGAGTGGAACTTACGGATGCGCTCATACTCAATCTCGATTGTATCGTCCAAGGCAGCGATGAGCTTGAGACGCACATCGAGAAACTTGCGCATTTCGTCGTTATGGTCTCCGCTGAGATCTGCCAACTCCTGCTGCTTCGTGGCTAGCTTTTCTTGCGCGTCCTCTAAAACTGTTTCCTGCTGAGCTAACGTCTGACGCAGGTTCTCCTCGCGGACGCCTGCCGTGCGGAGGCGCTCATCCAACGAGGCACGTTCTTGTTTGAGGTGCTCGATCTCTTTGGTGATGGCATCGAACTCACGGTTGTTCTTGACTTGGAACTGCTGCTTTGCCAAGCGCTGCTCTTTGTCGATGCTTTCTTGTGCTGTAACATGCGCAGTGCCGCGGAGATGGTCGAGATCTTCAAGTGACTGTTTTGTAACAGCTGCGTCGGCAAGACGGTCTTTCACCAGGGATTCTAGTTTCTTGACTTCAATCGGCAAGTCACCTAGCTCGTCGTGAAGTTCGTCAAGCTGTGCGTCGATTGCTGCAAGCTTTGCCAATAGCTGAATCTGTTGTTCCATGTCTTTCCCTTAGTAAGAAAACCGTTTAATGTCGTTGTAATGTTTGTGGAACGTAATATTCCACGGGCGATGTACGAACAGTACTTGCTATAAGTTCACAGCCTGTGCAGACGTCTGACAGCGAGGATAGAATGCCCTGTGGGACAAACTGTTCCATTTCGTAATGGCCAGGATCGATGATCCCGATCGTAGATGTAGCAGCATGAAAATCATGATACTTTACATCAGCAGTGATAAAAACATCCGCACCCGAATCAACAGCGCGCTGATAAAATGACATACCGCTACCAGCTACGATGGCCACCTTCGTTATCTGAGAGGTAGCTGGATTGGAAAACCGCACCGGGCTTGAGCAAACAGTGGAAACACGCTCAAGTAGCTCGTGAAACTCCAGGTTGCAATATCCTACGATACCCATACCATATACGCCAAGGGGCGAATCATGGGCTTCGGCAGGCTGCAGTGGATGTGTTTGGCTTAGTCCTAACTTTTGAGCGAAAATCATGTTCGTACCCTGTGGGAAGGCATCAAACGACGTATGCACACATACCACAGAAATTTCGCTACGGACTAAACGTGCGACGAGTCTTGCTACGCGGTCTTGTCCGGCCAGAGCTTTCAGAGGGGAGTAGATCAGCGGGTGGAACGTCACAATCGTGTCGCACGAGGCTTTGATGGCTTCGTCGACCACGGCATCAGTTATCTCCATACAGGTAAACACCCGGCTGACCTCGCATGCTGATGATGCAATCTGCGTACCGATGGGGTCTCCCTGCATCGCGGCGGCAGGGAGTAGCACAGAATGTACACGATCTTGAAAATCAGCAAGGGTCATTAACGCCTAAACTAGAGAAAATGAAAGGATTAACAATGTTTTCCACACCGACTTGATGCGTAGTTTTGCATCGAATGGAGATTCGCACACATACCCACCGCGTTTTCGGGCTAGCAGCAGCTAGTATAGTTGCTATCACTATCGCTATGACGGGTAATCTCCTTGCCCAAACAGCCGGAGAGCAAGCACCTGGGGCTGATGGTGTTATCACATTTACGCCAGTTGTGCCGCTTATCGGGGAAGATTCTAAGTCGACGCATGCCAGCCAAGGAGCTGGTGCCAACCTGCTTTTTTCTGCGAGTGGTTGGGCTTTGGGTGGATATTATGTGGCCGACGCCGGAGGCCCCCTGTCGTGGTCTGTTGATGCATTTTTTACCACACGACGAAACAACGATGAGTTTGAGAGCTTTGGGTTATTCTTCCCATTCCCCGTGGTTGAGGGCAAGGTTAGTCGGGTTTTCAATCTCCCCGTAAACCTGTCACTGCGGTATCGAGTCTTTGAACAGTCCCTTCAGGAGACCTTTCGACCGTACATAACAGTTGGAGCAACCGCAGCAGCGGTAATCGTTACGCCATACATGACGTATGATGCCTATGATCTTCCAGAGCGGTTCTACGACTTTTTTGAATCATTTGGGTACGCAACAACCTCCATCAAGCTAGGGGGCTTCATAGGCGTGGGCTCGAATTTTGGCAGCCTGGAAAAGGGCAGTACGTTTAGTCTCAGCGTGCGGTATTTCGTGATTCCATTCGGAGAGCCGGGTGTTGAAAGTCTTCGCAACCTGCCGATGTCGAACTTCAATGGCCTGTTCATCAGTTTGTCTATTGGTTCAATGTGGTAGTTCGTTCAACGTGATAACTTTCGAGCCTGTCGGCATACTGCACTCACCGTACCAGAGATTTTATGATGCTCCACGGCAACCCGGCGTTGATGGGATTGCCGAAGAGTTGCGTGTGGAACTGTATGCGCACAAAAATTATGAGCAAGCTCTTGAAGATCTGAGTGGTTGCACCCATATCTGGTTAGTCGTGTATTTCCATCGTGCTGAAGGGTGGAAGCCGAAAGTTCTTCCTCCACGAGGCAGAACTAAACGTGGTGTCTTTGCAACACGATCGCCTCACAGACCTAATCCCATCGGTATTACAAGTTGCGAGCTTGTGCGCGTTGATGGTCGCAACGTCTATGTTCGAGGAACGGATCTTATGGATCAGACGCCTGTTTTGGATATTAAACCCTACGTGGCCTATGCTGATGCACACCCCGAGAGTAGGGTGGACTGGATAGATGGGCTCGAAGAAAGCGTGTATGCCATCGAAGGTGGCAGTAGGCTTGCTAACGAGCTGCCGGCAGATGTCGCGCGCCATGTGATGACCGTTTTGGGCGCAGATCCATTGCCACACCCCTATCGGCGGATAGAATGTTTAGATGGCGAAGTCTATGAAATCGCGGTTCGTGAGTACCGAGTTTACTATACCCTTAGGGACACCACGGTTACGATTCTCCGAACCCACGTAGTTTTGTAAATACATGATAGACATACGCTCACTGCTTACGGGCAGAATACTCATGTTGGACGGTGCTATGGGCACGATGATCCAACGATTACATCTGACTGAAGAGGACTATCGCGGCAAGCGGTTTGCGGACCACCCCACGTCTCTTCGTGGCAATAATGATCTTTTGGTCCTCACGCAGCCAGATGCAATTCGAGATATACACTTAGCCTATCTCAAGGCAGGCGCAGACATTATCGAGACCAACACGTTCTCGAGTACGCCCGTTGGGCAGGCTGAGTATGGTCTTTCAGAACTCGCCAGAGAGATCAGTAGAGAGGGGGCTCGCATTGCGCGCGAAGCCGCTCACGAGATGATGCGCTTAGATTCGTCGCGGCCACGATTTGTTGCGGGCTCGATAGGGCCCACGACAAAAATGCTTTCAATGTCGCCGGATGTGAACAACCCCGGCTACAGGGCCATCACGTTCCGAGAAATGAAGCAGTCATTTCGAGAGCAACTTCTTGGATTACTCGAGGGTGGGGCAGACCTCATTCTGATAGAGACCATCACAGACACGCTCAATGCCAAAGCGGCAGTTATAGCATACGCTGAAATTTGTGATGAACTGAGTGTCTCTGTGCCTGTCATGATTAGCGGAACTATTACCGACATGTCTGGTCGGACACTATCGGGGCAAACTCCGGCTGCTTTTTGGACGTCGATGAGTCATACACGGAATCTCCTATCCGTAGGATTGAACTGCGCATTGGGGTCCAACATGATGCGCCCCTTTATTGAGGAGATTTCACGGGTAGCCTCTGCATATGTGTCGTTATACCCCAATGCTGGACTACCCAATGCAATGGGCGGATATGATGAGAGCGCAGCCTACATGGCACAGCAAGCTCGAGAGTATGCCGAGGCTGGTTTTGTAAACATTCTTGGTGGATGTTGCGGCACCACGCCGGATCACATTGCCGCTATTGCAGATGCCATAGCAGATATTCGGCCGCGAAGGGTGCCGGCTGTAAGTCCGTATTTACGTTTAAGCGGACTCGAGATGCTCGAGGTTCGACCGGAGACAAACTTTGTGAATGTTGGCGAACGTACAAACGTTACCGGCTCTCGTGCCTTTGCCAAACTGATTCAACAGGGTAACTACGAAAAAGCCCTTGATGTTGCCCAGCAACAGGTGGAAAATGGGGCTCAGATCATTGATATCAACATGGACGAGGGGTTGCTCGACTCCGAAGCTGTCATGTGCGAGTTTCTCAACCTGATAGCGGCAGAGCCCGAGATATCGCGCGTTCCAATCATGATAGACTCTTCGAAATGGTCTGTACTGGAGGCTGGACTGCAGTGCATACAGGGCAAGGGAATCGTGAATTCGATTTCGTTGAAAGATGGGGAAGAGGAGTTCATCAAGCGCGCAACCGCCTGCAGAGATTTCGGTGCCTCAGTAATTGTGATGGCCTTCGACGAACAAGGGCAAGCAGATACGCTCGAGCGTCGGATTGAAATCTGCAGACGTGCCTATGATATACTGGTGCAAACCGTGCGATTCCCGGCTGCCGACATCATATTTGACCCCAACATCCTTACTGTGGCAACAGGAATTGAAGAGCACAATGGCTATGCGCTAGACTTTATCAATGCAACAGCGTGGATTAAGAATAATTTGCCACATGCACGAGTTAGTGGTGGTGTAAGCAATATCTCGTTTTCATTTCGAGGTAATGAACCTGTTCGACGTGCCATGCATACAGCATTCTTGTACCATGCCATCAAGGCTGGCATGGATATGGGGATTATTAACGCCGGTCAGATTGATGTCTATGACGAGATAGCACCTGAGCTCTTAGAACATGTCGAGGATGTTTTGCTCAATCGTCGCAATGATGCCACAGACAGGCTTCTATTGCTGGCAGAGAACTATAGAGGGCAAGAAGCATCGGCCGATCAGATTGAAGAATGGCGTAACGCAGATGTTACATCACGTCTGCAACATGCACTGATTAAAGGCGTTACGGAGTATATCGACGCAGATGTAGAAGAAGCACGACAGCAGTATCCTTCGCCCCTTTCAATCATTGAGGGGCCTTTGATGTCTGGTATGAACATCGTAGGTGACTTGTTTGGTGCTGGAAAGATGTTCCTGCCACAAGTTGTAAAGAGCGCACGTGTAATGAAGAAGGCTGTTGCCGCTCTCACACCGTACATGGAAGAGGAGAAGAGAAAGAGGGGCTCGGTAGCTACTGATGCAGGTGTTGTGCTTATGGCAACGGTGAAGGGGGATGTTCACGATATCGGAAAGAACATTGTTGGCGTCGTGTTGGGATGCAACAACTACAGGGTAATTGACCTTGGTGTGATGGTGCCAGCTGAGAAGATCATTGATACAGTGATCGCAGAAAACGTAGATGTAATCGGGTTATCGGGCCTGATTACACCATCACTTGATGAAATGGTGCATGTGGCAAAGGAACTTGAGCGCAGAGGTGTTGCCAAGCCCCTTCTGATAGGCGGTGCTACAACGTCGCGCATTCATACTGCTGTGAAGATCTCATCAACCGTTAAATTCCCAGTTATCCATGTCCTGGATGCTTCGAAGGCTGTTCCTGTTGTGGGTTCACTGCTCCATAGTGAAGGTGCAGAACGATACCTTGAGGAGATTCGTAACGAGTACGAAACTGTTCGCAGGGACTATGCAAATCGCTCGGCAGCAAAGACATTCCGAAAGCTCGAAGAAGCGCGGTCCAATGCCCTTCAACTAAGCGGCTCCCATGTGAGGATGCCACGCTCAACTGGTGTGCATGTAACAAGGGATATTCCGCTCGAGATTCTTCGAGAATACATAGACTGGACACCATTCTTCCTATCCTGGGAAATGCGTGGTCGATACCCTGCTATTCTTGCAGACCCCGATCTGGGAGTAGAGGCATCAAAGCTTTTCTCCGAGGCAAATGCGCTGCTGGATAAGATCATACGTGATCGCTCGATTCGCACGCATGCCGTGTGCGGAATGTTTCCAGCCGTGCGTGTTGGAGACGATGTACAACTCGCAAATGGCACAATGCTCAACTTCCTGCGCCAGCAAACCGCGAAGGCACCTGGGCTGCCAAATCTGTCGCTTGCAGACTTTATTGCCCCTGCTGAACAGCTGGCAAGTGACGAGACGGATTACATAGGTGCATTCGTTGTGAGTGCAGGCGACGGTGTTGACGAGCTATGTGCAGAGTTTGAATCGGCCAATGATGATTATTCCTCGATCATGGTAAAAGCCATTGCAGACAGGCTTGCTGAGGCATGCGCCGAATGGCTACATGAGCGCGTTCGCAGAGATGTATGGGGCTACGCCGAAGACGAAGCTTTAACAAACGAGCAGCGGATTGCAGAACAATACCAGGGGATTCGTCCGGCCCCAGGGTATGCCGCATGCCCTGACCATACAGAGAAGATAAAGTTGTTTAACATCCTGAATGCAGAGCAAAACATTGGTGTATCGCTGACGGAGTCCATGGCAATGACACCTGCCTCAAGCGTTAGCGGCTGGTACTTCGCACGTCCGCAGTCTACCTATTTCGCCATCACATCCATACAGGAAGATCAGCTCCTTGATTACATGAAGCGTAAAGCATGGACAATGCAAGAAGCGCAGCGCTGGCTTGCACCATTGCTGATGGCGGAGAGCTAGATGGTTCAGCGCAAGAACGTGGCAGTAATCGGGTCGGGTGCTGGCAGTAATGCTGAAGCAATTTGTACATATGCGCTTAATGCAGATTGCGCGTACGCCGTTGCATTGATTGTATCAACCAGCCCTGGTGCTGGAATGTACACGGTTGCGGCCGCACATTCTATCCCCTTGCGTGTGCTTGATCCTGAGAAGGATATCGCCGGACAGATTTCGGACCTCATGATTGAGTATGGGATTGAGTTGTTAGCCCTTGCCGGATTTATGAAGCTCTTGCCAACCCAAATCATTGAACAATTGGGTGGAAGGGTTCTTAATATTCATCCAGCACTTCTGCCGAGTTTCGGTGGGAAAGGCATGTATGGCATACATGTTCACAAAGCTGTCATTGCTGCTAAGGCCTTGAAAACAGGGGCAACTGTGCACCTTGTTACCGAACAGTATGACGAAGGCCGCATCATCGCCCAGGACTACGTAGATGTGCCAACCAATTGTACAGCACAAGAGCTACAAATTCTTGTAAAGAACGTAGAACACAGGATTTACCCACAGACTATCTCCGCATTTCTACGCAATACGTAACTTTTGGGGTTCATACCCGTTGATAAGGGACTGTGGATAGTTTCAAGGGCAAAATCACGTATGTGAAGAGATTTTGTTTGACAATTTCAAATGGATTCACAATTTTAAGGGATGTACCTCCGGGAAAGGTGTGTATACACCCGAATAACAACGAAAATGATGGTTTTAAATAGTACATACTTGTTCACTGTTTCAATGAGGTTTGCATGAGCCGCAGATTGCTACTTCTTGTACTCATGACGGGGTTGATGGGCGCATCGCTCGCAACGGCCGGAGACGGGAAAGATGGCGAAGATGTGTTGCGTAAGAGTGGACCGCGTACGCCGGTAGCGTCGTACCCGCTTCCATTCACAATCACTGGTGCCAACGCGCGCACGAACCCAGCTATCTCGACTGGATATTACTTCGTCGATTCTGACGATGAAGCGCCAGATTTCTGGCGTCCTGATCCATCGCAGTTCGTCGATACACTTACAGAGCCCGGAACATGGCGCCGCATTGTGTCGGGCCCACGTCAGCTTCCGAACTCGTACTGGACGGATCCAACACAGAACCTTTACGGTGGTTGGGCTTTCTTCCGTAATCTGGCGACTCCAGCCGACTCAACGAACGATGCGTTCGCTGGTCCAATTTCGATAGGCTTCCCGTTCTATTTCAACGGGGTTCGTCAAGATTCGTTCTACGTTTCGACGAATGGTATCATTGGCCTTTCGAACCGTCGTTATTTCTACGAGTATGATCAGTACGGATATCCTACTGTACGTGCACGTCTGGAAGTAACACCTGGTAACTTCTCTGCCTATGATCCATCATCTGACGACACACGCAGTCGTACTGGTGACGGTATGACAGACGGTACGGCCGACAACCACGGTTTCTTAAACGTTGCTTGTGGTGGTAGCACTACGACTGCGACAGGTGGACTTCGCAGTGGTGCCAACCGTCCACTGGACCAAGGTTCAATCTCAGGTATATGGGGATCAACACAACCACAGCTGATCGCAGCTGCATGGGATGATCTCCAAGTGTCTGTGTACAACACAGCAGATAACGCCGTTGATGACTTCTCGCGCGTGTATTACAAGCGCTCGCCATCAAACGACAAGCTTGTTATTTATTACGTTAACCTCACACCTATTGGTGCTAAGACAGCGACAGTTGGCGGTGTTACGCATAACGTTACGTTCAGTGCGAATAACCGTCCGAGCAGTGGTGGTGAACACTATCGCTTCTCGATGCAGGTTACACTTAATCGCGCAGACAGCTCAGTTACAGTCCAGTACGAGCGTTTCTCTGGTATCGCACCTCGCAGCGCGCTGTCTCCACATCCTGCAACGGTTTGGATGCGTTGTAACTCAACAGTTGGTGTAACTGGTCCAGCTCGCCGTTTGAACTGGTCGGGTTTCCCAACATCAACACTGCCAGCAAATACGATGCTTGATTACAATACTCTGAAGTACACACAGTGCACGGAGTATTTGCACAACGTAGATGTGGGTGGTGGTTCGGTTCGCGCTGTGAGCTCACGTAACGACGATAACACGGTTCCTAAGGACTTCTTGGCTATCAAGTTCAAGCAGTACAAGAACATCATGCGCGTTATCAACGTATCGTATCGTGTTCGTGCCCTCAACAACAACGCAAATCTTGCATTCTCAGTTGTTGTTCCTACGGCATCAGCAAACAACTACGAGCTTCTCGCCGGTGAAGAGCGCCTCGGTGCTATCCAGCCAGTAGCTATCGTACAAAGTCTCACGAATGATATCCAAGGTCCTCAGGGCGTAAACTACACGCGCCAGGGTGTGAACTTCAAGGTCCGTTTCCTCATTCGCAACGAGGCAACAGGAAAGATCGTTTACAACACGTCGAAGTCTGTAACCGATGCCTCCCTTCGTGATACAACACTGTCAGGTATCTACCGTTGCGACATTAATGGTAACAACCAGGCATATCAAGCTCCGGGTACATTCGTACTTCCTTACGAATTCATTAAGGTTGTGTTCCCTCCATTCGAGCCTAACCCGTTCATTGATGACCAGATCGGTCGTCTCCTCACAACGGTTATTGCCGAACCAAAAGACTCATTGAATCAACTACTTGGTGATCAGTGGCCATTTGATGATACTACAAGCATCCGCATCTTCTCGATGCGCCGTTTGTCATCATTCAGCGACGACGTTACAGAGTATCACTTGGTCGGTGGTGCTGCGATGCCTTCTGTTCTGAAGTGGGTGAATATCGAAACTGACGTTGTTGACGGTGATGAAGTAACAAACAACCCACCACCACCGCGTGGTGAGTATGCTGCAAAGAACTCTGATATCTATCGTCTTAAGTCACCAGTTATCCGCCTGAATCGTGTAAATCTCGGTAACGTTGACATCCCACCAGTAGGACAGTATGGTGGTGACGAACTTCGTTCATTCCCGATTAACCTTACACGTAAGCGCCGTGCTGTTCTTTCGATTTCATATCAGCGCACTGGTAAGCTTACAACACTTAGCCGCGGATTCTCAGATAATCGTCTGATTGGACCAGAGCACCGTGTTAACATGCTTGCTGTTAATGGCTTTACACCAGGCTATCGCAATCCAGATGAAGTTTGGGTTGAGTTTGCACGCCCTAGTACTGACCAGTTGAATGGTATCACAAACATTCAGAACTGGGTACTTGATGTTCAGGCTCGTGGAACGACCTACCTCCAGCCACTCCGCGCATGGGGTGGTGGTGGTTATGCTCGTGGCTACGATCTTGCCGACTATAACCTTCAGCTTACAGCTTCACCTAACCCACCACTTGGTGGTTTCCGTGAAGACCTATACGACGACGGTAAGGACAACGAATACTACAAGGTTACAATCCCGATCCCTGACACAGTTATCAACTGGGTCAACGAAGGTGCTCGTAACTTCCGCTTCCGTCTCCGTGCACGCTGCTTGAACAACTCAACGCCGCCACTTCCTGCTGATGACGAAGATAACTTCTACGTTGATAACGTGAAGATCCTCTTCCCAGACGAAGTAACCGACGTTGAATTCTCAAACATCCAGTTGATTTGGCCATACACAATGGCACCTGCATCTCAGGCCACACGTGTACCTGTTCGTGTTAAGATTGCTAACAACACAAACATCGCCGCACCTGCCTTCTCGGTACGTGTTCAAATCAAGCCAGACGGTAATGAGAATCAGCAGATCTACTGCCGTACGATTACGGTTCCAACACTCGCTGGTAACCGTGAAGTTTTGCTTCCTTTCCCAGATGCTAACTTCCGTACGACAACACCGGGTCAGTACAAGGTTACAGGTCGTATTTTCTTCCCAGGAAACGACTTGGATACACTTAACGACTCTACATTCGCTATGTTCCGCATGACGTTTGGTCCTGCATTCGCATACGAGAACAATCCGAACAACGCAACGAATGACGTACCTAAGCTCCAGTTCTCTGGTATCACAGGCAAGGGTCTCAATCACCGCGGTGGTAACGGTGGTGGTAACGGTGCTTCGTGGGGTCAGCTTGCAGGAGCTGGTGCTCAATATTCTTCAGGTAGCAATTGGGGTCAATTCCCTGCCGGTGTAACTGTAAACGACATGTTTGGTGCAGATGCTGGTAACTCATCTGGACAGATCGCTATGCGCTTTACGTTGTTCTCTCAGGACACAGTTGCCGGTTATCAGGCATACTGGGCAGAGTTGAACCAAGACGTGTTGAATATTTCGTTCTCACTCTATCGCGACCAAGGTGGTTTGCCTGGCGACGAGCGCATTGCTAACTCTACTATCCTCCGTCGTCGTGGTGAAGATGAGACGGGAGCATTTACTGAGCCGCAGTTCGGTAAGTACGTTACGTATCTTCTCGCTCAACCAGTTGTCATTCCTCCTGGTGAGTACTGGGCATCGGTTGCTCAGATGGGTACAGAAGGTTATGAACTCGGAGCTTCTGAATCACGCATGGGTATGGTTACAACTCTTTACTCAGACATTCCAGTCTTTGGTATTGGTAACCGTACGCTACTCATCGACAAGAACTTTCGTATCCGCAACCGTTCAGGCGCGTTGCTCAACGATAACCGCTTTGCGTTTGAGTTGACACGTTTCTCTGGAGATTGGGCGCCGTTTACTCCAACGATCGGCAACCCTGGCTATCCACACCTGAATGCGATGGGCTCGAGCCTTGGTTATTCAACGTTCACACGCGGATCATGGATTCCATTGCTTCGTCCGTTCTTCGGAAATCGTTCTTTCTCAAGCCCTCCAATCTTTGTTGAGTGCGGTGTTCCTGTTGAACTCACATACTTTGATGCCAAGGCCCGTGCTACTGGAATCGATGTATTCTGGGAAACAGCTCAAGAGAAGAACAACGCTGGATTCCATGTTGAGCGTCGTGGTACAAAGGAAATCACCAACCTTACAACTGGAAAGACAACACTATCATGCGTTGACCGCACGAGCAGTGTTGAGAATCCATGGGTTGCAGTTGGCTTTGTAAATGGTGTTGGTAACGCTTCGAAGACATCGAACTACAAGTTCTTTGACAACAACGTAGCTACTGGTACCAAGTACGAGTATCGTCTGCGTCAGGTTGATGTTTCTGGTGCACAATCATTCTCGAACGTTGTAAACGTTGAGTTCGGTAATGGTTCAGATGTTGCACTCGATAACAACTTCCCGAATCCAAGCAATGGTAAGACAACATTTACGTTCACTGTTCCATTTAGCTCACGCGTTAAGCTTGAAGTTTATGACCTCATGGGTAACGTTGTGAAGACAGTCTATGACAACGTCGTAGCTGGCCAGTCAAATGCTTATGCAGTTGAGTGGGATGGCCGTCACAATGACGGAACAGATGTAGCTTCAGGATCGTACATGTACAAGCTGACTGCTGGCGAGACTGTACTATCGAAGACACTTACAGTTGTTCGTTAAAGACTAGAGATAGTTATCGCGTCAAAGCCCCCAACGCTCATAGCGTTGGGGGCTTTTTCTTTGGAATGAATCCGTAAGTTGCGTCCTATGAAACATGTCAAGGCCAGGGCATTATTGCAGTCTGCAATCGCCTTGCAAGTGAAAGCATTAGATGCCGTTGCACAGAATAGCTGCGAGGATATTCTCCGGGCCGCTGAGTTAGTCGCGGGCTCAGTGCGTGTAATCGTAACCGGTGTAGGCAAATCAGCCTTCATTGCACAGAAGTTTGCGGCATCACTTACGAGTATTGGTCTCGAATCAAGGTTCATGCATCCAACGGACGCGCTTCACGGTGATATAGGTCTTGTGCAAGGCAACGAGGTACTTGTTCTCATAAGTAAAAGCGGTGCTACAGAGGAGCTCATCAGGCTTGTTGCGGTTGAGCAGCTTGCAACAGTCAGACGCGTACTCATCACGGCTAATCCCTTGGCTTTGCTGAAGAGAGAGAATGATGTACTCATTCATTCTCCCGTCCATTCTGAGTATGATGTTGATAATCTTTTGCCAACCGCAAGCACTACGATTGCCATGGCTATTGTCGACCTTGTACTTGCTTGTGTTGCTTCAATGAGAGAGTCTACGAGTGAGGTATTGCGTGTCACTCATCCGAATGGTGCTATAGGCAGAATGCTGACAACCAAGATCTCAGATCTCCTGCCTACGCTGCCGCCAGCCCCTTGCATTGATATATCTGCCAGCCTCATGGATGCTATAAATATTCTGCATTCATCGGCGCGAGGAATTGTCTGTGGCGTGGATGCAGAAGGTAGGTTGGAGGGTATCCTAACAGATGGAGATGTCCGGAGGCTGGTACAAGGCATGCAGGACGTAGCTGCACGTTCGTTGGATGATGTAGCCGTAAAAACTCCAGTTACGGTTGCTGCTCACACTACACTCCATGCTGCTTTGCGTATGATGGAAGATCGTGCGAGCAAGATATCTGTGCTGCCAATTGTTGAGGCTGATAACAAGCTCATAGGTGTCGTGCATCTGCACGACATCGTGTCGGCTAATCAGGTTTTGCCGGAGCTTTCTCTTCTGGGTCCTTCTTAACAGGTACTGCAGGCGCTTTGGCCTTGGCGGTTTTTGTATCTGCCTTACCCTTGGCTTTGCCTTTAGCCTTGCCTCGATCTTTTGCCTTAGTCTTTGCTTTTGTTTTAGCCTTGCCAGTGTCGGGAGACTTTGGCTTAGGATTGTCTGCTGGAGACTTCGTTGCTGCTGGCCTGGGTGATGTGGGCTGCTTTACAACTGCAGGATTAGCTCGCGCCGGAGAATTCGAGGCCACAAAATCTTGCCGAGTAATAGTTAGCTCTCGGAGCACCTCATTGGCCTTGCCAAATTGTCTAAATGGCTCGCCGTTGCGCGAAAACTTGATCGCTCCTGCATTGAACACGTTGTTGATCACAAAACGGTCCATTGCACCCCATGAATACTCGTTGTTGGGTAACAACAAAACCTTCTCATTGCGCTGATTGTCTATCGTAATGGTAAACTGGCTGGTGTCGTCAGCAATTGCCAGCAGGCGAATAGAATCTTCTGGGCCAATTTCAACTGTGTCCGTGCCGCTGCCGTCTCGGGCTGGGCCATCGCCGCCAGTGAATAGCACGATTATTGCGACGGTGAGGATTGCAGCCGCTGTTATTCCGAACGCCCAGTATTTTTTATCCGATGTAAAGCTCCTTAACGTAATGCGCGCTAGCTGTTTAGCGACGTCTGCAAGATTGGCCACCAGGTTTGAAACTGTATCAGATGTCTTCTCGAGAGTTTCGGAGGCGCTGAGGTGCGATTTCTGTGGTGCGTCTGCTTGGTATCGCAAAGAATCCTTATTGGACTCGTCGTCCAATACCTTTGCGATCAATTGTTGAATCTCGTGAGGGGGGATACGTAGGGCGTTGCCCAAGGTTTTGATAAACGACCGAACGTAAACAGCTGGTAGTATGTTGTACATTCCACGTTCCAGCGCGTCGATGTATGGCTCGCGTACCTTTGTGAGGTTGGAGAGTTCTGCTGTAGTTAGCCCCCGGGCCACTCTCTCTTTGCGGAGTCGCTCAGCAAGTGGGTCCATGCGTCACTCTTTAAACGTAGGAAAATACTCTAGGCAAATATCACGTAATTGTGTTAGAGACAAAAGTAAAAATGTAGACCATTAGGAGTCCACGGTGAATTGGTCACTTCTGCCTTACGGAGCGTATGTAGCATTCGCATTCTCCTGCATACTGTTTGGGGGGCTTGCCTATCGTCAGGTAATAGATTCGCTGGAGCTGCGTGCGAGTAAAACTGGCGAGGATCTCGAGCTGTTTTTTAGCGCACCCGGAGCACTCTACAGCGTTGTGGGCATACTTCTTTTTGTACCCCTTGCGTGGCTTTGCTATGGGTACGGTGAACCATCGATTTGGCGTTATGCTCTGCCACTTATAGTTCTGAGTCAGGTCTTGCAACTTGGAGCTCGCGTTTACTTCCAGCGTTTACGATTGCGCACTCGGGCACTGGTTGTGCGCTATGTTCTGCGCTCTCGGATCACGTACATCATGTACGACCATATTGTTGAAGTACGTACACGTAGGCTTCCATTTTGGACAGTTGTTACTATTACGTCGGATGATACTAGCGAGACAACGTTTCGTATTTTTCGGTTCTCCGAGGCTGTTCTGCTCCAAAAATTGCATTCGTTAACAGGGGTTGCCTCCTCGACCACCTACAGCTGACATTCATACCACTGCATATCGCATCATGAAATCATCAATACGTATTGCCTCGGGTCAGGGATTCTGGGGCGACCTACAGCAAGCCCCCTATGAGCAAGTAATGCGTGGGCAAATAGACTACCTCATGATGGATTATCTCGCAGAGGTCACGATGTCGATCCTGCAGAAGCAGAAGATGCGCAATCCAGAGCTTGGTTACGCCAAGGACCTTGTCGAGGTGTGCGAGCAGATCCTGCCGCACATTGTTGAGAAGGGCATAACACTTATCACCAATGGTGGCGGTGTTAACCCAATCGCGGCGCGTGATAAAATATTCGAAGTTGCAAGGGGCTTAGGAATAACCGGACTCAAAATTGGGGTGGTTATAGGGGACGACATTCTCTCTCAGGTAGATGGCTTTATTGAGCAGGGACATGCCATGAAGCACATGGAAACAGGAGAGCCCATTGCAACCGTCAAAGACAAACTCCTTAGCGCAAACGTTTACACGGGTGCTTGGCCCATCGTGGAAGCTCTGAAATCAGGTGCTCAGATTATCATCACGGGGCGCACAACCGATACAGGGCTTACCCTAGCTCCGATGATACATGAGTTTGGCTGGACGGAAGACGATTGGGACAAGCTGGCATCTGGCACGGTTGCGGGTCACATCAATGAATGTGGCGCTCAGGCAACAGGCGGAAACTTTCTCGGAGACTGGCGTTCCATCCCTAACATGGATGATATAGGATTTCCTATCATAGAGGCGTTTCCCGATGGAACATTCATTGTAACCAAGCATGAGGGAACCGGCGGCCGCGTTACACGCGAGACTGTAAGCGAGCAGTTGATGTATGAGATCGGCGATCCTTCGACGTACATCACTCCCGATTGTATAGCGGATTTCTCAACAATTCAACTTGAAGACCTTGGTAACGATAGAGTGCGGGTCTTTGGTATCAAGGGGCGTCCCAAGACGCCAACATTGAAGGTAAGTGCCTCGTACCTTGATGGATATGTTGCATTCAGCTCGCTAACATACTGTGCCCCCGATGCCTACGAAAAGGCGTGTGCAGCTGATGCCGTATTGCGCAAGCGTTTGGATAGGTTGGGTCTTGCGTTTGATGAAATTCGGACCGAATTCGTTGGTATGAATGCTTGCCATGGTCCGATTGCACCTGCGATAGTGCCTAACGAAGTAATGATGCGTATCGGGGTTCGCGGCAAGGACAAAAAGACTATCGATCGCTTCGCAAAAGAGATAGCCCCTTTGATATTGACTGGTCCTCCAAGTGTTACAGGGTTCTCGGGTGGTAGGCCAAAGGCAACCGATGTTGTCGCATATTTCCCGGCACTACTGGATCGAAACGTTGTAGATATGCGTGTCCTCGTAGATGAAATCTAAACTTCTGGCGGTGCTGATGTGCTTATGGGTTTATCCCTCATACGCGCAAGTTGTGCCCGATAGCACACACCTGAGTAGGGAAGAGTTTCGCTTCGCCGACGACCAACGATATACACTCTTGGGTGCAACTCCGCGCCGCACAACGCAGATAGAACCAATCTCTACCGTAGCATTAAGTGCTGCCTACGGCGGCCTTTTTATGTTCTTGAATTACCATATGAGTAATTCATGGTGGCAGCGCAGTGTAGACTTCCTTGTAATCGAAGACGGGTATTACGCCAGGGGTGCTGATAAGCTTGGGCATGCATATACAGGATACATCGCCAGCACAGTTTGTGGTGATTTACTGATGGAATGTGGATTCGACTATACCACCTCTACCTGGCTTGGGGCAACGATGGGGCTGGGGTACATGACATACGTTGAGTATCAAGATGGTCACGGTGCCAATTGGGGGTTTTCTCCATCAGATGCAATTGCGAATGCTGTAGGTGCGGGCATATATGTGGCTCGGAATTTGTCGCCCTTTGCTCAGAATTTCATGCCGCGATGGTCGTATATGCCGGCACATGTAACGGGGGAGTTAGCAACGAACGGACGCGAGGTAACTGCTCTGGACGACTACAATGCAACCACGTTCTGGCTCGCATGTAATGTCCACAATTTCCTGCCCAGCTCGTTGAAATCGTATTGGCCAGATTGGATGATGTTGTCTGTGGGATATGGCATCCGTAATTACGAGGTGTATCCAATATTGCCAGATGGAACGCGTTCGGCAACATCTCTGCCGATGAAGCGTAGATTCCTGATTGGAATCGACTATAATTGGGTGAAAATTCTGCCCGAGGCTAGTCCCTCACTCGGATTCCTGAATTATCTTCGGCAAGGACTAAACTATGTTCGTCTGCCGGGTCCTACACTTGAGTTCGGCGATGACGGAGCTCGGTTTGGACTACTCTATCCTTTCGCTATCGTGGTGCCATTCTGAAAATCAGTGTTATCGTTCCCACCTATCAAGAAGAAAAGCTTCTGGAACAAACACTTGCAGTGTTCTCGCGCGAGTGGCGAGATCTTTATGATGCCGAGTTGATCGTAAGCGATGGAGGGAGTTCTGATGGCACTCTGGCAATCGCTGAGCGCTATGCCGATGTTATTGTGCGACATACTGAGGATCGCCGGCAAACTATTGCTGGAGGACGCAATCAGGGGGCTGCCGTTGCTCGTGGAGATGTTTTAGTCTTTATCAATGGCGATACCAAGCCAAAACATGTTGAAGCGTTTTCTCAGTGTTTGCAGCAATATTCACAAGGGTTGGGGCGTTATGCCAAAGCCTCTGCATTGGCCTGTCCTGTTAGCTTTAGTCCAGAAGACCAACATTTCAAAGACACACTGTTTCATATTGCCTACAACGCCTATGTGCGCTTTCTCTCCTTGCTTCGTGTAGGAGCAGGCCGAGGGGAGTGCCAGGTGATACGCAGGCAGATGTTTGAGCGTGTCAAGGGCTATCGAGCTGAGTTAGTCGCAGGTGAAGACTTTGATCTTCTTGCGCGCGTTGGACTGCGCGGCCGCGTGCTATTTGCAAGCGAATTGCATGTACTGGAGTCGCCCAGACGGTTTCGCAAGTTTGGGTATCTTCGTGTACTTTGGTCGTGGACATTAAACGCAATCAGTGTGATGTTTACGGGGCGTTCATCGTCTGATGAATGGGAGCCCGTTCGATAATCATAATGTCAAGCACAAACGTATGGATTATAAGCAGGCTGGTGTAGATATCAAGTCTGGCGAGGAACTCGTCGATGATATCAAGCCATTTGTCAAAGCAACTCGAACAAGTGGTGTACTCAGCGAGATAGGACTTTTTGGTGGATTCTTTGACGCTCACTTCCCAGATCACGAACATCCAGTTCTTGTTGCCAGCACCGATGGTGTTGGAACGAAGCTCAAGGTAGCGGTGATGGCGGGCATTCACGACACGGTTGGACAATGCCTAGTAAACCACTGCGTTAATGATATTCTTGCATGCGGTGCACGTCCTTTGTTCTTTCTGGATTATTTCGCTACCGGACGTTTAGAGCGCGGTGTTGCGCGTGATGTGATCAAAGGTGCCGCCCAAGCATGCACGGAAAATGGGGCTGCCTTATTAGGGGGCGAGACTGCCGAGATGCCCTCTATCTATGCCGATGGCGACTATGATATGGCGGGGAGAATTGTTGGTGTTGTCGATAAGCCCAAAATCATTAATGGTGCGAACGTGCGGGTAGGAGACGTGATGATCGGTCTTCCGTCAACCGGCCTGCATACCAATGGCTTCTCACTTGCTCGAGCGGCGCTGTTCCCGACATACTCAGTAGACCAGTACATCGATGATCTAGGCAGCACGATCGGTCATGCGTTACTCTCTGTACACAAGTCCTATCTGCATGCAATTATACCAGTACTTGAAGCAGGTCTTGCTACTGGTTTGTCGCATATCACAGGTGGAGGTATTGTTGGTAATACGTCGAGAATACTACCCCAAGGCCTTGGCCTTGAAGTGTCGTGGGGACGTTGGGATGTTCCTCCAATCTTTGATATAATCAGATCTGCAGGTAACATCGACGAGTCTGAGATGCGGCACGTCTTTAATCTAGGCGTGGGAATGATTGTTGTTGTCCGGCCGGATGATGTGGACACCACACTATCGTTGCTTGCTCAGCATAATCCATTCATTGTTGGGGCCATTGTAGCCTCGTAGTGCGATATGTCTACCTCGCGGGTCATGATCGAACAAGCCGAACACATCCTACGTGATGTGTTCGGCTTTTCTACCTTTCGGCCAGGTCAGCGCGACATCGTGACAGCAATTCTCAGTGGTAGAGATATACTTGGTGTAATGCCAACAGGCGGTGGTAAGTCGCTTTGTTATCAGGTGCCGGCGCTTGTATTTCCGCGCCTCACGTTGGTTGTCTCGCCCCTTGTTGCACTCATGAAGGACCAAACAGAAAGGCTGCAGGCCCTCGGTGTTCAAGCCTACGCCCTGCATAGCGGCATGGTGCAAGCAGACGTGCATGATATCATGTATCGAGCCTCGCAGGAGAACGTAAAGCTGCTGTACGTAGCACCTGAGAGGTTGGAATCAACCACATTTCGGCGTCTACTGCAGTCTGTCCCACTAAGTTTACTAGCCGTTGATGAAGCACATTGCGTGAGTGAATGGGGGCACGACTTTCGTCCAAGCTATCGCAACATTCTTTCGCTGTTCGAATCGCGACCTCGAGTTCCAGTGATCGCATTAACTGCAACAGCAACACCTGATGTACGTGCCGACATAATCGATTCATTGAAACTTCAAAATCACGTCGAAATTGTCCGGGGCTTTGATAGACCTAATCTTGCATTCCAAGTTGAGCAAACAGCAGCCAAAGTTGAATTTGTTACAACGATTGCACGCCAGAATGCCGACTCACCAGTAATTGTGTATTGCGCTTCAAGGCGACGTGTTGATACTATGTCGTCAGAACTCAGCAAGCGCGGGATTAAGGCAGTTGGATACCACGCCGGTATGCAAGGACACGAGCGGAGTGCTGTTCAGGATGCATTTCTGGCTAATAACGCGCAGGTACTTGTTGCGACAAATGCATTTGGTATGGGCATCGACAAGCCAGATGTGCGCAGTGTTGTGCATACAGACCTCACTCTGACGCTTGAGGCCTATTATCAAGAGGCAGGACGGGCAGGTCGCGATGGATCTGCTGCCACATGCACGTTGCTGTATCAGCAAGAAGATAGGCGTCTGATGGATTTTTACATTGAGACAACCTATCCGAACCATGAGGAGATTGCATCTGTCTATCATTACCTCTGCACGAGAGCTGGTGTTAAACCTGGACAATTCTCAAATACGCCAATCATGGCAGACAGCGCAAGCATCGCTTCTGCATTGCATACGACAGAGACAAGTGTCCGTGGTGTACTCTCGCTCTTTGAACGCACTGGTGTAGCTATGAGTACTTCACCACACGGTGGTGCGAAGGTAACGCTTCGCACAAGCCGCGAACGGCTGGAACAGTTCGCGGCATCTGCACCATTGGAATATGCAGCTGCCATACAACAACTTATTCGCTACTTGTTCGCAAGGGGGCCTGGTGAGTCTGTGGACCTACCTCTTCTCGAGATACTACGTAGATCCGACATCACACCTAACGAGCTGTCTCGTGCCCTTCACGCTTTGCAGCTTGGAGCTCTGATTCGATATCAACCACCAGGTACTGGTGGTGGAATAGTTCTACTCGGCGAGCGAGTTCATGCATCAAGATTGCCCATAGATTACGATGCAATGGCAAGCCGACGTGATCGTGCGCTGCAAAAGCTCGATGTCATGATTGGTTATGCAGAATCACGTCAGTGTAAACGTAATGTAATCCTCTCATATTTCGGTGATCACAGCAGCGCCGGTACATGTGGTGTATGTTCTAGCTGTGTTGCAAAGGCTCCCTCAACGGACAGTCTACCAGAGCGTACTCTTGAAAACATCCGAGCAATACTGTCTGTGATTTGGCAGGTCCGGGGCAAGTATGGGCGTCATGTACTTGTAGATGTAGTTCGGGGTGTGCAATCAGAAAAGGTTCAAGAGTACCGCCTTGATCGTTGCGTTGCGTTTAGTTCGCTGCAGCAACGTTCGAAGGCCGAGCTGCTTGAGGCAATCGATGTAGCACTTGATGCAGGATGGATTGTGAGATCTGCAGATTTGTATCCAACCGTAGGACTTACGAAAACTGGAATGGAGAGGTTTGGCCCCCTTCCAAAGCAATTGTCGTTTATGCGGCGTGAGATGAACAATCTATCTCATGATACATCGCCAATCGAAGGCGCTCTTGATAGGCTTCGCTCAATGCGCGAGCGAATCGCCTCGGCACGTGGTGTACCTGAAGAAACAATCTGTACCAATAATGAGCTTGAAGCCATAGCTCAAGACCAGCCCAAACATCTGAGGGATCTCGTACCCGGGAGGCATGGAAGTTCGCTGTTTTTGGCGCAGCATGCCGATGATATTGTCGCCGCACTAGTGCCTGTAAGCCCACGTGGCGTAAAGACTGTGACGGCTGACCAGGAAGTTGTAAAGCTTATCGGGATGATACGCTATACTACTACACTAAACGGACTGGTCGAGCAGGCGCAGATGAAGAAGACAACTATCGTTGAATTGTTGCAGCGAGCCATCGAGTCTGATATATATACCGAACGAGGTGCTCTCGTAGACGATAATATGTACTCAAGCGTTAGAGAGTACATGAGATATCATCGATATGCAAAACTGCGCGATGTGCGTGAATATATTGGCGGCGAGCCCCCACTTCCTGAACTGCGTCTGGCAGTTGCATTTGCGCGTAGGGATCTCTTCATGCAAGACGGGGCGTTAGCGTGAAAAGAGTTGTGTTGGCATCTATCGTACTGTTTGCTACTCTCAACTGCAGAGTTCTCGCAGAAGACATTGTCGTTCTGCTTTCCAGTGCGCAGGTGCCGGAGTCGCTGGCGGCATATTCGCCGGTATATATCGTTCCTAAAGCTATGCTGGGCAAGGATCAAGACGGCTCGCAAATAGCCAATTCGTCGCTGCAGCGCAGGTTGCAACGATATGTTAGGTTAACTCTGCCAGATGATATTGGCGTGGATTCAATTGCTTCACTGCCTGGGGTTGCTGCTGCATGGGCCTTGCAGAAATGGTCATTGCATGCAGCAGTGGAAGAAGACCCATTAAGTGATGACTCTTTGTCCGCCCAGCAGTATGCTCTCCGAATCATCGGTGCAACTGATGCGTGGCGTCAGGCAAGTGGGAATGGTGTTGTAATCGGCATCATCGATACGGGGATCGATTGGGAGCACGAAGATCTCCAGGACGCACTTGCTGTTAGCGTGCGTGAGGATATCAATGGCAATGGCCGTTTTGATGCATGGCCAAGTGTTGAAGAGCGACTTGGCGTGTACGGCGATCTTAATGGCATAGACGACGATGGCAATGGCATGGTCGATGACGTTATCGGCGCTGACTTTGTAGATCAGGAGTTCCGAAATCTCGGCGATGACAGGTGGTACGATCCCGTGCCGTTTGATGAGCACGGACATGGTACGTTGGTAGCTGGGGTGATTGCAGCAACCAAAGACAATGGTAAAGGTATTGCCGGTTTAGCCTACGGGGCTCGATTGCGCACGATTCGGGCATTCGATGCAAGTGGCAATGCCGAAGAAGATGATATTGCTGTTGCGTTGATCTATGCTGCTGTAAACAACGTCAACATCATTAACATGAGTTTTGGAGATGGCGTCAATTCGCCTCTCATGCAGGATGCGGTTGCCTATGCTCAAGAACAGGGCTGCCTGCTTGTTGCATCGGCAGGCAATAGTGGACTTACATCCACACAATATCCAGCAAGCTATAATGGTGTAATCGTTGTGGCGGCAACCAACAGTAAGGATCTGCGAGCCCCGTTTTCATCAACGGGGCCAGTAGTGTCGCTGTCGGCCCCAGGGCAGGCAGTTCTCACAACAAGCGTGAACTCACGATATCGCACAGTAAGTGGCACGTCGTTCTCAGCCCCCTACGTAGCTGCTGCGGCAGCCCTTGTCCTGGAAAAAATTCCAACGCTTCATGCGCATGATGTTCGCGGCATTCTGATGTCTAGCTCGCAAGACCTCGGTGAAATTGGATGGGATCCGCTGTACGGATCTGGCAGGCTACGCGCTGACGCAGCACTTGCATCCTTGGGAATCAGCAGACTCGGGATAAACAATCCTACCTCAGAGCACGAGTTTGTCCGAGGCCAGACAGCAAGACTAGCCATTACTGGCTCGACGCACATGGTCAATTTCGAACGAAGTGAGATGCACGTTGGCTCTGGCGTAAATCCACAGAACTGGAGTAGGGTAGGTGCGAGTTCTATCTCTGTTGTTGATGATACTCTTGCCATTGTTGTCATAGACACATTACAACTTGGCTTGCATACGATTCGTGTCCGCGTACATACCACTGATGGGCGACACCATGATGCACATGTTCGCATACGCATTGTGGAAGGTAGCCACAACCGCAAGGCATATGAACATGTGTCGGCATGGCTGCGAGATCGCAAGACAGAGGTTGTAACGCTTTCGACATTCAATCCCACCACTGTTGCAATCACCGATGGCTCAGCACCTTTTGCTGATATCGTCTCAACACCCAAGAAGTATGCTACACTGCACAGTATTGTTTTCCCTGATACATGGGGAGCAAGAGCAAGCAGTGATAGATTGATTCAGGTTGTCACTACGCCTATGGTAGGCGAGTCGTTCAGAACGGTGCATGCGCTGCCTGCGCCATCAGCATATCAAGCTATTCCGACAACAGGGTGGGATACGGTTCTGTCGGCCCCTTGGGCGGGCTACGTTCTCAATGACGTGCGCGACATGTATCGCGATGGTGGCAAGTGCGTTGTTATGAATGATCTGTCCGATGGTTCGTTTGGACGTACGATTGTAACGCAATTCAAAGACGGACGTTGGATTCTCCGTGATTCGTTGAGTGACACGTACATTCCTCGTGCACTGAGTGACGTAAATGGTAACGGACGCTACGAAGTGCTTTGTCATGTTGTCGGCAAGACCGTGCTTTTTGAGCAGCTGACACCTACCTCGTCGCTGTTTGGTTCAGTGCTCTTTGCAGACACCACAAACGTCCTGAATGCAGCAGGTGCAGCAGATATCGATGGAGATGGTCGCGAAGAGATTCTTGCCCTGGCAGATAACGCCTGCTGCGTATACACCTGCAAGAACGACAAGTTCTCGCTTCTTGGCGTTGCGAAGAACACGAGTGAGCCCCCTTCGTCGAGCGCAATGAATCGTGTTGATGAGATCAGTATCGCATCGGGCGACTTCGATGGTGACGGCAAGATGGAGATCGCATTTTCAGACACGGACGGAGATCTCGTTATTCATGAATGGAATGGTGCCGAATTCGAAGAGGAGGCCGTCTTTGAGAATCCGGGTGCAGGGGGCTCGGGTTTCGTTGCTGCGGGAGATGTGAATGCTGATGGATTACCGGACATTCTGCATGGCATTCCAGATAGCGTCGAGGCAAATGCTGACGGCGAGTATGGACGTCAGCTATGGACATACAATCTCTACACAGCAGACCAGTCGGCTGGCCACTTTAAGGTATGGTCTGATCGAGTTGCTGGAGTGCGACTCGGCATCGGCTACCGCAACGGAGTCGCTATTGCGGATATTGATTCTATGCCCGGTGCAGAGATCATCATAAGTGCATTCCCACGTCTGTTCATATTCGGACGCGATACAACGAAACGTGATATCGTCCCAAAGGGCTTCTTTGACAACGTAGCAACGCCGCGTGTACTCGCGTATGATGTCGACAACGACGGCCGCGTTGAGCTTGGATTTGGATCGACGATTGAAGAAGTGGGCGCAATGACGAGCTTCACGTTTGTGCAGCAAACAAAGCGTGCGCAATTCCCCGCACCAAGTGCTCTTCGAGGAGTACATGAACCAACTGACAGTACTCTCGGGAGCATCCAACTCGTGTGGTTCCCAGTTGATGGGGCGGGTACATATCAAGTGATTCGACAAGTAGGCCGAATCGATTCATTGATAGCCGAGACTGCTGCCACAAGCTATGTCTACACGATGCGTGGCATAGTAGATTCGCTCATCTCGTTTGTTGTGCGGGCAGTTCCCAAAGCTGCGCCTACTCTTGCTGGTAGAGAATCAAATCGTGTCATCATCGACGCTCGGCCCGTGATACTCGGAATTGGGCTCGATCGAACAACGATCACGAGACAAGAACTGAGTGCAGGTCTCACATTGAGCTTTAGCATCCCTGCAGGTGGTGTGTTCCCGCGTGGACTCTCATTACCGGCACAGCAACTGCTGTCGGCTCAAAGCAACGACGTGATTACATCAGCACGATATGGCCGGCCGCGTGGCGATAAAGTGCTCGATCTTGTCTTTCCCGGAGTTGAGTATCTAGACGATTCATTGCGCGTAACAGTCGTGATTCCTGTTAGCCGAGACCTCTATGTAGGACGGACGTTTTCGCTGCGAGTTATCAATTCACCAGAGCCAGAGCGATCACGCAAAGTGATAACGCTTTCAGGTGTTACCGTGCGTTCACCTCTTGAGCTAAAACTTCGGTTCTCACACCCAGTGGATGCAAGTGCTCTCAAGGCAACGTCGTATCAACTGCGTCCAGCAGGAATTGTCAATACTGTTAATCGTCTAGATGACTCTACCGTTCTACTTGCACTCGACCCATCAGCGCCATTGCGATCAATGGGGATTACATATGCGATTATGGCGCGCGATGTAACCTTTGACACAACACATGTTATTGCTCAGGGGGCTGGCAGCACCCTCACGTTTAGTGTGTATGGTAGTAGTGAGCAAGACGTCTATACCTATCCGCAGCCTCTGAAAATGCAGGTACACCAGGAGCTGGTTTTTGCAGGACTACCCAGCGCTGCTGATGTTGAGGTGTTCGATGATACATTCCAACAGGTGGTGATGCTGACGAGTAGCGACGGCAATGGAGGCATACGCTGGAATCTGCGTAACCGTTTGGAACAACAAGTCGCACCCGGCATCTACTACTATGTTGTGGTGGACCGCTCGCAGCCTGGCAGCAGTCAAACGTTTCCGATGAAGAAGTTCCTCATTCAACGGTAAGCATTCTGCGTAGGCCCCCTACATCACCATTACTGAAGATCGCGACAACATCCCCTGGGGAAACTCGCCCTTCGAGAAAGGCTATGGCATGGCTGCCCCAGTGCGGATCTGCTGACAGCGAGGAATCCAAGGACACAGCCGAAATTCCAATTGAACAGATGTCTTGAACCAGGCGCTGAGTATCGAGTCTTTCTTCGATACGATAGCGTTCGGGTCTGTTTACCGGACCCAGGCAAACACTTGTAGCGCCTGTGAAGCAGAGGGCTAGCTCACTCTGAAAGAAATTCCGAGTGGTGGTATTTGATCGCGGTTCAAACACGATGTGGAGTTGTGCTGCAGGGTACTTTTGTTGCAGCGCTTTGATCGATAAGGCTATGGCTGTTGGATGATGCGCAAAATCATCGATGATGGTTGCGCTGTTCCATGTGCCGATCTCCTCCAGTCTTCGCTTTGGTGGAGCAAACAATGGCATCGCAGCCTGCTGCTCTTCAGAGGTAAGGCCGGCATGAAACGTAGCCGCTATAGCCATTGTGGCATTGCGCACATTGTGAATGCCAGGCATCGGCAAGACAAATGTTCCATGCATCACTCCGTTATAGTGCAGCGACCATTGCGTTGTAGGTCCAACTTCAATCACATCAACAATTCTCCAAGATGAAGATGTCGACAGTCCTACAGATTCTACCTTGCATGGGGCATTTACCACGGTTGCCAATGCATTCTTGTCGTCGGCATTAATAAGTGCAATACCATCCTGTGGTATGATGCGTATCATTTGTACAAACGACGCAATAATGGCATCTATTGATGAGAAGATATCTGCATGGTCGAATTCGAGATTATTCACGATCGCAATCGTAGGACGGTAGTGCACAAACTTGCTGCGCTTGTCGAAGAATGCTGTATCGTATTCATCCCCCTCCGATACAAAGACACCCGTGTGAGAGTTGTGTAACTCTGGGCTGAGGGGCCTGCAGCCATATTCAAAGTTCTGTGGAACGCCCCCTATCAAATAGCCTGGCTGAAATCCCGCATGCTCCAGTAGCCAAGCAGTAATGCTTGATGTTGTGGTCTTACCATGCGTTCCAGCACAAACGATCGACGTATTTCGATCGATAAACAGTCTTCCAACTAACTCGGCCATAGACGTAAACGGCCAGCGTTCTTGGAGCACAAACTCCAATTCTTCGTTCCCTCGGCTTATGGCATTGCCAATCACTGTAATGTCTGGCTGCAGCTCAATCAACCGAGCGCTGCTGAATTCCTCGTAACGCTCTATTCCAGCCTTGGCTAGCACACTTCGCATTGGCTCATACACAGGGCCGTCGCTCCCGGTTACTGTATGACCCTGCAGCGCGCATGCAACCGCAACGGAACCCATTGCAGTGCCACCTATGCCAACAAAATGTATGTGCATGTAACCGAAGCCTAAATTGAAATGTAGTATCTTTACGCTAATTACAAAGATAGAATGGGAAGCTCATGCGCCTTCTGCACACAGTATGGATTGCAATTTTCGTTAGTGCCGTTATGCCAAGCACCGCGCAATTCTGGCAGGTTACAAGCGGTCCGCCAGCAGCAGCTGTATGCCTTGCCACCAATAGCAAGGGGCATGTGTTTGTAGGAACTGATTACAGCAAGATATACCGCACGACAAACCGTGGCGATGTATGGGATTTCTCGGATCGCGGAATTGATGATGGAATCAATTTCGTTACCATCAGTGGTATTGAAGTGGGTGCTAATGACGTACTTTTTGCATCTGTTAATGGTGTTGGAGTAGTGAGATCTACCGATGGGGGACTTACCTGGCAGAAGTTAGATATTGGCTTTCAGGTTTCACCATCAAGCCGTGTATGCGTAGACACAAAGGTCCAACCTGGCGGAGTTACAAGCGTGTTCGTAGGGTACGATAATGGTCCAGTAGACTTACGTATGAGTCTTTCTACAGACAACGGAGAAACATTTACGAGTGTCTCACGTGGCAACATTCCTTCTGCAACATCTGCTCTATTTGAAGTTTTTCAATCTCCTAACTCAGATAAATTGTTTGTGCTAGTTGCATACAACAAGGGTTTGTATCGCAGCGTAAATGAGGGGGCATCCTGGACGCGTATCGACTCAGACCCACAGTCTGGGGAAAGTGACGACAACTTCCGGGTGATGACGTACGATGAAAAGGGGCACCTGTATATCGGAAGGAATGCCCTTCCGGGATCCGCAAAGAGTAAAAATGCTATCGTGATGAAGTCTACAAACGACGGTGACTCATGGACCTACCTTACGACCGGCTGGGAGAACATAGACGTTACGAATAATCGTATTTCGGGCATCGCTGTTGGCAAGAACGGCGAAATGTGGGCTACAACCGAAAAGGTATCTGGACCTTTTCACAGCACGAATTACGGTGCTTCGTGGACCCTTGTTCGTGAAGGTCTTGAGTCTGTAGACGGCTCGGCTAATGGTGTGATTATTACGAAGGATAATCACGTATTTTTTGCCCCAAAGGGAACATTCGTCTATCGCCACCTTGATCCGAGTGCCAGCGTAGACGAAGGTAGTCTGGCCCATGTGAATTTGAATGCACGACCCAATCCCGTGCGTGAACGAGTAATCTTTGATCTATCATCGAATGCCGATGGTGTAGTTGAGCTTTCGTTGTATGCAATCATGGGCCAGCAGGTGCTGCCAACAAGCTATCAGAATGTACGCGCACAAGAAGCCATCAGTATCTCGCTGAACACAGAAGCGCTGCAACCTGGCATCTATACTGCGGTTGCGCAGCATGGGGCCAGAACAATTACACGTACGGTAGTGAAAGCCGACTAACGGGCCATCTGGTTATTTGCGCTGCGGATCAACGACCTTGGTGATCCACCACGTGCTCTCGCTCCGTGTGGTGTTAAAATTTATTTTGCGGAAGTAGTCCAGTGTGACGGTCACACTGTGATTGTCTGCGTCGATGGTGTCTACCTGCGTATCTGTAATTGGAAGGGTATTCATAACCGCTTTCCAACGATTGAGATCGTCTGCCAGCTCATACTTTTCAACGGCAAGTAGGGGGCGTCCAGTAGCAGAAACCATAAGCTCGGTTGCTGCAACAGTATTGTTGGAATCCAATTCGGCCTTGAACAAATGAACCACGCCAGCTGCTGTTCTCTGACTACGCTCAACGATAAAACGTGGTTTCGCAGCATTACCGATCACAAACAGCTCGCATCCAACAGTGAGTTGTGATAGTACGAACACGATACTAGAGAGCATGTATCTCATTGGCCAATCCACGGAAACGTATGATCTAGAGCATGGATAAATCCCTGAGTGATGCGATGAACTGGGTGCTCCATGCCGAATGTATGAGTTGTCTGTTGAATAACACGTAATGCCTGGTCTTGCGCACATGACTGCACCAGTTGCATAATCTCGCGCAATGGTACTGTAAGATCGCTTTCGGCATGAACCACACGCAAACGATCTGCTATCGCTGCACATGCAGTGGACAAATCTAGACGCGACATGTTCGTTTCAATATCATCAATGTACGATGCATTCATTCGCAGTAACTGCATCGTTCGTTGGTTCTGCATTTCAAACATCCCGGCATCTTTCCATACCTGCGCTTGGCGCGGAGTCCAGCGGATCCATGTGCCAACTGAATTCCATACGGCTACGTTCTTCAAACGGTCAGGGTGCGAATGCATGAGCTCTCGTGCAGCAATCATTGCTATGCCCCCTCCACGTGAATGGCCCAAGAGACTAATCTGGCCATTCCAAACACCCTGTAGTGGTTGGAATTCGGGAGCATGCATAACTGCATCAACGAGATCTGCAACGTCGTCGCATTCGGTGGAGATTGTATTGCGAGCAAAATCATCGGTTGACTGTACAAGCCAAGAAGTATTGCCCATCCCATTCATCGAAAAGCACATTCGCAAGGCAGCCATACCATTGCTAGCCGCGTGCTGAGCAGTCCAGGGTAGGAAACTGTAATTTCTGAATCCTTTAAACCCATGTAGAATGAGCAATAAAGGCACGCCATTTCTTGGTGATGGTGGCAACGTGAGCGTTGTAAAGAGAGGTTTGCCATGTCTGTTGGCAACCTGATAGTCTTGTTCAGGAAGAATCATTCGACATCGCCTTTGTCGAGTATATCTGGACGTCGATGCTGCGTCCGCTCGGTAGCCATGTCTTTGCGCCAAGCCGCTATCTTGGCATGGTTGCCAGAAAGCAATACATCCGGCACGTGCAAATCGCGAAAAACTGCAGGCTTTGTGTACAGCGGTGCATCAAGCAGTCCGTGCATGAAGGAATCTTCAAGAACACTTTCAGCATCACCCACAACACCAGGCACAAGACGAACAATAGCATCTGTAAGAACGCCTGCTGCGAATTCGCCACCTGTTAAGACGTAGTCACCTATCGATATCTCACGTGTAACAAGAGACTCCCGAATTCTCTGATCTATACCCTTGTAGTGGCCACAGAGTAAAATCAGATTACTTCTCATTGAGAGCTCGTTGCAGATTGATTGATGCAAGACTTCGCCATCTGGAGTCAAGAAAATCACTTCGTCGTAGTGGCGCTCACTCTGAAGCCTCTCAATGCAGGCAAAGACGGGCTCACACTGAATCACCATTCCAGCGCCACCACCATACGGAGTATCGTCGATGTGACGGAACGCATCACTGGCATAATCATGTAGGTTGTGTAGATGTATCTCTACAAGCCCCTTGTCTTGGGCACGCTTAAGGATGGAAGTTGAGACAACAGACTCTAGCACCTGCGGCACTACGCACACGATGTCGATGCGAATCTTTAGTTCAGGCATCTGACTCGAGATCCTCGTGTTTATCTACTTTATCTAGCCCGTCGAGAAGACGAACAGTAACGAGACGTTTCTCAATATCGACGTTCTTAACAACATCATCTATCACAGGCAGTGGCAATGTCGCTTGCTCGGCAGTTGTAACAACCCAAACATCATTAGCCGGCAGAAGCCAAACGTCGGTGATAATGCCAATTGAATTGCCAGCCTCATCCACGACAGTTGAACCCTCGATGTCGCCTATGCGGTATCGATCAGCCGAAACAATTCCGATATCTTCTGGCCTGGCATACACGGCATTGTCTGCTAGCGACGTGATAAGCTCCAGCGAGTCAATACCAAGAAACTTAATCAGCGTCCTGGTGTCGTTCTGCTTGAACTCTTGCACTGTATACGGCTTGGCAAAATCCCTCGAAAAACCAATGGCGACGGTACCTCCCGCTACGATAGGCTTTGCTGGTGAGACGACATCCGTAAGCACGCATGTACCGTCAATACCATGCGGCCTTCCAAGCACCCCTATGTACTCTGTATGCAAGGAAGACATGGAACTCCCAGTTTACCCTAGATAGGTTCGTAGGGCCTTCGAGCGTGAAGCGTGGCGCAGACGTCGAATTGCTTTCTCTTTGATTTGTCTCACGCGTTCGCGTGTAAGGTTGAACTTCTCACCAATTTCTTCAAGCGTAAGGGCTTGTTGATCATCGAGGCCGAAATACAACCGAATAACTTCCGCTTCACGTTCGCTCAGTGTGTTGAGCACCTGCTGAACCTCTACGCGTAGAGACTCGCGCATGAGTTCGCTGTCTGGAGGTGGCTGTTGATCGTTTGGAAGAATATCGAGAAGTCTGTTGTCTTCACCCTGAACAAACGGAGCATCCACAGAAAGATGGCGTCCAGAGATCTTAATGGTTTCTGAGATTTCTGCAATCGACATCTCGAGCTGCTCGGCCAGCTCAGCAGCGGTTGGTTCACGCTCATACTGCTGTTCGAGCTCTGAAAACTTCTTGCCGATTTTGTTAAGTGCACCAACGCGATTTAGCGGTAGACGTACAATGCGAGACTGCTCTGCAAGTGCCTGAAGGATTGACTGACGGATCCACCAAACAGCATAGGAGATGAATTTAAAACCGCGCGTCTCGTCAAAGCGCTTTGCAGCCTTGATCAGGCCGAGGTTGCCTTCGTTGATGAGATCACCCAACGACAAGCCCTGATTCTGATATTGCTTGGCAACCGACACAACGAAGCGAAGGTTGGCTTTCACCAATCGTTCTAGTGCCATTGCGCCTTCAAAGCCGCCACGTCGGATGGCCTGCGCGAGTACGATTTCGTCATCACCTGTAAGAAGATCAACTCGTCCGATCTCTTGCAAATACTTGTCTAGTGATTGACTCTCGCGATTGGTATACTGTTTGGTAATCCTCATGGACGGGGACCTATGTTGAAACGTTGTCTTGAAAAAGAGTGGAAAGTTACTGATCTGACGGCAATTTTGGAGCAAGAAAGGCTCCATATTTCGGGCTTTGTAGCACTTCGTGCGCTGCGCGCACCGATGGTATGGCGAGCAGACCTGCTCGATATTGTATGCTGCCCGTGGAAAAACGCGATCGAATTTCATGCGACAGCAGCTCAATCAGCAAAGAACTGTTGTTTTTCAATTGCGCTTGGTAATCGCGCTCAACCTGCACTTGAAGGGTTTTTAGAGCACTTTTGATGGCTTGATTGGCGGCTGATTCGTCGATGGCCTGCTCAAGGCGCTTGATCGACTGAAACAGGGGATCACGCATGTCGTTAGGCAGCGTTGCGACGAATCGTATGAAATCCTCAACCGCCGACTTTGGAGCAAGAAAATCATCAGGAAGAGATTCAAACCTCGCGGCATAGCGCGTTGCAAACATGGCAATCGCTCCGGACTGTTCAAGGTTTGCCAAGGTCGTTGGCAGGATAGAATCACTTACCGTGCTATCTGGGTCGATACCATGACGGGCTGATACTCGACGTCCATTCGAGGTTCGGAATCTGTCAACCGACCCTGAGTCTGCGTTGCGAGTATCCAGTCTCTGTATGCATCTGCCCGATGGAGTGTAGTAGCGAGCTGTTGTAAGCTTAAGTACTGATGCACCGGCAGAGAGAGGTATCATTGTTTGAACAAAGCCTTTGCCGTAGGAACGCCTGCCAATGATGACAGCTCGATCAAGGTCTTGCAGTGCGCCGGCAACAACCTCGCTGGCGCTCGCACTTGATTCGTTAATCAGAACAGCAAGCGGCAGCTTCGGATACTTTGAAGGTCTATTCGACGCATACAACCGCGTCTCGTCGGATGATCTACCGCGCGTGGTAACAATTGCACTACCCTGAGGAACAAACAGTTCTGTGATGCCGATAGCTGCATCGAGGAGCCCACCTGGATTGTCACGAAGATCAAGAATGAGTCCTGTGAGGGGGCCTTCATTCTGCAATTCTTGAATGGCATCAGCAAGCTCATCGCGTGTATTCGATGTAAACCTCGTAAGCTTGATGTATCCAATCGAGGAGCTAAATCGATGAGCTGCATAGATCGACTCAAGCTCTAATGCACGACGCTCCAAAAGAACCTTGATCGTGTCTGATTTGCCATCTCGCAGAAGCCACATAGATACCTTGCTACCTGCCTGCCCCCTTGTATAGGATCTGAGTCCATCTTGACCTAACGTATCGGCCCATGCGCTATCAACCCGGATAATTCGGTCGCCAATGCGAATCTTCGATTCCCGAGCCGAACCACCCTCACGGAGGTCGCTGATATATAGATTGCCGTTTATCTCGTCAACGACAATGCCAACACCTACATAACTGCCTGTGGTGATATTCTGCACATCCTCCGACTCGTCGCCTACCATGTACTCGCTGTATGGGTCTAAATGCTCCATCATAGCATCAATGCCAACATCAACCAATTCTACGGGGTCTACGGGGTCCACATAGCGCAGCTGTACCTCGCGAAAAATCTCGCCAAAGGATTCGATTGCCTTTGCAATGCGCAGATATGAGTCGTCAGGTTGCTCGCTCGAGACAGCCGGAACAAGCAGGATCGCGAAAAATAGTGCGGCAGTACGGACAGGACTCATTGCAGCATTCGATGTTGTATCTCGCCCGCAAGTGCATCAACGTGGATACGGTCTTGTTGCATAGTATCACGTTCGCGTAGTGTTACGGTTGAATCGGATATCGTCTGGCCGTCAACTGTAATGCAGAACGGCGTTCCAACCTCATCCTGCCTGCGATACCGACGTCCAATTGCTCCACTTGTGTCGTAGTCCACGCGAAACCAACGCTCCAGGTTTGACACGATAGAGTGGGCTGCCTCAGGCATGCCGTCTTTGTTTACAAGGGGAAGCACGGCAGCCGTAATAGGAGCGATCGATGGCTTGAGTTTGAGCAATGATCGTGTCTCAGAGCCGCCATCATCCGTTGGTAGAATCTCCTCTCGATACGCGTCACACAGAACTGCCATAAATGTGCGTGTTGCGCCAACGGCAGTCTCGATTACGTATGGAGTGAATCTATCCTTGCTTGCTGTGTCAACGTATTCAAGCTTTTTACCCGAAAACTCCTGATGACGTCCAAGATCAAAGTCTGTACGTGAGTGAATCCCTTCAATCTCGCCCCATCCGAATGGGAAATGATACTCGATGTCTTCGGCTGCTGCAGCGTAATGCGCAAGTTTCTCATGGGGCTTACGATGCAGTTTTGCTGCATCGATTCCTAGCGACTCAGTAAACCAATTCCATCGTGCTGTGCGCCAGTATTCAAACCACTCGTTTTCTGTACCAGGCTTGACAAAGAACTGCATCTCCATTTGTTCGAATTCACGCGTGCGGAAGAGAAAGTTCTTTGTGTTGATCTCATTGCGGAAGCTCTTTCCGATTTGGGCAATGCCAAATGGGGGCTTCATGCGCGCAGATTCCATGACGTTTTTGAAGTTGACAAAAATGCCCTGTGCTGTTTCAGGCCTGAGGTATACAACGTTTGCAGCATCTGCAACTGGGCCTACATGTGTTTCGAACATGAGATTGAAATTGCGAACCTCTGTCCAGTCGGTAGTACCCGAGATCGGATCGGGTATACAGTTCGAGATAATGATAGCATGGAGGTCTTCGTTGCTGTTAGCTGAGGCTAATGCATGTTCTACTCCATCTGCTTGCTCGGATTTGCCTTTGTTGCGCAATCGCGTAATGAAGTCTTCGATCAGGTTGTCGGCGCGATGTCGCGACTTCGACGTCTTGTTATCGATCATTGGGTCAGAAAACTGTCCCACGTGGCCAGAAGCTTCCCAGACGCGTGGGTGCATCAGTATCGACGAATCAATGCCGACGATGTCGGAGCGATAGGTCATGGCCTTCCACCAAGAGTCCTTGATGTTGCGCAGTAGCTCAACGCCGAGTGGGCCAAAGTCCCAGCATCCATTAAGGCCACCATAAATTTCAGAAGACTGGTATACGAAACCTTTGCGCTTAGAAAGCGATAGAATTGCGTCGAGTGTTGCAGGTGATGACATACGATCTGTTGAGGAGTGAACCGCTGATAAAATTGAGGGGCAAAATACGAAGTCCTGTCAGTTGCGTAGTTTACAGCTCTTGATACTCATCATTTCTTCGAGTCAGACCGTGGTGAAACGAACAGGCGTAGTGCTTCACGTCATTTTGACGCTCGCCGCCCTTTTGGGCGCACTTCCGACAGCTGCTGTGGCGCAAATGCCGTCAGCAAAGAACAAGATCACGTTCTCGCCGATTGCGCCAATCAGCGCCAAGGCAGGCGATACGGTCGAGATTGTTGTGTCGGCTAAGATTGCAAAGCATTGGCACAGCTATGGACTTACACCGGCCGTCGGACCCGACGGTCTCGGGCCTGAGGCAACCGTTATGAGCGTAGGCCCCAAGGCGGTTATGAGGCTACTTGGTAAGCCCCGTTTTACGAAGGGGGCTCACTCGGGCTTCGACAAAACGTGGGAAACCACAGTCGAGGAGTTATCCGGCAGCATAGAGGCGCGCTTGCGCGTAGTGCTATCTGCGTCTCTGGAAAAGGGAGCACATACCGGCACAGTCAATTTTCTGATGCAGCTATGCGATACTTCGGCTTGTCTGCCTGCAGAGGACATGCCGCAAACTGTCGAAATAACAATTACAGATGCGGCATTGCCGAGGTCGACAACCACAGCAGATACGGCCACTGGTGCTGCTGCTTCTGTGACGGCCACGCAGGACGGTCGTTCCGTGGATGCTGTGCAGGCACCAATGGATAGCCAAGAAGAAATCGAGGTCGAAAAACGAAAAGGCTTGATGAGCTTTTTTTTCTACGCAATGGGGATCGGTTTTCTCGCGCTACTTACGCCTTGCGTGTTTCCAATGATTCCAATCACGGTTTCATTCTTTACCAAGCGACATGAAAAAAAGCGGGGATCAGGACTGCGTGATAGTGTCTTGTTCGGCATAGGCATTATCTCAACATTTACGGCTGTTGGAATCATTGCTTCGATCCTGTTCGGAGGAACGGCAGTGCAGGATCTTGCAGCCAACCCTTGGCTGAATCTAGGAATAGGTCTGCTCTTCATGGCGCTGGCATTCAACCTGTTTGGGTCATTCGAAATACAGGTCCCTGTCTCCATCATGAATGCTCTGAACAAAAAGTCTCAGGGCGATGGTGTGGTCTCGGTTTTACTGATGGGGCTCACGTTTTCGTTAACGTCTTTTACGTGCACAGTGCCATTTGTAGGCACACTTCTGTTGAGTGCATCGGGCGGTGATTACCTTTATCCTGCCGTTGGTACACTTGGATTTGCTACAGCATTCGCGATACCCTTCGTAGTACTTTCAATGTTCCCATCTCTCTTGGTTCGCCTGCCGCGTGCTGGGGGGTGGATGAACAATCTCAAAGTTGTTATGGGGTTCCTCGAAATTGCCGCAGCTGTCAAGTTCTTCTCAACAGCTGAGTTCATTTTCGGACTTGGGCTCTTGCCACGCGAGGTGTTTCTCGCAGTTTGGGCTGGCGTGTGCTTCCTCATCGTATTGTACATTCTTGGGTCATTCCAGTTAACTCTCGATACCCCCATTGAACGTATCGGTGGAGCACGCGCGATGTTTGCCGTTGTCTTTGCCACGCTAGGTTTCTGGTTTGCAGCCGGTATGATGGGGAAGCCATTGGCTGCAGATCTCGAGGCCTTACTTCCTCCTGAGAACTATCATGAATTGCTTGCCCAAATGAATGGATCTAGCACTGCTGCAGCATCTGCGTCCGCAACAGAGTCCGAAGATGCAAAGCTGGGTCATGGTGGGCTTGTGTGGATGAACAATCTCGAAGAGGCAAAGAAGGTTGCAGCGCGCGAAGGCAAGCCGATATTTATCGACTTTACTGGGTTTGCCTGCGTGAACTGCAGACTCATGGAAAAGGATGTGTTTCCCAAGGCCGAGGTTGTTGAGCAATTCAAAAAGTTTGTGCTCGTGCAGCTGTATACCGATCGCAAGAGTGAGCCATATATCACCAACCAGAATATCCTGAAGACCTACGGCACCGTTGCCAATCCATTGTATGTGATTCTTAAACAAGACGGGTCGTATATCGCTCAGACGGGATTCCAGACACAGTTTAGGTCCAATCCAGGACTCTTTGTTGCTTTCTTGCAGAGGGCTCTCTAGCGTGCAGCGCCGGATTACACGAGTTGATAGTGCGCGCTTCGATGAGTTCTTCGGGCTCGTTTGCGAGCTTGCCGATTACGAACATTTGGATCGGCCGCCGGCTGAGGCAAGAGAGCGGCTGCGCATAGACAGTACTGGGTCGAATCCTCGCATAGAGGCATACATCATTGAAAATGATGATGCCGTAGCTGTTGGATATGCAATTGCGCTCGAAACGTACTCGTCGTTTTTGGCACTACCAACGATGTATCTCGAGGACATCTTCATTCGTGAGCAGCACAGAGGGAGCGGGCATGGCAAAGCCCTCTTCGAGTTTGTTCTGCAAACGGCCCGCGAACGCGGATGTGGTCGCATGGACTGGCAAGTGCTCGACTGGAACATGCTTGCCAGGGATTTCTATGACCACCAAGGGGCCGTCCCGATGAACGAGTGGCTGCTCTATCGCATAACTATCTAGGGTGCTCTACAAGCATATTGTCGATCAATCTGGTGTTGCCAAGTCTGACAGCTACGCACAGTGCAATGGTATGCGGTAAATCATCCGTCGGACACCGCAGTGTATCAGCGTCTACTGCCACAGCGTAATCGATCGTAAGATCACCCACCTTGGAGAGTGTCCCTAGCATCTCCTGTTCTACCGCGATGCGTGATGTTTCTCCAGCAGAAATCATGTTGCGCGCCGAAACAAGGGCCCGATAGAGCACTGTTGCTTGTTGTCGGTGTTCTGCGCTTAGGTACACATTACGGGAGCTCATCGCCAGCCCGTCGTGCTCGCGCACTGTTGGCAAGACCGTAATCTTTGTTCTGGCTACGGCATTGTCTGATGAGGCTGCAACCAGAGCCTTTATCACCAGAGTTTGCTGTAAATCCTTTTGGCCAAAAAAAGCCTCGTCCGGCAGCATGGCCTGAAACAAACGCGCCACTACAGTGGCCACCCCTTCAAAATGATTAGGACGAGAAGCCCCTTCCAATACCTCCGTAACACCTGTGATGTGGATCGTCGAGGCCACTCCGACTGGATACATTTCTTGAATCGAAGGCAGAAAAACATGGGTTGCACCGGCTTGCTGGAGGATCACCAGATCTGACTTCACATTTCGAGGGTAGCGCTCAAAATCCTCGGATGGCCCAAACTGTGTCGGATTAACGAAAATCGAGGCTACGACAAAGTTGTGGCGCTCAGCAGCCACCCTAACGAGCGACGCGTGGCCCTGATGAAGAGACCCCATCGTAGGTATGCAGCCTATCGTGTGCCCATTGCTTCGGGCTTGAAAAACCGCCTGGTGCATTTCAGCAACTGTGCGGCATATAACGACGCTGGTTGGTGTCGGGCTCATAGAGCGAAGATATCAACACTATGATGTTGACTCAACCTATCTCCATAGATTCGTATATGGCTATACCTATCGATAGAAGTACGAACCCGCGACTTGACGCTGAGGCAGTAGCAAGCTTTAAGCTCACAAATGTTTCGAGCGATCACCTCTATATCGCAGAATATGCCCACAAGGAATGGCGAAAAGAGCGAATCGGACCATACAGACCCCTACAGCTTACGCCACTGACCTTGGGTCTTCACTATGCCCAACAGGTTTTCGAGGGAATGAAGGCATATAAGATGCTCGATGGGCGTATTTCTGTGTTTCGCACTGCAAAGCATGCTCAACGCTTCAATACCTCACTGCGTCGGATGGCAATGCCTGAAGTGCCTCCAGAAATGTTCGCTAACGCTGTGCATACCCTCGTTGATCTTGACCGTGATTGGGTACCTTCCGGACCAGATAGTTCGTACTACATAAGGCCATTTGTTATCGCAACCGAGGAACGCATCGGACTCAAGCCGTCGGATGAGTTTATGTTTCTCGTAGGGGGCGGGCCGTTTCGTCCCGTATATTCCAAGCCATTGCGAGTGCGAGTAGAGCGCATGTACACTCGGGCCTCGAAAGGCGGTACGGGCTATGCAAAGTGTGGTGGTAACTATGCTGCAGCTATGCTTCCAACTATTCTGGCCAACGAAGCTGGTTACGACCAGGTGCTCTGGACTGATGCTGAGAAGCATGAGTTGATCGAAGAATCTGGCACGATGAACGTTATGTTCTTTATCAACGGGGTTCTTACAACTGCGCCTCTTGGAGACACAATTCTTGATGGCATAACACGCGATTCAGTAATCACCCTAGCCAAAGAATGGGGGATACCAGTTGATGAGCGATCGGTCTCTGTTGCGGAGTTACAGGATCGGATAGCAGATGGTTCGCTTACTGAAGCCTTTGGCGTTGGTACAGCGGCATCCGTTGCGCCGATCGCTACTGTTGGCATTGACGGCAATGACTACCAGTTAGATGTTCATCCAGAGTGTGCGATGTTCCGTTTCAAGCGCGAGCTTACAGGCATACGCGACGGTTCGATTCCAGACCGCCATAACTGGTTAACGATCATTGACGGTTTTGTTCAGTAGCTGCTGCAGCCTTCTGCTATGCCAACGGAAGGACAACCAACGATCCTGCCATTGCAATACCTCAAAGGGGTGGGGCCTCGAAGGGCTGAAGCGCTTGCACGAGAAGGGATTGTAACATATCAGGACGTAGTGCTCTACGTGCCCCGTGCCTATATCGATAGACGAAGCGCTCAGAGTATTGCGCAGCTACGCGAGATTGCGCGCAAGCAAACTACAAGCGACGCATCCAGCTTTACAGAGCAACTTTCCATACGGCAGCAGGTCTCTGTTGTTGCTTCCGTCGTGCGTATACACAAGAAAGTTGTTGGTAAGGGGCGATCCATGCTGCAAGTGGATCTTCGAGATGAGTCGAATGCAGTCTTGCAGCTGATATTTTGGAACCAAGTAGCATACTACCTCAAGATTCTTAGCGAGGGTGCCACCATCGTGGTACATGGAGTACCCCAGTTCGAAGAACGATGGAACACGTTGTCGATGCATCACCCAGAGGTGGAGGTGGTCGATGACGAAGAAGCTGGCCAGTTTGGAGCCGGTGCTATTCTGCCACGATATCGACTAACGCAGGGTATGGTAAGTGCGGGCATCACCATGCGCGTGATGCGCTCGATAGTAGATCAATGCTTGGAAGAATCCATCCCAGCAATGCCAGATCCCTTGCCGCATGAGGTGCGCAAGGAGCGCTTGCTCATTGATCGATCGCAAGCATTGTTTGCGCTGCATCATCCCCAAGACCATGCAGAGATTCACGCGGCCCAGCGCCGGATGAAGTATGAAGAACTCTTCCTGTTCGAACTGCTGTTGGCTGCACGGCGAAAATCCCGCAAACGTCCTGAACACGGCATTGCAATGCAGTCCCAAAGCAACCGTGCGCGAGCTCTTATTGGGCGATTGCCGTTTGAGTTGACAGGTGCGCAGAAACGCGTGATTCGTGAGATCATCGCCGACATGACTTCCGGAACACCCATGAATCGACTTCTACAAGGAGATGTTGGGTCTGGGAAGACGGTGGTTGCGCTTTTGTGTATGCTTAATGCTGTAGACAACGGCTATCAAGCACTTATTATGGCGCCTACGGAGATCCTGGCGGAACAACACTTTCACGGGTTGCAACGCTTACTTGGCGAAGGGCACGGATTGCATGTGCAGTTGCTTGTTGGGTCTCAGCGTAAAAAAGAACGCATGCAGGCACTGCAAGCTATCGCGCATGGAACAGCTACTATCGTGGTGGGTACGCATGCACTCTTCGAGGCCGATGTTGCGTACCACAAATTGGGATTGATCGTCATCGACGAGCAACATCGATTCGGTGTAGCGCAGCGTGCAGAGTTAAAACGTCTTGGACAGCATTCTCACGGGGCTGAGCAGCGCACACCGCATATTCTTGTCATGTCTGCTACTCCGATACCGCGCACGCTGTCTATGACGCTGTATGGTGATTTAGACTCTTCCGTGATTGATCAGCTACCAGCGCAGCGTAAGCCCATCAAGACCCACGTTGTGTTCGAATCAAAACTGCATGAGGTGTTTGGTTTTATTAAATCCGAGATTGCTCTTGGACGTCAGGCATATATCGTCTATCCACTTGTCGAGCGCAGCGACAAGGTAGATGCTAAGAGTGCAATCGAACACTTCGAGCATTTATGCGAATCAGTTTTTTATGACATGCGTGTTGGTTTGTTGCACGGACAGATGAGTTGGGCTGAGAAAGAGTCTGTTATGAAAGACTTCTTAGAGCGCCGGTTTGATATTCTGGTCTCGACTACTGTTATCGAGGTTGGGATTGATGTACCGAACGCAACTGTTATGCTCATTGAAAATGCAGAACGATTTGGGCTATCGCAGCTTCACCAGCTGCGAGGCCGAGTAGGCAGGGGAGGCGAGCAGTCCTATTGTTTCCTTGCTACCAAGGATCACTTTAAGTATCAGCTATCACGGACATCTTCTACCGAGGATATATCCAAGGCTCCTATTCGTTTGCGAACGATGGAGGAGACAACGGATGGGTTTCGCATAGCAGAAGTTGATCTCCGTCTGCGAGGTCCGGGTGATGTGATGGGTACGCGGCAGAGCGGCGTTCCAGATTTTACCTTTGCTGATCTTGTTGCGGATGCAGAGTTGATTGCAGAAACCCGAACTGATGCGTTTTCTCTACTAGAGCAGGATCCCCAGCTACGACGTGAAGAACATCAGAGTCTGAAAGCAGAGCTCCTTCGCATGTTTAACGATTCAACCATGAGTACAGTAGCGTAGTTTTGTCTCAATGAGCACGTCAACTTCTATCAATGTTAGTGAGATGTTCTACTCCATTCAGGGAGAGGGAACTCGTGCTGGTATGCCATGCGTCTTTGTGCGACTTCAAGGTTGCAAGTTGCGCTGCACGTGGTGCGACACTCCATATGCTTTGGATCATCGTGTAAAGGGGCTGGATGTTTCTGTTGAGGATGTTGTAGCCTATGCTCGAGAGAATAGATGCTCGTTTGTCGAGTTCACAGGAGGCGAGCCCCTTGAACAGGTAAACGTGTTCCCAATGATACGGGAGCTCTGCGATCAAGGATTTCTGGTTGCTATTGAGACTGGTGGACATGTCTCTATCGCAGATGTCGATGATCGGGCTATCGCAATCATAGATGTTAAGTGTCCAGATTCAAAGATGTCGTCATTGAATTACCCAGAGAACATGAAGCTTCTACGCACGCATGACGAGGTGAAGTTCGTTATCGCCTCTCGCAATGATTACGAGTTTGCCCGGCAAATGATCATCGATCACGCTCTTGAGTCGCGGGTTGCTGCTGTTCTTATGTCTTGCGTATTCAACACTGTAGAGTTTGTAGACCTTGTTACGTGGATTCTCGAGGACAAACTCAATGTGAGATTCCAACTGCAGATGCACAAGTTTGTTTGGTCACCGGAAACTCGAGGCGTCTGATGATAGCTGCTACATTGGCACTCTGTGCATTGATCGGAGCCGACGAGGTACGCCAGGATGCTGGCCAGCAGTCACGCATGATCGAAATGTGGAAGACAAAACATTCTGAGTTTGCACCTTGCTATGACGCCAAAAGTAGACAGTGGTTTTTCAGCGTAGAGATAGATGGTGCAACGACGATGTACCATGCGGTAGATACCGAGAGTTTGCCTACCCAAGTTTCTGTTCAAACAGCAAGCAACACGTATGGCCTTGGTTTTCTTACTGTGTCTGCTGGCGGGGATGCTTATGCCGTTGCATATGCGATGGGGACGCGCCAATCACATGCAACGATTGTGAACGTAAGTATCAGCGAAAAGCAAATCATTGTAACAGAGAATGTCTTGCCGGCACTCGATGAAGTTTTTTCTACTTCGCCATCTATCAGCCCTGATGGCACTACAATGGTCTTTGTGAGTGATCGACCAGGTGGTCTCGGTGGCACTGATTTGTGGTACATGGAAAAGCAACTCGACGGATCGTGGGGTGCGCCTCAGCATTGCGGCGAGGCATTGAATTCCCCACGTGATGAAATGACGCCCCATTTTGTGTCAAGCGACACGTTGCTGCTAAGCTCTAATGGTTTCGGTGGTCAGGGAGGTATGGACGTTTTTCAATCGGTGTACAAAGATGGAAGATGGCAAGATCCAATCCCGGTTGATGCTGTAAATACATCCAATGATGAAACAGATGCAGTTATTGCTCCATCCGGTGAATGCGTTTTCGCGCGTAATAGTGTTGCATCGCCATCTATGTTTCACCTGTACCGAATAGCGCTCACAGACCAGTAACCTCGGTCGTATCACTAGTACAACGAAAAATGGGCACCCTGCTCAAGGCAGGGTGCCCATTGTAATTTTTCAATCCTACTTACTTGATCACATACTTCGTTGTGACTTCACGAAAGCCTGGCACTGCTTGAACGGGTGACCCCATGAGCTGGCCAAGAAGCCCGAGATTAAGTATCGTGGCTGGTTGTTCACGCTTGATAACGCCCACCTTATCGGCGATCCAATAGAGCACCTTTAGGTTGACGTCAACCGGAATGGACGTTGGTCCGAGCATCGCATAGAGGCGAGCATCTAAGTTGATCTGCACCTTCTTCGCTATAAGCGTTACGCCGTTGATTGTGACGCTTTCTGTACCCTGAGACTGACCCGAGAAGTTCAGTTTAGCCGACAGCTTGTATTGTCCACCTGGTAGGTCAATCGGCGTTACCGTATCACTGAGTGCCGTCCATGAAGTAGCTTGGTCATAGATTTTTGCCCACTTCGAGCCAAGGTCTAGCGGGATGCCGCCAATATCATACGATAGTGGGATCGACGTAAACAGGTTGCTACCTTCTTGGTAGTAATATGTCGTGTCTTGTACCGCTCCACCCACGTGCATGAAGAATGGTGTAGATGATTTGCCGTTGAAGGTTGTTACTGCTCCAGTTACCGTGCTGTCAGATGGTGCAGGTGTCTCTGTAACCTTCTGTGTTGCCGTATCGATAGCAAGTTCTGTGTTCTGATGAATCATATAGCTGCCTGCTGAGGCAACGTAGGATTCAGCCGTGGGCTCGGGCGTGGCCGGATCTGAGCATGCTGTTAATGCTAATGCAGACATCCCGATGAGGCTAAGTAAGCGCTTCATGTCTTTTGCTCCTGCACGAACAGAGCGTCCGTGCTTTCAAGTGTGAAAGAAAGTGGTGATTAGCTCGGACGGAGCGGAGGGCGAGGGACTCGAACCCCCACAGGATCTCTCCCGGCTGTTTTCAAGACAGCTGCAATACCATTATGCGAGCCCTCCGTCGCGAGAGCGGACACGAATTTACACAGTCCTCTGATATTTCCGAATATCGATGTTAAGAAATTCAGCTATCGAGCCAGAGAAAACATCTTCCTTGACATCTTCAGGCAGATCTGTCATTTCTTCAATAAACTTTCCATGCGCAAGATCGCCAAGTGGAAATGGGTGGTCTGTTCCATAGGCTACTCTTTTTGATCCAACGACAGAAAGTAAAAACCTAAATGCATCGGCATCATGCGTTATCCCGTCTACCCAGAACTTACTGAGGTAGGTGCGTGGATCGTGAACATGATGCACATCGCATAGGTCTGGGCGGGCTTTATATCCGTGGGACATCCTTCCAATGGTGAATGGAAGCGAGCCCCCTGCATGTGAGAAAAGTACGCGAAGCTTTGGATAGCGATCGAAGACACCACCAAAGATCATTGATGTGGCTGCGAGCGTAGTCTCTGCTGGCATGCCAACGAGCCATTGTTGGAAGTAACGTGTTGTGCGTTCTGCTCCTAACATTTCCCAAGGATGAATAAAGATAGCCGCACCCAGCTCTTGGGCCGTTTCCCAAAAGGGATCCAGAGAGCGATCATCGAGGTTCATTCCATTGATGTTCGATCCAATCTGCACACCCGGCATCTTAAGGGTACCCATAACGCGTCTGAGTTCTTGACAGGCTAACTCGATATCCTGCATCGGCAGAGTTCCTAGACCAATAAACCGTGTGGGGTACGTTTCTACCACGCCGGCAAGGTGATCATTAAGAAATGTTGCCCAGTCCAGCGTATGCTCGGCTTTGGCCCAATACGAAAAGAGCACAGGTACGGTGCACAAGACCATAACGTCTACATTGTGCGCGTCCATGTCTGCCAAGATTGCTTCGGGACTCCAGCAGTTTTCTTCGATCTCGCGGAAGAACACCCCATCGTCGCGCATCATACGAGCGCGCCCGGTTGCGTGATGATCTAGCGTAATGAAGCCCCCATAGCCATACTTCTCTTTCAATGAAGGCCACGTTTCAGGCAGAATGTGAGCGTGGGAATCTATCTTCAACATGTGTTTAGTGCGCAGGGGTTGGTGGTTGCATAACTGCATGGCAAACACTGCATGATTGATGTTCCTGATTGCCATAGTAACGATCGAATACTTTCGGCAAATCTATTACGATGTTCGTTAGGGGCATCTTCTCTTCGTAGAGCATGTGTCCGCAAGACTCGCAGAACCACATAAATCCATCGAGCTCAGACTCTTTGCGTTTGCGCTCTATGACAAGTCCGACCGTATGTGCCGGACGTTGAGGAGAATGGGGTGTGCGTGGGGGCAGCAAAAACATGTCGCCCTGGCGAATATGTATATCCCTTGCCACGCCCTCGTCGATGATCTTGACAGTGATATCACCCTCTATCTGATAGAAAAGCTCTTCACCTTCGTTGAAGTGGTAGTCCTTTCGTGAATTCGGTCCTCCAACCACCATCACGATAAAGTCCGCGTCCTGATAGATCGTAGCATTTCCAACTGGCGGTTTCAGCAAGTCGCGATGTTCTTCTATCCAACGATGAAGATTCAATGGTGGAACAACAGCCATTTTCGACCTCTCTAAGTAGTAGTTTCGTAGCCGGTGGACAAAGCTACAAATGGAAGGGTATACCGTATGGATTTGAATCTTTCTGGAAAACGAGCCCTAGTATGTGGCGCTTCTCGTGGCATTGGCCGAGCTTGTGCCGAGGAACTTGCTGCTAACGGTGCCTCCGTAACAGTGTTGGCCAGAAGCCAGGATCAGCTTGAGATTGTACGCGACAGGTTGCCGATTGTGCACCAAAACCAGAAACACTCGCTCTTGGCTGTTGATAGTACGGACGAAGTTGCGCTCATAACCGCAGTGCATAACTCTGTGGACAACGACGGGGCTATCCCCATCCTTGTCAACAATACTGCTGGTCCGGCCGCAGGTAAGCTGGTTGACAGTACCGTTGATAGCCTACTGCAAGCTTTCACTGCGCATGTAGTTATGGCGCAAAGATTAATCAAGATTCTCACTCCGGGAATGGAGCAGGGGGCATATGGGCGAGTTATTAATATCGTCTCGACATCCGTTAAGCAGCCAATAGAGGGCCTGGGGGTTAGTAACACCATCCGGGGCGCGATGGCAAGTTGGTCTAAGACATTAGCCACCGAACTTGCTGCTCGAAGCATCACGGTGAATAATGTGCTGCCGGGCGCTACCGAAACTGAACGTCTGGAGGCTATTATCTCGAAGCAGGCCTCTGCAAAGCAGATTTCCGAGGAGCAGGCCCGGCTTGGTATGATGTCGGAGGTGCCTATGGGGCGCTTTGCCAAACCAGAGGAAATCGCCTATGCGGTGGCTTTCCTGGCCTCTCCAGCAGCGGCGTACATCACGGGTACCAGCATTCTGGTAGATGGTGGTCGCACAAAGACTCTCAGTTAGTATGAATTCGTTTCCACATCATGTGGATAACACAGATAGGACCATTATAGATGTTTGCTGATTTCCACTTGCATTACGTTACCTAAACAAGTACTTTTGTTACAAGTGTAACTCCTTGATAATATGTATTACTAAGTCAGTTAACTCTGACAAAGAACAAGGATCTACCACTCGTTGTATTTATACTTTTACACATGTGTTGATAACGCGTGTGACTGGCAAGAGGGTACGTGGTACGTAAACGTCAAGATCCAAGGCATATGATTGTAGAGAACAGGCGCTCTTCAGGGCTTGTTATCTCGTTGCTTTGCGTAGTCTTTCTTGCTTTTATGGCTGCCCAGTGGCACGAACGTCAAAAGATCAGCAGCATTTCGGTAATGGGGGCTACAGGCCTAAGTCGTATATCTGTGCAACGTGCAGTTGATTCGTTAAAGTACAAGAGCATCAAGTCTACATCGCTGGCACACATACGAACATGTGTTGAAAAGCTGCCGTATGTGAGCAATGCGTACGTATACTTTTCTGGTGTTCGAGAGATCACTGTGCAAGTAGATGAGAGGTTGCCAGCTGCCCATCTGTTGTATGAAGATGGCACATTGCGCTACGTAGACAGATTAGGGATAGTGCTTCCGCATGCTAACGAGCGCACTGCTCATAACGTACCGATCCTGCGTTCGCATGATGGAAGCAGGTTGTCTTCTTCAGATGTGGCCAAGATTGCAACGGTACTTGCCAATGCCTCGCGTATTTTGGACTCTCGATTGTATCAGTCGATTTCTGAAATCAGAGTTCACAAGATGCGATCAACTATTGCGATGATTACCGACGAAACAACATGGGACTTGGGGTCGCTCAATCAAGAGCGAATCCAAACAGCACTTGCAGACATGAATGTGTTCTGGAAGGAAGCATCCCCGAGCATAAACATGGCAACAGTTAAAGAAGTTGATCTTCGGTGGCATCATCAAGTGATACTCCGCTACCATGGCCAAGCGAAACTCGCGGGGGGCTCTGTATGAGTATACAAGAGATTCACGTTGGGTTAGACATCGGCACAACCAAGGTATGTGTTGTTGTTACAGCGTTTGATCCAGTGCGAAAGACCGTCGAAGTTATTGGCACTGGCGTGGCTGATTGTGATGGACTCAAGCGAGGAGTCGTCAGCAATATCAGTAAGACAGCCGAGGCTATCAAGGTTGCCATCGACAGGGCAGAGCAACAAAGCGGCTACAAGTTGGCCAGGGTTGTCATTGGCGTAAGTGGCGAACACATTACAACAACGCATACGCGAGGTATCGTCACTACCCGCACGTCCGAAATCTCGCAGGAGGATGTGCGGCGTCTGCACGACGAGCTTCATCAGGTGAATGTAACGGCCGATCGTAGGATCCTCCACGTGATTCCTCAAGACTACATCATTGATGGTCAAGACGGAATCAGCGACCCATTAGGTATGAGTGGTCGCAGACTCGAGGCCAATGCAATTGTGATCACAGCTTCGTCGTCGGCGGTAGAGAATATCTACAAGTGTGCTGAACGCGCCGGACTTCACGTTGATGCCGTTGTACTGCAATCAATTGCGAGCGCAATGGCAGTGCTGGACGAGGCCGAGAAAGAAGTTGGTGTGGCCATAGCAGATATCGGCGGTGGTACAACCAACATGGCCATCTACAAGGACAACGTGTTGCGCTATGTGAGTGTTATCGGGATCGCCGGGCAACGCGTTACGGATGATATCGTTGCAGTCTTGGGAATACGCAATACCGACGCCGAATCGATAAAAGTTCAGTACGGCCATGCGATATCCGAGAGTATCCTGCGCGATGTTCACTTCCAAGTGCCAGGCATCGGCGGTAGAACGCCAACCGATCTTTCGAAGTCCATCCTGTGCCAGGTGATAGAACCTCGCATGGAAGAGATTTATGATTTCGTCTTGGCCCGCATTCATGAAAGCGGATTGTCGCATCAGTTGGCTGCGGGTATCGTTATAACTGGGGGCTGTGCTGATCTGTATGGTTCAGAGTTGCTAGCGCAGCGAACATTTCGACTCCCTGTGAATAAGGGCTTGCCAAGGGGCTTCGGTAGTGATGGCTTTGCGCGTGAAGTAACAACACCGGCTCATGCTACTGCCATTGGTCTTACGCTCTACAGTATCGATCACGAGCATGAGTTTGCAAAGACAACAGCACAACAGCAGAACATGAGTTCAACATCTGCCACTCACAATCCCCCTGAGTCGCAACCAGCTCAACCTGCTCAGCAGATTCATGTGGAAAAAAGAGGACTGCTAAATCGCGTTAAAGATTGGTTTGAGAACTTCTAATTCACGTAATTTGAACAAAACATGACTGTATTCCGGGGGGAATAATGGCTATTGAATTGGATACATCTTCGTCGATGTCCGATGCACGTATACGTGTAGTTGGCGTTGGCGGTGGCGGCGGTAATGCCGTCAAGACAATGATTTCTCGTGGCTTGGACGGTGTTGAGTTTGTAGCAGCAAACACCGATCGCCAGGCTCTCATGAACAATCCCGCTGGCATCAAGCTGCAGCTTGGCAAGGACGCCACGCGCGGACTCGGCGCAGGTGCGGACCCAACAAAGGGGCGGGCATCTGTAGAAGAGAGTATCGATGATGTACGTGATGTGCTATCCGGCAGCGACATGATCTTCGTAACTGCAGGCATGGGCGGTGGCACCGGTACTGGTGCGGCACCTGTTATCGCACGTGTTGGAAAGGAGCTCGGGGCTCTTGTTGTTGGTATCGTTACAAAGCCATTCGCATACGAATCGAAGAGGCGTATGCAAGTGGCTGAAAATGGTATCAAGGAACTTCGCGAAAGCGTTGACGCTCTGATCGTAATACCCAATCAGCGAATCCTGAGTGTTGTAGACAAAAACGTAACCTTTGCCGATGCATTGGCTATGGTAGACACTGTTCTCTACAATGCAACGAAGGGGATTGCAGACATCATCTCTGGTGTAGGCTACGTAAACGTCGACTTTGCAGATGTTCGCACAGTTATGAGCGGCATGGGCGATGCCTTGATGGGTATTGGTCTTGCAAGCGGAGAGCACCGCGCTATCGAGGCTGCACAGAATGCTCTGAACTCACCTATCCTTGAGGGAATGTCGATTTATGGCGCTCAAGGGTTGCTGGTGAACATCACTGGCGGACACAGCATGACGATGTTCGAGGTGAGCGAGGCCGTATCGGCCATTGAGAAGGCTGCTGGCGATGAAGTGAACTTGATTCACGGTGTTGTTGTAGACGAGCGTATGGAAGACGAAATCGCAATCACTGTTGTTGCAACCGGGTTCCGTCGTCAGGAAGAAAAGAAGATCCAGGTAACAGCAGCGCCAACAATTGAGATTGTTCGGTCGCAGCCAGAGCCTGAAGTTAGTGTTGATGCTTCTGCTTCTGCGTCATCTGCACTTCCACCTGCATCATCTTCAGACGTTGATATGAATGATCTCAATGTACCGGCCTACATCCGGCGTCAGCGCGATCAGGAGAAGAGTCAGGGCTTCCATGCAGGTACGCCGCACCAAGATCCACCTGCACCGCCGAGCGTCCCGTTGGGATCGGGAACAGAGCAGGCATCTATGGCAGCGCCGGTGAAGAAGGTTGCAGCGGGTAATCAGCCTGCATTCTTGAGAAAGATTATGGACTAAGTAGTAGTTCGAAAGCTGTCAATTTGTGATCGGCGTGTCGTGGTGTTCCACGTCACGCCGTTTCATTTTAAACAGCATGAATGCACCAACAACTAAAAACAGAGCAAGCGAGACAAGAGCATATCGGTAGCTGTTAGTAAGAGACACTACAAGACCAAACAACAGTGGGCCTATCCAAGATGTACCCTTGTCACTGATTTCATAGAGAGCGAAGTATTCAGCCTCTGTACCCTCTGGTATAAGCGTAGAAAAATAGGACCTACTGAGTGCCTGTATGCCACCGAGCACGATTGCAATGATTCCGGCCAAGAGAAAGAAGCTCGTGCTGGAGGCAGGCAGAACAAGAGCAGCTCCGAGAGCTATCGCCCAACCAACAATCGAAGCCAGTATTGCCGACAACGTTCCGATTGCATTTGCTAAGCGATTAAATATCAACGCACCAAATAGTGCCACAAACTGCACCAGGAGGATGCCGAGAATGAGAACTTCTTCCCCAACATGCATCTCCATCTTGCCGTAGATACTTGCCATGGAAATTGCGGTTTGTACAGTCTCGTTATAGAGTAGAAATGCTATCAGAAACGTAAAGGCTTTTGGATGCTCGCGAAGGCCAATCAATGATTTCCATGCCTGCCGAAAGATATTGTCTTGTTGCATGCGCTGCTGTGGTGCGGGGTCGCGCAGCATGGAGACCGATACAACGCTAAAGATCAGCCACCATAGGCCTGTGCTTGCTAGTATCACATTGATGGATTGTGGCCACTGCGAATGCATGTACAGATGGATAATCAACAACAGGCCTCCCCCAAGGTAGCCAAGGGCCCAGCCCTTCGACGATACGCTGTCTCGCTCGGCATTAGTGGCAAGGTCATTCAAGAAGGAGTTCGAGGCTACAATGCTGGAGCCGAATGCCAGATTCGCAATGATGAAGAGAACAGCTCCTATGACCACTGCATGGGGCTCTTGCAGCGTGAGAGTGTACATTCCGATGGTAGCCAACGAACCAATCGTTGCCGTTGAAAGTAATGCGGCACGTTTACGTTGTGTTGTATCGATGTAACTGCCCAATAGGGGCATCACAGCTACTTGTAAGAGCACTGATGCAGATACACAGAGTGAGTAGATAGCACCTGGATGAATATCCAGACCAAGAAATGATGGATGTGTGGTCCCTTGCATCGCATTCATGGCCAGCACAGTGATGTACGGACCAAAGAATACCGTGATTACCGACGTACTAAAGCCGCTGTTGGCAAAGTCGTAGAGGTACCAGCCAAACCGCTGTTGACGTATGCTCGACATAGAATGAAAAGCCCCCTTCGTTCTGGCTTGTGATACAGCTAAATTGCGACCCTTCATCACTATTACATTTGCAAAATGCAAACACTTGGTCCCAAATCGAACTTCTTAGCCATAGACAAAGAGTATTCCTCGCTCGATAGCTCGCGCATTGCCATTGTGTCTGCACCGTATGAGCATACTGTAAGCTATGGTGGCGGGGCAAAACATGGTCCCAAGGGTATCGTCGACGCAAGTGCATATGTAGAGTTTTATGATGATGAAACAGATCGCGAGCTGTGTTTCGACGTCGGTATTGCTACGATCAAGCCACTAGTGTTTGGGAAGAACGTAGATAGAGCTGCACTTGATGTTATCGAAGATCAAGTTGACGCGTTGCTCGAGATGGACAAGTTTGTTGTAACTCTTGGAGGCGAGCATACGATATCAACAGCGCCGATTGCGGCCCACTATCGTAAGTATCCCAAGATGAGCATCCTTCATTTTGATGCGCATTCAGATCTGCGTCACGAGTATCAGGGGTCCGTTTGGTCGCATGCATCGTTTCTGGCTCGTGTTGCTGAGTTCTTTCCGACGAAACGGATTACGCAAGTTGGCATCCGTGCCCAGTGTATCAAAGAAGCACGTTTTATTAAGGACAAGAAGATCAACACCTTTTATGCATCTGCCCTCAGAAGGGGCTTGCATGGCGCGCAATGGCAGAAGGCGGTCGTGGACACACTTGCCAAGGACGTCTACATTACCTTCGACGTTGATGCATTCGACCCCTCGATCATGCCATCTACGGGTACGCCCGAACCAGACGGGTTGTACTACAGCGAGACGCTCGATGTCTTGCGCAACATTATTGCCTCGGGCAGGCGCATCGTTGGTTTTGATGTGGTAGAGCTGGCCCCAGTCAAGGGTGTTGCGCATCCAGACTTAACGGCTGCACGCTTAGTCTATAAGATGCTCAATCTTGCATTTTCGAAGTCAACTCTACCATCGCGAAAGAAACACTCATGAGTCTTCAGCAAGACGTAGAACGTCTGTTTGCTCTGCCTGCCGACGAACTGAAGTATGACGCGGCACTCAATGATGTGTGCACAGAAATTATCCATGCACTAAACACCGGTACGATTCGGGCTGCAAGTCCGGGTGTTGATGGGGTGTGGACTGTAAATATGTGGGTGAAACAGGCTATCCTGCTGCTGTTTCGAAAAGGGCAGATGGTAACGATGTCTACAGACGACAACTTTACCTTCTTCGACAAAGACACCATCCCTACGAAGACTCTTCGCCTCGAAGATAATGTGCGCATCGTTCCTGGCGGCTCCAGCATACGTACAGGTGCATTCATCTCTCCGGGTGTGATATGCATGCCCCCTATGTACATCAATATTGGGGCATGGATTGGCCAGGGTACGATGGTTGATTCGCACGCTCTGGTTGGCACGTGTGCTCAGATAGGTGCGCGTGTGCACATTAGTGCGGCCGCGCAGATCGGTGGTGTACTCGAGCCCGCAGGTGCGCGTCCGGTGATTATCGAAGACGATGTTATGGTAGGGGGCAACTGTGGCGTGTACGAGGGGGTGCTTGTGCGCAAGCGTGCTGTTCTTGGCAGTGGTGTGATTCTCAATGCCTCTACACCAGTGTACGACCTCGTACATCAAACGATTATCAAGAGCTCATCTGAGCGTCCGTTGGAAATTCCTGAGGGGGCAGTAGTTGTCTCGGGGTCACGACGCATTCAATCGCCATGGGCGCAAGAAAACGGCCTTGCAATCAGCACACCGTTGATCGTGAAGTACAGAGACGAAAAAACTGATGCACGAACCGCCCTAGAAGGTGCACTGCGATAACCGCGAGAAGCCGCTGCTAGGATAGTTGCTAGGAAAGTGTGGGATCGCCCTTGTCGCGATTGAGACGAGCTGCCTGACGAACCATAGACTCCAAGACATCTACCTTGATATCCTTCACGGACTTGATCGTGATGTGACGCATCATGATCAGATCTCCACCTTCGAGAAGATTCTCGCTGTCATCGAGCTCTGTTCCGCGCCAGAAGCCAAAGTGTATGGCATCGGCATAGGCCTTCATGAAGCATACAGGGCCATTAAACGTGAATACTGGCTGTGACCACATGATCGACTCTTCGATTTCAGGCACAGCACTCTTGATGATTGCTCGGATAGAACTTAGTGCCTCCTTTTGCCAACCTTTGTGTTGAGTTACGTATGACTCAACGGTAGCGGCGACCACTGGCACATAGGCAGGTGCTTCATTCTTGGCTTTTGGGGCATCGTCGCAATCACCACGTGTTTGACGGCGGTTAAGAACCGATCCGCGTGCTGGACGTTCCTTCTTTTCTTGCTGTTTCTTCGGCTGATGCTGTTTTGGCCCCTGTGGCTTTGCAGGAGCGGTTGTTGGTTGTGCAGACTGCTCGGCATCAGCCTGTGCGGCTTGATTGTCTCCAGAGGCTTCTGCAGGCGAATCAGACGCGTTGTCGTTGCCGCGTCCACGTCGATTTCGGCGCCTATTGCGTCCGCGACGCTCTCCATCTGGTCCTGTTGCTTGTTGAGAAGACTCAGGCTCGTCATTCGAAGTAGGGGTGTTGTCTGCCCCCTGCTGTGAATGTTCCTGTTGTGTTCCTTCTTGTCCATCCTGACGAGCTTCTCCGGGCCTGCGGCCACGACGTCTGCGACGCCTATTGCGGCCTTCATTGCTATTCTGGCCACCTTCAGCGGCCGTTGGAGACTGTTGCTCGCGTTGTTCCTCAGACGATGTCATGTGCTTCGTGTGAATGTCGGAATAAGGTAACGAATATACGGAGGATGTTATCCTTCGAACGGATGATCGCGCACTGTTGGAATGCGCATCTTGATAAGCTTTTCGATGTCGCGTAGCGGATTGCGATCCTCGGGAGTTGCAATCGTAAGCGCTACACCAGCACGCCCGGCACGTCCTGTGCGGCCTATACGGTGCACATATGTTTCGGGGCTCTCTGGAACATCGTAGTTAACGACGTACGGAAGTTCTGCAATATCGATGCCACGTGCGGCAATATCTGTTGCTACGAGCACGCGTGTCTTGCCCGACTTGAAGTCCTGCAGCGCACGTTGACGAGCCATCTGTGACTTATCTCCATGAATCGCGGCAACGCGCAGGCCGGCACTCATCAGGTCTTTTGTAACGCGATCTGCACCACGCTTTGTGCGCGTAAACACGAGTATGCTGCCCTCGAGATCTTCCTTGACAAGGTGAGCAAGCAAGGCACGCTTACGATCACGCTCCACATAATACAGCCGTTGATCGACCATTTCCGTTGTTGTATTCTCAGGAGTAACGGCGATATGAACTGGATCTGTGAGGATCGAGTTGGCGAGTGAGCGGATTTCCTTTGGCAGCGTGGCCGAGAAAAAGAGTGTATGGCGCTCTGTTGGGATAAGCTTTACTACCTGCTTGATCGATGGTAAAAAGCCCATGTCGAGCATGCGGTCTGCTTCGTCGAGAACAAACGTGTGCACATTATCTAAGCGCAGTGCACGATGGTCGATAACGTCAAGTAGGCGCCCAGGTGTTGCGATAACGATATCTACGCCGCGGCGGATACGCTCGATCTGTGGCCGGATGCTTATGCCACCGAGTAACACCACAGTGCGAGCTTTGATGCCAGCCCCGTATGCACGGAAGCTCTCATCGATTTGTATGGCAAGCTCGCGTGTTGGTGCCAGGATCAGCACCCGAGGACCGCCTCGTTGAGGCCCCTCTGCGTGCAGACGATTAAGGATTGGTAGAGCAAACGCAGCCGTCTTGCCAGTACCGGTCTGTGCGCATCCGAAGACGTCGCGACCAGAAAGTACCACTGGGATGGCTTGCTCTTGAATAGGTGTAGGCTGGGTATAGCCTGCTTGTTGTACCGCCTTTTGTAAAGGGGCGCACAAGGACAAATCAGCAAAGGTCATGGACCTCTCCGTAATTGTGAATATGTGTGAATCGGCTACCAACTCTCGTGCTGATCTTGTCAGCAAACTGTGCTACCGTGATTCACCGCGACAACTAGGAGAGAACGGGGCAGAGAGAAGAACAACCGCGATGCTTGTGCATCGTGTCATTGTCTTGACGTACAAACATACGAAATTGTGCGCTATTGGAGAGTTATTCACAAATAATGCACAATAGAGGCATTCTGTATGTCTGCACAGATCGTAGACGTTGAATGGAAACATGATCTTACGTTCGACGCTCATCAACAGGGGCGTACATTCACGATCATGTCCAGTCCTACAGATGATCCAGAGCAACGGGCTGTGTCACCTAAGCAACTCCTTCTTACAGGGCTGGCAGGATGTACAGGACTCGACCTTGCCTCGCTGCTTCCTAAGATGCGTGTTCCGTTCAGCTCTCTTCGTGTAAGCATAGAGGCAACACTCTCAGAAGAGCATCCGAAAACATACGTGTCCATGCACATAGTCTACAGCGTGGGCTGCAGTCTTGAGCATTTGGAATCCGTAGAACGTGCCGTGGAGTTGTCGATTACGAAGTATTGTGGCGTATACGCGATGCTTGAAAAAGCCTCGCAGATCACCCATGAAGTACGGATCGAAGCATAGTGTCGATGTGGTCGTATGGCGCATAGCCATTCGACAGCATGTGCACGTTGTCTTCGATTTCCAAGAGTAGGGTAGGGAAGCCCCCTATACCCAGCGAGCCAACATACTCAAACTCGTCTGCCACCGCGTCGTGTATCTCAGACGAATTCATAAGCTCTACGAATTCGTCTGATTCAATACCTACCTCTGAAGCCAGCTTGCGGTAGGTGTCTTCGTTGTTCAGATCCAAACCATCGGCGTAGAGAGCCCGCTGCAGCCTGTGGCTAAATTCAAGTGTTAACTCGGGACGCAGCGCGCGCATGGTTTCAAGGGCTCTGGAAGGGGGCTCGCTATCGAGCACGATGTCCTGACGCGTAAGCAGCCCATGTAGAAACGAATCGCCAAAGGTAACGCCGGTAGTTTCCTCTACACGTTGGCGTGCCTCACTTATAGAGTCTGCCATTTCCGAGAGTGCACGCGTGTTGTAGCCAGTTATCATGCCACCTGAATAGACTACAACCTCAAGGTGTTCAGACCATTCTTCTGCGATAAGCATAATTGTTGGACCGAAGCCATAGCACCATCCGCAGAGGGTGTCTTGGAAGTAATGCAGGGTAGGACGTTCTCGAAGTTCGGAGTTCATGCCGTTTGCAGTCTGGTGCGAAGTGCAGTATCGATCTCATCGAGAAACTCCTGTGTATACAAGTAGTGCTCGCCGTGATGTACCTTATTGCCATGTATGCACACGGCAAGGTCCTTCGTCATTTTGCCTTGCTCAACGATATCGATGCAGACGCGCTCGAGGGTGTGGCAAAAGTTTACCAACTCTTGGTTGCCATCGAGCTTGCCGCGAAACTCCAAGCCCCGCGTCCATGCAAAGATCGAGGCAATAGGATTCGTTGATGTAGGCTTACCGTGCTGATGGTCGCGGTAGTGGCGCGTAACGGTTCCGTGCGCAGCCTCAGCTTCTATCGTTTTGCCGTCAGGGGTTACAAGAACCGACGTCATAAGCCCGAGCGATCCGAAGCCCTGCGCTACAGTATCGGATTGCACGTCGCCGTCGTAGTTCTTACAAGCCCAGACAAAGTTGCCATTCCACTTTAACGCCGAGGCAACCATGTCATCGATAAGACGGTGTTCATAGGTTATGCCAGCAGCTTCGAATTGGGCCTTAAACTCGTTTACATAGATCTCTTCGAAGATGTCCTTGAAACGTCCGTCGTACTTCTTCAGGATAGTATTCTTCGTGCTCAAATACAATGGCCAGCCTTTACCGAGGGCCTGATTCATGCAAGCCCGCGCAAACCCCATGATAGACTCATCGGTGTTGTACATTGCCAGGGCAACGCCATCGCTTTTGAAGTTGTATACTTCGAAGCTTTGTGGATTTGATCCATCTTCGGGTGTGAACGTTACGGTAAGCTTGCCTTTGCCCTTCGTAACAAAGTCTGTTGCTCTGTACTGGTCACCAAATGCATGGCGTCCGATGCATATCGGTGCAGTCCAATTGGGCACAAGCCTGGGAACGTTGCTACAAACGATCGGTTCGCGAAATACCGTACCATCGAGAATGTTCCGTATAGTACCATTGGGAGACTTCCACATCTGCTTTAGACTAAATTCCTTTAGACGCGCTTCATCAGGCGTGATCGTAGCACACTTGATCCCAACATTGTATTGTTTGATTGCCTCTGCAGCGTCAATCGTTACTTGGTCGTTGGTTGCATCACGATATTCCATACCAAGATCGAAATACTTGATATCAAGCTCGAGATATGGCAGGATCAACTTGTCCTTGATGAACTTCCAAATAATACGCGTCATTTCATCTCCGTCGAGTTCAACGACGGGATTGGCCACGTGAATCTTATTCATGTTTCGATTTCCTAGGTTTTCGAAAATTGGATACTCGATGTCTTAAAACGCGAACATAAGGCCTGCGGTGAACATCGAGACCTTATACTTGTTAATGGAGTACTCAGTTGGCGGATTGCCGGCAGCGCTCGTCCATGTTTGCGGCTCAAAGACAGACGTTAACGGTAGAACATATCCGAGCAACAGGTCTATTCCAGAGATTGAGCTCATGCGCTCTACAAGGCGAAACCGCAGTGACCCGATTCCGTTGAATACCGCAGTGTTGTAACCTGCTAGAGACCCAGAGGCATTATCTCGTGTGCGGCTTCCGTTCTCAAATGTTAGACTGGCAGGTTCTTGCAAAGTTTCCGACTGCACATATCCAGCTGAGGCGATGATATAGCCATTGGCACCAAGACCAAGCCAAACATTCTTCACGACAGGGTACTCAAACAACACGTCGATAGGCACGGTATGAAAGGTTACGTCGAGATTGTGCTGAAATACGGCATTAGCCGAGCCCTGCCCTGGAACAAAGACTCAATTGGTTGAAAATGATTCGAATGAAACAGGAAGCTGCGTATACCCAGTGCGTAACGAAAGCCGCAGGCCGTCGTCTGTACGTGGCAGGCTAGCTCCAATGAACCCTCCATAGCCGATACCGTTTGAGTTATTGATCCGTCAACAATGTTTGCGCTGGAAACAGAATTGTTAGCTAGAGTTGGATTCGGATACGTACCTGCCAGTGCGTCGCCCGCTGGACCACTTTGCGCTGTTGGTGCGATTGGAATCTGGTAGGCCGTAAGAACGCGTCCGGATGAATCAACAGCGATAACAGCCGAATGTGTTGTTGATCCGTATTGTCCGGGGATAACTCCGGTTGGCACAAGCTTCTGGGTTGTAACGTTGTAGTCAACAATCTTCGATGTAGTTACACTGTTATCAGCCAACTCGGTTGTTGTAACTGCTGCACGCGCAATCTTTTCGGTCGTGATTACACCATTCTTAATCGTTGGTGCTGGATAGAATCCGGTAAGCTCTCCACCTCCTGCGCCACCAAGAGGCACGCCAATGATTGGAACTTGCTCTGCAAACGTAACGCGGCCTTGTTCGTCAACACGAAGTACCGTGCTCGAATTCGAAGAACCGAAAGGTCCGAGCGGGCCGTTGTGCATTTCCTGCAATTGAGCTGCCCCAACTGTATTGTCGTCAATCTTGAGGTTTAACGCATTGAGAGGTCCGCTTACGGTAATGTCTGATCCAGCTCGTGATGCAGTCCCTTGAATGCGAGCAGCATTGATCGCAGTGGTGCCGGTGTTGTTGATTACACCGATCAGCACATCGCCCATGTTGTTTGATGGGTTGTTGATGGACTTGCGGATGGAATCAGCAACCTCGCGAGTAACGGACGAGGCGATCTCAGCAGACTTTGCGTTTAATGCATTCAAAGCATATGGCACGGCTGTTAAAAACACACGCGGAGCAATTTCGGCCCGACTGTTGATGGACGTTCCCATCCACAGATGCTGATCAAATGAGATGTTTAGTGGAGTTTTCTCTCCGAGTATCACACCAAAGACGCCGCCACTGGTTGTAACGGTATGGCGCTCGGTCCAAATGCCCGATCCAGCCGTAGCGTTCGTGTACAGAGTGAGATCACCTGTCCATACACAGTCACATACGGGAATGCCAGTTGTATCAATCAGCACACCTTGGTACGTAATTATTTTTTCGGAATACCTTGTTGTGCGGAAACGCCGCTCGTTGCAAGGACTAACAAAAGACTCATACACACCGCTGACAGGCAGCAACTGAGAGACAAAACAGACATACCTAACCCCTGAGAGAAATGACCTTGTAATCCCGCTTGGATGAGCACTATCTACTAAATGTTGCTATGAGTGCGGTTCGCGGGAACGCCGCAAAACTATACTGCACGGGGCTAGACTTTGCACTGCATGGTGTGGATAACACAGCGTAGTCATACACCAAGTATACTATGGCTGTGATGATTGTGCAGTGATGAACAGTATCTGTCCAAACGAAAAGGGCACCCAATTATGGATGCCCTTGTTGGAGTAGCGATGTGTCTTGTGAACTAGAACGCGAGACCTAATCCAGCGGATATCATTGCTACGGTGTATGAGTCTATATAAAATTGCGCTGGCGGATTACCATACATGCCACTCCACTTGTGTGGGTTGAACAACGGCTGCAGCGGCAATGAGTAGCGACCAAAGATGTCAACGCCGATCGTACCGATCTGCTTTTCAACCAAGCGTATACGCGCAGAGCCTGTAGCGCTAAAAACAAAATCGTTGTTGCCACGCACGTAGCCATTTCGATCGAGACGCGTACGAGTGCCACTTTCAAACACAAGATTGGATGGCTCTTCCAACGTTTCAGTTTGATGATATCTGCCAGTAGCGAAGAAGTTTCCATCTAGGCCGAGGCCAAGAAAGAAGCCACCAAACAAGGGGTACTCCATGCGAGCCCCAAAGGTGACTACTGACCATGATACATCGAGTGTATGACGGAACAGCGCGGTTCCCGAGACAACGCCTCCAGTGAACGCCTTCTCGGTTGAGAAGGATTCGAATGCAACAGGCATGTGCTGATAGCCAACGTGTGGAGTTACCACAAATCCGTCGGCCGATACTGGAGTGGTCATGGCAAGTTCGAATCCGTACCCTATGCCCTTGCTGCTAGTAAAGCCAGTGCAACAGTTCTCAACAGGTGGCAGTGAATTGAATGAGCCATTGTGAGCGGCCTGTGTTCCAAAAACACTAAGGCTTATCTCGTCGTGGCTATGCTTCTTGCCATGATTGTGCACATGCTCATGATCATCTGCGAGCTCATGTACATGCGCATGATCATGAGGCTGGGAATTCTGCGTGGCATGCTCGTGCTGATGGTTGTCGTGATCGACAGGGACCGTCTGGGCCTGCATGCTCACCGAGAGTGCAGCATAAGCACAGACAACAACAGTTGATAGGAGTTTTATCATGGTAGTTTCACCATAATAGTCCGTACAACATCGTTATCTGTATAGATAGCAACGGTATATGATCCAGCAGGTATTACCTGCAGCTCAACCGAGGTAAGAGGCCATGTAGAGCCCGCCTCAACACGTTCGGCTGTATAGATAACGTTGCCGTGGACATCTGTAATAACGAGCGTGCCTGTCTGCTGCCGCTCAGAGTATGTCCGCATTGTGAATGATGACCCTGTAACAGGGTTAGGTGCAATCATTACTGCCATCTTGGATGGATCTTTGAGAAGGCGCGTTGATCCGTACGTGTTGCAGAGCCCGCGAAGTGTTACAGCCCCTGCTGTGGATTGGATAAACTGACGTTGTGCATCCTTCCAGCGGAAGGACTCAACGCGCACGTCTGTTGTAGAGTCATTGCCCAAACGCCCCATCAATAGCAGGCGAGCAATCACCCCTCCATTTGTTGTGGCTGTTCCTGAAACAGTAATAGTGTACCGATCTCCATCATCAACAAGCGAATCATAGCGAAGGGGCTCTAAAACTGTCCGATTGAAACTCACCTTGAGTTCCCAATCGCGAGACGTTGTGCTTGTTTGGAACAGTGCACATGATGCCGCGTATGTAACATCGAGAGCGAATGTGTCGCCGATTTGCTTAACAACACTATCGATGCCAAGTAGCGTAGACTCGTAGTACTTCTGTACAGCATTGCCGTGACTGATGATGCCAGAGCGTACGATTGGATCTAGTCCATTTTCGCCAACCATTGGCAAACCAACAGCCCCCTGCACACCGTAATCTCCTAGCATCGTGGAGCTCGTTGTTCCGCTCGTGATTGCACCACTGACTACGATCTGACTTTGCAGCACAGATGTGACTGTGCAAAGCAGACTGGCTATGATAAATAGATGTTTCATAGGTAGTGGTTCCAGAAGATTAAGTGGTTGCCATCAAGACCCATTTACCCAATGTTCCAGAGTAAATGAATGTGATCGATTGGTTGTTACCAATTGTCTTGTTCGCAACCCCTAGGATCAATTGATTGTCAGCGGCAGAGCGAGCATCTTCATTTTGGAACGTTATGTCCTTAGTCGACTGATTGATGATAATGATCACACGACCGTTTGCACCGTTTTGGAAACCCGTCACGTCTGCAGCCTGATTAGCATTTATCATGCGGAAAAAGGCATGCCCAGAGATGTTGATGTTATTGACAACGGTAGTAGTGCCTTTTAACTGATTGATGTCGATGGCAGTACCTTCACCCAAAATCAATTGCTTGATATTTTCGGTAGGGTTTGCAGGAATCCACTTGTTCGAGTCAGCATCAAAAATCAACGCGTCCCCATCATTGGGATTTAACACCGGATCTACTGCTTTTCCACCAATCGAGGCTGCTGTCGCGGTAACAGCAGCAGGCTTCCATGTATTTGCTGTTGCATCCCACGTAAGAACTTGGTTGTTCGCTGGGGCTGCAGCAGCTACTGCTCTACCTTGAAGACCGTCAACCGTCGGATTAGGATATGACCCGTCTAAGTCACCGCCGGCAGCACCGGTAGGTGCTGCGCCTGTAATTGTCACATTCTGTGCTAATGCAATGCGGCCGTTAGCGTCAACAGTAAACTGACCGACTTGCGTGCCAGAACCGTAAACACCAGCTGTGACACCGGTCGTGCTCATTTTCGCACCAGTAACTGCACCATCAGCGAGCTTTGCTGAAATGATTGACCCCGCCGCAAGTTTTGCAGCAGTGACGGAGCTGTCAGCAAGTTTTGGTGTGGTTACTGAGTTGGCAGCCAACTTAGCAGCAGTTACAGAGCTGTCAGCAAGTTTAACTGTGGTAACAGAGTTGGCAGCGAGCTTTGCTGCCGTAACTGAACTGTCGGCAATCTTAGACGTGGTTACAGAGTTAGCCGCAAGTTTGATCCCAGTAATAGTGCTATCGGCAATCTTCGCAGCTGTTACTGCATTATTGGCAATTGTTGGGTTTGGATATGTTCCAGCAAGGTCTCCACCGGCTGCACCACTTGGGCTAACCCCAGAAATTGGCACTTGCGTGGCCGTAACAACGCGTCCCTGTGGATCAATAGTAATGACGGCCGATTCTGTTGCAGAGCCTATGGGGCCTATTGTTCTGGGGTGAATCTCTTCTAACTCTATTGCGCCAATTGTGTTAGGCCTAATTGTAAGGTTCATGCTATCAAGGCTGCCCGACACGTCGATGTCCGAGCCAGCAACTGCGGCAAGGCGGCCACGAATCTTGAAGACTACCGAATCAGCCACGTCATTTGCCATTCCCGACATATTCGACCACTCTGCATTGAGTGCGTACGGAACAGCAGTCAGGAATGTGCGTGGTGCCAGCTCGGTTCTGCCATTTACTGATAAACTGAGCCAGAGATGCTGATTAAAGTTGACGTTAAGGGGCGAGTTGTTGCCGAGCACTACGCTAAACATGCCAGATTTTGTCTGGATCGTGTGGCGCTCAAACCAAACAGGTGCTCCGCCGGCTGCCAGGTTGTACATTGCAAAGTCCACAATGTATGTGCTGTCACACGCTGCAATGCCTGTCGCGTCGTAGATAATGCCTTGGTAAGAAATCTGCCTCGGAATGCCAGGCTGGGCGTTCGTTGCCACACCCAAAACAAGTAATGCAACGACGAGTACGCCAAGTTGTTTGCACATGCTGTAGAACTGTGAACTCATGCCTATAACTCCATGATGAGTAAAGTTTGTAATCGCATTTAAGACAAGTGGGGATAAAATACGGTTTTATCGTCCGTATGCAATTATCCACATGAAGCCTTGGTTATTCCACATTTATTCACAACTGTGGAAATCTATACTGTGAAACTGTTGCGAGGTTCGTCAGGAAATGCTAAGTAGTTGTAAAATATTATTGTTGAGAGTTTCTACAGCGCGGGAGCACTGCTGTGCACATGCGAATCACCATAGCAATAAAAAAAGCGCCCCTAGGCGCTTTTGTATCCAACTCTTACTTGTGGGTAACAATATCAGCGGCCTCGAGAGGATTCGAACCTCCGACCCACGCTTTAGGAAAGCGTCGCTCTATCCGGCTGAGCTACGAGGCCTTAAGATGATTACAGATTACCAGTTACTAATGACTAATGACTAATTACGAATTACCAATGACCAATTACCAATGACCAATTACTGACTGGGTGTCGCTCAATTTACCAATGGTAACTCGTCATTCGTCATTAGTCATTCGTACCTGACTTCAATGTACTGAATCACTGCCGAGGAGTAATCTTCGGTTGCTGGAGTTAGCATAAACCGAGCCATCGAGCATGTATGCAGCTATGATGGCTTTGATCTCAGGGATGCCTACGAGGCGTTCTGATCCCATCATAACGGCACGCTCAAGGATCTGTTCAACGTCGTCTGGGGCTAGGAAACCTAAGTCGGCATAGGTCATGAGCATGCCCCATGCTTCGGTTGTAAGGACGTTTTGTTCAATTCCATGGAGTATCCTGAAGCCATCCGAGCCCGATTCAGTGAGCTGAACACCTTGCTCCATGATCCACGAGAGGGCTGCTGCAATTTCGGCTTCCGAATAGCCCCTTTGCTGGAGCTGGTCTGTATCCAGGGCCGCTAATGGCGTTCCAGATTTACGTTCACTGATCATGTCAGTGATGATGTCCATCACACGTTCAACAGAGTAGGTGTTGTTCATAGGCTACTTGGACTTACGATGTATTTGTTCTCGAGATGGTGCATTTGTTCTCTATCGGCTTGTTCGGCGTCGTCGTAACCCAATAAATGCAGGGCTCCGTGAACTGCCAGCCGACATAGTTCACTGACGACTGTAACGTGGTATTCGTTTGCCTGACGTCTGGCAGTTTCCAGCGAGACATAGATCTCGCCATAGAGCGGCTGATCTTCGAGGGGGAAGGTGATCACGTCTGTGGCATAATCATGCTGCAAATACTGCTTGTTCAGCGTACGGATTCTGCGGTCTGTAAGCAACACAATATCCACATTGGCATGCTTGACCCTATGGGCACGAAGGGCTTTCTGCACACTCGCAATCATTTCTTTGCGACCGCGGTACCTTGCGCCCGAGGCATTCGTAACTGATACGTTTAGAGACATTGGCAAAAATCTACGAAAGATCCGATTGACTGCGCGCCTCTTTCACTTTCCAGAGCCCCCACCATGGCGTACCAGGCGAAAGATGGTGTTCACTATGGTAGCCAAAGAAGTAGCACGATAGCATCGCAAGAGCGTGATTGAGCTTCATTGACCGAGCATTGTGAGGCATGTCTGCTGAATGGGGCTTGCGGTGCGGCAGAAAAGTTCCAATTGTGAAGAGCTGCATAGCACCAATAAATGCCGGTATGATCCAAAAGACCCAGAGCTTGGGTTCGGGAATCCCCAAAACCAGCTTTAGCAGGTTGAAGACCGTACCCATGATCAAAAACTGGCTTACTGTAGCATAGCGCCACATAAACGATGCAAACCAAACAATGTAATTGTTCGATGGATGATAATCGGGATCTGCTGCGTCATCAGCAGGATGCGCATGGTGTTTGTGATGATTTTGATACAGACGTGTATAGGACAGACCTGCAAACAGGAACGACGCAACGGTGCCGATGTATGTATTTGTCCTTTGCACGGGAGATACAACACCGTGAATTGCATCATGCGCGGTAATGAATAGCCCCGTAGACAAATACCCCTGCACAAGCGCGTGTATGATTCCGCTGGCGAGCGTTAACTCAACATAGCCAAGCGTCCATACAAGATGCAGAACCCATAAGCTGATGATTGTGACGGCGATTCCTAAACCCATTGCAACAAATTTCGAACGAAAGCAGTGATACGCAATATGTCGGTTGTAGATTCGTACCCACAACGACCCATGAGAATACTTCGTTCCATACTATTCGCGCTCATCGCAGCTGCAACGAGCCTTCAGGCACAAAAGCTCATAATCCCGATGGATCTTGAGCAATCGAACCATTTAAAGGCCTATGGTATTGTGTATTGGATCCTCACAAAAGATCAGCCGGTTGACTGGCTGCTGAATTACAGAGGGGGCTCCTTCGTTACCGACTATTCAGAACAGATTGCCTCTGAGTGTCGAATTCGTGGTGTTTCGTTTGATGCTGTTGACGGTGCCAGTATTGCTACCATCTACTCGGAGGTGCAGTCCGAAAAGACAAACATGGATGTTGTCCGCCTCGAGAAAGCACCCAAAATCGCAGTCTACGCTCCGCCCGGATTTCGGCCTTGGGATGATGCAGTGACGCTTGTGATGGAGTATGCTGAGGTGAAGTATGAAAAGCTCTGGGACGAAGAGGTGATGAAGGGTAAACTCTCCGAGTATGATTGGCTTCACTTGCATCATGAAGATTTTACGGGCCAATACGGGAAGTTTTACGCGAGTTCAGCAGGTGAATCATGGTATATCCAGCAGGTAGCCTTGCTTGAGAACACTGCCCGAAAGTTGGGCTTTGCAAAAGTTAGCGAGCTGAAGAAGTCTGTTGTCGAGAAGATTCGTGAGTTCGTTGCCAACGGCGGGTTCATGTTTGCTATGTGCAGTGCTACTGATACATACGACATTGCGCTTGCCTCTGCAGGAGTAGATATCTGTGATGTTATCTATGATGGAGACGGGGCGGACATGAACGCCAATAACAAGCTTGATTATTTACGCACGTTTGCATTTCAAGACTTTCAGCTTATCATGAATCCACTGCAGTATGAGTATTCAACCATCGATGTGGATGCAAATACAATCCTGCAAACAGAGTCGAGCGACTATTTTACGCTGTTTGATTTCTCTGCTAAATATGATCCAGTACCGACCATGCTAACGCAATGTCATGTGAATGTGATCAAAGGTTTTCTCGGGCAGACAACAGCATACCACAAGAATCTTGTCAAGAAGTCGGTAACTGTTCTCGGTGAACGAGAGGGTACAGATCAGGTACGCTATATACACGGTAATGTTGGACGTGGCACGTATACCTGGTATGGCGGACATGATCCAGAGGATTATCGTCATGCTGTTGGAGACCCGCCAACCGATCTCAAGCTTCATCCGAATTCGCCGGGATATAGGCTTATCCTGAACAACATCTTGTTTCCTGCCGCAAAAAAAAAGAAGCAGAAGACCTAGACGAGATCAAGGCTGGTTACTGATGCTACTCATCGTCTGTGTTCATCATTGCCGCAAGCGCTGTTGCTGAAAATGTGCCAGTACTTTGGGCACCTTCGCCAATTCATGGGCGTCGAAGGTACCGAGCAGAGCTCCAGCCAACAGGATTGGCAGCAAGATAGATGCACTGAAACGCTTGATTATACGTATCAAAAATACGGGGCAAGCCTCAGGCGCGTGTGGAAAACTTTGCCACATTTTTCCCATTATGAACAGCAATTCATTGGCTGTTACCACTGTTTCAGCGACTTTTGTTGCAATGGAAGCCCAGAACAGTTCCGTGTTCACCCGAATCGGGATGAGTCTGTGTTCCGGTCGCTCTTTGACAATTGGATTTGCAATCTGCAGTTTTTTGTTCAATTCGTGTGTTGGCCACAAGCCAGCACCAGTAGAGAGTACGTCAGTTTTTAGTTACAACGAACCTGATGGTCTTCTCAGCTTAGATCCAGCTCAAGCCTCCTACAGAAGTGCATTATGGACATCTTCTCATCTCTATAATGGTTTGGTAGAGCTTGATTCCAACTTGGCCATTGCTCCATGCATTGCATCGCACTGGACAGTTGATAAAGCTGGATTGGAATGGACATTCCGTCTTCGGACGGATGTTTGGTTCCATCCGGATTCATGTTTTGGACCACAGCGTATGCGAAAAGTTGTTGCACAGGACGTTAAGTACAGTCTTGAGCGCATACTCGACGCACGCACGAAGTCTACCGGTCTCTGGGCATTTCGCACCACGATAGTAGGCGCTGATGACTTTCATCAGGCTACGCGCCGTGGGATGCGACCATCGCTTCAGGGTATTCGTGTTATCACTGACTCCGTCGTTTCAATTCGTCTCACGAAACCATTTGCTCCTTTTCTGGCAGTTCTAACAATGCCATATGGCTCGATTATTCCGAGGGAAGCGATCGAACTGTATGGTGCCGATTATGGACGACATCCCGTTGGTACGGGCCCGTTCATGTTCGGTACCTGGATCCCAGATAGAGAGTTGACGTTGAGGCGGAACCCGAGATACTTTAAGTCTGATGCCCAAGGGCGTAGACTTCCGTATCTGTCACAGGTGCGCATAGCATTTGTGCGGGACCCCAAGAGCGAGTTCTTCGAATTCACCAAAGGTGAGTTTGATGTGATAAGCTCGATCGACGAATCGTTTATACCGAGTGTTTTTGAACCAGATGGGCGCATAAAAGCCCGCTACGATCGATTTCGCGTGTTGCGCACATCAGCTAACACTGTGGAATACTACGGTATCCTTATGGATACTACCCTTCCGGCAGGGCATCAATCGCCCCTAGCTCGTTCGAAGGCATTACGTCAGGCGTTAAACTACGCTATCGACCGCCACCGCATAGTTGCATACCTGCTCAACAGTCGAGCTATTCCTGCATACTACGGGGTATTACCCCCTACGATGCCGGGGTTTAACGATTCGATTGTGGGCTATCGGTACGACCAAGCGCGGGCACGGCGGTTACTTGCACAGGCAGGGTATCCCAATGGCAAGGGGCTTCCACCTCTTGTACTTCAGCTAGGCAACAGTGCACGCACTGCTGCAATAGCAGAAGCTATCCAAGAACAGTGGGAAGAGATAGGTGTTACGGTTGAGCTGCGACAGGTTGACTTTCCGCAGCATTTATCAATGGTTCGAGCTGGTGAGCTCGCGCTTTGGCGGACAAGTTGGATTGGGGACTATCCCGATCCTGAAAATTTCTTGGCGCTGTTTATTACATCAACAATTGCACCTAATGGTCCGAATACTACGCGTATCTCGCGTCTGGACCTTGATTCCTTATACGAAGCCATTTTAGATCCCACGCGTTCGGAAAGAGAGCGCCGCGACATTGCCTCTGCCATGGAACGCATCATCATTGAAGAAGCCCCCTGGGTTTTCCTCTATTATCATGTGGTTCTTCGGGTTGTGCACCCCGAGGTTAAGGGGCTTACCCTTGACGGATCGGACCGTCTCGTTCTCGAACGAGTCTCCAAGGGTCCGAAACTATAAGTTCAACATTATTCACAGGGAGGTACAGTTATGACAAAACTGCCAGGCATGTCTCTCCTTTGTGTCTTGATTGCTTCGATATTCGCTTTCACTTCGATTACACCTGTTGAGGTTTCTGCTCGCGCCAAGCGGTCGGTGGTTAAACGGGCTTCAAGTAAGAAAAGCAAGCGTAGTCGTAAGCGTTCGCGTGGCTCTGTCTGCACACCTGCATCACGTGCAGCCGGCAGACAGCAAGCATACGCTCTCCTGAGTACACATAGTCCAGAGTTATGTAAGCTAACAGGCGTTCAATACGCTGCTAGCAACGATTCAATCGTAAATACTGCTCAATACCTTGCAGGCGATGGTGAAATCAATCTCGACCAGTTGCAGGATCAGCCAGAAGACGAAGGCGAAATCCTTTCTGAGCTTGAGCTCGAAGATGACATTACTCCTGACTTGGATGCGTTCCGCTCACTTTGGCTTTCTATGGTGAACGAACGGGAGAAAGACGCAATCACAGGTGGTCTACCAAAAGAAAAACTTGCCGACATAGCAATGGACTGGCTTGGAACACGCTATCATTATGGTGGCACTTCACGGTCTGGAATCGATTGCTCAGCATACATGCAGGTGTTGTTTACTGGCGCATTCAATTACCAGTTACCACGCACGTCACTCGGGCAATCACAAATAGGCAAGCTCGTATCACGCAGGTCTGATCTGCAATTCGGAGATTTCGTGTTCTTCGCTACGCGATCAGGGCGCACGGTTTCGCACGTAGGGATGTATCTGGGCGACAATCTATTTACACATTCGTCATCACGATATGGTGTAACGATCTCGTCGCTGGAGTCAACCTACTACAGCAAGCGCCTGGTAGCAGCGCGCAGGCTCGATAGTGAAGAGCTTAATCGGTTTGCCTCAAGCGCCGCGGCTCTTCGCGCGAACTAAGCCATACTCAGCAAATCCGATTGTGCACGAAAAAAACACCCTGCAGCGTTCTCGCTGCGGGGTGTTTTTGTTTAGTAACTCATGTACCTGGCACGTTATGATTCGCGTGTGCGCCTTTCAGATTTGCGTGGCTTCTTGACTTCGCGCTCTACAAGTTCAATCGTTTGCTCTATTCCCGTTTGATCCTTCGATAGGCGCAGGTCTATCTCTCGACGGTCGATGTTTGCCTTAACGATACGCACGCGAAGTTGTGTGCCATAACGGACAACGCGCCTCGTGTTTCGTCCGATGATGCGCATCCGGCGGTCGTCAAATATGTAATAGTCGTCTTCAAAATCACGCAAGTGCAATAGGCCTTCGATCATCAGGTCGTGCAGAGTAACAAACACTCCAAACTGTGTAACGCCTGTTACATATCCTACATGATCAGACCCAAGATGTTCATGAGCTAGAATCGTTTGTGCCAGCTTTGTAGATGCGCGCTCTGCTTCGACCGACTGACGCTCTGTTTGTGAGCAGTGGTCGCTTGCATAACTGGCAATACCGCGCAGTTGAACAATTCGGCGTTGGTCGGGCACTCCACGGCTATACTCCTTGAGCAATCTGTGGATTACTAAATCCGGGTATCGCCGAATTGGCGATGTAAAGTGGGAATAGTCTGCAAACCCTAACCCATAGTGTCCGATGTTGTATTCGGCATAGACTGCCTTGGCCATAGAGCGCAACAGCAGTGTGTTCACCACAGGCTTGTCTGGTCTGTTCGACGCCTGTTCCAGGATAGCATTGATTTGACGGGGCGAGAGCTGTCCACTAGGGACATCAAAACCCAATGCCCGTATCACATTCGTAGCATCCGAAATCTTATCGGCGCTTGGCTTGTCGTGCACGCGATAGACAAACGGCGGGGGATCTTTCAAGCCCCATTGCTTTTTCAGGGTCTGAAGATGTTCTGCAACTGCACGATTTGCGGCTAGCATGCATTCTTCTACCAGCGATGTAGCATCCGTGCGGGTTTTAACAACTGCGCGCGAGGGCATCTTCTCTTCATCAAGAATGAACTTAATTTCTTGAGTCTCGAAGTCTATTCCTCCAGACTTCATTCGACGTGTAAAGAGCTTGCGTGCAAGTGCATGGAGGTTGTGAATCAGATCACTATGATCACCGTCTGCCCCTTGAATAATCTGTTGTGCTTCGTCATATGTGTATCGACGGCAGCTCTGGATAAGCGTTTCTTCTATGCGATATCCGCGTCGAATTCCTGTTGTCGTAAACTCCATGAACACGGAGTAAGCGCAGCGAGGCTGATGTGGTACGAGGGAGCAAATGTCGTTACTCAATCGCTCCGGCAGCATTGGTACCACACAATCAACGAGGTAGGTGCTGTTGCCACGTTGCAAAGCTTCACGATCAAGAGCCGAGCCTTCTGCTACGTAGTGGGACACATCGGCGATATGAACTCCGAGTTCGAGGTTCCCATTATTAAGCTGCGTAAGAGAAAGTGCATCGTCGAAGTCGCGGGCATCCTCTGGGTCGATGGTTACAACGCGAAGGTGCCGAATATCTGAACGCGACTCAAGTTGCGTTGAATCGGGATGAGAATGCTGATGGGCCTCGGTCTCGACCTCTACTGGGAATGCCTTTGGCAGGCGAAACTCCTTGAGAATAGCTGCAAACTCAACAGCGGCCTTACCTGATGTACCGATAACCTCTGCAATGGTTACTTCTGGAGATGACTGAGCATTACGCCACCTATGGAATCGAGCGCTAACCTTATCTCCGGGTCGTGCGCCATTCAAATGTTGTTCAGCAATCAAAAAGTCTATGTGGTACTTAACGTCATCAGGTATCAGGTAGAAAAACGTACCATCATGCTCTACTGTGCCGGTGATAACATGCGCCGCCCTTTGGACGATATCCAGCACTTCGCCTTTGGGTTTCTTACCTGGTGCTGTAGCGTGAATCTGCACAACAACTTTATCGCCCGAGAGGGCTGTATTCATGTCATGTCTACGAATAGAAATCACAGGCACAACAGTATCGCCAGTTGCAACAACAGCTGCATTGTGGTGATAGGTAAGAATCCCGTGTACGTCAGAGCTCGTTCGATGAGGTAATGTGTATCGTCTGCGACTCATTCGTTGAACGATGCCCTCATCAACCATCAGCTCGAGTAGATCACGCATGTAGTCGTATTCATCGCTCCCAGCCTTGATACGCAGCCTCTTTGAAAGATCGAGAAGCTGCAACGGGCTAACCGATGTTCCAAGGGCCTCAAGAATTTCTTGTCGAAAATTCTGTAATTCTGTTAATCGCTTCATAGCGCAATATGCGCCATTGTTTGACGTTGTTAGTGGTGAAAGTTTGTCGTAGACTAGCAATATGTCAGTACCCAAAGTATACATGGTCGTCGCATTGTCGTGTGTCGTTATCATGCACGCACAAGAGGCCAGTGAGTGGTTTGGTAAGGGGCTCAATGCCTTTAACAAGGGTAACTACGGCGAAGCCGTAGTTAACTTTACTCGAGCAATTGAACAAGACAGTGGAGCATCTCCTGCGTGGTTTAACCGTGGAACGGCATATATGCGGATGAGAGTCTTCGACAAAGCCTACGCTGATCTTACACGATGCCTTCAATTGCGGACGTCGCAGATTACAATGAATGCTCGTATGCAACGCGCAGTTGTTGGCGCTGAGCTTGGTCTTCAGCAGGAATCACTGCGCGACGTAAATACTGTGTTGAAGCAAGACAGCACATTTCCCAAAGCACGACTATTGCGTGGTCGACTACTGCTGCAGGCTGGAGACACCTCCCAGGCATGCGCTGATTTTGCAGGTGCGCTGCGCTCAGGAGACAGCTCTGTTGTGAAGTACATAAAGGTGCATTGTCAATGAGCGTTATTCAATGTGCCTTGGTATGCCTGATATGTCTATCAGCTAAGCTCTCTCTCTTTTCACAATCTGCTCCACTGATCAACACGGAAAAGGCCGTTGCTGAGTTCATCAGCGACAATGCTCGTCCGTCGTTTGTGATAAAGAAAATAGCGGTCACTGGCAGAGTTGATACGATGAAAGCTGTTGTGAAGACATCTACCGTTCGAGCTAACAAGGGAGACTATACGCGATATAAGCCCGTTGTGGATTCGATTTGGTGGACATCAAAAGACTCACTCAATCACAACGTGTATGTGCTCCTTCACCTCGAGGGCCAGGGCATACCACTTCCTGCAAATGGTGTTCGAGGCACGGTGCGTATGACTGTTAGTGCAGCCTACTGGGCCAATAACGACTGGGTGGCTACTTCGTCAGAGCCGTTCTCCGTCCCCGTTGCAAACGTAGACATGCCACGTCCAGTCATCTCAGAATCAAATCTTGAAGTTGCCGTAACGAAGGAAACGCCCAAGACAATTGCATTTGAGATAAAGGGGCTTCGCATCACCGCAAAGGGTAAGGATACTGTTGACTTCCTACCCGAGGTACGTGACTTAGCAATCTCCGATGTTTCTGTTGATTATGAAGAAGCATCGCTAGAAACATCCAACCCCACATTCGACTCATTACGAACGGTTGATGTGCAGATCATCAAAGAGGGTGGTGGTGAATACACAATTACGGGAACCATTCAGCATCCCACTCCAAAAGCGGGGAAGAAGATTCCGAAGATTACATCCGCTAAACTGTTACTGAATGTTCGCGCAAAAGCCTTGCATCGCAAGAGCAAGGGGCTTTCTCGGCTTCGAACAATCGAGATTGAGCTATACAAGTGAGAAGATGTACCTCTGACTGGTAGTTTCTACCAACCGCCACCAAGTGCCTTGTAAAGCCGGACGTATGCCCTGTACTGATTTGCCTTTGCCGAGATATACGCACGTTGCGCATCTAGCAGGCTTCGTTGTGCGTCGAGAACCTGTAGGTATGTCGTTGCACCAAATCGATATCGTAACTGCGAAAGCCGCGCAACTTCCGTCACAGACACAAGGCCAAGTTTGGCGGCGGCGATCTGATTGCCACCGTTGGTGATTGCAGCAACGGCATCATTCACATCGCGCAGAGCTGCGAGGACTGCGTTCTTGTATGCCAGTTCAGCTTGCAGTGCCTGGGCGTTTGCGCCATCAACACGAGCTGCGTTTCTTCCTGCATTAAAGATTGGTTGTGCTATGTTCCCAGCGAATTGATAGGCAAAGGAACCGGGATCAAAGAGATTGGCTGAAGAGATACTCTGCAATCCAATATCGCCCGAGAGTGCCACGCGTGGGAATTGCTGAGCAACTGCCACCCCTATATCAGATGTTGCTGCTTCAAGTTCATATTCGGCAAGTTGAACATCTGGTCTGCGCTCAAGCAGCTGACCGGGCAAACCTGTAGGCAAGGTTGTAGGTACGACAAGATCATCTACAGCCCGACCCCGCTCTACCGGCGCACCAGGCGGTCGTGCGAGCAGAATATTCAATGCATTTTCTGTTTGTTCAATTGCTGCTACAGTAGGTGCAAGGAGAACCTCAATACGATGTAACTCAGACTCTGCTTGTCGACAATCAAGTTCTGATGTCTTGCCCTTTTCAAACAATAGTTTAGCAAGTGTTAGGTATTCCTTGCGGTTTGCAATGTTGGAATCAAGTCTTTCCTTTACAGCATCTAACTCACGAATGGTGATATATGCTTCGGCTACTGATGCAATCAGACCCAGAGTTGCTGCTCGATTTCCCGCGTAGCTAGCCGAAAGGCGGGCACGTTGTGCATCGGTGCCCCTTGCGATGCGACCAAACACATCGATTTCCCAGTTCAAGAGGGCTGAAACCCCAAAAAAGCCCTGCAGATTTGAAAAGAAAGATGCTGGCTGGTTCGGATATCTGTTCTGAGATGGCTTGGTTTCAGAAGCACCAAATGCAACGTCCGCATTGGGGTACCATTGTGATTCTTGAATTGTTACGATGGACTTGGCTTGATCAATACGCGCTAGAGTTGCTTGCAGATCATAGTTCTGGTCTATTGCCAGGACAATGTATCGGTTAAGTACACTGTCTTCGAAAATCTCGTAGTACTTCATGTCGGCCAGCGACTTGTCCTGGGCCGTTATGCCGCGATACGTTGTTGGCATAGCGATTTCGGGACGTCGATAGTCTGGGCCAAGTTTACATGATGTTACAAGTAGAGACGTTAGTACCGCTGCAACTATGGATGTTAAAAGGCTACGCATCTTTGCGCCCCTTTCCGCGCGATTCAACAAACGCAAACAATGCTGGTGCAAGCGTAACACCAATGAACGTCGCAACGAGCATTCCGTAAAAGACGGCCGTCCCAACGGACTTTCGTGCACCGGCACCCGAGCCGCTAGCTGTCATGAGCGGCACAACGCCAAGAATAAAAGCAAATGCCGTCATGAGAATTGGACGGAACCGAAGTCGTGCACTGTCCATCGCTGCTTCATGCGGTGTTAAGCCTTGCTCTTGGCGCATCTTTGCAAACTCGACAATCAGGATTGCATTTTTTGCGGCAAGGCCAATAAGCAGTATCAAGCCGATCTGCACAAAGATGTTGTTCTCGAGACCCATGATCCATGTGCCCATAAATGCACCGAACGCGGCCACGGGCGTACCAAGCAGAACACTCCATGGAAGCTTCCATGAATTGTATTGGGCTGCAAGCAAGAGAAACACGAACACGATAGCCATCATGAACGTTGGTAGGGGGCTTGGAGCTCGCTTCTGTTCATAGGATAAGCCAGCGTATTCGATGGACATACCGTTAGGCAATGTCTCTGCGGCAACCTTCTCGAGCACGTCCATTGCCTGACCGGTACTGTAGCCCCTTCCTACTTGTGAAGATACCTCAACGGAGCGATAGAGATTGTATCTGTATGTGATCTCTGAACCATTTGTCTGTGATACATTCACAATTGTTGAAAGTGGAATCATAGCGCCTGTTGTTGCGCTTCGAACAAAGAATGCGCCAACGTCTGAGGGGTGTTGCCTGTACTGACTCTCTGCCTGAAGAAAGACTCTGTAGAGTCTGCCAAACTTGTTGAAGTCATTTACATATGCGCCACCAAGCATCGCTTGAATAACCTGGAAGGCCTGGTCAACCGGCACTCCAAGCTTCTTCGCTTTTTCGCGATCAAGTTCGATCTTTATCTGAGGTACAGTTGCATCAAACTGCGTAAATAATGCACCAAGTTCGGGATGCTTCGAACATGCATCAGAGAGTTGAGCTGTTTCTGCGGCAAGCTCTGAAACACTTCTTGTGCCGGTACGATCTTGCAGGTAAAATTTGATGCCACTGGCATTTCCGAAGCCCGGTATTGGCGGAGTTCCGAAAGAGAACACGATGCCCTCGGGAATCTGACTAAACGCAGCATTAAGAGAGCTGATAATTTTTGTGTCTACGAGGTCCTTGCGCTCTTTCCAATCTTTGAGTCGAACAAAGACAGACGCAACGTTTGATGTGGAGGCATCGGCAATGAACGATACTCCAACAACAGAAGTATAGGATTCAACTCCTGGCTGCTTCGAGAGTATGCTCTCAACCTTGCGCATCACCTCATCTGTGCGCTGTTGCGAGGCGGCATTGGGAAGAGCAACGTTAACCATGATGATGCCCTGATCCTCAGACGGAACAAAGCCACTGGGCAGCTGGCTAAGTGTTACTCCGGTAAGCGCTGTGAAAGCAGCGATGGCCATAAGAGAAAGTGCTGATCGACGTACAAGCCTGCCTACAACTGCGAGATACCCATCAGTGAAGCGTCCAAACAGTCTATTAAACAGCCCATAAAACTTGGAAAGGGGGCTGGGCTTTTCAGGGTTTGGCTGCCGCAACAACATGACGCACAATGCTGGACTGAGTGTAAGAGCGCTAAAGGCAGAGAATAATGTTGATACGGCAACGGTAATAGCAAATTGTAAGTACATTCGGCCGATGATACCACCCATAAATCCCACTGGGACGAACACCGCAGCAAAAATCATTGCAATCGCAATCACAGGGCCTGCTACTTCACTCATCGCGGCTAGAGTTGCTTCTTTCGGAGACTTGCCATGCTCCATGTGATGCATGACTGCCTCTACAACAACGATAGCATCATCAACCACGATTCCAATGGCAAGAACAAGGCCAAACAACGACAGCGTGTTGATTGAGAATCCTAGCATTGGGAACAGAATAAATGTTCCAACAAGAGACACTGGCACCGTAAGCAGTGGTATCAGTGTAGCACGCCAGTTCTGGAGAAAGACAAACACAACAATGATCACCAGCACAACAGCCTCGAAGAGCGTTTGTGTAATCTCCTCTATGGATGCTTCAACAGCAGGTGTTGTATCAAAACCAACTTCAACCTTGATGTCATCCGGGAAGGTCTTTCCCATCGACTCAAGTAACTTGTAAATGCCCTCTGCAGATTCGAGTTGATTAGCCCCCGGCATAAGGTAGACAATCATTGCCGTTGATGGCTTGCCATTGAAGCGGGACTTCATACCATAGTATTCGCTGCCGAGTTCAGCACGTGCTACATCACCAACACGTACGATGCGTCCATCTTGCGTTTCTCTTACGATTACATTCTCGAATTCCTCTGGAGATGTAAGCTTACCTGGAGCAAGTACAGAATATGTCTGCTCTGCTGCGCCATTATTGGGTACATCTCCAACTTTTCCTGCTGGGGCTTGTATGTTTTGTTCTCGAAGCGCAGAGATAACGTCCGTTGGGGTGAGACCAAGACGTGCCATTCGATCTGGTTGTGCCCATAAGCGCATCGCATATTCAGCACCAATCAAATCAACGTTGGAAATACCAGGTACTCGCAGGAGTTGGTCGCGTACGTTGATCATGGCAAAGTTGTTCAGGAACAAGCCATCGTACTTGCCGCTCTCGGAATAGATGGCAATCACCATCAGAATAGAGGGGTTGGTCTTGCTGATTGTTAACCCCTGGGCATTCACTTCTTGTGGCAGGCGCGATGTAGCGCGAGATGCTCTGCTCTGAACGAGCATATTTGCCACGTTGATGTCGTTACCTGGTTCAAAGGCAACATCAAGTTTCAAATTCCCATCGCTGGTATTCTTTGAGAGCATGGAAAGCTGATTGTCGAGGCCATTGATTTTCTGTTCAAGGGGCGTAGCAACTGACTGCTCAACAACCTCTGCGCTGGCTCCCGGATACGAACCTTGAATACGAACTACTGGCGGAGCTAGCGCAGGAAACTTCTCGATAGGAAGGCGTAGTAAGGAAACGCTGCCAACCATCACGATAACTATCGAAATGACGATGGCAACGATAGGACGTCTGACAAAGAAGGCTGAGAACATATATCAGGCCCCTTGTCAGTTCGTTTTGAGTAATGAGTCGAGAGTTACCTTGCTTGGGGTTGCTCTCACAGGCAAGCCTTCTTGAATCTTCTGTAGGCCATCAACGATGATCTGCTCGCCAGCTACGAGGCCTGCAGTTACAACGATTGCACCGCCAATACGGTCTCCAGTCTCGATATTCCGATATCCAACGATGTTGTTCTTCACCACGGCAACCCGAGTTTGACCTTGCAGCTCAGAAATGGCGCGCGCCGGAATCACTATGGCGTTGGGTCGTTTCTCAATCATGACGAGTACGCGGCCAAAGAGACCTGGACGCAAGAATCCCCCGGGGTTTGAAAACTCAGCTTCAACACGCAGTGTGCCTGTTAATGGGTCGATTGCGTTGTCGGCAACTACCAGCTTGCCAATATGCGGCCATGTGCTGCCGTCGGCTAGGCGAAGCTCTACGGGCATGGATGATGCCGATCCATTAGCAGCAGAGCGCAAATAGTCAAGGAACTCTTTTTCAGACAGGTTAAACGTTACACGAATGGGGTCTAGCTTAGATACCGTTGCAAGTAGTGTGGCATCGCCCCGTCCAACAAGGCTTCCAGCGCCAAACTTTGCAATACTTGCAAGTCCCGAGATTGGGGATGTCACATTACAGTAGCTCAGATCAAGCTGAGTTCTTTGCAGAGCAGCATTGGCTGCTGCCACGGAAGCGGTTGTTGCATTATTTAGCGCTACTGCAGCCTCGTATTCTTGGGCAGAAATTGCGTTCTCTTGCACCAATGCTTGATAACGCACGACATCTTTGAGAGACCGTGCTTGAGCAGCCTGCGCTTCTGCAAGTCTTGCACGCGCCTGATTCACATAGGCAACATATGCGGAAGGATCAATTTTAAACAGGGTTTGTCCGGCAACAACTTCCGAGCCCTCTTTATACGTTATTGCTTGAACGAAGCCTTCAACGCGCGCTCGTATGTCTACGTTAAACGAACCTTTTGTCTGCCCAACCCATTCGCGGTAGATAGGGACTTCCGCAGCGTTTGCTGTATATATCGTAACAGCCGGCGGGTCCATGGTAACTTCTTCTTCTCTGCCGCACCCGACCACAAAGACGGTAAGCGCAACTATGAGTGCAGCAATGCACTTGGACGGTACATCCATAAAACTACTCCGTGATTTCACGCTGCAAAGATGCCTATCAGCACATGAATTGTGGCACCCCAACGTGCTGGTGCTTAAGCAGCCATGCGTTCAGCATTTTGTATGCGCTGAAGCCGCATGGACCTTGTTCTGAACTTGGGGACAAACGCTCCAAGAATGTACGTCCGGATGAGATACCACCAAATGCTACGTTCAAGGAGAGATCGATCAATTGTATGCGCTATAGCAGCATGGTTCTTTGGTGCTAGACTCCAGTGGGTACCTGCCTTGTCGTGATGAACCGTATGGAATCCATTGTTAAACAGCATGAGATTGAGAATGCCAGTAAAATTTCTGGAGTGATTCACAGGCGACTCTTCATCGGCATGAACATGTTGCACGAAGTTGAATAAGAGTACTGCAAACAGTCCAACTTGCTGGGGAATGATGACATACAACAGGGCCTTGCGCCAATCTATAAGCAGCGCGGCACCGATCCATACACCTAGGGCAACATACTGCATCGCAGAGAGCCAGAACTTTCTGCGGTCGGACCCATATAGCTCTTTGAGATAGTCCCTGATAGGCTTTTGCTGATGGTAGGAGCTTACCATTGGATAGATCAACAACATCAATAGATGATTCTGCTCCGTGAGCCGATACGTGATGGTATAGTCACCCTCACGATTGTTCAGTGCATGGTGGTTCTTGTTGTGCGTTGGTATCCAGCCAAATGCAGGAAAGCCATAGAAGACGGTCAACCAATAATCGGTCAGGTGGTTCAGTGTACTATTCCGAAAAATCGGAAGGTGATTGTGGTTATGAGCGATCACCGTTACGGCTATTGACAAAAACAGGTAGAATGGATACAGCCACCAATTCAGAGCCGGCATAGACCATATGTAGAAGAATAGAGTAGTTGTAACGAGCATGTAACCGATTGTTCGGCGATCTGCCTTGTAACGTAGCATTGTGACGACTTCTTCTTGTGTAAAATATCTGCCCGATGAAGATACGGCAATTCACTATGTTGAATCACGACATTTCTTCATAATTGGAGCCAATCATGAAAAACAACGTTTCCATTTGCATTGCTCTCGTAGTGTTGTTCTTGAGTGCTTTCTCACCGCGTGAATTGTATGGCGACAATGCGGTCGGAATCCAGCTTGGTGAGCCGGGCACCGCTGGGGTATCGCTGCGGTTTGACAACATCGCAATTGGTGCTGCATGGAATATCGACAACGGATATCTGCATGTAAATCTTGACTATTGGGCAGATCGCGGAACATTGGCCAAGCCGATTGATTGGTTCTACGGATACGGGGCTGATGTTGGCTTGGGCGACGAGTACAGGGTCGCTGCACGCATCCCCGTTGGCATGATATGGGAGCCAAACAAGCAGTTTGAAGTTTTTGGTCAGGTAGCACCCGGACTTAAGGTCCTGCCCAACACGGACTTCTACTTTGGCGCTGCTGTTGGTGTGCGATACCGCTTCTGACTGATGCTACCTACTCAATTTTTCGATTTTTTTGCTGCGCTTCGTGATCACAACAGCAAGGAATGGTTCGACGAGCATCGTTCTGAGTACGAGCGGTTTGTGAAGAAGCCGTTTGCATCTCTCGTGCAGCAGCTCATCGATAAGATTCGCCGTATCGATCCATATGTTCTGCCGACGGCTTCGAATGCGATCTTTCGGATCAATCGCGACATTCGCTTTTCGAAGGACAAAACACCCTACAAGACCTCCACGGGCGCATTCATAAGTCGCTATGGGAAGAAGGCGCATGGGATGCCGGGATTGTATGTCGAGGTGTCATACGATAGAGCAGGGATTGCAGGGGGCACATATATGCCTGACAAGGGTCAGCTCGAGCGTATTCGCGATCTTCTCATGCATGAAGGCGCAGCCTTTCGTGCGGCCACGGAAAGCAAGAAATTTATCAAGGCCTTCAGTAGTGTTCAGGGCGAACGCTCCAAGATTCTGCCGAATGAATTCAAGGAGGCGGCGCAACGCGAGCCCCTTATCTATCACAAACAACTCTATTGGTGGAAAGAACTTTCGCCGGAGGTGTTTCTTGCGAACGACTGTTGCGACGTACTCTTCGAGCACTATATGTCGCAGCGAGATGCGCAGATTCTCCTTGAGTCTGCGTTGTACGATAATTAGCAGAATGTAACACTGCAATTCAAGAACTTTCAGCGTTAGCACATGTTAAAACCGATTACTCTGGACATGCTCACAGAAGAGCTACGATTACAGGCAGAGAAGTACCTCGAGCCATTTGAGCTCCGTGAACATGAGTATCTCTACAAGGCTGGAGATCAGGCAGACAGAGGGTATCTCGTAGACCAGGGCGAGCTGCGACTCGAGGTCGACACCGAAGAACTCGATGCAGAGCGGGTTCTGGAGATTGCCCCCGAAGGCGTATTCATAGGCGAGGGTGGCCTCTTGGGCATAGAGCTTCATGCCGTCAATGCCATTGCCGGAACGGATGTACGCGGACGCAGTCTCTCCCGCGATGCCATGCTGCGCATGGAGTCCGATGATCCAGTGCTAGCGGCACGGATATACCAAGGACTCGGTAAGGCCGCAACGGCCAAGCTTATGGCTGCAGTCTCACATATCACGGAATATCGCTTTGCTCACCACGGTCATACCGCAGAGATCGACGTCATGGTGCACAATGCGCGAAAGGCACAACAGGCTTTTGTTGGTTGGTCTGAGAAGAGAGTCGATGACCTGCTCTACGCTCTGTGCGAGCCCATCATCGCCAACGCCGTTGCACTGGCAGAAGATGCTGTTGCCGAAACGCACATGGGAAATGTTCGTGATAAGACACTCAAGCATGTAAATGCCGCCCTTGGAGTATATGAGCATATCGTTGGCAAGACCGGTTCTGGTGCTATGCCTAAGGGAGCGTCGTCCGGCGTGATTGAAGTGGCAGATGCAATGGGTGTGCTGTTTGGACTTATTCCCGCAACCAATCCGGTTTCTACAACGTGCTTTAAGGCACTCATTTCGGTAAAATCGCGCAACGCAATCATCCTGAGTCCTAATCGCATAGGCAGCAAGGTTGTTGTCAAGACCGTAGACATGATGCGCGAGGTACTCTGCGCGCACAGCGCCCCGGAAGATTTGATTCAAGTAGTGCGCGAGCGTCAGAGTAGACAAACAACGGCGATGTTCATGCATCACAAGGGCGTGGACCTCGTACTTGCAACAGGTGGGGCGTCGATGGTGCGAGCGGCATACAGCTCAGGAACACCGGCAATAGGGGTAGGACCAGGCAATGCACCGTGTGTTATCGCATCTGATGCAGATGTCGATCATGCTGCTGATTCGATAGTAAAGAGCAAATCCTTCGATAATGGTGTGATCTGTGGTGCCGAACATAACCTCGTATGTGTGGCGAGGAATTATGACGCGCTCGTAGCATCATTAGAGCGACATGGAGCAGCTGTTCTTTCGCCGGATGAAACAGCGCTCTTTATGGCTAAAGGGGCTTCAACAGGCGTGCTTGGACGTCGTATTGTGGCACAAGATCCCGAGGCAATCGCAGAGTATGTTGGTATCAGTCGGCCGTATACGATTCGCCTTATTGTCATACCGGTAACGGAGATCAATGAGCACGATCCTATGTCACGGGAAAAGACAGCCCCGGTTCTCAGTCTCTTCTGTGCATCTGATGATGAGCAGGCTATCACAATGAGCGAGCAGATTCTTGCAATTGATGGCACTGGGCATACAGCGATGATCCACACAGCGAGTAAAAATCTAGCTCGAACATTTGCTGCCCGCATGCATGCCAGTAGGATTTTGGTAAACTCACCTGGCACGCAGGGAATCATGGGAGCATGCACGGGGCTCACACCGTCCTTCACACTTGGATGCGGCACCTATGGTGGAACTTCGACAACCGACAATGTCTCATTTCAGCATTTGGTAAACATCAAACGCATTGCTTGGTATTTGCCGCACAAGAAAACTGCAGAGATTGTGATGCGCTTACAATCGTCGGCCTCGTACCTCCTGCGCATTGTGCGTTTCATCGGCGCGTGGCGCAGATTTGTTGCAGGGGTAAAGTAATGAAGACCAAGAGTACACCCGTACGCGTTGTTGCGCTAGGTGGTGGATATGCAACGATCAATGTTCTCAAGTCTCTGAAGGGACACATTGCCTCTGGACGCGTCCATTTGACCGTGATCGACAAGAATAACTACCACGTGTTTCATGGATTGGTCGCCGAGATGCTTACCGGCAAGATTCAGCCGGGTAATATCACATCTCCGGCCAGAATGGTGTTCCGTGGTGCAGACTTTCATAATGCGGAAGTGCTGCATGTTGATTTTCAACATAAGCGCGTAACAACTCGACGCTACCTCGATGGACATCAGCATACCGTAGAATACGATCATCTGGTGATAGGACTTGGCTCGCGAGATAATCTCTCCCGCTACACGGGTGTTGCTCAGAACACATTTCGACTAAAATCATACTGGGATGTGTTTGAGCTGAAGAATCACATCACTGGCATTCTTGAGCTTGCAGAGATAGAAACCGACCCCATCGAACGTGAGCGACTACTCACGTTTGTGATTGCTGGCGGAAATTTTGCTGGTGTGGAAGTTGCCACAGAGCTTGATGAGTTTCTCGAGTATCTCACTAAGCACTACTACCCACGACTGCGCTACGAGGAGATGCGCATCATCCTTCTCAGCGGTGATAAGACCATCCTACCGGAGCTTGCAAAGCGTCAGCCGCGACTCGTGCGTTATGCTTCACGATTTATCGCAGAAAAGACGCGTATCTCGGTGCACCTCGAAACCTATATTTCTGCTGCAACACCGATGAGTGCCACAACAAGCACTGGATTAGAGTTTCAAGCACGAACGATCATCTCCTGCACAGGCAATGCTCAACCGGAGATCTTTGATCAATGGTCGTTTGAACGCGATCCTGTGGGCAGACTCATCACAGATGCAACGTTACGTCTCGTTGGTCAAGAGCATGTATGGTCGGGTGGCGATTGCGCTGCTGTGCCAAGTCCCCAAGGAGGGTATTGTCCGGGTCTTGCACTATACGCCATCAAGGCTGGTGAGCATATCGGACGCAACATCGCAAGGATGATCGATGGTAAGCCCCTTACCCCATTTTCATTTAAGGGGCTTGGAGATGCATGTTCATTGGGCAGACGCAATGCTGTTGGGCATCTCTACGGGATAGGATTTACCGGCTTTCTTGCGTTCGTTACATGGCGGCTCTTCATGCTCAAGTATCTGCCTGTGTGGAATAGACGAATACGGACAATGTCGAACTGGCTCATGTGGCCACTCATTGGACGTGACATCACGAGTATTCGATCCAACGATGCCACACAGGTGAGAGAGCGTTTGTTCCAACCCGGACAAACGATCTATCTAGAGGGAGAAACCGGTAACTGCATGTACCTCATACGCGAAGGCAGCGTTGATGCCTATCAAGACGGCACATTGCTTCAGACGCTGGGTCCGGGAAGCTACTTTGGCGAGTTAGCAATCTTCAACGAAACAACGAGGTCTCGCACCATCGTCGCAACCACAGAAGTACGTGTGCTCGAGATCCAGCGTGAAATGGCAAAGCTGTTGCGCCGGCACTTTGAGCCAAAAACTATTAAGCCCTTGTAACTATTTGAGCTACAAGGGCTTAACGTTTGTCGGTCGTAGCGGGGGCAGGACTTGAACCTACAACCTTCGGGTTATGAGCCCGACGAGCTACCAATTGCTCCACCCCGCGATAGGGAGCACGAAGATACACAAAAAATCGTAAGGCACAAGGTACGAGGTACAAGGTACAAGGTACGAGGTACGAGGTACGAGGTACGAGGTACAAGGTTCTAGGTACGAGGTACAAGGTACGAGGTACGAGGTACAAGGTTCTATGTACGAGGTACAGGGTAAGGGATGTGTTCCGTCATTCCCACGAAAGGACGTCACCACAGAGAAAGCGGTGGCGGGAAACCTGGAGAGCCTTGTATCCGGTACCTAGTCCCTAGTACCTCCTCCCGGTTCTTGTGCAAAACTCCAACCGACCCTATGCTCTTGCTGCGACTATCTTTGTCGTTGATTAATAGAGAGTTTGCTTGAGATGAAAGTCTCGCACAAATGGCTGTGTGATTTTGTGGAATTGCCGTCCGATCGGTGGACGGTTGAGAGGGTGTCGCGCGTGCTTACTGACCTTGGTTTAGAGGTCGAAGACGTTGTCGATGCATCTGCGGTGCTGGCCAACATTGTTGTTGGGAAAGTGCTCGAAAAACAGCCGCATCCTAAGGCCGATAAGCTCTCCGTGTGTACAGTTGATGTTGGTGCAGAAACCAAGACCATTGTTTGTGGTGCTGCCAACGTTGCGGCCGGCCAAACAGTGCCGGTGGCGCTGGTTGGCGCAGTTGTTCCGTCGGCTGGGTTTGCAATCGAGGAGCGTCCGCTTCGCGGTGTTACTTCGCAGGGTATGATCTGCTCGCAGGCAGAGCTGAACTTGGGTGAAGACGCATCGGGCATCTGGGTGCTCGATGATGCGCTCGCTGCTGGTGCGCCCCTTGCCGAAGCCCTCAAGATCGATGATGTGATCTACGACATCGCCATTACGCCGAACCGTGCTGATTGCCTTTCGCATGTTGGGATTGCGCGCGAGCTTGCTGCATACGCTGCGGTCTATGATGACGCGCCGGTTGTTGTGCCGCAACCGCGAACGCTTGATGCTGCGTCGCAGAGTAATGATGCATCGGTTGAGGTTAGGGTTGAGAACGCTGATGTGTGCTCACACTACATCGCACACGTGGTAACGAATGTGCGAGCAGTTGAGAGTCCGGCGTGGCTCAAAGACAGATTGATTGCCCTTGGACTGCGTCCAAGTAATGTGATCGTTGATATCACGAATTACATCAATATGGAGATGGGGCAGCCCCTTCATGCATTCGACATGGCAAAGCTTCGCGGCAATGCCATTGTTGTTCGTACGCCGCATGCTGATGAATCCGCGATAACGCTGCTTGATGGGAAGGAGCGTAAGCTCGATGCTGAAATGCTTCTCATCTGTGATGGAGAGCGTCCAATTGCCGTGGCTGGTGTGATGGGTGGACAAAACTCAGAGATCGATGAGACCACAACAACGGTTGTGATCGAGTCCGCCTACTTCCATCCAACATCGATCCGTCGCACGGCAAAGAAGCTTGGTCTTAGCACCGATGCGTCGTACCGGTTTGAGCGAGGAGTAGACCCAGCAGGTGTGCGCTCGGCGGCAGATCTTGCTGTTGCCATGCTGTGTGATCTTGCAGGGGGCAGCTCGGGAATTAGCACGGAGATTGGTTCGCCAATAACGCCGGCTGACCCGATTGCGGTTGAATACAATAGGGTACGCTCGCTACTTGGCATTGCCATCGACGATGCGCGCATCGACCTGATGCTTCGATCGCTTGGGTTCGGAGTCGTTGATGGCGGCGGTAACGCCAAACGATCTGTAGAGCCCCCTTCATGGCGCGCAGACGTTCGCATCGAGGCCGATATTGCTGAGGAAGTGATGAGGCTCTATGGAATTGACCGGATACCAACCATAGTGCGCGGAGCATCGCTGGGTGGTGGATCCCAGCTTCCTGAGTCGTTGCGTGCTGGTGGACCTCATGGGTACCAGCAGCGCAGCCGTATACGTACATCACTAGCTGCGCGTGGTTATGTGGATTGTGTCACGAACGTTCTTGGGTCTCCCGAAGAAATACTTGACGGCTCTGCACCTGTGATGCTTCGCAATGCCCTTGGACATGAGTTCTCGGCAATGCGATCATCGCTGATTCCATCTCTGCTGCGGGTTGCCTCCCATAACATTCGTCACGGTGCAGCTACTGCTCGATTAATGGAGTTCGGCAACGTGTTTGAACATGACACGTCAAAGGAATTCGGTATCAAGCAGAGCGAAGTGCTTGCGATGGTTCTGTGCGGACAAACCGAACAGCATTGGAGTGGGAAGAGTAGAGCCCTAGACATATTCGATCTCGTGGGCGACGTGCAACTTGTTTCATCAGGCATTGTAACGGTTCCTGATGATTCGCCACAAGCCCCCTTTACACAAAACACGTTGAGGCTATTTACCGACAACGTTTGTATTGGCGTTGCGGGTCAGCTAGATCCAGGTTTTTGCAATGCATATGGCATCGACATAGATGCTATGGCTGCAGTATTAGACGCGCGCAGTATACCAGTTAAGAAACACAGGTATCGTCAATACGCAACCTTCCCAGCCATCGAAAGGGACGTAGCATTGGTTGTGCCACAATCTGTTACTGCCGGACAAATCCTGAATATTGTGCAACAATGTGGTTCGGATACTGTAGAGACGGCACGCATTTTTGATGTATTCTCCGGCGGTTCGCTGGTGCAAGGATACAAGAGCATTGGTATCAGAATAGTCTTTCGCTCTAGCGAGAGAACGCTCACTGATGCTGATGTAGATCCAATTATTACAACGATTCTCGATCGATCAATCAGTCAGCTACAGGCACACGTGCGTGGTTTGACAATTGAACAACCATCTCAAGGGGAGATAGTACAATGAGCTCACTGCAAAATCCGGAAGCGTTCGAACAGAGTTCGCATGACGCGCCAGCATCTCAGCAGACCTCCAGTGTAAATGTATCAGCATCACTCGCAAAGTTCTGGGATACCGTTAGGTCAAGCGCAGAGCTCATCGTAACGCTGCGGCAAGAAGTTGTCCAGCTTCGTGCCCAGAACGCATCTCTCGAAGCATCAGTGCAGGCGTTGAGTGCAGTGCAAGAAGACGTTGTATCGCGCCAGGCCAACGAAGAGTTGGAACAGCAAGCTGTCAGCCTGCAAGGTGGGCTCGAGGCACGTAACCAACATCTTGCCGAGCGTGATCAGGAGCAAGCTTCAATGGCTGCTGGGTTAGCCGAGGCCGAGAAGCTTCATGCTGAACTCTCGCAAGCTAGAATCGAACTGTGTGAATATGAGTTGCAGGTAAGCGCACGTGAAGCTGAGTTACATAAAGCCCAGGAGGAGCTTCAGAGCCTGCGCAATCAGTATGACGATCTCGTTGAGTATCAAAAGAACTCCACACTCAATGAACTGCAAGAACTCAATGAGGTGCACGAGCAGCGGCTGTCAGAAGCGCAATTAGAGGCAGCAGAGCTGCGTCAGACAATGGAGCGCATGAAGACCGAGAAGACGCAACTCAACGATGACTATCTCATGTTGGCTGAAAAGTATCAGGCTATTGAAGTACAAGTTGCAGAACTGCAGACTGGACTTTATGCAGCGCAGGAGGCTTTGCAGCAGGCACACCTTGACGTGTCCACCACCGATACACGTAGTGAATTGACGAGTCATGAAGTCGATGCGCTTCGCGTGCGCCTTTCAGAGCTCGAGGCCATGACGGTAAAAGCTGCAGATGCCGAAGAGCGTATGTTGAGTTTGCAGGATGAGATTGACTCTCTGCAAGAGCAACTTGAAAAAGCACTGGGAATTGTTGAGGTGTATCGTGCAGCTGGGCTACGTCATGTTGAAGATCCAGATCGACGAAACCAGATGAGCCTGTTTTCTGCCAGTGGTGGAACGGATGAATCTCGCCAGCTTATCGATGAACAGGCAGCGGGCAAGGGGCTTTCCCCAGAAGAGATGGAGGCCCTTGCCGAGCGTCTTGATAATCTTGCAACCCGAGTCGCACAATTGCTCGGGATTTCCTAACTTGCCAGCAACAACAACGAACTTTTTGACAGTGATACCATGTCGAAAGCGATACGAGTACAAATAGGCGGGAAAGACCTTACTCTTCGTGGTGAAAACGAAGAGAAGATCAAACAATCAGTACGTGAAGTCAACATTCAAGTTCAACATTTGCAGCAAACTCTGCGAGAGCAGTCAACTCCAACACTTACCGTTTTGGCGGCGTTAAATATTGCTGAGAAATATCTCGATGAGAAAGAACAGCGCAGCCAGAATTCGAGGGAAGTGATTGACGAACTAGATAAGATGACGCAGTACCTGGTGCGCGCAGCGCATCAGCCATTAGCCTAACTCTTCCTTTCAACGTGATACGCTGATAAACTGTGTAGCCGCATTCCGCTACTGTTGTCGCACGCTTGAAAAAGAACCATACAAATTTTCATTCCAGGGCACTAGGCTCTGACTATCAATGGCAGGCCTCACTTGTTCGAACGAGCAAGATCGGGTGCAAACCCGAACAGTGGAAGTCAGCGATAGTAAGGATAGTACCCACCGTGCGGTCCCTTTGGTTCTTTTACCAATCGAAAACACAACTGGACTATTTGGTCCAGGGTAGTGGGATGCGGCTCCTTTTTTATCGTCTAACCGCTGCAGCACGGCGTGGACGCACTACGGCGCCGTAAGGGTGCGAAGGAGGTATACGTATGGAACAGCCCATGATTATGGGTCTAAGTGTAGGACTGGCAGTAGCAGTCGTAGGTTTTCTTGTTAGTTACTTCGCTGGGAAAAAGGTTGCGGCTTCAGAGCGCACCAAGGCAGAGGCAGAGGCGAAGTCGATTCTAGCAGAAGCTGAGAAAAAGGCTGATGCCGTTAAGCGCACGAAGATTGACGAAGCGGAAGACAAATCCCGTGAATTAAAACGCAAGTTTGAATCAGAGCGCGACTCGAAAGATGCTAAGCTACGAAACTTTGAAAAAGAGCTTCGCAAGCGCGAAGAAGGTATTGATCAAAAGCTGGAAGATCTCTCGAAGAAAGAGAAGAAGCTGGCAACACTCGAGTCAGATGTTACGAGGAAGTCTTCGCAAATCGACAACAAAGTAAAGCAGATTGATGTGTTGCTCGAAGAGCAAAATGTTCGCCTCGAGCGCATCACTGGTATGAGTAAGGAAGACGCTAAGAAGTTTCTCATTGATAACATGGTCAATGATGCCAAGGCAGATGCGGCACAACTGGTAAAAGATGTGCGTGATGAGGCCAAGGTCAATGCTCGTAAAGAGGCTCAGCGGATTGTCTTGATGGCAATTCAGCGCACTGCATCCGATCACTGTGTGGAGTCTACTGTTTCAGTGGTCAATCTGCAGTCCGAGGAGATGAAGGGGCGCATCATTGGTCGTGAAGGACGCAACATCCGGGCCTTCGAGGCTGCCACTGGAATCGATCTTATCATCGATGATACACCTGAAGCGGTCGTAATCTCAGGATTCGATCCGTTCCGCCGCGAAGTTGCGCGCGTATCGCTAGAGCGACTCATGGGCGATGGACGTATCCACCCAGCGCGTATCGAAGAGGTTGTTGATAAGGTCCGCAAGGAACTCGAAGAAGAAATGATTCGTGTTGGTGAGAATGCGCTCATGGAGCTTGGCATCCACAACATTCATCCCGAAATGGTTCGCTACATCGGACGCATGAAGTATCGCTCATCCTACGGTCAGAACCTGCTCGCTCACTCGATCGAGGTTGGCTTCTTGACGGGTATCATGGCAAATGAACTTGGTCTGGATGTGAATCTTGCCAAGCGCGCCGGTCTTTTGCACGACATCGGCAAGGTTATCGATCGCGAGCTCGAAGGGCCGCACGCACTGCTTGGTATGGACCTTGTAAAGAAGTACAAGGAGCATCCATTGGTTGTAAACGCAGTTGGAGCTCACCACGACGATATCGAGATGGAATCACCAATTGCAGTGCTTGTGCAGTCTGCTGACTCGATCAGTGGTGCCCGCCCAGGTGCTCGTCGTGAGTCACTTGAGAATTACATCAAGCGATTGCAGCAGCTAGAAGAAATAGCTACCTCATTTGATGGCGTGACAAAGACCTTCGCTATCCAGGCAGGACGTGAAGTTCGCGTCATCATCGAGCCAGATCGTATCGATGATTTGCGTGCAGATCAACTCGCTAACGACATTGCTGGACGCATTGAATCTGAAATGGAGTATCCAGGTCAGATTCGTGTTACCGTGGTTCGGGAGCGTAGATCGGTGGCTATCGCGAAATAATATCGCATTCGAATGAGGAGTCACAGCATGCCGTGACCCCTCATTTCGATAGAATATCAACGACGGTGCGCCCGTCAATCAATCGCATGAATAATCTCGGCCCAGTAAGCCCCTTCTGTAAGGGCTACTGGGTCGATGCGTTCTAGGGCACGCTCAAATTTAGTAAGTGCGCTGTCGAGCTCTTCGTCGCTGGACTGTTCAACTGCATGCCAAGCATCAAGACTCATGAGAAAGTGTCCAATGCTTGAGTTCACAAACTGTTGGGCATAGTAGCCCCATTCTCGATCCAGGAGAATGATGGCGCAATCAGCACGCTCGTCTATGCAGATGGCATCGCCATGTTCAGTCGTGGCAATCTGCCAGAATGTTGAGAAGAAATCAGCCGATGCCGAGTCCACCTCTGTATCCTGAGCCGGTTCTACATCGTTAACGAATCGTCTTGGTGGCAGCGTAAACTCCAAACCTGGTTCTGCTGTCTTCGGAAGTCCTGCTTTCGTTAACATGTCGATCGTAGCCTTGGGTGCTAACATCTCCGATATAGAGTCGGCACTGCACGAGACAAGGGGCTCACCGGGCCATGCACGAGCAACGACCTGTGCCGCCGGCACGGGTGGTGTTGATATATCTGATGCGATAGCGCGCAGAAAGAGTGCTGACGACAACGTCATGTGAGACAGGTAAACAGTGTCGATCAGATCGGTATTGTCTTCGTCTTGCTCCAGAGCCTGCGCTGCATCTTCGCGAATCGTTACTAGCAGATCAATTTGCTCATCGTCGAGCTCGGCTAGGCGCTCTGGATCTTCCAGAATCTCGGGTATTCCAAGTGAAAGTAGGCGTGGGTCCATAATACTGTGTTCCTTGATTAGTACATAACAAGTATCAAAACGCCAATAACACTGATCACCGCACCAAGCACCGAACGCAAGCGTAGGGGCTCATGATACACGATGCGGGCGATGATCATAACGACGAATGGTACTAACGAAAAAATGGTCTGTGCAATGGCAGCCGGAAGTTGCTGTGCTGCTAGCAGTGATAACGTAACTCCAATCACTGGTCCTGAAAGTGCACCCAAGAGCATAGCATTACGCGAAGGCGAGTCGCTAAATGCATCTCTAAGCGGACGATGTGGGGCACGTCGGAGCACATCAAGCGCATATGTTGCCATAAAGCCGATCGTCATCCGCACGAACGTAGCGTGAAAAGGTGCAATCATGGCCAAGCCGGAATCAGACATCATACCCTTCTTTGCAAGCACCAAACCTACCCCTTGGAAAATTGCGCCACCAACCCCGAGAACTGCACCCCAGAAGAACGAGCCATAGCCTTCGTTTGCCACGTCATCCTTCTCTTGCGATGAATACGTAGCTGTGATCACGCCAACAAGAGTAATGGTGATTCCGGCGATATCGATCAGGGATATGTGCTCGTTGAGTAGCAATAGAGCCGCAGCTGCAGCAGCAGCTGGCGAAAGTGTACCTATAACGCTCTGACGCCGGGCACCAAGAATGCGCAACGATGTAAATCCAAACAGGTCGCCAATTGTAAGTCCGACAATTCCACTCAGACCTAGCCACAACCACGATTGAAATGTGGTGCGTGTTACGATCTCCCATGGCCATGCTACAACCGTAACGCTCGCCAAGATCAGTGTGGCGCAAACGGCAAGCATCAGACGTGCCCGATTCAATAATCCGGGGTCGATTTTGCGAGAGGCGCGAAGGAAAGCAAACGTACCTACGCTCCAAGAGAGAAGCGTTCCTGTAGCTGCAAGGAATCCTAGGAACATGATGGAAGAGAGTGGAGAGTGGAGAATAGAGAATAGAGAGTAGAGAGAGAAGGGGCGAGTCCAAAAGAAATGGGCGCCGAAGCGCCCACTACCTATTTATTCTTCTTTTTGTGACGGTTCTTACGAAGCCGTTTTTTGCGCTTGTGCGTTGCCATTTTATGACGCTTGCGCTTCTTTCCGCATGGCATGATGTTCCTCGTTTGTGTCGTTTAACAAAAATTCGATTTTATGTCGTTGTCTCTAATTGTTGAACAGCTAAAGCTGCACGTTTTCCGATGTCAGACGCAGGGTCTGCTTTGTAGCATTCTCTAAACGTTTCCAAAGCTTTCTCCGTATTGCTCTCTTCAATGTACATAACCGCAAGATTGAAGAGTGCCGACTGGTTCTTCGGTTCCTTGGCTATGACTGCCAGCAAGACGTTCTTACCTTTTTCAACATTGCCCGACTGAAACAGTGCGTACGCATAATCGATACGAACTGCTGTCTTGGACGGATCTATGCTCGTGAGAAACGTCTCGTAATACTGTGCCGCCTTATCAAATTGTCCAAGATCGTAACTGACATTCCCGGCTGAAATTACCATCATGCTGTCGAGCGGATGGGTCGCAATCGAGTCTTCCAGTGTTTTCAATAATTCCGCCATGCGCTTTTGACGCAGGGCAGCCTCTCGTTCCACAGCCCGCTGCTTTGCCAGCGGAGCACCCTCTTCCTGCGCTTGTTGCAAGGCAAGCCTACTGAGTGCATATGATCCTCCAGAAACAACTACCACCAATGCTATGGCCAGAGCCACGGCATTGCCGCTACTGGAGGTGCCCATCACTGCGTATCAGGTGTGTTCTGTGAAGTAGAGCCGGCACGGAGCTTGTCGTGAACCTTCTCCTGAAACTCAGAACTAACTTTAAACGCTGGGATGAAGCGTTCCTCGAGTGGCACGGGATCCCCAGTACGAGGGTTCCGAGCCATGCGAGGCTTCCTGCTCTTGACACTAAAAACGCCAAAGCCACGGAGTTCTATTCTGTGACCTTCTGCAAGTGCGCCAATGATGCTGAGGAGGAAGCCATCGACTACCGCCTTCGTCTCGAGCTTTGTAAGCCCAGTCTCACCGGCGATCTTATCGACGATATCAGCTTTCGTGACGTTCAACCTGACCTCTTTAAACAGGATACAATAGTGTTACTGTGTTTGCGTGATTTAGACGGCATAAGTCACCTACGTTCTGCGGATGGCAAACATACGAAAGCCCCTTATTCTGCACAACCTTAGCCGTGGCCATGGCATCTAATTCCTATCTTTGTGGTTCGTTACGTATTGGAGGAAGAGTGACCTGGTCCAAGGAATCGATCTCAGTCCAGGAGCAACAAGTGCAACTGTCGCTCATGAATTCTGGTCGCATGCCAAAGCATGTGGCAGTTATCATGGATGGCAATGGCCGATGGGCAGAAGAGCGTGGCAAACCGCGATTTGAGGGGCACCGAGAGGGCATGGAGCGCGTGCGCTCTACCGTGAAGACATGCTCCAAGCTCGGCGTGTCCTACCTTACACTGTATGCGTTTTCCATCGAGAATTGGAAGCGCCCTGTGCCAGAAGTGCGTTTTCTGATGTCACTTTTGGAATCCTACCTTGTACGAGAGGTCGACGAACTAGATGCCAACAACGTGCGAATCTGCGCCATCGGAAAGATAAATGCACTACCCAAAGCCGTGCAGAAGATTCTGCAGTCTGCCATGGAGCGCACAAAAAAGAATGATGGTCTTACATTAACACTAGCGCTTAGCTATGGGTCGCGTTGGGACATCCAACGGGCGGTGCAGGTAATGGCAATGGATGTTCGCAGAGGCAAGCTATCTCCCGAGGACCTTACTGAGCAGACACTTGCTAGTTATCTGCAGACTTCTGGAATGCCTGATCCTGACTTAATCATCCGAACGAGTGGAGAGATGCGCTTGAGCAATTTTCTTCTCTGGGAGGCGGCATATGCAGAGTTGTACGTAACAGAAACACTCTGGCCTGAGTTTACAGAGCAAGAGCTCTACAAGGGGCTTGCCAGCTATGTTTTGCGTGAACGCCGTTTTGGTAAGACATCTGCCCAGGTGCAACCTGAGAGCCAAGCGCAGTCACGATCTACTCTGGAACGGATTCTTGATGCGCTTACGTAATCCTGCGCTGCTGTTTGTCGTGATTCTGATGCTGGGTACAAAGGCCATTCAGGCGCAAGCACCCCAACAGCGCAGTCCAATTATCGCAGGCATCACTGTAGAAGGCCTTACCCAAGGGGCAGACATGCAAACCGTGATTGCCTATTCGGGATTGCGCGTTGGGCAAGAGGCACGTCCAGACGACCTCATGAACGCGGTGAAAAATCTCTGGAACCGCAGAACGTTTAACGACGTCAAGATTGAAAAAGAGCGCGAAACAGCACTTGGCGTGTTCCTTGTGATTAAGGTGGCTCCAATGCCTCGGGTGAGAAATGTTACCATTATTGGTAACGACGAAGTTTCGATTTCGGAGATCATGAAGGTAATGGACAAGCGCTTTGGCGATATCCTCTCGCCGTATGATGAGTACCTTGTTCGCGAATCCATTCGTAAGCTCTACGCAAAAGAAGGCCTGCTCTTTGCTCGTGTAAAAACAACGACAACATCTGCAGACTCAGCAAACTTCTACGACCTCGACATTGAGATCGACGAGGGGGTTGAGTTCTCGGTTGCTCACATCGAGGTAGAGGGTAACGATACATACACAGACAATCAGATAGCTAAGGCATTTGAAGACACGCAGACGAAAAGCTGGTGGGAGATCTGGAAGTCTTCAAAGTTCGATGCCGCCAAGTATGAGGAAGACAAGAAGAAGTTAGCTACGTGGTTCCTCGATAACGGTTTGCTTGATGCCGAAATTCTGGGCGATACCGTACTGTTTAACGATGAGCAACAAACAGTTACCATCGTTCTACGCATCAAGGAAGGTAAAAAGTACTACGTACGGAACGTACAGTTTACTGGCCAAACAATCTACGCAGAGAACATTCTCTTGCGTCAGCTTGGCATTGAGAAGGGCGAGGTCTACAACGACACAAAGTTCCGTCAGCAAATTGAAATCAACGAAGATCAATCAGATGTAAAATCGCTATACGCAGACAATGGGTACTTAGCAGCCAGGATTGAACCTGAGATTCTGCGTGTGGCAGAGGACAGCATTGACATCGTCGTTCGTATCGTTGAAGGCGATCAATACACAGTGCGCCGCGTTGAAATCGTTGGCAACACAAAAACGCGCGATCGTGTCATCCGACGTGAGCTTTTTATTCGTCCGGGTGATTATTTCAATCGGGCAGCTCTGATACGCAGTATCAGGGGGCTTGGAGTCTTAAACTTCTTTAACCCAGAGGCGCTCAAGCCTCAGGTTACTCCCGTTGACAAAACCAAGGTAGATATCGTACTCAAAGTAGAGGAGCGCTCTACAGACACCTTTAACGCATCGGTAGGTTTTGCCGGTTCGTTTGGGCTTACAGCCTCGGTGGGTATTACCCTGAATAATTTCGACATCAGCGAGCCATTTAGCGGTGGCGCAGGACAGGTGTTGGCCTTGCAGTTCGAGCAAGGTCAGCAAACACGCCTGCAAACCTTGCAGCTGTCGTTTACCGAGCCATGGTTGTTTGGCAAGCCAACGTCGATCGGTTTCAATATCTACGACACGAAGCAGAACTTTGTTTTCAATACACGTAGAACAGGCGCGCAAGTAAACTTTGGCCGACGTCTACGCTGGCCCGATGATTACTTCCGTGCCGATTGGAGTATGTCGTTCGAACGTATCGAATCCGACATCGATAACATTTGGTCGCGAGCTGGTGTAAATACCGGTCTGATCTTCTCACAAACCATATCTCGTACCAGTTTCGACAATATCATATTTCCAACCTCTGGTTCACGGTTCTCGTTGGCTCTGCGCGGAACAGCAGCTGCGCTCGGCATCGGTACGACAGACTTTGGCAAGATTGGTATGAATTTCGACATGGTAAATCCGTTGCTTCAAATCGGCGGAAATAATCGTCTTGTGCTCTTCATGGGATCTGAGATTGGCTACGTCAGTGGCATACGAGTAGACACAACCATGCCGCCTAGTGAGCTATACTACATGGGTGGCAATGGTCTTGGTGGGTTTAATGTAACGCCATTACGGGGCTATCCAGATAACTCAATTGGACCAAGCAGGGGAGGCGCAGACGGCGGACGCCCAACACCACAAGGTGGTCGTGTGCTGTCGCGTTTTGTAACAGAGCTTCGTTTTGCACTAACTCTCAGCCCCTTCCCAATCTATTTACTTAGTTTTGCCGAAGCTGGAAATGTCTGGGCAAGCTTAAAAGAAGCGGATCCGTTCAATCTCAAGCGTTCGGTTGGTGTGGGCATGCGATTGCTCTTGCAGCCGATCGGATTGCTTGGTTTTGACGTTGGATATGGCTTCGACGATAACCCCATCATTCCGGGCTATCAGCGTTCTGGGTGGCAGTTTCACTTCCAGTTCGGTCGCTGAACAACAGGTATGTAACAGGTCAAAAAATGTATAACGTTTTACAACAGGATACCATCATGACGGTTCGACTCATCATTGTTACTTTAGCAGCAATTATCACAACTACAGCAGTTGGCGCACAGAATTACAAAATCGGTGTAGTAAACACCGAGGTTATCATGAAAGAGCTTCCCGAAACAGTAAAGGCAAGCAAGGCTATCGAAGAGCAGCAGTTAAAATACCGCGATACGCTGCAAATGATGCAGAAGGAATTTGAATCACGTGCTGAAAACTACGGTAAGCAGGAAGCCATGATGACTGCTGATGCCAAGCGCAAGGAACAAGAGGCTCTGATGGCTCTGCAGCAGCGCTTCCGCGCATATCAGGAAGAGAAGACTGTTGAAATGAAGAAGATGCAGGAAGACCTGTTGCAGCCGATTCGTCAAAAGGTTACCGACGCAATCAATGCCGTTGCCAAGGAAGAGAAGCTTACAATTGTTCTCGAGAAAGCCTTTGGTCTTGTACTGTATAGTGAAGACAAGGCTGATGTGACATACAAGGTGCTCGACCGGATGAAGCGTGGCAGCAACTAATGGATTCACACCATTTGCGATTGTGAAACGTTGCTCCTAGCACACAATCGGAGTATTACCATGAGATATTGGATCGTAAGCATACTTTCCCTTTTGTGCGCAGCAGAGCTTGCAGCGCAGAAGATCGGTTACGTTTCGACAGATGCGGTCCGTGCACAATATGAGTCGAATAAGCAGGCGCAAGAACGTTTGGATGCCTACGTAGACGAGTGGAAACAGGAGCTTGCTCAACGTCAGCGCGATATCGATGAGCTGGATCTTGAGATTAAGAAGAACCGCCTGATATGGAGCGATCAAGAACGTGTTGCCAAAGAGAAAGAGATTGATGAGAAGCGTCGCGAGAGTGACAACTTTGCGCGTATGAAATTCGAACCAGGCGGCGATCATGATCAGCAGGCTGAGCAGCTCTTTAAACCAATCTGGAATAAGGTGTATGCTGCCGTGCAGAAGGTAAGTGCCCAAGAGGGCTACGATATGGTATGGGACAAAAGCACGCAGCCGCTGGTATACGTGAACGCGAAGTACGATATCACTGTAAAAGTGATGAAAGAGCTTGGCATCGACGTAGGCGATCTCGAAGCAAAGCAGAAAGAAGCTATTGATGGAGACCCACGTAACAAGCGGCAGGAAGAACCTCGACGCCGTAAGTCTCGTAGAGCTACTACGGAACAGCTAACAACGTCATCTTCGCCCCAAGAGCCATCTACAACACCCATTACTACCCCCGCGGTACTCGATAACGGTTTGATGCCCAATGGTTTGCCACCTAACGGGCAAACACCGGGAATTGGTCCAGCCAGATCGATGCCTAACCAAGAATCAGACACCACAGGCAAGGGGCCAAAGTAATGTTGCAGATTGCTCCCAAAACGGTGAGTGATCTTGCGGCTGCACTTGGCGGGCAGGTTCGTGGACGTGACGACGTTGTTATCTCGTCTATTGCAGCTCTCTCAGTGGCTTCTACTGGCTCAATCTCATTTTATGGTTCAGATAATTTCCGAACGCAATTTCTCGCAACACAGGCCTCGTGTCTGCTTGTGCGTGATGCTGATGCAGATGCAGCCCCCTGTGCCTCTGTTATTGTGGTTGAGAATCCATACCAGTCTTGCATCTCGTTGATTCAGCATTGCTATGTTCCTAGCAAGCTATCTCCGGGATATCGCTCTTCGAGCGCTTCGATAGATCCCACAGCCATAATTCATGAATCAGCTGCTATAGGTCCTGGCTGTGTGGTCGGACGCGAATGTAGCATTGGTGAGAATGTTGAGTTGGTGGCTAATGTTGTTCTCTATCCGCGAACAACAATTGCAGGCGGCACCACAGTGCATGCGAATGTTACGATCTATCAAGACACGGTTATTGGAGAGCATTGCATCATTCATGCTGGCTCTGTTGTAGGCGCAGATGGTTTTGGCTACGTGGAGTTATCGGATAAGAGTTATCAGAAGATCCCGCAAGTTGGCAATGTTGTTCTGGGTAGTTATGTCGAGATTGGCGCTAACGTAACGATAGATCGCGCGGCGCTTGAATCTACAGTGATTGAAGATGGCGTAAAGATTGACAATCTTGTTCAGATTGCCCACGGAGTAAGAGTTGGTGAGAATACTGGCATTGCAGCGCAGGTAGGCATTGCCGGCTCCACTGTTATAGGAAAACGAAACAGGCTTGCAGGGCAGGTTGGTATTGCCGGACACACGACCACTACGGACGATGTTGTAGTGATGGGGCAAACAGGTGTTACCAAGTCTATCGAAGTGCCAGGTGTCTATTCGGGTAATCCAGCGCAACCACATATGATACAACTGCGCCAAGACGTCGCTCTCAAAGACATCGTAAGCATACAGCAGAAGTTGAATGAGTTATCTCTCGCTATCAAAGCGCTTGAATCGAAAGACTGATATATGAGTATGAAGCAACGGACAATTGGAGCTGAAGTAACGATGGACGGTGTCGGACTCCACACCGGAAGTCTAACGTCCATGACCTTTAAACCTGCCGCTGAGAATACTGGTTATCGATTTGTGCGAGCTGATTTAGCGGGAAGTCCAGTAATCCCCGCAATAGTCGATAACGTAGTAGAGATTGCACGCGGCACAACTCTTGCAGTTGGTGAAGCCCGAGTTTATACAGTCGAGCATGTCTTGGCAGCACTTGTAGGCATGGGAGTAGACAACTGCACGATAGAGCTCACGAGTAATGAGCCCCCTGTTGGAGATGGCTCGTCGATGCCCTATGTTGAAATGATACAAAAGGCTGGAATTGTAGAGCAGCAAACGGTCCGTAACGAAATTATCATTGACGAGCCCATTAGATATGTTGATGAGCAGCGGGGTACGGAAATCGTCGCGCTCCCCAACGATGATTTCCGCGTAACGGTGATGGTTGACTACAAGAATCCAGCTCTGGGCAGTCAGCACACCGGATTGTTCGATATGGACAAGGAATTCGTAACCGAGTTCGCACCGGCACGTACATTCTGCTTCCTTCACGAAGTTGTGGCCTTGCACAAACAGGGGCTTATTCAAGGGGGCAACCTAGATAATGCGATCGTTATCGTTGATCAGGAAATGTCGGATGAGGAGCTGCGTGCAACGTTAGCCTCGATGGGCGTTTTAGGAAATGCGGTTCTTGGAACCACCGGTTTTCTCAACAACAATGCACTGCGATATCCAAACGAACCCGCGCGGCACAAGCTTCTTGATATGGTTGGCGATTTAGCCCTTGTTGGGTATCGCATTCGTGGTCAGGTGCTTGCGGCTTTGCCCGGACATGCAGCCAACATTGAGTTCGCGCGTAAGGTGCGCAAGAAGTACGAGGGTAAGCCAAGTCCACGTAGGTTCTCAACACATGCAGCCTCGACAGTTTTCGATGCTAATGCTATTCTGACGATGCTGCCGCATCGTTATCCATTTTTAATGGTTGATCGAATAGTTGAGTTTGCACCGGAGCAGAACAAGATCATCGGGTTAAAGAATATTACGTCTAATGAACCCCAGTTCATGGGACACTTCCCGAACAGACCAATATTCCCTGGTGTGCTCATCATGGAGGCCATGGCTCAAACTGGTTGCTTGCTGTTGATTTCCAAGGGGGTTGACCCCGATAGTAAACTCGTGGTCTTTACTGGGATGAATAATGTAAAGTTCCGCAGGGAGGTTGTTCCAGGCGATCAACTCGTGATGGAATTGGAAATGACTCGATTCCGTTTCAATATTTGCCAGTTAGTAGGTCGTGCATATGTAGACGGACAGTTGGCTGCCGAGGCCGAGCTTCAGGCAGCAGTTGTTGACAGAGAGGTTGCTCCCAAATGATTCATAGTTCAGCAGTTGTTTCACCGAATGCGACGATAGGGCAAGGCGTTTCGATTGGTCCATTCTGTGTCGTTGAAGACGATGTCGTTATCGGCGATCGCACCAGACTGCTGAGTCATGTAGTGTTGGGCAACGGTTCTCGTATCGGTACTGATGTCGTGATCCATCCGAGTGCAGTGATTGGCACGGCACCGCAGGATTTGAAATTTGCCAACGAGCCAACGCTTGCAATCATAGGCGACCGTACAGTGATTCGTGAATGTGTTACGGTAAATCGTGGCACTACGGCCAGTGGTAAGGCCAGTGTTGGCAGCGACTGCCTGCTTATGGCATACGTACATGTTGCACACGACTGCGTTGTGGGTGATCATGTTATCATGGCTAATGCTGTGCAGCTCGGTGGGCATGTAGAAGTAGGGGACTGGGCAATTCTGGGCGGCCATACAGGCGTTCATCAATTCTGCAGAATCGGTGCGCACAGCATGATTGGAGCATGTTCTCGCGTTGTCAAGGATGTTCCTCCGTTTACCCTCTGTGGACGTGAGCCGTTATCTGTGGAAGGTGTTAACGCAGTTGGACTGCGCAGGCGCGGTTTCTCGGCAGATGTTATAAGCTCGATAGATGAATTCTACCATACGCTTCTGCGTAGTGGTTTTAATAATTCGGACGGACTCCGTGCATATGAAGGAAATATGAATGGAGACATTACTGCCGAAGTTGATTACTGTATCGGCTTTGTTCGATCCTCTAAGCGCGGTATCTACCGCTAATCATGAACGTGTTAGAACGGCTGATTGCGCTATTTGGTATGGCAGTTATTGCTCGTTCGTCATCAGCGCGAGAGTTTGAGAGTCTTTACGCCAACCCGTTCGAGGCCCGCATTCAATTGGTAGGGCAACTTGCTCCAAGGACCCTAAGGCTCGATATCGGAGCCTCCCCGGAATTGTTCCGTGTTGATTCAATATTTAAAGTCGAGGCCGAGTTTTTCACTCTCACGCGGCTTCGCTCCGAGGGAAATCTGAAGTTCCCAGCAGAAACAGCAGACTATTGGTTTGGCTTTACCGGAACGTATACACCAGCCGGATCTGCTATTGATCTGCGTATCCGACTTGCCCATATCTCGTCGCATCTTGTTGACGGGTATGCAAATGCACGTGGCCAGTTCGAACGCCAGTTGCCATTTGTATACAGCAGAGAATTCATAGAAGCTATCGCGGCCTACCGCATCGGGAATCTGCGTCCGTACGCCGGCGTAACATGGGTGTGGTCAATTCAGCCAAGGTATTTTGATAGACTTATTCCGCATGTCGGCTTTGATTACAGCGTTGATCTTGGAGCTGATTGTGCAGTGCATGTTGGGCATGATGCAAAGCTGATTGGAATTCATGGGTCATATGCACCACAGCATTCTACGCAGATTGGCATTCAGCAGCGATATCCCTCCGGTACGTCAGCAGGGGTTGCACTGTATAGATTTGACGGCCGAAGCATTCATGGAATGTTCGCCAACCAAGCGGAGTCGTATCTGGGTTTAGGGTTATCCTTTACCTATTGATGATCACGTGTTGACTTGAGCCGTATTTTCGTGGTTTCACACGAATACATCGCCCCTTTCCAGATACTCTATGGGAATCGCCTGCGGAATTGTAGGACTACCGAATGTTGGTAAGTCTACGTTGTTCAACGCCCTTACTTCAAATGAAGCAGAGGCGGCCAATTATCCATTTTGCACTATCGATCCCAATGTGGGTATCGTGAATGTGCCCGATCCACGGCTGAAGAAGCTTGTAGATGTCTACCAGACTGATAAAGAGGTACCTACCACAGTTGAGTTCGTAGATATTGCCGGACTTGTTAAAGGGGCTTCAAAAGGCGAAGGACTTGGCAATCAATTTTTGGGCAACATCCGGGCATGTGACGCGGTGGCGCATGTTGTTCGTTGTTTCCAGGACGACAATGTTGTTCACGTACATGGCGGTGTGAATCCTCTGCATGATATCGATATCATCGAGACAGAGTTGATTCTGAAAGATGTTGAATCTGTTGAAAATCGCATGGAAACAGTCAACAAGAAAGTACGCGCAAACGACAAAGACGCCAAAGAAGAACATGAGATTCTCGGACTACTGCGTACACACCTCGATGGTGGCAAACCGGCTCGCACTTACGATCGCGACGATAAGGCTGCTGCAATCATTCGGCAGCTGCAGCTCTTGACAGATAAGCCAGTAATGTACGTTGCAAACACCGATGAGAATGGTGTTAAACATAGCAATGAGTTTTTAACGGCTGTGCGTGAGCGTGCTGCCTCTGAAGGAGCGGTTGTTGTGCCTATTTGTGCGAAGATCGAGGCCGAGATCGCTCTATTGGATGATGATGATCGTGCAATGTTCTTGGCTGATCTTGGCATGGAAGAACCAGGATTGGATCGCGTTATCAGAGAGGCATACAGGCTGCTCGGCCTCATCACATACTTCACAGCTGGAAAGAAGGAGTGTCGTGCTTGGACTGTGCGCCAGGGTGCAACTGCACCTCAGGCTGCGGGTGTGATACACACCGACTTTGAACGCGGGTTTATCCGCGCTGAAGTTATGTCGTACAACGACTGGGAACGCCTCGGCAGCGAGCAATCCGTAAAGGATGCAGGAATGTATCGAGTAGAGGGGAAAGAGTACATCGTTAAAGACGGTGACATCATGTACTTCCGCTTTAACGTTTAAGGACTACCATGGCTTTTCTTGGTCACTCGGCCAGACTGCTTCTCCATTGCACTGCCGCTAGTGCTGATGCAGAACGATGGACTGCGTTGGGGTTCGACATTCTGGAGTCTTCGGAACACGAAGCACTCCTTACTGATGGACAGATCAACGTTGTACTGCGAACTGGAGACCAGCAGCCCCCTCAGCTTGAATATCTTGGTGCATCGCTGCAGAGCATTAAGGATAAGATTCTGGCTGGCGGCAATGTGCTCGAAAAAATTGGAACAGAGGAGCTCGTGTTTGCTGGCCCTGGCATGCTACGATACAGTATCAAGCCGGCAACGGCAGCCAATGTTGTTCACTGCACTGGCGACAGCAACCCTGTTCTGGGATACGTTGATGCTCTGGTTGTTCCCGTCGTGGATGCAGATCAGGCAGCGGTCTGGGCCCAGGCTTGCGGGTATTTTATAGCAGAGGCAAGTGGACGCGATATTCATTGTGTGGATGTTACCGATGGCATCTGGATGCTGTCGTTCAGAGAACAACCTGCTGGGGCGCCTTTCCTGCATTATACCGCCGATATCGATCAGGAGTGGATTGATGACATCAGCGGCATCTTTCCCGATGCGAAAGTGATGCGCAGTGGTGATGGCACAGTTGATCTGTTTATATGCTCCATGCCCGGTGGCCTACCTATCATGATCACAAACGATGAGATCGAGTAGATATCATGAAGCCTTCCTTGGTACTTTTTGATCTTGATGGGACGCTGATTGACTCTCGGCGAGGTATTGTGCATTCCCTACGTCTCGCGCTAGAGGATTCGCACATGCCCGTTGCAGAAGACCACGACTTTACCTGGTGCCTTGGTGCATCGTTGTGGAAGATTTTTGAACACTATCTGCAAACCACTGATCGGGTTCGTCTCGAACATGCTGTAGCAACATACCGCCATATCTACCGCGACGGTCCGATGTTTGAATACGACATCTACGATGGTGTAACCGAAATGCTCTCGCGTCTCAGCAGCACTGGCGCTCGCATTGCTGTGGCAACAGCAAAAGCTCATGAGTATGCTCGAGAGGTGATTGAAGCATCAATGGTACATCGGTACATTGATCATGTATACGGCTCTGAGCTCGATGGTACAAATGTTGAAAAGCGCGACCTCCTGCGACATATCCTCATGCATGAGCAGGCCGCTGCGCACGACGTTGTCATGATTGGGGATCGTCACCACGATATCGACGGTGCCCGTGCCAACGGCGTTGCCAATATTGGTGTACTCTATGGTTATGGCTCGGTTGATGAGTTGTCACATGCAGATGTCTGTGTATCACGTGCACACGATATCGACGTCACAATTGCGTCCTTGGAAGCCCCCTCGCGATAGGCATTGCATGGACCGCAGCGAGCTTACAAAACGCGTAAAGGCCATAGCAATAGAACTTGGCTTTGATGCCGTTGGCATAGCGATTGCAGAGCCCCTTTCGATTGAGTATCAGAAGTACGAAGAGTGGATTGGCCGTGGCTACCATGGCACCATGAGCTATATGGAACGTAACATGGATGCTCGTAGAGATGTGTCTGCTATTGTACCGGGCGCACGAAGCGTTATCGTTGTTGCAAAGAATTACTACACACCAAGAAAGCATGATGTTACCGGAAAAATTGCGCGTTATGCTTGGGGAGACGACTACCATGTGGTGCTTCCACCAATGCTTGATGCACTGATAGGCAGCCTTGCAGAACTTTCACCAGGTAGCGTTTCACACCGCTACACAGACACAGGGCCTGTTCTCGAGAAAGCCTGGGCAGTACGTTCTGGTATTGGATGGCAGGGTAAGAACGGAAACATCATTCGCCGAGACATAGGCAGTTGGTTCTTTCTTGGTGTGGTGATAACGACGGCCGATTTAGAACCAGACGCACCTATGGACGACTACTGTGGTTCGTGCACGGCATGTCTTGAGCTTTGTCCAACATCTGCCATTATTGAGCCAAAGGTGGTAGATGCAACAAAGTGCATTTCGTATTGGACGATTGAGACAAAGTCGGAAACAGATTTTCCACTTCCAATAGTTGAGCAACTCGATGGGTGGTTCTTTGGATGTGACGTTTGCCAGGATGTCTGCCCTTGGAATAGATTTCAGCAGCCCTCGTCGGAACCGCGATTTGAGGCACGAATGGGGCAGGCAAATGTGGATCCAGAACAGATTGTAACTTTGCAGCCCGAAACATTCGTCGAGCGTTTTCGTCACAGTCCGCTCAAGCGCCCGAAGCTAGCAGGACTTCAACGAAATGCTCTAATGCTACTCAACTCTAGCAATAACGAACACGAGTAAGACAGTTATGACACACACAGACATCGCGATTATAGGATCCGGACCTGCCGGGTTTACTGCCGCATTGTATGCAAGTCGAGCAAACCTCGGTGTAATCATTTTCGAGGGCACCCAACCGGGTGGGCAGCTCACGATTACAACTGACGTGGAGAATTATCCGGGTTTCGAGCATGGCATTATGGGGCCCGAGCTTATGGAGGTATTCCGCAAGCAGGCCCATCGGTTCGGTGCCATCTCACGGTACGAGCTGATAACGAACATTGATGCATCGACACGTCCATTTGTGCTCACCAACGACAAGGCAGAGACCATCACAGCCGATGCTGTGATCGTTGCAACTGGCGCTACAGCAAAACTTCTTGGTGCTCCAGGCGAACAGGAATACATGGGCTTTGGCGTAAGTGCGTGCGCCACCTGCGATGGGTTCTTTTTCCGCGGACTCAACGTTTTTGTTATTGGAGGCGGCGATACGGCCATGGAAGAAGCCAACTATCTAACACGGTTTGCCGAGACGGTAACAATCGTGCATCGTCGCGATGATTTCCGTGCTTCAAAGATCATGGTAGAGCGTGCAAAATCGAATCCTAGAATCAAGTTTATGCTCAATGCTGTTGTGGATGAATACGTTGGAACCACAATCAATGGTATGAAAAAACTGACGCATTTACGCATCCGTGATGTGCAGTCTAACACAGTGTCGGACTATGCTGCCGACGGCGCATTTGTTGCTATCGGACACCAGCCGAATACCTCGTTGTTCTCAGGCATGCTTGACATTGATGATGTAGGGTATATCATTACACAGGGTAAATCATCTTACACAAACGTCCCTGGCATCTTTGCTTGCGGCGATGCTCAGGATAGCGTGTACCGTCAGGCAATTACTGCTGCTGGCTCTGGATGTATGGCCGCTATTGATGCAGAACGATGGCTAGAGGAAACCAGGCACGCCTAGTCTGCGTTTCGACCGCATCATTCAACCACAGCGAATCGCAGCTTGTACTGTTTCTTGACTTTTGCTGCTGTAGCGTCGGCTAGCTCTTTGGATCGGAATCCCCAAAGGACTACGCTATAAGCGCTTTGTCCGTTACTGATAACAGACTCAAAGAAGGCCCTGTAGCCGCGACCACCCCAGATGGGAATCTGCATTTGGGCCTCGTCTTCGCTGGCAACTTGGTCTACGCGTATAGTGTGCGGCCGGTTATCCGTCCAGGATATCGTTGCTTCAACGCGATTATTCATTTGCTTGCGCGTGTTATCATCTGAAAAGTAGAACAGTGGTCTGCGCCCACCGTCGCTACGAATCGAGATCTGACGTTCAAGGACGCCATTAGCCATCAAAAAGCCCTTCACATTCTGAGCTCTCTCCAGTGCACGTGCATCGGCATCTTGCACCATAGTCTGGTCGACATGGCCAGTAAGGTTGATGTGCATCGTGATATTCTCAGAGAGGCGCTCGGCAATGGATGATAGAAGCGGGTAGTACTGCTGAAGACCATTGTCGGTTTCATCGTCAAAGAGAGCCACCACACTTGGTGATGTCGTGATATCAAGCGGCGAGTGCGGGAGAAGGATAGAATCGACGACGGCAATTTGCATGCTGTCGGCAGGGAGTTCAATTCGGAGCCATCGGGAATTGCATTCCACTACGTCTTCAATTCCTGTCGGCATTGCTAGTGTGGAATTCCAACGTTCGGCATACAGTATTTCCCGCACAACATCGCCAACATTGCCCGCATCACCTTCTTTCATGGTATATAGCGTCCCGCCCGTTGCGCTTGAAACGTAGCGCAATGGTTGGGTAGCTAGGTCAAGCCCAATGCGAATCACATGAACCTTGATTCCTGCTTCGAGCATCTGTAGCACAACGTCTTTAGTGCTTGTTACCGCCGAGGCGTTATCACCTGTGGATGTCACGATTACGACAGAGCGAACACTACCACTGGATGGCAATTCACGAGCAGTAGCTGCTAGTATAGAGTAGAGCGCGGAAACTCCGCTAGGGGTGGGGATGTCATCGAGTGAAACATTTTCGATCGAGCGCTGAAGTGGGCCCACGCGCTGAAGCGTTGTAAGTGTTTGATTGTAGATTCCAATGCCTATGCTATCAGAGGACGACGCGCCCGAAAGAGCCCCCTTCAGACTGAGGATAACATCGCGAGCAGTGGTCCCGGAGAGCAGTGAGTTATCGATAGCGATATATGCTGCTGAACTCGCTGCTTTCGGTGAGCTTGAGTTCGACCCAATCTCGCATTCGAATGACACTGGCGACTGCCCTCTGCAAAGGATAGAAGTTTTAACCTTTGAAACAACGGTGCTAGACGGGATGTAGTTGCCTTCGGAGTCTAGTGCAACCAGTTGGGTGAGGAACTTACCGTCGGGTTGGCGTTGAAGGCCAGTAATCTTGATGCGTGAAACTAGTGCGTTACTATCTGCAGTTAAACCAAGAAAATACCTACTGCGTGTTGCAGACTGACTAGGCAGTGGACCAGTCGATATTCCTTGTGCATCAGCCCTGTTGTGTGGCAGAATGTGCAGGGCGAGCAGCAAAGACATTACTGCTAACAGTCGGTTGAGTAGTACGAATCGGTTCATGCAGTAGCGTAGTTTATGTTACTGAATCACGTTGAGAAATGGTAAATGTTATGCGGGCTGAATCATCGCAATCGGCCGTAACACATTCACCTGCACGAACTTCCGAACCCAGAACCTTTATTGCAAGCGGATCGGCCAGGTATCGTTGAATGACCCTCTTGAGTGGTCGTGCTCCTAATTGTACGTCGTAACCTAGTTTGCCAAGCCACTCAGCGCATGCCGGCGTAACAATCAGCTCTATGCCCAGCTTGGCAAGGCGTTGGGTTACGTTATTGATGTGTATGCCTGCTATCTGGTCTATCTCACTCTGAAGAAGGGGCTTAAAGAGTATAATCTCATCGATTCGATTAAGAAACTCGGGTCTTAGCCGGCGTTTTAGGAGCTTAAGGATTGTGAGTCTCAGTTGCGCCATGGTCGAATCTCTGTTGGTATCGTTGATCTCCAGAATGCTATCCTGAATACTTTCGGACCCAAGATTGGATGTCATGATGATAATGGTATTGGTAAAATCAACGGAGCGCCCTTGCCCATCGGTAAGGTGGCCATCATCGAGCACTTGCAGAAGTATGTTGAATACATCTGGGTGGGCTTTCTCGATTTCATCCAACAACACAACAGCAAACGGGCGTCTGCGAACGGCCTCTGTTAGCTGTCCGCCTTCTTCATATCCCACATAGCCCGGAGGTGCACCGATCAAGCGTGCAACCGAATGCTTTTCCATGTATTCACTCATATCGATGCGCACCAGCGCATGCTCATCGTCGAAGAGAAACTCTGCCAGAGCACGAGCCATCTCTGTTTTGCCAACTCCAGTGGAACCAAGAAACACGAATGATCCTATGGGACGCTTTTCGTCTTGCAGGCCAGCACGTGTTCGTCGTATAGCATTCGACACAGCCACAACAGCATCATGCTGTCCAATTACGCGATCATGGATGCGGTCTTCCATCGACAATAGTTTGCTACGCTCACTTTCTAACATCTTGCTCACGGGGATGCCAGTCCACTTAGCAACAACCTCTGCCACATCTTCGCTATCGATTTCTTCCTTAAGTAGAGGATTGTCTGATTGTAGTCGTTGCAATTCAAGCTTCACAGCTTCTACATCCTTCTCGCGATCTAGAAGAATGCCGTATCGTAGTTCTGCTACACGAGCGTAATCGCCAGCACGTTCCGCCTCGAGTGCCGCCAGTTTACAATCCTCAATCTCAGATTTCAACGCTCTGAGCTGCTGGATTTTGGCCTTCTCTATTTCCCATCGAGAGCGCAACCCTGCATGGTGTGTGCGTAGCTCAGCAAGTTCGAGATCAAGCTCTTCGAGCCGCTTACGGGTAGATATTCGCAAATCGTCTGCCATTGCCGTTCCGTATTGATGTACCAACTGCTATGACGAAGAAGAATCGAGTTTAAGGTAATGGCAAATCGTTTGTAAATTGCAGCTTCTTATCAGTATCAGTAGGCATATGGACCCTCTCTTACGCCTTGTAATCATCATTGCCCAGTCGTATGTGATTGGGGCAATACCATTTGCACTCCTCATTGGTAAACACTGGTGTGGTGTTGATGTGCGAACACTTGGTAGCGGCAATCTGGGTAGTACAAACGTATACAGGAATCTTGGTTGGAAGCCAGGCATTGCCGTTCAAATTCTCGATATCGTAAAGGGACTAGTGCCGGTGTTGTTGGTGGCGTATTTTTTTGACACCCAGATGCCCTTTGAGAATCGCACTCCATTTGAAGACGAGACTGTCGTGAGGCTCATCGCAGGCGTATCTGCAGTAATCGGCCATATATTCAGTGTGTTTGTAGGATTTCGTGGCGGGAAGGGCATCAATACCTCTCTGGGGATGTTAATCGCTATCGCACCGGTTGAGCTTGCTTTTGCAGCTGGCGTCTTCGCTATCACAGTTGGTTTTTTTGGCTACATATCTCTCGGATCAATTATTGCTGCCGTGGTCATTCCCGTGGTTATGGCCGTCCGCCATAATATCTTCCACGTTGATATCAGCGGATACAAGACAGTAGTCTTCTTTATGATTGCACTGGCTGCTCTGGTTGTGTATGCGCACAGAGGTAATCTCAAAAGGCTGTGGCTGGGCACTGAGAGCCGTTTTGCTAAGCTGCAGATTTTCCGGCGTAACTCTAACAACTGATGAATATCGGGATCATCGGGTCGGGTGCTTGGGGCACGGCGATAGCCTGCGTTGCTGCTGACAATGGGCATAACGTAGTGATGTGGGCTCGAGAGTCCGAGGTGGTTCAGGAGATTAATAGCGCTCATACAAACGAGCGGTTCCTCAAAGGGGCTCAACTAGCAACCCTCATACGCGCTACCAGCTCGATGGCTGATGTTGGTGAGTGCGATGTTGCTATCACCGCAACGCCTACGCAGAATGTGCGCTCGGTACTGCATGATCTTGATCTCAACGGAAAGATCATCGTCAACTTAGCAAAGGGCATCGAGGTTGGAACACATTGTAGAGTTTCAGAGATAGCTGCTCAGACACTTGGCAGTGGTGTTCGATACGTTGTGCTATCTGGGCCGAGTCATGCAGAAGAAGTGATTCAGCGCATGCCGACTACGGTGGTGTGCGCGAGCACAGACGCAGAATCGGCACACGTTGTACAAGAAATGCTCTCAATTCCATCCTTTCGCGTCTATACCAGCTCTGATGTAGCAGGTGTGGAGATCGGTGGTGCGTTAAAGAACATTATCGCCATTGCCGCTGGCATTGTCGATGGCATTGGGCTAGGGGATAACACAAAGGCCGCTCTGATTTCGCGCGGACTTGCCGAGATAGCCCGTCTTGCAATAGTGCTGGGCGCAGATCCAAAAACGCTGTATGGGTTGGCGGGGCTAGGGGACTTGTTTGTTACGTGCTCTTCTCGGCACAGTAGGAATCGATCAGTTGGCGAACGAATCGGTCGCGGCGAAACTTTGCAACAGATTACAGCATCGATGAGTGCTGTTGCAGAGGGCGTCACAACTACAACAGCAGCACTGGAACTTGCTTCAAGCGCAGGAGTAGAGCTTCCGATTACGCAAAAAGTTTACGACATTCTTTTTAAATCCGAAGACCCACGCAAGGCGATCTATGATCTGATGACTCGCCAAGCACGCACGGAAAATTAATGTGAGTCGCCACCGAGCCGCTCCACCACGAGCTTGGCCTGATCGAGATACTCTCTGCATACCTGCGCAAGCTTCATACCTTCTTCGAAAATCTTGAGTTGCTCGTCTAACGGTAGCTCGCCGCGATCAAGTAGCATCGAGATTTCTTCCAGCCTTTTGAGCTGGTCTTCAAGCGAGATTTCTGGTGTATTTCCTTTGGACTTCATCTCTATTTACTTTCTGGTAGGGGATCAATAGACTGAACTTCAACGGTGCTGATCTCGGAGTTGCGACGAACCTGAACTATATCACCTGGCTGTAAATGCCCGTGCATCGGCAAAGGCAGGCCATTCTTTTCTACCACTGCATAGCCCCTTGCCAGGGGTGCCATTGGATGCAGTGTCTGACATCGCGATCGAAGGTGCTCGGTAGCAGACTCGCGCTTCTGAATAGACACCAGCATCGACCGTGTGAACCGCGTGCGCATGTCTTCTAGACGTGTAAGCCGCATAGCAATGCGCTCCTGCAGGCGCCGCATTGCCCTTCCGTCGGCAAATGACTCTGCCATTTCCGTCAGCTCGTGCAATGTGTCGCGTAAGCGCGCTACAATTCGATCCGTTGTAATGTCGATGCCATAGAGAATATCCGAGGCTACCGTCGGAGTTGCTAACTCCGCTGCAGCAGTTGGTGTTGCTGCTCGTAGATCTGCTACAAAGTCTGCTATCGTAACATCGGTTTCGTGTCCAACGGCCGATATCACAGGAGTGTTACAGTTGTACATCGCATCGGCAACTTCGCGGGTATTGAATGCCCAAAGATCCTCAATAGAGCCTCCGCCACGCCCAACGATGATGAGATCAACGTTGGCAGCATCGAGCTCATGGATAGCAGAAGCAATGTCATGTGCAGCACCATCACCCTGCACTAGAGTTTGACGGAACACCACAGAGACGACTGGGAATCTACGTTCAAGGGTAGTGAGCATATCACGTATAGCCGCGCCTGTTTGCGAAGTGGCAATACCAATGCGCATGGGCATCGTTGGCAGCGCCTTCTTTCGTGAGACATCGAAATAGCCCTGCTGGGCCAGCTCGGCCTTGAGCCGCTCGAAGGCAACATAGAGATCGCCAACACCCTCGGGTTGCATAAACGCACATTCGAGCTGGTACTTACCCTGAGCTGCGTACACGGTAACCTTACCTTGGGCTACAACGCGCATGCCATCCTCTGGGCGAAAACTCAGGGTTCTGCTGCGCCACATTGTGCAAGAAATTTGGCTGGATGCGTCCTTTAATGTGAAGTACCTGTGCCCCGATGTATGGTGCTTAAAATTGGATATCTCGCCCACCACGCACACGTCTCCGATTCCCGATTCAACGGCGGATTTGATCGATTGTGTAAGCTGAGATACGCTTAGCGGTTCTTCTTGCATGAAACAAAGATCGGTAATCCCGCTTAACCGTAGATTTGCCATATGATAGGATTTGGATTTGATGTCCACCGTCTGGCCGAAGGCCAGTCGTTGGTTCTTGCAGGCGTTGATATTCCATCGCCAGTCGGTACCGTTGCCCATAGTGACGGAGACGTTGTACTTCATGCTCTTGTTGATGCACTGCTTGGTGCTGTAGCAATGGGAGATATCGGCGAGCACTTCCCCGATACAGATCCGCAGTGGAAGGGGGCGGCAAGCTCGCACTTTGTAGAACACACAGTTGGTCTGTTAGACTCAAACGGCTATCGCATCATCAACGTTGATTGCACCCTCGTTTTAGAGTCTCCGAAGATTCTGCCTTATAGAAACCAGATGAGGGAAAATATTGCTCAACTGTGCGGTTTGCCAGTTGAACGTGTAGCCGTGAAGGCCACAACCAGCGAACGTCTCGGATATGTTGGCAGAAAAGAGGGCGTCCACGCATTTGTTGCCTGCGAGGTCCAGCTAAAATGATTCGTGGTTTGATCGCTGCGCTCATCGTTATAATCGGTGCTGGATTCTGCAGCGCCGAGGGCGGCGATCCTTATACCTATGTGCTGACGCGAACGTTCGATGGCATGTTGCTGCAACATCCGCGAGATACGTCCCACGCTCTTCAGATATCAGCGCCTGCCATATGGAATGCCGGTGCCGATCGGGTATCAGTGATGGCCAACGGTGCGCTGCATCCAGCAAACAACATCAGCGGCGAAATCATCGGTGTTGCATACTGGGATCAGTCGGTTGTGGTTCTACATCGCCTGAATGGTCGAGTGGTTGTATCACTCTATGATACGGGGCTTACAAGAAAGCTTACTCCTGATGTAGATCTGCCTGAAGTGCACGACTTAGACGATGGTGCTGTCCTGTTAACTGGCATATATGCACTTCCCAACAGCGGTGTTGCATATCTGCACGCTGGGCGATTTCTCTATCGCTTAGTCTTTGATAGCAACCAACTTCGTAAAACGTTTGTAGACAGGGATGTATCAGCAGTGCAGGCTGGTTCCTATGATGGAGGATGGGAGCTCACGTATCTGCATACATCGGGATTGTCGATGTTCGTTTCTATCATTGATAGTAGAGGCAACGTCGTAAACACAACGCTGGTTCCGTATGCTTTCTACAGTAAGCTTCAGCGGCAGGGGGCGACGATTGCCGTGATCTCGGACCTGGAGAGTTCTGGAAGTAGTGTTGTGTCGGTGCTAGACCGCAAGATGTTAGCAGTGCGTACACGAACGATCTCGATTCCGTCTGAACGTCTTGAACTTGCAACAATCGATAGTCACGTTGTGGTAGTGGCACTGACCACACGAACTGGTAGGCCCGAACTTCTTGCAGTGCCAGTATATGAGCAATATGATCAGCTGCCGAGTGGTGAACTCATCAGTGGTGACTTTGGTACACCGCTCAGACTTACTGTGCAGCAGGATACGGCCTACATGCTCTTCTCAGGGGGCATGGTAGTAATGCTGCTGGACGGTAGCGTTCTTGCTCGAGATGCCTTTACTGTATCTGGAACAGCACACCGCATGTATGCCAGAGACAATGGGCAACTTGTCGTGGCAGAAGTTGGTAGAACAACGATTCAGCTTCAGCGCAAAGAGCAACCATTTTGGTTTCTTGTTCGCGGATATGATCTTGTGCTGCGATACGTTGTGCCGATGCTGTTTATAGGTGCACTGATCTTTGTGTGGGTTTTAAATCGTCGACAGCGAAGATTGCTTGATGGCATCATCGATTCGCCAGCGATGGGCCTTGTGTTCACCGTTGATTCTAGCGGCAAGCTACTTCGAGTGAACGAACGCGCAGCCGGACTGCTAAGGATTACGCCCAATGTGCCCATGGGCAGGCACTTCCGCGCATATATGCAGCAAGCGGGCCTAGAGCAACTCGTGCAGCATCTCGACACGATTAAACAATCTAGGCTGGAGCCGACCAAAAAAATTGCAATCCAGAGTGGTGATGAATACCGTGAGTACATCTTCTCCACAACGCCTCTAATAGGTCTGTTCGGCTCAGCACGGGGCGCAATTGTGACGGGCATTGATATAACCGAGACGCTCGAGCAACGCAGACTCGTGAACTGGGCACAATTGGCCCATGATATGCAGACAAACCTATCAACCATACGGCTCAATGCTGAACAACTGCCCAATGTTCCTGGCGAGCCCCCTGCAGAGCGGCGTCGAAGGATACTATTCCAGGTAGGTGTACTCATCAATCGAGTGCGTGATTTGCTAACTATTGGCCGCACCGATGAACTGATGCGTGTAGCGGTGCATAGTGCCGAGCTTTGTACTGAAATTCGACACGAGTTTGATAATGACATGTTTCCGCATGTAACCTTCTCGATGAAGCTGCGCGGAACAATGATGAATGTAGATCGGATGAAGATATCGCGTGCTGTGCGCAATGCTGTTGAGAATGCAATGAAGGCGTTGCGTGGCGAGCCAGGAACAATTGAAATAGCAACGTGGCACGATAGTTTGCATGTGTTTATCTCCGTTAGCGATTCTGGGGTTGGCATGGATCCCGACACGATGGCAAACATGATGAAGCCATACTTTTCAACTACGCAAGATGGAACTGGCCACGGCATTGGTACGATGATTATGCACCACGTTATGAAACTTCATGGTGGTACAATACGAGTTACCAGTGAGCCAGGCAATGGAACGCAGGTGGTATTTCGCATTCCTCATGAAATGGATCCGAAGGACGTTTTGCGTCTTGCAACTATGAAGAAGCGCGCATGAATAAGATTTCGCGGGAATTGATCCAAGGCAAGCGCCTGATGGCCCTAGATTATGGTGTTAGCAGAACAGGTGTTGCAGTCTGCGACGAAATGCACATCGTGGTTTCTCTGCGCCCGTTAATTAATACGGATGACATGGTTGTGTCGCGTGTTGTGGATCAAGCACTCAAAGAGGGAATCGGAGTGATAATTGTAGGCGTACCATTACATCACGATGGCAGGGTTACGCCCATTATTGAGACCATACAGCATTTTGTTGCAGCACTTCGTGCATCTAGTCCTATCCCCGTGGTCACGGCAGACGAAGCATTTTCTACCCAGGACGCCCGTGCAATGATGGTTCATTCTGGAATGAAAAAGAAGAAACGGCAAACCAAGGGTGTCAAAGATCAAGTAGCTGCTGCAGTGATACTCAAGCGTGTTATCGACGAAGCATCAATGAGGTAGATATGATGATCGTACGCACGGTGTTGGTGTTGATATCGTTGATCAGCGCTACAGCACTGTACTCTCAGCAAAAGCGCAGCTCAAGTAAGAAACCACAAATGATCTATGGCGATGCATGCTATGCAGATGCAGTCGTCCTGCCGCATTCTGATAATGACAGCGCCTATGTAGACGTTCTGCTGCGATGTAATATGGCTTCACTTGTATTCTCGAAAGTGAATTCGTACACCGAAAATCGTGGCAATTATTATGCAGCATTAAATCTCAGCATTGAGGCGCGCGATGCTATCGGCGTTGTTCGGCAGCGTGTTCGATACAGCGACACGGTTTTTATGGCGGCCTATGAAAATCTCGCAGACAGCACATCTTATCACTATGGCTCTGTGAGACTTGCTCTAGCATCTGGCTCGTATACGATTGCAATAGATGAGTCATCGGGTTCGGCGAATATGTTTCAAAAGATTATTCTCCCGAAAGTGAATATCCCGAAAGGAACACAAACGAACGGTGGCCAGATATCATGCACATTTGCTACAGCTATTTCCAAGGAGTATGACACTCTCGTTCCGATTGTTTTTAATGGCCAATTGCGCTTTCCCGTAGAACGTATCGCGATATTGGCAACGGTGCCGCGTCAGGAGTTTGCCACGTACGATGTCTGGATACGCCAACAACCCTATCAGGACGATGACATACGGTGGTGGTCCGGCGTTACAATTCGCACTTCTGCTGCAGTTAGTGGCGTGCAGATCAAGCCGTTGAACACTACTACGTATGTGGTTGACACGAGTGTCATCAACAGCAGGACATTGGTTATTCCCATTCTTGGAAATGAACTGGTTCCTGGACGTTATCTGCTTACGATTGTTGCCGACGGTAAGCGTGACACGCTCCGGTACCCATTTACTGTGCAGTGGGAAAGCATGCCTTATGCACTTCGTTCGCTATCCTATGCGCTCGAAGTATTGGCCTATATATGTCCGGAAGAAACATTGGACAGCTTACAATCAGGTGATGATGCTTTGCAGCGAGAGAGCCTTATGGACTGGTGGCGCAAGCAGGACCGCTCATATGGCACGGCTCACAACGAGCGCATGACAGAGTACTACCGCAGAGTAGATCGTGCATCGTATGACTACGCTACATTGAAGGAACAAGACGGTGCGTTTACAGATAGAGGCAAGGTGTACATCCTCTATGGGGCTCCTACCAAGGTCGAGCGGAAAAGTGATAAAACTGGTCAGGCTATTGAGACGTGGATCTACAATAACAGCGTCAAGACATTGTTTGTGTTTAACGCCGACAAGTCCGGTAGCTACAAGCTGATTACTGTTCAGCCATTGAAAAAGTAGTTAGCGTGGTTCCCATCCCTCGCCTTCGCACGGCGGAGTATCTGCATGCACAACATGCGCATCTAAAAGTGAGCACAGCTGATTTGTAGGATTGAAATGACGGCAAGCGCCACACAGCGAACCGTCTTCGATCTGCGCAACAGACTCGTTAAAGCGCTGATATTGAAGCCATGCAGGGTATATACCGATACCCCATATGCTTATCATGGCGAACCACCATGTAACATTAGTGCTGGCATACTTGCTAAGAACCATCGAAGCTAGACCTAGGAGTACTACCCGAATCATAGCAGCTGAAACAATAGAGCCGGTCGTATAATACGGACGGTCCTTTGTATCAGACGGGGGATTCATTCGCAGAAGTAAAAGGTCTACAAAACGATCGTCGCGATCACTCGATGGCATACTTATGTTTCCCTTCTGGCATATGCTCGCCCCTTCCATTGTGATCCATTCCGCGAGTAGGCCCAGCGTATTGAGTTAATGCAGATTGCTATGCACCAGAGCGCTGTAACCGGCTGAATCGCTGCGTGCCATGATGGCATCGAAAAGCGCTTTGCAACGGTGTATCTCATGGACAACGTTGCTAGAATAACAAACAACAACATTGCTGCATCCAAGGGTCTGCCCTCTACAATTGAGTATACCAACATTGCCGGCGGCATCACATATAGTGCGAGCTGCAAAACAATAAACCCAATCATGAGCAGTGGATTATACTTCATCGCTGCGAAGAGATTCTTAGAGAAGCCTTTTGTTACCTCCTCTGCAGAGGTGTACATATGGCAGTCTACGGCATCAGTTCCATCAACGAGTGCAAACGCAATGCCGTCATGCGCTGCGGCTTTGGCCAGGAAGACGTCTTCGACGAGAGAATATCGTACGCGCTGGTGTCCGCCTATAGCAGAGTAGCCCCTTGCAGTGAAAGCAATAAACTGCCCGATAGCCGCCGAAGGCGTGGTGTTGTGCTTTCCAATGCGTCTAATGTTGAGCATTGTGGCAAAGAATATCATGTGTACGATTGGAATAACAGCATGTTCGGCAAATGACTTCATTGTCTGAAGCGGAATGAGTGAGAGCATGTCTAGGTTATTGTCTTTCATCGAGGCTACAGCCCTTGCCAGCGTATCGGGCTGGTGCACGGTGTCGGCATCGGTAAAGACAAGCACATCTCCTGTTGCATGCAGCGAGAGATTGTGGCAGGCCCATGACTTTCCAACCCATCCATCTGGAAGTGGGGTTCCATCGATTACCCTTAGAGTGCTGTATTCCGCAGCAAGTCGGCCGAGAATGATGCCTGTGTTGTCCTCTGACTGATCATTGAGAACAATAACTTCTAGATTGGGTAAGTTCTGGGCGCATAGCGACCTGATGCATGCTTCAATGCAGCGTGCTTCGTTGCGGGCAGGAACCAGAACAGAGATCTTTTCCTGAGGTATGATAGCACTGCTCGGTAGTCTGGTAAGCTTGCGGGTGTTGACCACTGCAAAACACAGGAATGTAGTGGCCATACCGGTAAGAGCGCAGCAGGTTATCGTGTATGGATGCCAAAGTAGTTCGAGTAGCATGGACTCGAAGCTACGAACCAAGCAGTTTCGGTACTTTTGATAGCACGAAAAATCTTTGGTATGCAGATCCTCACCGGAATACAACACAACGTAAGCCACAACCTTCACGGCACGGGCGCATATGAGTGGTGGTACATAGACGCATTGTCGGCAGACGGACAGTGGGGCGTTGTAGCAATCTTGTTTCGTGGTATGCCTATGTCTCCGTCATACCTGCGAAATCCAGATACGATGCTCGCAGGATGTGCAGTGAGCGTGTACCACAAAGGTATTCGTATTGCCTTTTCTTTTACCGAGTATCCTCTCGAGAGTTGCACGTTCGATCAGAAGTGTACACATGTAGAGGTCGAAGATTCTTCGCTAGTGATTGATCAGGAGGGGATCCTTCGCTTGCATTCCCGCGTCCCTTGTGACCGTGACGGCAGGTCTATTGAATTAGCGATTCATGGGAAATCCCCCATGCACGCGGCACCATCTCACGATGATGCAGGCGATGATGTGCAAGATGTTCATGCATGGGTTTTGGCACAACCGCTGATGAAAGCAGACGTTTTGGTCGCTCTCCATGAACAGCAACAGATAGTTGTTCAACACCAGTTCGAGGCCGCCGCATATCATGATCATAATCTCGGCAAGCGCGCCATGCATTCGGACTACCGCCACTGGTATTGGGGAAGAGTGCATGGTGATGATGGAGCTTATGTGTTTCTCGTAACGCCAGATTCACCTGATAGCGTTGTGCAGGTGTTTGCTATATCGCAACAGGGAGATATGGTTCCATGGAGTGATGTTCAAGTGCTGTACGAGAAGCCAACTTGTTCGATTATGGGGCTTTTGACGCATAAACAGGTAGTCATCCGGGGCACGTCGAAGGATGGACTCCGGCACGAGCTTGTTTGTAAGAATGACCAGACATGTGAGGACGGACCTTTTTATCAACGCTATATCAGCACGTGGATAGTGGATGGCCAGACCTATGGTTATGGCATGTCTGAATACATGTACGTTGCTCGAATGGAATCAGCCTGGATACGTCCATTCTTGCAAATACCTCTGATCACAATGGTGGATAGGCCATAACAATGCAAAGAATTCGCATACTTCCTGAGCATTTAGCCAATCAAATCGCTGCCGGTGAGGTTGTGCAGCGTCCGGAGTCTGTAGTGAAGGAATTGGTTGAAAATGCCATCGATGCTGGTGCAACGTCAATTACAGTGGTTGTGCATGAAGGGGGCTTGCGATCGATCCAGGTTGTTGATAACGGATCTGGAATGTCTCGTGAAGACCTCGAGCTGTCTGTCGTACGACATGCTACCAGCAAGATTGCGCGTCAAGAAGATCTTCATGCAATACAAACACTGGGTTTCCGCGGAGAGGCACTCGCATCTATCGCAGCTGTTGCCGAGGTTGAGATCGCAACTTCGCTCGATGGTGATGCACATGGCTGGAGGCTATACATGCGACCAGGAGATAGCCCCACTGCAAAGCCATCTGCAAGTCGCGTTGGCACGTCGATGACCGTCATGAATCTCTTTGCTAATGTTCCTGCGCGCCGGAAGTTTCTCAAGTCTGCGCTTACAGAATTCCGTTACATCAGTGAAACTCTGCAAAAGTTAGCAATCGCTAGACCTGATGTACGGTTTGTGCTCTACGATGGTCAGGCATTAGTCATGGATGTGCAGCCTGAACAGGCGAATAAGCGGGTGTGTCATGTAATGCGAAGCATACACGAGGAAGACCTACTTACGCTGGAACACAGTGAACAGGCTTTATGGATCAAAGGTTTTCTAGGAACGGCCTCAGCTTCGAGAAAGAATAGGGGGGGACAGTTCCTGTTCCTGAATGGCCGCAGTATCCACAGTAAGTCACTATCCTTTGCGGTTGCTCAGGCATATGAGCTGGTTATACCACAAGGACACCACCCGGTCTTTGCGATATGGCTTGATATTGATCCAGAGCGTATCGACGTAAACATCCATCCTCAGAAGCACGAGGTCAAGTTTGACAACGAACGTGCTGTCTTCATGATTCTTCAGCAGGCAGTAACACATGTTCTGGCCAAAGCCAACCTTGTGCCTGATCTGTCTACATTTCAACCTTTGGCTCAAGCCCCATTGCAGTCATTGCCAGGTGGCATGGATGGCCATGTTGCATTTAATCGCCTTACAGGCGAGATTCTCGATTCTAGGCCACATGCTGCTCTCGGAACAACCACATCAAGCCCCTTACCAGGTGCACAACGAGCAGCTGCAACACCTTCGACTGGGTTCCATCAGGCCTATGAACAACTTGTCCGAGATGAGCACGGGGCTCGTGAGGCTGCAGTCTTGTATGTAGACCGAGGACTAGCTTACTGCAGACATGAAGATGGTTTGATGATCATTCGGCTGTATGCGGCTGCCGAACGTGTGTTGTACGACAAGATGCTCCAGAGAACGGAAGCAGCGGCCGGGAGCTCTGAGCAGTTGATCTTCCCTGTTGCCGTGCATGTAGATGCTGTGAGCAAGCTTGTTCTCGAAGAACATAAGCAGCTGGTCTCGACATTGGGATTTAACGTGCAGATCGAAGCTGACGTGTGCACGGTTAACGGCATTCCATGGTATGTGTCTGCCGGGAATGAAGAAGAATCATTTCGTTTTCTCCTTGAGCAGTTACAAACTGTTGAGGGACTTGACCTCGATAAGCAGATGGACAAGATGTTTATCAAGCTTGCGCGACGTCAGGCAGGGAATGCTGTTCAGGATGTTTCACCGAGCCACGTCCAAAGGCTAGTCTCAGACCTGCGTCGATGCACTATGTCTCACGTGTCACCGTCTGGGAAGCCCACGTATACAGTTATCACGAACGATGAACTAGAACGACGGTTACAGTAATGATTCGATTGATAGTAGTAGTTGGCTTCTTGCTAGCAACGGTTGGTTCTTGGGCTAACAGTTTTCTGTGGTTGATCGATGAACAAGACGTAAACGAAGTGTCGTCTTGGATCGAGGGTAGTTATTCAACCGAGAGGCAAGCAAAGCAAGACACGGCGTTTCGTAACGAGCGTATGGAGATACGTCGCATATGGATGGATAGAACAGACGGTGTCTGGTTTGTTCTAGAGCGTTTCGAACCGGAGATGCAGTCCAAGCCTTTTCAGCAGCGCGTGATTCACATCCATGGCGTCGAGGAAAATCTTACCGAGGTTAGGACATTCGTCTGGAAAGATGCGTCAACAGCTACCGAGCTCTGGAAAAATCCCGAAAAGGCAGCCCAATTTTCTGTAGAAGACATCCGACTGCAAAGGGGCTGCGAAATGTACCTTCAACGCAACTCATCGGCGTTCTTTGGCGGTACCCACGGCACGGCATGCTCTGGGGGGCGTGCTGGAGTCTCATATTTGAACATTTCCATCAGTATCGCAGACCAGTCCATTGCTCTCTGGGAGCGAGGCTACTCTGTGGATAACAAACAAATTTTGGGTTCTGTGAAAGGACCTTATTACTACCTCAAGCAAAAGCTATAATTTTGCAGGCGCATTTCTAATCAATTGGCATCATCATGGCAGCATCGAATCATTATGCATTAATTCTTGGCGTCTCCAGTGGTTTCGGCAAAGCGGCTGCGCTCGCACTGGCGAAAGACGGCATTAATATCATTGGTGTGCATCTCGACCGCGCTGCTGGAATGCAACAAGTAGATGAGCTTCGGGCTCAACTCACACAGATTGGTGTGCGCCAGTTGTTCTTTAACGTCAATGCGGCAGACCCAGAGCGTAGAGCCGATATCATGCAGGGTATTGAGGCTGAGTTTCAAGCCCATCCGGGGTCTACTATCCGCCTAATGCTGCATTCTCTCGCATTTGGTACGCTCAAGCCGTTTATTGCTGAAAGGACCAATGATGCGATTTCACAGAAGAATCTTGAGATGACGATGGACGTGATGGCCAACTCCATCATCTACTACACACAAGATGTTGTGCGCCATGGTTTAATGGCACCTGGTGGACGCATTATCGGTCTTACCAGCGCAGGATCAAGCAGGGCTCTTCCAGTGTATGGAGCAGTTTCTGCCGCAAAAGCAGCCCTTGAATCCTATTGCCGTCAGCTTGCGATGGAGTTAGCCCCTTACGGAATTACTGCCAACACGATACGTGCCGGTGTAACATATACGCCAGCGCTTGCGAAGATTCCAAGTGCAGAGGCAATCATGAACAACGCTATGATGCGTAACCCAGCACACCGTCTGACTACTCCAGAAGACGTTGCAAACGTGCTGCGCCTGCTGATCAAGGATGAAGCAGGATGGATTAATGCCGAAGTATTGGGCGTAGATGGTGGCGAGAACTCAGTTGATATGACTCTTTGGTCAGCACCAGAGTAACTGGGAGATACGTCTCACCACTCTCGACTCACAAATACTCCAACACGTCATGGCGTGTGAGTACACCGTTCAATCGTCCAAATTCCGTTACGGCGATTATCGGCGACGTTTTGAGCTGCTGTATGGCGTGCTGAACGTCTGCGTGTGAGTCGAGAATGGGGCAAGCGCCGTCCATGTATGCCGTTACTCGCTGAGAGATCACATCCCGATTTTCGAGAACAGCGGCCATGAGTTTGTTCTCTCGAACAACGCCCACAATTGCATCATCACTGATAACGGGTACTTCACTAACCTCGTACGAGCTCATTAGTGACAGTGCTTCCTGCAAGGTTGCCTGCGGTGGCAAGCTAACGATAGCCGGAAGCGTACCTCGAGACTTCTTATGTGAGAGAACATCGCGCACAGTGAGCTTGTCTGCTGATAAGAGGTCCTTTTCCTGAAGCCACTCATCAGAGTGGTGCTTGGACAGGTAGCGCTCGCCGGTGTCGCAAATAATTGCTACCATGACGGCTTCTTTGGGGAGGTCCTTGGCTACCTTCAATGCTGCCGCAACATTCATCCCTGAAGAGCCCCCGCAGAAGATACCTTCCTTGCGTCCTAGCGCACGTGCCATCATGAATGCTTCTTTATCGGGTATGCTGATGAACTGATCGATAAGAGATACATCTACGTTGCCTGGTACATAGTCCTGTCCCACACCTTCTACGAGATAGGGCTGTCCTTCGACAATCTTGCCTGTCTCCTTAAATGCCTTCAGGCTCGAACCTACAGGGTCGGCAACGATGATTTGCACGGATGGATTCTGTCGTTTCAGATAGCGAGCAGTACCGGTGATTGTGCCTCCTGAGCCAATGCCGGCAATGAAATGCGTAACTCTTCCATCGGTGTCGTTCCAGACTTCTGGGCCAGTCGTTCGTTCGTGAATGGCTGGGTTGGAAGGGTTGTCGAACTGATTCAGCATTACAGCATTGGGGATCTCCTCACTTAGGCGTTTGGCCACGTTGCAGTAGTACTCGGGTGAATCTTTTTTAGCAGCACTCGATACAATCAAGACGTCTGCACCGAGGGCTTTCACGTATTTCACGCGTTCTGCAGATGCTTTGTCTGTCATGACAAACAAACAGTTATACCCTTTGAGTTTAGCAGCAAGTGCAAGGCCAATACCTGTATTGCCCGATGTGGGCTCTATGATCAGCGAGCCAGGCTTGAGTACTCCATCGCGCTCGGCTGCTTCGATCATGCCGATGCCAATTCGATCTTTCACCGAGCCGCCGGGATTTGCTGACTCAAGCTTTAGATAGACGGATGCTTGTATGCCCTCTGCTAGCGTGTTGAGTTTTACCAGGGGGGTCTTGCCGATGAGTTCGAGAACTGAGGAGTAGACGTTCATGATAGCTCTTGCTCGAGTTGTTGACGTTCATACATGTCGGCATACACGCCGCCATGATTGATGAGTTCGCTGTGGGTCCCGTGTTCAACAATACGCCCTTCTTGCAAAACCACAATGTTGGTGCAACGCTGAACAGTCGAAATTCTGTGCGAAATGATAAGAGTTGTGCGGTTGCGCATTAGAGATTCAAGTTCTTGCAGGATGTGCTCCTCTGTGCTCGCATCGATGGCCGAGAGGGAGTCGTCCAGAATCAAGATTGATGGATCACAGATGATTGCACGTGCCAGAGATGTCCGCTGCTTTTGTCCACCAGATAATGTAACGCCCCGTTCACCGACCACAGTATCGTAACCCTCTGGGAGCTGTGCAATATCCTTGTCCAAGCATGCGGCTTGTGCAGCGTTGTCTATACGTTCTTGTGTGGCTTGGGGGTTGCCTAGTCGGATATTCTCGCGAATAGTATCGGAGAAGAGAAAGGATTCCTGTGGCACAACGGCAATGGCACTGCGCAAGGACGATAGGGAATAGTCACGCACATCTATCCCATCGATACGTACATGTCCATGACTAGCGTCGTAGAGCCTTGGCAACAATCCGATCAACGATGACTTACCACTTCCCACAGACCCAACAATACCGAGACTCGTGCCCGCTGGAATACGCAGATGAATGTCTGAAAGCACAGTGGGTCCATCTCCGTAGGCCAAGGATACATTCTCAAAGCTGATATCTCCACGAACGCTCGATTGTTGTACAGTGCCGTCGGTGATTGTTGACTGCATATCGATGATCGTACCAAGGCGTCCCATTGAGGCTGCGCCTCGCTGAATCATACTGGTTACCCAGCCAATTGCCGCTATTGGCCAGAGTAGCTGGTTGAGGTAGATAAAGAACTGTGTAAGCTTGCCAACGGTAAATGCGCTCTCTGTTACTACCCCAGCGCTGGACGTGCTGCCGATCACAAGCCACCCACCTACGCCAAGAACGATAACATAGCTAAGGTTAAAAAGGACCGTCATACCGGGCATCATCAGAGACTGTACGCGTGCAAGCCCCATGTTTTTATGGTAATACTCCTTGCTTAGCTCGTTGAAGCGCTCCGACTCATGTTCGCCGCGCACATAGGCGCGCACAACGCGGATGCCAGAAGCTAGCTCCTGTGCTTGCGTGGTAATGTGCTCGTACTGCTCCTGCACGATGCGATACTTCTGATGTATGCGTTTGCCAAGCTTGTAGGTAAGTGTCGCAACAAGGGGCACTGGTATCAGAATAGCCAGGGTTAACGGCAAATTCAAGTATACCATCCACGACAGTGCAAAAACGAATGTTGTAACCGTGTTGGCCGAATACATGATGGCTGGGCCAATAAATTCCCGTATCGAACTGATGTCGTTCGAGAAGTGGGCAATCAGAGAACCCGTTGATCTGTCGTGATAGAATTGTTGTGGCTGCCCAGCGATGGCTGCCACAAAATCATTTCGCAGATCTTCTTCGATCAGACGCGACATAACAATGATCGTGCGCCGTGTAAGGAACATAAAAAAACCGCTGCCTATGGTTAGCAGTAAGATCTTTGCGATCAGCCATTCGATAGGTTCCGTTGTAGCAAGCTTAGCTGATAATGTATCAATCGTTTGCCCAACCACACGGGGCACGGTAGTAGAGCAGATGTTCGAGACAGTAACAAAGGCCAGGCCCAGTGCAAGCCGCAGCCTATAGCGCTGAATGTAGGGGAGTAACCTTCGCAGCTGCCCAATTGACGTCTGCTGTTGCTGGTTTTGCATTAGGCGACGCTGACCTCTTGGCAGAGATACACGTCTTGGATGGCATTCAGCAATTTGACGCCTTCGTTCATGGGGCGTTGGAATGCCTTGCGGCCAGAAATCAGCCCCATACCACCGCCACGCTTGTTGATAACGGCAGTAGTGATAGCCACTGCCATATCGTTTTGACCAGAAGGACCACCTGAGTTGATAAGCCCGATGCGCCCCATGTAACAGTTGGCAACTTGGTACCTACAGAGGTCTATCGGATGATCAGAAGAGAGTTCTGCATACATGCGCTTATCAAGCTTGCCATAACTTGAGCCCCCCGTGTTCAAGGCTTCAAAGCCTCCGTTGTTCTCTGGAAGCTTCTGCTTAATCATGTCTGCATTGATGGTCACTCCCAAGTGATTGGCCTGACCCGTCAGATCGGCAGAAACGTGGTAATCCTTATCAGACGTAAATGCTGGATTGCGCAGATAGCACCATAGAATCGTTGCTAACCCCAATTCATGGGCTTGAGCAAACGCATCGGCTACGTCTACGATCTGACGCGTACTCTCGGGCGAGCCAAAATAGATTGTGGCACCAACGGCAGCAGCCCCCATGTCGGCAGCTTGTTTGATTCTACCAAACATCACTTGATCGAATTTGTTGGGATACGTCAACAGCTCGTTGTGATTAATCTTTACAACAAAGGGGATTCGGTGTGCATGCGAACGGGCAACATTGCTTAAGACTCCGAATGTAGAGGCAACTGCGTTGCAACCACCTTCGATGGCTAGCTCTACGATATTCTTTGGATCGAAATATGCTGGATTCTTAGCAAATGAAGCACCGGCACTATGCTCGATACCTTGATCCACGGGAAGTATCGAAACATAGCCCGTGCCCGCTAGACGTCCAGAGTCGTGTATCCATTGCAGATTACGAAGTACACGATTGTTCCGATCAGTCCCCATGAACATGCGATCCACAACTCCGGGGGCTGGCGCATGAATCACATCCTTTGCTATCGTTGAGCAGGTATGATTGAGGTAATAGTCGGCTTTTGCGCCAAGGGCTGTGGTTATGCTATCGATCATAGAAGTTGCAACAGTAGTTTGTAAGAATTCACGGTACATGCAAAAATAGCGAACGGGCTACTGCTTCTCGTGAAACAGTAGCCCGTTGGACGTTATTCGTGTATTTAGCGTACGATGTTAAAGGTTGTGGTAGCAACAACGTTAGCGCTGTTGAGTCTAACGAAGTAGAGGCCGCTGGCAAGTCCTGAGACATCTGCAGTAAACTCATATGTTCCGGAAGGGGCTTGCGGTGATGTTGCTTCCATGACAACGTTACCCATCGAATTGATGATCTGTATGGTTGTTGGTGCAGGAATTCCTGTTGTGTAGTCAATCGACAGGAAGTCCTGAACTGGGTTGTTCTTCGGACGCACGATGCCAGTTGTCTTTGCGTTAAAGTCCACCAGACGTCCAACAGTAAAGCAAACAAACTTCATCTCCACGTTTGCTACATCACCAGAGGTTACCAGGCAGGTTAGCGGTGTGGTAACCTTGAGGTCGACTGGCAGCTTCGTATTTGCGTTGAGAAACACATCGAAGATTGCCGTAACAAAGTCACCCTGCAACAGCGGAGCTCCTGCCGATGTAGCCAGCACGTCAAGTCTGCCAGGTGCTGCCGTTGGAGTAAACGTCCATCCAGCCATCTTCGTAGCGCCAAACGAATTGAAGCGAATAGCTTCCGCATCGTGGGTAAACGTCATGCTAAATGTTGTTGGCTGCGCGCCAGCAAAGTCTGACGCGTTGTATGAAACAACAACAGGCAACGAAAGCTGTTGGCCAACGCTGGCAGTAGGAGTTTGGCCGAACGCAAACTTGACAGACGTTGTGATGCCTTCTCCAGAGATTGTTACGTTCAGCTTCAGATTCTGATCGTTGGCAATAGCAACTTGCGCAGCATACGGACCAACAACCTGTGGTTGGAAGGTAACGGTGATGACTTTCTTTTCGCCCGGCTTGAGTGTAAAGCCCGTCTGCTGACTGAGCGTAATAGCTGCTACATCACCAGTTACAACAGGGGGCTGACAATTCAGATCATAGATAAAGCTTGGGTTCTCGATTGTAAACGAATCCACACGTGTTGCACATGTTAGCGTCTTCGGGAACACAACTGGATTAATCGAAGATTGGTCCTTGCCAATACCCTGCACTACAACAACTGTGTCGGTGTATGGTGGCACTGGTCCTGGTCCCGGTTTTGCATCATGTGTAATCTTGACATTCACAACATTGTTGCCAACCGTCTGCGGGGTAAAGGTGATCGGAAGCTCAAGCGGAGCAGCCCCCGGTTGCAATACGATTGGGAATGTTGGCAGTGGATTGGTCCAGGCAAATGATGGATCGTTTGTTATGAAGGCAACATCATTGATAGTGAGTGCATTGTCGGAGTCCGTATTGCGGATAACAACCTTACCGTTCACATCAGGCGACTGCGTGTTAACTGTCCAAGGTGTATACGTATAGCCAACCGCAGCGATAGCTGGGAGGAATCCAACGCCCATTACCTGGCCAATCAATGGCGATGACTCCTTGCCCTTGATAATTGCACGAACAGTGGCACTTAACGGCCCGCGTGTTTGCGGAGTAAAGACCACCGGTATCTTCAATGTGGCTCCCGGCGCCAGCTTCTGTGGCGTAGCAGGGACGGTAAAGACGAAGTGCGGATTTGTTGGATCTACAACAGCAATTGAAGTTACCTCTGCTTCTTCAGTGTTAAGATTCGAAATAGTGATTGTGCCATTTGTAGGTGTAAGCAGGCGCACGCGCCCCAGGTCGATACTATCGATAATAACTCGGGGTTCTACAATCTCAACCTTGATTGTCGAGGCTGCATCGCCGCATTCAGCCGGCAAACCAAAATTGATAACGGCAGTCTTTGCGCCCGCTGCTGCGGCCGTTACATCGATTTGTACATCAAAGCACTGTCCTGGCGTAAGAACGAACTTGCCCGTGTTCTTCACAACAATCTCAGGAGAAGCCGAGACTACACGCATATCTCCAGCGAGGCTGAGCGGTCCTGTGTTCTTGAGCACGCACGTCACGGTGAACGGACGCGGCTGGCTTAGCGGCACCTTGCCGAGGTCTACTGTTAGTTGACGTTCCCATACGCATGGAGCTGCTGCGTCGCCCTCGAGAGGAAGCTGTGCTTGCGCATTGCAATCGCCAACAACTTCGAGAAGCGCAGTGCGCATGCCGATTCCAGTAGGGATAAACATCATCTCGATGCTCAACGACTTGCCAGCTGCAAGACGCTGCCCAACAAGTGTACTGATGAGCTTGAAGTCATTTGCATGTGCTCCAACAATCTTAGCCGAGCGAATCGTTACATCAAAGTCTCCAGTGTTCTTAAGTATGCCGGCGAACACATTCTGACTTGTGTCTCCCTGAGGTGTCTGTGGGAATGTGCCTTTAGCTAGTGTAACCGACAGAGTTGGCGCTTTAACAGAGAAACTAGACTTGCTTTGGTCTGCAGATGCTGGAGAAGCCCCGTTCTTGAAAACATAAACATCTGTACCACCCGCATTCGGCAATGTGATTGGTGGCGGTGTAAATGTCTTTGGCCCCTTGTAGTGGTCTGTTTCATATGTGAATCCGAGGGCATCGGTAACACGCTTCGACTTCATCGTGAAGCCCGCCGGAGGCACGCCGAGACTAAATCGAGGATAGCCAGCGATGTCAAAGATCACATAGTAGTCGCGATCATTGGCGTTGTTGTAAACATTAGACTTTTCAACAATGCCTGATCGATTTACGCCAAGTTCGATGTAGCGTTGGAACTTACCATAGACAACCACTTCGGGGTTGCCGGTAACATCGTATCGTAGTCCGAAGTCGAGTGCATTTGCATGGCTGCTTTGCGTTGGTGTTCCCTTCGAGACAATGTTCCATGCAAGAGCGCCAGTTGAGTCGAACTTGAAAATGAACATGTTGCGCGTGTCACGCGCACCACGAGTTAGCGGGAACGGACCAAACGTTGAGGCAGGACTTGAGAAGTAACCGGCAACATAGTAATTGCCATTTCGGTCTGTAAGGCAGCCGATAATCTTCTCTTCGTTTGATGCTGTGCCAGTTAGCAGCATCACCTTTGTAGGCGTTGTAATGTTGCCATCAGAGTCGAACTCAACGAAATAACCATCGATGTTGCTAGAGGCGCTCGGCTGGGTAACGGGACCAAACTTTGTAGCGCCATCGTAGTATCCTGTTGCAAAAACCTTGAGGCCTGACGGCGTAACAGCAACAGATGTAGCTGAATCTTGACCGGCACCGCCTAGCTGCTTTGCCCACACATATTGTGCAATCGGGCTTACACTTACGCGCACTCGGTAATTGGTTCCGGCAGCCGGAGGAAGCCACTTGTATTGCAGACCCGTAGCATCCGCGCTGATAACATTCCAATTCGTGCCGCCATCTGGCGTGTATTCGATCTTCACTGGCTGCGTTGGCAGCACACCAGCCCACTTAATTGTAACGGTGTCGCATGTCGAGGTTAACTCTCCACCAACAGGAGACTGCAGCAGAATGATGCCTGTGCCGCCAACAAGAGTAATGCTTGGTGCACACGGACCACCAGCGAAGGTCAATTGTGCCTGACGGAAAGCTTGTGATGGACCCTGCGTGAATTGAATGCGCAAAACGCGCTTGTTGCCCGATGTTAAGCTGAAGGGGGCAAATGTTGTCTGGTTCTGTGGGTAGTTCCAGTCTACGACTTTGAAGTACGTGGACGGAGTAATCGTAAAGTTGCTTGCAGAAAACGCTGTGCCCTGCGCAGTTAGTGTAACGTTTGCAAAGAATGACTGATTCGGAGAGGGGTCTCCGCAGAACAGCACTGGGTCGCTAACATCCACGCGGGCCACACTGGACGCTGGCGTAACGTAGCTTACCGTAGCAGTTGGGTTAGCGCCGCGTATCATTGCAATCGTAGCTGTACGGTTTTGTCCTTGGGTGTTGCATGAATAGGGCGAGATCCAGCTTATCTGGCAAACCTTTTTGATCTGCGTTTCAAGCGCAAGGAATCCATAAATCTCTACAAGGCGTTCTTCACTTGTTACGATGGATTTGCCCCCTGTACCCTTTGATAGCGCTTCAAGAGTCCAGTGTGTTGTTGGCTCAAGAATCGTAACGTTGAAGAAACGAATGCCCATGCCATTCATCTTGGCAACGTTGTCGTTTACAAACTTTGTTTCACTCTTGGTTGAAGAGGCGTCGTTGATATCTGGCGACGGGTGTCCGTCTGTGAGGAAGATGGCGAACCGAGGAATGTTCGACGGACGCTTTTGGAACATGTCGTAAATGTTAAAGCCCTGGTTGCTCTCGAAGGGCAGCACGTAGTTGGTTGCACCAACTGGATTCTTAATCTTATTCAGCGAGTCGATAACTGGCTGTGGATTATCTGTCCAGTCAACAATAAGCTTGTAAGCTCCAGCAAAGGTTACCAGTGCAACACGCGTATTGCCCGTAAACTTTACCTTGCCAACAAATGCCTTGAGGGCGTCCTTTGCGTACTCGATGCGTTTTTTGTTGCCGCCAGGAACAACCTGATCCATGGAGGTCGATACATCGAGAATCAGCAGGATGCTTGCCTCGGGGTCTTGCTCTTTACAATCATGCGTAACGCTGGCTGTTACATCCAACGGCGCACCACCTTGCATTGTCTCCTGCACGCGGAAGTCCGCAGCACGCAAGTCGGTAATGGGGTTGCCCGATACATCGAAGGCAACATAGTCCGCAGTTACCTTTGGAAATGCGGAAGTGTTAATTCCGTAGACGTTAATTGACTGTGCCCATGCGCCCACAGTAGAGAGTACTATGGAAGCAAGTATGGTAATGGTCATGCGATACGTTTGCATGATCGTTCCTTGAACAGTAAGATGGAGATTTGAATTCATGTTCTGGAGACTTGGCGCATTAGATAATGGCAGGTTCGAGAATCTTCATTGTCTTGGCAGATGCATCAAGTTCGGCTTGAACGCCAAGTGGCATTGTAAGCTTGCTACGCACATGCCCGATGGGGAGCCCGTAAACAACCGGGATACCCAACGACGACAATCGCTGCTCAAATACCTGCTCTAGGGTGAACGAAACTGGGGATATCGAGGTTCCGCGGGCTTCACAATCCCGGAAGTTTCCAAGCGCGATACCCTTGCACGACTGCAGTTTGCCAGCAAGCCAGAGTTGCGTTAGCATGCGGTCTACACGGAATGGCTCTTCATTGATCTCTTCTAAAAACAAAATCGAATCTGTGGTATCAATTTCGTACTTCGTGCCAAGTGTGCTAACCACCAATGCGAGGTTACCGCCAGTTAATGTACCCTGGGCTGTGCCAGGTGCGATCGTTGTAAGCTTGCTATTGGAAAAGGCAGAGGGTCCAAGGTTGGGGTCTGCCAGTACCGTCTCGCGTAGGCTCTTAACTGTAAAGTCATCAAAGGTAGACGAAGCAACCGGACCATGGAACGTAACCACGCCGCTCAATTGATGCACAGCTATCAGGAGAGCCGTAATATCGCTGAACCCCATGATGATCTTTCCGGCTTGTCTGATCGCCGTAAAGTCAAGCATTGGAAGAATGCGCATAACGCCATATCCACCGCGCGCACATACTACTGCGTCAACCTCTGGGTCTTCAATAAAGCCCATGAATTCCGAGGCACGCTCGCTGTCAGGAGCAGATAGGTAGCCGGTTCGCTTTGCGATGTTCTTTCCGAACTTCACCTTGATATCCCATTGCCTGCAGAGGTCTGCGAATTCTCTGATATCTTCAACATTGGTGCCGCTTGCCGGACAAACGATTCCGATCGTCGAGCCAGGACGAAGGCCCCTTGGCAGCACTCTTGCCAGCGGTTGCTGCAGCGATGGAGCTTCACTGGCCAACTCAAGCACAGTGCTGGCTTCAGAGCGTGCAACGCCACTGCCAATGCCGCCGAGGGCAATTGCCGTGGATACCGACTGTATGAACGATCGACGCTTCATGCAAACAATGGTCTAGTAGGTTGTGAGTAAAGCTATTTAGGGCAAGGAGCAAAGGTACCATTTTTCCTGTAAAAGAGTAAACCGCGCAGTCGGAAGTTGGTTACGCAAATGAGCGTATATTTGCCGCTTCGGAAAGGTGCAAGAGTGGTTGAATTGGCACGCCTGGAAAGCGTGTGTACCGGTAACGGTACCGCGGGTTCGAATCCCGCCCTTTCCGCATGAATACCCGCCTAACAGAGTTGTGGCAACGTTTTCGCAAGCTGATAGGCTGGATTGCGGTCTCTGTGATAGTGCTTGTTGTGATCGGAATGCTCGTCTCAGTGGGCTGGAGGATCACCCATCCACCCATTTCGGCACTGACAAACGAAGACGATCCCAAGAGTGCAATACAGATTGAAGTCGTTAATGCTAGCGGACGCCAAGGGGCTGGTAAACGGGCGTTAGACTTCTACAGAAAGCGGGGATTCGACGTGGTTGAGATCTCGACCTCACCAGACAGACCCCGTCGCAGCACGGTAATCGATCGGCTTGGGGATAAGTATTCTGCTCTCAAAGTTGCTGCTGCAATAGGGATTGCCGACTCGTTAGTGGTGTCCGGTATAGACTCGATGCGCTTTCTACGGGCATCTGTGGTGCTCGGAGGGGATATCGACAAACTGTCGGCTTTTGCCGAGTAGGGTGTTTTTTACAATTGATTTTTCTTATTGGTAGGTGACGCAGTGGCATTGACAAAACCGAGGAGCACAAAGGGTAGGGCAGTTCTTTGCGCGCGTTTAGCACAGGAAAAGCTCGCTCATGAAATCTTGATCCTGGATTTATCGGGAATCGAGACATCTCCGGCAGATTGTTTTGTAATCGCTACTGTGGACTCAGATGCCCAGCTTCGCGCCATTGCAGATAGCATTGAAGTTACTCTGAAGCATATGGGATTTGGCTTCCCCAGATTAGAACGAAAAGGCGAAAGTGCATGGGTTATCCTTGATTACTTCGATGTGGTAGTTCACTTGATGCTTCCCGATGCGCGCGAGTTTTACAAGTTGGAGCGACTATGGGGCGACGCCCCAGCGATGACGCTCACAGATTCTGGTGCTACAAAAGCTGTCCCAAAAACCTCGAAAAAGGTGCCTGAAGTATGATGCAGCAATACATCGAGCCTCAGTTTCTGACTGCGCTTGAGAAGCTCGGCGTTGAATATTGCAGCGCCATACAGTTCAGTGTTCCGCGTCAGGGTAGCCACGGACATTTAGCTACGAACATTGCCATGATGCTCGCAAAGGGGCTTGGCAAACAACCACGCGCATTCGCCGAAGAACTGCTTGCAGCACTGCCATCATCAGACTTGGTGCAACATGTTGAGATTGCCGGTCCTGGCTTCATCAACATTACCTTTACAGATGCTGTCTATCACCAGATGCTCAGAGACCTGCACGGCATGGCTGATGATATTGGCCGCTCGCAGGTGGGCCGGGGTAAAACAGTAAATGTTGAATATGTAAGTGCTAATCCTACAGGTCCCCTTCATGCCGGACATGGCAGAAATTGCGCCGTAGGGGATACGGTAGCGAACCTCTTTGCCTGGAATGGCTATCAGGTAACGCGTGAGTACTACTTCAATAATGCCGGTAATCAGATGAATAAGCTTGGAGAGAGTATCTATGCTCGCGTCCAGCATCGAATCGGCAATCCAGACTATCCCTTCCCCGAAGATGGCTACCATGGCGAGTACATTCACACCATTGCAGATATCGTTGCCGAGGTGCATGCCAGCGAGATAGGGCAGATGACCGAGGATGAAGCATGTACCGTATGCCGCAAACATGGGGAACGGTGGTGTTTTGAAGCTATCAAAAAGACGTTGGGCTCGCTGAACATTCAACATGATGTGTATTTCAACGAGGACTCGTTATATGGCGATGGCAAAGTAGCATCAACTGTTGAAGAGCTCCGATCGAAGGGGCTTGTGTATGAAAAAGACGGAGCAACATGGTTTGCACTTACACAGCTTGGTAACCAGCAGGACAAGGTTATTGTCAAGTCTACGGGCGAGGCAACCTACCGCTTGCCAGATATGGCATACCACCGCGACAAACTTCAGCGTGGGTACGATGTTGTTGTCGATATCTTCGGAGCCGATCACATAGCTACAGTTCCAGATGTGTTAGCTGGCGTTCGTGCGCTCGGATTTGATACAGATCGTGTGCGTGTTGTGATCCATCAAATGGTAACATTTGTTGAAAACGGAGAAGTAGTAAAGTTCTCAAAGCGAAACGGTAAGTCCTTTACACTCGATGAGCTTAGAGACGAAGTTGGTGCAGATGTTGTGCGGTTTTTCTTCATCATGAGGGCCGTTGGTACGCATCTCGAGTTCGACCTTGGTTTAGCCAAAGAAGAGGGTGACAAAAATCCTGTCTTCTACCTGCAGTACGCGCACGCTCGTGTTTGCTCAATCCTGCGCAAAGCTCAAGAGCGCGGTGTTGCCCTCAATGCCGATGCAGACCTCTCGTGCCTCGTACACCCAAAAGAGATCGAACTTATCAGTCTGCTTTCGCGCATGAAGGCCAATGTTGAGCGTTCCTGCGAAAACCTTGAACCGCATACTATTGCTGAGTACTTGCGCGATCTTGCAGGAGCCTATCACAACTTCTATCACGATTGCAGAATATTGGGAGCAGAAGAGCCCCTTGAGAGCGCTCGGCTGCTGTTGGCAGATGTAACTCGTCGGGCAATGCGCAATGGACTGTTACTCCTGGGAGTTGGGACACCTGAGCGTATGTGATGCGGGACTATTACTACGATCTTGATGAGCGAGGCACGCTAACACTTGACGGTGTTGTTCAAGATGATCCGTGGTTTCTCGACTTTTTCTTTCGCCGCTTAGCTACCAACGCCAATCCTGATTATCCAGAGTTTAGGTTTGTCTGCCGCTGCGGAGATGAAATGAACTATCTGCGTCCGCAGGATACGCCTATTGTGTTTTCCAACATCGTTGGTCAGCGGCTCATGTATGGCCATTCGTTGTCCGTGCACTTCGAGCCAGAAAAGCTTGCCTACTCAGAAGATGGTGTTCTCTACCATGCTGCTCCTGTTGGCAACTATGGCAGAATTGCGCCACAGGCAGCAGTTGACATAGCCAGACAAATCCAGCCCTGGGGTCCATTCTACGGGTATCGGATTCCGAATACCGGACAGATCGTGCCCTTAGAGCCGCTGGCTATTCATGAGGAGCTGCAAATTCTGCGCCCAAAGCCAGAAAACCGTTGTGTTGGCTGTGGTCAGGCCAATCCGTGGTCGCTCCGACTTTCGTTCTTTCGATGGCGCAACAATGGCGTTGTCCGAAGTTGGATTACACCGGATGAGCGTATGCAGGGTGCCATGGGTACAACGCATGGTGGATTTGTTTCCCTCCTGCTCGATGAAGTGATGGGAAAATCACTCAGTGCCAAAGGCATTAAAGCTCCAACAGCACAGTTGCTGGTAAACTTTCGCAAACCCATGAAGCTTGGTGTGGAGTACGAGCTGCGCAGTTGGATAGAATCGCAACAAGGGCGCAAGCAATTCGTCAGAGGAGAAGTTCGGCTCTCAAGCAACCCAGATGTTGTGATCGCCGAGGCAAATGCACTTTTTCTCGAGATCAAACAACCCCTGTAGGGATGAGCCTCCAACCGAATATTCTCCTGTTCAGCACGTTTCTTGGGCTGATATTTCTATTGCTAGATATCTACGTTTTGCGTCGTTGGATGCAGCATGTTCAGCGACGCCAACTTCACCCATTATGGTACCGGGCCTTATGGGGTATAGCTGGTATCATGTTCTGCCTCTTCTGGTACGTAATGCTGAGGAGGCATATCTTTCGACTTGATGGTTTGGATGCCAACCTCTTCGGGTTTGTAACATTATGGTATCTACCAAAGGTAGGCATCGCACTTGTCTTGTTCCCACGTGATCTTTACAAGGGGCTTCGCTGGATTGTTGATATGCTACGCCGGCGTGGCAAGCAGATGCATGATAACAACACTGAGCCAGCTGCGGATATCGTTTCGGCTGCGCCATTAGCTTCTCGACGGGAGTTTATTGGAACAGCGGCCTGGGGCATATCTGCAGTGCCATATCTGATGGTGGGAAGGGGTATGTGGAGCACGCTGTATGACTTCCACGTGAGCAACGTTGAGCTGTCAATACCTGGTCTGCCACGTGTGTTTGATGGTATGCGGATTGCTCAGTTATCCGACATACATGCAGGTTCGTTTCCGGATCATACACCATTTCAAGAGGTGCGTTACATTCTTGAGTCGCTCAAGCCCGACCTGATAGCCATTACCGGAGATTTTGTTAACCAACGTTCACAGGAGATGGCCGTTATTGCACGTGAATATGCAAAGCTGAAAGCCCCATACGGAGTTGTAGCATCACTTGGCAATCATGATCACTACAACACTCAGGAAGAGCATGATCGATTGGTAGCTACCATACGTGAATTGGGTACGAACCTGCTGATCAATCAGCATATCAAGATTCGTGAAGCCGGCTCGGCACTTGTTCTTGCCGGCACAGACAACACGGGATTTCGTCAGTCCTATGCACGTTTGGATACTGCCCTCGATGGCGTGTTCGATGATGAGCCTGTAATCCTCTTGGCTCACGATCCAACGTTTTGGGATAAAGAGGTAGTGCCAAAACGGCGCGTGAACGTGATGTTGAGTGGGCACACACACGGCGGACAGTTTGGGATTCAAGCATTAGGACTTGAATGGTCGCCAGCGCAACTGGTATACAAGCAGTGGTCTGGACTCTATACCAACGGCGAACAACAGTTGTATGTAAACAGGGGTATCGGTACAGTGGGGCCCCCTATGCGAATTGGCATTCCACCAGAGACAACATTGTTTACGTTGCGTTCACCCGGCGTTGGAGAGAACATGACCCACAATTCTCACTAGGCGCGCAGATGCCGTAGTGCAGTTTCGGCTAGGAGTGCAGCACCTGTTAGCATTGCTCGTTCATCGGGAGCGAACTTCGCATTATGAAGACCAGGCATCGTGTGCTGGCCATCGGGACGTCCGCCAAGCATCCAAAAACAGCCCGGCATTACTTGCGAGTAGTACGCAAAGTCTTCAGCCCACATCTTTGGCTCAAAGTCTGCGATTGAATCAGCTCCAACAACTTCCGATGCTACGGACCGTGCAAAGTCAACAGCCTTTTGGTCATTGATCAAAGGCGGATAGCCTTTCACGATGTTGATTTCGCCAACACATCCATGTAGTGCGCAAACGGCCTTGGTTTGTTCTTCAAGAAATGTCCAGGCAAACTCGCGCCACTGATTATCAAACGAGCGCAGAGTACCCTTCATCTCAACTACTTCTGGAACAATGTTCGTGGCAGTACCACCATGGATGCTCGTAACATTCAAGAGCCCAGGTACTAGAGGATTGCGATGTTTTGTAACGAGGGACTGTAGGTGTTGCACAAGGCCGGCTGCTGCGAGGATGGGATCTTTACCCTTGTGCGGTTGAGCGGCATGAGCCCCGTATCCGGTGATTGTCCAGAACAATTCATCACATGATGCCATGGTGGGGCCGGCAACGAATTGTACCTGACCGCAGGGGGCGTCTGGATAAATGTGCTGACCAAATATCATCTCTGGTGTTGGGTTCGTTAGTGTACCCTCTGCGATCATGATGCTTGCACCGCCGGGGGTCTTTTCCTCACCGGGCTGAAAAATCAGCTTAACTACTCCACGAAGTTCGGCCTCATGGTGTTTCAAAACTTTTGCTGCTGCAAGCAACATCGTTGTGTGGGTGTCATGTCCGCACGCATGCATCACACCATCACGTTTGGAGGCATACTCAAGACCAGTCTCTTCATGTATAGGCAGTGCATCGATGTCGGCCCGCAGAGCAACACAACGGTCTCCCGAACCAACGTGTGCTACCACACCAGTAGAGGCAACAACATGGTGTTCAATGCCCATGGTTTTGAGTTGATCGCAGATAAACGCGCAGGTTTCATGCTCTTGAAACGACAACTCTGGATGCTGATGGATGTGACGGCGGGTTTCAATCATCCATGGAAAGATTGATTCTACGTACTCAGATATTGTCATATCGCGCATCTCCAGTTAATGTCATGCCAACAATTTCTGTGTTTACAACTTCCAAGTGCACAGTCAACGTGCGTCCACTCGGTGGTACAAACGTGTAGTCTACGGTTGCTGGGTTGTTCGTCCATGCTACCACAGCGCAACTTAGTGCACCTGTTCCACATGCTCCCGTTACCGATTCTACACCACGCTCAAACGTAGCAATGTGTACTGGTGTCTGTTGGTCTACCATGTTCACGTTTGTGCCACGCAGAAATGCCGTATGGTGGCGCAAACGGACTACGTCGGGCCGCTCTGCATCTAGGGGGCTGCCAATGACCACATGGTCTGTGCCAACATTCACGTACCAGGTATCAACGGTTATTCCTTCGAGGGTTCCAACCGGATAATGTCGGATAGCACTCGGCGGTGGGAATGTGATGCAAACGCTTTCCTCATTGACAACCGAGCAGTGAAACAGCATACCATTGATCGTAAGCTTGATATCCTTGCATTGTTCTTGGCCCTGATCACATGCGAACTTGGCAATGCAGCGAGCCCCATTGCCACACATCATTCCATGCGACCCATCTGGATTATAAAAGTCTGCAATCACGGAATCAATAGAACAGGAGCGTAGAAGCAGAAGGCCTTCAATCGGATCATTATCGCGCCGCGGGTTTTCGGCGATAACATTGCGCACATGATCAGGTGTCCACGGCGTGTTGTCGCTTCGCGCATCAGCCACAAGAAAGCGATTGCCTGCGCCACTCATATGTATAAACAAGGTGCTCAAAGTTCTAGCGCTTGGGAAAGTTCATTGTGGATATGTCCGTTCGTGGCTATGATGCTGTTCATTGACAATGTGAACGGCTGGTTGCCATAATGGGTAACTCTGCCACCTGCTTCTTCTACGATACGCACGCCGGCCGCCATGTCCCATGGTTGCAGCACGGCCTCCCAGAAACCGTCAAACCTGCCGGCAGCAATATATGCCAGATCAAGTGCAGCGCTGCCAAGTCTACGAACAGGTAATCCACGGCGTATGATGTTACTGAACTGTTCAATACATCCAAGGGGATTCTCAGCTACATTGTAGGGGAAGCCTGTAACAAGGATAGACTCGTGTAATGACGTCGTTTGGGTAACGCTAATCGGTTGTCCATTGCGTGTGGCTCCGCCGCCTAGAGTTGCCGAAAACATCTCATCCAACAGCGGATTGTAGATCACGCCAACGATGATTTGTCCATGTTGCACAGCCGCTATGGAAACGCAGAACATCGGAATGCCGTGGGCAAAATTCACTGTGCCATCAAGTGGGTCGATCACCCACATCAGACTATCACTGCCGTAGTCTAGCCCAGATTCCTCAGCCATGATTGTTGCGTTTGGTGTAACTGCACGCAAAGATGTTACGATTGCCTGCTCGGCCTGTAGATCGGATTGGGTAACAAGATTGTGCATTCCAACTTTTGACCTTGTTTCAAGGGGCTTGCCGAATCCATCGGCAAGAATAGCGCCAGCTAGACGTGCTGCTCGCTCTGCATGAATCTGCAGTTCTACGAGTTCTTGTTGAATCATCCTAGTAATGTATTGGCCTCTTGGCGGATCATCGCTGCGAGAGTGTGAAGGCGCGGATTATTTGAGGCGTCGGCGATTGGTAAATATCGTTCTAATGTATTTGCGAGGTAAACAACGGGGTTGCGTTTGAGATTGAACGTGATGCAACGCACATTATCCAAACGAGCTGCCAGTTTAATGAGAATGCAGTCGTGACTCGACTTCTTAAGCCTCGAAACGTACTGCAGGTCTATGTTGTCGGGGTCGGTCTTTGCTTTAGCAAGGTCCTTAGTAAGGGTTTCAACCACGTACGCCACGTACGACCCAAAGTTGTACTCAAGTACATCGCGGGTGATGTTCGACGAATCTTCGAGCACGTCGTGAAGGAATGCGGCGGTAATCAGGTCGGTATCGTAGAGACCAAGTTCGTCCATGATGATGCGGACGGTTCTAGCAGTATGGTCAAAGAACGGTGTATTGTCGTTTCTTACCTGGCTGGCGTGCACAGACCGCGCCATATCGTATGCGTCGATAATCCTATTGATATGAATCTGGTCGCCATATGTCTGGATGCGCTCCTCAAGCTCTGCTTGAGAAAGCGATCTGCGATTGTAGGGTATGTGTGACGGGTCAATCATCGCGCATGTCTTGATATCTACTTGGTACCGATACGATGCCGAACATTCATCAACTCGCGTGCTCCTGTGAGCGAAACATCTGATACTGCATCGCCACTTAACAACTTGGCCACCTCGACCAATGCTTCATCGGAGTTGATAATAGCGGCTTTAACAGATGTTGAATCCGTACTTGCAGACTTTGTTACCTTCACAAACTGGTCTGCCAGCGAGGCGATCTGAGGCAAATGCGTAATGCATACAATCTGCTGCTGCACTGAGATCGCTTTCATAACCTCGCCAACAACGCGAGCAATCCTGCCGCTAATTCCTGTATCGATCTCATCGAACACCATCGTACCAAACGAAGAAGACGTGCTCAGGGCACGCTTCATTGCCAGCATCAGACGCGAGAGCTCGCCGCCGGAGGCTACTTTCGAAAGCTGACGAGGGGGCTCTCCAGGATTACTACTGAAATTGAACTCTACGGCATCTGTTCCTGTAGGGCTCATGGCCTGATCGCTGATTGAAATTTCAAAGGTTGTAGACGGCATACCCATGTCGCGCAAGCCCTCCTGTATAGATGCAGACAGCGGTGCGGCATGCTTCTTGCGAAGTTTGTGTAGGTCCTTCGCGATGGCTCCGGCCTTTGCATGAGCTTGCGCAACTGCGGTCTCTGCTTGGATAATTGCATCCTCGAGGTTCTCAAGCGTGTCCAACTCCGCCTTTACGGTGGATAGATTATCGAGAGCCTGGGCAATTGATCCGTACTTACGGTTAAGGCGCTGCAACAGCGCAAGTCTTTGTCGAAGTTGCTCTATTCGTTCTGGACTTGTCGTATCGGTATCTGCTAGTGGCGCAATTGTTCCAGCAAGTTCCTTGCAGATAATCAATGCCGTATCAAGATCAGCTATCGTGTTCTCGAGCGAGGGGTCAAAGCTCGCGAGCTCGTGGAGTAGGTCTTTCGACTCGCGAAGCAGATCATATGCAGAGGGTTCACCGGCATACAATGCATCACGCACGCGCATGGCGGCGGTCACGATTTGTTCTTGTGATTCGACCCGTCGAAGTTCCTGCGAAACACTCTCATCTTCGTGCAGTTCCGGATTTACCGACTGAACTTCGTCACGCAAGAATATAAGCCGGGCTCTGTCGGCATCTGCGTCGCGAGCGCGCATGCGCAGATGCTCAAGCTCGGTCTCTGCTGCGCGAAGTGCTTCCCATGCGCTGCGCATTGCCAGACGCAGGTCTTGCGACGAGGCGGTTGAACGGTCTAGCATATCTCGGTGAGACTTTGGTGCGAGCAGTCCATGTGTATCGTGCTGCCCATGAAAATCAATCATGAACGCAGCCAATTCACGCACAATAGGCAGTTGGGTTGGTGTGTCGTTAACGAAACAACGCGAAGTGCCAGACGATGTAATCTCTCTACGTACAACAAGCTCATCGTACTCCCAATGGAGGCCGTTTGCAGTGAGGATCTCATCAACTGAGGCCGAAACATTCACAAAACTGGCCTCGACAATTGCCTTCTTGCTGCCTTTGCGCACTATATCGGCCGAGGCACGCTCGCCAAGTGCCATCGAAAGAGCATCAATAATAATCGACTTGCCTGCCCCGGTTTCACCAAGGAGCACAGTGAGCCCCTTATCGAACTCTAACTCTACGTGCTCGACTAAAGCAAATGATTCGATGGTGAGTCTGCGCAGCACGCCAGTTTACTACAGTCGTGTAAGATGCGATTGAAACAACCGGTAGGCACCATACATAGCTGCAGCAAACATGATAATGCCAGCGATGAGATGAATTTCCTGTCCAATGACAACGATGGAAATTGTCAGCAAATACGTTGCAACAATTAGTATGAGTATCCAAAGTGCAGCCATGATAGTTCCTATGAATGATCTGAGTAACTGCTTGGGCCGGCAATATACTGCGAGTATCTGGCAGTAAATGCCTCGAGTTTATGGCCCGCAATGCGCACCGAGAGCTCAACCCCTGTTTCGAGATCTTCACGGTTCAGAATCTCAACTTCTGCGTAAAGCTTGGCGAGTTTCTGCATGCTCTCGTACGGAACGTGAAGCATACGAACTATTGACGCTTCTTCATATGCTGCCTGCATGGTCTCGAGAAGCTTTAGCAGGTTTAAGCCACGATGCGCGCTAACAAACACACAGCCTGGATTTTCTGCCTCTGCGTCGTGCAGGAGATGCTGATCTTTGATAGCGTCGATTTTGTTGAAGACCAAAATTGTTGGAGTGGAGGATGCGCCGAGTTTTTCAAGTGTCTCTTCTACAACGGCAATATGGTCGCGGTAATGAGGATTGGCGATATCAACAACATGCAGAATAACATCGGCCTCGAGAGTTTCGGACAATGTTGATCGAAACGAGGCTACGAGCTGCGTTGGCAGCTTACGAATAAAACCTACCGTATCAGAGATAAGTGCGCGCTGTCCGCTAGGTAATGCAAACCCGCGCACAGTGGTGTCGAGTGTTGCAAACAGCTGGTCCTGGATGTACACATCAGCACGCGTAAGCACCTTAAGCAATGAGGACTTCCCGGCATTGGTATACCCAACCAAGGCAAATCGTGGCAGGCCCGATCTGCCCTTGCGTTGAACGATACGTTGCTTGTCAATTTCTAACAACTTCTCGCGTAGTCGCTGCATGCGACCACGGTACATGCGTCTGTCTGTTTCTATCTGAGTTTCGCCTGGACCCTTCGTTCCTACACCACCGAATTGTTTCGATAGGTGCGTCCACATGCGCGTAAGCCGCGGAAGGAGGTATTCAAGTTGGGCTAGCTCTACCTGCGTGCGTGCCTCAAGCGTACGAGCATGGGCTGCAAAAATGTCGAGAATAACACCGCTGCGATCGAGGACTTTTACTTTGAGCTCTTCCTCGAGGTTTCGAACCTGTGCAGGTGAAAGTTCATCGTCGAACACCACCATCTCGGGGCATTGAACTTCGATAAGTTCTTTTAGTTCTTCGACCTTACCCTTGCCAAAGGCGGTAGACAGATCGGGCCGCTCGCGTTCCTGTGTAATGCGTCCACATACATCTGCACCAGCCGTATCGAGCAGAAGCGAAAGCTCTTCGAGATGCTCTTCTACCACGTCTGGGTCTGCCCCCTTTTTCAAAACGGCTGCTATGATTGCCTTTTCTCTTGGCTTAAGTCCTACGTCGTGCACGCACGGTACTTTCGAAAAATGTGATTACAAAGTTACATCCAACAGGTAGCATAGCCCGAGAGAGTTAGATTTGAGTCTATGCGTTGTATCCTGGTATTCGTTTTGATGCTTGTTCCGTACTTGGTCTTTGCCCAGCAAGGGGCGGGTCCGGATATGCCAATTATCCTGGAACATGCAGATTCTATTGTTGGTGCTGGACAGTTTGAATCCTCATCTCGTACGTTTTATGGTAATGTGCGTTTTCAGCAGGGAAACGTGACAGGACGTTGCGATAGAGCTATCCACAATGCTGCTGCGAACTCGGTTGAATTGTTCGGTAATGTGGTCGTACGGCAGGGACGCCTTACGATGTATGCACCTGAGGTGCGCTACAGTGGTGCTAATTACGTTGCCACGGCTACCAAGGGAATTCGTGTTGAACAGAATGGTCAGACGATTGAAGCTAGGCGTGGCGTGTACTCAACAAATACGCATATCGCACAGTTCTTCGAAGACGTCTTCATGTATGATGATTCCATGCGGATGTGGTCCGACACGATGATTGTAGACCGAGATGATGACACCATGCGGGCCACGGGCCGAGTTGTGGGCTATGATTCGTCCGATCGTGTGTGGTTCGAATCTGATCTCGCGCAGCGCGATGCCCGGACTGGCTCGTACGCACTCACGAATAACGCCCGGCTTTGGCAGTGGGGCAATAGCGGTGATACGATGTTTGTTAGCGCAGACACATTAGACTCTCGTCGGGAGCCCAATGGCAGTGCCCGCATACTTGATGCAAGGGGCTCGGCAGTTCTGATCAAGGGCCCTACATGTGCGAGGTCTGGCAGGATTACGTATCAAGAGCGTCAAGCATTGCTTCAGCTAGACAATGAGCCATATGTGTGGACTGATTCGATGGCATTTGTTGCCAAGGCGATTACGGCCAGCATTCTAGAAAAACGAATAGAATCAATGACTGGTGCAGGCCAAGCGCTGTTGATGTCGCGGGTTCATAATGCTATTCCTGCTCGATACGATCAGATTGCTGGTTCCGTGATCAACCTTTCATTTGCGCAAGACACGCTTCGGACTATTCTCGCAGCAGGAGATGCTCAGAGCATTACGTACCGTAGCGATAGCACGAAACAGGAGGGGCTTGCCAAGGTTGCTTCAGACTCCCTACGCGCTGTCTTTGAAAACGGGCAGCTATCAGATGTGTATTGGCTAGGGGGCATTGCAGGAGAGCACCATCCTGAGAGACTTGTCCTGGGCAAGGAAACCGAATTCCTCCTTCCACGGTTCTCATGGAGGACAGACCGGCCCCAGATGGCACAACCGAACACGAAAAAACTACGCTGACGTACTGATAAAAAACTGCGCTGACTTACCTATAATGCACGCTGGTGGAAATATCTACCGATGCGAAAGGCTACGTTGATGAAGCTAGGCCGGCATATTGCGGTGATCATGACACTGCTGTTTACCCCGACACTTTGGAGTCAGGTAGAACGCGTGCTGCCAATTCGTGGGTCTTCGTCGCTAGAGGGAACAAGTTTCGTTGTCGGTTTTATGCAGAACGAAGTTGTCGAAATTGACGAGCCCCCTCGCTTGCAGATCTTCATCTCTGCACAGTTTGACGCAACAGTCACGATTACCTCGCCCATCGCAGGCACCTACACCAGAACTGTTCGGGCTAACACTGTTCATGTTGAGACACTGCGCAGCGACCATGTGATATCTACCTCCGAGCAGATACAACGAAAGGCTGTGTTTGTTACGTCGGATGTGCCAATCGTCGTATATGCGCTCAACACGCTAGCACAGTCTACCGACAGCTATACAGCCATTCCTATACAGCATCTGGGCACAGCATATCGCACCGTAAACAGACCAACCGATAGATATAACGGCCCGCAGTTTTTCAATCAGCTGCCGCGTGTTGGTGAGTTTTTGGTAATAGCCGTTGACGACAACACCGTGGTGAACATTGACACTCCAGTGCCTACTGCGCGAAGGCAGCGTGCAATTTCAACAACCCTGCGAAAGGGTGATTGCTATTTGGTGCAGGCGCAAGCCACGGCCAATGGTGCCGATGATTTAACGGGATCGTACGTTCGCAGCTCGAAGCCTGTTGCGCTCTTGTCGGGTCACGTTCGATCGAGTATCCCGAGCCTTACCACAAATTCGAAAGATCACCTCGTAGAGCAGCTCCCGCCGGTAGACAAATGGGGGAAATCCTATGCAACTGCTCCAATGCTCTTGAAGTCTGCGGTACAGCGGCCGGACGTCTACCGCGTTGTCGCTTCTAAACCTGATCAGACCATCCAAATAGAGTTTCTCAACCGGACGGTTTCGTGGACGTCAGTACCCGGACGTGAGTGGCTTGATACAGCGTTCCGTGAACCTGCATATTGGACAAGTCAAGACCCGTTTATGCTTGTCCAATGCATGCCTAGCGGGGGGTCGTCGCCGGTTAACTACGATCCGGCAATGGTGGTTGTTCCGCCTGTGGAGCAGTTCGTGACGTCGGCGTTATTTCAGTTCCCAAAACTTGAAATCAATGACAACGTTGTTGATCAAAAGTTTTATTACTTCCTGAATGTCGTAGCAACGCCAGAGGCGCTGCAATCACTGCGCGTTGACGCAACGCCGGTACGCGCAATAGACGCTGCAATCCTTACTCAGAAGGTTGCGGGAACAAATCTGCATTGGGTGCAGCTTGAACTAGCAGAGGGTTCTCATGTGATGGCCTGCGACAGCGGCCTGTTTACTGCAATTATGTACGGGACGTCGTTTGCTGATTCCTATGCCAACATGGTCGGTGTTGCCTATGAACCACAGCGAAAAAGAGACATCTCGCCACCAGCGTATGCGCTTTCAATTGATTGCGGCGCAATCAACGGAGAGATTCGGGATATCTCGTCAGACACAGCAAAGCTTCGAGATGTCTACGTAGTTGCTGCGCAAACCCGTAACTACCGATGGGCACTTACACCAGTGGCGGACTCCGAGCACGTGATGCTCTTTGAGGCTGTTGTGCAGGATCCTTATCGAGATGGTCAGATTGTTCTTCACGCATATGACGACAGGGGTAATGGGCGAGAATGGAAGTATGTCTACGACGCGCCCAATCTTGCCTATGCTAAATCGATAACAATCGATAGGATCGGCACAGCGGCGGCCTGTACAACCGTTGTGGTAAGAAATGTCGACACCTCGGCTACGCGTGTTTCGTCGGTCTATATCGTTGGTGATTCGCGCGTAAGCATTGAACCTGCGGTGGTAGATACGTTGCTGGCGGCCGGAGACTCGCTGGTGTTCCGTGTTTGCGCAGCCCCTTCTCAGGATTCTAGCACCATCAACGCTGTTATCCGGGTTCAGTTGCCTTGCTCATATCGCACAATTGCGGTCTCCGCCAGGGCAGGCGGTATGATTACGGGGGGCGATGTAGACTTTGGGGACGTGCGCATCGGCGACTCTGTCTGTGCCCCAGTGGCGATCGTAAATTCGGGTGCAAAGGCAGTGGTCTTGACGATTGCAAAACTCCAGCAACTAGCTGGTGGGCTGCGAATTGATACAACTGGACTTTACCTGCCCCGAACCATGGCCCAGGGAGATCAAGTCTGGGTAAAAATGTGTTTTGTACCGGGCGACACCGGTGTTGTAACCCGTACCGATACAGTTGTTTCCCGCGATGCTGGATTTGCGCTGCTGACGGGACGTGGCAGGGGAGTGCGGCCCATCATTTCGTCTATTGTTGTTGACTGGGGGCGGCGGCGTTTGGGCAGCCTCAACGACACAACAGTATATCTCATCAACCGCGGCTCGTGTGGAGCGCGTACAAGTGCCCGTGTTACGATGTTCCGTGGGCCATTTGCATCGTTACAACAGGATATTCAGAATGTCTCGATAGCCGCACCAGACTCGATTCCCATAGCGCTGCGGTTTGCGCCAGTTTCTCGCGGGGGCTCTGCTGATACGCAAGCTGTGAGTGTAGACTGGAGATACCACGAGCCGGTAGACATCATTCTCAAGGGCATTGGGGTTCTGCCAGACGTAGTGTTCCGCGACATCGACATGGGTACGGTCAAACTCGGCAATCAGCGAGACACACTGGCAACGCTGATTTCGCCAGGGGGCGCGAGCAATGCCCCGCTTATCATAGATAGCGTCCGTGTTCTTGGTCCCGATCAGAGTGCCTTTCGTCTACCGGCAGGATTTTTGGGGCTAGCATCAGAAAATGTGGTTTCGGAGATAATCGATAGCATACGGTTTACGCCACAGAGACCAGGCATGCACACGTGTGCATTGGAAGTCATGCACAACGCAGCCATCGATATCCCTGCGCGCGACACCTTCTACATCATTGGCGAAGGCATCCCAAAAGATAGCGCGGAGCTTCAGTTCGATATCGCGATCGACGGTCCAATAACGCGATGCGTGCCCAGTGCTGCGCGCATTGTCCTTGCTAATTCGGGAACTGCCGATGCACCAATACGCATCGTTTATGCGGTTGTAGATGGCAAGGACACCAGCATTCTCGTGACCGAGAAAGATTCTCTCAGGCTGTTACCAGCGCAACAGCAGAGCTATACGGTGCGGGTGAGCACATCACCTGATCGTGCATGCAGGCTAGAGCTACATGTAGTGGATTCTGCTGGCAATGTCTATACCATTGAAAAAATTGTAGCAGTTGTTAAGCCAGAAGCGGAGCTCTCGCACGGGTGGGACACGATACCGAATTCGCGCATGGTGCAGCTCGAAACTGGACAACACGAGCTGCTGATTTCCTGCGCAGTGCCGGATCGGGTTGAATTGCTCAACCCAATAGAGCTTGCTGTGGTGATTCCCAAAACACGGTTTTCTGTAGATCAGGGCTTGTCGTCTGCTTTCGTGGTCAGGGAAGCCGGACAAGAAACCCGCCGGCCTATTCGTTTTGCTCTCAAACAGTCCGATAGCGACGTTTCAGTTGAGATTACAGACTCTCTGACTGCTCCATGGGAGCTTTTGCTGCGATTGCCTGGCACGGTGCTGTGGAAAAATGATAGTTCCTTCACGAGCTCAGCAGTTATGCGCACGACACCGTGTATCGATGATGTTGTATCGCAACCTGTTGATATTACTACGGTTCCATGCGGATCACGCATTCGTGAAATCGCACTCGGTGTGCTTCCAAGAGTTGCGGTGCGCCCCTTGAAACATCCCTTTCAGGACGAAGCTGTAATCGAGGTTACTTCTAACGATGAGCTGGCTGTTTCGGTAACAATCGAAACGCTATCTGGAGAACAATTTTGCGTCTTTGAAAGATTGACGTTGCAAAAGGGCATCCAGCATTGTAATTTTTCATGTTCACGATGGTCAAGGGGAGTGTACGCGCTCGTAATTCATCGTGGCGAGCAAGTTTTGGATAGGAAGATCATCATCGTCAACTAGGGCACAGACTATGAGGAGAATTGGTTACGCTTTTTGTGCGGCATTCTTGCTTGCAACATCGACTGTGTATGCACAGCAAGAAATTGGTGCACGTGCTACGCCACTGCAACCTGCGAGAAGAGCACCGCGTGTGTATGTTGGTCCAGTGTTTGGGTACAACCGTTCGCTACACTCCTCGAGCTTCCGCTCGATTGCCGACGACGCGCTGTGTCCGACGTTTGAGCAAGGAACAGACAACGGTTTCTTCGTAGGAATGTCGTTCGAGTATCTCCTTGGTAATCCTCGTGACTCCAAGTCGTCGATCATTGCCCGCGTTTTGTACAATTCCATACCGGGCTCATACACCCAGCCTGGAGACAAGCTTCCATCACTGGACAACAACGGTGATGTGATCTTCTCGGAGGTGCAGCATACAGCACAAATCACGTACAACACGTTGGATTTTGAGGTTGTCTACAAACTCAACCTGTTCAATTCCAATTTGGGAGTCGTCGTTGGACCAACCTTTGGCATGGTGCTTGGCGCCAGCCGTACGCAGCGTCTACAAATCATCCAGCCAAACAATGCGCAGTTTTCTGATTTTAAGAACAACGAAGGCGCAATGTTCGATGACCAAGTCAAGCTCTTCAATGAATTCGGTACCGAGCGGGTTGTTGCTCACCAGGAGTGGAATCCACCCGCAGCAAGTGGCAATAACAAGGCTGTAGAGTCTTTGAGCACGGGCGATAATGCATGGTCGGGCACACGCTTGGGCGTCAAGGCTGGCTTACAGTATGAAATCCCGGTTGGTAAAGTGCTTGTCGTGCCTTGTATGTATTACAACTTTGCCATCACAGAGCTGAGCAAAAACGACAACTTGCGTATCAACGCACTGCAGCTTGGAGTCGATATCCGTTTCGCGCTGTAATTCGCTTGGTGTTCCCGGAATAGAACGTTACTAACAATGCCCGCCTCGTGCGGGCATTTTTTATGTAGAGATTTTGAGAAGCATGTATAGGGATTGCTATGAAGCAGTTATGGGCCCCATGGAGAAAGAGCTACGTGCAGAGAACTGATGATGCCAGGAGCGCTGATTCGTGTTTCCTGTGCACTGCTGCCACACACGTGGGTCCTGATCAAACGTGCCTTGTACTGGCTACAACCGAGCATAGTTTTGTCATGCTCAACCGTTATCCCTATGCCTCGGGACACATCATGGTCTGCCCCCGGAGACACGTTGCATCGCTTGCAGACTTGCGTTCCGAGGAGTATGCAGACATGATGGAATTGCTCAGACGTTCCGTTACTGCGATTGATGATGTGTTTACACCGCAAGGTTGTAATGTTGGTATGAACCTCGGCACGGCAGCTGGTGCTGGCGTTCCTGGGCATGTTCATGCACACATTGTGCCACGTTGGGAAGGCGACACAAATTTCATGTCGGTTGTCTCTGATACACGGGTAATATCAGACGATTTGACAACAACGTGGACTACGCTTGTAGATTGGTTTACAACGCACAAGAAACGATGACAAAGTTTGCACCCAAGCGGCAATTCAGCCAGAATTTTCTCACAGACGTTAGTATCGCGCGCAACATTGCTGCACAGCTATCGATTGCAGAACATGATTGCATCTTCGAGGTTGGCCCTGGTAAAGGGGCACTCACGAAACATTTATTGGATTCACTGGCAAGACGTGTGTACGCTATGGACCTTGATCCGCGAGCGCCTGAATATCTTGCCTCTGAATCATGGAGTAGAACAATGAGATTTGAATGTGCTGTGGGAGACGCACTGCGGTCGCAGGCTAAGCGCGTATTTGAAGATTCATCCAGAGAGTACCGGAAGATCATAGGCAACATTCCGTATTCGATTACCAGCGAATTGCTGTTTTGGGCTTTTGCGCAGCATGAGGATGTCGAGCGTGTAGTCTTTATGATGCAACGGGAGGTTGCAAAGAGGTGTGTGGCATCTCCAGGAGCGAAAGACTATGGGATCTTATCGGTTGCTACTTGGCTGTACAGCGAAGCAAAGATCTGTTTTCATGTTCAACCTGGATCGTTTTTCCCACGTCCTGAAGTGACTTCCTCTGTGGTCTCATTTGTCCTCAGGGAGCAGCTTCCTATGGGACTGCCTGCTGATCGATTTATGGAGTTTGTACGCGCGGCTTTCTCTCAACGGCGGAAAGTGATGTCGAACTCGCTAGCTTCGTGGGCGCACAAGTACTCACAGGACGTACGAGCGGTTCGTTCGGGCGTAGACCTCACGCACGCACGCGCCGAGGAACTGCGTCCGGAGGAATTGGCTCACTTGTATTTTGGTATCGTTGGTAACTGATCTCCTCCCGTATGGCAAACCCATCTGCGCACAGCCAGCCCCCTGATTGGCAGCAACTGATCCGAAGCACTCTGTATTCGGCGGACATCTACACGTTGGCTATACTGGCCGCGTATAGTATCCTGGCTATCGTGTTCTACAATCACATACCGATGGCTGCCACATTGCTTCTAGAGAACCTCCTCATCGTTGTCGTGATTGCAAGTTCTGTTCTTTTATCGCATTTGACAGAGTTTCGCCTCTTTACACTCATTAGATATTTCTATGTAATACCTGTGGTATACCTCATGTACGACCAGACGCACTATTTCGTCCGTCTAGTTCATCCGTATGATTACGACAACTGGTTGGTGGAGGCAGATCGATGGATATTTGGTTGCGATCCAACGGTGTGGCTTGGCAAACTTGCATTTCCAGCCCTTACCGAGTACCTACAGATATGTTATTTCCTGTTCTATGTGCTTCCGGTTACGCACGCCATTGAGCTGTGGTATAACAACGACATCGAACGACTCAAGATGTTTGCTCGCAAAATGTCGTTTGTGTTCTACCTCTCCTACATCGCCTACTTTGCTTTGCCCGCTGTTGGACCACGTTTCACAGTTCACGACTTTGCCTCGACGGCTTTGGATTTGCCGAGCCTTTGTCTTACCGAACCGCTGCGGGCCATCGTGAATGCCGGGGGCGGGATCACCGCTGGGGCATTGCATCCCATCGACGTCGTGAACAGAGACTGCATGCCCAGTGGCCATACTATGCTAACCTTGGTCAATATATTTCTAGCATTTCGGTTCCGCAGCAGATTCAGATATGTCTTTGCTGTGATAGGGGGCAGCCTTATAGTCTCCACAGTCTACCTGCGTTATCACTACGTTGTGGATGTTTTGGCCGGCATCATCCTGGTGTTTTTACTCCTTCCTGCAGAGATTCCTGTGGATAAGTATTGCCGTAACTACATACAAAAAATAGCCTTTAGACGCAGAGCCCTGTAACTTTTACAACGTATTGGTGTTGTAGAGGGTGTCGGGAATGGTATACATTTCGCCATACGTGCCATACGTATTTAACAGTATTGTCAAGTAGGGCGGAATTTCATAACTTTCCGGGTCAAGTTCGACAGTTCTGACGTTGTAATAATACTATTTACTTTCTCACCCACTCAGGAGTAAGTCCATGAGACTTGGTTCCACTCTAAAACTTGTTGCCGTGGCAGTGTTGCTCGTGCTAGCAAGTGGTGGCGGCCTGTTGGCGCAAAAGACAACAGAATCGCGTGGTACGATGGTTCTCTCTGAAGGTCGCCGCTATTTAGTAGGCTTCCCTCAGGTACAGCCCAGCGCGACGGAAAAGCCGATGCCACAGCCTATGCAGCTGTTCATCTCTTCGAAGTCGAAAGCAAAGGTTCGCGTTCAAACACCAGCTGCCATCAACGATGCAGCGCGCATCGACAAGGAGTACACTGTCGAAGCGAACAAGGTATTGCGCATTCCAATTCCGATTGGCTACATGAACCAAGAGTCAGAGTCGCGCAAGGGATATGGCATCATGGTTACATCAACAAAGCCAATTTCGGTGTCTACATACCAAGCATGGATGGGTAACGGCGAACTGGCCCGCCACCTCCCAGTAGAGGGTTGGGGTAAGAACTATTACTCGATGAATATGTACCAAGACCGTTACGGTACATCAGGGTCAGGTTACAAAAACCGTCCGTCACAGATCCTCGTGATTGCAGACAAAGACAACACGGTTCTCTCCTACACGCCAAAATTCGATACTGAGGGTGGTTTCGAGTGCCCATCAGTTCGCAAGGGTGCTACACAGACGATCACACTTGAGAAGGGCGAAACATACCTGATCAAGGCGAAGATCGACGAGAACAAGAATAAGGAATGGGAAACAGACCTTTCAGGTTCATGGATCCGCGCTAACAAGCCAATCGCTGTTATCTCGGGACACGTAAAGTGCGGCATCCTGCGTTACCCAGACGTTCTGCCGCCAACAGGTATGTTCGCTGCTGAAGCACACTTTGTGCGCAGCAACGTACACGATGCTATGCTTCCGATTGAACTGGCTGGCACGAAGTTCGTTACGGTACCATGTATGTATACGCCGCTCCGTAACCAAGGGGCTGGTGCTGCAGGTGCTGAAATCGGTATCGAAGACGACCGTGGTGATGTTATCCGCGTAGTCGCCCTCGAAGACAACACGGTTGTTAAGTCTATGCGCCAAGGCGGCGACGGACTCAAGAACGAATGGGCAATGCGTAAGGGCGAGACACGTATCGTATCTCGCGACTTTGCTGTGTACTGGGAATCATCCAAGCCGATCCTTATGGGACAATACGGCAAGTCATATGCTAAGGTTCTTCCTCCTGGTGCCCGTGATTCAAAAGATGGCGAAGGCACAGAAGGCCACCCAACAGTTGAGTCGGGCATGCCTATGCTTCAGTACGTACCTTCATGTGATCGTTGGGTTGAATACGGTGTGTTCCACTCTCCAGAGGGAATGGACAACTTCTTTAACATCGTCTTCAAGGCATCAGAAATTGGAAAGATCAAGATCGATGGTCGTGCTCTAACATCAGCCTTTGGCGGCGCTATGCGTCTGCTTGCTGGTACAGAATATGCGTTCATCCGCACGCCGATCGGAACTGGCGACCACTTCGTTGAGTCTACAGACAAGTCTGTCCGCTGGGCAGCATGGAACTACGGCTCACTCGACGGTCTGCAGCAAGGTCGTGCTTATGGTACGCCTGTTAGCGTCGACATGACAATCCCTTGTGACGATTCTTTGGTTGTTAACGAAGAGCTTGTCTGCGGTGACGTAAAGGCAAAGGGCACGATCCTTCCTGAGAAGTCATCATGCGGTTCGATTTTTGCAGTGTATCCAGAAGATCTGAACAACTACACACTCGAAATTGACGAAAACTTCAGCAGCGGCGACCAAGAAGTAAACTTCACACTTAAGGCGGAAGACAAGACAAAGGATGCTAGCGCTGTTGTTCGTGTTGTTACACGTTCAGGTAAGTATGTTGAGAAGACATACACATACATCGCGGACAAGATCAGCTGGTCGCCTTCACGTGTTGATTTCGGAACACTTGCCTATAACACGCCGAACAGCAAGACGATCACAATCAAGAATGAGAAGACAGATCGTCCGGTAACAATCAAGAGGCTTCGCGTTATGGCGAATGCTCAAGTGTTCCAGGTAAGCCCAGAAGGCCCTGTTACACTTGGTCCTAGCGAGTCACGTGATTTCACGGTAACAGCTACCATCCAGACAGCACCATTGGTAGTAGACACAGTAATCTGTGAACTTGAGTGCTACGATCAAAAGACCGTAGAACTTCGTGTTCGTGGCGAAGAGCCACAGATCTACGTATCTGATGTTGACTGGGGTACAGTACCAGCAAGTTCACCAGGCGTAGAACGTCGTGTCAAGATTCTCAACGGTAGCAAGGTCGAGCTTGTTGTTACAGGATATCAGCAAAATCTGCTTGATGGTACTGGTAACTTCTTCAATCCAACAACAACGGATGGCAAGCCCCTTACCTCTGCGTTTCCACTTACAGTTCCTGCAAACGGCGCTTACGAGTTTAACGTAACGTACAGCCCGAAGGGTGATGCCACAAGCAACCACCGCGTTGATGTGCCATTCTACTCAAACGCAAAAGAAGTAGACTCAGTTGCAGTGCTCAAGGGTTCTGGCGTAACGATCGATCTTGATGCTGTTGTAGCACCATGGGTAGAGCGCGTTCTTGATAACGTTCAAGCTGCGCAAAACATCAAGGAGTACACGCAGTCAGTCAAGTTCTACAACTATGGCAAGCAGACAATCACATTCAGCGCACCAATCATTCGTGGCAAGGATGCTGCTAACTTCCGCGTTGTGAACACCGGAACAGTTGGCACATTCCCAGTCCAGCTTGTCGGTGGCGGTGCTGATGAATCACGCTCAATCACTGTTGCTTTCGTTCCAACTGAACTGGCAAATCGTGCTGCAGAGCGCAATGATTACGAAGCTGAGTTGGTATTCCCAACGAACTCGAAGGAAGTGCCGGAGCTTGTAGAAAAGCTCAACGGTACAGGTTGGCAGCCACATGTGAAGGGTGCAGATCTCGACTTCCCTGGAACGTTTAACCTTGGCGACAATGCTCAGGTGCTCTCGATTCCAATTGCTAACATCAGCAAGGATGATCAATCGAACCCAACATCGGGCAATGCAAACGGTACATATGATGTAGTCATCACAAACATTCGTATTACTGATGCAAATACGAAGTTTGAACTTCTCAATGCGCCAACACCGCAAAGCCCATGGCGTATCAAGCCAGGTGAGCAGCCTGTAGAACTCCAGGTTCGTTTCGATCCACAATCATCGGGCACATTTAGCTCGCCATATGTTATCGAAACAAACGTTGGAACAAATGGTCAAGCTACATACGTGCCTGAGTACAAGATCTCAGCGCGTGTTATGGGTGGTGAGTTCACAGCAGTAGGTTCTGACGCAGATCAGTATGTCTTTAACGACAAGGTTCTGACAGTAGCCGTACAGCATACAGAAAACATCACACGTCGCTATAGCTTCAGCGATATCGTTGAAGGTCCAGATCAGTCAGCTTTCACGGTTCTGCCAGATGCAGTAACTGGTGCCTATTTCATTGATGTTGCACCAGGCCAGAAGGGTACAATCAATGTACGCTTTACACCTCAGCAAGTAACGAAGGTTGTAGCAGGTCAAACAGAGCTTGGTACACCAAAGGCCACAGCTAACAGCTTGACACGTCGCAACGATGTGTACTCAGCTCAAGTTCGCGTGATTGATGAGATCACAAAGAAAGAGCAAATAGCGACAGTTTCTGGTAATGGTCTATACCTCGAAACAACAAACAAGATTGCCGAGACATACCAAGTAAATCCTGGTAAGTACGTTGATGTTGCTGTTGAACTTGAGGCAACGCCACAGTCTCTTGACCAAGTGTTTGATGGCAAGAGAACAGATATGACAGAATTGCGCGTACGTATGAACTACGATCCACGTATTGTAAAGCCACGTCTCAATGCCGGTGACATCATTACAACTGGCACACAGATGGAAGGTTGGACGGTAGTAAACGTTTCACGTAACGGTGCTCAGTCAGATGCTCTTAACAATCTTGAGATCGACTTTGCTGACACACGTGCTGTGAAGACACGTCTTACAAACAGCAATAACCTGCCAGCGTTCAAGATTCGCTTTGATGCATTCTTGCCTACAAAGGCTGGTGTATACACAACACCAATCGGTCTCTACACATATTGGGTAGATCACAACCGTTCTGGTGAGCGTCTAGACTACACGTTGTTCCGCGATATTCCTGGCAAGATCACAGTTACGTTGCCTTGTGCTAACGTACGTCGTCTTGCAGAATTCGGTACAGCCATCTCTGGTGTACGTCCGATCCGTCCTAATCCGGTCGTAAACAACGGTGTTATCAACTACTCTGTCGGTATTGCAGGTCAGGCACGCATCGTGCTCTTCAATGCAATGGGCGAGCAGGTAGCGGTGCTCCTTGATGAGCGTCTCGAGAGCGGTGAATACGAACTCACAGCAGATCTTACTTCGCTTCCTAACGGCACATACTACTATCAGGTAGTTGCAGGTCCGTACACAAGCGAGCCACAATCGGTAACGATTCTTAAGTAAGAGCTAGAATGTAGGGTAGATATTCAAACTCCCTCGCCTGCATGTGCAGGCGAGGGAGTTTTCTTTTTCAGAAGACTTCATAGATTGCCGGTATGATTATAAGTCCCCTCATTCAATGTGTTCTCGTTGTGGCGTTAGCTTCTCGCGCTATTGCACAAGTAGGAACGATTCCATGGACACCTAAAAGCGATCGGATCTTGCGTCAAGTTGAGATTACGGTGCCTCCGAAATACGTGGCTATTGCACTTGATAAGGCATTGCATTTTGTTCGAGTGCCAGACGGCTGGACGGCAAGCGTCTTTGCTGCGGGTAGCGCATTGAACAAACCACGGTTTATGTCTTGGGGACCCAAGTCAACACTGTTTGTGGCAAACATGAATGGCAACAACATTCTTGCCTTGCCTGATGAAAACAGAGATGGCGTAGCCGACACGGTGATCGTTGCGGCACGTGGGTTTTCTCTAGGGCACGATGTTCGCTTTTGGCGCGATACGATGTTTGTGTGTCAGGAGGCTGGTGTTATAAAGCTCTGGAGGTCGGATACTTCTTCGCACGTCTACGATCAGCGACTGACCGTGATAGACAAGGGCTCTCAGGCCAATCAAACAGGGGGCAATCACAGAACGAGAACGTTGGTGATCGATACAATTCGCATGAAGTTATATGTAAGTGTTGGTAGCAGAGGAAATGCAGATCGAGAATCCGATCGTGCAGTACTAGAAGAATACAATTATGATGGTTCCGGGAGGCGTGTGTTTGCCTCTGGTACGCGCAATGCCGTTGGTATGACGCTGCACCCTCGTACTGGTCGCTTATGGGCTAACAACAACGGTAGCGATAATCAAGGTAACAATCTGCCACCAGAATGGGTAGACATCATTCGAGAAGGGGGCTTCTATGGCTATCCTGTTGGTTACCATTTTCGTAACTGGTTTCCGCTTACAGGAGATTATCAGGATCTTAAGCCTTTTACAAAACAGGATAGTGCTAACATGGAGCGCATGCAACCACCTGCGGCTCTTGTGGATGCACACTGTGCCCCGATGGGACTTGTCTTTACAGAAGACGGTGTTCGCAGCGAGTATGCCAATGGGGCCTTCATGGCAATGAGAGGCTCTTGGAATCGAACGCCACCAAGTGGAGCAAAGATTGTCTTTCTGCGTTTTGATAACGATGCCGATACCATAGCCAATGAAGTTGAAGACTTCTGTACCGGGTTTATTCGCGACACGAGCAATGTCGCAACACGATGGGCGCGTCCAGTTGGTTTAGCTGTCGATAATAGTGGCTGCGTCTATGTTTCAATTGATGACGGCAAGCAATGTGTGCTGCGGCTTACGCCTCCAACCCCATCTCATGTGCATGATGTGCAACAGACAGGAACATTTGTGCGGCCTAATCCAGCGCGGGACGTGGTTGCGATAGATGTGCAGCCCTCTGAACCATGTCAGGTGGTTGTAGTTGATGCACAGGGTAAAGTTTGGGCAGATGAATCGGTGTCATTTGGTAAGACCAGACTCCATGTTGATTCGAGCACATGGCCCAACGGCTCGTACATTGTTGTGATGCGATCATCCAGTGGATTACGGACGCAGAACGTTACGATCTATCGGTAATGTATGATGCAATCGTATCGGCATAACACTGCGACGAACCCGAGCGGCTCCTGAAATAGTCGTCTGCTGCCGAGCGAACATTTGCCTGCTCGTGCGGCAAGCACGCTACATTGCGTAGCCACATCAGAAGCTGATATGGCTTGTTGGTTATGGTTAGTATACCAGCATCCTGCAGCGCAATTGCATCACGTGATCGTTCAATGTGCGGTCCGCATGCTATTGCAAGACCAAACGCTGCGGGCTCTGTTGTACTATGTACACCCGCGCCAAACCCACCACCTACGTATGCAGCGTCTGCAAGGGAATACAACGAAACAAGCTTGCCTATTGAATCAACAAGGATATGCCCCTGATTGTGTGCGCCATACTTGGATAATCGCGTACACGATATCAATGCTTCAATTCGTTGCAGCGCACTCTCTGTTGGTTCATGAGGAACGATGATAAGTCGCATTCCCGGGATTGGATTAATCCTGACAACCTCGACAAGCAGATCTTCATCCTCTTGCCACGTGCTGCCACAGACTATCGTGGTGCAGTCGGTTCTGCGCAGCGCTTCAATAGACGACTCAATGTGTCGTGTTCGTTCAAGAACACGATCAATACGTGTATCAGGCAGATATGCAACGTTACGTCCACAGAGCACAGAGAGCCGATCGGCATCGGATGGAGTTACTGCAATAACCTCTGTAAACACGCTATAAAAACTATGCACCCATGAGCGAAGCAAGGGGCTTGCAGCAACCGAGGGGAACGTTGCATTTATCAGTAATGCAGGACATCGAGCCGCGAGTGCATGCATAAAGTTCGGCCAAACATCGTAACGGTTGATAACCACGATATCGGGCTTTATCCAATCAACAAAGTTCTGAGCGTTGCGCTTTGTGTCGAGTGGTAGGTAGGCAACAGCGTCTATGAATGATTGCTTGAGTGCATGATTGTACCCTGATGGCGAACCGCATGATAAGACAATGTTGAGCTCGGGCACCATCTGGTGTAGGTTGTTCATGATCGGCAGAACTTGCTCGAGCTCTCCCATCGATGCGGCATGGAACAGCACTCGTTTGCTGCCGACAGGTTTTTCGAGACCAAAGAGCCCCTTACTCTCAACTTCAGAGCGCAATCTGAGCTTCTCAGAGCGCAACCTGCCAACCCAAAGCCCGATGCGGATAAGCGGCAGGGCCAACAGGTTGTACAACACGGAAATCATAGATGCGTTTATCTGCCGGCAAATGTAGCGGGACGCTTTTCAAGGAATGCCTGCGTTCCTTCTTTAAAGTCGTTTGTTCCGCAGGTCTTACCAAAGATGGATGCTTCGGCATGCAATCCCTCCAGTTCAGAGGTATCTGCAGCTATCTGTGTTGCTTCCAAACAAGCCCGTAGCGCAAGTGGCGCTTTCGCGGCAAGAGATCTGGCGAATTCCAAGGTACGATCGAGCAGCTCGGCGTGTGGGTAGATTCTGTTCACAAGCCCAAGTCTGTGTGCCTCGACAGCATCGAGCATCTCGCCGGATAATATCACCTCTATGGCTTTTGCCATGCCAACAAGTCGAGGTAGTCGCTGGGTGCCACCGTAACCGGGAATGATACCAAGGTTGATTTCTGGCTGACCAAATCGAGCTGTGTCGGCTGCGAATCGCATGTGACAGGCCATGGCCAGCTCGCAGCCGCCGCCAAGCGCGAATCCATTCACGGCAGCGATCACAGGAATACCGAGACGTTCGATAAGCGAGAAAACACGCTGACCTCGCTCGGCAAAGATTCGGCCACTGTGAGCATTCTGAGAATGCAGATCGGCAATATCTGCGCCTGCAGCAAATGCCCTAGGCCCGCTTCCAGTAACAACCACGGCGCGCACAGTTTCGTCGCGTTGTATGGACAAAAATGTGAATTCTAGGGCCTCTAGAAGGTCGCCATTGAGTGCATTGAGTTTGTCGGGGCGATGCAGGGTTACGAGAGCAACGCCCAAACTGATTTCGGAGCGTAAAACGTCGTTGTTCATGTTGCGAAACTACGATCTGCTGCGTCGAGTCCCACACCAGGCATAAGGCGCAGAGGTTCGTGTGCATAACTACGGTTTTTCACTTTAGATCTTGGTACTAACTTCTCGGTTTATGACGAAATATCGTAATCTGATACTGCGTACGCTACGTATGTGCCTAACCGTAGGCATTCTTTTGGGGCTCCTAGCCTCGGGAGTTGAGACTGCATCCGCCGCACGACAAAAAAAAGGTGGGCGAAAGAAAGCCAAGACCACCCAGAGCCGCTCATCGAAGAAAAGGAAGTCTAAATCCAAGGGACGTCAGTCAAAAAAATCGCGTAGAGGTAGGTCCTCAGCGGCCGGCAACGTAAGCAGTTTTCGGGTAACGGGGCTATCAGTGCTCAAAGAGCTAAAGCTGGATTCCGGGATTGTTTACTACCAATACCAATCCAATGGCAGGCGGCCAATCATAGCGAATGTTCTCGAATGTGACCGCTCGTATCCTGGGAATGCAATTCGTCTGGTTAAGGGCGAGGATCATGCAACTGGGCTGGAGCGGCTCAAGGACATGTCGCAACGGTTCGACTCGAAAACAAATCACGTGCTCTACGGACTGGTAAACGGTAACTTTTGGAGAGCTGTAACCAATCTTATGAATGGTCTTTGCGTGATAGATGGAGAGGTTGTGCAGCTTTCACGATGGAGTAGCTGGTCTAGCGCTTTGTTTGACGTGCGTAGTCAAATGACCATCGACACATTCTCACTATCAGGTTCTGTAACCATCGGCAAGAAAAAGTACAAGGTCGAAAGTGTTAATGACAGACAAGGCAACGGCATTGTTGTCTATAATGTGTTCGGTGGCAATGTTGTACCATTCCTCAGCCAGAAGCAACTTGAAAAGGCCTTTGAAGAAGCCGTCCGAGACTCATCTGTTGACGTAAATGATTCAACAGAGATGGAGCTAACACAAGAGATGCTTCGCAACGAGATTGCCAACGCGCAGCGTAAGCGTGCTATAGAGTATCCGATGGTGAAAATTCGAGTCCGTTATTTGCGCACACCATCAATCAACACCGCGATTGCATGTGAGGTACTCGGCGTAGATACAGGTGCAGTAAACATGCCCTTGCGCGGTGCTGTAATCTCCATACCGAGGGCAACCTTGGCAGGGAGTTGGCCCAAAGTGCGCGACACCATACAGCTGAAGTACGAAACAAATGTCATGAAGCAGACGAAGTTCATGAATGCAATTTGTGGCACCCCTCGGCTTGTTCAGAATGGCATTGCAAATAGTCAGGCGCGCGCAGAAGGTAGCACAGCTACGCGATTTGTGCACTACTCCCTAGCACGAACTGCCATTGGGTCTAGTCAAGACGGTAAAAAGATTTATATCGTAGCGGTGCCACCTGATAGATCAGAAAATGGCACTGCTGGAGCAAATCTGCAGCAAATGGCAGACATCATGTCGAAGCTTGGATGCTATAACGCACTCAACCTCGATGGTGGTGGTTCCACTGGTATGGTTGTGCGCAACGATCACGTGTTCTACGAGGGGGTAGACCCTCTAACTCGACGCGTAGGCCTTGGTGTTGGCGTTGTGAGGCTGGCTAAGATCTTGCGCAGTACAGGGTACTAATTACCAATTACTAATTGCTAATTACTAATTACTAATTACCAATTACCAATTACCCCCGTACCCCGTCCCTCGTACCAATTGCCAATTTCCATTTACTGATTGCGGGCATTAATGCGTCACTTAATCTTGGTACTTGGCGACCAACTAAGCTTTTCTAGTCCTGCGTTTGACGGATTCGATGCTGCTGTAGACATGGTATTGATGATTGAAGCGCCGGGAGAGTCTACTGCGGTTTGGTCTCACAAGGCGCGAATAGCTCTGTTTCTGTCGGCCATGCGGCATTTCGCGAAGGACGTGGCTGCGCGTGGGTGGCCGATAGAGTACGTTCAGCTTAACGCTACGTCTGAACCATCACTTGGGGCGCGTCTGGGCGACGCACTACGCCGCAATCATCCCCAAGCATTGCGGTTGGTTGAGGCAGGTGAGTGGCGAATGCAGCAAGAGATTGCAGCAGTATGCGAACATGAAGGTATTGCCCTGCAGGTATGCGACGATGCTCACTTCATGTGCAGCAATCGTGAGTTTGAGCAGTGGGCACATGGCAAGAGGGAGCTTCGAATGGAGTTCTTCTACCGCATGATGCGCCGTAATTTCAATGTTCTGATGGAAGGCAGCGAGCCAATTGGTGGACAATGGAACTACGACGTAGACAATCGAAGCGCCTACCCCAAGCGCACCGGGCCGGGTGCTATTCCGGAGCCAGCAGGGTTTGAGCCCGATACTATTACGAGAGAAGTATTCGAACTCGTTGAAGAGCATTTTCCCGAGCATCCTGGCCTTCTTAAACACTTTCGTTGGCCTGTAATCCGAGAGCAAGCTCTCGAAGCATTGCATCGATTTATTGATCAGCGGCTGGTGCATTTTGGAACCTTTCAAGATGCTATGTGGACAGATACGCCTGTAGGCTGGCATTCACTTCTGTCGGCAGCACTTAATCTTCATCTATTAGATCCGCGAGAGGTAATCGCCGCTGCAGAAGAATCCTATCGCAAGGGGCAGGTGCCACTTGAAGCTGCAGAAGGATTTATCAGGCAGATACTTGGGTGGCGAGAGTTCATTCGTGGTGTGTACTGGCTTGATATGCCCGGTATGAAGCAGGCAAACCACTTTGGTCATCTGCGCACATTGCCTTCATGGTTTTGGACGGGCAAAACGAATATGTCCTGCCTGCGTGATAGTCTGAAGCAGACACTATCTCTGGGCTATGCGCATCACATACAGCGGCTTATGGTTATCGGAAATTTTTCGACGCTCGCAGAACTTTCGCCTCAGCAGGTAAGCGACTGGTTTCTTGCGATCTATGTAGATGCTATTGAATGGGTAGAACTACCAAACACTGTGGGAATGGCACTTCATGCCTGCGGAAGTCGTTTTACCAGCAAACCTTACGTATCTAGCGGCGCATACATTCATCGACAAAGTAACTATTGTGCCGGATGCTGCTACGATCCCACGCTGCGCACAGGTGAGAACGCGTGCCCGTTCACAACCCTCTTTTGGAACTTCATAGAGCAACATGAAACGAACCTTGCGGCCAATCCGCGAACAGCTCTCATGGCAAAGAACTTGCACAAGCTAAGCGCAACAGAGCGTCTGGGCATTGCACAACGAGCCGCACACCTGCTTGAGAACCTCGATTCACTCTAGAAACGTGTGATCGCTGCTCAATACAGCAGATACTTTTTTCTGAGCTCGACAAACTCCGCTAGGCCTTCTGACGAAAGACCCATGAGTTTTGTTTTGTTTTCATGGCTGACTAATTCTGCGAGGATAAGCGACATGCCAGATGCCTTGATGAACATCTTTCCATGTGCTGCAGATGCTAATGTATCGGGAAATGCCTCGGGATGAATTCCGCGGACATACCACAGCGCATGCATTGCCGCCATATAGGGTTTCCAAGAGCGGCTGGGCTGCACGTAATAGCCAGTGCAGGGAAGACCAGCATACTTGCCATGTTGCGGAGAGAACATACACGCTACGACGTGAACTCCCGATTCTTGCATCTGACGAATAAACGTTGAATCATGTACCAGGTTAGGAGCTCCGATATATTGAAAGGGGCTTGTTGTACCCATGCCAATACTGCAGGCTCCAATCTCTCCAATAAGACCCGTAATGGCATAGCCGCGCACGGCAGCAACACTTGGCATGTTTGGACTTGTCGGATACCAAGGGCGATCAAGGTCTTCCCACATCATGTCGCGCGTCCATCGTTTACATCGCACCACAGTAAGAGCACAGCGTTTACCTGCTGCAGTATATTTTTGTGATAACCACTGCAGTTCATTTGCCATGGTAGCGATCTCGCCGAGTGTCATGCCATGGACATACGGAACCGGCACACGTCCGATGAACGACGCAACGTCTCGTTGCAAGAGATTCCCATCCACAACAATGCCACCGAGCGGATTGGGTCTGTCGAGAACCATACATGCAATGCCATACTCGGCACAGGCATCCATTACCTCGATCATTGTACTCATGTAGGTATAGGACCGAACGCCGATATCCTGCATATCAATTACCACAACATCTGCACCACTGAGTAGATCAGGCGTGGGTCTCCTGAGAGCCCCATACAGACTCTTTGCAAGTACGCCATGAACGGTATCGTCGAGCACATGCTTGCCTGCAACCACCACACCATGGAACCCATGTTCCGGTGTAAGAAGTCGTACAAGTCTGAGATTGCCTGCACCGAGGAACTCCTCGAGTGTGGACTTGTTACGATAACTGCGCGCAGCAGCATGCGATACCAGCACAACGCGCTTGCCCTGTAACAATGCAAACTTGGTATCGATAAGATTATCGATACCAAACTTTACGTGAGCAGCAGTGCTACAAAGAGCACTCATGAGGGCACCCAGGACAAGTAGATACTTCATCAGTGTTGTTGTGCCCGTGGGTGAAACAGCGTATGTACCTCTTTAACGTACTCGCGATCAATATGTGTATAGACCTGCGTTGTTGCGATGTCTGCGTGACCCAACATTTCTTGCACTGCACGTAGATCTGCACCGCCTTCAAGAAGATGCGTAGCAAAGGAGTGTCGGAACATATGCGGGTGCACATGCTTATCGATTCCTGCACGCAGACAACCATCCTGAATGAATTTCCAGACGGACATGCGTGAGAGCCCCTTACCACGAACGTTGAGAAAAAGTATGTCATCTGTCTCAGCGGTCCGAATAAACGAGCCACGCGCGATCGACTGATACCGTGCTATCCATTGAAGAGCAGACGTACCAATAGGTACAAGGCGTTCCTTAGAGCCTTTACCAAAGACACGTACAATCTCGAGATCAACAAGAACATCTCGCTGTCGAAGTGTGATTACCTCGCTTACACGCAGACCGCATGCATACATGGTCTCGAACAGCGCCCGATTACGGATCATACTTGGCATAGAATCATCGAAGGCATTGAGAAACGAATCCATCTCCTCTGGCGACAAACAATCGGGCAGGTGCCGTCCAGATCTGGGTAGTTCCATGGCCTCGGTTACATCCCGATCTATCCGGCCATTGCTCATGAGAAATCTATGCAAGTGCCTAATCGAAGCGAGATATCGTGCGCGGCTACTCGAGGCTAGTCCAATGCTGGACAATGTTTCGAAGTAGTACCGTACGTCTGATAGCGTAGCATTAGCAAATGCATCGATATCGCGCGATTGCAGGAACAAAGCGTATTGCTGAATATCTCTTTCGTATGCTTGGAAGGTAAGCGGCGAAAGGCCCCGTTCTAGCCTGATGTACTGCAGAAACTGCGTGAGATCCCTTTGAAGAGCTAATGGCAAGTGCATTATGTAGCGCTGGTGCTGGTGTCTTCTTTTACTTCCATGTATCGTACACGTTGATGTGATGATCCAAGAAGCGTTTTGACAAAGGACTCTTTAATCACGTCTATATCGTGCATTGTAAGGGGCGCTTCACTCAGCTGACCGTCTTTAAGTCGGTCAATGACGATTTGATCAATGGCTGCCTCGATTTCATGACGTTGGCTTGTATCGACTAGGCGAGAAAGCGCCTCTACTGCATCTGCGAGCATAACAATTGCGGTTTCTTTGGAGTCGGGCTTAGGCCCTGGATACCGAAAGTCTTGCTCTTCTATTGTAGCGCCATCATTGTGAGCCTCTTCAAGAGCCCGCGCATAGAAATGCTTTATCATCATTGTACCATGATGCATTGGAATGAACTTCCAAATTCGATCAGGCAGGCGATTGTCCTTGGCAAGTGCTATGCCGCCATGTACGTGCTGACGTATGATGCTTGCGCTCTTCTTGGGATGTAGTCTATCATGCTTGTTGTCTATACCGATTTGATTCTCAATGAAATACTCAGACTTCTCAATCTTTCCGATGTCGTGGTAGAGTGCGCCCACACGCGTAAGCAACGGGTTTGCACCAATTGCAGCCGCAGCTGTTTCACTCAGATGCACAACCGACATTGTGTGCTGATACGTGCCGGGGGCATGCTCATTGAGTTCGTGAATGAGTGGATGATTGATGTCGTCGAAGTCCTCCAACCGCAAGTCTGTAGCAAGATTCATCGTACGTTCCATGATCACGATGAATGCAAGTGCAACAAGCGGCGAGAGAACAGCATTCACACCCGCACCTCCAAGCTTGAGCAGCAACGGCAGCAGGGCAGTTGCTCGCTCAAGTTCGAGCGAAACGGTAACAATAACCAGTCCTGCGCCGATGGCAAGTATCGACGTAAACACCTGTGTTCTACTGCGCAAGTTTGTGGCAGAGTAAGCAGCCATAGCGCCGCCAACAATCAGAACTACAGCAATGATATGGTCGTTACCACGAGACGCAGCAACTGCTAGTGAGCATGTTAGTGTTACAACGATAGCAGTGCGGACGTCGTATAAAATTGATACAAGCATGGCCATGCCTGGCACGATGATTGTGTATTCGAGGGGTAAATCAGACGGCAGGATGATTGATAACCAGCCTAACCCGGCAGATGCTACTGGCATTGCAAGTAATGCTGCAAGCTGCCCATTGCGCAGGAACGAAGACTTCCGCACAAAGTAGAGATACAACAGCAACATTGCATTCAGCACGATGGCATGCCCGAGAGACCCTAGGGCGGCAAGGAGAGAGAATTTTGTGGTTGCCTTGGCGTGTTCTGAGTAGCGATAGGCCGAAATGCGTTGCATAACGCGCGGATCTATTCGATCTCCCTTCTTGACGATGACGTCGCCCTCGTGCACTATCTCGGCTGTAAGAGCAACTCCCTGTGCGGCAGCTGCGCTTTCTGCTTCCCAGGTTACTCGATCTATACTGATTGTTGGCAGGATACTTTTGAGCACGGTACGCAGTGTAAGACCGCGAACATACTCGGGGTCGTTTTGAAGTGCACTCTCAAGCAGACGTACGGCAGATGATGAGTCTGGAAGCGACGTGACGAGGATCAGTTCTTCATCTGTTATTTGCGTTCTATCAATGCAGTATCTGTAGTTCATTGAATCGAACACGTTTGATCGAAAACCCACTGCATACAGAGCTTGAAGTGCATCGATTCCACGGGCACGCACGATGCGTGCTATCGAGTCGGGAATCTCGTTTGTAGCATCAATGAACCTACCTGAGGCAACCTTGAAGGCGTCTGCATTGCGCTTGATATAGGGCAGCACCTCTTCGCTTGCCCGTTGACGCTCGGCCGCGAGTGTATCTGGATTCTTGAGTACAGGGAAGGGGTACTTCGCAACTACGGTTTCCTCTGTCCATATCGTACCAAGACGGGACTGATCAATTGCCTGATCTTGTGATTCTCCAAGCCCTCCAGGCAAAAAGAACATCAGCAGCAGCGTTGATAGAACTATCAATGTTACCCTGAGGGAAGCAGAGCTTGTTAGACCGCTGCTGCGTTCCTGCTGGCGGTCTTCTCCTTGGAGCTGCTCGAAGAGTGTTGGACGGCTGCGTGCCATGGCAAGATGTTGTTACGTACCAGAGAATTGTGGTTTGCGTTTTTCGATAAAGGCTGCAACACCTTCACGGTAGTCTGCAGAGACGCCGGCACGCTGCTGAAATTCTGCTTCTAATTCAAGCATCTCGTTGAGCGAAGAGACAAGACCCTGCTGCAGCAGGTGCTTCACAAGACCATAGGTCTGTGTCGGACCCTGCGCATACTTGATGGCAACCTTGCGAAGGGCTGCCTGAAAAGCCTTTGGATGAACAACCGCATTAACAAGTCCCATATTAAGAGCCTGCTCTGCGGTTAGGGGGCTATTCAGTGTAGCAAACTCAAAGGCCTTGCTGTATCCCATCATGCGAGGATAGAAAAACGTTGCACCAGAGTCTGGTATAAGAGCAATTCCGATAAAAGCTTCAACGAGTTTTGCAGCCGAGCTCATAATGCGAATGTCTGCAGCAAGTGCTAGGGAAAGTCCAGCACCTGCTGCTACGCCGTTGATGCCACAGATGATCGGTTTTGGCATCTCTTTCATCGCACGTACAATAGGATTGTAACGGCGATTGAGCGAATCACGCAGGTCGCGCTTGTCTCCAGATTTTGGTGCGTCTTTCAGGTCTTGCCCAGAGCAGAATGCCTTGCCGGCTCCCGTGAGCACCACGCAGCGAACATCGCTGTTGTCGTGGGCATGAGCAAGCGCAGCCAGCAGATCTGTCGTGAGTTGTTCGTTGGCGGCATTGAACGAATCCGGACGATTGAGTGTAATCGTACTGATACCTTCAGAAATGTCGAAGAGCAATGTTTCAAACGTCATCGTTACTTACCCTTCCATTCTGGTTTGCGCTTCTCAACAAATGCAGCCATACCTTCTTTTTGGTCGTCTGTAGCAAAGAGCATGTAAAAGTTCTTCCGTTCAAACTCAAGGCCGCCCTCAAGCGTAGTGCTGTGTGCCTTGAGCACTGCCTCTTTGGCTAAACGTGCAGCAACTGGCGCTTTGGATGCAACATCACCTGCGAGAGCAAAGGCTTCCTGGAGATAATAGTCTACTGGCACAACGCGGTTAACAAGTCCAGCTGCCTGTGCTTGCGTTGCCGAGATCATGCGTCCCGTAAGAACGATCTCCATGGCGAGTGCCTTGCCCACAGCGCGCGTCAGACGTTGTGTGCCGCCAGCACCGGGCATAACGCCGATGTTGATCTCGGGCTGACCGAACTGTGCTGTGTCGCTTGCAACGATCATGTCTGCATGCATTGCAAGTTCACAGCCCCCTCCGAGCGCAAAGCCGCTTACGGCAGCGATGATGGGAGTCTTGACCGTGCGTATTCGTTCCCAACGCGCAAATTGATCGCGCTCTAACATCGTCGTGAGCGTTGCATCAGACATCTCCGTGATGTCGGCACCTGCGGCGAAGGCCTTCTCATTTCCGTGCAGAACGATGCAACGAATGCTTGGGTCTGCATCATATGCCTCGAATGCTTGCACAAGCTCAATCATCGTTTGAAGACTAAGCGCATTTAGAACTTGTGGACGGTTTAACTGGATCGCACCAACACCCGGTTGTGGGATGTACGTAGCGATACACGTAAATTCAAGTGACATCGACGTTCTCTCTTGTGAAATGTCACCAAAAATACACCATGGATAATCTCTATCTGCCCACAATTACTGCCTCCGACGAGATTGTTATACCGGATGCAGAAATGTATCGCCACATAGCTGCCCTGCGCCTGCGCGACGGCGAATATGTGCGTGTTCTTAGCGGTAAGGGGCTTATCGTTACATGCTGCGTTGCAAGACAGTCTCATGCGGTAGAACTACGAGTAACGGAGCGCACAGTGTATCCAGAACCGCCAGGCATTACGTTGGCACTAGGCGTTCTGGATAATCGCGACCGATTTGAGTTTGCAGTCGAAAAAGCTACCGAACTGGGTGTAGCACGCATTGTGCCAGTGCTGTGCGATTATGCGCGCCACGCGCGAAGCACATCCGATCGTCTGCGTCAAAAGGCCATTGCAGCCATAACGCAGTCGGGAAATCCGTGGCTTCCGGTGATCTCAGAACCAACATCGTTTGATGACCTTGCGTTTGGCCACGCAACAATCGTTGGAGACGCACATGGGAGTGTGCCGTCTGATGTGACATCGCACGACACATGGATTCTCGTCGGTCCTGAAGGGGGCTTCTCGGCTCGAGAACTTGAAAAGCTCGCGTCGATGCCTGACGTTGTTCGTTGGCGCATCGGCACCAACAGGCTGCGCGCAGAAACGGCTGCAGTGGCGCTGATATCGCGGGTAGTCGCCTCTTTGTAGGGGGCGAGCTGCTGGCTCGCCCGATAGCGTGCCACCCATTGCGGGCGAGCCACGGGCTCGCCCTTACCGTACCACGACCACGTTCTTTGTCGTGACTGCGCCGTTGAGCGTTGTGCGTACAAGGTATGAGCCCGATGCAAGATCGCTCACTGGAATTGTAACAAGCTGAATTGATGGAGCGATTGTCTCGTTAAAGAGCATCTGTGTGTTGCCGGCTGCGTCTGCGAGTTCTACGCGCAGTAAGCCCCCTTGCTGAGCAATGATTTCCATCGTGCCGCTGGTTGACATTGGGTTAGGGGAGATGCGGACGTTCGATGTCAGTTCCTGCTCTTCGTCTACCGACGTTACGGCATTGAGGAAGAACCGTCCAGTTACTGGGCGGTGGTCTGAAACGGTAGTTGAATACGAAGTGAGGTATCTCTCTGGGGACTCAACAAAGGAGCGGTAGTGAAGTGGCTTCATCTCGTTTGAGACAAGCATGTGATCAAGGAAACCACGATTAAAGCCGATGTACGACGACAATCCTTGGCGTTCCATTTCAGCAGTTGTGCCAAACCAATTGTCCTGATCGTTCAAGTACACGGAATAGCAGGATGGCAGAGTGGAATCAACTGTGGTGGCAAGAAGGCGGTCGTTAAAGTCTCCTGTTACGATCACGTTTTGATCACCGTAGAAATCCTTGAGATACTGATGGAATGTCTCTGCATCTGTCTTGCGACGCTGATAATCATCGGCTGCAGTTGAATCACTTGTAGCCTTGGCATGGATGTTGAAGATGCTGATGCGCTTTGTAACATCGCCTACAGTTGCATCGAGTGTTACACGGAATGGGAAGCGTCCGTTGCCCCAAGCTCTAGCGCCACCGTTTACGGCAAGTCCGTTGTCAACCGGCTTGATCGTCTTCGTGTTGTAGATGTATGCAAGTTTTTGATCAGATGTTACTTCGGTTGCGAACAAGCGTCCGTATGTGCCTTTAACTGAATCGCTCAGCGCTGCAAGCGCAGCATCGGAGATAACTTCCTGTAGCGCATAGATGTCTGCCTGTACGGTGTCCATGATGATGCGGATACGCTGACGCTGCAAATCCTTGTTGCGTTGGCCCAGAGTTGTGTCTGCTGTGCCATACCATTCAAGGTTCCATGTAGTAACGTCAAGTGTGCGAGACTTGTTTACTGTGTCTACTGCGATAGGCGGCAATCCTATATCCTGGGCAAGGCGGGGCAATATTTGGTATGCTCCGCGGAACTGGCTAACAACGCCTACAATGTCGATATCGCCAGAGGAAATTTCCAGGTTGTTCACGCCAATTTCACATGCGCGGTCGATCCGGATAACGATGTCGTTACCAAAGTTGTCAATAGCGTTGTAGCTGCGATTCCCCTCGAAGCGACCCGACTCAACCATGCGCACCTTGCGCAGTTTCACAAGCGTTGCCTCGTTACCTTCGCCAATGTTTGGAATGGTAGTGCTCTTCGCAGAGGGCTCTTCACGTTGCACGGGTACAACCGTAAACCGAAGTCCTGTGCCACCAAGCTGTGTTAATCCGGTTCCTGGTGCACCAGTCGTCTGACCAAACTCCGTGAGCGTTGAATTCTCAACAACCACAGAGTCTCCGATCTTAACACCGTTGCGCATCTGCTCATTAAACACCGCGATGCCGGCTGTGCGGTCCTGTATGTAGACTACATTCGATAGCTGCGTAGATGAGGTTACGCGCCCAGCAACTTTCGAGACCGTACTGTTGAACTCTTGTTTCTTTGCATCGGCAATTGTAATCGGCTCTTGCGCCAAACTTGCAATCGTACAAACAGCAAGCGCGAGTGCAGAAATGGAAATGTGCTTGATCATGAGTGACTCAATCGAAAAGAGAATTAAAAAATGTCCAATGTGATGTTGTCCGTCGCCTGTTGTTGTCTGTCGTAGGTGTAAAGCATGTACGACCGAGCAGCAGTTATCGTTACGTCCTTTAGAGTGGCAAGCACATTGGTTGTGCCCGCTTCACGAATCTCAAAACTGTATGTACCGGGCTGGAGCACTGTATATGCGGGCGAACTAATTCCTGGTTCGTAATCCTGTGCCATAAGACGCGTGCCGTTCGACCAGACCTCGACAAAATACGCCTTATCCACGTTCTCGGCCATGTGCGTAAAGCGAATAACACTATTTGGCGATTGCGATGGAATGGTTGTGTCTTGAATTTCCCTGCGGAATTCAACGAGACCGTTTGTGTCGCCCCGTGCAAAAAGGATCACTCGTGCGTTGCCGCCAAGCGTGTAGCGCAGATTTGATCGAAACACAGTAGATGGCGAGCCAAGCGTAAAGGCAATGGGTCTTCCTGCTGCTACTTGCGCAAAGTTGGAGGCTTTACCTCGTTGGGCGTCTACAACTATTGTGCTGTCGAAGATCACACGAACCGTTGGAACGTTCTGTGTAACGTTCACGATGCGCACCTGCGCTGGGTCAGGAACGGGAAAGGTTATCACGCCGTCTCCGCACGAGGTCGCGTGTATCGCGATGAAGAGGATTGCTATGTGTGTACGTTGCTTATTCATACGTTAAAACGAGTATCTCATACCCACCTGCATGCGCCAGCGTGAGAAGAAGTTGTCTGTTGTGTAGATGCCTGCCTGACCATTCGTAACAGGCTCCGTGTACGACATCATAAGCCTACCTTGACTGTCGAATGGCTTGTTCTGTCCGTTAAGGACAAGCCCAAATAGATTGGAGCTCTGGAAATCAACAAAGCGCTGCAAGCCCCATGATGAGTTAAAGAGGTTGAGTAGGTTCTGTACATCGAGAGTAAACTGGACCTTGTGGTTTGAAAATCCGGGTATGTCTTGCGTTAGTCGCAGGTCGAGCTGATTGATCCACGGCTCTCGTAGTGCGTTACGAGGAAGTATCTGACCCTGATATGACTTGAGGATAGGGTTTGATTCAATAAGTGCCATGAGCTGTGCCCAAATCTGGTCCGGAGAGCGTAGGTCAGAAGCATCAGTTGGCTTAGGAATAACCACCCGTGTATTGTAGTCATCAGCACGAGGTATGTACACCAAATCGTTGCCACCCGAAGCATTGTCGCCATTGTAGTCTTGGGCATAGCTTATCGAATACGGGCGGCCAGAGGACCCGGAGTAGAAAACGCCAACAGATGTTGTGTAGCCGCTTGACCACGTATGCGCGTAGGTAGCATTCAGAGCAATGCGGTGCAGTTGATCGAAGTTCGAAATCCCAACAGATACGTTGTTAGGATCGATAGCATCTGTACTGGTCCATTGCGAACCCGCAGTGGCAGCGGTGGAAGAATTGAGGTCCTGTGTACGACCATAGGTATACGAGGCCATACCGCTAAGCCCTTGTATGAACTCATTGTTGCTATCAAACTTGAGTTGTGTTGAGACAGAGTATTGCTGTCCGCCATCGCGGCTGCGCAGCAGGATAACCTGCGTGAAGCGCCTGTCAACAAGCGAGTCTGCAGAGCCCCCTGCATACATCTTTCGTCCGTCTAGGGGTGAGACACCAATCGACGTATCGCCACTGGTAACGTATCGCATCGTGGATTGGCGCAAGTTGAGGTTAGCATAGTCAACCTGGTTGAGGAATTTGCCATACATGCCCTCAACGGTAAGCGTTACATCGCGGGCAATCTTCACATCAGTAGCAAGTGTCGAGCGCCATACTTGGGGCAGGTAGAAATTGCCATCAGTGATATTGATTGCAGTGGTATTAATGGGGCTACCCGGATACGTTGAATCGCCTGGGCGCAGCGCGGGACGCGTCAAGTCCCATTTCATCGGGGTGCCATCAAGGGAGTTAATGGAATTCGGCGAGTTGTTTGCACCGAGTTCTGCACGATAGAGATCCATCCCGGTATTCGAGTACTGATTCGACAGCCACACCGCAGCTACACGGCCAGTAAAGAGTCCAGAGCCACCACGAAGTTGGAATGTCTTATCTCCGCTGATATCGTAGTTAAATCCAAAGCGAGGCGAAAACAGCATGATGCCCGTGGGGACCTGTGAAGTGCTCCACCCGGGAAAGGCAGTAGCGAAAGCAGGGTTCTCGTACGGTGTATCCCAGAACACAGGCATATCAAGTCGTATGCCTCCAACCAGGCGCAATTGCTCGGTGAGTTGCCATTCGTCTTGCACATAGCCACCGAACTGTGCCATGCTCCAAGCAGCGCGTGGCATTGCGTTGCCATTTGTTACAGCTGTGTTGGAATAGCTTACCCGATAGTAATTGGCTGTGCTATCAGCATAGGCATCAACAGATGAATATTGTATTGATCCAAAGTAGTCTTGGATAAAGAGATTGTTGAAGAGCGAAAACTCATTGTGGGTGCCCATGGTAATTGTATGGTCGCCAAGGAACCACGTATAGTCATCCGTGAGAGCAATAAGCGTTTGATCAAGAGCGTTGGCCTGGGAGCTTCGTTCCGGCCCGAGGATAACGTTCATGCCGGCTCCAACCTGAATCCGTACTTCTGGGAAAGCAATGGCCTGTCCGGCTTGATTACTCGGCAAAATCCGTCTGTCGTTTGTCTGTGTATACGAGACACGGAATTCGTTGCTCATCGATTCGTTGATGCGGCTATTCCATTGCAGTACTGTCTGATTATTGATGCTCTCGAACGTATTCATCCTGCTGGTAAGGCTGTAGTTGAGGTTGTTGCGCAAGAGATTGCGATCCTGGATGCCGTAGGTAAAGTTGTGACGCAGTTGGATCTTGTTGGATTCGTTGATGTTGTAATCGAAACGCGCAATCAAACTCGTTGAGTTGTTGCGTGTGTTCGTAACGCCGTACGACCCTGGATCATAACCATATTGGTTCTTTGTGATGTCGATGATTTTATCCAAGACCGTGCTCGACATAGCAAAGTTGTTGAGTGCCGTAGGATCGTTGAGCGATACTTCGAGTGGTGTAGACCGCTGACGTCCTTCTGCAGTGAGGTGAAAGAACAGCTTGTCCTTGACGATTGGCCCGCCAACGCGTCCACCAAACTGGACGTCGTAAAACTTGTCGAACGGGCGTGCAGCAGCATCTGGACTATTGCCAACAAGATCTTGGTTGCGACCGTAGACAAACACAGAACCCGAATACGTGTTTGTTCCTCCGCGCGTAATCGCGTTCACCAATCCTCCGGTAAATCCACTCTGGCGAATGTCGTAGGGAGATACGTTTACGCGTATACGCTCGATTGCATCAAGTGAAACAAAGTTCGAGTTAGCCTGCGAACCAGCCGTGCCTGCAGAGCCAAGAGCGAAGACGTCGTTGGCAACTGCACCGTCGATTTGAAAGTTGTTGAACCGGGAATTCACTCCCATAATGCTCACACCCTGGAGTCCGTCGCTACCAGCGGTACTCACCTGGTTTGTATACGGGTTCATTCGTGCCAGATCGCTGATACTGCGATTGATCGATGGGGATGCTGAGATTACTGCCTCATTGATAACAGATCCAGATCCATTTTTACTCGCATCAAAAACGCCATCGCGCTCAACTGTCACAGTAAGTTCTGCATCCGTTGTTGCGGCCTCATTGAGCACAATGTTCAAACTCGTTGCATCTCCTACATCCACGCTCATGCCACGAACTGTATCGGATTTATAACCAACGCAAGAAATGGCTACACTGTAGGATCCTGGACGCAATCCGCGTATCAAATACTGACCTTTTCCCTTGGTAACAGCTCCATAGACAGAGCCCGTAGCAACGTGTGTGGCACGCAGCATTGCACCAGGTAATGCTGCAAGAGTAGATCCCGTTTTACCCTTTACGGTGCCTGTGATAGAACCTGTCGTAACACCCTGTGAAAGAGCCGTCCTCGTCGTCAGGATCGTGAGCAAAATCAGGCATGCGGCGTATCGGAGTTGCATAGGCACAAGATTGAGAATTGGACCACAAAACTACGGTATTTCCCCGCTGCCAAGGGTAGGGGGCGTATCTTTGCCATGTGATTACACTTGACACAAGATTTCGTGACGCAGCTCGGCAGGTTCGTATCGAGCTGGGTGGAGCCGTTGAACCCTTTGCCCACCTACCGTACTCTAAGGAGCTCACAGTAAAAAAAGCCGGTTTGAACGCGTTTTTCGAGGGTATTCGAACAGATGGGGCCAAGATTGACCGACTGGCAGAAGCCCCCTCACCGCGCTCGTATCGAACGACGTCTCGGCGCCGCGTAAGTATCCAGCGTGGAAAACTTTTTCTCACGCATGGAGACGGAAACAATCCAGGGCAGGCAAGTCTTCTCGAGCCCCCTCATCATGCATCGATATACACGCTGATGGAATCGCTGTTGCAGCAGATTCACCCCCAGGTGCAAGAAATCGTGAATCACGTGATCGTACGTGGCACGTACGCTGAGTTTGTTGTGATCATCAACGTAAAGGGAATGGATGCATACATCGTGCGAACAATTCGTAGGGTGTGTGAGCAGGTGCAGGCGCAGATTCCCGAGGTTCAGCATGCGTGGATGTACCACGATCCTAAAGGCACCAGGTTTTACCTCGAGCTGGAACGTCCGGCCACTGGGGTGAACGCCAAGAAGCTCTTCGGTCACGCCGCATGGCGTCAGGTTGTTAGCGGCATTACCTATCAAGTTGGTGTGTTCTCATTCTCGCAAATCAACCTCGAGATGATGGCGCAGCTTGTCGAGACAGTCAGTAGTCATGCAGAGCTTGCAAACGATGATGTACTCTACGACCTGTATTCTGGATACGGTCTTTTTGGTGCAGCCTTGTCTTCGCAGACAAAACATGTTGTTGCTGTAGATGCTGATGAAACCACCGTTGACAATGCGCGTTATAACATTAAGCGTGCCGGTGGACATGTAACAGCTATACGTCAGGTCTTTCGTGATGCCGACGATATTGCCTCACTATGGAAAACATGCACGAAGATCATGCGTCCACAGATGATCGCATCGTCATCCGTAGTGACTCTTGATCCACCACGCAGTGGCACACCAGCAGGAATGATTCGCGAGATTTCCCGAACGATCAAGCCGCGAAGAGTTGTACAAGTGTTTTGCGGACCCGACGAGCTTGCACGCAGCATCAGAGAGTGGAAGTCTGCAGGATATCAGTTACAGCGCATCACGCCGCTTGACTTGTTCCCCGGAACATTTGGAATTGAGATCGTTGCAAGTTGGGAGCAGGCAGATGAGCCTAACGAACCTTCTCCTGCGCCCACGAGAACACCTCGAGGTAACGCTCGGCCGTATGGACGATCGAATTATCGACGTTCATAGCATTGCGCCGAATATGCGTCCAGTGCGGTTCTTGTTTATAGAGCCGTAAGGCACGCCACAGCGCCCTCGACAGCTCATCGGCACTGTAATCATAGAAGCGTACGCCTGTGCCCAAGACTGTTATTGGGTCGTACTCTTCTACGGTATCACCTAATCCCCCAATGCCCCGAACGATTGGCACTGTGCCATAGCGCAAGGCGAACATTTGCGTTAATCCACACGGCTCAAAGAGCGACGGCATCAGGTAGTAATCACTTCCTGCTTGGATGCGGTGCGAAAGGGGCTCGTTATACCCACGAACAAAGCGCACGTGATGGTGGTACTCGTGCTCAAGGTCGCGCAGGAAATTCTCGGCATGGTGTTCTCCGCTGCCAAGCACAACAAGGCGCAGGGACCCTTCTCGCAGATGTTGAGGCAATGCGTGCTGCAGAATGGAGAGACCCTTTTGCTCGGTTAATCTGGTTACCATTCCTACCACCGGCAGATCGTCCGAGACATCATCATCTGCAAAGCCCACCTCGCGCAGGAGAGAACGTTTATTGTCTGTCTTGCTCTCCAGAGTTGCAGGTGTATAGGTTGCGGTGATGTGCTGGTCTGTAGCCGGATCCCACTCGGAAGTGTTTATTCCGTTGAGTACGCCGATGACATCTGCAGAGCGTGACTGCAGAGCCCCCTGCAGACCCTTGCCTTCAGGGGTCCATCGAATCTCTTGAGCATATGTTGGACTCACAGTTGTAACCTTATCTGCGAACATGATGCCTGACTTCATAGCGTTGAAGCATCCATCGTGCTCGTACCAACAGCCGCTGTAAAAGTCAGACGGCGGAAGTCCACAGAACTCCATGGCTCTAAGTGGGTCAAAGAACCCTTGGAAGGCCATGTTGTGGATCGTGAATACTCCCGCTGTTGATGCAAAGAACGGGTCGTGGATGTATTGCACTTTGAGCAACGGCATGCAAACGGCTGTGTGGTAGTCATGGGCGTGAATGACGTCGGGCTTGAAGTCCAATGCCCTGGCGACTTCAAACGCGGCGCGGCTCAGAAACATGAAGCGCCGGTCGTTGTCTTCAAACCCATCGTGATAACCATAGATACCGGGACGGTCGTAATAGTCCGAAGACCGCACGAAGTAGACATCTACTTCCGAGTCGGGTAGAATACCATGCCATACCTCAGCGTACTCTGTCCACGATCCAAATGGAACCGAGACCAAAAGGTCAAGCTTGGTTATCCCAAACTGTGCCTTGTCGATGTTGCCATAGAGTGGGAGAACGATCCGCACGTCGTTGCCAAGCACTGACCACGCTCTAGGCAGCGTGCCAGCCATATCTGCAAGGCCGCCCACTTTGGCATACGGACTAACTTCTGCTGCAACAAGGAGGATGTTCATGGGTTTCTGAAGGCTTCGGTAACTGGAGCGCAAATATAGGTTTGCAGTCCGTCGAAGGCCGATTGAGCAGATACGGCGTTTTCCACATTTGTGAATAACCCATACATCGTCGATCCACTTCCACTCATAGACGCGTAGCACGATCCTCGTTCATGCAACGTAGCCTTAATGGTTGCTAAATCTGGATGTTGCATAAACACTGAGCGTTCAAAGTCATTTTTAAATGCTTCCTTGTTAAGTGCCTTGTTTGCAATTGAATGTTGCCATGAGTTTACTACGTCGGCTCCACGTTGTTCACCTGTTATCCCCAATGTGGAATACGCCCATGCAGTGTGTACATGGAGTCCGGGGCAAACCAGAAGGACAGTCCAAGGGAAGTGGTCATCCAGCCATGTAATGTTCTCGCCGCGTCCGGAAACGTGCGCAACACCATAGCGCAGAAAGAATGGCACATCAGAGCCCAACAAGGCAGCGATCGGATGCAATGCGTCGTGCAGGTGCGAATCGTTAGGTCTGCCGTTGAGTGCAGCAAGACCAAGTAGTGTAGATGCCGCATCAGAAGAGCCCCCTCCAAGACCCCCACCGGTTGGTATGGCTTTCGTGACGGTTATCTTTGCGCTCACTTGGTCATGGGGGAATGCGCGAGCATAGGCGAGTGCGGCCTTCATGACGATGTTTTCGTCTGGCGAGTCTGTAACGTTTGGAGAGCAGACCAGCTCGGCAACAGGTTTGGGTTCGAACACGAGCGTATCGTGGAGATCAACAGTAACAAAGATGGACTGGATATCGTGGAAGCCGTCGGAGCGCTTTCGCAGAACGTCCAGACCTACGTTAATCTTCGCACACGCCCGCAGCGTTAAGGAATAAGGTTTCATGTCTCAGCAAATATCGTACACAAGTGAGCTTGCGCGGAAGGGGATTCACCTTTCCTCGCTGATGATTCCTATTGTGTACCTGCAGTTGGAACGCTGGACTGGGATTACAATCCTGTCGGTGATGACGGCTGTGTCGCTGTTGATTGATGTGTTGATGCATTATCATGCGCCAACTAGACGCGTGATGCACGCCCTTGTTGGCAGAATGTTGCGTCAGCACGAGGTGATGACCGAGGCCTTTCGTCTTACAGGAGCTTCTTGGGTTCTGATCGCTGCAACACTCACGTTTTTGGCATTTCCACCGGTTCTCAGTACAACAGCCTTCACTGTGCTGATCGTGAGCGATACAGTCGCCGCCTTGATTGGACGCCGCTACGGCAGGCGTGCGTTTCTCGACAAAACATTGGTTGGGACCACGTGCTTCTTTCTTGCCGCCGTTGGGGTAACAGTGGTCTACCAACATGTTTTCGATTGTGGCTTCTACTTCCTGGTCTCGGGAGTTGTTGCCAGCGCTCTCTGTGCAATTGTAGAGGCATCCTCGATTCGACTTCGCGTAGATGATAATATCAGCATCCCCTTTAGTTTTGCTCTTGCAATGCTTGGGATGAACTGGATAGGGCACGTCTACCACATACCAAGCTTTCTTCACTTATAACGTTTATTTCTTATGGCTGAAAATATCTCTCGTGGCACCAAGATCTTTGTTGGCGTGTTGTTGCTAACAGGAGTCGGTATTGCAATTGCATACGTTTCGTTGCGCTATTTCAGAAGCGACAGATACGCCGAGCAGGTAGACAGTATCGTGCGCATGCGCGATACGCTTATCACGTCTGTACGCTTTGTGCGCGTTACTGATTACGACTCTGCCAACGTACGAGATATTGCTGCGGATATCGTGGAGAAGTCCATCGACACGAACGAGTATGATGTCTCGAAAACGCGCCAGTATGTGCTGCATATGTTCACAACGGCCGACACAACCAACCTTTCGCAAGAAATGCTTGATGAGTTGGCCTACACAAATCCTACAATCGATGAGCCTGAGAAGGTTCTGCGTTGCGTCAAGAACGGCTGGATTGTTTCGTACAAGTTCGCTCCGTACAGAACGCAGCCGCGCGGATTTGAGATGGTGCGCACCTACTTCTACATGCCGCGAAATGGAGTCAAGATCAAGGACATTGAACTTTGATCATCCCTTGCGGAACTGCGTGTCTTTCCACTGTGCGAACAGGTGTTTTACTTTATTGCGTTGGTATTTCCCGGTGGATGTAACAGGAAGCTGATCTGTTAACAGCACAACCTTCGGTGCTTTCGAAAACGGTAAGTGTTCCATACAGTAGCCGAGAACATCTGCCTCTGTGGTGCCATCTTCAGTAGGGATGACAAGAGCTCCAACTTCTTCGCCGTACATGTTGTTTTCAAATCCTACACAGATGCCAGCCTGAACTCCAGGAGCGCGGTTGATGACCTCATCTATCTCAAGAGGAGCAAGATTAACTCCGCCCCGTATAATCAGCTCTTTCAGGCGTCCGGTGATAAAGTAGAAGCAGCCCCATTGCGGGTCGTGCAGACGAAATCCCTCGTCTCCGGAACGGAACCATCCATAGGCAAAAGCCTCAGAGTTCGCCCCAGGATTGGCATCATATCCACGCATGATGTTACTACCTCGGATAACGATTTCTCCGCGTTCGCCATCGGGCACTGGGCGCCCCATGCTGTCATGAATGCACATCTCGTTTGCGGGTATGGCAACTCCTATTGACGGGAATCCGTGCGATTGCATCCAATAGGTGTGTTCAGCATCAGACAGTCCCGTTGGAAGAAAGCACGTGTAGCAGGTTGTTTCTGATAGTCCGTAGCCATGGGTAATGCGAAGTCCGTATCTGGACTCAAAACGCTCTGCAAGCTCGCATGTAAGGGGGCCAGCACCGCATATGATATTGCGAAACCCAGATTCGATCACGCCGTCAGCCGCTGCATCTGCATCGTAGAGAAAAGCAAGCAGAGTAGGCACAACGCTTACAATCTGGACGCCATGCTCTGTTATCGAGCTGAAAAACGTTCGAGGCGAGAACGTGCGGTGAAGAACTACTGAAGCACCTGCCAAAAACGGCGTAGCATGAGTAACAAGTGATCCGTTCACATGATGCACGGGAAGTACGCACATCATGCGTGTCTCTGGCGTAATCGAAAACCAGTTGATGATATCAGAGCAGTCGCTAAACAGACATTGTTGAATCAGTACAACCCCCTTGGGGTTACCCGTAGTGCCAGATGTATAGACAACCATACAGTCATCCCAACGCATATCGAGTTGCGAATCGGGGTACTCATACGGTTGACATGAACGAATACGCTCATACCACAACGACTCATCGCTCTCTGAATCCATTTCGATAATCGAGGCATTACACCCATTGCATGTAGCGCTGATGCGATCAACATATACAGACTTGCTTACAACAGTCTTAGCGCCCGAGTGCTCAATAATGTAGGTGATACGTTGATCATCCTCGGACATATTCAGCGGCACAGCGCATGCTCCAAGGAGCCAGCATGCGAAGTACACAAGTATGGTATCTGGGTGGTTATGACTGGCAATTGCGACTCGATCTCCACGCCGAACACCCTGCTCATGTAAAATCGTGGCGATCCTGCGCGAGACATCGATGAACACGCTGTACGACCACGTAGACGCAGCACCAGTATCGTCTACGTATATCATCCATGGCTTTTCCAGATACGTCAGTGCATTGTGCTGCATCAGTGCGCCCCAATTCAGAAACGCAGACGGCACGCTGCTTGGAGGAACATCGTGCGCCATGCGAGCTGGGTGATGCTTTGGATTGAGGAGTGAGGGTTCCATGGACTTGGAGGAATTCTAGTAATTTGACTCCGAATATACTTCTTGAAAGACCTTCATGATGAAGATCGATGTGCGAAGCGATACTCTTACCGTTCCTGATGATGGGATGCGCTCTGCTATGGCCAATGCAGCCGTAGGAGATGATGTCTATAGCGAGGATCCTACCACCGAGGCACTGCAAGACCGTGTGGCATCCATGTTTGGTAAAGAAGCTGCATTGTTTGTCCCGAGTGGCACGCAGGGCAACCAGATCTGTCTTGCGCTGCATGCTGGCACGGGTGAAGAAATCATCTGTGATCGCGATGCGCACATATTCCACTACGAGAATGCTGCTGCCAGCGTGATTGCGCGTGCTCAGCTCCATGGCATACCATCAGAACGCGGTGCCATGCCCCTTGACAACATAGAAAGTGCGATACGTCCCAACGCGTATTACTATCCCAGAACCGCAGCTATCGCTGTTGAGAATACGCATAATCGTCATGGCGGCACAGTAGTGCCCCTTGACCACCTCAAGAGTATACGGTCAATCGCTCAGAAACATGGTTTGGCCATGCACTGTGATGGTGCGCGTATCTGGAATGCCATGACTGCCACCGGAGTAACAGCCAAGGATTACGGCGAGATCTTTGATACGATTAGCGTATGCATGAGTAAGGGGCTGGGAGCACCAGTTGGGTCGCTAATCGTAGGTACGCGAACTACCATTGAGCGTGCCCGCAGATGGCGCAAGATGCTTGGTGGCGGGATGCGTCAGTCTGGGGTTCTCGCAGCAGCTGCTATGTACGCGCTGGATATGAATTTGGCCAAACTTTCTGATGATCACGCAAACGCACAGTTTTTTGCTGAAGGCCTAGCCACGATTAGCAAGGTGCATGTGCACATTGATCGAGTGCACAGCAACATCGTGGTATTCTCGGTAGATGGCATCTCGGATGCTGCACTTGTACAGGCGTGCGCTGCGCAGGGGTTGCGTGTTGCTCCCATTTATCCGGGCGCAATCCGGGTTGTAATGTATCACCAGATTTCCAGGGAGATGGTTGAACAGGCCCTTGCAATTCTTCGCAACGTGCTGGCAGACTAATCTCTATTTTTGTACTTCACAATGTTTGACAGAGTGTAGATATGCCATCAGCAGATAAGTCGGAAGCAATTGTTGATCACAGCACAGCAATGATCGAAGGCCACGGCACGTACCATCACCGTTTGCATAGTCGTGTGCGCTCGTATGATGTAGACCGACAGAGTATCGTGCATAATGCTGTGTATCTGTACTGGCTCGAGGCTGCTCGAATCGAGTATTTCCGCGATCTAGGTGTTCCAATCGACAGAGATTCTTTTGTAACGAAGCATTTCTTTGTTGTTCTCAAGACATCGATTGAATACAAAGACGCTGCCCGTTTTGATGATGCATACACAGTGTATACTCGTGTACCATTTGTGAAGAATTCCTCCTTTGGCTTTGAGCATGTGATTCGTCACGAAAACGGAACAATACTCGCTGTTGCCAGCAGTGTGCTTGTTCACCTGAATCCAGCTACACACAGACCAAAGCGGATTCCAGACTCGTACCGCTCGCTCATTCGGGAGTTTGAGGGCGATAACGTAGTCTTTGCTGACTAGCTCCTAGTGATCATGAGCCAACTACGCACAAGGGCTGCCGCTCGCGTCATGGTGCGGCTCGATGCCAACCAGTGGCATCTGCAATCATATCGTGATGAAGCGTATCAATTAACCGATCTGGGTGTTGCTGGCTTTGGGGTTTTCCTTGGCCAGGTTGATACGACAGCCGAAATGATAGAGCAGCTGCAAAGGCGGGCAGGTGGCAAGTTGTTGATCGCGGCAGATTATGAGTACGGACTACCGATGCGTCTTGATGGCGGGGTGTCGTACCCACGAGCCATGGCTCTTGGTGTGTGCAGCGAGGAAACGACACAAAATATAGCAGCGTTGATCGCGCATGAAGCATCTGCTATTGGCGTGAATTGGAACTGGGCCCCAGTTGCAGACATCAATTCGAACCCGTTAAACCCGATCATCAACACACGCAGCTTTGGAGAGACACCCGAGGTTGTGGCACGTCATGTGCAAGCGTTTATCCGGGGAACCCAAGAGCGAGGAGTTCTGGCTTGCGCCAAGCATTTTCCAGGTCATGGCGATACAAACATCGACTCACATGTTGACCTTCCAACGATTCATTTGGATCAAGCAGTTGCCATGCAGCGAGAGCTTGTGCCGTTTCGCGCAGCAGTTGACGCAGGCGTAGCCTCGATGATGGTAGGGCACATTGTTGTGCCGTTTTTAGATCCTGAGAGGCCCGCGTCGCTGTCTTCTCAAGCAGTGCAGAACCTTCTTCGCACAACCATGGGTTTCCAGGGGTTAGTATGCACTGATGCACTCGATATGCATGCGATATCCGATCGCTATCCGAGCGGCGAAGCTGCTGTGATGGCAATTGAAGCTGGGGTAGACATTGCACTTATGCCAGATCATACACACGATGCGATCGATGCGCTTGCTGCTGCGATGGAATCTGGTAGACTGTCTGAGAGTCTACTGGCGTCTGCCGACCAACGGCTGCATACAGCGCGACTACAGATTGCGGGTGGTGCATCAGATATGGGGCACAGATGCACGCCCGTTGTTGTAGACCAATCAACGCATGCGTTGTTTGCGCTCAAAGCTGCAAGCCAGGCCGTGCGTATCGTTGGTGATGATTCCACACTACCAATAACGCAATTCAAACATGTTGCAGCCCTTGCTGCCATATCCGAAGCAGATATGGATACGGCAACAACGTGGTTCCAAGGGTTAACGCAGGCTGTAGAGCAGAACATCGACTGTGGTTATATCGATGGAACGATGTCGGACGCAGAGCTCAATGATCTTGCCGATGGTCTTCAAGACGCCGACGTGATTCTTCTGGCACTGTTTGGACGCGCTGTAGCATATCGGGGTAGTTTACCCGGTGCCGAGAGGCTTCCCCATATAATAGACAGGCTGGCGGGCGGACGCCCCGTTATCGTTGTAGCCTGCGGAAGCCCATATGGAGTGGAAAACATTACTTCGACTGCAACGTTGTACACCTACTCGGACACTCTGCCATCGGTAGCTGCAAGTGTTATGAAGCTTATTGGTAGGGTAGTACGTTAGAATTATCGTAACTTAGCCGAAAATCGGTGTAAAGTCCCCCTCAAAAGCGCATAAAATGCCTTTGTGACGGGCCTTCGGCCGGGTGTAGGAATTACGAGTACTATGTGTAAAAACAGATGAAGTCGATTCTCATTACTGGTGGTGCAGGGTTCATAGGCAGCAACTTGGTTCGCATGCTGGCAGAGGGGTCTGCCTACAACGTAATCGTACTTGATGCCTTGACGTACGCCGGTAATCTTGAGAATATCCAAGACCTTGTAGATGGTAGCCGTGTTCGTTTTGAGCATGGGTCAATCAACGACAGGGGGCTTATTGATCGCTTACTTGCTGAGACATCCTTTGACGCTATTCTCCATCTTGCGGCCGAATCGCATGTGGATCGCTCGATTGCTTCGGCAGCCCCCTTCATCGAAACGAATGTTGTTGGCACACTAACACTTCTTGAAGCTGCGAAGCATGCCGCCGTTCGTCGTTTTGTGCATGTCTCTACCGACGAGGTCTACGGCATGCTCGGACCTACCGATCCAGCATTTACCGAAGAAACACCACTTGCACCGAACTCGCCGTATTCGGCCTCCAAAGCTGCTTCAGATCTACTTGTGCGCGCATTCGTTCATACCCACGGTATGGATGCGGTGATTACGCGCTGTTCCAATAACTATGGTCCGTACCAGTTCCCAGAGAAGCTGATTCCGTTGATGACGCTTAACGCAATCGAGAACAGGTCGCTGCCTATCTATGGCGATGGCTTGCAGGTTCGCGACTGGTTGCACGTAGAAGATCATTGTCGAGGAATCATGCTTGCCTACGAGCGCGGGATGACTGGTCAGGTTTACAACTTTGGTGGTTTCGGCGAAGAAAAGAACATCGTTGTGGCTACGTCGATTCTGCAGCACGTGGGCAAGGACGAATCCTTGCTAACGTATGTGGCAGACAGGCCTGGACATGACCGCAGGTATGCCATCAACCCGCGAAAGGTGCAGCAAGAGCTTGGGTGGACACCGGAATGGAACTTCAAAGACGGTTTGCGCACAACAATCGACTGGTACAGAGCAAACAGTGCTTGGTGCCAGAACGTGCGATCGGGTGAATACCGATCATATTATCAACGACAGTACGAACAACGAGGTTAACACTCATGGCATTACGACGCGTAGGACGTCCACGTGCAACAGGCACGCGTTACGAGCAACAGCTCATGAAGACCATTCTTGATGGATCTATGACAATTGGAGTTGTTGGTCTTGGGTATGTTGGTTTGCCCCTTGCTCTCGAATTTTCAAAAAGCGGAATTCGCACCATCGGTATCGACGTTAGCAAAGAGAAGATCAAGAGTTTGCAAGCTGGCAAAAACTACATCCAAGATCTTGACGACAAAGAAGTACATCATGTTGTCAAGAAGTCAAAGATGCTCACAGCCACAGCCGACTTTACGGCATGTGCATTGTGCGATGTAATCTATGTATGCGTTCCAACGCCATTTACTCCGAATAAAGACCCAGACATCTCACACATAGTGCATGCAACCGAGGGTATCGCAAAGCACATGAAGAAGGGGCAGTTGGTTATCCTCAAGAGCACTACCTTTCCAGGTACAACTGAGAAGTATGTTAAGCCAATTCTCGATACAACTGGCTTCAAGTGCGGCAAAGAGTATTTTCTTGCATTTAGTCCAGAACGCATTGATCCTGGTAATCAAACGTGGACTACCAAGAACACGCCAGTTGTTGTGGGCGGCATGACGCCCGCGTGTACTGATGTTGCAATCGCTGTTAACCGCAGAGTAATCAACGAGGTTGTACCCGTGAGCTCGCCAGCCGTCGCAGAGACGGAGAAGCTTCTCGAGAACATCTTCCGTAGCGTGAACATCGCACTCGTGAACGAGCTTGCACAGTTATGCGATCGCATTGGAGTGAACATTTGGGAAGTTGTAGATGCAGCAAAGACAAAGCCATTTGGCTTTATGCCGTTTTATCCGGGTCCCGGAATAGGCGGACACTGTATACTCATCGACCCATACTATCTCTCGTGGGCAGCTCGTGAAGTTGATTTTGTAACCAACTTTATCACGCTTGCTGCTGAGGTAAACGAGTCTATGCCATTCTACGTGCGGGCCATGATCGAGCGTGAGATTGCTAAGCAGCCCGTAACGTTGAAGAAAGCAAGAGTGCTTCTTCTTGGAATGGCTTTCAAGAGGGATGTGGATGATCTGCGACACTCGCCGGCTCTCAAAGTGGCAGAGTTGCTGGTTGAAGATGGCATTGAGAACATATCGTATTTCGATCCCTACATCCCAACGGTTGATGTGCATGGTCGTACGTTAACGTCGAAGAAGAATCTCACAGCAGCATATCTGAAAAAGCACGACGTGGTTGTGATTACAACAGACCATTCGAGTTTCGACATAGATATGATTGTGAAGAATGCAAAGGTTGTGATTGACACGCGTAATGCAACGAAAGATGTTGCCGGACCGCGCAGGAATATCGTGTTGTTAGGTGACGGGAAATGAAGCAAGCTATAAGCGTGGTGGGAGCAAGACCTAACTTTATGAAGGTTGCACCCATTCATAGAGCCTTTGCCAGATATGCGTCTTCGTGGGAGCATAACATTGTGCACACGGGGCAACACTACGATGCCGCGATGTCGGACTCGTTCTTTGCAGACCTCGAGATGCCACACCCCAAGTGGTTTATGGGCGTGGGATCTGGTTCTCATGGAGAACAGACTGCCAAGATTATGGTGGGCTTTGAAGAGATTTGCCTTGAATCGCGACCAGACTGCGTAATAGTTGTAGGTGACGTAAACAGCACCGTAGCCTGCGCATTGGTAAGTGTTAAACTGGGCATTCCAACGGTGCATGTGGAGTCCGGCCTTAGGTCGTACGACAGGTCGATGCCGGAGGAGATCAACAGACTTGCTACTGATGCAATCGTAGACGAGCACTTTGTAACCGAGCAAAGTGGACTAGATAATCTCATTCGTGAGGGTGTAGATGCATCTCGCATTCATTTCGTGGGTAACACCATGATAGATTCCCTACACTATGCACTTCCCAAGGCAGCACGTTGCGAAATCCTCGAGCGGCTTGGACTTGCACATCAGGGATACTGTCTTGTAACGATGCACAGACCTAGCAATGTAGACCACCCGGAGCAGCTTTCCATGTTACTTGGTGTGATAGAGCAGGTATCGCAGGTTCGTCCTGTTGTCTTTCCGGTTCACCCAAGAACCCGTAAAAAAATGCAGGAGCTCGGCATAACAATGCCGCCGTCAGTGTACCTGATAGATGCTGTTCGATATGTTGAATTTCTGGCCCTCATGCGGTCGGCTGCTGTTGTGCTTACCGATTCTGGTGGCATTCAGGAGGAAACAACGGCTCTGGGCGTGCCATGCATCACAGCCAGAACCACCACTGAGCGGCCGAGCACGTGCGAACTTGGCACAAATGTGCTTGTAGAGCCGTCTGCGGACGCGATACTGCATGCTATGGCAGAGTTCGACGCCGGACGTCACAAATCGGGCTTTATTCCGCCACTCTGGGATGGGCATGCCGCCGAACGTATTGTGGACCTAATCACGGCACACTATTCGTAACTTTGTCGCGTCGGAAATGCCTTGTCTTATTAGAGATAGACCGAATGCGTCACAGTCTAGTATGTGCACTCAGTGTGCTCTTCGTCCTCTTCCTGGGGCCATCACATGGTCTCTTTGGGCAGGGGGCTGGTTCAACGTTTGACCTCGATCGTTTAGGGTCGGCCTCGAAGGCCCTCGGAGCTGGCTCTAGCCTCCTCACAGCAGAACAGGTCCCAACAGACGATATCATCGACCCATCGATTTATCGCTTGGGTCCGGGAGACGTCTTGGCCTACCAAACCACGAGCATCGATTTTAACGAAAAGATGACGTCGGTAAGTCCTGAAAACACGGTAATGATCGATCGCATCGGCATGATCTCTGTGGGATCGACGACTCTTGCCAGGTTCCGCGACACATTGCGCTCTATCTACAAGCAGCGCTCGCCGAACATCGATGTCTATGTTACCCTGCGTCGTGCGCGCATGATCTATGTAACGCTCAGCGGCAACATGACCTTCCCAGGCACCTATTCCGTACCGGCATCCATGCGTGTGTCTACGTTCATCAACTTGATGCGCCAGCCATGGCTTTTGAGCAGAGATGGAGGCCTAAGTGAAATGGCACGCACGGCTAATGCTGCTACAGCAGTTCCATCGCGCACGCCGGAATTTGCGCGCACGAATAGCCCCTTTCTAGGTCCGTACGCTATGCGTAATGTGCTGGTGAGACATCGCAAAGGTGTATCGTATGTAGACATTCCGAAGTCTAGATTAGACGGGTTTTCGCATCTCGACCCACACCTTCGGGAGGGCGATGAAGTTATCGTACCAGCAGAAGACCCCACGTCTCAAACGATAAGTATTGCCGGAGCGGTAGTTAACCCAACCACCCTGGCATATAAATCGGGCGATAAGCTCTCCGTCTTACTCGCTGCGGCAGGGGGCTTTGCAGACAATGCAGACCGACAGAGCATAAAGCTCGTTAATTCTGCCAACGGTCCGTCAACAAAGGTGATCGTAGGAGATGACTTTACACTCCAGAGTGAAGATGTGGAGCTAGTTCCCGGCGCTACCGTGATCATTGAAGCTGTCAAGCCAACAGGCAAGCGTAACTTTGGTGTTGTGCAAGTCTATGGCGAGGTTCAAAACCCAGGCGCTTTTGCTATTACCGCCGGCGAGAGCAAGGTTGCATCTGTGATTGAGCAGGCTGGAGGCCTAACAGGTAATGCTTCGCTTGGACTTTCCTACATCGTTCGACCTGAAGTGGCACCAGGCACACAAATCCAACAGCGTGATGAGGCAAACAGAACGTTTCAATATTCCGACCTGAAGCTCGAGGATACAACACGCTATCACTTCGATCAGAAGTATCGTATGCCGTATGTGTCGAGTGATTTATCAAACGCACTCTTGGACCCAACGTCGCTTGATAATGTAGCGCTCGAGGGCGGAGACATTATTGTGATTGCACCTACGCCAGATCGTGTCTACGTATACGGTCAGGTGCAGCGTCCGGGATATATACCATTTGCCAAAGGCAAAACCTTGGAGTGGTATGTAGAGCGTGCCGGAGGCTACGCAACAGGAGCTGAGAAAAGTAGGTCGCGCATTATTCGCGGTAGGTCGAAGGTCTGGGTTGAAGAAGATGAGAACATATATGTCGAGCCCGGAGACGAGGTCTATGTGCCGCGTCCGGCAGACGTTCCAATCAACACAGAGATCCAAACGTACAGCGTTATTGCCAGCATTGCAGCAAGTGTTGGCCTTCTGGCCGCAACCGTTATCTCATTGTTCCGCTGATCCCACACCGAATACTTGCTTGTGAGCCCCTTAGCATCAGCACAATCCTCTGTTGCCAGCAGAATATTCTCGAGCAGTCTGTGGGTGATGGGCTCTCAGGCGGCCGTGCTGCTGCTTGTGTTCTTTGCGCAGCGGATTATTCTCACAGAACTTACGGCAGCCGAGAACGGAACCTTGTTTCTCGAGCGTAGGCTTACGGAGATGTTTGTGGGCATCGTTGCTGATTTTGGCATGAACGGCATTCTGCTGCGCAGAGCTGCGCAGGAGCCAAGCCGCTCTCTGGAGATTGTGGCATCTGCAGTGTGGCTTCGCTTGATCTTATGGGGTGCCGCAACGCTTGCGGTATGCGGATTTGTGATCGCCTCTGATGGCCCTGTGCTCGACGTCTTGATGTGGTCCACGTTCTTATTGATCGCTTCACGATCAACACTTCTTCGCTACGCTCTCGAGGTGCAGCACCGTGGCTCGTCTAGGTTTGTTCTGCCAAGTGTTGTTGCCGTCGTTGATGCCTTGTTATTCTATGGCCTTATCTGGTTCTTTCGCGACCAGTGTTCGCCTAGTACAGTTATCACCATGTTCCTGCTGAGCTCGGCACCAGGATTCCTTATCGTGGCCATGATCAACAGGGGATCGGCTTTGCGCCCTTCCTCGGCCCGACTAGCCGAAATGCGCACGTTGTTTGTTGAGTCGCTTCCTATGCTTGCCTTTATTGTGTTATGGGGCTTTCAGGATAAGATCGATGCAGCGATTCTTGAGATGTTCGCAACACGCGCAGACGTAGGAGTGCTGGGTGCAGCCTATACGTCGCTGGGTCCGATTATCTCACTGCTGCCGCAAACGCTCGCACTGGTAGCCTTGCCAGAGATATCGCGATTGATGTCTACGAGTACATCGCAGGCCATTGCGCTTGCCTCTTGCCTTATGCGCTTTACGGTACTTATGTCAACGGCTCTTACGGTAGTTTCGATTGTACTGATACCGGCGTTTGTACAGTACGTTTCTGGTGGACGTTACGCAGGCTTTGATCATCACTTTGAGCTCTTCGTCTGGACAGCACCTGGTATAGGCATGTTGGTCTTTATTCAAGAGACGCTCGTAGCAATGGGCAAGCAACGCGAAACGTTATGGATTGCCATAACCATGCTGATCTGTACAGTTGGTGCAGGTTTTGCACTTGTTCCCATGCATCAAGTTCTTGGCTCAATAACGGCCAAGGTTATTGCATCTGGACTAGGTGCCATCATTGCCGTTCTCATTCTGCAAAGAGTTACACATCATACACTCGAGCGTGGCATCTTGGTTCGTTGCCTGGCTTTTGTGCTCAGTATGGTAGCGATCAATGAGATACTCCGCACACTGAGCATGCACCCAGCAATACAGATTCTGGCTCTTCTGTGTGCGGTTGTGGCTTCTGCTGTTGCATTCAAAATCATACATGGTGGTGAGTGGCTGCTTATACGTCAACTCGTAACAAGGGCTCAAGCACGATAGTGACCACCGAGACCACGATATCATCTCCTGCAGCCTTGGGGCCGTCACCATTGCTGCGTCCACAAGTGATGCAATTCATTGCAGACGCCCTAGCACTTACATGCAGTTTTGCATTCTTCCAGTGGCTGCGTCTTACGACCGATCCAGCGTATCTGCTAGAATGGTACGTAACCGTGGGTCTTATCACATGGATGTATTGGGCACTGGTGCTGTGGATGGGTGGACTATATCGAGACTTTTATGTGCGCTCTCCATTCGATGAAATCTCACTCGTGTTTCGTCAGACCCTGCTTGGCTCGGCCGTAATGTTCTTCAGCATCTCTATCGACGGCGCACGGTCGGTGCGATTTATGTTCGTCTTGTACTGGATAGCAACGTTTGTTTTCGTTGTCATCGGCAGATTCATCGCGCGTCGACTGCAGATTGCGTTGCGCTCGCGCAGAGCAATACAAATTCCAACGCTTGTGATTGGAACAACCGCCCGCGTACAACAAATGATAACAGACATTTCCGCTGCACCAGCATGGGGCTATTCTGCTGCTGGTGTTCTATTGCTCGATAAAGGCCCCGCAGCAAGCATCGGTATGGATTTGGCAACTCTTCGCAGTGTGGAGGAGCTACCGCATTTTCTGCAGACCAAGCGTGTGCGTGAAGTAATCGTTACCGTTGAACACTCCGACCATGAACTTCTTATGAATGTTGTTGCAACGGCAACAGATAATGGTGCGTCGGTAAAGATCGAGCCGGACTTGTACGATATCTTCTCTGGACAGGCTCGAACAATGCAGATCTATGGTTCGCCCCTTATCGAGGTGCGTACACAGTTGATGCAGCCTTGGGAAGAAGTTGCAAAGCGTCTTACCGATGTGGTGGCTTCACTCTTCGGACTTGTTGTAGGACTGCCGGTATGGATACTGGTTGCCGCAGCAGTGAAGTTCACGTCCAGGGGGCCTATGTTCTTTGTGCAGGATAGAGTTGGTAAGAACGCCCGCATCTTCCGGATGGCCAAGTTTCGCTCGATGTACGTTGATGATCGCCGTGGGCCAACGTGGACTGATGCCAACGATCCGCGTGTAACACCTGTAGGACGCTTTATACGCAAGACGCATCTTGACGAGATACCGCAGCTTTGGAACGTGTTCACGGGCGAGATGTCACTTGTTGGGCCGCGTCCAGAGCAGCCTTTTTATGTAGAAAAGTTTACTGCTATGGTGCCATATTACAGGCATCGCCATATTGTACGTCCAGGCGTTACCGGATGGTGGCAGGTTAAGGCAAAGTCTAATCCTGAGTCATTAGAGGAGATACAGCAACGACTCCGGTACGACTTCTTTTATATCGAGAACATGTCGTTCAAGATGGATCTTGAAATCATGGTACGAACTGTTATCGTGATGTTGAAAGGACACGGTCGCGCGTGAAAACAATCGTCTGCATACCCACGTATAACGAGCGCGATAACATCTTGCGCATGATCGATGCCGTGCACGATGTGCTTACTCATGCTCACCTGTTGATTATCGATGACGGATCTCCTGATGGCACTGCTATGTTAGTGCGCGAGCGGATGAAGACTGATGACCGCGTGCATATCATCGAGCGTGCAGGCAAGCTCGGGCTCGGCACAGCCTACTGTGCTGGGTTTGAATACGCAATCAATCATGGCTACGAGATTGTGATGCAGATGGACTGCGACTTTTCGCATGATCCCAAAGACCTGTCGCGCCTGTGGGAGTCTATACAGGATCACGACCTAGTGATCGGCTCTCGTTACATCCAAGGCGTTAACGTTATCAATTGGCCAATGAGCAGACTCTTGCTGAGTTGGTTTGCCAATCTGTATACACGCGTGATAACCGGTATGCCCATTGCCGATGCAACTGGGGGATTCAAATGCTTCCGAATTCATGTCCTTCAGGGTATCAACCTGAAGAAGATCAAATCCAACGGCTATGCCTTCCAAATCGAAATGAGCTATAAGGCTTGGCGCAATGGGGCTAGCATGATCGAATTACCGATCATCTTTATGGATCGTGTAAGTGGTGTTTCGAAGATGAGTAAGAACATTGTCTACGAAGCTGCATTTCTGGTTTGGAAGCTTAAACTCGGGACAATCTTTTCATTCGGTAAGCGATGATTGATGTTAGCATCATCATCGTTAATTACAATGTGAAGGATTACCTCCTTCAGTGTCTGCGTTCACTCTATGAGATCGATACGTCGATACGCAAAGAGATTATTGTAGTAGACAACAACTCGAGCGATGGATCGGTAGCGTTTTTGCGCCAGCAGTTTCAAGAAGTTCATTGGATTGAGCTGAACGAGAATATCGGCTATGGCAAGGCCAACAACCTTGGGCTAGCGCAGGCACAAGGACGTTACACACTCTTTCTCAATCCCGATACGATTGTTGGCAGAGATGTGTTGCAGACGATGACGTCGTTTCTGGATGCTGACGCAGACGTTGGCATAGCGGGCTGCAAGGTTCTTAATCCAGATGGATCATTCCAGGTTGCTTGCCGCAGGGGTCTTCCAACACCATGGGCATCGTTTTGCAAGCTCTTTGGGCTGCAGTCGATCTTTCCCAACTCGCGACTGTTTGCGCAGTATAACATGACGTATCTGCCGATCGACGCTACGTACCCCGTTGATGCCTTGATCGGTGCGTTCATGATGGGTCCAACCGCTCAGATGCAAGAGCTCGGTGGTTTTGATCCCGCATTCTTCATGTATGGCGAAGACATCGACCTATGTTATCGTGTACAATTAGCTGGCAGGCGGGTGATGTACGTACATACGACGAACATCATCCACTACAAAGGCGAGAGTACCAAGCGCAGCTCGATGAACGAGGTGCGAGTATTCTACGATGCAATGGAGATCTTCGCAAAAAAGCACTTCGGCGGTTCGCAGTTGTTTTTAGCGTTTCTGCGCTTGGGCATTGTTGCGCGCAGTATCATGGCACGGTTGCAACGTAAAAAGCGCGAGCTCTTCGTGTGGCTTGCAGACATGATTGCCGTTAATGGTGTGCTGCTGTTTGCTACCTCTGTACGATTTCAGAGTCCGTTTGGATTTCCGGAGTACGCATATCCCATCGTACCTATTGCGCTTACGATCATCTCTACACTTTCTCTGATATCGGTAGGCGAGTATGTTGAGTATCGTCCCACCATGCGACGAAGTGCAGTTGGCCTGCTGGTAACCTTCTTTATGCTCTCGTCGCTTACGTACTTCTTCAAGGACTTCGGATTCAGCCGAGGTGTGTTGCTGATGACGATTGGTTTTAGTGTTGTGATGTTTGCGCTTACCCGTGGAATTGCTGCCCTTACAGATAGGGCATCGGCGGCAAGAACACGCAGAGTACTTCTGGTTGGCATCAACGAGAGCACCGCTAAGATTATCGACGAGCTAGACAGGGCCGAAAGACGCGGCACGGAAATCGTGGGTGTTGTTGCTACACAGCCATTTTCTGATCAGACATTTTCTGGGAGCCCCATACTCGGCGAAGCAAGTTATCTCTCGCGAATTCTCGATGTAACGGGCGCACAAGAAGTGATCCTCACCGATCAGGATATGCCACGAGAAAAAGCCATGGAGCTGATGATTGCATGTTCAGCGTTTCGTGCGCGATTTCATCTAGCGCATGACTACGACGACATTGTTACTGCTCGCATCATTAACGACGTGGCGGGCGAAGAACCAACGGTATCGGTGCCACCATTGTTGCGCTTTCGCAACCGAGTTGCTAAGCGCATTGTTGATGTTATCGTATCAACCGTGGTTTTGACTCTCGGGCTGCCGGTTCTAATTTTGCGTTCGAAGAAACGGCATCAATGGTGGAATGTGTTTCAAGGATCTGCTTCGCTGGTTGGCCTCGTGCCAGATGGTTATTCGAGATCATCAGGCAAGCCAGGATTAACGGGGCTGGCGCAGGTATCTCGAAACACGAACTTGTCGGTGTCTACAATTCAACAACTCAACGATTATTACGTGCAAGAGTATACTCTTGCATTAGACGTTGAGATTATTCTCAAGCAACTATTCAGACGCAGCCGTGCCTAACACTTCAGTACTCGAATTTGAAAAGCCGATAGCAGAACTCGAAAAGAAAATCGAGGAGATGAGGGCATTATCGGACACGCTTGATATTCAGCCGCAGATCGACGAGCTCGAGCAGCAAGTCGAGGCTCTTCGGCAAGATATTTATCGTGATCTCACACGCTGGCAACGGGTACAGATAGCCCGGCACCCTGATCGCCCCTACACGCTGGATTACATTCAGCACTGCTTTGAGGATTTTGTTGAGTTGCATGGTGATCGAACATTCCGTGATGATCCCGCTATTGTTGGCGGGGTTGCCAAGCTAGGTACGCGTCACGTCATGGTTATTGGTCATCAAAAGGGTCGCGACACCAAAACAAACGTGCACCGCAACTTTGGCATGCCAAATCCGGAGGGGTATCGCAAGGCCTTCCGCTTGTTTCAGATGGCCGAGAAATTCAAGATACCCGTAGTATGCTTTCTCGATACTCCGGGCGCTTTCCCCGGTCTGGAAGCAGAAGAGCGAGGACAAGCAGAAGCTATTGCGAAGAATCTGCTCTTGATGTCGCAGCTGAAGACGCCCATTGTAATCGTGATTATTGGCGAGGGGGCTTCTGGTGGCGCACTAGGTATTGGCATTGGCGATCGCATCCTGATGCTCGAGAATGCATGGTATTCGGTGATTGCTCCTGAGTCGTGTTCGTCGATTCTCTGGCGCAGCTGGGACTATAAGGAGCAGGCTGCCGAAGCATTGCGCTTGGGAGCAAAGGATCTTGTGCAGGTGGGGATTGTAGATCGCATTTTACCCGAACCAACTGGTGGGGCACACCGAGAGCCCGAGGCGATCTTTGATACAATGCTGGCGGCCCTGCAAGAGGAGATTTCCAATCTCGAAAAGATCGACACACCAGAGCTTATACGTCTGCGTCGGGAGAAGTTCTATGCCATGGGTGTTTGGACAGAAACCGCTTAGGCAGCGTTCTGCGCAAACTGCAGCGTGTGCAGCTTAGCATATAATCCGTTGGCTGCAAGAAGTTCGGCGTGCGTGCCAGACTCAGCAACTTCGCCCTTGTGAAGAACAAGTATCCGATCGGCCCGTTGAATCGTTGAGAGCCTGTGTGCAATCACAATTGATGTTCTGCCTTTGAGCATGGTCGAAATAGACGCTTCGATCAATTGTTCGGACTCTGTGTCGATGCTCGAGGTTGCTTCATCGAGAATAAGTATGTCGGGGTCTTGCGCAAGTGCTCTGCAGAAGGAGATAAGCTGCTTCTGTCCAACACTCAACACCGCGCCACGCTCGCGCACGTTTGTGTCGTATCCGTGTGGCAGGCGAGAAATAAAGCCATGTGCCCCGAGCTGCTGTGCTATGCGTTGGACGTCTGCTCGAGAAATATCGGTTCTTCCAAGTGTGATGTTCTCATGCACCGAGCGTGAGAAGAGAAATACATCCTGCAGCACAACAGCAATGCGCTTTCGAAAGTCTACTTGGCGCACAGACCGAAGAGATCGTCCGTCTACGAGGATGTCGCCGCTCTGATACTCATAGAATCTGCACAACAAGTTGATGATCGAGCTCTTCCCAGCACCAGTGGCACCTACGATGGCAAGAGTCTCGCCCTTGCGCACTTTGAATGAAGCGTCCGAAAGGATCTGTGTTGTGCCATCATAGGAGAAGTCTACATGCGAAAACTCAATGCCTGTGGTTAAGCCCGTAAATTCATGAGCTCCCGGTGCATCATCGATGGTAAGTTTTGTGTCGAGCATAGAGAAGATGCGCTCAGAGGCAACCACGCTTGACTGAAGCGTGTTGTACTTCTCCGTGAGATCGCGTACTGGACGAAAGAACATCTCGGTAAACTGCGCAAAGGCGATAAGCATACCAACGGTCATCTCTCCGCTACCAATATGCTTTGAAGCATACCAGACGATGATGGCAAGCGCAACGGATGACAAAAATTCAACTACCGGGAAGAAGGTGGCATAGTACATGATTGACTTGTCTTGCAGTTCTCGGTGAGTCTTGTTGATCGACCTAAAATCTGCCTCCATCCGGCTTTCCTGACGGAACAATTGTACAACAGTCATGCCAGTGATGAACTCATTGATGAAGGAGTTCATGCGGGCTACTTGCGATCGAATCTTGTTATAAACAACGCGCACCTTTGCCCGAAAGATGAAGGATGCCACCAGCAGAAACGGAAGGATCACGATCGTAAGCATGGTAAGCTGTGGGGATGTATTCCACATAAACGTGAGAATCCACAGGATTACCATGATGTCCGAAATCATCAGCACTACGCCGGCAGAAAACAGCTCATTGAGCACCTCTACATCGTTGGTTACGCGCGTAACTACACGTCCAACAGGTGTTGTGTCGTAAAAGCGAAGCGCCAAGGCCTGCACATGCTTAAAGAGTGTGTTGCGGATATCGAGCAGTACGCGTTGCCCAATCCACGTCATCAAGAGCGATAGGGCGTACTGGGCAGCCCCCTGAATGATGACGAGTCCAAAGATGATGCCGATGAACAGCACCAGCCCGTCGAGGTCTCCCTTTTCGATGTGGTCGTCTACAGCGATGCGTGTTACGAAGGGGCGCAGTGGACCCAATGCCGACGAGACGAGTGTAAGGAGAACCCCACCAATCAGGTGCATTCTGTAGGGTTTGAGGAATCCGAGTAATCGACGTAGTAGGCGGTAGTCTACACGTTTTGCGTCCGTCTCTTGTTCTTGGGCCATGGACAAAATTACACATCGTACTTTTGTAAGATGATAACAATCACACCGTATGGCGCAGCAGGGGAAGTAACGGGCTCGGCCTATCTCGTGGAATCAGAGGAGGCCAAGGTTCTTGTGGACTTCGGAATGTTCCAGGGCGACAAGGATGATGACGCTCGCAACGTTATCCCCGGAAAGATTCACCGCATGGATATCGATGCCGTGGTTCTCACGCATGGTCATCTGGACCATTGCGGACGCCTGCCGCTGCTCGTGCGGGAGGGCTATCGAGGTTCGATCTATGCAACTCCGGCAACCCGCGACATGTCTGAGGTGATTCTGCTCGATGCCGCACACATTCAAGAGTCGGACTATGAGCGCCGTCGCAAGCGCTTTGCTAAGCGCGGCATCAAGATGAACCGCAATGATCAGCCGCTCTATGACACGGACGACGTAACCCAGACCATTGAGCTATTCGAAGAGAACGATTACAACACACCCATTGATGTTGCACCCGGTGTGCAGGCATTGTTCTACGAAGCTGGACACATGTTGGGATCAGCCTCGGTGGAGCTTACGTTAAGAGATGGAAATGAGCAGCGAGTGATTGTCTTCAGTGGTGATCTCGGTCCGCCACATCTTCCGTTTCTGCGTGATGCACAGCCCCCTGCAAAGGCAGACATATTGATCATGGAGTCTACCTACGGCGACCGTGATCACAAGTCGCTAGCAGAGACCCTTATTGAATTTGAAAAGATCGTCGTGCAGGCTGTTGAAACCAATGGGAAGATCTTCATCCCATCGTTTGCAATAGGCCGCACGCAGCAGATGCTGTACTACATTGCAGAGCTCATTCGAAAGAAACACATTCCGTCGCTCCCGATATATCTTGACAGCCCCATGGCCATCAAGGCAACGAACATCTATCGTCAGCATGAAGAGCTCATGGATGAAGAAAGTACAGAGCTACTCAAGGGCGGCCAACTCTATCACGACCTGCGTTCTCTGCATGTCTGTACCACAGCAGCCGAGTCGCAGGCTATCAACGAAGCGCAGGGTCCGTTTATCGTGATCGCCGGCAGCGGCATGTGCACTGCTGGACGAATCATGCACCACATACGGCACAACATCGACGATCATAATTGTCACTTCATTATCTCGGGATATCAGTCACGGGGCTCCTTAGGGCGTCGCCTTGTTGATGGCGCAAAGGAGATCTCCATCATGGGAGATCGCAAGCTTGTAAAGGCCAAGGTTCACACCTTAGGCGGCTTCAGCGCGCATGCGGGGCAGCGTGATCTGGTGCAGTGGTTTGAGCACGTGGCAACAACTGGTACGCCGATGACGTTTCTTACACATGGCGAAGATTCTGCACGCACGGCTCTCAAAGACCTGCTTCTCGAACGCTTCGGCGTGAACTGCTATACGCCAACGTATTCCGAACACCTCGTTTTGTAACGGACCCTACCCATGCGCACTGAACATGATTTTCTTGGCGAACGCCAACTTCCTAATGATGCTTACTATGGCGTGCAGACGCTGCGAGGTAAGGAGAACTTTCACATCACGGGAACACCAATTTCCAATGCAACATCATTTATCGTTGCCTTTGCGCATGTGAAGAATGCTGCCGCATTGGCCAATAAAGATCTTGGCGTGCTCGAGCATCATGTTGCCGATGCAATCTGCCAAGCGTGCGATGCCATTGCAGCAGGGGAGTTGCATGATCAGTTTATCGTAGACATGATCCAGGGTGGTGCCGGAACATCAACGAACATGAACGCCAATGAAGTGATTGCCAACAAGGCGCTCGAGATCTTGGGTCATGCCAAAGGCAACTACGAGATCGTACACCCGAATAATCACGTGAACTGTTCGCAGAGCACTAACGATGCCTATCCAACAGCGTTTCGTATCAGTTTGTATGTAGAGATTGGCAAGCTCATTACAGCGCTTGCTCAGCTCCAGGAATCATTTGCTCGCAAGGGCGCAGAGTTTGCAGAGGTTATCAAGATGGGGCGCACGCAGCTGCAGGATGCTGTACCCATGACGCTTGGTCAAGAGTTCGATTCGTTTGCTGTGAATATCGGCGAAGATCTGCGCAGGCTCGAAGAGGCTCGTACGCTTGTTGCCGAAGTAAATCTGGGAGCTACGGCCATTGGCACGAGTATCAATGCTCCAGAAGGCTATCCTGCGCTTGCAGTATCGCATCTTCGGGCAGTAAGTGGGATTCCCGTTACGCTGTCGCAAAACCTCATAGAGGCAACATGGGATAATGGGGCGTATGTTACGGTGAGCGGCGTGCTAAAACGAGTAGCTGTGAAGCTATCGAAGATCTGCAATGATTTGCGCTTGCTCTCGAGCGGACCCCGCTGCGGATTCAACGAGATCAATCTGCCGCGCATGCAGCCGGGATCGAGCATCATGCCGGGCAAGGTTAATCCAGTTATTCCGGAAGTTGTTAACCAAGTTTGCTTTCTTGTCATTGGCAATGACGTAACGGTAACGTTTGCAGCCGAAGCCGGACAGCTCCAGCTGAATGTCATGGAGCCCGTAATTGCATATCGCATATTCCAGTCAATCGAGACGCTTATGCGAGCAAGCGATACACTGCGAGAGCTCTGCATTGATGGTATCACGGCCAACGCAGAGCACACACGCGAGATGGTGCTCAACAGTGTTGGTATCGTCACAGCCCTAAACCCAATTCTTGGTTACGAGGAAAGTGCCGCCATTGCCAAGGAAGCCTTTGAAACAGGCGGCTCTGTGATCGACATTGTTCGTAGCAAGGGGCTTTTGTCGGAAGAAAAGATCCAAGAGATCTTTAGTCTTGAAAACCTTATGCATCCGAGGTTTATACGCTAGCCGCAGAGCAAGCAGCTATTAGCGCTGAATCATGAGTGGGTGCATCGATGTGCCGTGAGCCTGCTCAATGATAATGCAGTAGAGTCCGGCAGCGAGGTTGTCTGTTGTAAAACGTCCAAACGGACTAGCGATACAGCTTGCAACGCGTTCTCCTGTAGCAGAGTAGAGCGTGCAGATTGCTCTTGCATGCTGGTTTGACTCAATTGCAACGCTAATGTCGGAATCGCGCTGTTCAATTCGCACGCGTGATGGACCGCCTACCTCAATCGGACGAATCCTCAGTGCGCATGCGTCTACAGTGATGATCTTGTCTAGCCAAGACCAAGCGCATTCAGCAGGCGCTGCGGTTGTGGGTATCCACGACCTATGTGATACGACAGTTGTCGAATCCTGACTTAGCATGGCGAGTACGGGCAAGGTCCATGACTTCAAACTCGGGAGTGTAACGGTTGTTATTGTGGTGTCGGGATCTCTGTGCTGTACATCAACCTGCAGAGCATCAAACCAGGAGAGTCCGCTTGTAAGTGGAACATGCGCTGCACCCACAAAGCGTACCTGATGCGTGATCATTACCTCGCATCGATTGGTTGTATCTGTTGCATTCATCATCATCAAGATGGTATCACCCACCTGAGCTTTCGGCGCAATTGCCAGCCTATGGGGCGAAACCTCTCTGCACAGAGCTCGCACAATGCCAGGAAATCCATTGGTCGCACCGTTGGTGCCAGACCCCGAGTTTACGAGACCTGCCTTGCCTCCTTGCGCATCAATCATAACACGAGTACCTGTTGTTTGCAGCAACGCAGGGTGCATGATGACGCGTCCACCTCCGCCACCTCCGCCTGGGCCGTGTCCGCCATCGCACATGCTACCTGTGCCGCCGGAAACGTCGATACGCACTGTCGAGGCTGCATAACATGCGTCTATGTATACGCTTCCGCCTGCGCCGCCTCCGCCCCCTCCGTCAATGCCTGCCCGTGGCCCTGCATCACTGCCACGTGCCGAGATCGTGAGGGTATCGCCACACACTGTATGAGCTCTTATCATGACGGCACCAGCGCCTCGAGCGCCCTCGGTGGCAACGTTATTGTTCTGATGTCCACCACCTCCGCCACCGCCCAAAAACACGCGCTCCTGCGAACCATCCAACAGTGCCATACCCGACATACCGTGCATTCCCGGCACCGCGCTGCACACATACTGATTGCCGCCGCGTCCACCAGCGCCACCATTACCGCCGCCACCGCCGCCAGCATTGTGTGCGTCTCCTCCGCCCCCTCCATTAGCCCATGGCGTATGACCATTCGTACACGAAGCTATGGGAAGGCGTATTGATTCTCCCTTGCCCCCGGTACGATCGCTCGTGGCGGGGTCGCATGCTTGAACAACACCGCAGCTGCCGCCGTTATTCGAGCGAGCTCCACCACGAAAGCCCAAGCCCGACATATCGATCGATCCGCTGTCACTAATAACAACATTAGCTTCGATGGCGATCACTCCGCCCGTGCGTCCATCCCACGCTGTTGTTGTTACCACCGAATCGACAATGACGGTATCTGCAATAACGGGCACAACAACTTGGTAGAGGTCACCCGTATCAAGTGGCGAGATCTCTAGAGGAGAAACACGGACAAGACCATCATCGGCCGAAAGCACAACTGTTCGATGCCATGCACCGGCCAGACTTGTAACATCGCCCAACGATGTGCTTACATTCGTTACGTCTGCCTTTGATGCCATGCACATGACATACACTGCAGTCCCCTGCGGAATAAGCATCGAGTCTGCCAGCAGAGAATCGATCGGTGATTGCCGGTCAAGAATCCGCACAGCAAAACAACTACGGATGTTCCCACGAACGCGTAGCGAAGAGGGTTGCGCATATGCTGAAATCGCAAGTGCAAGCAGTGCAGGAAGTATACAAGTTGATAACCAATTCACACAACAAACATATGTTGAAGAATATTGGTATTATCACTCAAAATTTCTTTTAGCGTGTCTATCCGCGCAATCGGTACATCGGGCTCTTATAGCGCAGTTTTTCTGCCTCGATATGTAAACAGCCTCGTTGTGCCCGGTATCATGCGTTGCCGGATGTAATCCCAATTCCATTCTGGTATTCGATGATGCCCTAACGCATAGCGAAATCTTTTACCTGCGCTTGTTACGCATACAAGAACCGCTCCAATACAAGCCCCGGGTTTTACGCGCAGGCTGAAGCGCACCGAGAACTTGATGCGCGGGACCCAGTTTTGAGGGACGTAATAAATACTCTTGCGCTTCATACCAGCTTATTGCTGGATCCCAACCGTATATGGAAGGTGAACCAGAAAAGGTGAGGCATTTTTCGTTTTACATCGCTGTAAGTCCTTTAAATCAACAACTGGGTAAAAATGAAAAACCCCGCTGCGATAAGCGCAGCAGGGCTTTTGTGATCCCGTTGGGACTCGAACCCAAGGCCCTTTGATTAAAAGTCAAATGCTCTACCAGCTGAGCTACGGGATCGTGAGATGCAAAGTTACGAATTACTACTTGTGAATTACGAATTACTAATTAC
>VGVV01000003.1 GCA_016873895.1 Ignavibacteria bacterium
TGTGATCCCGTTGGGACTCGAACCCAAGGCCCTTTGATTAAAAGTCAAATGCTCTACCAGCTGAGCTACGGGATCGTGAGATGCAAAGTTACGAATTACTACTTGTGAATTACGAATTACTAATTACGAATTATGAATTACGAATTATGAATTACAAATCACCAACGACGAATAACGTGCTTTCGCGGGAATGACGTGTGAAATCGTCACCAGTAACCAGTCATCAGTAATCTGTAATCTGTAATCAGTCATCTGTCATCTGTCATCAGTAATCCGTGACCACTGTGCGGATGACAACCGACCCAAGAAAGTCCTTGGCAACGTCTGTGATGCCCTTTGCATCCAGGCGCAGTTCTGCGTGAAGCTCTTCTTGTGTTCCGTGGTCAACGTAGATATCGGGAATGCCGTGAATGAGTAGGTCCACAGTGTCGTGATGATACTGTGCGATATGTTCTGCAACAGCGCTGCCAAAGCCGCCCTGGATCTGCCCATCCTCGATGGTGATGATGCGGCCCACGCGCTTTGCTACGTCGTCGATCATGGTTGTGTCAAGGGGCTTGACAAAGCGTGCATTCACAACTTCTGCAGAGATGCCATCAGCAGCTAAGAGCTCGGCTGCCTTCGTTGCTTTGTCTACCATGTTACCGATGGCAATAAGCGCGACGTCTGTGCCTGTGCGAAGCGTTTCGCTCTTGCCGATTTCAATGGGCTGCATCGGACGCATCGCAACGCCCACCGAATTGCCGCGTGGGTATCGAACTGCAAGCGGACCAGAGGTGTAGGAGTGTACGCTCGTGTAAAGCATGTCGCGAAGTTCTTGTTCGTCCTTCGGGGCCATCACAACCATGCCCTGGATGATGCGCAAGTATGCTAGGTCCAGAACGCCGTGGTGGGTTGGACCATCAGCGCCAACAAGACCCGAACGGTCAAGCGCAAACACAACATGCAGGTGCTGCAATGCTACGTCGTGCACGATGTGGTCAAACGCACGCTGCAAGAAGGAGCTGTAGATCGCTACAACGGGCACAATACCCTGTGTGGCAAGTCCGGCAGCAAACGTTACACCGTGGCCTTCTGCGATACCTACGTCGTAGACACGAGATGGAAAGCTCTTCTGGACAATGTCTAGCCCCGTGCCATCCGGCATGGCGGCTGTAATGCCGACAACCTTGGGGTTGGTGGACATAATCTCGACCATCGCATCACCGAATACCTTTTGATAGGTAGGAGTGGGCGCAACAGCCGGCTTGGCAGCTTGCACAGCTTTGCCTGTGATCTTGTCTACTTTGCCAATGGCATGGAGGAACTGCTTGTCGCGCTCGGCCGGACCGTACCCCTTGCCCTTTTGCGTGATCGTGTGAAGTAGGATGGGGCCCTTCATGTCGCGGATGCCCTGAAGCATCGTAACAAGCTGGTTGACGTTGTGTCCGTTTACTGGACCAAAGTACCGAAAGCCCAATGCCTCAAAGAGCATACCTGGTGTGATAACGGCCTTCATGCCACCTTCGATGCGATGAGCCAGCGACTTAATACGGTCACCAAACCCGTCCATCTTATCCGTCATCGAACCAATCGTCTCGCGCAGGCGCTTGCCCCGTTCAGAAGCAAAGAGCTCGGAAAAGTAGTTCGAAAGTGCCCATACATTTGGTGCGATCGACATGTTGTTGTCGTTGAGCACAACTAAAATATCGCTCTTGATCACACCGCAATTGTTCATTGCCTCGTATGCCAAGCCCCCTGTCATCGCGCCATCACCGATCACGGCAACCACACGGTAATCTTCTTTGAGCTGGTCGCGAGCTGCAGCCATACCTAGCGCAGCGGAGATCGACGTTGTTGCGTGTCCCGCGCCAAAATCATCAAAGGTGCTTTCGCTGCGCTTTAAAAAGCCAGACAAGCCATCCTTCTGACGTATCGTGTGTAACGAGTCGCGGCGTCCGGTAAGGATTTTGTGCGGATAGGCCTGATGGCCCGTGTCGATCACGATTTTATCATGGGGCGTGTTAAACACATAGTGCAGAGCAACCGTGAGTTCTACCGTGCCTAGGCCGGCTCCGAAGTGACCGCCAACTTTTGTGATCGTGTCTACGAGAAACTCGCGCACCTCGTCGCTTACAACGCGAAGTTCCGACTCTGGAAGTTTCCGAAGGTCTTCCGGAGAATCAATGTTCATCAAATACTTGAAGTCCACAACGCGCCCTGAATGTGCAGATGAGAAAAAGGTTATCGTCGTGGTGTTTCCACGATGACCTGCACCGTGCGCGATAGCTGACGTCCGATAGGGGAGTTGTTCGAAAACACTTCTGTTGTTTCTCCTACGCCCATCGTGTAAAAACGTGCATCGCGGGCCCGACCTTGGAGAAACGCTCGAACAGACTCTGCGCGTTCCCGAGACAACTTAGCATTATACTCGTCGTTACCGATACGGTCGGAGTATCCTACGATACTTACGCGAGAAATAGCCGATATGCTCGGAAGTACCATTTGTTCAAGAATGCGCTGATTTTCTCCGCCTAGTGTAGACTTATCGAAGTCGAATAGAATCAGCGAATATTTGTCGACCGTCCGGTCGGGCAAATTCTCTGTCTTCTTGCGAACGCTCGAGATATAGTCAACCGGGATCGAGCCAGCAATCACAACAGAATCGTCGTCCTCTCTGCGCACAACGAGGTCGTAGTCTACCGGCACCTGATCTGCCGAGAGTTCGTTCGGGCGCATAGCCCAGCGTATTGGCTGCGGACGCCCCGTACCGGCAAGTGTACGCATTGTGCGTCCTGCCTGCATGATGTTCAGCGTCCACGACGTAATGGTCGAATCGCTCACGGTAGGATAGAATACGACAACGTCGTAGTTGGCCACACGTTGGTTGTCTGCAGTAAGCAACACTGGAGCAAGCACACCGGGCACATTCGAAGAAAGTTCGATGCGACGATTCTCGACGATGCCGTCTAGATCGTTCAGTGCAGATGGACGCGATGGAAGTGTTGAAGACTTCACAAGAACGCGTGCCTGCTCAATACCGCACTGTTCTGTGAGATATACCTTTGCCCATTCTGCGCGTACAGACGGCAGGCTTTTATCCGAGGCCTCTTTCTTGCCGTCAGTTGTGCCAGTAATCGTAAGCGCTGCCTGCGGGAATTTCTTCATGCGCACAGCAATGATGTTGAGCAGATTCTTGTTCACTTCCATAGCATCAAGCGGCAACGACTCCAGTGTAAAATTGCCACTCACACGATTGAAGTTTGCATACTGTTGATTCTCGTCTGGTAAGCCCCCTTCGTTGCAGAAGATGTATGGTACAAGAGGGAACATTTCGTTGTAACGAACATCCTCTACATTGATCGCAGATATCACCGACTCGCGGTTCTCACCGTCAATGCCTGTGATCTTTTCCATCGATCCCGTAAGGGGCTCCTTTGTGACGAGAATCGGTTTTGCAGAGGTAAATCCAAGCGACACAGAAACGCCGATGCGCAATTGCGAGATAGAAGTGGGGCTGAACGCTGTGGAGCTCGAAACATTCGTAAGCGCATGACTATACGTGAGGTGCGGCTGCACGTATACGTTGCTATCGAGTGTAAACGTATATCCCAAACCAAGCAATAATGCCACCCGTGTAGATACATTTTCAATTGGGGCATTTTCTGAGATGACTTGTGTCTGATCTACATTCTGTTGGTTGATGACAGAGTTGCGAGACTCCATCGTAGAAAGCGGAATCCCGATGTCGAGTCCAACAATTGGATGCAACGGTGCACTGCCAAATAGTCCGTACAGTTCTATCTGAGGAGCGATTTGCAGCATCGAGGAAAACAACGACAGATTGTGTGTTGCAGTTGCTTGCGGTGTAAGCTGCTCACTCGTAATCGTCGTTGGCATGGAATGATACCCCAGCGTGCCACCCAGGTGTACGGTGGATGTGAGCGGCACAGCCCCGGTAAGGCCGATGGCTCCACCAAATCCGGAACCCGCATTTAAGAACCTGGCATTCGGGTTGGCATTGCGGATGTCCGTCATCAAGCTACTCAGGACGTCGCTACTGCGCCAGACGGCAACCGAGGGTGCAATGAAGTTTAACGTACCACCAACGGAAAGTCCAAGGCGGGCCGGTGGAATTGTTTGAGCAACAGCCATCGCTGAGCAAGCCAATGCTAGGCAGAGGCTAAAGATGATGCGTGTTTTCATATACTGCAAAAGTACCAAGTGTTAACTTTACCAACGGACTGCAACTATATTTTTTCAGAGGATCATATTGTGAGACAGACGCATCTTTTCGCAAAAGCTTGTACCATGGTACTGGCTGGTTACTTCACGTTGTGCACGAGTGCATCGGAGCTTCTTGCTGGCGAGGGCATTCGCCTGGGTTTGTTTGGCGGAGCCGCCGTGCCGGGCGGTAACGTTGGCAACGTCTATCGCAAACTCTACTCAGATGGGGTTCAATCAGCCTACAACGAGGCAAACTCGCTTGGCAGCTGTTTTGGTGCGAAGGTTCGGCTTGGCATTACCGAGGGATTTAGCCTGCAGGGCACGGCATCCTACAATTACTTTACCGATCAAAAGCAACGTGTCGTGGTAAACGGCATTGAGATACCACAGTTTCTAACCTCTGCTTCGTTTGTGCCCGTAACTGCCGGCGTTGTCTGGTGGCCGATACGCTCCTTTGTAACGATTGGCGTTACTGGCGAGGTGGTATACACATACCATTCTGTAAGCGTTAGTGATAGCGATGAGGACCTCTTGAGAAACTACGGCATCAACATCGGAAACTTTGATCACAGCCGAAGTGATGTAGGTGCTGCGCTTGGTCTTTCAGTGGGTATTGATATTCTTGGTATCGAGCCGCATGTTGATATCAAGAACGTTTGGACGAATCAGTTTGTGAAGGGCACCAACGATCCACTTACGTCGTTCTTACAGATCTCACTCGGCGTTGTTCTGTGACCGTTTGAAGAAGAAGTAAAAAGGGATACCCGTTGCAAGCAGCAGGGTTCCCCAGACAGAGTTCAGAATTACCGGTGCAGAAGCCTCTGGTCCTTGTCCGATAGATTGCTCGAGAGCTCGCATCCCGCGTTGATAGTTGTCGATGTCTGCCATAACGGTGTAGACAAGAAAGACAACGGCAAAGGCGATAAACAGGATAGGCACAACTGGGTAGCCCCATGTTCGATACGGACGTGGGGCTTCTGGCATTTTACGGCGAAGCACGAAAACGCCATAGGCACCAAGAGCATAAAAGCCCCAGCTAACGAAGATGAGCATGTCTGTAAGGATGTCGAACGTGCCCGACATCACCAGAACAGACGTCCAGATGAACTGGTAGAGCAAAGCCCGCGACGGTGTCTTGTACGTTTTGTGGATACGTCCGGCCGACGCAAAAAACATGCGCTCGTTGGCCATGCTGTAGTACACCCTGGAGCTGGCCAGAATCGTTCCGTTCGATGTACCAATCGTAGCGATGATTACTGCTAGGCTTACAAATGTTGCACCTGCACTGCCAAGCATAAGGTTTGCCGCGTCGCGCGCAACAAGCTCTGCTCCAGCAAGCTGATCGATTGGCAGAATCATCAGGTACGCAAGATTGATGAGCACGTACACGCTGATGCAGATGATCGTGCCAAGAATAAGAGATCTCGGAACTGTCTGCTGCGGGTTTACAACTTCTCCACTAACGTATGTAAGGTTGTTCCACCCATCATACGACCATAACGCTTTGTTCATGGCCATTACCAGCGCTAGCATCAGGGCCGAGCCAACGGGTACGGCTGTGCTCGAGGGTGTTGTGATGTGGGCAATCGACCCGGCAGGACTCATAAACGCAAACGCTACCAGGAAGAGCATGGCAGCAACTTTGGCCGATGTTAGTACAGACTGTACAAAGCCCCCTTCGCGCACACCTGTGATGTTGACGAGAGTTAACAGACCAACACCCGCGATGGTGAGCAATTTGATGCCAATGCTCTTGAGCGGAAAAATCGTGGCAAATGGCAGATGGATGGCCCACGATTCCCAAACGTGTTCGGGCAGATTCCAAAGGGGAAGAAGTGTATCTACATATTCAGCAAAGACAAAGGTGATTGATGCTATGGAACCGCACTGGATTACGACAAAGAGTGCCCACCCGTAGAGAAACGCCACGAACTCGCCGTACATGGCTCGGAAGTATTGGTATTGTCCGCCGGTAACGGGGATAAGTCCAGCAACTTCAGCATTCGTAAGTGCTCCAAACAGCGTTACCACCCCGGCAACAACCCAGACCAATAGCAGCAAATACGGCGAATGCACGAACTCGGCCATAGCCGAGGGATTGCGAAAGATTCCCGAGCCAATCATCCCGCCAACCACAAGCGATGTGGTTGCAAACATGCCAAGTCGGGGCAGAAGGCTGGGGGGTAGGGTGGTTTGTTGCGTAGAGTTCATACACGATGTGAACACGATTGAGCGGGAATTTAGCTGTATTCTTGAATCATGATATCACTCGTTATTGGTCTTCTTGTGGGATACGTGTTAGCTATCCCGCCCGGACCGATTGGCATGGCTGCTGTTCGCACAGGGTTGCGCAATGGCATCAACTCTGCTCGCATGCTGGCATGCGGAGCGGGCATCTTTGACCTACTCTATTGCTTCGTGGCCCTTACCATGTCTGCCACGGTTGCATCCTTCATGAGTCGTACTACATATCAAAGCCCCATTGTTATAGGGCTAGGCATCATGGTAGCTCTTGTTATCATTGGTGTTGGCATTCATCAGTATCGAAACCCCATCGAGTTGATCGATGACCAAGCCACTGCCGATGCACCGTTGGGACGTCCGTTTGCTGCAGGCGTTGCCTATGCATTGGCAAACCTTGCCAACCCAACATTTGTACCATCGTTACTGGTGATGTCTGCCTATATCATCGGACTTGGCTTGGTCGGACCTGATACATCAGACAGAGTGCTCTTTTCTGTGGGGTTCGGCACTGGGAATGTGTTGTGGCTTCTTACCCTGGTGCACATGCTGGTGAGATTTCGTGATCGCCTGCCGCAGCAGACATTTACCATCGTGCAGCGGCTTATGGCTGCAATCGTCATAGGATTTGGCGTCGTTGCAGGAATGCGATTGGCTTTTCAATAGCACAAGCTCTCCCAGGTGTGATTTCCTTGCTTGATTCGTTGCATCAATTCCGGTAGTTTCACGGACGCAATAAAGCCGTGGGTTGGGGGATGCTATGAGATTTGTAGCCACCTGTTGTGTGGTTCTCTGTGTTGCTAGTGTAATGGTATGTGCGCAAACCACATCTATCGGTATGCGCGGTGGCTATTTGCATGTGTCGAACGAGTCTACGATACCTGTGATCTTTAGCTCCAATGATCCCGACTGCGGTGCTTTTTCCAACGGTGTGTCGCCTGGCATCTATGTAGGCCTCACGGGAGATTATGCAGTCGTTGGAGATGCATTAGAAGTAGGCGTTGGCCTTACGTTTCAGCAGCGCCCTGCGCGTCTAACGGTGAACACCGAGGCGGGATTCGAAGTGCTTGATCCTCTATCGCTGAAGTATGTTCCGCTCGTTCGTGAAAATGTTTTTGAAAGTACCTTAGGGTACGTGGCGTTCGAATTCAACATTCGTACACGTCCGCTCGATGACATCCCAATCTACATTCGTGCATCATTTGATGCTGGCAACCCACTGGTGAGCAGCACATATGATCAAACCGAAGAAATCGTGAGTCCCGATGCCATACTCTTCCCTGATGGACGTAAGATTCGTACCACCGGCTCGGGGAATTTCCCTGGACTTGGAACCTCGATTGGAGTAGGGGGCGGAATAGGTTTTGCCTACGATCTTTCGAAAGAGGTTGAGATTGCTCCAGAGGTTTCATACCGCTACGGACTCAACTCGGTAAGCAGCTCGGCCACGTGGAATCAGTTCTGGATTGGCGCTGGAATTTCTCTGCGCTACCGCATGCATGAAGACGAAACGCCACCGCCGCCGCCAGCACCGGAGCCCGAACCAGTGCCAGCTCCAATCGCAGAGGTAATCCCCGAACCCGAGCCAGCCCCCGCTGTGATTGCGTCTATCTCTACGACACCGCTTGAGATTCGCGAAACTGTTGTTACGCAAACCTACCCGTTGTTGCCGTACCTCTTCTTTGATTCGTCTTCCGCGGCACTTCAACCGAGATACATCTATCGCGACGAGACATCAACGTTCAACGAGAAGGGGCTGCCCAGGGAGACACTACCGATCTATTATCGAGTGCTCGACATCATTGGATTGCGCATGCGCAGTGCTTCGGCGTCGAAGCTCGTTATCACTGGTACAACTGATGCAGGCGAAAGTCTTAGCAATGATGACCGCATCGCGCTTGCCCAAGCGCGAGCAAAGGCAACAGCCGAGTATGTGAAGAATCGATGGGGCATAGCCGCTGATCGTTTGGTGGTGCGTACAGTCGCTAAACCAACCAATCCATCACGTCAGACCTACATTGAAGGTGCGGCAGAGAATCGTCGCGTAGAGCTTTCATCTTCCGATGAAGCGTTGCTTGGACCAATCCTCCATACGCGTTTTAACGAGTACCTGCCCGCGCAAGCCCGACACGACTTTAGCACGTTGATACGTAACCCCGAGCGTGCCGAAAGCTGGAATCTGACGGTGCGGCACGACGGTAAAGTGATTGGATCGCGAAGTGGCAGGCTCGTACCTCCGGAGATGCTCACTTTTGATCTAAGCCAGGAGATGACGAATGAACTTGGGCCGGTTACTGGTGTAAGCGACACCCTCGTAGCAACCTTGGTTGTACAGCAGGCTGGCAGGGAACCTGCTACAGCGGTTGTTGAGTTTCCTGTAACAAAGACGGTAAGTAATTACGAGGTAAGTAGGTTAAGCCTAATCGTGTTCGATTTTGACAGATCCGATATATCAGACCAAAACAAAGAGATGATGCAGCGTGTTGTTACCTCGTCAACTGGTCAGGGAAGTAGTGCCAAGATTGTTGGTACAACGGACCGACTAGGTGAACGAGATCATAACATGGAGCTCTCACAAGACCGTGCTGTATCTGTAGAAAGTTTCGTACGTTCGATAGCCCCTTCGCTGAGGATTCAAGAGGTTAAGGGTATCGGACCAGACGAGTTACCATACGACAATTCAATTCCAGAAGGCAGGTTTTACTGCCGTACTGTTTCGTTGCAAATCACTACTCCGCTGAGGGTACGATGAATACACGAGAACTCTTTACAAACCTGGCCAGAGCAGCAGTTCGCGGTCCAGGACCATTCGACGGGGCCCCGCTCGACGTGCAAGGCGGCCTTGAGGAATACACACAGCCTCTGACGCTTGAGGATGTCTACCACCTGTACCGCCGCTTAAGTTTCGGAATCTCGGTTCCAGACGCGCGGGTATTGGTAGGCAAGACAGCAGGAGAAGTTGTGGATGCGCTGCTGGGTCCGGACACACCTCCAGACCACGCCAAGCCGATGCAGTTCAATAAGTGGCGCGACCCAGTCTCGGGTGAGATGGTTGAGTACACAGAGAACCCGCAGGGAGCAGACTTGCAGACGCGCTTTGCTATCGAAGCATGGTGGCGTGGTAATCACTCCAAGCTCTCGACGTGGTGGCTGCAGACAATGGTTCGCGACGCTACGGCGATAGAGAAGGTAACGCTGTTCTGGATGAGCCACTGGACGTCTGAGTTTAGCTTCGACGAACAATACCTGGTTCCACAGACGATACTTAACCAATACAACCTGCTTAGGAATGATCGCTTAGGCGACTTCCGACAAATGGCATTGGACATGACGCTTGATAATGCCATGCTGCATTATTTGGGTGGTACGTACAACGAGGTTGGGCGTCCGAACGAGAACTACGCACGCGAGCTCATGGAGCTCTACACAACGGGTATTGGCCATTACACCGAGGGCGACGTGCAGCAAGCTGCGCGAGTACTTACCGGCTGGAAAGCATCCCGCTATAACGATATGCCTGCCCCGAACGGTATGTATGTTTCATGGTTCGACGCCAACAGACACGACACCGGAGCCAAGGAGTTCATGGGCGTAACAATACCTGCGCGTACCGCCGATAACAACACGGCATTCCAGGTGAAGAACGAAGAGATCCGCGAACTCATTAACATCCTGTTCCGCGTTCGCCCAGAGGCTATCTCGCGCTTTATGGCGCGCAAAGCATATCTGTTCTTCGTCTATAGCTCAGGGGGCGAGGTAGACCCACAAGTAGTTAACGAGCTTGCTGCGGAATTCCGCGCTTCGGACTTCAAATTGCGTCCTCTCTTCCGTAAGATCCTTACCAGCAGTCATTTCTTCGATCCGGCACTGCGTGGAGCGCAAATCAAAACACCAGTTGAATACGTGGCATCGCTTATGAAGCAGCTACGATTGGACGATGGCCAGATTGTGGCGCTCGATCCACAGTCGTGGGTGCGCACGATGGATCAGACAATGTTCGACCCACCAAACGTAGCCGGATGGCCGGGATACCGCTCGTGGATTAGCACGAATACATATCCGCGACGTCGCGACTTTGCAAAGAAGGCCATCGATAGTATTCCAGATGCTAAGGCGTTAGACTTTATCAAGGAATTCCCAGACTACGATGATCCTGCAAAGTTTGTTGCCGAAGTGGCAAAGTATATGCTGCCGGTTGCTGTAAGCGCCGAGCGTCTTGCATACTATAAGAGCACTCTATTGGAAGGCCAGCCAGATTACACGTGGAATGAAAAGTTGCAGCAGGCCGCCAGTGCATCACGCTCGTTCAAACTTTTATTAAAGGCAATGGCCGTAGCACCTGATTTCCAGTTGTGCTAAGCCCCCTATCACTGAACTTGATCGTAAAGGTAATCCGATGAAACGTCGCTCCTTTCTCGCTACTACAGCTGCAGCAGCAGTAGGAACCCAAGTGCTCGGGGGTGTGCCACTGCGTGCATTCACTCCAACGAATCTTCCGCAACAGTTAACGGCCGACGACGATCGCATTTTGATCGTGATCCAGATGTTCGGCGGTAATGATGGTCTCAATACCATCCTTCCTGTGGATGATCCAGAGTACTACAAAATCAGACCAACGATTGCTGTGCCGAAAGAAAAAGCAATCAATGTTCTTTCTCGGGTGTACATGCACCCGTCGCTGGCACCGAAAGACCGCTACGGGTTTCCGCAGTTGTTCGAAGACGGACGTCTGGCGATTGTGCAAGGTGTGGGATATGAAAATCCCAACCTGTCGCACTTCCGCTCCACAGATATCTGGTTAAGCGGATTCAATTCGTCAGACCCAGAAAAGCGTTTACTCGATGGTTGGCTCGGACGCTACTGGTCGAACAAGATCAATGGCTTCCCCGAGGTGCTTCCTGATGATCCAATCGCCGTGCAAATCGGTGGTTCGCTGTCTATGTTGCTGCAAAGCCCGAACGGCGACATCGGTATAGCACTAACAGACCCACAAAAGTTTTTTGAGCTGGGTCAGGGACTGTCGCCAGATATGGCTGTTATGCCCGAGAACACGCGTTACGGACGTGAATTCAACTTTGTGCGCACAGTGGCTGAGCAATGCGACAAGTATTCAACAGTTGTGAAGGGATCGTTTGATAAGGGCAAAAACGTTGCTTCGTACTCAGACAACGGATTTGTGCAGCAAATGAAACTCGTTGCTCGATTGATCAGCGGTGGATTGAAGTCGAAGATCTTCCTTGTTGCAATGGGTGGTTTTGACACCCACGTTCAGCAGCAGGATGACAATCTTGCTGGCCTACATCCATACCTACTTGAGCAGCTTGCAACTGGTGTTGGTGCTTTTATGCAAGATGCACTGGCCCAAGGATTCGCTGATCGTGTTGTTGGTATGACGGTTTCCGAGTTCGGACGTCGTGTTCAAGAAAACGGCAGCCGCGGAACAGACCACGGCGCATCATCGGTGCAGTTCGTCTTTGGTAACGGTGTACGTGCCGGTGTATATGGTCAGGTTCCAGACTTGCAGAACCTCGATGGTAACGGCGATGCCCGCTACCAGTGGGACTTCCGTCGTGTCTATGCCGACGTGCTCGAGAATTGGTTCGGTGGTACTCCTCAGGATACCGAAAACGTGCTTGAAGATCGTGTACTGCCATTGGGCATTCTGCAGCGTCCAACGAGCGTAGAAGACTTCTACGAGGGTAGAACACAGGTTGAAGTTCGCGTTGCTCCTAATCCAGCCTCGACGCACGCTACGCTTGAATGGCAGCAGTCAGTGCCGGCAGTGGTTACAGTAGAGCTCTATGGAACCGAGGGGCGCTTCGTGCAAAAAGTGTTTGCTGATCGCGTTCTGCCAGGAACGGTTAGTGTGCCAATCACGAACGTTAGTACCGGTTCTTACCTGTGCGCAGTATCGATCAACGGCGCTCGCACGGTTGTACCACTGACGGTAGTGCGATAGGGGAAAGGTATTTTGCCATCTCTGTCTTGATCGCTATCTTCGCATCCCTCGATGCGGAAGTGGCGAAATTGGCAGACGCACCATCTTGAGGGGGTGGCGCTCGCAAGGGCGTACGGGTTCAAGTCCCGTCTTCCGCACACAGATAATACAAAGGGGCTAGCAAAATCTGCTGGTCCCTTTTCTTTTGTTATCTCGTAACGGCGATCTTTACAACAGAGCTGCTGCTGGTGCTTGCGCTCGAAATAGAGGCGATATAGATGCCAGGAGGCACATAGTTGCCATGAACGTCGCGACCATCCCAAAGCACCTGCCTGCCGCGAGCTACAATGGCAGAAACGAGTATGCCGCCGGAGGTCATGATGCGCACTTCTGAATCAGTAGCCAGTCCATCGACAACAAGGCTCTCGTCTGTGCCCGCACGAAATGGCTGAGGGAAGCACCTGAGGTCAAAGTTTGGCAGCGGACGCATCGAGCTTGTTCGCGCAACACTGCAGCCTTTCAAGGTACCAAAGTATGCTAATCCCGTAGCCGGGTCTATGGCGATAGATCGAACATTGTTGTCGAGTAGGGGGCTTGTTGCTGTAGTAATGGTGGCGAGCACTTCAATGCCGCTTTCATCGAGAACAAATACGCCATTGGTGGTAGCAACCCATTTGTAGTTCAGGGCATCAATAAAAACGTCGTTGATGTACGTAGAAGACATCACCGAAACACGGCGCACGTATGGTATGGCAGTGTTACTAAGATTCCATGGACTCGAGATTACTGCTAGCCCCTTTGCTGTTCCAATCCATATTGCTCCGTTGAGGTCTGTGGCAAGCGACGTTACCACGTTGTCTTGGAGCTGGGAATTACTGATGAGAATCCTATTGCAAACATCATCATCGGTATCTGGCGTGTTCCTATCGTTGTAACCCAGCAGGCCCCTGCTATCGGGGCTGCCGCACCAAACACCTCCGTTATTATCAACCGTCATCGAGCGAAACAAATTCTCGCGCACATTGGAGCAGTTTTGTCGAAAACTCCACTGATTTGACTGATCAGACACAGCGAATACGCGATCTGTGCTTTGTTCGTTCATCACGATTGTGCGGCCGTAGCGGTCAGTGGCTACTTCCGATACGAGAATATAGTTGGAATCGGCAGGTATCCCACGTAGAGATGAATTTGTAGCATTAACTGCTGTAACAGACAGCGCACCATCACTGTGTGTGCATCGCAGTGCGCCGCGACCCCATGTACCAATCCATACTGAGCCGTCTGCTAGGGCGCTCACACGATAACATCCGTTCGATGTTAGCAGGGGCTCGGTTGCCGTGTTTAACGACCGCCACATAGCACCATCAAAAACGTTTATGCCTTGTCCGCCGTAGCCACCATCGGTGTGCGTAGCCGCCCATATCCATCCTTGAGTGTCGATGGTGATGTCTGTGAACTGATTCGAAAGGGGCGAATTGGCATCTCGGCTTGTTTGCCATTGATCATTGGCAATCCATCCCATGCCAACTTCTTTCACAAACGTGATGATGCTCGTACCGAATGCATCAGAGGTTACTACTCTGTGTCCGTCGATGGGCCCAGGAATAGGGCTCTGCAGTGTAAGGGGCTTACCATCGATAAGGATTTCGGCGTTGGTGCTAACCACAATCGATGTGTCATTGCGAACACTCAGACTGTTAATGTCTCGAAGGGCAGTTTGCACAAGCCAGAATCTGTTGGATTTCCATGTGAAGACGCGGCGTGCGGAAGCAACAACAAGCGTTGTTCCATTCGAGGCAAGATGGATAATCGGTTCTGTGGAATCCGGAAGACCAACAGCAGAGCCGAGCACGGACCATGCAGACGGCAATCGAAGTGTTGGTACATCGAGGCGCGCATTGACCACTACACCATTGACGATTGCCCATAATGCTTGGTCAAAGAATGCAAGTGCGGCAACCTTCGACTTTTCAGGGAAGGGGCCAATACGATCGATGGTTTCAACAAAGAGCCCCTTGTTTGCATGAAGAAGCACAATGCCAAATTCTGTAGCCATACCAATGGTATCGCCGCGCTGGGCAAAGTCAAGTATTGAGCGCTTCGGATACTGGCTTGCACGTTGGATGTCGCTTACTTTAGTCCAAGTTGCCGATGCAGCATTGAAGACATCGAGCGATCCGTCTCGTTGTCCCACGTACGAGGAGCCGGACGATTTATCGCAATAGATTGCCGTGCACTCAAGCGTGCTGAGTCCATTTACATTGTCGTATTTCGTGCTCCGCGCCTCACGCAACCACGTTCGCTGAACGCCACCCGAAGTGGCAACCCAAACCGACCCATCGGCGTCTGCATCGGCGTCGCGAACTTCACGTGTTGATGAGATAGTTCTCCAATCGCTAACATACACTTGTTGCGCATGAGATATGCGCATGCTTGTGACAATCACGAGTACGATTGCTAGTAGTCTCATGGTTATAGCCTTAGGCAGAACGTAGAGTGCGAATGAGGTCGGCGGTATATAGTGCTGCGAGGGCAGACTCGCGTCCCTTATGTCCAGCAGAGCCCCCTGCACGATCCCAAGCTTGTTCAACGGTTTCGGTGGTAAGCACGCCAGCAATACACGGAACGCCCGTAGCAAGGGCAATATCTTGCAGGCTATGCATCACAGGAGAAGCAACGTATTCAAAGTGAGCTGTCTCACCACGCACAACAACGCCCAGTGCTATCACGGCGTCTACGCCAGTATGTTCTATAAGGGCTTTGGCTACGACGGGTATCTCGTAACTACCAGGACATCTATGCACATGGATATGCTCGGCAGGTACGTTGTGCTCCATAAAAACATCAAGCGCCCCTTGCAACAGCACCTGAACGATGTCATCATGCCATGCAGCGGCAACAATGCCTATGCGGAGGCCGCTGGCGTTGAACGATGTGAGATCGGCAAACGTGATCGTCGATGAATTCATGCGTGTTGAGCGTTGCGGATGGTGTCCCGACGTTCTTCAAGCAACTTGAGTGCATATTCTGTTACACCAAACGTGCCGAAGTTTTGCTCGTCGTAATCACGCGAACCATGGAAGTCCGAACCACCAGTAGAGAGCAGCTGATGCTGATTGCAAAGAACACGGTAGAACTCGCGCGTTACGTGCCAGTGTGAAGGATGATACACCTCTATGGCGTCTATGCCGGTCTCTATAAGCTCGAGGCAGGTTGCTGGGTTAGTAAAGAAGCGTCCTGGATGTGCTACAGAAAGTAGGCCACCTGCACGATGTACCATTTCTACGGCTTTGGCAATTGGGAATGGCGTCTTTGCTGCATACCCAGGCTTGCCCACATCGAGATATACATCGAATGCCTGTTGAATGGTGCTTACAACATGCTTGCGTACGAGGATCGAAGCCACGTGAGGACGGCCAATGGTAGCCCCCTTTGCCTCGTCAATAACTTCTTGGATCGAGATATTTACTCTGCAGGCATTGAGATTATGTACCATCTCATTTGCCCGACGAAGGCGGTCTTCGCGATAGAACTTCTCGTACTCCTGTACGTCCGGACTTGTGTGGTCGAGGAAGTATGCCAGAATGTGTACTTCGCGTCCGAAATCATAACAAGAGATCTCTACACCAGGTATGATCTGCAGTGATCCGTTGTAGCCTCCGTCGATCAGCGATCGATAGGCATCCATATTGTCATGATCGGTAATGGCAAGCGTGGTAAACCCCTTAGCCTCTGCTATTTCAACGAGCGCAAATGGCGATAACACGCCATCCGAACATGTTGTATGTGTGTGCATGTCTGCAACGAGCCGATTTGGGGCCACAGTTTCGGCAGAGCTCATTTCCTCTGCTCCTGCTTGATAAACCATGCGCGCACGATACGGCCATCCCGGCACTCATACGTGGCTACGGCATGCACGTTACCATCATCACTAAGGCCAGAGACATCTTCTTCATCGATAACAAATGGGTCGCAAACGATGCGGCTCATGAGCGTGCAATGCAGGTTTGGACGTGATGCAAACATGTTCCCGTAGCGGGTGCGTAACTCATTGATGCCGTTGCAGACTACCTCGCCAGAGGGAAGCGCAATCAGGACGATGTTCTCCGCGTAAACAGCAGCAAAATCATCGATGTTGCGCGCATTATATGCATCCAGCTGGGCTTGTGCACACTCTGCAGGGGTCCTATGGTGTTGATTTGCCGACACATGCAAAGATAGTCTTTACCGTGTGCTATTTGCTATCAAGAATGCGCGATATCAGCATTTGTACGATGAGCAATGGGGGAGTAGACGTTGATTTAACTGTGCGTTCTGCCTCGCGCAAGACGTGTATCGCACGCTCAACTCTGATTGGCCCTAGTCTGTCGAGGTAATCAAAGTGCTCACCAAGAGTCCAGGTTGGTATCCCTGTCTGCTCCGAGACCATTGCCTGATCGGGAACAAGTCTCATATCGATGAGTTTGTAGAGTTGTAGAAAGAATCGTGAGAGCATAGCAATGATGGGAAGTTCCTGACTATCGGCTGTCATCATTGCCGTAGCAATCTTCATTGCAGCAGCAGCATCGGCACGGCCGATCGCGCGCTGCAATTCAAACACGTTAAACTCGCGTGAGCTCCCGATAACATCAAAGACATCCTTCTCGGTAACCTCTGTTCGATCTCCAACGTAGAGCTTCAGCTTCTCTAATTCCATCGAAAGATCTCGCAATGAATTGCCACAGCGCGAAATGAAGATCTCGGGAGCAGTCGCGGGCAGCGCAATCTTGCTGTCAGCGGCTCTTCTCGACACCCACTGCATAGCTTGTTGTTCTTTCAATTGGGGATATTCGGACCATGATGCCTTCTGCAGAAGCAGCGGGAATGGATACTTGAGCGCATTGATTTTCTTTGCTGCAGCTGCAGCGTTTCTCGTTACACGCGAGCCAATCCCATTGGCGCTTGGGAGAGACGCAGTGAAGAGCAAGAATGTGGTCGTGTTTGGTGCAGCAAGGTATTGTGCGAGGTTGTCGGAGGATTTTTTGCCTTTGCTGGCCGACATCTTATCTGCTCTGCGCACCCATATCACACGTTGCTCAGACATCATTGGGTACGAACGAGCAATAGAAAGCACAGAGTCTAGACTGGTTTGCTCACCATCAAGCACATCACAGTTCATGCCAGTTGCGTCGAGAGCACAGGCCGCGTCATAGAGCTTCTTTGCATCGAGTTCTACAAGGAAGTCTTCTGCACCAAATAAGAGCAGGACAGGAGGGAATTTCTTTGATGAGATAATGTCGTTTATCATCGTTGACTTGTCTTGGGGTCGAATGCATCACGAAGGCCGTCACCAAAGACGTTGAGTACAAGAACCCCAATGGCCATCGCAAGGCTTGGAAAGACCGCCATCCCCCAGTTCGTACCCAGTGCGATATATCCATATCCGTCCTTGATCATCTGCCCCCAAGAGGCTGTAGGGGGCTGAACACCCAGACCGATAAAACTCAGAGATGCCTCGGCAATGATGGCTGTGGCAAATCCAGCAGACGTGAGAACAACGATTGGGCCGATGGCATTGAGCAACATGTGGCGAAACATGACACGAAACGTACCGTATCCAAGAGCTCGTGTGGCTTCGATATACTCCTGCTCTCGTATGGTGAAGAACTGTCCACGCACGATGCGGGCAATATCCACCCACGAAGAGATGCCTATGGCAACAAAGGTTTGCCAATAGCCTTTGCCGAGCAGCACGCTAAATGCCACAACGAGGAGAATGGTTGGAAACGACCAAACGACGTTCACGAGCCACATGATTCCGTCGTCTACCCAGCCCCGATAATATCCGGCAATTGCCCCGAGCAGCACGCCAATAAGAACGGCAATCGACTCCGAAATCAAGCCAACACTCAGTGATACACGCATACCATAAATCAGCCGTGTAAAGATGTCGCGACCAAAGCGATCTGTCCCTAGCCAAAATGTTGGGCGAGCAACAAAATCATCGTTGCCAGCCCCCTGCAATGAAGAGCGAGCAATCACATATGCCTCGCCGGCAGGGTCGTGATATCTCACGCTGTCGTTTACTACGGTGTAATCGCGCACCGCAATAATAGACGGTGTTGCGGGATCAGATGGATTCAACTTGTAGAACACAAGACCCTGAAATCCTGAGGGCTTCACGCTGTATTCAAGAATCTGTGTTGTTGGATCAAAGGGCGTGATAAACGGTGCAGCGAGTGCAGACGCAATCATTACGATCAGCACGGCCATTGCAATAACGGCCCCCTTATTCTTGGAGAGTCTCTTCCATGCTACCCGCGTAGGGCTTTCAGCGCGATGTTCACTCATGACAGCCGAACCTTTGGATCGATATAGCCGTAGAGGATGTCGGCCACTGTGTTAACCGCAACAAAGATTACGGCTGTGAAGAGCACGGTGCCTTGGATCATCGGATAGTCGAGCTTTTCGATCGCATTGAACGCTGCAAGACCGATTCCTGGCCAGTTGAAAATAAACTCGATAAAGTAGGTGCCGGCAAGCAAGCCAGCGAACCACGCGCTTACAGTTGTAACAACTGGATTAAGGGCATTTCGCAAGGCATGTTTCATGAATACCATGTTGTCCGACAAACCCTTTGCGCGAGCCGTGCGCACATAGTCCTGACCGAGCACTTCGAGCATGCTCGAGCGCGTTACACGAGCAATAATGGCAAGCGGCCGTATGGCAAGTGTAATCATTGGCAAGACGAGATATTCGGGTCCTCGATCTACATACCCACTAATTGGGAACCACTCGAGGATTACACCAAACAGCAACACGAGAAGCAATCCAACAACAAAGGCTGGCACAGAAATACCGAGCAGTGATACCGACATGGCCAGACTGTCAACAATCGTGTTGGGTCTGCGAGCGGCAATCACGCCAAAAAGAATCCCAAAGATGGTGGCCAGGATCATCGACGTTGTGGCTAATAGCGCCGTAGCAGGCAGGCGTTCGATGATTGTTTCTGCCACAGGACGCTGTGATGCGATTGATCTGCCGAGGTCTCCCTTGGTAAGGTTGACCATATATGTCGCAACTTGGTAATACAGTGGTTTATCAAGTCCGAGCTGCTCGCGCATCGCGGCAACAGAAGCAGAATCTGCCCGCTGGCCCAGTAGTACCCGTGCTGGATCTCCGGGTGGCCTGATAAAAAACGTTACTACGACAACGCCAACGAGAACCAGTAACGTATACAGAAACTTGCGAGCGATGTAGGAGATCATGATGTAGCCTTTCGCTCATCAGGTCCATCAATCACAACCCGCTCGGGGATACCGATGGGGAAGCCCAAAAATGATTCTGCAAGAGCAGTAAAGGCAGGTGTCTGATCGGTTACATACGCATGTATCGTGCCATGCTGATCTGTTGGTGTGCATGGTTTGACGAGCGATTGGGCTTCTGATGCTGCGCATTGGCCGCAATCAATGAGTTCGGCATCCGGCACGATGGTAGAGAGCACAGGGGCTAGCATTGGGTAATGTGTACAGCCCAACACAAGTGTGTCTATGTGTGCATCAACCAGCGTACGCAGGTATTCTCTCGCGATGAACGTGGTGGCATCCGAGTGCAGCCAGCCTTCTTCAACGAGGGGCACAAAGAGTGGGCATGTCACGCTGTGAATCTTTGGTGCCGTGCCTTGAACATGCTGCATGATTGAATGCTCGTATGCTCGTGAGGTAATCGTAGCTCGCGTTCCGATAACACCAATGTGCCCATTGCGAGTTGATGCAACGGCACTGCGAGCTGCTGGGTCTATCACACCGATAACTGGAATGGACTGGCTCTGCCGCAGATCCTCGAGGGCAAGAGCAGAGGCGGTGTTGCAGGCTACAACAATGAGCTTAACGTCGTGCTCTCGCAGAAACGCGGCACACTGTCGTGAATAGAGTTGAACAGTCTCTGCAGATTTATTGCCATACGGAACCCTGGCAGTATCTCCGAGGTAGATGAAGTGTTCCTGCGGCATAAGAGCTACAAGGTGCTTGAGCACCGTGAGGCCTCCGATACCAGAGTCGAACACGCCTATTGGTCTATTGTCGAAATTCATTCTATGGCAAAGATAGAATCTCATTTCATGGTAGGCACAGTCTATGTATGTTCGAAACCGTGAAGTTTACTCTTAGAGCCAAGCTAACCCTGATGTATGGTGCCCTCATCGCAACAACGATGGTGGCACTGGCCGTTATTGCCTACGTTACGGTGAGTAACGAGCTGATGACCAATCTCGATGCCTCCTTGTCGCGAGCAAGTAGTTCGCTGTTGGCCGTTCTGAAGAAGGAGCAAATGCAGGCTAGAAAGCCCCTTTTGCGTAGTAAACCCAAAACGCGTGGGGCTAAGACGGCCGTCCGCGAAGGATTGAAGCTGCAGATCTTGAACGAGGCAACCAAGCGTGAGTTTGTCGGACCCCTGCGGAGCGACGACTCGTCGTTGATCGAAGACCCGGTATGGTCTGCGGTGTATGAGCACATGCTGCTTAACTCTTCAAACTATATCCTTCAGGTTGCAGATAACTATGGTGTAGTGATCTGGAAATCAGAGAATCTGATGTCGGATAGTCTGCCCACAATTGATGTCTATGTTTCAGAGGGGGCTCGTGTTTCAGACAACCGGTTGCTTTCTCATTATTGGCTCCGTGGAGAGCGGCATCGCATCGTGATGATGCGCAGTGACATTGCCAGCGTAACGGCGGCCTATCCACTTTCTGAAATCGACGCAACATTGCGCAGACTTTTTGCGATGATGCTCTATGCTTTGCCTCTTGTCTTGTTTGTCTCGGTGGTAACGGGATGGTTTATCGCAGGAAAGTCGCTCAGACCTGTTGACGAAATCACGAGATTGGCACGGCAGATCACCGCGAGGAATCTGGGGCAGCGCTTGCCCAAGGCACAAAACAACGACGAGATCGGCCGTCTGATCGAGACCTTGAACGAGATGATCGAGCGTCTGGAAGCATCATTTGCTCAGGTAAAGCAGTTTACATCCGACGCATCGCATGAACTGAAGACGCCCCTTGCAATCCTTATGGGAGAGCTCGAGATCGCACTTCGCAGACAGATGACGGCCGACGAGTACCGCGCAACACTTACAAGTTGCCTTGAAGAGGTGGAGCGCCTTACGCACGTGGTGCAGGGTCTTCTCGAACTTAGTAGGGCGGAAACTGGCCAGTCGATTATCGAGCGCAAGCCCGTTCGCATCAGTACGCTCGTAGCTGATGTTTGCGATGATGTCTTACTGATTGCCGAGACCAAGGGTGTGCAGCTTACTACTGATCTGCAGCAGGATCTGCAGATCATAGGTGATAAGGTGCGACTGCACCAAGCTATTCTTAACGTTGTTGAAAATGCTGTGAAGTACACGCCCACAGGGGGCGCTGTACGTGTTGAGTTTCGAAAAGTTGAGGATGAGCTGCGATTATTTGTAAGCGATACCGGAATAGGCATAGCGCCTGAGCACATCCCGCACCTATTCGACAGATTCTACAGAGTGGACAAGGCTCGGTCGAAAAACATTCATGGTACGGGCCTTGGTCTTGCCATCGTGAAGTGGATTGTTGATGTACATCATGGTACAATCAAGGTTGTTTCGAGTGAGGGAGTTGGCACCACGATGCAGGTCACATTCCCGTCTGCTCCGTAAATTCACAGAACGTTTTCATACAAGAATTGCATTACATGTTTGAACCACTGCCGGACGTTCTTTCTTACCCCAAACTTGAAGAGTCTGTTCTCGATCATTGGGAAGCCAACAATGTGTTCGAGCGCTCCCAAGATTTGCGTCAGGGGGCCGAGCCATTTTCTTTCTTTGAAGGTCCGCCAACCGTTAATGGTAAACCGGGTATCCACCACGTTTTTGGACGAACGATCAAAGATTCAATATGCCGCTACAAGCATATGCGTGGCTTCTATGTGCGCAGGCAAGCCGGGTGGGACACGCATGGTCTGCCTGTAGAGTTAAGCGCGGAGAAAGAGCTTGGCATTACAGACAAGGCACAGATCGAATTTCTGGGAGTCGAGAAGTTCAATGCTGCCTGCAAAGACATCGTCTATCGCAATATCTCGATGGATAATGGCTGGCGAACATTAGCGCGTAGGATGGGGCACTGGTTAGACCTCGATAGTGCGTATATCACCTGCACAAACGAATACGTTGAATCTGTATGGTGGGCACTTAAGCAGTACTTCGACAAGGAGCTTATCTACAAAGGCTACAAAGTTGTACCGCAGTCTCCAACATTGGGAACGCCCCTTTCCTCTCATGAGCTGTCGCAGAACTATAAGGAGGTAAAGGATGCCAACGTCTATCTGAAGCTTCGTATTGCGACGTCACCAGTAAAGGAACTCGAAGGTTGCAGTATTGTCGTCTGGACTACCACGCCGTGGACGCTGTTTGCAAACGTAGCGCTCGCTGTTGGTCCTGATATCGCATACGTGCATGTGAGGAACACGCGCACTGTAGGCGAGCAAACGTTGCATGAGGAGCTATTGCTGGCCGAGAGCCGGCTATCAATTCTCGATGGAGAGTACGAAGTGTTGGGTACGTACAAGGGATCGACTATCGTGGGCACCACCTATGAGCAGATGTTCTCTGATGTACTGCTCGATGCTGATACATACCCCGACGTGTTGCATGTGCTGCCAGGCGAGTTTGTAACAACCAGCGATGGTTCTGGTATTGTGCACATTGCTCCCGCATTTGGTCAGGATGACTTTGAGCTTTCGAAGCTCTTTAAACTTCCCGTCCCACAACCTGTAGCTGCAGACGGACATTTTACGCAGGAGATCAAAGACTTTGCTGGTCGTGCCGTAAAAACGTTTACCTATGCTGATCACAAAGAGGAGGGGGCTGATCGAGACATTGTAAAGGCTTTGAAGATCGCTAATAAGGTTTACAAGGCATCATTCGATTATCTCCACAGCTATCCCCACTGCTGGAGAACAGACAATCCAGTAATTTACTATGCTCGAGACAGTTGGTTTATTACTTCGCCAAAGTACAGGTCTGAACTTGTCGACTTGAATAAGCAGATACAATGGTATCCGCCTGAGATAGGCGAGGGGCGATTCGGCAACTGGCTGGAAGAAGTCAAAGAATGGTCTATCTCCCGAGATCGATATTGGGGGTCGCCACTTCCCATCTGGGTAAGTGAGGATGGATCAGATATGTTCGCTGTTGGGTCTATTGCCGAGCTTATGGAAGGAATGTACGAGGTTGAACCAGGCAAGCTTGTTGCCGTGGCAGAGTGCGGTAAAGAGGTTGATCTGCATCGTCCGTTTGTAGACCGTGTAGTGTTTGAAAAGAACGGCCGTACATATCGCAGAACACGAGAAGTTGTAGACGTGTGGTTCGACTCTGGCAGTATGCCGTTTGCACAGTTCCATTATCCGTTTGAAAATAAGGAACTGTTTGAATCATCATTCCCTGCCGATTTCATTGCCGAAGGGATCGACCAGACGCGTGGATGGTTCTATACCCTGCACAACATTGGTACGGCACTCTTTGGTAATCCTGCGTATAAAAACGTTGTTGTCAACGACCTTGTGCTCGACAAGCGTGGACAAAAAATGTCCAAGTCGAAAGGCAACACAGTAGACCCATTCGAAGTAATGGATCGATTTGGCAGTGATGCCGTACGTTGGTTCTTAATGTCGTCTTCTCCTGTGCATAAGCCAAAGCTGTGGAACGAAGATGACATCGCAAAGACGGTTATAGCAGATTTCTTCCGGTCGTTCACCAATACGTTTGAGTTTTTCGTGATGTATGCCAACGTTGATGGATACTCGGCAACAGATCAGAAGATCCCTGTTGCAGAGCGTCCGGAGATTGATCGTTGGATTATCTCGCGACTGCACACAACTATCAAGCAGTATACTGATGCTATGGATTCGTACGACCTTACAAAGGGTTGTCGCATTATACAAGAGTTTGTCATTGAAGACGTATCGAATTGGTATGTGCGCAGAAATCGTAGACGTTTTTGGAAAGGCGAATACGACGCAGACAAACGCGCGGCATATCAAACGTTGCACGAAGTGTTGCTTCGTGTTTCGGAGATGATAGCGCCTGTTGCACCATTTCTTTCTGAGTCAATTTTTTTACGTTTGCAATCGACACTTGACAACTTGAGTGTACATTGTATTATATTGCAGCCGTGTGATACATCAGTGATCGATACCGATCTAGAAAATCGCATGATGCAAGCGCAACGTATAGTTTCACTTGCACGTTCTTTGAGAGAGAAGGCGAAGATTAAAACACGACAGCCACTGCGTCGTATTCTGCTTCCAGTTGATAGTCCAGCGATGCGTCGTCAGCTACAAACAGTTGAAGACATCATCAAAGAAGAAATCAACGTTAAAGAAATAGAATACGTTTCCGACGACACAAACATTGTCAGACGAAGTGCTCGACCGAACTTCAAAGTCATCGGCAAAAAGTACGGGGGAGATACACAGTTGGTTGCTCAGGCAATCAAGACACTTACGCACGACATGGTGCGAAAGCTTGAACAATCTTCAGTTCTTGCATTGACCATCGACGACAAAACGGTACAGATCGATTTTGAAGACGTGGAAATTATCAGTGAGGACATTGAAGGTTGGTTGGTAGCAAGCGACGATGGTGTTACGGTTGCTCTCGATACAGAGCTTGATGAACATTTAGTTCGAGAAGGTCTGGCTCGTGAATTTGTTAGTCGTCTTCAGAAAATCCGCAAAGAGTCGGGGTTTGAAGTCACGGATCGGGTATCGGTTATGTATTACGCTGATGACGATACGAGTGCAGCTCTTGAATCGATGCGGTCTTACATCGGAATGGAAACGCTGGCGGAGTCGCTCGAGCGGGGGGAACAACCTCTAGGGGTTGATCTCGAGATAAACGGGCGTCACGTCAACGTACGCGTTCAGCGTGTTTGATGATGGTGCGTCAAGGTGGCGCACGCGTTTTCATGTTTCACTTTTTTTGAGGTACTCTCATGGCAGCAGCAAAGAAAGCCGCCAAGAAGGCAGCAAAGCCAGCCAAGAAGGCAGCAAAGCCAGCCAAGAAGGCAGCTAAGCCAGCCAAGAAGGCTGCAAAGCCTGCTAAGAAGGCAGCTAAGCCAGCCAAGAAGGCAGCTAAGCCAGCCAAGAAGGCTGCAAAGCCTGCTAAGAAGGCTGCAAAGCCTGCTAAGAAGGCTGCAAAGCCAGCTAGGAAGGCTGCAAAGCCTGCTAAGAAGGCTGCGGCAAAAAAAAAAGCCAAGTAAGGGTAACACCTAACTCGGCTAAGAGCCCTCGTACAACAACGACATCTAAAGCTTCGTCTAAGGCTAGCGCGTCAAGGGCTAGCAAAGCGTCAGGAAAGAGTTCGGCAAACGCCAAGAACGCTCCGGTTAAAGCAGCAGCAAGTGGGAAGGCGACGATTACGAAGCAAGCGTCGAAGAAGTCACAAGGGACGGCTATGTCAGCACCGGCGGTCGTCAAGCCCGTCGGTGCTGTTTTTTATAAGGATCCCAACGCCGATTCCAGATCCAACAAACCAGCACTTCCGATAGCTCCAAAGAAGGGGCTCAAGTATCCGGAGGCGGACTTAAAGTTCTTCCGCACCAATATTCAGCGTGCACGTGAAGATGCCTTCGAAGAACTGCGCATGCTTCGCGAACGCCTCGAAGACCTAACCAACAGCGAGAATAATGAGGACAGTTCGATTTACTCCATGCACATGGCTGAGCAGGGCTCTGAAGCTGTTGAGAAGGAAAAGACCTACGCTCAGATTCAGCGCATCCAGGATTATATCCGTAAGCTAGAAGAGGCTCTCGGGCGTATCGATGACAAATCATACGGTATATGCCGCATGTGCGGAATTCTCATCGCAAAAGAGCGTCTCATTGCTGTGCCGATAACAACGTTGTCTGCATCGTTTAAGATACGTCAGCGCTGCCCAGACGATGGTATCGACCGAATCGTTGCAAAGAATCCAGATGCACTTAAATAGTCTGCAGGACGGAGAAGTCTGAGTATCATGCGAAGCACCAGATGGTTCTATGCCATTGCCACAGGGCTGATCGTACTCGATCAGCTCTTGAAGCTTTTGGTAAAGGGTGGTACAATACTCGGACTGCAACATCAGGGTATGTACTTGGGCGAATCATTCCCACTCTTGGGAGAGGCTGTTCGAATCACATTTGTCGAAAATCCGGGTATGGCATTTGGAATCAGCTGGGGCAGCGGTAAGGTTATTCTCACGCTGATAACCATCGCTATAGCTGCAGCACTCGGAGTTATCGTATACCGCAGGCATGATGCGCCAAAGATTGAGCGTACAGCATACATGCTCATATTCTCTGGGGCAGTTGGCAATCTTATCGATCGCATATTTTACGGGGTCTGGTATAACGAGGGTCCGTTATTCGAAGGCAAGGTGGTTGACTTCCTCCAGGTTGATATCCCTGATATAGTGTGGTTTGGCGCTGAATACACGCATTTCCCTGTGTTCAATTTAGCAGACTCCTGTGTTTCGATTGGAGTGGTCTTGATGCTGATTGCCGCGTTTTTTACTCCAAAGGTAGTGCCTGCTCCAACTGAGCACTGAGATTGCAAACTATGAGTGCTCTCGAGCGCACCGAACACACGTACGAGATTCTTGTTACGCCGGGTAAAAAGCCCGAACGACTCGACGCCTATATCACGCGTAGTATCGCGATGGCAACGCGTACTCGCGTGCAAAAAGCCATTGACGCTGGAGCTGTGCATGTAAACGGATTGCTTCAACGAGCTAATTACAAGGTTAAGCCTAACGACGTGATCACTGTTACAGTGATGCGACCGCCACCACTTCAGCTAATTCCGCAAGAGATACCGCTCGAGATTTTGTATGAAGATGACCACCTGTTGGTTATCAACAAGGCTCCTGGAATTCTGGTGCATCCTGGATTGGGCAATCGAGATGGCACGCTCGTTAATGCTGTGCTCTGGCACTTGGGTCAGCGCGACCCAATCAATGTGCTAAAGGCCCGCGAGGATTGGGGTGACGATGCCGAGTTGCCGGATGAGGGGGCTGGTGATGCAGAGTCGGAGATTTGGGAAATTGGCCAAGGGTTGGAACAGGAAAACGCCGCTGTGCGTCCCGGAATTGTGCATCGGTTGGACCGTGACACGTCAGGTGTTATGGTTATTGGTAAGACATACCAAACCACGATGCAGCTCGCAACGCAGTTCGCAGATCGCACTGTTTCGCGGCAGTATGTAGCTCTCTGCTGGGGTGTACTAGGGGATGATACGCAACTCATCGAAGGCGACATCGGGCGATCTCCACGCGATCGTACCCTACGAGCAATTGTGCGCACAGGTGGTAAGTATGCCGCTACAGAGGTAACAGTGCATGAGCGATTCCTTTTTGCCACACTGATAACATGTAAGCTTCGCACAGGGCGCACACATCAGATACGTGTTCACCTGAGTTCGCGCAAGCATCCGCTTGTTGGCGACCCCGACTACAGTGGACGCGAAGCAGCAATTCAGAGCCTGCACCACGGTTACCGTCTCAAAGGTCAGGAGCTCTTAAAGCATATTCATCGGCAAGCTCTGCATGCCCGCAGCTTGGAATTCACGCATCCGATAACACGAGAACGCCTGAAGTTCGAGAGCCCCTTGCCAGCAGATATGCAGCAGTGCTTAGACTTACTTCGGGGTTGAGACGCCTTTCATACGCCCGCGTATCCAGCTAGCCTTGCGCCTTGTGTAGGTGCTCGGGGCAGAAGCACTGAATTTCCGTGGGTTGGGAACAATCGCAGCAAGCAGCGAAGCCTGCTCGGTGGAGATGTCTTGAATATCTGCATCAAACCATGTGCTGGCAGCCTGGTGTGCACCGTAGACACCGTTGCCCCACTCGATCATGTTCAGGTATACTTCTAGAATTCTCTCTTTACCCCATAATGCTTCGGTTAGATACACGAAGTAGACTTCGGCACCTTTGCGAAGCATCGATCGCCAGGGAATCAAAAACACATTCTTGCAGGTCTGCATTGTAATTGTACTTGCCCCTAAAGGGAGCTTCCCATTGCGAACACGGGCAACATTTACCCGTCGTGCATTCTTCACGGCCTTCCAGTCGATGCCGGCATGGCGCATAAATCCCGCATCCTCGCCCGCAATCACTGCTTTGCCAACTGCCGGTGCAACATCACTCATTGAAACCCAATGATGCTTGATGAGCATTGATTTGCCCGTAAATGGCGCATGCACAAAGCGCCATACCATGAGCGGTGTTACACATGGCGGAACAACTCGGAACAGTGCCACGACAATCACGGTAAACACGATAAATGCCATGATGCTTCTACCAAGCCATATGAGTATCGATTTGATCATTCCTGTGCAAAAGTATATGCTGTCGGTAGATTAACAATCGTTAAGTTGGCAACTGCAAAACTTAACAAATAGCAAGAAATGCCAGTAAAAGACCTCGATAAGAACATTTGTGCACTACTCCAAGAGAATGCACGAATGAGCATGAATGAGATCGCGGAAGCGGTTGGAGCTTCGGTACCAACTGTTAGTGAGCATGTTAAGAAGCTTGAGGCCGATGGTGTCATACGCGAGTATACGACACTTCTAGATCCCGCTGAATTTGGATTCGATGTAACAGCGTTCATTTATGTCGACCTCGATTCGAGTTCTGCATACGATGGATTTCGCAGACAGTGTCGGGCTCGTAAGGACGTGCTTGAATGTCATGCGATAACTGGTACAGCTTCGCATGTGCTCAAGGTGCGTTGCGCCAATACGGCCGCACTGGAGCAATTGTTGAGTTCGATTCAGCAATGGAAGGGTGTGTCAAAGACGCTCACCAACGTTGTTCTGAGCACGCATAAAGAACAAACTCAGATACCTATTTCGTAATACACGCGTTCAGGAGTTGTAATGTCTTCAAATGTTGATATCTCATCGCTGGCTAAGAATTGGAGGCTAGACGGACTTCAGTACCCGTCTCCTACAGACGTTGTCAATGAAGTCTTTGCGAGCGACGTGCTCACGATGGAAGAGATGCGTCAGCGTCTTAGCAAGCCCGTCTGGAAGTCGCTTGTAGCTACGATAGAACGTGGTGCAACGCTCGACAGCGCGATTGCCGACACCGTTGCAATGGCCATGAAAACATGGGCCATGGAACGCGGCGCAACACATTTTACGCATTGGTTCCAACCACTTACTGGTCTTACGGCAGAGAAGCATGAGTCTTTTGTAACGCCTACGAGTGATGGGTCTGCCATTTCTCAGTTCTCGGGCAAGGAGTTGATACAAGGCGAGCCAGATGCTTCATCGTTTCCGAGCGGGGGGCTACGGGCCACATTCGAGGCAAGGGGCTATACAGCGTGGGACCCAACATCTCCTGCCTTTATCACGCGCCACTCGAATGGTGCAACATTATGTGTACCAACTGCATTTGCTTCATGGACTGGTGAAGCGCTCGACAACAAAACGCCCTTGCTGAGAAGTATAGAGGATGTGAACATTGCTGCAAAACGTGCCCTTGCTTTGTTTGGTGATACAGATACACAGCGCGTGGTGTCTACAGTGGGGGTTGAACAAGAGTATTTCTTGATCGACGAGGAGTTCTACTACAGGCGTCCAGATCTTGTTATGTGTGGCAGAACATTGTTTGGTGCGCAGCCACCAAAGGGACAGGAACTCGAGGATCATTACTTCGGATCGATACCTGATCGAATTCTGACATATATGACTGATGCCGAACATCAATTGTATGCTCTGGGTATCCCGGTAAAGACTCGCCACAACGAAGTTGCTCCGGGTCAGTTCGAGGTAGCACCGATTTTTGAACAATCAAACATAGCAGCCGATCATCAACAACTTGTTATGCAGGTGCTACGCAATACGGCACGTAGATATGGTTTGGTATGTTTGATGCACGAAAAGCCATTTGCAGGAGTGAATGGCTCCGGAAAGCATGTGAACTGGTCTATGTCTACAGACGGCGGACAGAACCTTCTCGAGCCTGGTGATACTCCGCAGAACAATTTGCAGTTTCTCTTCTTCTGCGCAGCCATTATTCGCGCACTTGATTTGCATCAAGATCTTGTTCGAACCACGGTAGCATCGGCCTCCAACGATCATCGCTTGGGAGCCAATGAGGCGCCCCCTGCAATCATGTCGATGTTTCTCGGTGAACAGCTTACAGAGATCTTTGAGCGCATCATAAGCGGCAAAGGGGGCTCGTCGAAGAAGGCGGGCATTCTTGGTCTTGGCACAGAGGTGCTGCCGAAGCTGCCTCAGCATGCAGGAGATCGAAACAGAACGTCGCCGTTTGCGTTTACAGGTAATAAGTTCGAGTTCCGTGCCGTTGGGTCTTCGCAGTCGGTTTCGTTCGCCATTACGGTCCTGAATGTGATCGCGGCGGAGTCCATCGATGCGATGTCTGCAATGATTGCTGCACGTATCAAGAAGAAACAGTCGTTTGAGTCTGCTCTTTCAGACGTGATTAAGGATGTGTACAAGAAGCATTCCCGTATCATCTTTAACGGCGATGGATATTCCGATGACTGGCATAAGGAGGCAGCCAAGCGTGGTCTGCTAAACCTAACAACTTCGGTTAGTGCAATAGAGACGTTGGTGAATGCGAAGAACAAGGATCTGTTTGCTACGCAGGGAGTGCTCACTGCACGCGAGCTCGAGGCGCGACAGGAAGTGATGTTGGACCAGTATTTTAAATCGGTAAACATTGAGGGCGAAACAACGGAATGGATTGCTCAAACGCAGATCCTTCCGGCGGTGCTTCGTTACCTGCGTGAAATGTCGTCCGTGGGGATCACAAGTAAAGCCCTCACGGGTATGACTGATGAGCTGGCTGCTCATGCCGACGAGTTTATATCTGCTCTCTCGTTGCTGCGCAAGCAGAACGCAGAGCTAGGGGGCGAAACAGTGCATACCAAATCGCATCATATGCTCGACAATGTGATACCAGCAATGAATCAAGTACGCAGCGCAGCAGACGCCCTCGAGCGGCTTACAGCTCACGATCACTGGCCATTGCCTTCGTATCGTGAAATGTTGTTTGTGAAGTAGCTTCCCAGCGCTACTTTTTGGTAGCCTTCTTCACAACTTTCTTAGCAACCTTTTTCGCGGCCGTCTTTTTGACGGCCGTTTTCTTTACGGCAGTTTTCTTTACGGCGGTTTTCTTGGCTGTAGTATTCTCTGCTGCGGCAGCTTTGACAGGTTTCTGCGGTGCCTGCTGGAGTGCAAGCTGTAGGCACTCCTCCAGCGTTAGAGATGCTGCATCGGTGTCTTTAGGAATGCGAACGTTTTGTTTGCCTACCTTGATAAACGGACCCCAACGCCCCTTCAGAATCTTTACGTTGTCGTCTTCGGGGAATGTCTTGATCGTGTTTTCCTCGATCTTCTGACGTCGCGCCAGAATCACCTCCACGCCACGCGTCCCGTCGATGGTGTATGGGTTATCCTCTTTCGGCAACGAATAGAATGCCTTGTTGTGTTCGATATACGGACCGAAACGGCCTAGCTTTGCGTCCATTGGATGCTCTTCAAACAGTCCAATAGTGCGCGGGAATTTAAAGAGCTCGAGGGCCTCTTCAAGTGTGATGGTCTCAATCTTGAGCGTACCGGTGAGCCCCTTCTGACGCTTCACTTCGTCATCGGCTTCACCTATCTGGGCTATTGGGCCGTACCGCGCCAGTCTGACGTAAACATTTTTACCAGAGGCTGGATCAACGCCAAGTAAGCGTTCACCGCTCTGGCGCTCGGCTGTTTCGCTCGTTCTGCGTAGTTCGGCCTCGAATGGTCCATAAAATGCACGGATCATTTCTGTCCAGCGAACCATCCCTTGGGCTATCTCATCGAACTGCTTCTCCACGTTTGCCGTAAAGTTGTAGTCCATGATATTATCGAAATGCTTGACGAGAAAATCTGTTACAATCATCCCAATATCAGTAGGTGCGAGCTTGTTCTTTTCTGCACCAGAAGTCTCTTGATGAACTCGTCGTGAAACTGCATCGTGTTGCAGCACAAGCTCTCTGATGTCACGTTTGCGTCCCTCGCGCTCGGGCTTGTCTACATAGTTGCGCGCCTGAATGTTCTGAATCGTAGGTGCGTATGTCGAAGGGCGACCAATGCCAAGCTCTTCCAACGCCTTAACTAGAGATGCTTCTGTGTATCTAGCTGGAGGGCGTTCGAAGCGTTCTTTTGCAGACATGGACTGAAACACAAGATCTTGTCCAACCCGCAACGGCGGGAGCATCTTCGATGTTTCCTCATCATCCTGGTCGTCATCAGAGCGCGACTCACTATAGACACGGAGAAAACCGTCAAAAACGATTACTTCACCAGTAGCCGTTAGCGTATCGGGTAGCGATGATATTGAGATTGCTGCTATTGTTCGTTCAAGCTTGGCGTCAGACATCTGCGATGCCATCGTACGCTTGTAGATCAAATCATAGAGCTTAGCATGAGCATCGGACTCGACAGCTTTACGTCGTGCAAAGTCTGTTGGTCTAATTGCTTCGTGAGCTTCCTGGGCAGATGCAACTTTTGTGGTGTAGTTGCGCGGACTGCTGTATTGGCTTCCAAAGGATGAAACGATTTCCTGTTTGGCTGCCTCAATTGCCAGCTCTGAGAGATTCTGCGAGTCTGTCCGCATGTATGTGATAAGACCTTGTTCATAGAGATCTTGAGCAAGTCTCATGGTACGCACGAGCGTATAGCCTAGTTTTCTACTGGCTTCTTGCTGGAGTGTAGAGGTTGTAAACGGTGGAGAAGCGCGCTTTGTGCTGGGTTTGGTTTCAAGGTTAACAATCGAGTATTGAGCGCCGATACAAGAATCCAAAAATGCACGGGCACCTTCCTCTGTGTGGAATCGTTTTGGATGTTCGGCAGTTACTACTTTGCCATCAACATCGAACGTAGCCACAATCTTGAATTGGCTTGTGGCACTGAAGGCCTGAATCTCACGTTCACGTTCAACAACGAGACGCACAGCAACAGACTGTACGCGTCCGGCAGAAAGTTTTGCCTGAACCTTTCTCCATAAAACAGGGGATAAGCCATAACCGACGAGTCTGTCTAGGACACGTCGGGCCTGCTGAGCATCTACCAGATTCTTGTCGATCCCCCGAGGATTCTGCACAGCCTTTACGATCGCTGGCTTGGTGATCTCGTGAAAAACGATGCGCTTTGTCTTTGCCTCTGAGAGCTCGAGAGCCTCTACAAGGTGCCAAGCGATGGCCTCGCCCTCACGGTCTTCGTCAGATGCCAACCACACGATATCGGCTTGTTTAGCCCGCTTTTTCAGGTCGGTTACAAGCTTCTTCTTATCCTCGCTAACCTCGTAATTGGGGCGAAAATTGTTTGCTATATCGATAGCCTTATCATTTCCGGCTAGGTCTCGGATATGGCCCATGCATGAAGTAACCTCAAACTCACCACCCAAATACTTCTGAATGGTCTTTGCCTTTGAGGGCGACTCTACGATAACAAGGTTCTTCATGCGTTCCTAGTGTGGTTTAGTCCTGTTTATTGTACTCGCAAACACCCGGATCGTAACAAACTGCAAAAATCTGCAGAGAATGCGTCACCGGTCTAAAATCAAGGCGGCCGCAGACCCTGTCCCGTATTGCATCAATTCCTTCCTCTCGAAACTCGACAATGCGTCCACACTCCATGCATATCAGGTGGTCGTGGTCGGGCATACGGCTCGAGAGCTCAAAATGTGCACTATCGCCCTGGAAGCGATGCTTCATCAGAATTCTGCACTGTGTAAGTAAATCCAGCGTGGAATAAATGGTAGCGCGCGAGATGCGGTCGCCCCTTCCATTCATGTATAGGTAGAGCTCATCTGCGTTGAAGTGACGATCTAACTCGCCGATCCGATCAAGAACGTTATTGCGCTCTTGAGTGTTTCGGTACTTCTTGCGTTTCAAGTATTCAGCGAACTGAATCTTGAGCTTTTCGATATTCGGTTCAGTGGACATCTGCGCAAATATATAAGTGCGTAGTTTTGCGATTCGATTTCTCATTGCTAAAAACAAGATTACCTATGCGCAAATGGCGGGTTGAAGACAGTTCTGAGCTGTACAATGTTCTCGGATGGGGGATTGGGTACTTCGGGATCAATGCCGAAGGCCACATGACCGCGCACCCCCGTAAGGCCAAGGCAGCTCATGTAGATCTCAAAGAATTGGTTGATGAACTCCAGCTGCGCGACGTTAGCGTGCCGGTTCTGCTGCGCTTTCCGGATATCCTAGACGACCGGATTGAGAAGATTTCTGGCTGTTTCTCGAAGGCAGCCCAAGAATATGGATACACCGGCACGTATTACTCAGTGTATCCGATCAAGGTAAATCAGCAGCGTCCGGTTGTGGAAGAGCTGGTTCGCCATGGAAAGAAGTTCAACATCGGACTCGAGGCAGGCTCCAAGCCAGAACTGCATGCGGTCTTGGCAATTATGGACAATGAGGAAGCGCTCATTATTTGTAATGGCTACAAAGATGAAGAGTTTATCGAGCTGGGCCTGTTGGCTCAAAAAATGGGTAAACGCATCTTTCTGGTTGTTGAAAAACTTAATGAGCTTCGCCTGATCAACGAAGTTGCTTCTCGCTTGAAGGTGCGTCCAAACATTGGTATCCGCATCAAGCTGGCCTCGAGCGGCAGTGGGAAGTGGGAAGAATCAGGTGGCGATCAGTCGAAATTTGGGCTGAACGCTTCCGAACTGCTCGAGGCCATCGAGTACGCACGTGAAAATGATATGCTTGAGTGCATCAAACTGATTCACTTCCACCTGGGATCGCAGATCACGAATATTCGAAAGATCAAGCAGGGACTGGGCGAGGTTGCCCAGTTCTATGTTCAGCTTATGAACATGGGATGTTCGATACAATTTGTTGATGTAGGGGGCGGGCTAGGTGTTGATTACGACGGTACACGAAGTAGTGTAGCCTCAAGCATCAACTATTCAATTCAAGAGTATGCCAATGATGCGGTCTCGACGCTGGCAGAGGCAGCAAATAAAGGTGGTCTTGCACATCCGCATATCATTACCGAGTCTGGACGTGCGCTCACGGCGCATCACTCGGTACTCGTTTTTAACGTACTCGAGACTACAAGCGCTCCGATTTGGTCTGGTAAGGACATGGTAACGAAACAAGACCACGAGCTTGTTCAGGAGTTGCACAGAATTTTAGAATCGCTCAATAGCCGCAACATGCTTGAGTCATGGCACGACAGCCAGCAAGTGCGCGAAGAGACTCTGGATCGATTTTCCCTTGGTTTGATAGACCTGAGAACGCGGGCCCAAGTTGAACGACTGTATTGGGCACTTGCACATCGCTTTCAAGGTATGTGCCAAGACCTGAAGAATGTGCCTGAAGAGCTGAGATCGTTACCTAAAATGTTAGCAGATAAATACTTCTGCAACTTCTCGCTCTTCCAGTCACTGCCAGATTCTTGGGCAATTGATCAGCTCTTTCCGATCATGCCAATTCACAGGCTTGACGAACGGCCTACGCGTATGGCAACGCTTCAGGATATTACGTGCGATTCGGATGGCAAGGTTGATCACTTTATCGGGCAACGTGACCATACGTCACTGCTGCCGGTGCATCAGCTTGTACCGGGCGAACCGTACTATCTGGCAGTGTTTTTGGTTGGTGCCTACCAGGAGATTCTCGGCGATCTGCACAACCTGTTCGGAGACACCAATGCCGTGCACGTAACGGTGAACGAAAAGAACTACGAGATCGCTCAAGTGATAGATGGTGAAACCGTAGCCGATGTGCTGGACTATGTTCAGTTCAATGCCAAGAAGCTCGTACGAACAATGGAAGCATGGGTTAGCTCGTCTGTGAAGGACAAGAAAATCTCCGTGCACGAAGGCAAGGAGTTTTTGGCTATTTACAGATCCGGACTTTACGGTTATACGTATCTCGAAGAATGATCAATTACGTTCTTGCACTGCTGTTTCTGGTTGGATACGCCAGCGCCGCTGATCTGGGAGTTGCCTGCAATGAGCAGTTCGAATCGTCGAACAGCTCGTGGAAGACGGGCGGCACGCTCGGCAGGAGCGCTACTATCGTTAACGGTGTATATAGGGTAGATCAGCGATCGGCCTTCGGTGATTTTATGTCCGAGACGCCCTGTTTTATCAACTACGATCAAGACTACGATATCGAGGTTCGCGTCCGCCAGATTACTGGTTCTGCAAACACCGGCTTTGGGATCATCTGGAGTGCCAAGAATTCTGTAAGCACAAACATGTTCCTCGTAACATCAAGCGGCAATTATCGCATTTATTCAATCGATAATGGTGAGTTGATTGATGTACAACCGTGGACGCCGTTTGATGGTGCGCCGCCTCTGCAGTCATGGTTCACGATTACGCTGCGCAAGCGTGGATCTGGCATGAGTATTCTGGTCAATGACCAGACGCTCTTTGGGTTTGAGAAGTTGCCAATTCATGGCGCTAAGGCCGGTATCGTTGTAGGACCTCAAGCAGTAGTTGAGTTTGATGATTTTATTGTCCGCCAAGACACCACGCCGCTTGTCATTACTGACAAGTACGCTTTAGTAGGCAAGCGCGAAAATCTCGGTCCACAGGTGAACTGCAACGGCGGCGACATCTCACCTGTAATTACAGCCGATGGTAAACGATTGTATTTCGGTCGATATCCATTTGCTGGTAACATCGGCGATCCAACTGCAGAGGATATCTGGTACACAGATCTGAAGCCCGACGGTACGTGGGGTCCGTCGATGAATGCTGGTACACCACTGAACAATTACTCTTCGAATTTTCTCATCTCGATCACACCCGATCGCAACCAAGTTGTTGTTGGTAATACCTACTACAGTAACGGTGCTCCCAAGGGGGCCGGCATATCAACGGCTATCATGACCGAGAATGGCTGGAGCGTTCCGCGCGACATTCGTATCGATCAGTACTACAACAACAGCACATATTCTGAGTTGTCGCTCGACCCAAGTGGCATGGTATTGCTTATGACCGTAGAGCGCGAAGACACGCGTGGCCAACGAGACATCTATGTTTCGAAGCGTCGCCGCGACGGTTCGTTTTCTGCACCGGTAAACTGTGGAAAAACAATCAACACCTGGGGTAATGAGGTATCACCGTTTATCGCTGCCGATGGTGTTACGGTCTTTTTTGCTACCGATGGTAGAAGAGGCTTTGGCGACTTTGATATTTGGATGACAAGGCGGCTCGATGATACGTGGACGTCGTGGAGCGAGCCGATTAACGTTGGACCTTCAATCAACACACCCGGCTGGGACGCATATTTTACGGTGCCTGCGAAGGCAGACTATGCATACTTGAGTACGACAAACCCGGAGAGCAACAGCCTAGACTTGTATCGTGTTCCTCTGCCGGAAGCCCTGAAACCAATGCCTGTGGTGCTCGTAAGTGGTAGAGTGCTCAATGCAGCAACAAAGCAGCCAATTGCCACCACAGTAGCATACGAGAGTTTAACAAAAGGTACCACCGTCGGGATGGCAAGGTCAGAGCCTCGGAACGGGCAATACTCGATTGTTCTTCCAGCTGGAGACCTCTATGGATTTAGAGCAGAGTTCGAAGGGTTCTATCCAGTTAGCGATCAGCTCGACACAAGAACGCTTACGTCCTATTCCGAGATCACTAGGGACTTATATCTGGCACCCATCCAAAAAAATCAGACGATTATTCTGAACAACGTGTTCTTCGACTTCCGTCTGTCAGAGCTTCGTCCGGAGTCGTTTGCTGAACTCAATCGCCTTGCTGAATTTCTTACGGCAAATCCGACCATCATGATTGAGCTTGCTGGACATTCTGATAAGGTTGGCAGCAATGCAGCAAATATGGATATCTCGCGCAGTCGAGTTCAGGCTGTGAAGGAATATCTCGAGTCACGCGGAGTGCAATTAAGCCGCTTGAAGGTTGTAGCTTACGGCTCTACCAAGCCCCTTGATACAAATGAAACGGAAGATGGACGTCGCAGAAACCGACGTGTGGAATTCAAAATTCTCGCCATGTAGGAGATCTATGCGTTTGCTGGTGGTGATGATAGCACTAACGGTGCTCAATGCTCAATCGCAAGAGTTTGAGCGGTATGAATCGAACCCACTGCATGAGCAAAGCAGATGGTTCCAGCTCTACAGTCAGCCAGCAGCGAATTACTTTGAAGTTCAACAGCTTCTTGATCAAGATACGAGCGTGCATGTGTCTCGTCCGAGTAAGCAGCTGCGCAAAGTGCTTACATGGCTCTCACGCATGCGCGTGTATGCTGATGCAACAGGACTGATAGGTCCACTGCGGCCTGCTGAGCCAGATGTTACCAGGTTCCTTGAGAATAGTTTTCCGTCGAAAACCAGCGAACATCAACAACGTATGGACGAAGCTTGGGTACCCGTTGGTCCGTTTGGATGGGATACCACTGCCAAGATGGCAACGGGCTCGCAGGGTATCGGAGTGCTACGTACACATATCGTGGACCCAACGAATTCTGCAGTAATCCTCGCCGGTGCCATATCCTCTGGCATTTGGCGCAGTGTTGATGCTGGCAAAACGTGGACAAACCTAGCACTGCAAACACCGATAAAGTCGGTGTGGCGTTTTGCTTGGGCGGGCAAGACTGTCTTTGCCGCTACCAGTGATGGACTATACAATTCGACTGATAGGGGGCTAAGCTGGACTAAGCTAGGCCTAGCGGGCGATGCATTACTCGCTACTGCGCGTGCAGTAGATCTCGTAGCTGTAGCGCCCGGTGACACGAAGCGGATTGTTATTGCAGCACTCAATAGACTATATACCTCCACAGACGGAGGAGCCTCCTGGCGACAGTCTTGCAACTTCCAAGGAACCTGGTGGGATCTGCAGTGGCATCCGACGAAGAATGAAGTATGCTACGGTTTGGTTCAACAAGGGGCTCACATTGGGTTTGTGAGATCTACTGGGGGTGGTGTGAAATTTGATGCTGTGGGGCTGGGGTATCCCATTGCTATTGCTGGTCACAAGATGGCCAGGGCATTGCTGGCAACAACAACAGCAAGTCCAGATGTAGTTGCTGTGGCCATCGGGGGGTCCATAGCAGACTCGATAGCGGGCACCTATGGTATCTACGTGTCAACAGATCAGGGGTCTACGTTTGAATCTCGCTGCTGTGGTGCGGTAGACGGCCCAGAGCCAGCCAACAAGTCATCCAATCCAAACGTCTTTGACTACGACATAGAGGGTAACGGACTTGGCCAGATCACCTGGGACATGGGTTTTGCCATATCAAGCACGGACCCATCATTGATGGTTGTTGCAGGAATCTTTCCGTATCGTTCTACCGATGGCGGCAGATCTTGGAGCACACTTCCGCCTATGCATTACGATGTGCAGTCGGCTTCCATTCGAGGCGATTCCATATGGGTTACTACAGACGGTGGCATACGGTTGAGTCCAGATCGTGGTAAGAGTTTTCTTGAGCGAAGCTTTGGTATCTCGGCAACCGAGGTATGGGGTTTCGATCAGTCGCACGATGGGGGCGTTATGGCAATTGGCGCATATCACTTGCCAACTACCATACGCGACACAACGGTGTACATGAAAAGTCAGCCCGTTGATGGTTGGTATGCTTGGTCCGGCGCAGATGCCATGGGCGCTAATGTTAATCCGATTGCTACGGACTGGATATATGCTAAGCCGTGGTCGAGTGTGCGCGGTAAACGAACTACATCACGCAACGTTCCGCCGACTGCAAATGCTTTAGGGATTGATCTTGGTTACATAACGCTGGATAATATCAGCGTTGATCCCTTGCGTTACCATAAACTCTATGCTATTGATTATGAAAATGATAGAGTGGTTGTCTCACACGATAATGCATCGTCGTGGCTCGAGGTAAAGAAGTTTACGAACTGGGCATACAGACTCAGGGTGCATCCCAAGTGGTCAGATTGCCAGACTGTGTTTGGCGACGGTGCACTGTGGTATACCACGAATGCAGGAGTAATGTGGAAGAACATTACCCCACCATCGTCAATCAGCAAGGGAAGGGGCCTGTCGGACATAGCGTTTGATGATGAGGACCCTTCCACAATGTATTTGGCCTTCAATGGGGTGCAGAAGCAGATTAAAGTAGCGCGTTCTACAGATGCAGGTGCAACGTGGTATGATCTATCGAAGGGGCTGCCCGAAGCGGCCATGCGCACGATTGTTCACAGACGTGGAGCACGCGGTGAGCTCTATGCAGGCACCGATGCCGGCGTCTATCGCTACACGCCGAGTACTGAGTGGTTGCTCTATGGCACGGGACTTCCATTGGCAGAGGTACACACCGTCCATATCAACGAGCGCCATGGTGTCATGCGAGTTGCTACCGACAGAGGGCTATGGCAGATAGATATGCCTGCGTCTGCCTCGCCCCGTGCTCAGATAGCATTAGATATCGATACTGTTCGATGTTCACGTATGCCAGTTCGTTTCGGGTGCCGATCGGCTGCACTTGAAACAGTCGGATTTACTCGAATCTGGAAGTTTGAAGGCGGTCAGCCGGCAATCTCTTCTGCTCCAATAGTTCAGGTATACTATGATAAACCAGGAACATATGCTGTTGAGCTTATCATAAGCAATGAGTATGGTTCTGACACAATGCGCATTGATAATTGTATTACTGTCCTGCGAAGCGAATGTGACGATATTGACCCACTTCCTGGCTTGGCGGCTGATCTGACTGATCCGGACGACCATGTTACTCTTGGAAGATTTGATGGTCCGGTAAAGGAGTTTACGTTCAGTGCTTGGGTAAAGCCCAAAGGTATGCAGCCCGGCTTCTCTGCAATTCTCTGTACCGATGCAGACGATGGGGTGAGTCAGGAGATTGGAATGCAATTCGTCAACGACAAGAATGAGATAGGGTATCTTTGGACCGGAGGTCAGTGGTGGTGGAATTCAGGCCTGCGCGTTGAACCCGATGTATGGTCGCATGTTGCCATGACGATTGATTCCAATAGCGCCACGGTATATGTTAACGGATATTCCAGCTCCAATTCTGTTAAACTCCCACCATTGCAGTTAAGCTCCTTGGTGTTCAAGTTGGGGACCTACCATTATTGGAGCTCGAGAAACTTCTCTGGATTGATTGACGAGGTCTCGCTGTATTCAAGGAAGTTGTCTCAGGATGAGATTCGCAGACTCATGCACCTCGTTCGTCTAAAGAATGAGACGGGGCTTGTTGGATACTACCAGTTTAACGAATCACATGGTCCACTGCTATTTGATAAAATAGCGGGCAGAGACGGCCAGCTCGAATCCGGTGCACGGCGCACTCCTTCGGGTGCGCTTGTTGGTCCCGGAGCAGCACAAGTCGTTAATGCTGTTGAACGTACTAATGCATTCACATTTCTTCGTCATGAAGTATCGATACGTATGCTTGATACCGTGCCAGCCAACACAAGCATGACGCTGACACGTCTGTACGTGTTGCCTGATTCGTCTACACGTGCGCAGAAGACACTGCTCGGTAGCTGGTTTGTCATCGACGCATACACGTTAGATAAGCGTCCTCTCGAAGTAACAGGTATTATGATTGCGTGTGATTCATTGTTCAAGCCTGACGAGGCTGGATCACGAAAGTTTGCCTTGCAGTCACGTCAAAAGTGGGATCTTGATACAAAGTATTCCTCTGCGCTAGCCCAAGATGGCCTTGTCTACAATGCAACCGAGCATACCCTTCAAGCAACTAGCATCGCAAGGGGCATGCTCACACCGCATCAACTGTGCATTGGTTATGACGGTCCCTCGGTAGACGTGCGGGAAGGCTCATCAACAGGCATTACAGTTACTGTGCATCAACAAGGTTCCACAATGAGTATTACAGGTTCCTCTGCTTTAGGTTCGGTTGAGCTTGTTGATCTGCTGGGTCGTATGATCAGATCTCACTCTCTGATTAGCGATACCCATATCACGATGGACACGAGTGATCTTCAGCCTGGGCTCTATGTGGTTCGGGTGATGCAGCAGGGAATCCCAGTGCGCATTGTTCGCTGAGAACTTCTCTGCAGTATTCTAGTCTTCGGGCAGGGCAGGTTTTACCATGATAGTTTGCTCCCGCTCTATCGTTACTGCACCGATGTTTGCCCCCTTAGGTTTACGAACATACTTACGCTGGGTGTACACGACGGGCACATAGGAGGCATTCCGTGCTTGTGAGTAGTAAGCGGTAATTGCAGCTGCACGTTCAAGTATCTCCTTGGGAATCGTGCCTGCAGTAACGCCTTTGAGCACGGCATGCGAGCCACTGGCGCCGCGCACATGCAGCCACCAGTCTTGTTGCTTTGCAAACTTCATTGTTAACTGATCGTTGTTCGCTGCCGACTTCCCTACATAGAGTGTGTGGGCATCGTCGAGTTGAAAGACTCTATACTCTTCGTCTGGCGTCTTGGTTTCTTTGGAAGCTCTCATGCGTATCAAAGATTGGGGTATCAGGGGTAGGTCATTGACGGTTGTTGCCGTGTCTACCTTCTGCATGTATTCCTCTAACATGCGAAGCTGCTCCATGAGAAGCGGCAGCCGCCGGTCACGTTCAATTGAAGCTCGCTGGGATTGTCGCGATTTGTCGTAGTAGCGCTGGGCATTTTCCAGTAATGATAGATCAGGATTCAGTGAAACAGTTTGTGGTATGCCTGTTTCCCAATCAACAACATCGATGGAGTCGCAATTACGCTGTTGCAGGTTTTGCGCGGACATTATAAGATCGCCAAATCGCTTGTAGGCATGAGCACGTGTATCTCGTTGTTTGTCCAGTTCGAGATGATGTAGTGTTGTCTGCACCTTCTTCCTCTGTTGGGTGAGTGCGCGAATCATCTGCAGCCGCTGCTCGTTAAAGGCTGCCTCTTGCATTCTACACGCGAATGTCTTTGCGATTGCTGACAGTACACTGTCGAATCGTCCAAGCTCTATGCTGTGAATCAACAACAGTGGTGCCAACACAATATACTGGTCAAGTGAGAGCACAAACCACTGTCGTGAACATTGAGCCTGGCTTAACACGTTCTGTGATTCGGCCACGAGAGTGGCAGTCTGTAACTCCGAAAGAGACGCGAAGGATGTATTGGGGTCGATAGACAAACGATTGCAAGCCTCAATGGCGAACCACTTTCCTAATGTTGGAAACATTGCAATCATGGCTCTGTATGCAGCTTGCTGTTGTGTAGTCTGAAGGCTGGATGATGTGATCTCTCGTGTGCGAAATACCTTGCCGAGACGATTGCGCTTATCGTGCAGAGCATCTGTAACAAGCCCATTATGCACGAGCACGATGTTTCCTGAGCTACCAGAAAACAATTCTGCATGGATCTGACATGTCTCGAGGATAATGCTGATGACACGATCATTGGAGTGTTTCACAACACAGGCAACACGCTGATTGATTGCCTCGTGAAACAGGTCGATCGTATTGTTGTTGGCTCGTCGGAGCGAATTGCGAACAAAAAACGTGCCTGCTGGTGGGCGTATGTCGCATTCGAGATAGTGCACGTTGTCGTGATGCTCAAAGACAAAGCATGCAACGTCTTTGGATTGCGTCCATGTTTCTGTAAGCCTTGCGCCTTCGAGGAGCTCTGTGAGTTCCTCGGCAAGACGTTGAAGTGTTACATGATGTCGAATCATGCCTTTTTACGCTTGCCCTTTTTGGCAGTTGTGCGTGGTGCTAGCAACTCTGATCGGAAAGAGCTATGCACAGAGCGAGCTAATGTTCGTAGCGCAGAGAATCGCGTATCAGGCTGCTTCTTTACCCAAGACTTCCACAGTTTTACGTCTGCCTTGGTGGTACCTGCGTTAAGCAGCAATCGGATGTTTGATCGAAACACCAATTCATCGGCTACAGTGTTTAGGTAATCCGATATCTCTTTCACAGAACGTCTTTTTCCTCGATTAAGACCTTCAATAGTGCTGTTGCGTACAATCTGATGTTGGTCTTGCAGCAGCATGCCTACAGTAGCTAAAGGATCTCTTGTTGTAGCAGCAAGCGCAAACGCAGCGCGAGCGCGCACGTAGACAACAGTATCGTTTGCGAGGAATGCAATCTTCTGTACCGAGCTAGTGTCTCGGAGTTCACCAAGGGTGTAAGCTGCAATACGTCTCTTACGCCAATCATTATCAGTTGCAAGTTTGATAAGTGCTTCGGAAAGCAAGGAGATTTTGGTTGATGTGATGATTGTTGCAGCGGTACCAACAGCAGCAACGCTACGTTGTTCTAGGCCGCGTTGCAGCATAGCCACCGTAGAATCTGGATCGGTTGAGAAAAGTTGTTTTGCAGCACTTTCTACGGTTAGCCGCTCGCGGGGCATCTGCGTGCTCAGCTTGCTTTCAAGAAGCGGAATAATGCTGGTGCCTAGTTGTACAAGCTTTTTACGTGCAGGTTCAACATTGGGTTGAAAGCGCAGATGTGAAGCCGATGCAATAAGAAACAGACTATCGGCAGAATTTGGCAGTTCCAACATAGCTGGTGATGCCTTGCTGGGCACTGTTTGCTGGTTTATTACCAATGAATCTGTGTAATCAAGAAATGTCGCGTAGGTAGACTTTGACATAGTTGTTTGGTTGCCAGATGAATTTGAATAACGGTCATTACCTTGTGCATCTACGAACAGGCCGATCATGCCATAGCCCCTTCGATAGTCGGAGAAACCAAGTGTATTGGTTGTATCGCGAGTAGAGTAGAGATCGTCGCCTTGTACATCTACAAAGATGGAAACAGCATTGGCATTGCCTGCTCCAAGTGAAAGGCTCTCACAGTGATAACTGTCGTTACCCGACTCATCAAAGAGAAAGCCATACGCGATATCATGACCACAGCCTTGGGATACTCCATGCGACGTATATACATCGTCGCCCTGTGAGTCTTGCAGATATCCCGTGGCAAAGTGGACGCCCGATCCCTGAGCATACTGGTAGGCAATGTATCGATCATCACCACCTCGGTCTATGAGTGATCCAATCCCAAACCAGTATCCGGTACCTTGCCCATAGATGTCGCTGATGTACGTGTCGCTTCCGCTACCATCTACCAAAACGGCAATACCGCCGGATGCGTGCGGACGGCTGCCCAGGGCAGCCCCTTGTGAGAAGGTGATCTGGTGATTGTCATAGCGTAATACATCTGTGTAGGGGCTCGCTGCAATGTACTGATCGTTGCCGCGAGCGTCGCTAAGAATGCCAATACCACCCACGCCTGCAAATGCTTGCGCCTGGGCGTGAGATCTGTAGACATCACTACCGTTATCGTCAATCAACATGCCGATGCCTACAATGCCAGACCCTTGCGTATTCACATGCCCATGATAGATGTCGTTGCCATCCATATCGTGCACGATGCCCATACCCATGAGTCCAGACCCAAGTGAGTACGATTCCGCATAGTAGCGGTCGTCACCTGACTGATCTATCAACACACCAACGCCCATTACGCCCGCTCCAAGGGAGTAATCGCCCCCTGTATAGGTGTCGTTGCCATCAAGATCCATGATAATGCGCACGGGTCGATTGATGTAATTGGCAAGGGGCTCGTGTTCCAATTGGTACACGTCGTTGCCACCAACATCGATGATCATGATGTACGAGCCTTGATAGATATCATCGCCTGCACCACCAATAGCAATTCTGCCATAGGGTGTATCGAACGCAAATGACCGCACGCTGTCTATCAAGACGTCACGTGCGTTCAAAAAGTCGCGCGAAATCTTCACCAGATCGTCGTGTAGTGATGTGCCGATACCAAGGATTGTTCCGAGCATTTGTGGCTTGATGGGCGCGTAGAGCTTTTGCGCTGCATTGAAAGCTGCCTGTTCTTCCTCGTGTGCCTGCCAAACACTTAAAGATTCGGACGAAGAAGACATGCGCCACATAGAGTCAAGTAAACGAACATTGGCGATGTCTTGTGATCCGCCACGGTTGCTCTTTTTAACCGCATCTGTTGCTTGTATCAGAATGCCTGCATTTCGAAGAAACACGATTGTCGAGGCAATATTGAGTTGTTCAATGCGACTCTTAGAAATGCCAAGGCGTGCAAGTACGGCATCAGATTCGGGCAGATTATCAATGTACGATGGCTCAAACCTGCCAAGTCCAAGGATCGGACTAAACATTCTGGCAAGGGGCTGAATAGTGCTTCTATCTGGAGAGAGGCTCTGGTTCGCGATCTCCTGAGAGAGATCAAGTGCGTTGTATGGTTTACGGAAAATATCGTCGATTGTAGCTGTTCGAAAAGGGTCGGTATCAAGCAGGTCGTGCGGCATTGCAAGATCACTGCTGCGCATGCCAATGATCGAAAGAGCCGAATCAATTTGTCGTACGACGCTCAGCGGAAGCTTATTCTGCGAGAACAATGTTGGTCCGCCGCTGCTGAGAATAGTCATAACGAGCAGTATTCGCAATCGTGTGCGAGTCATCAGAGCCTCATCATTGTTTTCAGTTGTTCGGCAAGTACTGGGTCTATTTTTTCAAGTACCATTATGTGCTGTGCGGCCTCGTCTCTGCGTCCAATCCTGAGAAGGCACCGTGATACAGCATAGAGTATCTGCGGCTGCTGAGGGAAACGTTGAAGTGCTTGGTCGATAAATCCGGTTGCGAGTTCACATTTGTCGGCTTCGAAACACGAATTCAGACGAGATACGTGCAATGCGCTGGATGTATCGCGCAAGGCAATAGCTTGCTCATGAGCTGTAAGTGCATCCGGAAGATTCCCATTGCGTCTGTACATGATTGCCAACGAGTTGTATGCATCTGGGGCTAGGGCAGAGGATACAATCGCGCACCGTTTGAATGCGTTAACTGCATCTTCGATAAAACCCTTTTGCTCATATGCTACAGCAAGATTGAAATACGCTTCTCCGTAACTGGGCCGAAGAGTTAGAGCGCGCTTCAATGCCTTGCTGGCAGAATCGAATTGTCTGTTTTGCATACGCAACAGGCCAAGATTGTACCATGCCATCGGATCGGCTGCGTTTCTACGAACTGCTACTTCAGCTGTGGCAAGGGCTCTTGCAGAGTCGCCGGATTCCTGTAAGGCACCAGTCAAAAGGAGCAGTGCATCCAACGTTGTTGTATCAAGACGGACGGCTTCCTCGAGGTGCGAGATTGCTTTCGAAAAGTTCTTGACGGCCAGCTGGGATTCTCCCGAGGCCGTTTGGTAGGCTGCATTATTGGGAAAGCGCTCAACCAATAGCTCGTTGATTTCTGTTGCTGCATTGTATTGAGCTGTCTTAAAGTAGCATCGAGCAAGTTCGTACATGATCGAGGGATCTGATCTGCGGAACATGACATCTTCCAGTGGTGCAATAGCATCCTGGTAACGGCCAAACTTGGCATAGGCAAGCCCTAATGCCCACTGCGTCTGAAGCGAATCCCGAAAACGTACTGAAGCTCTTTGAAGCGTGCCGATGCAGTCTTCACTTCGTTGCTTGCGTGAGTAACACTCGGCAAGCATCAGCCAAGATTGCATTCTGTTGGAGTCAATCTCCAACAAACGTGCAGCTTGAGGCAGTGCTGCATCTGCCTTCTCTTGCTGCATTAACGAGAGCGTGTACAGGCTTAGCATGCTAGCGTCGCTGGAGGCCGAGACGTTTAGCCGTGCTAAGATTTTTTCAATCTCTGGCCAATTCTTTGATTGAACTGCCACTTGCAATGCTTGTTGGTCTTTGTTCTGTGCATAGACGCCTGTAAGGCAGCAACAGAGCACAGCGATGAGGCTACAGACGTGCGTGCCTATGCTCTTAGCCTGAAGATAGAGTGCTGGTCGCATCCAATATGGTCTTCGCGAATCTTTTGCCATGTATGTGGATCGTAATCAAATTCCCACTGGTAACCCGAACCGACAACCTCGGGAGACCGGTGAATATGCATCTCTTGGATGAGTTTGGCACCTAGGAAGTTATCCAACGTAACTGGTCCACCCTCTACAAGCACTGATTGCAGACCGCGTGTGTAGAGCAGCGACGCAACGTCATGAGGTGGGAGCATACCATGTTGACTATCTACAAAGAGAACTTCTACACCGATGTTGGCTAAACGCTTTGCGTGGTCAGTTTCTGCGTTACGGCTGTCGGTAATCATCCACGTGGATTGCTGCTGACTTGTCTGAACAATCCGAGATTGTTCGGCTACACGGCAGGATGGATCTACAACAATGCGGACGGGATTTCTCCCGCTAACGTGGCGCACATCTAAAGATGGGTTGTCGGCATTGATAGTACCAACACCGACGAGTACGGCATCGATTTCAGAGCGCAGTCGGTGCACTGCGGTACGAGATTCTATGCTTGTAAGCCAACGCCCCTTCTGCGGGTCTTGGTTAACTCTGTTATCTGCCGATACTGCCATCTTGGCAACGAAATACGGCTGTTCGCACCTGATCGCATGGAGAAAGTAGCGCGCTACTTCTGCCGAAAAATCCTGCTCAATTCCAACAACAACATCCTTGCCAGCAGCTCGTAGAGCTGCGAGCCCCTTGCCTGATACCAAAGGGTTAGGATCTGGACAGCCTACCACTATGCGTTTCAGGCTCGAAGCTATGATTGCATCTGCACATGGTGGCTGCTTGCCATGATGTGAGCATGGCTCGAGAGTTACATACAACGAGGCACCGTCGATGTCTAGCCCATGTGCATTGCGAAGTGCAATGGCCTCGGCATGGGGTCCGCCAAATTGAGCATGATATCCTTCAGCGATTAGCTCCGTGCCGCGGGCAATGACGCAGCCAACAAGTGGATTGGGGCTTACGCTACCCGCGCCACGTTGTGCGAGGTTTACTGCATGGCGCATCCATGCACTATCTATTTCTTGCTGAGTGGCCATGAAAAGGTAATCTGTGTACGATACGGCTCGGGCTTTGCCGGAATGAGAATATCGGCCGTGTATTCTCCTGCAGGAATTGGCAGCCCAGAATTGTCCATGCCATTCCATTCCAGAGTATATGTTGACTGCTGGCCAACTAGTTCAGGCCGTACTGGTATGATCAATGTGAGAAATGCCATCCCAAGGTCTGAATTCCAGAGCACTTTAAACCCGGATCGAACAATTACACGAAGATCCTCGGAAGATGGGAGGTACTCGCCCGCGACCAGTTTGTTCCGAGTGCATGTAGCACCAAACACGACGGCCCCATCTTCAGCTTGCTGCACGAATGGCGAAACTGTTAATGCCTCATCGACGGGCGATTGGACAAGCACAGGGTGGAATGTTATGATGCTGCCGTGTTCAAGGCCTATGGAGAGCGTACCTATGCTAATATCAGCGGCAAGTGGTTGCGGTATCCGACAATGCAGGGTAGTTGTGAGTGATTCCTGCTGTGCGCCTGAAGACTCAATGTTCATCATGATGCTGTCGCGTTGCCCATCAGCACGTTGGAAAAGTAAGAGGGCCCTGCTGTAGGGACGAGACTTCGATTCGGAGGTTACAATTGCAGAGAGTTGAAGGCTGTCTTGACTGCTTCGAATAACTGTAAGAGGTGATGCATCATGAAGCTCAATTGTAGCAGCACGAGGAAGGGGTTTTGGTGTTGAGCATCCAGATACAATAAGCACGAAGCAGGCTGTCAAATGTATCAATGCTGAATTCTTCATGTCAACAAGTTTGATAATGTTGTATCGATAATCCGGGTAAGATGATTGCTCGCCGAGCCTGCAACGTCGAGCACTTCGGCATGAGATACTGAACGTTGTATGGTTTCGGAAAGTGTATTGGTAATCATGGAGAATGCAGCTACGTTATGCCCTAGTGACTGAGCATATCGGATCTCTCGCACGGTGGACATGCCGACCAAATCTGCGCCCAACCGGCGTAGCATCTTTATCTCTGCACGCGTTTCATAGCTTGGACCTGTGAGCTGACAATACGTGCCTGTCTCGAGAGCGAGACCGTTTCTGGCGCATGACTCTAAGATGGAATCTCGCAGTAGTGGCGATCGCTGGATACTTGGATTATTCCGAGATGTAGGCTGTGGACCAAGAAACGTAAGATCGATTGTGTCGGTAATGAGAGCAACATCGCCGGGTTGATACCGCCAATGGAGTCCACCAGCAGCATTTGTAATAATGACCGAGGTTACACCGAGGCAGGTGAGCACATCAATGAGCTGCAAGCATTGGACATCAGAATGCCCTTCATATGCATGGATACGTCCGGAACAAACAACCAGCTTATGCGTCCCATACGACCGCAGCTCCATGGTCGAGGCGTGCCCTTGAACAGAACCCACATGCAGACCGGGGATCTCAGAGTACGGAATCACGTTGTCGAGTTGTGTGCATGCCGAGGTATACTGAAAACCAGAACCCGTGATTATGCCCAGGCACGGTGTTGCAGCCCATCGAGAGAGCAAGCACGTGGCCGACGTAGAAATTGGTGACGTAGCAGATGCGTTCATACGAGTCGTGTAGGACAAGTTAGCCCCTTGCCGACATTTTTCATGCAGTATCTTTGCGCATGATTAGAAGCATGACTGGATACGGCAAAGCCGAGGTGCAGATACAGGGCTCTACCTGTACTATCGAAGCACGTTGTGTTAACGGCCGCTACCTTGAACTCTCGTCGAAGCTGCCGCGGGAGTGGTCGGACAAGGAAGCGCAAATCCGAGAGACAGTACGAGAACACGTTACACGGGGCTCATTGTCGATTACGATACGCAAATCAGATGCAGCCCAGTTGTTAGATATTGGGCCCAATCTCAACGTGGCATCAGCCTATGTTCAGGCATTGAGCAGTATTCAACGTGAGCTGAGTTTACCGGGCGACATCCGCATCGAACATATTGCGATGCTTCCTGGATTGTTTCAGACCGACGGACCAGAAGAGCCTGATGCCGATGTATGGCCTGATTTGCAGGCAGGCCTTATCGAAGCGTTGCATGCCCTCAATGCTATGCGCAACAAGGAGGGGGCCGAACTAGCGCGCGACCTGGACGAGCGACTTACACTTATGCTCGACAACGTTGCCGTTGTTGAACACATGAGTCTTGCTCGCATCGAACACGAGCGTGTTCGCCTGCGCGAACGGGTGCGCCAGCTCGTGGATGATGCGGTAGTTGATGAGCAGAGACTGCAGCTCGAGATTATTTTACTGTCTGAAAAGCTAGACGTAACTGAAGAGTGTGTTCGCCTGCGGAGTCATATCAAGCACTTCCGACAGTACATGTCGGCCGACGAAAAGGCTGGACGCAAACTCAATTTCCTGTTGCAGGAGATGAACCGTGAGATTAACACGATCGGTTCAAAGTGTAACCATGCAGAGATAGCAGTGATTGTTGTAGGCGTTAAGGAAGAGCTCGAGCGCATACGGGAGCAGGTTCAGAATGTCGAGTAGGAAACACCTCATCGTTCTCAGTGCTCCCAGTGGAGCTGGTAAAACAACCGTAGCTCGGCACCTGCTAGCGACGTTCCCAGAAATGAAGTTCTCCGTCAGTGCCACGACGAGGTCGTTGAGAACGGGGGAGGTTCATGGCAGAGATTATTTTTTTCTAACACGTGAAGACTTCAGGCGGAAAATTGAGGAAGGCGACCTTGTTGAGTACGAGGAGATCTTTGGTAATTACTACGGCACTATCAAGAGCTTTGTTGCCGAGTCTATAGCACGCGGCGAGTTTGTCATTTTTGATGTTGATGTTAAAGGCGCATTGTCGCTACGCGCAGCTTTTCCCGATGATACGCTGCTGATGTTCGTTGCACCTCCTTCTCTAGAAGTACTTGAACAACGACTCCGAAGTAGGCATACCGAGACCGACGTGCAGATCCTTACCCGACTTGCCCGGGCAGAGATGGAAATGGCACACCAGGAGATGTTTGATGTAGTGCTCGTTAACACGGACCTCGATATCACATTATCCACTGCCGAATCGATTGTGCGCGAGCATGTTGAGGGGGCACCTCAGCAACCCTCTCTCTTCGTAGAGTGAATCTGTGTCGTAACTTTGTAGTCTATGAGCAAGAAATCAACCCCGGCAAAGCAACGTACGGTAGCACAAGATCAGCATTCCGGTTTATCGACGTCAGAGATCATTGGTGATTATCGTATTGCCGTTATCAGCAGACAGGCCTCGTTACTTGGTCGTAAAGAGGTGCTAACGGGCAAGGCAAAGTTTGGAATCTTTGGTGACGGCAAGGAAGTTGCCCAGCTTGCCATGGCTAAAGCATTCAAGCCAGGCGATTGGCGCAGTGGTTACTACCGTGACCAAACGTTTATGTTCGCAACAGGGGAAAGCGACGTTCAGAAGTTCTTTGCTCAGCTCTATGCGCATACGGACATTCTTGCCGAGCCGGCAAGTGCCGGACGCTCCATGAATGGGCACTTCGGTACACGGCTACTTCGTGATGATGGCTCATGGCTGCCTCAGGTTGAACGCAAAAATGTCTCTGCTGACGTATCGCCTACGGGGTCTCAGATGCCACGGCTTGTGGGACTAGCCTATGCATCTCGTCTGTACAGGGAAGTTGAAGTATTGCAATCACTTACCGAATTTTCCTCAAACGGGAATGAGATAGCATTTGGTACGATTGGCAACGCATCAATTGCCGAAGGAATGTTCTGGGAGAGCGTTAACGCCATCGGCGTGTTGAAATCTCCGGCAATCATCTCAATCTGGGACGATGGATACGGTATCAGTGTTCCGAACGAGTTTCAGGTTACGAAATCAAATGTTGGAGAGCTGTTGTCGGGCTTTGCCCGCGCTGCTAGATCAACAAATGGCTACGATATTCACGTTGTGAAGGCATGGGATTACCCGGCATTGGTGGCGGCATACGAAAGAGCTGCTGCTACGGCGAGGGCCGAGCATGTGCCGCAGATCATTCACGTGATTGAGGTTACTCAGCCACAAGGACATTCTACGTCAGGTTCTCACGAGCGATACAAATCTGCCGAGCGCCTGGCGTGGGAAGCAGAAATGGATGGCATCACGCGTATGCGTGAGTGGATGATCGAGCAGGGGGTAGCAAGTGTTGCCGAGCTTGATACGATTGATGCCGAGGCAATTGAACATGTGCGTGATGCTAAGCAAGCTGCATGGGATGCATATATCAAGCCGATACAAAGCGAGATTACTGATGCCGCAGTGGTTTTGAATGCTACTGCTGAAGCGCTTCAGAATGCATCGTTCGAGGCAGAGTCGAACGAGGTTCGTCAAATAGCAACTGAACTTACGCGTATCCGCGAGCCGTTTCGTAGAGATATTATGTCTGCCATGCACAAAGCACTCGCGGTTTCGGCTAGTGCTCCACGGATATGCTCGAGCAACCTTGCAAAGTGGCGACGTGAATACGACGCCAAGATTCGCCCCCTATACAGCTCGCATTTGTATTGCGAGACACCAAAGAGTCCGATACACGTTTCATCTGTTGCACCTGATTTTGGCAATGAGCCTCAACAGGTTAACGGTTCGGAGGTCATACGAGCATGGTTTGAACATGCCCTTGCGTCGGATCCGAGAGTGAACATTTTTGGTGAAGACACTGGTTTCTTGGGCGACGTTAACCAAGGCACTGCTAGACTGCAGGCCGCATTTGGTGCGCTGCGAGTAAGTGATGTGGGAATACGCGAATGCACAATCTTGGGGCAGTCAATAGGTATGGCCATGAGGGGGCTGCGCCCGATAGCAGAGATCCAGTACCTTGATTACCTGCTGTATACATTGCAGCTCATGAGTGATGATCTGGCAACTGTGCATTGGCGAACACGTGGTGGACAAAAGGCACCCGTGATAGTCAGAACGCGCGGACATCGACTAGAAGGCATCTGGCACTCCGGCTCCCCGATGGCAGGTATCATCAACCTTGTGCGAGGTATGCATGTATGCGTTCCACGCAATTTTGTACAGGCAGCTGGTATGTATCAAACACTATTGCAGGGAGACGATCCGGCAATCGTGGTTGAGGTGCTCAATGGATATCGTTTGAAGGAGAACCTACCCGTTAATATCGGACAGTACACAGTGCCGCTGGGTGTTCCAGAGGTGGTGCGTCAGGGAACCGATATCACGGTTGTAACCTACGGGGCTACGGTTCGCGTAGCGCTAGAGGCGGCATCAATGTTGGAACGCCTAGGAGTTTCTGTAGAGGTAGTGGACGTGCAAACGCTTTTACCGTTTGATACATCCGGTGTGATTGTTGAGTCTCTGCGGAAGACCAACCGCATCTTGTTTGTTGACGAGGATGTGCCGGGTGGTGCAACGGCATACATGATGCGTCACGTGCTCGAGGTCCAGAACGGCTACCGATACCTAGACTCGGCACCTGCTACGCTTACCGCAGAGGAGCACAGGCCCGCATACGGAACCGATGGTAACTTTTGGTCAAAGCCAGAAGCAGAGCATATCTGCATGAAGATCTATAGCCTGATGCAGGAAGTTTCTCCACAGAAATACCCCGATATTTTCTAAGTGTCAGTATTGCCGGTGAACCCGACGTTGGAACCTATTATCAGTTTTTCAAATTAGCCCGGCGTTCATTGACGTTGATTTACGTTACTTAACCATTGAGGTTCTTCCATGAGAACGCGTCTCTTTACCATCATAGCGCTCTTCGTCCCATTTCTCGGTGTCGCTGCTGCCGCACCAGACAAGGCAGCACTTATGAAACGTGGTCAGGTCGTCTTTAACGAGTATTGCAAAACATGTCACCAAGCTAATGGTCAGGGGCTGGGAACCGTCTACCCACCACTTGCAAAAAGTGATTACCTAAAGAACACGCCGATGCCACAGATTATCAAGGAAGTTGTCAATGGCAAGAGTGGTAAGGTTAAAGTCAACGGTAAAGAGTATAACGGTGTAATGGCCCCACTGCCGAAGAAATACACAGACGATGACATCGCCTCTGTGATAACGTACGTGTACAACAGTTTCGGAAACAGCGGACCTGTTGTTTCATCAGCGGATGTGAAAAAGCACAAGAAGAAATAACAAAGAAAAATGTAGTCACAAAGAGCCCCCTGAGATATTCGTCGCAGGGGGCTTTGTATTTTTGCTAGCTGAAACATCTCATGAAAGACCAGAAATGGCCAGATTAAAGGCTCCCATCTGCACACCAGAACAACAGCGTGATCTCTTGCGATACATGCTCATGGCTCGAGAGTTCGACACGGCTATGCTACGACTCTATCGTCAGGGAAAGGCTTTTGGTGGTGTATACTCCCAGTTGGGAAATGAAGCAGTTAGCGTGGGCAGTGCCTATGCACTCGATAGGCACAAGGACGTGTTATTCCCAATGCATCGAAACATTGGTGGCCATTTCGTGTTTGGGCAGTCACTTGATCAACTCATGCTAAATCATCTTGCACGCAACGGTAGCCAAATGCGTGGTACGGATGGTACCGGACATTATGCTGATCCTGCATTGCGTATATATGGAAACGTTTCGCATCTCGGTGCTATGATACCTGTAGCTGCAGGGTTTTCTATGGCAGACAAGCTGCGCGGTGTAACAACTGTCTCTATGACATACATCGGTGATGGTGGAGCTCAGGTAGGAGAGGTGCACGAGGCGCTCAACTTTGCATCAGTTCACAAACTGCCGCTCATTCTGATTATCGAGAACAATCAGTACGCATACTCAACTCCAAATCACATGGAGTTTGCATGTCAAAATCTGAGCGATAGAGCCATCGGATATGGCATGCATGGTGTTACGATAGATGGAACTGATGTTGAGTTGGTCTACGCAACGTGCCGAGAGGCAGTTGAACGGGCTCACAGTGGGTTGGGACCAACACTCATTGAAACTAAGACTATGCGCATGAGAGGCCATGCCGAGCATGACGATTTTTCATACGTACCAAAGGATCTGCTAGAAGAATGGGCCAAGAAGGATCCTGTTGAGCAATATATCACGCTCCTCGACAAGCGAAACGTTATGTCGAGAAAGGATGCAACAGCCATGCGTGAGCAGATTCTACAAGACATGATTTCTGCAATCGATAGAGCTCTTGAGCAGCCCTGGCCCGATGCTGAAGAGGGAATGAAGAACGTGTTTATGTCTACAACGGTAGGAGCATAGTCCCCATGATAATGACCTACCTCGAAGCAATTGCCGATGGTATCCGCGTGGAGATGCAACGTGATCAATCAGTGTTCATGATCGGTGAAGACATCGGTACATACGGTGGTGCTTTTAGACTCACAAAGGGCTTTCTCGACGAGTTCGGTCCTCATCGTGTTATCGATGCACCAATTTCTGAGAGCGCTATTATCGGTGCGGCAATCGGCGCAGCGTTAAATGGCATGCGTCCAGTGGCCGAAATGCAGTTCATGGATTTTGTTACCAACGGTTTTAACCAGCTTGTTACCGTTGCCGGCACAACTGCCTATCGCTGGTCAATACCGGTGCCGATGGTTGTTAGAGGTCCTTCCGGCGGTGGTGTTGGTGCAAATCCATTCCACAGCAGAGACTCAGAGGCATGGTTTGCCCATGCAACCGGACTGAAAGTGGTTTGCCCTGCATTCCCTGATGATGCAAAGGGGCTCATGATGGCCTCGATACGCGATAATAATCCAGTTGTATTCTTTGAACACAAAGGATTGTATCGCAAGATTAAAGGGGAAGTTCCGGAAGGAGAGCATATTGTTCCGCTCGGCAGAGCTCGTACGGTTAGAGTTGGTACACACTGCTCAGTTATCTGCTACGGATCTGCTGTGCACATGGCACTCGATGCTGCTGCTATGCTGGAACAAGAAGGTATAGATGTAGAAGTTGTTGATATTCGAACACTTGTGCCATTTGATGAAAATGCAGTACAGGAATCGGTGAAAAAGACCGGTCGGGTTGTTGTTGCTCATGAGGCAGTACGTACTGCTGGCTTCGGAGGCGAAATTGCAGCTCGAATTGCCGACCATGCGTTTCAGTGGCTTGATGCTCCAGTTAAGCGTGTGGCTGCCTTCGACAGCCCAACGCCGTTTGCACCTACACTCGAAAAGGCAGTATTACCTAATGCCGAGAAAATTGCGCACACGATTCGCAATGTTTGTTCGTTCTAGGTTGTTGAAAAGTTTGATGATATAGCCGCAAACGAAGGTTGTATTTTTGTGATCGAATATTCATAGGATCTGCACATGGCAAGAATTCATTTCAGTGTTTCGTACTCGATAGCCGACGGTAAGCGCGGGGAGTATCTGCAAGCAATCGCTAACGTCCGTGCCTTTTACGAGAACTCTGACATCAACTTCTCGCTATTTGAGGTCAAGGGTAAGCATAATCACTTTCAAGAGATCTATGTCTATCCGTCTCCGGAGTCCTACGAGGCTTCTGATGATCCGGAGACTACAGCTCCAATTTCTGCATCACTCGAAAAGATCTATTCGTTAGCGAATAGCGTACGATACGAAGTATCGAACGAGATAGCCTAGTGTCTATGTTGCAATGAAGGTCGCTTACGATGCTATACAGCTTCTTGGACACAGTGGCATCGAGCGCTATTCGCGAGAGCTCATCAAGCACGTTGCTACATGCGATAGCGCGGTAGAGGTGCGGTTAGTCACAAAGCGCGATATGGGCGGTGCCGTGGCAGAGTATATATCTGGCTACGACGGCATTGAGGTGCGGCCGCTGATTCCTGACGAACGACAGCTTGGAGCCCCACTTCGTCTTTTCATGCGAAGAATTCAAGCAAACACCTTCACCAAGGCGATCCGTGGTTGCGATGTGGTTCATGTGCTTGGACCAACGAAGTTTGTACCGGCCGGTGTGCCGCTCGTTGTAACCATACATGATCTGTTTCCCATGGACCCAAGCATGGGTCTTAGTCGTCAGATGCAGCGCCGCTTTCCCGGTAGAATCGAGCGTCAGTTAAGGGCTGCGTCTGCTGTTGTATGTCCGTCTGACTTCGTAGCAAGCACGATACGTGAGACGTATCCTTGGTTCACGGGAAGTATAACGACTACCCCTTTAGCAGCAAGTGGTGCATTTGTGCCAACTGAGTTATCGGAGCACGTACGCAAGCGACATGGCATTCATGAGCGTTACGTGTTATTCGTAGGTAGGGTAGATCCTCGGAAAAACATACCGCGCATTCTTCAAGCATGGAGGGCGCTTCCCGCCGACGTGCGACGTAGTTCGCAGCTTGTCCTTCTACTGGCAGGTGATATGAAGTCTCTGCAGATACTTCGTCAGCAACATGCGCATGAGTTGAATGATGATTCAGTCCGCATTGTGTACGAAGTTCCATCTCACGAGATGGTGCAGTTGCTCTCAGCCGCAAGGGCGCTCGTCTTTGCCACCCTAGGAGAGGGATTTGGCTTGCCCGTGGTTGAGGCCATGCAATGTGGGTGTCCTGTAATCACATCTGATCGTGCGTCGCTACCCGAAGTGGGTGGTGATGCAGTTCTCTATGTTAACCCCCTGCAAGTAGAATCGATCGCACAGGCTATGATGAATTGCTTAAGCGATGACGCACTTGTTCGTGACCTTCGATCAAAAGGAATTGAGCAGGCCAAGAAATTTACATGGAGCGAGACTGCTCGTAAGACTCTTGAAGTCTATCATTCGATAACGTGATGCTGCCATATCCCGTTACGATAGGGTACGATGTTAGCTCCATTTTTGGACGTAATGGGATTGCTCGATACTCTCGCGAGGTATTGCGCGGGCTTTCGATGCATGATGGTATTGGCATGCGCCTCGTTGGCACATGGAATCAGCGAACCGAGATGCAGGAGTTGTTTCCCCCGAAGCAACAGCTTGATGTGCGGCTTACCCTTACTCATGAGAGGGCTCTTGGAGCCCCTTTGCGACGTCTTGTTAGACTCTATAAGAAACACGAGATTAAGCATGTCTTCGATGGGGTAGATCTCGTTCACTACCTGGGGCCACAAAAAGTCTTTGCCCAGCATCATCGTGTGATCTCTACGGTTCACGATCTTATTCCTATGTATGCTGAGTATGCAGTTGAACGGGGCCTGCGTTACCGATTCCCCAGGATGTTAGAGCGTCAACTGAGAAAGTCACATGCGCTTGTTTGTCCATCAGCTTGGGTAGCTAACACCATCAAAGAGAAGTTCCCTTGGTTTAAGGGTGGTCTAACCGTAACGCCACTCGCAGCATCCGGAACCTTCAGGCCATCAGAGCTTTCTGACGAGGTTAGGCGTCGATACAAGATCGAAGGTCGTTACTTGGTATACGTGGGGCGCATTGATGTTGCGCGTAAAAATCTTGATCGGATTCTAGAAGCATGGATGAGACTCAGCCCTCAGTATCGATTTAAGACACGGTTTGTTGTTGTAACGGACAGATCTGATGTGCACGTGCAGCGATTCATCAACAATTTGTCGTTCTCACTCGATAACTCTGTTGACTTTCTCACTACGGTTTCTACTACTGATCTTGTTCAGATCATCAGCAATGCCCGTGGTATGGTGTTTGCATCGCAAGCAGAGGGATTTGGACTGCCTATACTTGAAGCAATGCAATGTGGTTGTCCAGTGATTACATCATCAACCTCGTCCATGCCAGAGGTTGCCGGGGATGCTGCTATCTATGTTGAGCCACAGCGCGTTGATAGCATCGCAGACGCAATGACGAAGCTGCTAGATGATGATGAGCTCTACGCGTTACTTCGCGAACAGGGACTGGCGCGAAGTCGATGCTTTTCTTGGACGAATACAGCTGAGCGCACATTAAGGGCCTATCAAGAATGTTTGGAGATGTAATACTTCCGTCTGCACCCAAGATCTTGTATGTGCGCCAAGACCGCATTGGAGATGTCTTTGTCTCTACGCCTCTTGTCTATGCGCTGAGGCAGAGATACCCTGAGGCGCAGATAGACATACTAGTCTCACGCAATAACAGCGCCGCTACTTTTTGTCTTCAATCAGTTGTAGACCAAGTGCATGTGCTAAAAAAGAATTCACCGCAGATGCTGGCATTGCTTTGGAAGCTTCGCAGGACTCGCTACGACTTGCTGATCGATCTCAATCACACTGCATCTGCCACGTCTAATGGGATTGTACGCAGTGTTCGAGCACATCACAGCATTGTGCTGAACAACAATGTGACAACTCCTGCTCAGCATGTGGTTGAGCAAGGAGACCGTAGTCAGCGCCATATCATTGATGTACTCTGTGATTTGCTTCTACCGTTAGGGATCAGTATTGAACGCAAAGACAAGCGTCCTCGTCTTGCGATTCGCCAGGATATCATGTGCGAGGTCAAGAACAAGGCACACGCTACGAGTAGCGCTCCAGTGCTTGCAGTTCAGATATCAGGGTCTTCAGAGCGCAGGATGTATCCTGCCCAGGCATTGGAGCACGTTATCCATGCCATTCGAAACCGCTTTCCATTGGTTCGGATCATCATATTATCTGCTCCAGCTGATCGGGCCAAGGCTGTGCACTTGGCGGCTGTCACTGGAACTTTGCATCTCGATCCAGGTCCTTCATACGAACATTTCGCGGCTGCTATTGCTTCAAGCACGTGGCTGCTAAGTCCAGACACGGCAGCAATTCATGTTGCATCGGCCTATAATATCCCTAGTGTTGTGCTCTTTTCTCGAGATCCTCGTGGGTTCTTGAACTGGCTGCCATACGATGCACCATGTTGGCCAATCATCACAGAACATGACTCACTCGATAGCATACCTCCTGATTTGGTTGTCGCTAATCTTGTGTCGATGATGACTTGCTAAGCCGGCTTTGGTAAATTGCCGCTCGGAACACTATTCTTCTTTTTGTATGCAATTCGAACAACGAACAACAACGTGCGGTGCCCTGCGCCCTGAACATGATGGTCAGTCGGTAACTCTCAACGGCTGGGTGAATGCCAGACGGGACTACGGAGGGGTAATCTTTATAGATCTTCGTGATCGTGACGGAGTTACGCAAATCGTTGTTGATTCTGCGTACACTCCAGAGCTATCGGAGAAGATACATGATGTTCGTACAGAATTCGTTCTTTGGGTGAAGGGGTCTGTGCGCCAACGTGAAAACCCTAACCCTCGCATTCCTACTGGCCTTATAGAAGTGCTCGCATCGGAAGCTGGAATCATTAACGCATCTGACGTGCCACCTTTTGAAATCGTAGACGATCTCGGTACGAACGAAGAGCTTCGACTAAAGCACAGATATCTAGATCTGCGTCGACCAGTTTTACAAAAGAACTTTCTCGTGCGTAACAAGCTCTATCAGCTTACACATAGGTTTTTTGAGGAAGAAGGATTTATCGAGGTAGAAACGCCCGTACTTACGAAGTCAACTCCTGAAGGTGCTCGCGACTTTCTCGTGCCTAGCCGCATGAACAAGGGAAGATTCTACGCTCTCCCGCAATCGCCACAGTTGTTTAAACAGCTGCTAATGGTATCAGGGTTTGATAAGTATATGCAGATCGTCAAGTGTTTTAGAGACGAGGATCTGCGAGCAGATCGACAGCCAGAGTTTACGCAGATAGATGTTGAGATGTCGTTTGTGAAACAGGACGACATCATCGCCATGACGGAGCGATTCATCAAGAAGGTGTGGTTCGAAGTACTGGGCTACAAAACACCAGCCACATTCCCAAGGATGTCCTTTCGTGAGGCGATGGAGAAGTATGGCTCGGATAAACCCGATATCCGCTATGATCTCAAACTTGAGAATGTTTCAGCAGTAGCAGGAGCAACTGATTTCTCGGTGTTTAAGGAAGTTGTTGCAGACGGTGGCACGATCATGGCGCTCAACGCAAGTGGATGTGCGGCGTTTTCTCGTAAAGCGATAGACGAGCTTACAGAGCATGCCAAGAAGTATGGTGCAAAGGGGCTCCCATGGCTAAAGCTGCAGTCTGGTGAAGTATCTGGTTCACTCGCGAAGACTATTTCTCCTGAGCAAGCCGGAAACTTGTTGGCAGCTGTGCATGCAGCAGATGGCGATCTTGTCCTCTTTATTCCGGGCGTTTGGGAACGTGCCTGCACCATTGCTGGGGCGCTGCGATCGGAAATTGCTAAGCGGACGGGGATTCTTGAGTCGCTCAAGGATACGTTTGCTTTTCATTGGGTTACAGAATTCCCATTGTTAGAGTTTAGCGAAGAAGAACATCGCTGGATTGCTCGTCATCATCCGTTTACATCGCCCCTTGCTGAAGATGTGGGGCTGCTAGGCACAAATCCCACAAACGCGCGCGCTCTAGCCCATGATTTGGTCATTAACGGATACGAGGTCGCCGGTGGATCTGTTCGTATCCACACCAATTCTGTGCAACGACAGATGTTTGACTTGTTAGGTTTTTCGCGCGAAGACGCAGAGGCCAAGTTTGGTTTCTTGTTGGATGCACTCAAGTACGGCGCACCGCCACATGGTGGGATTGCGTTTGGATTTGACCGATTGGCTATGCTCTTGAGTGGAACCGACAACATCCGCGATGTGATTGCCTTCCCAAAAACCACCTCTGGCCTTTCGTTGATGGATGGTTGCCCATCGGAAGTAGACACACATCAGCTGCGTGATCTTGGAATTTCACGTATCAGCGAGGCTGGATAACATGATGCCTATTGCACGGACGATAGTCTTGTTTGTTCTGGCATGTGGTTCTAGTGCGTGTATGGCACAACAGTCACCGAGTAACGTCACGCGTACTGCCTTCGATACAATCATGAAGTCAGCAGTCGATTCTCAGTGGAAGTCTATGCCAATTGGGAGTATCGTGATCAACGTAGCCAAGCAGCTCATAGGCAAACCATACGTAGGCGGTACGCTGGAGACACCAGGAAATGAAATCTGCACGGTTAATCTTGAAGGTCTTGATTGCGTTACACTGTTTGAATCTTCGCTAAACATTGCAAGAATTATTCAGCAGGGCAAGGACTCTCTGCAGGATCTTGTTGCTGCCGTTACGTACACGCGATACCGAGACGGGGCACTCACCGACTACACAAGCCGACTGCACTACACATCTGAATGGATTGACAATAACGTGAAGAAGGGCGTAGTTGATGATGTTACCGCATCTCTGGGTGGTAAGCCATTCCCCCTGAGTGTTGGCTTTATGTCGCAAAACCCCAAGTACTATCCAGCGCTTGTTGCTAGCCCGTCAATGGTTGATGTGATGCGCAGCATTGAGCAGCGCGTTAATATGACTAAACGCACGATCATACCGAAGGCTGCTATAGCCGATATCGAAGACAGATTGCAGGATGGAGACATCGTTGCAATTGCAACATCGAAGAAGGGGCTCGATTACTCGCATACTGGATTAATTGTGAGTGACGGCAAGCGCGCGCATTTTCTACATGCATCTTCAGTGAAGAAAAAAGTTGTTCTAGACGGACCGATCTCAGAGTATCTGATGCGTGGTGAAACAAACCTTGGTATCACGATTCTGCGCCCACTACCAGCGAAGTGATCTCTGCGAGTGTGTCGCACAGAGTGTCCTTGTGACGAGCCGCCGCAGAGAGTACGTCGTCGATAGTAACGTCTCTGTTCGCAGCCTGCGAAAGAGTGGCACTGGCATTGCCCAATGCAGATTGCACGCGATCAGCTTCGTCGGATGTCTGTGTTAGTATCTTGGCTAGCTGTTCATGCCCTGCACCACATAAAATCGAGCCGTGCTGCAAGAGTACGTCATCCATAACGCGCTGGGCTGAACCCACAACCTTCTTGTTGGACCATAAGATCTCACTTTTTGCATGACTCGAAAAGCATGCTTGGCCCAGAGACTGGTTAGCATTATAATGTGTACGCAGGTCCATTGTAAGGGATGCATGCACAAGATCCCGAGCAAGTGAAGAGAGTATGCCATACAGCATATCGTGTATTGCCCCATAGACAAGCTGGGCTTTGCTCGCATCTGGCAAAGGCATACATACGCAGTACGTAACTTCGTTAGCATGCAATACGGCCCGTCCGCCAGTGGGGCGATGGACAACATCGAAGTGCAAGCGCTTGAGTTCACGCTGATTTAGGCGCTCGCGATCCTGGTGCTTGCCCAGAGAAACGCACCATGGTTGCCATGAGTAGAACCGCAGTCCGGCCAGTAGATCGCCACTGCGCACTTCTTCGTGAAGGGCAAGATCTAGAAGCATGTTCTGCTGGCCTGTTTCAGGGCCGTCTATTGTAACCCTCTGTTTCATGCCCCCTGAATGCGCAGGAAGCGTAACTTCCCAACACGCAGTACATGCTGTTTCGAGAGGTCTACCACGGCGTATGCGTCACTGATCTTGGAGGCATCTATAGAAACACCGCCTTGCGTTACAAGACGACGTGCCTCGCTTTTAGAACTCGCCATATTGGTGTCTACAAGCAGCGTGAGAATGTCAATACTGCCATATGGTAGAGTCTTTTCCTCGATGATGTCGGGTAAATCCTTTTTCACAAAGACTCTCTCAAACTCTGCAACCGCCTCATCTGCTGCTTCTGCACCGTGATACACGGCAACGATCTGCTTGGCAACTTGAATTTTTGCTATGCGTGGATGCAGTGACCCGTCTGCTAGCCCCTTACCCATGGCGTCAACCTCGTGCTGAGGCGCGAAACATGCATACTTGAGATAGCGGGGAATGAGGCTGTCAGGAATAGACATTGTCTTTCCAAACATATCCTTTGCACTGTCAGTTAGTCCAATGTAGTTGTCGAGAGACTTGCTCATTTTCTCAACACCGTCTGTTCCCTCGAGAATTGGCATGGTAAGGATACACTGCGGTTCTGCTCCAGCACCACGCATGATCTCGCGTCCGGCCAATAGGTTGAATTTTTGATCGGTACCCCCAATCTCGATATCAGCTTTTATGGCAACTGAGTCGTAGGCTTGAATCAGGGGATAGAGAAATTCATGCAACGATATGGGCTCTCCGCCCGTATAGCGCTTGGTAAAATCATCGCGCTCTAACAGTTGCGCAACGGTGTACTGGGATGTCAAACGAATGACATCACGAAAAGTGAGTAAATCCAACCAACTCGAGTTGTAGAGCACCTCTGTCTTGTCCATATCTAAAATCTTAGCAGCCTGCATCACGTACGTCGCGCCATTGTGGCGTGTTTCCTCAATGGTAAGTGCAGGGCGTGTTTTCGACTTTCCAGTTGGATCCCCGATGGTGGCGGTAAAGTCTCCTATGATCAGCACAACTAGGTGTCCGAGCTCTTGAAACTGACGAAGCTTCTGGAGCACTACAGCATGTCCGATGTGAATATCTGGCCGGCTTGGATCGAGCCCCAGCTTTATGCGCAGCGGTGAATTGTTCTTGATGCTTCGCTCGAGCTTTGTAATCACGTCGTCCTCCGGAAGGAGGTCTACAACGTGTTCCTTAATGACCGCAAGTTGTTCTGCTAGAGGTTTCATAATCTACTGGCTCTCAATCAATGATCGTCGTCGCTGGTACGACGTTGCAAATCTCGCTTAATCTCGCGTTCCTTGGTACTTGCGCGTTTATCATAGAGCTTTTTACCTCTCATAAGTCCAAGCTCTACCTTCACGTACGGACCCGAAAAGTATACCGACAACGGTATAACTGTAAGGCCCTTTTCTTCTATCCCTTCACGAAGCTTTCGCAGCTCATGAGCCTGCAATAAAAGTTTACGTTTGCGAAGGGGCTCATGGTTCTCTCTATTGCCAAAATCATACGGTGCAATGTGCAGGCCTAACAGCCAAAGTTCGTCTGTCTGCCGTGAAGAGAACATGGCGTACGTATCGGCTAGGCTTACCTTGCCTGCGCGTAGAGATTTTACCTCTGTACCAACAAGCACAATTCCTGCCTCAAAACGCTGCAATACTTCGTATTCGTGCAGTGCTTTGCGGTTGGTTATAATGACGCGTATGGTACGTTCGGATTCTGGCATAACAAAAAAAGCCCCACGCTTAGTCGCAGGGGCCTTTGCAGCGGAGAGGGAGGGATTCGAACCCTCGGTAGCGGTTAGTACCACTACGACGGTTTAGCAAACCGTTGCCTTCAGCCACTCGGCCACCTCTCCTGACAGTTGGCAAAGATACAACGTGAAATCAATTCGACAATTGTCGGGCCTTGCATGGTTATTTTTGCAGAGTGAAATCGTCTACCGAAACGCCGCTTATGCGGCAATACAATCAGATCAAAGAGCGCCATGCCGATACAATTCTCCTGTTTCGGCTAGGAGATTTCTACGAGACGTTTGGTCAAGATGCCGTAATCACCGCTAAGGCCTGTGGCATAACGCTTACAAAGCGCAACAACGGGGCAGCTGGAGAGATGCCGCTTGCAGGTTTTCCACATCATCAGCTCGATAACTATCTGCCGAAACTTGTTGCAGCCGGGCACCGTGTAGCGGTTTGCGAACAGTTGGAGGATCCAAAGCTGGCAAAGGGGATTGTAAAGCGCGATGTTGTGGAGGTCGTTACCCCTGGCGTTGTTCTCTACGATAAACTTCTCGACAGTCGCAGGAACACCTACTTGGCCTGTCTTGTAGCGCCCAAGAGCAAAGGTGGGCATTGGGGTGTTGCAGTTGCAGACATTTCTACGGGCTCGTTTACAGCAGGCGAAGTGCCAGACCACTCTGTCTTGTCTGTTGTAGATGCGTTCTCACCGGCCGAGATGATCATTAACAAAGACCAGCGTCAGCAATGCGAGCCAGTTGCGCTTCAGTGCTCGTCAAAACCCTCGATAACACGACTGGATGCCTGGCACTTCAATCGAGATTCCGCCGATGAGCAACTGAATCGTCACTTTGGCACATCTTCTCTCAAAGGGTTTGGTCTGCAAGATGCTCAGTTAGGCATCGTTGCAGCCGGTGTGGTGTTGAATTATGTTTCTGATTCACAGAAGAGTGCATTGTCACAAATTCAATCGTTGCGTCAACTACGACACGACGATGTAATGATTCTTGATGCGTCAACGCGTCGAAACCTGCAGATTCAAGCACAAGATTCCAATGCTTCGGGTGCACTGATTGAATTGTTAGACTCAACAATGAGTCCAATGGGTGCCCGGCTACTGCGTTGGTGGATGCAAACACCGCTCAAAGATCTTCAGCGCATTACACAGCGCCTCGTGGTAGTTCGCACGCTTGTTGTGCATCATCAACATCTGCGTGAGCTCAGGGAAACTCTTGGGCGAATCGGAGACCTTGAGAGACTGCTCACGAAAATTGTAACCGATAGAGCAACTGCCCGCGAAGTTGGTACATTTCGCTCTGGCATCATGGTGCTTCCTTCAGTGCACGATAGTTGCGCCGGCATCGATGTGCTCGAGGTTGCCAAGATTCTCACTGGAATTCAGCTACATAGTGAGCTTGCCGAGTCTATCAATACAGCGTTAGTTGATGAGCCCCCGGTTACCATCGGCACCGGTGCTATGTTCCGCATGGGATATGATGCCATTCTCGATGAGGCCGCAAAGGCATTGCACCACGGCAGAGAGTGGATTACAGAGTATCAACAACGGTTGCGTGATGAGACTGGAATACCTAATCTCAAAATTGGGTACACAGGAGTGTTCGGTTACTATATCGAGGTGAGTAATGCCCAAAAGGGCAAAGTGCCCGAGTGGTTTGACAGACGCCAAACACTAGCCAACGCAGAGCGGTACACCACGCAGGAGCTGAAGGAGTTGGAGCAGAAATTACTTTCTGCTCAAGATTTGGTAACGCAACGAGAGACTCAGCTATTACACGAGTTACGTGAGAGTGTAGCTCTTGATTGTGAGCAACTACAGAAAACACTCCATAACGTTGCCATCATCGACGCTCTTGGGTCGTTTGCACATGCTGCGCATACATTGCACTACACCGAACCACAGATACACGAGGGTACGGAACTTGTGATCTGCGATGCACGCCATTCTGTAATCGAGAGAATATTGCCACCCGGTATAACATACGTACCCAACTCGATCAGCATCGATACGAGTACGTCGCAAGTGCACATTATCACAGGTCCCAACATGTCTGGTAAATCGAGCTTCTTGCGACAAGTGGGCATTTGTGTGTATCTGGCACATGTTGGAGCGTTTGTACCTGCGGCAAGCGCTTCCATCCCTCTTACGGACCGCATATTTACGCGCGTTGGTGCGCAGGATAATCTGCTGGCTGGTGAGAGCACCTTTCTAGTTGAAATGCAGGAGGCAGCCAACATCGTCAACAATGCAACGAGGCAAAGTCTTATTCTTCTGGACGAGGTTGGTCGCGGTACAGCTACGTATGATGGAATATCGATTGCATGGGCTATAGCAGAGTATCTCCACGATTGTGTAGGTGCTAAAACGATATTCGCTACGCATTATCATGAGCTTACTGAGCTCTCTGAACAGTGTAGTCGTGTTACAAACTATCAGGTTGAGGTTCAGGAAGTAGAAAATGACATTCTGTTTACCCACAGAGTTGTTCCTGGCCACTCCAATCACTCATTCGGGATTCATGTTGCCAAAATGGCTGGTATGCCGCCGCTTGTCCTGGCGAATGCACGGTCGGTGTTAGCATCAATGGAGAGTGCTGATACAAAAGAACCGAAACAACGTTCAATCCAGATGCAGGCCGGTCACGTATCCTTATTCGAACTGCGTGAAGACAGAATCCGAAAGATTATTTCGGAATTAGACATCGACAACATGACGCCAATCCAGGCAATGCAGACGCTTGCCGAACTACGAAAGATGACAGATGAATGATGAAGTAAAGAAGCTTTGGTCCCAACGTGATAGGGTCACGAGGGCCATGACTAAGGATGGAATGTTCAGAGCTGCTCTGATTCACAACCCAACTGCGGTTCGCACTGCTCAGCATAAGCATGGGCTGGATCCTGTAGGCTCGTTAATGCTGGCACGAATGATCACCGGTGCAAGTCTCTTGGCGTCATATCTCAAGGGCGAGGAACGCGTTATTCTCACTGCAGAGGGTGATGGCTTGCTTCGTACGGTGTGCGCCGAGGCGATGCAGATTGGCGAAACACGTGGATATATCACTGTAAACCCCGATCCTACCGCCGATCGAGATACACCACTGGGTAAGGGGCTTCTTAGAGTTCAACGTGTTGTCTACGGAGAATACGAGCCCGTTACGGGAATTGTGGAGCTACGAAGAGGAGATATAACAACAGATCTTAGCTACTATCTAACGCAGTCGGAGCAGATACCTTCGGCGTTTGTTATCGACGTTGCGTATGATGAGAACGACAGTATTCGGCAATGTGTTGGGCTGCTCGTGCAGGCAATGCCTGGTGCCAGAGACGTCGACATCTTCAAGGTATATGATGCCGTTGATTATTTGGGACGAATGACAGAGTACACCGACAACGGTTATACTCCGGAGCAGATTCTACGCCAAATCATGCCATCCGACATTGATATCGTTGCCAGTGCTCCAGTTGACTTCTTTTGCAGATGTTCAAAGGATAGATACAAGTCTGCTCTGCTAACGCTTGGCCTTGACGAGATAGTCGGTATGCAGCACGATAACCATCGTGAAATGGTCTGCCAGTACTGCTCAGAGAAATACATCTTAACTGATGAAGATTTTGCTCAGATGATTACGTCGTTGCGGGTTCAGTCCAACTAGGTACTGCTGCCATAAGCGCTGCAATTCGTGCAACGTGAACGATATCATCGGGAATACATCCTCGGGATAAGTCGCAGTATGGCTTGGCCAAGCCCTGTAGAATTGGACCCAATGCCGTAGCTCCGCCAAGGCGTTCAGCTATCTTGTATGCGCTGTTCCCAGCATTCAGGTCCGGGAACACGAGAATATTGGCGTTGCCGGCAACAAGAGAGTCGGGAGCCTTTCTTGATGCTACCGATGGTACGATCGCTGCATCAATTTGCAATTCTCCGTCGGCCTTGATGTTCGGGTGTTTCTTTGAGAATAACGCTGTGGCACTTCGAACCTTGTCTACCAATGGATGCTGTGCGCTGCCGTGTGTTGAAAAACTTACGAAAGCTATTCGTGGTTCATCGTTTGTAAGAGCATGCAGGGATGTAACAGATGCATGCGCAATGTCTACTAGCTGATCAACGCTTGGATCAGGGACAACACCACAGTCGGAAAACAGGAAATACCTATCAGGCCAGTCCATCAAGAAGTAACTCGACAACGTTTGAACACCAGAGGATAGACCAACTGTCCACAAAGCTGCACGAATAACATCTGATGTTGTTGAAATAGACCCAGCAACCGCAGCATCGGCTCTCCCGGTGTGTACCATCCAGCCTGCAATAAACAGGGGATTGCTGGACAACTCATAGGCCATTGCGTCTGTGAGCCCCTTAGCTGATCTCTTGCTTACAAGAAACTGCTGAACGTTGTGCTGATGGGCTAAGCCATCATCAAACATGATCGTCTTTGAGAGAGGACGTCCAATAATTCGCTCTGCAGTATCCCGAGATATCAATGCTGTCAGGAGCAGAGCGCTTTCTTGCGAGAGGGTCTCAAGTGCGGAAAGGACGCGCTCGTCGTGCGCATCGGCAAACACGAGATGGGCGCGTGATGACTTGACGCGCTGCTCCAGTAGCTCACAAATCATCGAGCAACGCCCAAGAGTGAACTAGCACGTGAAGTGCGCACAAGAGAAAACTTCTTTACTGATGCATCTTCATCAAACACTACTACCTCTGCCGCACTTCCATTTGCTTTGCGTTGGCAGATTACTTCTGCACGCGCATCGTTGTATGTTACGATGTCGAATGAGTCTGTTTGCACCGCAGAAACCCGTGAACGCGTGCGCGTGCTAACACGCAGCAGCCCAGCCTGCACAGGCACGAGTGCGAACTGTGAAGATGTAATGGCTAGCCCCCGAGGATACTGCCTCGGGCCCTCTGTTACCTTTGCCGTAAGGTCCAGCGTTTTCAGAATCTCACGCGATGCTGGCGATAGAAACGAGATCGTAGGCGTCGTAGGCGATTCCTGTGCATCTAGCTTACCAAGTCCAAGAGTGACGATACAAAAAACATTGGCAACTGCATCTTCACGCACATACCAGGGGCGATCGCCAATCTGCATTGTATGAACGATCTCATTTGAGCGAGAGTCAATGATAATTGCCGCATTTGAGTCTGGGAGTGTCACACAGATCTGATTTCCCAAACAGGCAATCTGTTGAGGCTTGCCAGGTGTCTTGATGATGCGAGCTACCGTACCTGTAGTAAGGTCAATTACTCCCACGCATTGGCTCTTGGGCGATGCAGCATAGGCTGTAGTTGCATTAGCAAAGCAGATGTCGCTCGTGCCGTCAAGTTCATTATATGTAAAAATGGTGTCCGAATACACAAGACGCTCTGCGTCATAGACGATAATCCAGGACCTACTGTTCGAGGTAAAGTAGACGTTGTTGCGGAATCTGGTCATGGTAGGATCAGCTCCAAAATCTACGTCGTTGGGGTTGATCGACACTTCTTGCCCCGTTGGTATCACAGTAGAGGTAAGGTTTTTACTGCCACTCGTTGCAAGCAAGCGCCACTCATCAACAAACGAATTGATAAGGGGCTCCTGTGGTGAACATGAGGCGGCAATGATGCTAACGACCATTACTATCAGGCCGTGTGGAAACAATCTGATCATGAGACTTTACTAACAATGTGTGTTACGAGGCTAGTCATTTTGGGCTCTGCAATTGCAGCAGCTTCTAAAACATGTTCCAAACTAACTGGGTGCAATGAATCAGGGAAGCATTGATCAGTTATGATGCTCAAGCCAAGCACATCCATGTCCATGTGCCGGGCAACAATGCACTCGGGTACGGTACTCATGCCCACAACATCTGCTCCAAGGGCACGTAGAAACCTGTACTCTGCGCGGGTCTCAAGATTGGGTCCAGTTACGGCTACATAAACGCCGCGGTGCACCTTGATGCCGAGTTCCAAGGCGCTTTCCTCGGCCATCGACAACAGACGTTGTGAATAGGGTTCACTCATATCTGGGAATCTCGGCCCCAACTCATCCAGGTTTGGGCCAATCAATGGATTGTCACCAAGAAAATTTATGTGGTCGTCGATCAGCATGATATCCCCACGTCGATAGAGGGGGTTCATTCCACCACATGCATTGGAAACAATCAGCGTACGTACGCCTAACATCTTGAAAACTCGAACAGGTAGCGTGATCTGCTGTAAGGAGTAGCCCTCATATTGATGAAACCTACCCTGCATCACCATTACTGGTTTGTCCTGTAGCGTCCCGATCAAGAGGCGTCCCGTATGGGACTCAACGGTGCTGACTGGAAAATGTGGAATGTCTTCGTAAGGTATTGATAAGTCAACCTTTATGCACTCAGCAAGTGCCCCGAGTCCTGTGCCAAGAATAATCCCAATTGCTGGCGTTCCAGAGTACCGTACTCTGATGGCGTTCGTTGCATCGTTGATCATGGCAAGTGAGACCATAGTTGCAATCCCTAGTGAATGTGTTGTTGAATGTTCGTATATCCAGCTACGGTATACCTACGCCAGCGAGAATTTTGTGGATAATGCACGGAACGTAGAAGTGGAAAAAATAGATATTTTCCAGATGGCATGATGGAACGAATTGCCCTCTGGGTTGGTTTTTCTAACTTGGTTGTTACTGATAATGAATTATTAATGTCAAACTTTCCAGCAAAGGACGCTCACCTATGAGACGTTCATTACTCCGCGGGGCACTTGCTACGTTAGTTGTTAGCGTGCTATCGATGGTGCTTGTTGCAACGATGCAAGCGCAAATGATTTATGAGGTTGCAGGGGGCTCAGGATCTGCCCGTTTATGGCAGACTACGTGGCTTCCTAACCCACTAACCGATTACTGGTGGACAATTCGGGCTCAGTACATTGTACGGGCCTCTGAGATGCAGTTCTACGGCATGACTGCTGGCAAGATTTCATCACTTGCAATCCAGATTCGCAATTCGACGCCGGCTCCTGCGCGTCAGTTTACTATCAAGATGCGTAACACGACCTTGACTACGGCTCCTCTTCCGCAGTCGGACGCTGGCATGACGACAGTCTTCAGCAACGGTGCATATCAATACCCAACGGTTGGTGGCACTGGCGAATGGGTCACTATGACATTTAGCGAGCCGTTTGATTGGGATGGTGTGAGCAATTTGCACATGGACTGGTGTACCTATCGCACAGCGTATACAGGCAATACACCAGGGCTTGAAATGACGCGGCCAGATCCGTTGTATTTCGTTGGTACGTTCATGTACCAGGACAACATCAACTACTGCGTTACAAACGTGCAGCCATTTTACTACACGTATACACGCCCTGTTTTCCGCTTTGGTGTTCTTTCTGGTATTGAAGCTTCTTTCCCAGATGATATAGATCCGCGTCGTATCCTCCGTACTGGTGTGATTTACAACGGTATAGACCCAGCGTTCCCAAAACCGTCGCTTACGTTCCGTCAACGTATAGGGCAGACAATCGGTCTTACTTATCGCATCGTCGGGCCACTTCCTCAGCGTAATGTGATCTACCAGGGTGTTGTACCAGGCGGAAATCCGAACATTACGCACTCAGCCACAACTACTGGTTTGTTCACCTACACCATGAACGAGGCAACAGGTCCAGCGGCTGGCATTGATGGTGCACTGAACCTTACGAATATTCAAGGTGGTTCCTACGTTCTCGAGGCTGCGTACAGCATACCCGGCTACACGCAGCAATGGACTAAGGAATTCATTATTGCCTATCCAAACGATTTGTCGATTCGTGCGATTCGTTCGCCCCTTGCAATCCCACGGAAGTATCCGAAGGGTGTATCGATTCCCGTTTCAGCAACTATTCAAAACGTTGGTGTAAATGATGTAACAGAAGCGAATCTTATCGCCACTGTGCGCCGTTTGCCTGATAACACTATAGTCTGGAAGGACACTGTGGTATATACTGGGCAAATGGCTACAGGCCAGGTTGCTACTCTCGACTTCGATGTGTACCAGCCGACAGAGGTCAGCCAGTATGCAATTACTGTTTGTTGCGAACTGCTTAACGCAATCGACAATCAGCCAGGCAACGATTGCCAGCCATCGACTGGCAACTACATCTTCCAGACGAAGTACAACGAAGAGGTTGGTGCAAACGAGATTACATCGCCTGTTACGCGTGGTACATATTACGTTAAGCGCCCATTTGTGCCACGTGGTACACTGATCAACGGCGGTATCCAGGATCTTTCGAACATCCCGGTACGTATGCAGATTTATCAGCTGCCAGCACGTACGCTTGTATACAACCAAGTGGTTGTTGTGCCTGACGTTGGTGCTGAGGTACCGTTCAACTTGTCGAGTGCAGATTTCCCAACGTTTACACCGACTGCTGTTGGCCAGTACGAGGCATGCATGACGGCCGAATATCCTGGAGATCCAGTACCAGATAACAATACAATCTGCCTCCAGTTTACGGTCTCGCCGGCGATGAGCGGCACGTACACTATTGGTACGCTTAAGACTGGCGACCCGCGCAACTACTTAACGTTCCAAGCCGCAGCGAATGATCTGTATCTGAAGGGCGTAAGTGGTCCGGTAACGTTTGAGCTTACTGACGGCGCATACTCCGTTGGTGATGGAAGTCAGATGCAGCCAGCTCTGGATTTGACGTCGAAGATTCTTGGTGTATCATCAACAAATACAATCACCTTTAGGCCGTCGGTTGCTCGTTCTGTATCGAAGGGCTCGATTGTTGTAACACTTAACTCTGGAACAGGCGTTGGTGTACTGTTTGGTCAGAACGTATCGGCATCCAATCAGAATTCGGTACAGTTTGAATTCTCGAAGAATCCGAACTGGGCCAACTCAGATGGTTACATCACATTAGACGGTGGATCTCAAAAGTCAATCATTTTCCAGATGAACTCGACGAATGCTCATCGTGCTCCGTTCTATCTCGGCGATGGTTCCCACGATATCACGTTGAAGAATTTGATCATCAACAACGCCCCGACATCAGCACCGAGCTACGCAACATCGTTGCCGTCAATCAACTACGCGTTCAACCAGTTCAAGTATGATGCTGATAATCGCACGGGCAACGTCACATACTCAGCCGGTGTCGTCAGTCGTCAAAAGGTACCGGTAGGCCGTGATGGTAACAATGCAGACCGTCTCGATACGATCCCAGGTTCAAACAATACGATCTTAAACAACGAGATCTCCGGGTTCGGATATGGTGTTGTATCGATTGGTATCGGAACACTCATCAAGGGTGGTGTTAACGAGTTCCGTCCGTACTATTCAACAAATACGCAAATCAGTGGTAACACGATCTTCAATGTGCGCGCAGCGGGTATTTTCCTTGGTTACGAAGACAATGCACAAGTAACTGGTAACCGGATTTACAACGTGGGCACACAGGTAACAGGTGGTTCAAATATTGAAGCTGCTGGTATCGTGCTAGGTGGTGTGAACCGCTATCACAACATCTCGGCTCGTGCAGAACGCAATGAGATCTCGTCAGTTACTGGTGATGTCTGGTCACGTGGTATCGTGGTAGAACAAGTACGTAATGCATATCCTGCACTCGGCGTAGGGGGCACAGAATACTTCCCGAAGAACACGGAAAGCACATTGCTTGCCAACAACATTGTTTGGGGTATCAAGCGTGGTTCAACCAGCGCTAGCATGGCAGGTATCCACGTCTATACGCAGCGTAGTGTAACTGCAACGGGTGTAGCTAAGCTCATCACTCCGTCTGAGAACAACTTCAACTACTTTACCCGCAAGGACATGATTGTAAACAACACAATCATGATGCAGACAGACAACATCAGCGGATCAGGTGCAGTTGTTGGTCTTGGAATTCAACATGCAAATGGGGTAGTTGTGAAGAACAACGCCATTGTTATGCAGGGTGATGCCAATGCAGCTGGCATAACACACACAGCTCTGCTGTATCAAGGCATTCAGATGACCGATGGTAATGATCCGATGGCACTCGTGAGCGATCGTAATGCATTCGATGTAGGTCGGGCTGCACACGTTCGATTCATTGAAATCAATAATGCTTCAGACATCATTAGCACTGGCAGCGACGATGAATTCCGCTTCATTTCGCAATGGCGTTCATGGACTAAGCGTGACAACAACTCAGTCTCTGGTTCAATTTCTGGCGATATGGTGTTCAACGGAGTTGCTCCGAACCAGCAATTGCGTATCAAGACAAACCCACTACCAATCGGCTCGCTCTTGAGCAATCGTGGCGAGCGTATCGCTTCGGTTCCTCTGGATATCGATGGCACAAACCGCGGTGCAGCTGGTCAGCCATACGACATCGGCGCAGATGAGTTTGACGGACGTCAGTACGTGAAGGACCTCGAGGCAGTAACTGTTTTGAAGCCTACAGTATATCGTGCCGCTACAGGTCCTAATTCGGATGCTGAGTATATCATGACGCAGGCACCAGTTGGTGTTACGGGTCTGATACGCAACAATGGTGGTTTGCCACAGACAAATTCACCGATCCGTTGCCGCATCTTTATCGAAACGCCTGCGTCGAATAACTCTATGCTTGCTAACCCAATGTGGAGTGGCGCACCGGTTATCGACCGTGTTGTTAATGCGAACATTAACAATGGTCAAGAAGCGAATGTTGCGTTCAACATTAACTGGGAGCCTCAGTCATATCAGCAGCTTGCTGGTCTTGGATATATCGTGCCAGCTGCTAAGGCAGCCATGACAAATAATCTGACGCCGCGTTACATGATTGAGATTTCAGTTTCATCCGATGAGAATGCAAGTAATAATGTTACTTCAAAGGTTGTCCGCTTCTTCATGGTGCGTTCAAACCGCAAGATGATGGTTTCGCTCCGTGGTGGTGCCGTGAACGTCACAGATCCGGCTTCTACACCAAATCAAATTGCATCAAGACTCAACGGCGATAGTTTGATGGCTACGATGCAAAAGATTGGCTATGAGGTTGATCCGATTGCAGACAATATCGCGTTTGATGTTATCGACCGCGATGCATTTGAAGAGCGTGCTATCGATTACACGATGTACAAGACAGTATGGTGGTCGTCTAGCGACGATGCGCTGTCACGTTACGAGCGTCGTGATCTGCGCTTCTTCGTTGGTGCTGGTAAGGCAAACGATAAGAAGAATCTAGCTATCGCTGGGCAGAACTACCCACGCCAACACGTTGGGCTGAACGTTCTCAATGATCAAAGCTTTATTCAAAGCGTACTGCGCGTAAACTCAGCAACACCAAACACGCCCACAACGTCGCCATATGGTGGCAAGCGTGTCCGCGGTGAGGCACTTGCACGCGGATCGGTGGAATTCGTTTCTCGCACAGGTGTTGCAAATGATCCTGAGCCACAGCCTGCACTTGTCCGCACCTACAGCGATCCAACAACATCGGGTGTTGTTCAGCGTGCCTACATTTATCCAGTAGGCGACAGAACAGTGCTTGCAGACTCAGTCATGGGTACAGCTACTGCGTCGCTGAATTTGAACTCGGTATATCTCGGGGTGGATTGGCGTCACTGGCGGTCTACAGATATCCGCACGGGCACAGAACGTGTTGTTCGCGGTATCGTAGACTTCTTTGAAACCAACGGCGGCCTGACTGTGCCAGTTCAGTTGGCATTGTTTGATGCGAAGGCGCGTGGTCGTAATGTAGACGTCTCGTGGACCACCGCGAGTGAAAAGGGAACTGACCGCTTTGAAGTTGAGCGTAGCGATGTGTTAGCAGGCACAGACGACTCATATGGTATGGTTGGCTCATTGGCTGCTTCTGGCACGAGCCAGGCAAGCCGTGATTACGTCTACAAAGACGTTAACGTACCAGCTGGTCGCTATTTGTATCGTCTTACAACCGTAGATCGCGACGGTTCTCGTGGAAGCACCGCTTCGGTAGAAGTAGAAGTTGGTGCAGATGGTACAACGACTATTGCTAATGTGGTTCCACAGCCAGCTACGACCGAGGCAATGCTGAGTCTCAACATGCCTGAGGCAGCTGTAGTAACGATTGAAATCGTCAATAGCCTAGGCCAAACAGTTGAAATTCTGCAAGGTGTGGTGCTCGTTTCAGGTACGCAGTCGGTGTCTCTACCGATTGCAGGTCTATCAAACGGTGCATACACGGTAGTCCTCACCTCGGGAGATCTGCGCATCGTTGCACCAATGGTTATACGCAAGTAATAGCCGCGTCATTCATGGAAAAAGCCCGATACTCGGTATGAGTATCGGGCTTTTTTTCGTTTGATGCTTTGCCGTCCGTGTGAAGGGGCGGGCTATGAATACACCGGCCGCTCTGGTGCTACCATGCACGACATTGAACAGGCACTATTGAATAGTTCTTCGCACGGCTCGCACGCTAAGTGTTGTGCATGACAGCAGTAGTTTCTGCAATTCACATAGCGCTCAGTTGGCTCGCCACAATGATGGCAAACTCCGATGATCTTTCTGTCCTCGGTATGGTTGATCAGCACCGTTACGCGCTCGTCGAACACGTAGCACAAACCATCCCAGAGAGCCCCTTGAGTTTGCTCATCTTTACCATAGGAAACAATCCCGCCGTCGAGTTGATACACATTTGTGAACCCGTCATGCAGCATAAATGCTGTTAGCTTTTCGCAGCGGATGCCTCCCGTGCAGTAGGTAAGTATCGTTTTGTCCTTTTTGTCTGCAAAGTTGCTTCGTATCCATTCTGGAAACTCACGAAAGGATTCACAATCGGGACGAATGGCTCCACGAAAATGACCTATATCATATTCGTAATCTGTGCGACCATCAATTACGATAACATCGCCGGATTCAAGCATCTGCTTCCATTCAACAGGAGACAAACGGCGTCCAGTTATCTCCAATGGGTCTGAAGGTAAATCTGCTCGAAATGTCACAAGCTCTTTTTTCACGCGCACAAACATCTTCTGAAAGGCATGTTCAGGGGCCTCGTCGATTTTAAAGACCATGTTTGCAAACCGGGGGTCTTGTACAAGAGCGGCTCTATAGGCGTTGCATGCTTCGATAGTACCCGAAACAGTACCGTTTAGACCCTCAGGAGCTACCAGAATTCGTCCCTTTAGGCCTAGGTTGTTGCAAAGAATCCTATGCTCACCAGCAAAGACTTCCGGGTTGTCTATCGGAACAAACTGATAGTACAGCAGCACATGATACACGGACATTGACTCCTTCTCGTCATTAGTCATACGATCACAAATCTACGCTAGAGACGCAATACCAGGGTTGCTAGTTCGTAGATTTGCCATGCATATAAGAGGTTGGAGTTACGTTGCGTTCACACATAGTAGTTTTTCTAGCCTGTTTGGCCGGAACATGCTCTGCTGTTCATGGACAGCACCTTCCCGTTCCGCCGTTGCTGCAGGTATATCAAGCGCATGATTTCATCGACAAGGGGCTGCTTGCTCGGTCGAGCGCATTGCTTCGTTCCACACGGGTGCGCTCCCAAGCTGATATTGGCTTTGAGCGTTCACAGATTGATAGGGCACATATTTTTCGTGACAGGGGGCTATCACAGCGAGCAGTCGAGCAGCATAGCACAATCTATGATGCGTTCCAATTTTCGCCTTTTGCGCTTTCTTCTGCACTGGAAGCTGGCTTTATCGAGCTCGAGGCAAATCGCCTTACTGAGGCTATCGAATACCTTGAACGTGCAACAAGTATTGGTGCTCGTGATGTTGCAGCGCGTTCCAACACAACGTACCGAGATGTAACGGTACTCTCTCATTACTGGTTGGGCGCATGCTACGCGCAGCAGAAACTGTATTCGAAGGCCATTCAGCAATGGGGTACCTGTGTAGTGTTATCGAAGAGTCATCATCTGGCTGCACAGGCGTTGTTTGCAAGTGCACAGGTTCATGAACTCAGTGGCATCGACAGCTTGGCTGCTAGCTCATACAATGCGCTGATGAAATGGTTTCCTCTATCAGCGCTTGCTACAGAGGCCCAGGTACGTCTGGCGGTTATCAAGCTACGAGATCGAAATCCAGTCAAAGCTCTCGACGAGCTACAAGGGGTTGATGGGCGGCTACAAGTTCACAGAAGTAATGAGGATAGTCCGCGTGCTGCAATCCTGAGTGAGTATGTCCACATCATTCGATTGCAAGCGTTCACGATGCTACAACAGCATCAACAAGCACTTGATAGTGCATTTGTTTTTACACAGCGATACCCTGCGTCGACGAATCTCAGTCTTGTTCTCCTTGCTACAGGATATGCCTACCTGTATCTACAGCGTGCAGACTCTGCACTTTATCAGTATGACAGGATTATTGCCTCAGATATTGCGGAAGACTCTGAAGTGCGACATCAAGCACTCTTGTATCGGGGCGTTGCACTGCAACGTTTAGGTAGGGATGCAGAGGCCGAGCAATTGTTTACAGCATTGTCTGTGCAGGCTGGATACCCATACAAGCCCCATGCCCTTATAGAGGTTGGTCAAGCGCTGTATGTTCGAGAGGATTTTGAACGCGCTCAAAAGCTGTTCGAAAAAGCAGAACGTGAAGCACGTGATCCAGCTGTAACGCTCAAGGCTCAGATTCTGCTTGGTAGCTGTCAACTTCAACGTCAGCAGTGGGCAAAGGCTGCAGATGTATTCCAGCGGACAATATCTCTGGCAGAGAACACGAGTATTGCAGCGGTAGCTCAGAAGGAGGAATTGTTGGCAACCGCTAGACTCGAGCGTGGGATCAGTTTAGCGCAGACGAATCAGCTGCCGGCTGCCATCGCATCGTTAACCGATTTCTTGGGAAACCATCCGAAAGATTCCCGAAGAGACGAAGCTACATTTTGGCTGGCAGAGTCTATGTATCGTGAAAACTTATTGAAAAATGCACAGGAATTCTACGAAGAGATTGTCAAGCGCTATACAGCAAGCCTACGCCGTGAAGAGGCGATGTATGGCCTTGCATGGACGCACTTTCGTAAGCGCGACTTTACAAAGTCATCAAAAGCATTCGAAGAGCTGATTACAACATACCCTCAATCGCGCTATGTTGTTGAAGCGATGGTACGCCGAGCAGATGGGTTGTATATCAATCGTCAGTATAGAGCAGCTGCCACGCAGTACGAGCAAGCCTCACTTAACGGAGGGGCTTCAGAGGAAGGTCTCTATGCCGGTTATCAGGCTGGCAGTGCTGCGTATCGAGATGGCGATCTCGATCGCGCAACCCGTTTAATGCGCTCCTTTCTGCAGCGCTACCCGCAGTCGCGTCTATCAGATGATGCCCTCTATCTTATTGGATGGATAGCATTCCAGCAACAGCGCGATGAAGATGCAATCAGAGAGTTTGAGGCATTAATGCAGGCCTACCCGGATGGCGATCATGCTGTGCGTGCTCTGTATACAATCGGAGATGCGCAGTTTAATCTTGGCAACTACGATTTGGCCATGCAGACCTATCGTCAAGTAATGTCGAAGTATTCCAGCCACCCTCTTGCTACGGAATCAGCAAAGAGTTTACAAGAAGTACTCGTAGGGCAGGGTAGAACCGACGAAGCAGTAGCTGTGCTCGACACCTTAATTGGACTCAATCCTGAGGCTTCAGCTACTGAGGATTTCGTCTGGAGTAAGGCACAGATCTTTTATTCTGGTAAGAATTACACAACAGCTGCCGCGGAGTTAGCATCGTATGTGAAAAAGTATCCAAGCGCAGGACGTAAGGACGAAGCTCTGTACATGCTTGGTAAGACCTACCTCAGTATGAATGACCTACCACAGTCGCTTGCTGCCTTCCGAGAATTGGAACAATCGCATGCCAGCAGTGAATATGTTCAGACCTATCGACTTGACTTGGCATTCTACTATGCATCGAATGCGAATATGTCTGGAGCAGACAGCATATACCAGATTATCTGGAAACAACATTCGGACGACACGTTAGCTGCTTCTACGGCAGGATATGAAATGGCAGAGCATGCCCGCATGCGGGGCGACACACTTGCCGCAGTTGAACTCTTTCGCACAACTGCAGATACCTATGCAAATTCCGTCAACGGAACACAGGCACGATATAAGCTGGCTCAACTATTCCGCAAGATGAGCAATCTTGATAGTGCGCGATTCCATTTGCAGATACTTGCCCAGCGTACCGATCAGCCAAGCATTGTTGCCAATGTTCTGTATGATCTAGGCACCACATACTTCCGTGAACGTAACTATACACAGGCATCAGAATGGTTTATACGTGTCCGCGAGGAATATGCTGGTATTGAGGATTGGTACACACTCAGCATGCTTGCTCTCGGCGAATGCTACGAACAGCTGCAGCAAAAGGATCAGGCCATAGAGGCGTATTCGACTATAGCTGACCTCCGACCAGACGATGACTATGGGAAAACGGCGGTAGCTCGCGTGAAGCGATTGAAAGGAGTTCGAAAATGATTCGTTCTCAATTGATAGCCGCCCTGTTTTGCTTGTCGCTTCTAAGTAGCACTCTTCTTTCCCAACAGCAGCAGTCGCAGCCACCGACGCCTAATGCGCCGCTGGAGCTCCCGGATTTTTTAGTTACAGGAAAGGCGGTTGTCGATATTGCTGCAGGGTCCAAGCAAGCCCCTCAAAAGCCATTTCGGCTAAGCACAGGAGTGCTTGATTCATTGAATCCAACGGAAAAGTTTCCTGCGCCTAACGTCCCAAACAGGCCATTGCCGCAGTTCACACGTGATCATATCGTGCGAAACACATACGTAGATGCTTCGTTTGGCTCGTACACAACTCCTACGTTGATGGCCGGACATTCCTTTCGTTCTGGTGATTATCATATTGATGCCTCTGTTGACGGGTTATATTCAAAAGACTGGGCTCCTAATGCATCATTGCTCACTGCCGGCGTAGGTTTAACATCGAGTTATCTCGCGCCAGAGAAGTTCTATCTCTTTGGTAAGGGGCTAACAGAAACCGATGTGCGATATCGTCACAGTCAGTATACCTTGTTTGCCGATTCATCGGCGCCTGAACGCAAGACAAGTAACTTCTTTGCGGGATTGACTACCGAAGCGTTTGTGAACGATCTGCGCTATACAGCAGACATATACTGGAACGCATTCAACGTTGATGATCAGCGGTCAGGCCAGATACGTGATCAACGGCTGCACGCAAATCTGCATATTCCAGTTGATCGTCTATACGCGGTCTCGAGCAGCATTCACCTTCAGGGGCGAGACGATGTATCATACCCGTATATCGACGTTGGACTCACACGCTTCTTCGGAGACTCGTTGCTGCACTTTGAAACAAAGCTAGGTGCTCAGTACGCAACAAGTACCGTTTCGGAAGCTCGCGTGGGTGTCTCGATCGATGCAGATCTATTTTACCAGGTCAATGAACATATCTCCATAGCCGGACAACTGCAAAGTGGACTGCGTGCTCAGAGTTTTACAGAGTTTGCGTTGCAAAATCCATACGTACACAGCTTGACTCTTCTAGATCTTCCGTATGACCTTGCTCGTTTCGATGTGCGTTTGAAGTATCATCCAGATGAGTCGTTGCAGATGTTGGTAAAACTAAGTGGACGCAGCACGCTTCGCAACCCAATGTGGGTTGATACAACAACAGCTCTGCTGGATCTTGTCTACCGCGATGTAATTGGTATGTCTGCGGCTGTCGAAGTGCATTATCAACCCTCGATGAACGATCGGTTTGTGGGTAGTGCTTTCTTGCAGTCTGTAACGCTTGAAGACGGGAATTCTGCTACGTATACCGAGCCGTTCCGCCTAGACGCAGCCTATCAACGACAGATAGGCAGTAGCCTTCATGTGCGAGTTGCAGGGCAGTATGTTGGTAAGCGCTACGCTGATGTTGCCAATAGTTTGCAGATTGATGCGTATCTCAATCTACAGTTTACTGCTAAGTATGCGATACGTGGTGGGCTAGATGTTGTGTTTACTGCCGACAATTTGATCAATAGCACTATAATACTCTGGAATGGATACCGCGAACGGAGTATTTTTGTTGCAGGTGGTGTTTCTTGGAGGTTGTAAGCAATGTCTACGCATGATCCAAATTGGTCTGATGATGAGTTCGATGCACCCGACGAGGGGTTCCTTCCTCGTCAGCATAAGGTTGTTGAGCCAATCTCAGCGTATGCGAGTTCGACACAACCAATAATTCCACCTCAGAAAAAGAAGTCTGGTTCGGCTAAACGCACGGTGATCCTGCTACTGTTGTTTTTTGCAACTGCAATTGGTCTCGGCGTATCCAAGTTTGCATGCCGTCCAGAACCTGGTGTTGTTCTCAATGATCCAGGTCCTACACCAATACCCGAGCCACCCAAGCCTGAGCCACCCAAGCCTGAGCCACCCAAGCCTGAGCCACCCAAGCCTGAGCCACCCGAGCCCGAGGCCACTATAAATGCTATTCCTCGAAAGTCTCAGACAGAAACTGCTTTGAAGAATTCTAGTCCTGCATCAACGAATCGCGTGGCTGGTAATCAGGAATGGTCGATACAAGTCTTTGCCTCTACAAGTTCGGATGATGCTGATGAGTGGGACCAGCGTTTGAAAGCAAAGAGTATTGATAGCCGTATAGAAATGACGGAGCGATGCGGTCAACAATGGTATCGTGTTCGCTTCGGAAGTTATGCTACGAAGGAAGAGGCCGAGCAAGTTGCAAAGTCTTTAGGCTTCCGTAACGCATGGATTAATCGGAAGAAATGACACGGTATCAAGATCAGCCCTCGTTTAACATCAGGCTCGTCTGGAACCCTAATACACTCCGTGGTTTTATTGGTGCGCTCATTATTGTCTCAATCATTCTTAGCCTGAGTACCTGTACTGAGTTGCGCACAAAACGGGAGATAGTGGTACACAGACCCCCACCGATTGTGCTATTACGACTAGGATCGGGCGATGGGACGGGCGCGCGCAAGGGGAATCTAACCGCTGAGGGTACAGCTCAAAAGGCCGCTGCTGCCACGAACCCTCTTGTAGACGCACAAAAGTCGTCTGGAGCGTCAAAGAACTCATCATCCGACATTACACAGTCTGGTAAGGTAGTTGCCGTCTCCGAGGCAGGCTCTGGAGCATCGAAAGCCGCTGATGCAAGCGCTGATAACTCTGTGGGCAAGAGTTTTGGTGACAATGAGGGGGCTGGCCTTGGAGAGCTTGGCATGGGTAAGGGTAAGGGAGACGGGTTTGGAGATATCGATTGGGGTGGGGGAGGTAACCGCACGGTTTCAAAGAAAGTATTGCCCAATTTCCCTCCGGGAATTTTTGGAACCAAGGTTACGATATTGTTCCGTGTGGCACCTGATGGAAGCGTTATGCACGCAGAGCTCCTCAAGAAATCAGGCAACAAAGCTGTAGATCTCGCCGCCGTTTCGGCCCTTCGTCAGTGGAGATTTAGTAAGCTTACAACTAACGTAGTTATGGAAGGTAAGATTACGATCAAGGTTACGTACAAGTAGTATATGATTGATTCGCTTCTATCAACGTGGGCTGCATTGCCCGACACCAGCAAGTATGTGATAGGACTTTTGTTCCTCTCGCTTATATACTCACTCGTGAAAAAGCTGGTGAAAGTTGCTGTCATGATTGCCATATTGCTCGTACTTCTTGTAGTAATCCAGATGCTATGGGATAGGGTTGGACTCTAAGTTTTTTCGTAACGAAAGCAAGATCTCATTCAATGGCGCAGAAAATTGCAGTAATCGGAACAGGCTATGTAGGACTCGTTACCGGTGCATGTCTTGCTGATGTTGGCAACGACGTTCTGTGCATCGATGTCGATCCAAAGAAGATTGAGAAGCTCCAGCAGGGCTACGTCCCGATCTATGAGCCGGGTCTCGACATCGTTTTAGCACGTGCCATTCGCGAAGAACGCATTACGTTCTCACTCGACATCATTGATGCCGTGCGCTCATGCGATATTTTGATGTTTTGCCTTCCAACGCCCCCTGGCAAAGACGGTCAAGCAGACCTTGCCATGGTTATGAGTGCGGCAGAGAGGGTAGCTGACCTGCTGGTTGAACTCGACATACAAGAGCGACGAATTGTCGTAAACAAGAGTACGGTTCCTGTGGGAACAGCCGCTAAAGTTGATGCAATCTTTAAGCAGCGTGCCCCTGGACGCCATGTAGATGTTGTTAGCAACCCAGAGTTTCTTCGAGAAGGCTTCGCAGTGCAAGACTTCATGAATCCGGAGCGCATCATCGTTGGAACGCACAGTGCTCATGCAGTAAGCGTCATGAAGTCCATCTATTCAGCGTTCATCGGAAGGGGCTCGCAGCTCCTCGTCTTTGATGAGAAGAGCTCTGAGATTGCAAAGTATGCTGCCAATGCGTTTCTAGCGATGAAGATCTCCTTCATGAATGATCTATCAGAGTACTGCGAGATTGTTGGTGCAGACATTGAGAATGTTCGCTTTGGCATAGGCAGCGACCCACGAATAGGCAGTAGGTTCCTCTATGCCGGTATCGGATACGGGGGTAGTTGCTTTCCAAAAGATGTCAAAGCAATTATTCATGCAGCGAAGGAAGTTGGAGCCCCGTTGGAGATCATTCAGGCAACAAAGGATGTTAACGATCATCAGGTACGTCGCTTTGTGAAGCGAGTGATAGATAGATTCGATGGCAACGTGAAGGGGCGAACATTTGCCGTCTGGGGTCTTGCATTCAAGCCCAATACTGATGATGTCCGAGAAGCACCAGCATTTGTCATAATCAATGCCTTGATTGAGGCCGGAGCATCTATCACGGCATTTGATCCGGAGGCTTCCGATACATCTCGTGCAGTGCTTGGTGATGCGATTACATACGCCCCCTCGTCGTATGATGCGCTTAAAAATGCCGACGCACTCATCATTGCAACCGAGTGGAACGAGTTCAGAGAACCAGATTTTACCCGCATTGCACAGACATTGGTGAGGCCACTCATCTTTGATGGCCGCAACATGTATAACCCTGAGGATATGGCTAACCTTGGTATCGAATACCACTCGGTTGGACGAAGATCTGTATAGCCTGGTGCGCTATTTGTATTTTCTTCGTGTGAGTTTTTTACCGCTCAACATTGCAAACGATCGTATTTGACGTCGTGTGCGCCACCAACGGACAACTTTGAGCAGTGTGAGCCGTAGCAACATTGCTAATGATACAGTCGATTTGATAGATCCGCCATCGAGCTTGTTGCGCAGCTGCGCCCGCTCAAGGTCACTTATCGTAACCTCGTCTGCAGATGTGCTGGGCTTATTGAGGATGTGGTCGAGCATGTTCTCAAGCTCTCGAGCAGCTTGCTCGAATCTTGGTGCATCGATCTGATTGTATTTCATGAGCAGCATCAGATGATCATAGAGGATTGCTGCACGCTGGATGTCTTCAAGTTGACGCTCATTCTGTAGTGCATCGAGTAGGGCGCACGAAAGCTCCTCAAATTCTCGAACCTTCTCTTCGGATAGTGAGAATAATTGATGAGGGGTGATATCATCTACTTGCACATATACAGTGCTAAGCTTTTCGATCTGCAGTCCATACTTCTCTGCAAGCTGTCCAGAGAATTTCTCTGTTTGGGATTGTATAAGGCTATTCAGAGCAGTAATCTGAGACTGCAATGCATGCACTCGATGTTGTCCGGTTGCACCCCGAGCCTGTGATTCAAGATCCTTGCGTTGCTGAATCAGCTCGCGAATCTTTTGCGCGTAAGGAGACTGTGAAGAGGCCACAAGCCCTTCGATCAGCACGTGGTCGAGCTGAAGTCTCGATGAGCCAATCTTGACAGTGTTTATCGTGATTTGTGATCCGAGTTTTTCCTGCAGCATTTCAAGGTCTACATGGGCAACCCCGTCAGTTATCACGAGAATCTGGGCATGACTAAGTTGGCTTTCGTGTGAGATATCCTCGATGGCAGTAAGCAGTGCCTTTTGTAATGAAGTGCCGTTTCCTTTTGCATCTAGCCGCATCATATTTCGAATGAGTCGGTCATATGACGGTACATCGCGCGCAAACTGCAGATCGCCAATCCTGAGGTCAAATGTTCGAAAGAATATTGTGCCTAGCTCACGCTGATTTTTTCGTAGAAACAGAAATGCGATGGCCTTGGCAAGATGAATCCGATAGTGTTGCTGCATTGAAATAGATGTGTCGAAAAGGATGTAGACCTTTTGCTTTCTATCGTCTGGAGCAAATCTGTTGCTATCGGATTGATATCGGAAATTACGGGGGCTCTTCGTGCGAGGCATCCACAGCGATCGTTCTGCGAGCTTCTGGAGAAAAACGGCCTCGGGCAGCAGATGCTGGTACGGGTAGATGTAACGGACTTCGGTTACGCTCGTGATAAGGTCTGCTTCGTACTCCTTAGCGTCTGGCACATGCGGCACGATAATCGTATCTGTCGTGTCACGCTCTGCAAGTGGATCGTGCAACTCAAGGATGGGCGCAAGTGAACTCGATATAGCATGAGAGGCGTCTTCTAGAATTCGGGCGATCTCATAGATCATCGTAAACGCTTCTGGCAGATGTTCCTCGACCGTATCGAAGAAGCCAAACTCCTCGACTTGAGCGAAGAATCGTGAGGTTTCGATGTCTGTTCGCAGACTCATCTATTGTTCGATGCGATTGAGTTCTCGTTCAACTGTAATGAGCGTTGATTGAAGCGCTTTTTTCACACTATGTCGTAGTTCACGCACTTCATCACAAACAGGGATGAAATCTACAAGGAATTGCTCGAGGATCTTCTTGTTCTGCTCCTGCGGCTGCTCAGAACCAAACTTCTCTTTCACCCACTCGAAGAAGGTTCTACGCACTGCCGTATCGGCAAACTGCGATAGGGGGTGTAGCATAAGTTTAGGGTCTTCTTTGATGTCACGCAGAAGGTTCGTGAAATCAAGTAGCATTGTGATTTGGTCAAAGCCCCTTGCAGCAGTCAATGAGTTAAGCACGGTCGAGTACGACTTTGTAAAAGTGGCGATCTCTTCTGGCAGTCCCACTGTAGCGAACACGAAGTACAGCCTGCTAACGTCGTCGTGAACAACCTGACTACGTCCTTTCAGAAGGGCAAGTGCACGCAGGAGGTCCAGCGATTTTGCCTGTGTTCGGGGTGAGATGTAGAAATCAGAACCATCGGTGGACTTTACCTGTTCGTGAAGTTGGCGATTGCGTAAAAACTCGAAATGACGAATAACGATGTTGGTAAAGTACAGTACTTCGTTCGAGATCTCAATTGATGAATGATCACTGCGACCCGTGATGATTCTATGCATGTGCTGTAAACGTTCGAAGGAGATCTTTTTAGGGGGCTCAATAGGCTTGCCACCATGCACCAGATACCGCTGTGATATTTGGTACTGAATAAACGGATCTTTGTCAGGAAGTATAACAGCCTTGAACAAAAAACGATCCAGTAGAGCCTCAGTTACCTCACTAATACGTAAGTAGTTTGTGGACGCAATAACGGTATGCAGTGGTGAGTGCACGTCTTGAACACCACGCATAAGTCTGCGCTCGTTGAGAAGTGATAGAAGAGCCCTCAGTGTAAAATCATTGGCATCGAAGATCTCATCGATAAACCCAAATTCACTCTCAACCAATGATCCACTCGTATTATGAATGATTCGTCCGGTCTTGAGCTGCTCAAGATCGAGTCCACCAAAAAATGTATCAGGTTGCTGCTCTTTGGATGCCTGTACACGAAACAGCCGCGCCCCTTCAAACATGCTGAAGATCTGCTCGGCAAGGAGTGATTTCCCAACACCTGTTCGGCTCTGTAATAGCAGGTGTTCCGCTGTTAGCAATGCGCAAATCGCTTGCTCGATGACTTCTTCTCTGTTGATGACGCGTTGGCCTACAAACCACGCAGCATCTTTTAGCTCATTGGCGATCTCTTCGATAGACCCCAACGTCTCACGTCTTTCTGCCATAGAATCACTCCTACAGATTGTCACCCAAGTAACACGCACAATATAGCACTGAGGTGTATGCTCAGCGCAAAGCCCGTAGATTTGCCTACGTGAAGACTCAAGAATCAGACATATCAACACATATACAGCAGAAGCTTAGCACGTTGCCAACCAGACCTGGCGTTTATCTGCATAAGGACTCTAAGGGAGGCATCATATATGTTGGAAAGGCTAAGAACCTGCGAAGTCGGGTTAGATCCTACTTTCAAGAGAACCGCCCTGTTGATGCAAAGACGGCTGTGCTGGTACGCCAGATTCAGGACTTTGATTTCATTGTCACTGATACAGAAGTAGAAGCCTTCATACTTGAGAACACGCTCATCAAGCAGTATCGGCCGAAGTACAACATTCTCTTGAAGGATGACAAATCGTACCCGTTCATCAGGATTACGAAGGAGCAATATCCAAGAGTGTTTAAAACGCGTACGATTGTCAAGGATGGAAGTAAGTATTTCGGGCCCTACACGGATGGTACATATCTGTACCATCTGCTAAAATCTATACGTAGCATCTTTCCATTGCGATCATGTGATTTACCACTTGCTGAATCTGGGATTGAAGAGGGCAGATGGAAGGTGTGCCTCGATTATCATATCAAGAAATGTGATGGTCCATGTCAGGGGTACATTTCGAAGGACGATTACAACATCTACATCAAGCAGATTCAGCAAGTGCTGCAGGGCAAAACGAGGGAGCTTGAACGTCAGCTTGAAGAGCGTATGCACCGACTTGCTGACGAGATGAAGTACGAAGACGCCCTTGTAGTGCGGCAGCGTCTGGAAAGACTTCGCGAATACACCTCCAAACAGCGTGTGTTGAGCAATAGTGATCGTGATCAGGATGTTTTTGCGTTTGTACGATCAGAACGCATTGGATGCAGTATTGTGCTCACCATTAGAGACGGTAAACTTGTTGGAAAGAGACACTTTCTTGTTCAGGGTGTACAAGATCTTACAGATGCCGAAGTTCAGGCTCGCACACTAGAACAGTGGTACATTGATGCAGATCATTTTCCTGATGAAGTGATTGTGCAGTATCCACTTCAGGATCAGGAGGTCCTGCAGGAGTTCCTATGCAAACAAGCAGGCCGTAACGTATCGATCATTCTTCCCAAGATCGGCGATAAGCGCAAGCTTATCGAACTTGCAGAGCAGAATGCAGATGCCCAGCTGCGCGAACATATGGCCCAACAGGCCGAAAAAGATCAATCGGTCTCTCGTGCCGTTTTGACGCTGCAGAGAGATTTGCGAATGGAGTCGCTACCTCGTCGTATTGAGTGTATCGATAACTCGCACATGCAGGGCACGGACTACGTATCGTCTGTTGTATGCTTTGTTGACGGTAAGCCCCGCAAATCAGATTATCGTCATTATAAACTCCGAACATTAACAAGTAATGATGACTTCGAGGCTATGAAGGAAGTTATAAGTAGACGCTTTACTCCTAAGGAGCCAGATCAAGAGGTCGCTTATCCAGACTTGTTGATCATTGATGGAGGTAAGGGGCAGTTATCGCATGCGATGGAGGTACTGGATGCCCTTGGCCTGCGAGGGAAATTTACGGTGATTGGGCTAGCCAAGCGTCTCGAGGAGATCTTTACACCTGGGTCCGCATTACCTCTGTTCGTAGCAAAAACAAGCTCTAGCCTCCGACTTCTTCAGCAAGTGCGTGATGAGGCGCACAGATTTGCAATTCAGTATCATCGAAAGCTGCGAGAAAAGCGCACGATAACAACGGAGCTGCTCACCATTGCCGGTATCGGGAAAACAACTGCTACCAAGCTCTTGCGTACCTATGGCTCTGTTGAGGGAGTTCGTGCAGCATCACAAGATTCTCTTGAGCAAGTAGTCGGTAAATCAACTGCTAGTAAGCTCATAGATTATTTTACCAGTACACCTCCTGATGCTCACGCCTCATCTTGACATTGTCGTAGAGGCGCTAACCCGGGTAGGGCTAACCGACACGCACCATTATGCGGTACCGGGAGTGTGGATCGGATCGTCTACCGAGGTACTGTATCCAAACGCATCGGCCTATCTTCTCGAGCAAATTGCCGCATTGGGATCTACGCACTACAAGAGGCCTCAGCAAGCATTAGTATATAACGCACTTGTACGTCAGGTAACGTCCTACGATCATTATGGAGGTCATAGTGATGACGTGACGAAGTTGTTCTGCACGCAGGGCACCTTTATAAAACTCATTGCATTGATCCCATATCTCAAGTCGTTAGGTGTTACACAAGTTGTCCTGCTGCCGATATGTAAAGGTGGCTCGATTGGTAAAAAGGGTACGTTAGGCTCTCCTTACGCAGTGCAAAACATCTTTACACTTGATCCAGTTTATGATGAGCCGGCCCTTGGATTACCGCTGTTGGTTCAAGCGCAGGCAATGATAGAGGCATTTCATAGTGTTGACATTTCAGTTGTTCTCGAGCAGGTTCTGCGAACGGCGAGTATTGATTCAGAACTTGTCCCGGAACACCCTGAGTGGTTTTATTGGGTTGCAGAAGAAGATTTAACGGGCACGGGGCTTATGCCCCCAGTGTTTAGCGCCGAAGAGCTTGCCCAGATACATCATAACGTTGAGCGCCAAGATCACAGTGATCTACCTGAGCCGAGTGAGGAATACCGGTCGCGTTTTTGTCAGCCGCCCAAGCATGTCGAACGTGACAACACCGGATGGGTTGGATATTCCCATAGCGGTGAACGACTGAGGATTCCAGGTGCCTTTGCAGATTGGCCCCCTGATGATTCGCAGCCACAATGGTCGGATGTTACATACCTCAAACTTCATAAGCATCCTGATTTTGCCTATCCAGCGTATAACACGCTACGTATGTTCGATCAGCGGCTAGAACATAAAGAGTACGAGCAACACGACCTTTGGAATATGCTGCAGGAGATTATTCCTCATTGGATACGATTGCTGGATATCGATGGCATCATGATTGACATGGGGCACGCACTTCCTTTGAAACTCCGTCACGGTATTCTGCAAAGAGCTTGGGAATGTAAACCAAATCTGCTAGTGTACGAGGAGAGGTTCGAGATCAATGGGGATTTACGACTGCAGGGAATCGATGCAGTCATGGGGTATTTGCCGCATGCCGCTCGTCGATACAAAGAGCTCAAGGAGTTTACATTACGTTCCCAACGTAATGAGTTCGCACTTTCGTTCTTTGCAACAGTAGACTCGCACAACACCCCACGTATTACTCGTGATCATGATGAGCATGCATCTTATGCGATATGGCAATATGTAGCGTTGTTGCCACGAGGACTGCCATTTATTGTTGCAGGGTTTGATATTGGCGAGACATATCCGATAAATACTGGATTGGACTTTACGCCCGATGAGATAAGAAGCTATCATGATGTCGGGCTGCCATTGTTCGATGACATCCAGCTGTGCTGGCATCGATTGAGTGCTGTTACCATTGCACTGAGAAACAGGTGTCAGCATGTTTGCGATGATCAGGTATATGATCTGCTAGGTGATGATGATGACATCACACTACTAGCAGATGATGACGCTACCTGCCTGGTATACATGCGTGTGCCTAAAGGATCTCATAGGGGGCTTCTCGTTGCATTGAACATGGGCTCCACCCAAGAGGCTGTCGAGATCACAAAGAATGGGATCGTCGATATCGCTGCATACGAATGTGTGGCCCGACGTGAGGATGCATTTGAAGTGCGAATCGATGCTGGTTGTTGCCTTGTATTGCCAATACTACTTAAGCGGCACTAGGTCGATTGCTTGCAGCACCCTTAGCGAGAATGGTGCGTAGATCCATGAGCAGCGATGTAAATGTAAGATTGATCGATACATTTTGGAGGATGTCGTAGGAAGCTTTGTCAATACTGAGCAATGCAGAATCAACGTTGGCATTGCCAAAAGCAACAGCGAACTTCGAGAGAGTATCTAGGGCATCTTGATTGGAGACACCCATTGTTGACTGTGTGATGTGAAGCATGCGCGCATCTCTGAGCCATACTTGCATGAAGCGAAGGTAGGTGAGCGCGCGTGCCTTGTCTCGATGCTCCGCAACAAGGCTGGCAGACTCTGCAATTCCAAGGCGAAAGTCTCGCCCCCTGAGTATCGATCGAAACATCGTGATTACATCGTTGCGGATCTCTTGCACGTCTTCGTGAATGAACTCAAGTGCAACTGTCATGTCGCCATCACAACATGCCGCAATGATACGTGCTTCCGATTCTGTAGACTCGCCTCGTCTGAGAAGTTCTCCCACAATCTCATCATCAGCGATAGGTGGAATAATCAACTCTTGGCAACGGGATACGATCGTAGGAAGCAGTCGCTCTGGACGCCACGAAGTAAGGATAATCGTAACGCCGTCGTGAGGCTCTTCAAGTGTCTTGAGAAATGCGTTTGTAGCCTCGGTGTTCATAAGCTCGGCATCTATGATTATCACAATACGACGCCCTTGTTGGAGTGTCGAGAGTGATAACGACTTGTTGAGTTCGCGTATCTGCCAGATGCGGATCACGTTGGCACTGCCAATGCGAAATGGTGTATACGGATCCTTTGAAATCTCAGCAAGCTGGTCCTTAATCTCTTCAATCACGTCGTCTTTGTAATCCGACATTTGCTCTATACGACCTGGTGGCAATGCCGTAACGATTGTAATGTTAGGATGCTGCAGTGTTCGCGCCTGCAGGCAAGACTGGCACGCATTACAGGAGGCTATGGAATCATTTGTGGTAACTGCAGATAAACAGTTCAACGTCTTAGCATACTCAACTGCAAGCGCAACTGCGCCTCGCCCCTGAGATCCACTGAGTAGCAATGCTTGAGGAAGCCTCTTACTCAGGATGCTTTGCTGCAGCATCTGTTGGAGGTGTTTTTGTCCTATGATACTTTCCCATGCCATGTGCACGAAGATACGTTGCGTTGTATTTTGCGCGGTATGAGAATACTTGTTATCGAAGATGAGCGCAAGGTGGCCAGCTTTATCAAGCGAGGTCTTGAAGAGGAGCGCTACATCGTTGAAACTGCGGCAGATGGAGAAGAGGGGCTGATGTTGGCGCGCAACAACGTATTCGATGCCATCGTCCTGGATGTAATGCTGCCTAAGCTCGATGGCTATTCTGTGCTGCAAAGACTTCGTGATGATGGTAATTCCGTTCCGGTTCTGATGTTAACCGCAAGAAGTTCAACCGAGGACAGGGTACAGGGTTTAGACCTCGGTGCCGATGATTATCTGGCAAAGCCTTTTCATTTTGAAGAATTGGCTGCTCGTCTTCGGTCAATTCTTCGGCGTTCCACAACGGAGAAGACTACAAAGCTTCAATGCGGGGATTTAACGCTGGATTTGGTTACCCATTTTGCCTACCGCGCGGAAAGAGAAATCGAGCTCACAACCAAGGAATATGCACTACTTGAGTATCTGATGCGCAATAAGGATCGCATCTTATCACGATCCATGATTATGCAGCATGTCTGGAAGCACAATTTCGATCCAGAGTCGAACATCATAGACGTATACATCAAGCGAATACGGCAGAAGATTGAAAAGGCGGGACAGGGTCAAATGATCCACTCAATTAGAGGTGTTGGGTATCGTATTCGCGAAGGTGGCGTTGTAGATCACGAGCAGGACGAGGTAGAATCATGACGTCAAAGTCGGGAATGGAGCTTGTAGAGTCCATTGAAGATGGGCTTGGTAGTATACAAAGAGCTTTTGATACGTACCAGAATGAGTTTTTCATTGCTAGGCCACCTGAGTTCTTTGCTCTCGAACTCTGTGGAGAGGCTGGGGAGCTTGCCAATCTCGAGAAGAAGAGATGGCGTGGGCAGACTATATCTGATCAGGATACGGCAGATGAGGCCGCCGACGTGCTTATATCACTGATGAACTTTGCTAATGCACGTGGCATCAACCTAACGCAAGCCGTAGTTGATAAGCTTGCTCGCATACCACACTCGAAGTCCTGAGAAACGAAAAAAGCCCCTGATGAAAGGGGCTTTCCATGTACAACATTGGGAAGGTTATCAGCGAACTTCGCGATGGACGGTATGGCGCTTCAAAAACGGATTATACTTCTTGATTTCAAGACGCTCCGTTGTGTTTTGCTTATTCTTCATTGTTGTGTAACGCGAAGCTGGCTTTCCTTCCTTCTTCGCTTCAGTGCACTCGAGCGTGATGATTACGCGTGCGCCCTTCTTTGCCATTGTTAGCTCCTTCGATTATAGCCCACAAATATACGGGCTATGCCTCTATTTCCAAATGTTTAGCGCTTTTTAGCGCGAGATTTCGTGCTTGACTTGACTGCTTTTGATGTTTTGCTTGCCGATGTCGAGGCAGCCGGCGCGCGCAATGCTACTTTGACAGCTTCTGAGACGTGCCCAACGTATACGATTGTTAGACCTTCAGTAACTGCCGATTGAAGCTCTAGAACATCGCGTTTGTTGTCTTTGGGTACAAGTACAGTCGTCATTCCCGCCCGTTTAGCCGCCAGGAGTTTCTCATTTAGTCCACCGATGGCAAGAACATTGCCGCGCAAGGTTACTTCGCCCGTCATGGCAACATCTCCACGCAGGGGGCGGCCTGATGCAGCCGAAAGAATGGCAAGTGAGATCGTAATTCCGGCTGATGGACCATCCTTGGGTATTGCGCCCTCGGGAACGTGGATGTGAATCTGCCGCTCCTTGGCAAAATTCTGATCTAGTCCAAATGCCGCATATGAGCTGCGCAGAAACGACAGTGCCGCCATCCCAGACTCTTTCATCACATCACCGAGCTTGCCCGTTAGTGTTAGCCGCTCAGGTCCTGGCATAAAAGTTACTTCAACTGGGAGGGTATCGCCCCCTAATGATGTCCAAGCAAGACCAACGGCCACGCCAACTTTGTCGGAGAGGTCCTCATCCTTGACCTTATACTTTGGAGCACGTAACAGACGTTCAATCGTTTTTTCATCGATTGTCCAAGTCTTACGCTTTGCAAGAGACCTGTATGCGGCCGTCTTTTTCACATCAAGTATTGGCTTAGCACCTGCCTTCTTGCCAACATCATCAACGACTTCCATCGCAACCTTCCGAAGAATGCTGGCGATCTCACGCTCTAGGTTGCGCACACCAGCTTCTCGTGTGTATTCGCGCACAAGCTTGAGCAGAGACGTGTCGGGTATCTTGATGTTGAAGTCCGATAATCCGTGCTTCTCTTGTAGCTTGGGAATGATATACTTCTTTGCTATCTGAACCTTATCAGGCTCGAGGTAACTCGATAGTTCAATTACTTCCAGCCGGTCGAGCAATGGCCCTGGAATGTTGTACTTAACGTTGGCTGTTGCAATAAACAGAACGTTTGAGAGGTCGTAATCAACCTCGAGATAATGATCATTAAACGTGCTATTCTGCTCAGGATCGAGCACTTCGAGCAACGCAGCACTTGGGTCTCCGCGGAAATCCATCGACATCTTGTCAATCTCATCTAGCAGGATGACGGGATTGGTACTTCCAGCTCGCTTCATGGCTTGGATGATTTTTCCCGGCATGGCACCGATGTATGTGCGGCGATGCCCCCGTATCTCTGCCTCGTCGCGAACTCCACCAAGTGATAGTCGAACGAAATTGCGTCCAAGAGCGCGAGCTATTGATTTTGCGAGAGACGTTTTACCTACGCCCGGAGGACCAGTTAAACATAGAATCTGGCCCCTCATCGATCCAACAAGATTGAGTACCGAGATGTACTCCATAATACGTTGCTTAGGCTTTTCGAGGTCGTAATGATCATCGTCCAGTATCTTCTTGACGTGACTGATTTGCATGTTGTCGTCTGTCCGCGCATTCCAAGGAACACTTGCAATCCACTCAAGCCAGGTTCTGTTAACCCCGAACTCGGGAGACATCGATGGAGTGCGTTTGAGCCTATCGAACTCTTCGGTAACCTTGGCTAGAATCGACTCCGGTAATAATGCCTTGTCAAGTTGCTCTTTGAGCGAGGACAATTCGGGTCCACCGTCATCTTCCTCTCCAAGTTCGCTCTGTAGTGCGCGAATCTGCTCTTGAATAAAGTACTTGCGCTGAGACTTCTGTATCTGATCGTGTACCTTGGTGTCGATCTCAACTTCCAACTTCAGTAATTCAAGCTCGCTTGAAAGCAATTGAACAAGCTCATAGTATTGATCTTTGAGAGTCTCTGCATCGAGAATACGCTGCTTTGACTCCGCTTTCTGAGCAATGTTGGCTGCAGCATAGTACAGTTTTCGATGGGGATCCTCTAAGTTCTGAAACGCCCCTACAACCTCAGGAGGCAGATTCCTGTTGTCCTTGACATACTCCTCGAACAACTCTGCAGCATGACGAATCAGAGCCATGAGGCTACGGTCGCGTTCGTCGTACGTATGTGATACGGGATGAATTTTGGCCTCGAGAAAGGGCTGCGTCTGAACATGCCCAGTAATGCGCGCCGGCACAGCCCCCTCTACCAAAACCTTGAGAAGGTTGTTTGGAAGCCGCATAACCTGTAGGATCTTCGCTACTGTGCCTACTTCGTGGATGTCGTCGAAGCCCGCATCATCTGTTGTAGCCTGCTTTTGCGACACAACGAGAATGTACTTCTCTCTCTCGAGCGCTTCAGCTACAGATTTAAGCGAAGAGGCACGTCCAATAAGGACGGGAAAAATCATATGTGGGTAGATCACGATATCCCGCAAGGGGAGAACGGGTATGCTCTCTGGGGTTACTGGCGTACGTTTATCTGCTTGTTCTATCGAGTCGAGAACTTCGGAATGGTCACTCATGGAGGCTGTTGACGATTAAACGTCCAGAAAATTACAACACAAACACGTTGTAATTACGATGGGGGTTTGCACGTAAGCGTAAGAATCCCCTATATTTGCGCTCTTTGCTTACAACTATGTTCACACTACATCGAAGGTCTTTTTGAGGCGTCCGTACATCCCGCCGCAAGGTCCACGTCAAGAGACTCAGCGCAAACACAAAATCAATGATGAGATCGGAGCCCCAGAGGTTCGCGTTCTCGATTCAACGGGTACACCGTTGGGCATACTTCCTCGTCGCGAAGCGCTTCGTATTGCTACACAGAGGGAGCTTGATCTTGTAGAAATTGCTCCGCAAGCAAACCCGCCTGTATGCAAGATTATTGACTACGGGAAGTTTGTCTACGAGCAGCAGAAGCGAGAAAAGCTTCAAAAAAAGTCTCAAACACAGACCACGCTTAAGGAAGTACGTTTCAAGGCAGGGACAGATACGCACGACTTTGACTTCAAAACGCGGCATGCAAGAGAGTTTCTCGAGGATGGCCACAAGGTTAAAGCAACGGTAATGTTCAAGGGGCGAGAGGTACTTCACAAGGAACTTGGTGAAGTTTTGCTTCAGCGCTTCATCGATGCACTTGCAGACGTATCGAAAGTTGACCAGCCGATGCGTATGGAAGGGAGATTCCTTGGTGTGATGTTGGCTCCAGAGTCGAAAAAAGTTCCGAAGAAGAAGGACGAACCTAAGACTGAGGGAAAGGGCGAAGTGATAAAGCAAGCGGAAGAAACTGAATCAGCAGAGTAAGGAGTACAACATGCCAAAGATGAAGACAAGCAGTGGTGCTAAGAAGCGGTTCAAGGTAACCGGCAGTGGTGCCATCAAGCGCCAGAAGGCCAATCGCAGTCATATTTTGACGTGCAAGAGCCGCAAGCGCAAGCGCAACTTGCGTCAGGACACGTTGGTTGATCCAACCAACATGCCGAACGTTCTCCATTGCCTAGCAATGAGATAATTTTTCCATCGTCGAGCAGGGACACGCCGTTCTCCTGCTGACACAACACAAGGAGCATTGACATGCCACGCAGCGTCAATAAAGCAGCGGCACACCAGAGAAAGCGTAAGTATTATAAGCTTGCCAAAGGATACTGGGGTGCACGCTCAAAGGTTTGGACAATCGTTAAGCACCACGTAGAGAAAGGTCTCCAGTACGCTTATCGCGACCGTCGTAACAAGAAGCGCACGTTCCGTTCACTTTGGATTGTACGTATCAACGCAGCTGCCCGCCTAAACGGGACTACTTACTCACGAATGATGCACGGTATGAAGCAAAAGAATATCGCAATCAATCGTAAGGTTCTGGCCAACATTGCTATGAATCATCCGGATGTCTTTACTGCGATTGTGAAGTCGCTCTAGGATGCATACTAAAACGTAAGCATAGACGGCGACAGCAACATTAGATGCTGTCGCCGTTGTCGTATATGCATAGATTTGCACCATGGATTTACGTCTACAGATCGAGAACTTACAAGCACAGATTACGTCAGACATCGCGACCTTGGATTCGTCCGAACGGATCGAAGAATTCCGTCTGCGCCATCTTGTCAAAAAGGGAACGCTGCAGTCCCTCGTAGAGCAATTGCGACTTGTACCCAAGGAGCAGAAACCAGCAGTAGGGAAGCTGCTCAACGAATTGCGTTCGCTTGCTCAAGGGGCATTTGATTCGGCCACGGAACGTCATACCCCCAAACATGTGGTAAGCAGCATCGATGTCACTCTTCCAGGACGAAATTCATACGTAGGCTCGATTCACCCTATTACACAGACCGTAGACAGGCTCATCAGCATCTTTACATCTATGCGTTTTGAGGTAGCAGAAGGACCCGATGTAGAGGACGACGCACACAATTTCGAGCGATTGAATTTTGATGCCGACCATCCGGCTCGTGACATGCAAGACACGTTTTTTGTTGAGCATACTGACCGGAGCAATATTCTATTGCGGACGCACACATCGAGTGTTCAGGTGCGTGTTATGGAATCTATGCAGCCGCCGATACGCTGTATCATGCCTGGCAGAGTGTATCGCAACGAGGCAGTTAGTGCTCGATCTCTTGCTGAATTTCATCAAATCGAGGGACTGTACATCGACAAAGGCGTAAGCATGGCTGACCTCAAGGGTACAATCATGGAGTTCGCACGCAGGTTCTATGATGAGGATGCTGAGTTTCGATTCCGAACGTCGTTTTTTCCATTTACCGAGCCCAGTTGTGAAATCGATATGTCGTGCTTTCTGTGCAAAGGCGATGGTTGTCGCATTTGTAAGAACTCTGGCTGGCTCGAAATCTGTGGTGCTGGTATTGTCCATCCTAACGTGCTTCGAGCCAGTGGTATAGACCCCGAAGTATACAGTGGATTTGCATTCGGCTTTGGTGTTGAACGCGTGGTGTTAATGCTGACAGGAATCGACGACATACGCCACCTATACGATAACGATTTTCGTGCACTGTCGCAGTTTCCTGCGCAATGATCCTAACCGCAAAGAACATCGTTAAATCTTACACGTCTGATGGTGTTGTTGTAACGCCTGTCTTACGTGGGGCTTCGGTAGTTGTTGACAAGGGCGAGTTTGTTGCTATCGTGGGTCCAAGTGGTGCAGGAAAGAGCACACTTCTTCATGTGCTGGCGTCATTGGATACATTTGATTCAGGTGATATCAAACTTCACATCGATGGTAATGATTATGATTATGGAGCAATGACAGAGCCTATGTATGCTCGGTTGCGACAAGACCATATAGGCTTTGTGTACCAGTTTCATCACCTACTACCAGAGTTTACTGCACGTGAAAATGTGATGATGCCTTCGCTTATTCGTGGTGACGGAAAAAAAGTTACCTCGGAACGAGCTGCGATGTTACTAGAACGCGTTGGCCTTTATGAACGTGCTGAGCATATGCCATCAGAGCTTTCTGGTGGTGAGCAGCAGCGCGTTGCAATAGCACGGGCAGTGATGAACGCCCCTGCCATACTTTTTGCCGACGAACCAACAGGGAATCTCGATTCGACTAACGCAGGACATGTACGAAGTCTGCTGCAAGATCTTCAGGCCGAATATTCACTCACTTGCATCGTTGCAACACACAGCAGTGAGTTATGGGAGAGCGCATCCCGTGTAGTGCGGATTGTTGATGGGGTTTGTGTTTGATGTCGAGTCCTAAACGTCGTGCTATCTGGATGGCTCTTTACGGTGTGTTCCTTGTGGCTACTGGATTGTATGGGTATTCAATAACCGCAAACCATAGCACATCGGCACTCTTCAACGGCGGCATCTTTGGTTTTTTGTTCCTGATCCTGGCCACACTGCATGCCTATGGTCGAACGTGGACGCATACTGCTGCTTTATCTGCTTCTGTAGTTTTCTGTCTCACCTTTATGTGGCGCGCTGTTCTCCACTGGGCTATGGCCGTCAGAGAAACGCCTACAACAGAATTCCGACTTGAGGTTGCAATCCTACTCACATGTATGGCATGTGTTAGTGCAGCTATCGCTCTGGTTCTGGCAAAGAGCTTTAAGCGTTAAACTGACGATCCGAACAAGTCGAACTCAATTGCATCATCAACCAAGACATCTACGAAGCTGCCCACAGTTAGCGCTCTCTCGGCGCGCACATATATCTCGTTGTCAACTTCAGGTGCGTCCGATTCTGTTCTGCCACGGTATTCACCGTTGAGGTCCTCCTCGATGAGAACCCTTTGAACGCTTCCCACTTTGGTTTGATTCTTCGTGTACGATATGTCTCGCTGGACGTCCATTATTCGCTGTCTACGAGCTTCTTTTACTTCACTAGAAATAGGGTCTCCGAGAATGTACGCATAGGTGTCATCCTCCTGTGAGTATGTAAACACACCCAGCCTGTCAAACTTCTGCTGTTCAATAAACTCAGCTAATTCGTCAACATCCGACTCAGTCTCTGATGGATAGCCAACAATGAATGTGCTGCGCAGAGCAATATCGGGCACGTCTTGGCGTATTCGATCGATGAGCTCTTCCGTCGTGCGCCGTGTGATGCCACGCCTCATATTCTTCAAGACCTCTGATGAGGCATGTTGAAGAGGCATGTCGAGATATGAGCAAACATTCTCATTGTTCCGAATTACAGACAATACATCCAACGGAAACTTTGATGGGTAGGCATACATGAGCCTGATCCATTCAGCGCCGCTTTCGTCTGCAAGCCGCTGCACAAGGTTGGAGAGCTTTCGCTCGCCATACGTGTCGCGTCCGTAGTAAGTAAGATCTTGGGCAACTAGTACAAGTTCGCGAACTCCCTGGCTCACCAATTGTTGCGCAGCCGTAACCAGTGTCTCTTCCGGGATGCTCCGATGTTTACCACGCATCAGTGGGATGGCGCAGAACGAGCAAGGGTGATCACATCCCTCGGAAATCTTCAGATAGGCGTAGTGACTGGGTGTAGAGATAATCCTTTCTCCAAGAAGCGCATACTTCAGGTCTGGAGAAATGGCTTTGATTATGTGCTCGTATGCTTCGGTGCCGAAGAATTGGTCTACTTCTGGAATTTCAGACCGCAGGTCGTCTCCATATCGCTCAGACAAGCATCCAGCAACCACTAGTTTCTGAATTGAGCCCTGACGCTTGAGCTCTGCAGCCTCAAGTATGGTCTGTACGCTCTCTTCTTTAGCCTGGTCGATAAACCCGCATGTATTGATAACCAATGTATCGGCCTCCTCAATACTCGCGGCCAGTTGCAGTTGATTAGCAGTGAGATGTCCGGCTAGGGTTTCGCTATCTACCGTGTTCTTACTGCAGCCAAGTGTTACTATGTGAACTTTCATTGGAACTTACTTCGGAGAGCCGCCGCAACAGGACCAGGAACGAAATCAGAAAGATCTTGGTCGTACCGGGCTAGTTCGCGAATAATACTTGAATTCAAGTATGTGTACCTCTCGTGAGGCATGAGAAAAATGGTTGACACCGTTGGTTGAATCTTACGATTCATGAGAGCTATTTGAAACTCATATTCAAAGTCGCTTACGGCACGGAGTCCCCGGATAATGACAGATGCATTATGGTCATTCGCATAATCAACGACAAGCCCAGAGTGTATTGCAACCTCTACTGTGGGTAAATGGGCCAGCGCAGCAGTTGCCATTTCTAAGCGCTCAGACTGGTCGAATAGGGGAGTCTTGCGGCTATTGATGGCAATGACTACCGTAACTCGATCGAACATCTGCGCAGCACGCTCTATCACGTCTACGTGCCCATTCGTAATTGGATCAAACGATCCGGGATAAATAGCATGGCGTTCCATGAAACGAATTTACGGTATACTGGGCACACGCTGAACTATGTCGAACACTGTTTGCCCCATTTCAATTGTTCGAATTCTATCGAGCTCGGATACACCAAGTAGGTGCTCTTGATCACTGTGCTCAAAAACGGCAAGGCCGTTGTCAATGAGATGATTTCGAGATACAAGCAATGAGGCAATTGTGTTGCAGGTTCTTAGAGCGTAGGGCGGGTCAATAAATATGAGATGAGCCTGCTGCAAGGCTGCGAGTCTTAGTGCATCAGTTGCATCTGATCGAATAATCGTAACTGACTCTGAAACACCTAGGTCAAGGGCGGTTTGTCGTAGTTGTCTACAAACATCGGCCGACGCGTCGATCATGGTAGCTGTTGAAGCTCCGCGAGAGATCGCCTCGAAGGATAACACGCCTGTGCCTGCATAGGCGTCTATCACATGAATTGACGTCAGAGACATGAGATGTTCAACAACCTGGAACACCGATTCGCGTCCGCGATCTGAAGTTGGGCGGGTTGCATATCCTATCGGAGAAGGGATCCGTCTGTGCTTGAGCGAACCAGCAATGATTCTCATCACAACAACTGCGTTGTAGCTAGTAGTTGTTGTTGAAGGATTGCACCAGCTAAGGGGCTTATCACATGAGCACGTCGGAGAAGGCGCTGTGCATTTTTCTCACTTAGCTGTGACTGCATGGTCTTAAAAGGCTGCAGCCGGCTAACCTTGATTCCATCTTGAACCAATGCGTCTTTTGTTTCCTGAATCTCATCGGACGTTATAACGTCGCCACACAACAGCAATGCAGATATTACCGTGTCGTAACGCTGCCCGATTGTGCTTACGATGAGCATAATCATAGCCTGATTGCTGTAATCGTTATCATGTGGAAAGGCAGCAAAGTGAAGTACCTTGTGGTTAGCTCCTATGACTGATGCGTACCAGTGTGCGCCTCGTCTGCTAAGGAGCAGCCATGGCTCGGAACGCTGTTTGATACTACTAAGAGCGGCGTGGACGTCGCTCGTATAATCAATTGCAATCAGACTGTCGTTGCCGCCTAATTCCTGACAGCGAGAACGTATCTGTTCAGTAACGGCAGCCACGGCCTGCACTTCGTAGCCTTCGCAGTGTATAACTGTAGGCATTTCAATCTTTTCGCTATACATGAAGGCGCTGCGCTCAAACCAAGCTTGCTGTTCAAACTGCGCTCTTTCAGTTGAACGAGTTGAAGTATCAACTGGAAACCAGTGAAATCGTGCGTGCGAGCTATGGATAATAAGCTGTATCGTTTCTGTGGCGATACTACGCAGATCTATGTTTGCATCAGGAGCGAGTTCCTTATAGTCCTGTATTACGGCAATGCCGCCATCGAGAACCCACGTGGCAACGAGCAGTCGTTCGGGATGCAGATATGCTGTTACATTGGCCATTGGGCCAAAATTACGGTAGTATGATGTACGGACGCATCTTTTCGAGCTTCTTTTTGCCTATTCCTTTGATATCAAGTAGATCCTCTATGGAAGTAAACTTCCGCTGTGTTCTGGCTGTAATGATCAATTCTGCGGTTGCTGGTCCAACGCCTGGTAATTGCTCTAGTTGTGTCTTTGAGGCTACATTGATCCGGACTGGTGATGGCCCCTTAGAGGTTGGTTTCGTTGTGGTGATAGCCGGTATGCTGGCTTCTTGCTCTCTGGCAATGGGCTGTGTGCGGGAATCAATACTATCAATCAAGTTTAGAAGCTGCTGAGCGCTAACATGACCGTGTTTTGGAGCCTCGGGCACAATCATGCTGCCAAGTGAGCCTACAGTGAGTAGGATGGTTAGCCAGAGAAGTACCAAACTCTCATTTGATGTAAAGCCAATGTGCGTTTGCATTTTGTTGATGAAGCGCCACATGCGGAAAACCTTTCGGGCGCTTGAGGAATCAACTACAAGAACGCCTCTTTTACTTTACTGAAAAAATCGGTGCTTTGCTTTTGATGAGTGGGGTGAAAGTGCTTGCTATTCTGAAACTGTCTGATGGATTGCTTCTCATCATAGCTAAGCTTCGTTGGAACGTAAACATCAATGTGAACGAGCTGATCGCCAGTGCCCCTTTGATTGGCATGAGGAATACCTTTGCCTTTCATACGTAGGATACTGCCGGGCTGCGTGCCGGGTTCGATGGTTAATGCAGCCTTGCCGCCCAATACAGCTACTTCGACTTCTCCTCCGAGTGCTGCTGTAGGAAAGTCGATGGTGTAGCGCATATGCACGTCGTCGTCATCACGCTCAAACAGCTCGTGTTCCTGCTCTTCAATAACTACCATGGCATCACCTGCCTGACCACCACGGCGCCCTGCATGCCCCTTGCCTGTAAGGGGTATGTAATTCCCTGTGTGAACTCCGGGGGGAATCGTGACTTTTACGGTAGTCTCACCTTCAACTCTACCTTCTCCGTGACAAGTATCGCACTTGTCTTTCAAGATCTCGCCAGAGCCGCTGCAGGCTGCACAAGGGGCGATGTTGATGAACTGCCCAAAGACACTGCGCGAAACTTGGCGAACTTCGCCAGTGCCTCCGCATGTGCTACACGAGCTATAGCCCTCTGTACCCTTGGCCCCAGTGCCATTGCATGTACCACAGGATTTCCAGTGGCGAATCTTGATTGTCTTGTCTACACCGGTTGCGATCTCCTCAAGAGTAAGGGGCATTCGCACGCGCAAATCTGCACCCTGCTCTTTACGAGATCGCGTGCGGCCACCTCGCGAGCTGCCGCCGAACATATCTCCAAAAATCGACTGTCCAAAAATGTCGCCAAATGCACTAAAGATGTCGTTAACGTTCGTGTACTCGTGGTATCCCTGAGAACCACCAACCCCAGCATGTCCGTATTGATCATACCGTGCTCGCTTCTCGGGATCACCGAGCACGTCATAGGCCGCTGCAGCCTCTTTAAACTTCGCTTCTGCTTGTGCATCATCTGGATTGCGATCTGGGTGATATTGCATCGCAAGCTTGCGATAGGCACTTTTAATCTCATCGGCGCTGGAGCCACGGGCAACACCAAGCACTTCGTAAAAGTCTTTCTTTGACATGTACTCTAGTCTTTAGATGATGAATTGCCAGCCGAGGTGATCACTTTGGCATGCCTAAGGATTTTGTCGTGTAGCTGATAGCCGCGCTGAATGCTTTGGATGATGGCTCCCTCTGGATGTTCGGAGGGCGTATGCATGAGAGCTTCATGTTTTTCAACGTCAAACGCATCCCCCGTGGCAGCGTCGATCACGTGTACACCAGAGTCTTCAAAAATCTTGGCTGCTTTGGAATAGATCATCTCCAGCCCCTTGATCAAACTAGACAAATCCTGCGTTGTGCGCGATGCCTCGACGGCCGCATGCAGATCGTCTAAGATGGGGAGCATTTTTGAGATGGTGTGCTCGGATGCATGGAGTAACAACTCCTGCTTCTCGAGGTTTGTACGCCGGCGGATATTCTCAACTTCAGCAAGCCTACGTGCGGCAAGATCCTTCCACTCAGCAAGCTCAGTTGCGAGATCAACCGAGCCTTGCTCAGAAGACTGGTCTGTGTCGAGTTCTATATCCTGTTGTGTTTCGTTTGGTTCCATGTGTGCATTATTCATTATTCTTGAGTATCGAAATGAATGGACCCTATAGACGTCGGTCCGAAACATCTGGTGTACCATTGAAGCGATTCGTCAGCAAACTCGACATCATTTGCACAATCGATATCATGCGACCGTAATCCATGCGTCTGGGACCGATGATTCCGAGCGAACCTTGAGCATTACCAGCCCTGTACGTAGTAGCAATCAACGAGTAATCGGCAAGGTTGGCATTTGAAATCTCGTTGCCAATTCTAACCGCGACTCCATCGGCAGATGAGGCATTGCCCAGGAGGTGGATAATAACATCCTCGTCCTCGATCAATTCGATAACGCTACGAAGTCTCTCAGGAGACGTAAGCTCTTTGTTTTCAATGAGATTAGTGGCGCCGCTTACCAGAACATTTCCAACAGTTTGCTCACGCGAAATAGATTGTAGCTGATCCACAAATAGCCGCAGCAGCGACCCGTCGCCGGCGGAGAACTGATACACTGACTCTGAGAAAATCGTGTGCACAACGTCAAGGGGCTTGCCCACTAATCGGTCATTGACAAACACAGATAGACCGTGAATTGCAGTATGGTCGATTGGCGTTGTAGTCTCAAGGCTAAGGGTTTTGATTGTGTCGCTATCGAGGTCTATCACGACAACGAGTCTTTCGCTGGACAACTGAATGATTTCAACACGTCGGATGAAAGCACGAGTGAGCTGTGGGATTTGCACTAAGGCCAAATGTCTACTCAGAGAGCTGAGAAGACGCGAGGCGTCCTTCACGAGAGATTCTCTTGTAGCCGAGGCGATCTCCGGCATTGTTACATGTTCTGCTTGAACCGGCAGATGCGCCACGTTCAGCGAGTCTACATAGAAGCGATATCCTTTGTCAGTTGGGACGCGACCCGCAGATGTATGAGGATGTGTTATGTATCCAGCATCCTCCAAATCCATCATTGTGTTCCGCACGGTTGCTGGGCTAAGAGGCAGCGATCGTTCAAGGTATTTCGATACGTTACGGGAACCCACCGGCGTGCCGTGTAAAATAAACAGGTGCACAATTGCCTGTAAAATCGACGTTTCCCGCAGGTTTAACTCTCGCGATTCATGTGGCAATATGTGAGCAGGTGAAAGCATAGCCTAGGAGACAACAGAGATGTAATACCCAAGAAATGCAAAGCCTTGTTCAGTCACATTCCACGATACTACGAGGGTTGTCACGATTAATAACAGAACACTCAGTCCAATTGAGTATACGATCGAAGAACGGACATCGAAAACTACCGAGGTTGCTCGTAGCACACGCACAATGCTCCAAACGGTCATTGCAAACATCAACAAGGGCACTACTACCGATAGTTGATTAGTCGAAAGTGCTTGATAAAGACTGATTCCAATTGGGAGCATTGCCAACAAGGGTAACGAAGACCATACAACGATCGTAAACGTGTCACGTAGGTAAATGCGTCCACGAACGAATGCTGCACTTAGACGCAATAAACCGGCAAAAAATACGAATGCTAGGAGCACGGCAACTGTCCAGGCTGCAATGCCAAATTCCGGATGCCAGGATATGTATCGTAAGATCTCGTATGAGGTGTCGCTGGAAACGAAGAGGTGCAAGAGATATTCTACTGCTGGGTCTGTACGTATGTAAAAGAAAAACGACGACATAACAAGTCCCACGCTGCTTGCGAGCACGATGGCAAGAAGTGCAGTCTGTGATAGCGACAGAATTCGCTGATCCCGGATATCCGAGTAGAAATTGTATGGTCGTAGAACTGCACGAACAACATATTCACGAAATCGCCGAGACTGATTAGCCGTAAATGCAATAGCCAATGCCAAAAGCAGTCCAGCTACGATAAAAACTAGTGGTGTAGAAAACACATTATCTCTTGCCTGAAGCAAGGGTAGTTTTTCATCGTTAATCAGTGCTTTGAATACATCATAAGAAACGCGTCGTTGCCGATACACATCGACAAGTCCTGATGTAGATATGTAGGAGTCGTAATGATCAACCAACATTGTTGGTCGTTCTAGCGTGTAATCGTTAAACGACCAAATAACCACGCCGGCGAGTCCGGAGTTGAACGACCAGTTGTAGAACTTGCTAATGTTTAGTGCCTGTGCCTCATTAGAGAGTGGATCACTAAACCCGTTCAAGTTCAGAGGGGAAACAGCGCTCCCGAACTCTGCAAGAACAGCACCGCTGCGGAACATGCGGGCAACATCCTGACGAAGAGTTGCAAAAACTGTGCTGTCGGAGGCGGAGTAGAATTTCACAATGATAAAGTCAACACCACCCTCGCTAACGGCATTGAGAAGTGTTGCGGGTACAACTTTGTAGAGTTGTTTGGAAGTCTGCTTTCTGAAAATCTGCAAGACCTGCTGGTGATAATCTACCACGGTTTGAGAGCCATCGTCTAAACCTTCGCTAATCCCGATTGCCATGACGGATGGATGAGACTCGACATATTGGCAAATTCGTTCAGTAGCATTGCGATAGCGCGTATTGAGTTCTTCATTGGTAAGCATGCTTGTGGGCACATCAGCAAGAGGCGCATCTACCATAACCATGATGCCATATTGATCGCATAAATCCAGCAGTACAGGGTGTGGAACGCTGTGCCGTATACGTATGGCATTAACACCTAACGTTTTGAGCATGGATACATCACGCCGGAATTGAGCGTACGACATGGAAGAGCCACGATCGGGGTAGTCCTCGACGTAAACAACGGCATGCAGCTTTATCGGCGCATCATTGAGAGTGAACTTACGTATCCCATCTATGGTGGAAGTAGATATGGTCCTGAAGCCAAACAAACGCTGGTAAGTGTCAACCAGTTGACCATTGTATTCAACACGAATAACGAGGTCATACAGACGGGGATCGTTGAGGTTCCAGATTGCTGGATTAGCAACATTTAGTACGAAGGGGATACTTACTTCGCGAGACCTTGCAATGCTGATCGCGCTGGCACCAGACCTGGCTACAGCCAGTTTGGTTGAGCGGTCAACCAGCACTGCCTCTACAGAAACGTTGGCACTTCCCACAGATAAACCATCTGATACTTGCTGCCGAATCAAATTTTCTACTAGTCCACTTTTGACACGTGCCTTGACATTGATTGTTCCTATACCGTTGCGCAGAGAAGAGCGAACCTGAAAGTCTTCCGTCCAGACGTGTGGGGTGCCGATAAGAAAAACCTCACGTAAAAGCCCCATCCTCAGCTGCTCACCGGAGCGCGTTGCCCTAAGGGTTTGGTACGAAATGCCAGATACACGCGTCAATCCAAGGTCGATGGTATTCTGACCCTGGCGAAGCAGACCGTCTGGGATGCGAATCAAAAATGGCGCCATGCCGCCAGGATAGCGCATGATATGCCTGCCGTTTACAAACAACTCTACTTCCTCCACAGCACCGAGAAGATTCAGATGCCATGTGTAGTTCTTCAGCGTCAGCGGATCCATTTTTACAGTCTTGCGCAAACGCACATACTCACGTCCGGAGATGTTGCTGGGCACGAACTGCTGCCCCACGTCTGCGCCATCTTCAATGCTCTGCCACGACCCGCTTAAGTCGTAAACTTTGCGTGTATCGTTAGAAATAAACCAGGAGTACTGCTCAGGCGTAAGATTCGTATACGCGCCAAAGTCTGCGGCAAGAGTAGTACCAACTGCAAGAAAGGTTACAATTCGGATCAGACGGGCTATATGTCGCATAGTGCATTGCAATAGGAAAGATGCTGTTTCGTGCTTTTGTGCAAGGTACAAATCTAACTAGCCGTTATCTTTGCGCATTAGGGAGTTTCATGGAGTGGGGTATTCTCGCCATTTGCTACGTGGTTTTGCTGCTTCTCAACTGAAGTGTGCTATTTCGATGATTAACAAGAATAGGTGAGTTGCCCAGCATGTTCGCAAGCTTCATCCGAACATGCACAGTGCTCTTGGCTGTCTGTGCGCCCCTGGCGTGCGGCCCATCGGCGTCTGCTGCATTATTACCAGTCCCTACGTATGTATGGGGGCCGTGGCAGCGCGCAGATTCAGTATCTAAAGACACGGTAAAGCTGTTGGGACCCCTCGGAATTGGCGATCCAACCAACGCAGACCTACCCTACTTCTATCCTAGTACGCTGTTAAACCGCAAAGGGTTAGTACCGGCGCAGAAGCCAGATAGGTACCTTCCGACGCCGAAAGGGCTGTCACAGCTCGGGTCAATTGATTCGACACTATCAGTCATAAAGCTCTACGAGATACTCGAGGGGGTAGATGTAGGTACCATGACACCTATGTCTCTTGACGACTATTTTACGAGGCGTCGCGAAGAAGTATTGCAGCGCCTGCGCGATAGTTCGCTTGCCAAATACGAGTTAAAGAAGCCCCTTACAGAAGCAGAGCTGGAGAATCTACTCGACCAAGCAACGAATATCACGATCCCACTTCCACAGAGCGCGCTTTTCTCCAGCATCTTTGGCAAACCTGAGATCTCGATAACTGTCAATGGAGAGGTCAATGTGACAGCCGGTTGGCGCTGGGACTCTCAGGCCCTTGGAACAGCCTCCATTGTTGGGCAATCACAGTCTGCACCGGTTTTTAACCAGAACATCCAGGTTAATGTTAGTGGGCGGATTGGAGATAAGTTCAAGATGAACGTAGACTGGAATACGTTGAATCAATTCGAGTTCAATAACCGCTTCAAAGTCGGTTTTGATGGATACGACGATGACATCATAAAGAGGGTTGAGTTTGGCAACGTTAACCTCGAGACGCAAAGTTCGTTGATAGGGGGCGGGCAAACACTGTTCGGTATTCGTGCTGATTTTCAATTCGGTCCGCTTTTTCTTAAGACAATCGCATCCCAACGCAGAGCCGAGCGACGTTTTATCAATGCTCGTGGTGGTGCTTCGCGGCAGCAATTCTCGATTCGTGCATACGACTATGCAAAGAATCACTTCTTCCTGGACACGGCATACTTTGCTGTTTGGAGGGCATACCACCGCTCTGTTACGCCAGCCTTGCCTATTGAAGGCGCAACACTCGTTGTAAAGGGAGACATCGAAGTATGGGAGTCGACCACTGATCTGAAAGAAGTGCAGGCCAGTGAAGCTGTCGCCATAGCAGACTTGCAGTCAATCAAGTATGCCCAAGGCGAACGCTACGATCCTGCACTGCGAAACCAAGAGATTAGGGCGGGCATTGTTGAACGAGGCCGCTTCGTGCGGCTTGACCCCAAGCGATATGAAATTGATCTCAATCTGGGCACGCTTACAATTCTGAATATCCGCAACGACAGGTATTATGCCGTGAGTTATCGAGTTGAGGGAGCAACTACTAACAACTCTGATGATGAATATTTCGGCATGCTTACGACGAACGCCAACGAAAAGGATACGCTTATACTGAAGCTTGTTGCGCGCCCTCAGATGCAGCCCGGTTTCAAGACTCTTTGGAAGCGCATGATGCGGAATCGTTACAATATTGGCGTTCCCAACATTAATCCGCAAGAAGCAAAGATTGGAATGTGGTACTACCGTCAGACCAATGATTCTACGGATGTGCTTGAAGGTGCACCTGATAAGATCATGACCATCTTCCGCATTGATCAGGTGAACAATGGTACAGGTGTACCACCGGCTGATGGTCAGTTTGATGCACGTCCGCCAGTGTTCAATGCCCAGCGTGGTGAGATTACGTTTCCGAGTCTGGAGCCCTTCCGGGATGGTCTGCACGAGTATTTCGCATCCAAGGGTAACGCGCAGTTGGCCGAACAGTATGTGTTTAATGAAGTCTATGACACAACTGAAATTGCCGCTCGACTTGTCAGTGCACGTGATCGATTCCTGATTGTTGGAGAGGCCATGGGGACAACAACGGGTAGTCGTATTCCATTAGCATATCAGCTTTCACCAGGAAGCGTGCGGGTTACGCTAGACGGCATGCCGCTGCGTGAAGGAGTAGACTATACAGTTGATTACTACACGGGTACACTGTCACTTCTGAATCAGCGCGCACTGTTGCCAAACGCCAACCTCAACATTGAATACGAGCAGAACGATATCTTTAACCTAACAACTCGCACCTTGTTAGGTATGCGAGCAGACATGATTCTGCTGAATAAGCGCAGAGTTACGAGCTCGGTTGGTATGACGATCATGAATTATGATCAGGCTGCCATCGTCGATCGCGTTTTGCCTGGTCAGGAGCCGAATGCCAATCTCATGTTGGGATTCGATGCTAAGCTGAATGCTGAGCTTCCGTGGTTAACACGTGCGATCAATGCCTTGCCGTTCATCGATACCAAGGAGAAGTCTACCTTCGCACTCAATGGCGAGTGGGCAATGACCTCACCCATACCGAACAAGCGTGTATCAACGGTTGCCAGCGACAACTTGCGTTCTGTAGCATATGTAGACGATTTTGAAAGTGCGCGACGCTACCTGTCGTTTGGACTAACCCCAACTCTGTGGCAACATTCGTCTGCAGCGAAGGATTCAACAGTGTGGCAAGATGACACAACGGCTGCGAAGTTTAGAGGTAAGATGTTCTGGTATCAGCGCTTCGTTCCAGACGTGCCGCAGCTCGATGTGTATCCAAACCGAGCCAATGTGCAGGGGCGAAACAATATCAATCCTATTCGGATCAGTTTTACGCCAGACGAGCGGGGGATCTATAATTCCAATCCAGAATTTGTAGACAATCTCAATCCAACATGGAACGGTGAAGACAGCCTCAGCACGCGAGAAGCGGCTCAGCGCTTTCAACGTGACAATAGAGATAAGGTATGGGGAGGGATGATGCGTTTGCTGTCGCCATTCAATACCAACTTCGACAATGAGAATATCGACTACATCGAAATCATGATGAGAATTGATGCGTTTGAACCAGGATCAAAAATGTACATCGATCTCGGTCAGATCAGTGAAGATATCATCCCCAATCAGCGTCTCAATACTGAAGATCAGCCCCCTCCGAACAACCTCATCGATGTGGGTGAAGACCTTGGAATAGACAATCTCGATAACGCTGCTGAAAAGCAATCGTATCCACCACCGCTCAATCTGGAAGAGGATCCCGCTCGGGATGACTACAAGTTCGATTTCTCTGCAGATAGGCAAAATCAAGAAGAGGGACAATTTAGGCGGTACAACAACTTTGAAGGAAACGCTACTCAGTCCGAAATGGGGCAATTCCCCGACACCGAAATACTCAACAAGAACAATGGTCAGACCATTTCGCTCGACAACAGCTATTTCCGCTACGAGGTCAAACTCAACCCCAATCCGGCTACCAATTCCCAGATAGTTGGTGGAAACCCAGCCACGGGATGGTATCAGTTTCGTATTCCAGTTCGTAGGCCCGATACTGTTGTGGGTAACCCATTGTTTACAAATGTGCAGTATGCACGAATCCATGTTCGAGGTGGTGTTGTTAAAGTTGCTATCGCAGATTGGGGCTTGGTTGGGTCTTTCTGGCTGCGTAATCACCAGTTCCAGGCTAATGTTGAGCAAGCAGACACTGTGCTACAGGTGGCCTACGTAAATCGTGAAGAAAATCAAGACGCTCCGGACTATTATACTATGCCTCCGGGTGTAACACCACCACAGCAGTTGCAGAATCCAGATCCGTATCAGCAGTTATATCTGAATGAACAATCGTTGGTTGTAAAGTCGCGCAACCTTCGTGCAGGTGAAGAACGGTTTGCTGCGAGAATCTTCCGCCCGTGGGACCTTTTTTATTACAAAGAGGTTGCATTCTTCATTCATGGAGATAACACAATGCCGAGTGCAGTTACCACTGGGTCTGTGCCGCCGGCGTATTGCTTTGTTCGATTCGGTGTAGACTCTGCCAACTATTACGAGTATCGAAGGCCATTGCTCCGTGGCTGGCAAGACCTACGAGTAAAGATCGCCGATATCACTGCTCTAAAAGAGACACGCGACCGTACACGGGTAGAACAAAGACAAGAGTTCCCAGTGCCTGGAGATCCCGATGGGGTGTTTGCGATTAAAGGTAACCCCATTATGACACGGGTCTCATTCTTTGGCTTCGGACTTGTTAATCCCAAGGAGCGATTCCCGAATGAACTCTCCACCACCATGTGGGTAGACGAGTTACGTGTGGTTGATCCCGTAGCCGACAATGACTGGGCTGCAATTGGTAATGCAACGCTGAAGCTAGCTGACGTAGCCGAGATCACGTCTTCTGTCAATCATTCGATGCCAAACTTCCACAAGTTGGAAGAACGCTATGGAAACCGTATACAAAGCACCACGTGGACCACGACGATGCAGGCTGGGGTAGAAAAACTCTTGCCAAAGGCCATGAAGGACACTCGTATTCCGATTAGCTTTACGCACGCAGAGATCTCGGAAACGCCGCAATTTCAAGCACAAAATGATGTTGAATTGGATGCAGCGGCAAATGCAGCAGCAAGCGACACCTTGCGAAAGGGGGCAACCCCTGAAACTGCACAGCAAGTGGCCACGAACGTACGCCAACGTTCACAACGCGTGCGAGTACAGGACCAATGGGCACTCAATGGGGTACGGCTAGGTATTCCATTGAAGGACTGGTATATCGATGACATTTTTAACAAGCTAACATTCAATTTCTCGTATGCGCAGGAGTTTGAGCGTTCGCAGGTTGTGCAACATAAGTTCGATTGGCGTTGGCGTTTTAAAGTTGACTATGCACTTACATTACCGGGAAAACTCTCCGTACAACCGTGGACGTGGCTCAGTGACATATGGGGCTTGAAGGCCTATAAGGACACAAAGATCAATTTTCTTCCGCAGACGATTAATGCGAGTCTCAATATGACGAGAGCTCGTATCACCGAGCAATCGCGCTTCCTACTGCAACCAAGTCCTATCATCCGCGAGTTCATGGCAGACAAGATGTTTGGTTTTAACTGGCGTCTTGTTGAAAACAGTTTTCTGAGCCCCGTGCTCGACTACAAAGTTGCATCGATGTCTACGCTTGTTCCAATTGAGTTGGATGAGAACGGCCGCCAGCGCAGTGCGCAGCAGTTGTCGAGTTTAATATTTAACCCCGGTGATGGTCTTGTTAATCTTGGTGCAGTAAGTAACTACAATCATACTGTTACGTTGTCACTGAGACCAAAGTTACCAGACATATTTGGCTTGAATCGTTTTCTTGAAACAACGAGTTCATATAACGTAGTCTACAATCTTTTCGATCCGCTGCAGACCGATCCGCAACAGCGTGATGTAGTGCGAGAGGGGAAGTACAATGCGAACTTCCGAATCAGTCCTGTATGGAAGTGGCGTCAGTTTGGCAATGAGATATTCGGCACACCGGCAAAGGGTGATTCATCTGTTGGCAGATTCATCCAGGATGTTTTCTTTGGCTTTGAGAACTTCACATTGACGTTTAATCAGAGCACAAATGCCATCAATCGAGGTATCATGGGTGAGTCTGGTTTCTCGAATCTTTGGGGACGGTCGTTACTGTTTCGTGATAACCTAACAGCAAACGGTCCAGCAACTGCATATCAATTGGGGCTCATCCCTGATCCACACGGAGAAGTTAGGGTACTCTCTAGTCCATCATTCCCATTCTTCAGGTTTGAGACAACGCCTGGAACGCGTCCTGCAAATGCTGTTATGCAAGACGACTACGTGCAAAAGTCAAATTTTCAGTTTCAGACCAACAGAACACTATGGCCTGGGGCAACGCTTGATCTTACGATGAAAACAGATCTTGGTTTCAGCAGAAATCAGCGGCTGCAAACTGATGCGTTTGGCATTCCAACGTTTTCCAATGTGAATAAGCGTCAAACACTTGATCGCACGTTTGTGAGCTTTTCAAGTCTTCCATTTGGCTTGTCGAACGACAACGTAGAATCTGTTATCAACCTCTACAACCAGCGCAAAGCGGCTATTGAAGCTTCACCCGATACGGCAAATCGCAGCGCTCAGTTGCTTGATGCGCTTGCTGAGTCGTTTAGGGAAGGGTTCGAATCCTGGCAGTTTTTCTCAGGTGACATCGGCAGAGTATTGCCGGGGATTAACTGGACATTTCGTTGGGATGGCATCGAGAAGTTCTCCCTGTTCAAGGGGCTAGCTCAACGTGTGTTTATTGAACATGCCTATCAATCAACGTATACCGAAAACGCCCGGGTTAACGATAATGGAAGGTTCATCGAAGTCCAGCAAGTCAAGTCAGGATTCTCGCCTTTGATTGGGATCAATTTGTCGTTTGATGAGCGCAAACTCGACGGCATCCTTACCACTACCGGACGTTACAGCGTAACGAATACACATGGATTCAATGCCTCGGCCCGAAGCGTCATCTCACTTGAAACATCGCATGAATTCCAGCTCCAGGCCTCCTATCTGCGCCGCGCTGTGCCACTGAAACTCTTCGGTATGGATTTGAAAAACGACCTTGAGATCACGCTTAACACGCAAGTCCGCCGAAATAGGCGGGCACAGCATGATGTTCTGGCCTACAAGGGGCCAGACGGGGCGGTCGTGGACGGCACGACCCAGATCGTGATTGAACCCCGCGCCAAGTACACGATTAGTAACCGAGTCACAGCCTCTGCATTTGTGAAGTACGAGGGTAATTTCAGTGAAGGTGCAGCCAATCCAGGCTTCAGTACCACACAGATGGGCTTGGATATTCGACTGTCGATTTCAGGCGGCAGATAGTGTGAAACATGTGTGAAACATAAGCTTCTGGAAGTACCATCAGCTTCGTAGCTTTGCTCCAGAAGACAATTCACTCGTAATGCACTGCCGCGTTGGCACAATGGAGCAGATAAGGTATGGGCAAGATCATTGCCATTGCAAACCAAAAGGGTGGTGTTGGTAAGACAACAACCTCCGTTAATCTTGCAGCATCACTCGCCGCAACAGAGCAACGCACGTTGCTTGTAGATATCGATCCACAGGCAAACGCCTCTCATGGGTTTGGCGTGGAAACCGCGCAGCTTGATAAAACTGTTTACGAGGTACTAGTAAATCATCTGCCAATTGGCGAAGTGGTGGTACCCTCGATTATGCCATACCTCGATATTGTACCCTCGCACATCAACCTCGTTGGTGCCGAAATCGAGCTTGTTGATCTGCCGCAGCGCGAGCAGCTTTTGAAGAGCACACTAAGTGCCATCAAGGACAACTACGATTATATCATTATCGACTGTCCACCTTCGCTAGGCCTGTTAACGCTTAATGCGCTTACTGCGGCCGACAGTGTACTCATACCAGTACAATGTGAGTTCTATGCGCTCCAGGGTTTAGGTCAGCTTCTGAATACGATTTCGATAGTTCTCCGCACAACCAATCCTCAGCTTGAAATCGAGGGTGTGTTGTTAACGATGTACGATTCACGTCTTCGTTTGAGCAACCAGGTGGTGGATGAGGTACGCAGGCACTTTGAAGACAAGGCATGCCGCACAGTTATTTCGCGAAATGTACGCCTATCGGAAGCCCCGAGCCACGGTAAGCCAGTCTTGCTCTACGATGCCTCCAGCATGGGAGCACAGAACTATCTGGCTCTTGCTACCGAGATCCTGGCCAAGAATGGCATCTCTATGGAAGTTGCCTAACAAACGTATAGGATAATGACGTGAAACAAGGAATGGGGCTTGGCAAGGGCATCGGAGCATTGATACCCAAGGAGTTGATCCGTCCTGAAGTGACGTCTCAGCAGCCCCTTACAGATATGCCAGATGATGCTGCAGGCGTCTCGTTTATTGAGATCAGCAAGATTTCTACCAATCCTGTACAACCTCGGCACTACTTCGATCAGCAAGCACTTGAAGAGCTGGCTCAATCGATTGCAGTTCATGGAGTGATTACTCCTATTACCGTTAGGCCGCATTTTGATGGCTACGAGTTGATTTCAGGTGAACGCCGGTTGCGTGCTTCGCTGATGGCCGGCAAGACCATGATTCCTGCATTTGTCATCAATGTTGGTTCTGATGCACAGATGCTGGAAATAGCCATTGTTGAGAACGTCCAACGTGAAGACTTAAATCCTCTCGAGATCGCTGTTGGTTATCAACGGCTGGTTGAAGAGTGTGGTCTTAAGCAAGACGAAGTTGCAGTTAAGGTGGGTAAGGATCGCAGCACAATTGCAAATTTTCTCCGATTACTTAAGCTACCAGACGATGCACAGGCATCATTACGCAATAAGCGAATATCGATGGGACATGCCCGTGCTTTGCTGGCGTTGTCTACCGAACGTGCACAGTTAGCCGTGCTTCGAGAGGTTATCAAGAAGGAGCTATCTGTGCGAAAAACAGAGGCTCTCGTAAAGGACATGGAGCTGGGGCACCGAGAGGTAGCGCGGAACGGCGAAATAATTGCAGTGCATGCATCGGTAAGTTCTGGGCAAGGTGCACGGGTGCCCAAGGCGAAGGCTACGTCGTCTACACTTACAGACATCGAGGATTCCTTGCGCCACATCTTTGGAACGCAAGTAAAAGTCAAGATGAAGAATAGCGATTCTGGATCATTTGAAATAGAATTCTATTCTCTTGAAGACCTTGAAAGGCTGCTCGAGATGATGATGTCTGTGCACCCGTCAGGAAAGTAACATTGAATAAGCTCATTGATCATGTTACAGAATATCGTGTGCGTTATAGCGATACGGACAAAATGGGCGTAGTATATCACGGAAACTACTTGCGAATTTTTGAGATTGCTCGGACCGAACTGCTGCGGTCGCTGGGTTTGCCGTACGCTGAGCTGGAAGCATCAGGAGTAATGCTACCAGTGCTTGAATCATATGCCAAGTATCAAAAGCCGGCCCGATATGATGATCTGCTTTGTCTGCGTGCCACGATCCCAGCAGATGTTAGTCTGCGGCTCACGATCTCGTATTCCATTGAATGCCAGACTGATACACTGGTAACGGGATGGACCCGTCATGCTTTTGTGACAGCCGATACCTTTAAGCCGATACGTCCACCGCGCAAATTTCTTGAAATTGTACGAGGAAGTCTTGCATGAATATCCTTCTGAGGATACTCTTTCTGTCTGCTCTCTGCCTTGGCATTCATCAGACGTCATTTGCTCAGCAAGCGTCAATATTTGGATCCATGCGACATCTCATCGGGGCCAGAAGTGCTGCGCTGGGGGGATCAACGGTTGCATTGGTTGGTGATGCATCGAACGTTGTTATCAATCCAGCAACCATTGCTGTTGGAGACACGTCAGAGGTGCATGGTACTTTTATCAAGCACGTGCTGGACATCAATGCTGGCTTGGTTACATATGCCACTGATGTTTCAGACGGCATGGGGGCAGTTACCGTTGGTTATATGAATGCTGGCGACTTCAAGCGCTCAACCAGCGATGGAACTATCGTTGGCAGTTTTGGTGCGTCGGATGTTGCCATAGGCTTGTCTTTCGCCAAAGAGCTCGACACACTAATTGCCTATGGTGTAACAGCTAAGGTTATGCACTCCACACTTGCCGACATGCGCTCCACTGCTCTCGCACTTGATGCTGGCCTTTTGTTCCGATTCCCTGCAAAGCGCACAAATGTTGGCATCAGCATTACAAATCTTGGTACGCAGCTTTCAACCTTTGATGGAACCGCTGATAGGTTGCCGCTTGACATGCGAATTGGACTTAACCACAGGTTGCGTGGTTTACCTTTGATGATCAATCTCTCGCTGAATCATCTAACAGATGATGCCGAGGACGTCCTGGCACGACTGTCGAATTTTAGCATCGGAGGAGAATTCCATATCGGGAAGTATGTCCAAGCACGTTTTGCATACGACAACGCCACACGAAATACGTCGGCAGTTAGCGTGTCTACGCAACTAAGCGGTTTTAGTGGTGGCATAGGGATTAAGGCGTCAGCACTACACTTTAGTTATGGATTTAATGTACTTGGCGCCTCTGCAGTTTTGCATCGTCTATCATTATCGTCTGCGCTTTGATAATGACATATCGTGGCTTCCATTACAGAATTACTATGCCGCTGTTAGCGGCATGTTATGGTGCTTGGATATTGCAAGGTTCGCGTGCTGACGTAGCATTACCAATCTTGTTTCTATGTCTCATTGTTGTTGTTTTTACATTCCCCTGGGATAACTGGGCTGTTCGTAGGTTGCTCTGGGAGTTTCCCGATGAGCGTCTATTGTTCAGAATAGACAGATTGCCGATCGAGGAGATTGCATTTTTTGTTTTGCAGACGCTGCAGGTATCGTTTTTGACCCTTGCTTTCTGTGCTACGGAGCCAATTTCTAACCCGCGGGAGATTGTCTTTACGCCTGATGTGATGCTGAGACTTGCTGTGTTGTTTTCTGCTTGGGGAATAATTGGAGTCGGCTCGACTAAGTGGCGGGAAAGCCATGTTAACATGAGTTATGCTTGGCATCTATTCTATTGGTTTCTTCCGGTCGTCATAGCACAGTGGTTGTTTGCAGCTGAGATCCTGATGCCCAGAATTGATGTGATTGTTCTGTCCACGATACTCATTGGCGGGGTGTTGTCTATCGCTGATGTATGGGCAGTGCGAAGAGGAATATGGTTTTTTGATTCTAGGCAGATCACTGGTATCTATATCGCACGTGTACTTCCTTGGGAAGAAGTAGCGTTCTTTTTCGTTACAAGTCTATTGGTAGCGCAGAGTATTTTACTTTTTGTCCCTGCTGAGCTTCGCTAAAGGTTGTTCGTGGAATCTTTCCGAATTGCATTTGGTGCTGGTACGTGGTGGTTAAGCCTCTTGTGCATGCTTATTGCAGCATGTGCAGCATGGTACAGCTATCAAACAACTGTTCCGCCGCTTATTCGGCGTGATCGTCTGCTATTGGCATTGCTCCGATGGATCGGTTTGTCGATGCTCCTGTTTACGTTGTTCGAACCTCTTCTGCGAATACGCCAGTCGGATGCTACAGAGCCCCGTATCGCCATTGCAATAGATGTTTCGCGTTCGATGAATATGGTTGATCGCTCGGTGCGGAGACCGGAATCTGCTCGACGTGTTGTAGATGAAGTAGTGAAGTGGCTTGGTTCGTCTGCAGACGTCTTCGTCTTTGACGAATCACTACGAGCCTATAGGGCACCCAATCCTGATTCGCTCCAATTCACTGGGTATCGTTCCAACGTTGGGAAGGCAATACGGACACTTGCTAACATGACCACAGAGGCACCGTATGGTGCCGTGCTGCTGATTACTGATGGTAATCACAACTACGGAGACCAGCCACTATATGTTGCAGAGAAAAGCGGTCAGGGTGTTTATGCAATAGGCATCGGAGACAGCATTGCACCATCTGATGCAAAAGTTGCTGCAGTGTATGCCGGTGGATTAGCCATCATAGGTCAGCCCGTATCGGTAGGTGCCGATGTGTCGTATCTAGGAATGACCAACGGCATTGCCGACGTAGTTCTTCGAGACAATGGAATGGTGATCTCTAGGCAGCAATTGTTATTAAGCACGGCACCTGGTAGCAAGCGAGTTCAGTTTACGTGGACGCCAACGAGCGATGGCATCCACAAGGTATCGATAGACCTTGTTACGAATCAGAAAGAATATACAGCACGCAACAACAGTGCTCAGACGTTTGTTCGTGTGCAGAAGAACAAGAGAAAAATACTGCTTGTAGCAGGCGCTCCTAGTCCAGATGTGTCGTTTGTGAAAGCAGCAATCGAAGTAGATCCTACGAGGGATGTAGTAACCAGAATTCAAAAGGATGCTGCGAGTTTCTACGAGGGGGCTCTCGACGCTGCCGCATTGCAGGATGTTCAAGCGATCGTCTTGATTGGCTATCCAAGCGCTGCGTCATCTGGTGAGTCAGTTGATAAACTAGCAGAATTGGCAAAACGTACCTCGGTACTCTTCGTTCCATCGTATCAGGTGGACTATGCCAAGTTGGCAAAGTTCAAGGATGCTATTCCATTTACTGTAAAAAGCAACAGGCCACAGGAGGTTCTTGTTAGTCCTGATGTTTCTCTGCGATCCGTGGCAGATCCGGTAATGAAGGTGCGGGGAGATGATTCCGACGTTGATCAATGGAACCAGTTGCCGCCTATCTATAGAACTGAGATGTTTGTTGAACCAAGTGCAGATGCGGTTACATTGTCCATGCTTAAGGTTGGGTCTGCGGCTCTTGATGAGCCCCTTATCATCAAACGGGAACGAGGCAATGTCCGATCGCTGGCTATTATTGGCTATGGCATCTACCGCTGGAAACTTATGGGGCAGGGCCAAGCAGCGGTGCGTGGCAACGCCGTAGTTGATGTTCTACAATCGTTTGTTGGCAACTCTATTGCATGGCTCGCTGTAACCGACGATGAACGGCGAGTGCAGATACGCAGTACTCACGAGCTCTATGCCTCGGGTGAGCAGGTCGGATTTACCGCCTCGGTGCAAGATCAAACGTTTACAGTAGTAGATGATGCTGATGTTACTGTGGACATTACCGGGCCACAGGGTTCGAAAAAAGTGCAGTTAGCTAGCATTGGCAATGGCAACTATATGGCAACACTTTCCGCGCTGCCACCAGGCGATTATTCCTACCGAGGAGCCGCAAGCAAGCGTGGCCTGTCTCTGGGTACTGATAATGGTCGATTTACGATTGAGAATACTGGTATCGAGGAAACGGCAGTAACGATGAACAGCAGTTTGCTGAACATACTAGCGCAGCGCACAGGTGGCATGTTTGTTACACCCGTACATGTTGCCGATCTGATAGATCGTATTCGCAAAGATGCTCGTCTGCAGTCCGTGGTTAGAACATCAGATCGTGAGCATGCATTGTATCATCTGCCATGGTTTGTTGCCATCGCGCTAACGTCCTTTGCAATTGAGTGGTTCGTACGTAAACGCAAAGGTCTTGTGTGAGTCATGGTGCATTACCTGCTGAGCTTGCATTCTTGTATCAGCAGCGTAGGAAGGAAATAGAGGCACGACTACGAGAATTCATGCGAGTCGAAGAGGATAGATGGTTCTACGAACTGTGTTTTTGCCTGTGCACACCTCAATCAAGCGCAGTTCATGCATCCCGTGTTCAAGAACAACTTGAGGCGATTGATTTCTATCGCAATGGGCAGGACATACTGCATATCCTTCGTGATCCATCGTGTTACATACGGTTCCATAACACGAAGCATCGTCGAATTCATAAAGCACGTGACAACTGGTTGAAGATTAAAGAGAAGATCACCGATAGCTCCATTCACCAGAGGCTCATTAGAGATTCCTTAGCACAGTGTGTTGATGGTATTGGAGTAAAGGAGGCAAGCCATTTTCTGCGAAACATCGGCCGTAGGCACCTAGCTATCATTGATAGACATTTATTGACCAACCTCGTAAGATGCGGTGTGTATGAACAGGTTCCTTCTATATCAACTTCACGCAGATATCATGAAGTAGAAGAGGCATTTGATCAGTACTGTCAAGCTATAGGCATTGACATGGATGAGGTTGATCTCTTGTTCTGGTGTGCACAAACAGGCCATATCTTGAAGTAGAAATGACACGCATGTTAACTGCTACGAGCCTTCAAGACGAGCTGTTCAAGTTTCGAAGTGGGCATGACAACTTGTTCTTGCGTGCCTCTCGCAAGTACAGCATTAGATTCCACTGTTCGTATTTCAATATCGCATAGAATGCGATTCCCCTTGATAGAGACCACTTGGGCTGTAACGCAGATGATAGTGCCAACAGCTGCCATAGAGAGGTGTTGCATAGTCAATGCACTGCCAACGGCATTCTCATCGATCCCAAAATATGGTTCTATCGCTCTTCTGGCCGCAACTTCTGCGTGATAGCATGCCCAGAATGTGCTGTATACTGGATGGACTTCACGACCATCCAGATGGGCGGTCATTTCATGTGAAACAATAAACGTAACGCTTCCACTAGCTTTTTCGATCCCATGCTTCATATTTGCACCATGCGTGTTGCATTTCATACTCTAGGCTGCAAGTTAAACTCTACAGAAACAGCAGCAATTCAACGTCAGTTTATAGCTAAAGGGCATTCGGTTGTTGAGTATGGTTCCGAAGCCGACTTGCTGTTGATTAATACTTGCACGGTTACCGAGCAGGCAGACGTTGAATGTAGAAAGGTTGTTCGTAGGGGGCTTCGCAGTGCACCAGAGGCATCTGTGATCGTAACTGGCTGTTACGCGCAATTGCAGCCAGAAGAAATTGCAAGCATCGAAGGAGTTACCGCTGTTGTAGGAACAGCTGATAAGATGTCTATAGCTGATTGCGTAGATGAATACCTATCGAAAGATACCGTAACGATTCGTGTACGAGACGTACATGAGGCATCTTTTGTAACTGCCAGATCTGGAAGTGGCAATTCTCGCACAAGGGCGTTTCTTAAGGTCCAAGATGGCTGTGACTATTCTTGTACATTCTGCACAATCCCGCTTGCAAGGGGGCCGGCGCGTGCCATGTCGATCGCTGATATACGCATAGAACTTTCTGCCATCGCCTCTGAGCGGTACCATGAGTGCGTGCTTACTGGCATAAACCTTGGCGAGTACCGATCTGCACAAGGAGAACGATTCGTCGATATTCTCAAGCTGGCAACTAGTATGGACCTACCATACCGCATGCGTATCGGGTCTATTGAGCCGAACACGCTCACAAATGAGGTCCTTGCTGTGTGGAAAGAATCGAAGTTGTTTGTTCCGCATCTACATATGCCGCTGCAGAGCGGCTCAGACAGAATTCTACGATCGATGAAGCGCAGATATAACACGTCTATGTACACCGACCGAGTGCAAGCGTTTCATAGCCTGTTTCCGGACGCTGGAATTGGCATTGATGTTATTGCTGGCTATCCGGGTGAGACGCAGGAATGCTTCGAACAGACTGTGGAGTACCTACAGAGCATACCATGGACATACCTACATGTCTTTACCTACTCGGAGCGGGAAAACACACCAGCAGCTTATGTGGAGTCAAAGGTCCCAATGGCGGTGCGCCGTGAACGAACAAACCTACTCAGAGTGATGAGTACTGAGCGAACAAATGCATTTCATACATCACAGCTAGGTTCTCGAAAAGTGTTTATCCCTGAAGCACTTGATGTTGACACAGAGTCATGGCATGGATGGACCGAGAACCATGTAGCGGTAACTATGAATGGTAACTTTACAATGCAAAAGCGTCCATATCATGTAATGCTTCATTCCGTGATTGGACAAAAAGTATTGGCCTTTGAATGTGGAGATGAGCTCTAATGCGTGTTTTTATAGCTGTAGACATGGAAGGTATTACCGGTGTTGTACATCCGGACCAGCTGTTGCCTGATGGAAGGGGATATCAGCAGGCGCAGCAGTTGTTGGTAGGTGATGTTAACGCTGTTGTAGATGGCATTCTTGATGTTCATCCAGATGCAGAGATCATTATTGGGGATGGCCACGCAACGATGCGAAACATTGATCTGCAGCAGCTGCGCCCCAGTGTGGAGCTCATTGTGGGCCCGGGAACTATTGTAAACAAACCTCTGTGCCAGCTCGAGGGTATACAGTATGGGGCTGACGTAGCGTTCTGTGTTGGATACCATTCTAAGGCAGGCACAGTCGGCGGACTACTGTCTCATACCTTTGTTGGCTCATTAATCGCTGACTTACGATTGAACGGTAAATCTATTGGTGAAGTCGAGGCCAACGCGGCTGTGTTGTCAGCCAAGAACATACCTCTTGCGCTTGTTTCAGGAAGTTCGGACCTCGTTACAGAGATACGTGCATGGTCTCCTAGTCTTACTGTTGTATCTACAAAGACTACGCTGGGTCCAACTGCGGCCATTTGTAAAACACCAGCGGTAACGGCCTCAATGCTTCGTTCCGCAGCTAGTGCTGCAGTTCGTAACACGCAATCATGGCATTTACGTGATGTTGGAGCAGCAACGTTTGAGGTTACGACAAAGCAGAACGACCAGCTTGAACGAGCAATCAGCTTGCCTCGTGTTGAGCGAGTTTCTGACGATGCATTTGCTGTGTATGGAGATGATGCTGAAATCGCATTTCGAGGACTCTGGAGTGCATGTATTGCTGCACTTGGCGAAGTTCCACAATGGTTACGTTGAAGTAATCACTAAGACTATCCTCCCGATTTAGCCCCATTCAATGAACGCTTAAACACCTCGTACTCGCGTGTGCGCAACTGTGACTCTGTTGGAGGAGCGATGTTTGCAGATGCGAGACGCTTCTGTGTGTTTTCGATGCGATCCTCAGGAAGCGGGTGAGTTGAGAGGAATCTGTCTACAGCTGTACCTTTTCGTCCCTTTACAACTTCAAAAAAGTACAGAAGATCACCGGGATACCAGTCTGTTTCGCGAATGTAACGAAATGAATACTCGTCAGCCTCATTTTCATCTGATCTGCTATTCATGAGTAAGCCTGCACCTGTGAAGGCATTCGCAGCTAGCTCAGTTAGTCCACCCTGATTGTTATGCAGGGCAATTGACATCACAGTCTGCACACCAAGGTGCGTCGTCATCCTTTTCATAGCATGTCTGCGCTCTGCATGAGCAATCTCATGAGCCAATACCGAGGCTAGTACAGCTTCGTTTAGTACAGCCTTCAGCAGTGCTGTATAGACGTAGATGTAGCCACCAGGAGTACAAAACGCATTGATCGTTTCATCGTCATCTATCAACATTACACTGTGCGAAAACACTCTTGTATTCAATGCCGGGAACGCCTGTTATTTTCGATTTACGATGTTTTGGACATATTCGGTGGCTGCACGATTATGGAGCGGCTTGTAATTCTTTGCATCCTTCACAATCTCGCTATGAAACTCTGCTCCTAGTCTTCTGTCCTCAGAAATAGGGAATAGGTTTATGGTTCCGCAAGCAGCGATGAGCAGAATGCTAGCGGTAATAACGTGCCGGGTATATGATTGTATAATCATTGCGGTTCAAGCTTCATGTAAGGAAAAATCGATCTCGTGACTGTAGCCAACGTTGCATAAGTTCAAACCGTGTGCAGGAACAATTATTGGTGCTTGCTCGCGAGTATTCGTTTGAAGCAGGTTTGCCAATTCGTCTAACGAGCTTCTACCTCGTGCAACTGACATCGCAGCACCAACCATAGCTCTGCACATACCGTACACAAAGCGGTTAGCACGAATTCGTACTGTTAACTCTGATTGATGCTGTCGTAGTTCACATATGCTAACATTACAGACATATGATGTAGTACCAGGATTATTCTTCGAAATGGCAGTAAAATCATGTATGCCGATCATCATCTGCAATGCTTGCTCGAGGAGATCCATTCTGAATGGAAGTATGGGATCCCATGCGTAGTGTCGTGAGAAAACACTGCGTGACGTAGTGATCGTGTAGACGTATTCTCTCCACACTGCATCAAATCGTGCATGGAAATTATCTGGAACATAGCTTGCACCAACAATACGTATGTCGTTGGGCAGGGCACGATTGATTGCAATAGGCACTTTAGCCAGTGGTATAGCATGTGCCTCTGGATATATGTCGGTATGAGCAACCTGACCAGAAGCATGTACACCAGCATCTGTCCGTCCAGCGCCATGTATCGTGAATGTATGCCCAAATACCTGCGCAAGTGCTTTCTCTACGCACTGCTGCACAGCAATCCCATTTGATTGTCGTTGCCAACCGGCATACCGTGTGCCATCATACTCTATGAGCATTGCCATGCGCTTCATTGTGCAAAGCTAACTACGTTGCCTACTTCAAGGGTATCTCTGCCACCAGCATAGGAAAGATGGCCATGGTATCCCCCGATCACATTAGTTAGTATGAAAACCTCAGTTACTACAAGACTTCTCCATGATCCTGTGCCAGTAACCTTACCCTTGAGCATCAGGGCAGACGAGTGGAGCTCAGATGTGTATCGCTCCCTTACACGTGGTGGAACAACACACTGCAGAAACCCTGTTTCATCTTCTATGGTAACGAATAATACGCCATGAGCAGTAGGGGGTGCTTGACGAAGCATAACTATCCCTGCCGTACATACTGTAATAGCGCCATCTGTACTGAATCTATTGATAGTCTCGATTGAGCGAATCTCTAAGCTATTCATCATTCTACGAAAAAGCGTCATTGGATGAATACGTGCCGCACCGTGTGTGATGTAGTCATATGCAAGACGCTCCTGTGCCAAGAATGACGGTAATGATGGTATCTCAGCATCATGTATATATGTGGGAGTGAAGAGGCTGTTGTGATGCTCAGTGTCCATACGTTGTCGTACAACACCGATAATCCACATCGCACGTCTGGCATCTGGTTCAAGACACGACAAAGCACCTGAAAGTGCAATCATTTCTAATACATCACGTGATATCGAGCGTAGGCGTAGTGTTACATCCTCTACATTTCTGAATTGGGATTGTGCCCTCTCGAGAATGATGGTTCTGGCTATATCATCACTTACACCACGAATTGATGTAAGGGGCTTGCGAATTGCCCATGAAGAAGCTGATGTTGCCTCGATGGTATAGCGAATGTGCGATCGATGGATGTCAGGCATTAAAACAGCTGAGCCAAACCGACGTGCCTCTTCTTCGAGAGTCATAAGATTATACATGCCTGGACGGTGCTGCATAAATGCAGCCAAATATGCTGCAGGATAATGTGCCTTAAGCCAAGCACTCTGATAGACAATCATCGCAAATGCTGCTGCATGTGATCGGCAGAAACCATAGCCAACAAAGTGTGATACTGTATCATACACATTCTGCGCTATGCTCTTGCTAATCCCACGTGATAGAGCCCCTTGTATGAATCTATCCTTCATTGCAGTCATCAATGCTCTGTCGCGATTCTTTGATACAAGAGAACGAAAGTCATCAGCCTCATCAAGGCTCATACCAGCGAATCGATGAGCAATTTCTAGCACCTGCTCCTGAAAAAGAACAATTCCTAGTGTATCTCGCAGAATTGGCTCAAGATCAGGATGGGCATATTCAATAGCCTCTTTGCCAGATCGTCGTGCGATGTATGGATGTACCATACCACCCTGAAGTGGACCTGGTCTGAATAATGCTACTTCAATAACAAGATCATCGAAACACTCGGGTTGGTGTTTTGCCAGAAGATGCATCTGCCCCTGTGATTCTATCTGAAATACACCAAGCGTATGACCCTTTCGTATCATATCAAAGGTTGTTGAATCGTCTAGTGGAATGTTGTCGATATCGAATTGCTCTCCACTACTCATGGTAATGAGCTCAATAGTCTCACTAATGCAAGCGAGCATTCTCAAGCCTAATACATCGAATTTTATCAGCCCCATAGCCTCGATATCATCTTTGTCAAACTGTACTACTGCAACACCATTGGCTGACCTTTGAATGGGGGTCATACACTCTAACGGTTTGCTAGAAAGTACCATGCCGCCGGAGTGTTGTCCAAGATGCCTTGGATGCCCAAGCAGAAGTGTAACTGCACGAAGTAACACATCCAGCATTGGAACATATCCTACAACTGATGCCAGTTGATCTCTGTAATTCTCGATGTCATGATTTGTCCATGATGGTACTTGTTTTGATAGAGAGTTAACTATATCCATTGGCCAACCAATAGCTTTAGCAGCATCACGAATGGCCATGCGCATTCGATAGAGTATCACTGTTGCCGTCATTGCTGTTTGATCTAGTCCAAAGCGTTCTTCCATCCAGGAAATGATCTCAGCACGTCGTTCACTATCAAAGTCAACGTCGATATCTGGTGTGCCTTTACGCCCCTTATGTAGAAATCGTTCGAATAGCAGATTATGTCTTACTGGACATACGGCGGTAATATTGAGTACGTATGCAACGATAGAATTTGCTGCCGAACCACGTCCACTACAGCGTATCCCTCTGCGCACAGACTCAGAGACAACCTCATGAACGACAAGAAAAAAGTCTGACAGTTGCAATTCATCAATAACTGATAGTTCATGCCGAAGCAACTCTTGAGCCTTTGTTCGTATTGTAGACTCTACGGTCTCGTAACGATTATGAAACCCATGTATAGCAAGCTTACGAAGCATTTCTGAAGACGTCGTTCCGTCGGGTATCTGTGCTGATGGTGGCGTAATAGTATCTGAAATGATATCGTATGAGCACTGCGTAAGAATATGATGAAGATTATGGAATGCATCTTCATATGGAATCAGTCTATGTAACTCATCATACGAACGTAGGCATTGTCTATCATGGACTGGTCGTAGAGGATGGGGGTCGAATACTGTGATGCCTTCGCGTATGCATACCATAAGGTCGTGTGTAGCATATTCCTCCCGAGATGCGTAACATACATCCTGCGCCGCCACTACTGGTAGGTTATACTCATATGCTATACGAATAGCCCTATGTATTCGCTGATTGGCCCATGGTCTAGCATCGTGTTCTATGCCAAAGTACGTGTTGCTATTACCAAGTAGTGTGTACAGCTGATGAATCTGCGCTGCTGATGAATGTGTGCCATGTACAATAAACATGCAGTCTGTTAGCAAACGAGGGTTGATCTGATGCACTCTTATGAGCTTCTGATGAATCTTCGATATCACAGAGCAAAGCTGATGATATCCATGTTTATTGATGGCTATGATACTTACTGTGATATCATGAATCGTTAGATCAGCGCCAACAATTGGTTTGATTCCTAGATTACTGCATGCACGTTGTAATCTCACAGCACCATACACACCCAGAACATCGGTGAGTACGATACAACTATGCCCTAAATCAGCTGCATGCTGAGCTAGGACCTCAGGTGCTGAAGCACCGTCTAAAAATGAAAAGTGCGAACGTGTATGTAAAGATCCATATTCCATGTAGAAATAATATACAAAACGTAGAATATCTACTGCTAAACTTCTCGTAGTTTAGCAGGTGTTCACACTATACACCACAATCATTGGTTTAGCCATGAAGCTATCAGCATTCATTCTTACAATCACCGTAGTACTCTCGCAGTCTTCTGCCCAGGACTTTAAACTACCCGTACTAAGTCCAACAGCTGTAGTTAGTCAGGATGTTTCTACATCAAAGATTGAGATTGCCTACAGTCGACCGTCCGCTAGGGGTAGGAAAATCTTTGGTGACGTTGTGCCATTTGGAACAGTCTGGAGAACAGGAGCTAATGCAGCTACGAAAGTAACTCTTGGTGAAGATGCAATGATTGGTGGTGTGTTAGTCAGGGCCGGAGCCTATTCACTGTATTCGATTCCGAATGCTCAAGAATGGGAGATCATTCTCAACAGAAACACAGGCAACTGGGGGGCAAACGGTTACGATACAAAGGATGATGTTGTCCGAACTAGGGTCGCATCACTATCATTACCAAACGCTGTTGAGACATTTACAATCTCAATAGGGAATATCACCTTTTCCTCTTGTAGCATAGATCTGGCATGGGAGAACACGATGATCTCTATACCAGTGACGTTTCCGAATCAGGAACGATTACTTACATCTATTGATAAGGCCATCAATAGTCCTACAATTCCATACCAGCCTGCAGCATCCTACTTGTTTGAGACAAATCAGCAGCTGGATAAGGCACTGGAGTATGCAACGAAAGCAGCAGAGAAGAATCCCAAGGCATACTGGATACAAATGCTTCGTGCACGAATAGCTGCAAAGCTGAATCAAGCGGACATAGCTCGGGATGCAGCCCGAAATACAATTGAGCTTGCCAAAGGAACATCGGGTGAAGCCGAGTATACAAAGTCTGCTACAGATCTTCTGCAGTCGATCAAGTAATATCAGAAAGTGATCATGACCACGTTGAAGTTTGTGCTCCTGCTGCTAGCAGGGGCATTTGCAGTACATGCACAGCAAATACGGCCGCTACCATCTGCCCGAACGTATGGGGATCTACAAAAACTCAATTCACTTACCTCTGTTTTATACATTGGTGCCCATCCGGACGACGAAAATACACGGTTACTATCGTGGATTGCCACCGGACGTAACATCCGTACTGGTTACTTGTCCCTTACTCGTGGTGATGGAGGACAAAATATTATTGGAGCTGAGCAGGGGGCTGCACTTGGTCTGATTCGAACGCATGAGCTCCTTGCAGCGCGACGTTTAGATGGTGCAGAGCAGTACTTTACACGAGCACTCGACTTTGGGTTTGCAAAGAATTCGCGTGAAACTCTAAAGCAATGGGATAGCGTAATACTGATTGCAGATGTCATTCGTGTGATACGTGAGTTTCGTCCGGATGTAGTCATTTGCCGATTCCCAAAAGATTCCATGGCTGGTCATGGTCAGCATAGCGCATCTGCCATTATTGCTGAGGAAGCCGTCAGATACTGCTATGGCACGTCTAGTCTATCGGAAGAAAGCAAAGCGCGGATAGACTCGATACTGAAAGCAAATCCATCCATCACAGGCGAAGAACTCTGGAGACCCAAGCGAACCCTGTTTAATGCTTTCCGCTTCGGCAATCGCAGTACTATTAAACCAGGCACGTTTAAGCTCGACATTGGACAATACGATCCATTGATAGGCATGGGGTACGGTGAATTAGCTGGAATCAGCAGAAGTATTCACAGAAGTCAAGGAGCCGGCACTCCAAGTACACCCGGGGTGCAGCCAGAGTTCTTCGAGACATTGATAGGAGACTCTCCTACACAGTCATTGTTTGATGGAATTGATACAACGTGGACGAGAATCGGTGCTGCTGATATAGGCTCTGCTATCGACTCTGTAATTCAGACCTTTGATATGAGAGCACCGCAAAAGTCACTTGATAAGCTACTAGATATCCGTGCTAAGATTCATCAGATAAATGATCCTTTCTGGAATCAACAAAAGGGTAGGGAAATCGATCGGGTGATCTTCTCGTGTATTGGCCTCACTGCAGATATCTCAGTTCCTGCTTCTGCATTGAGTGCAGGTGATACATCACGAGCAACATTGCGATTCATCACAAGAGCAAATCGCACGGTAACTGTGATGCCCATCACTATGCCGGGTGGAGCAATGATCGATGGGTTTGTCTCGACTGCAGATTCACTTCATGTTGTTGAATCACGTGTCTCTGTCCCATTATCAGCCCCAATAACGCAGCCCTATTGGCTTACATTTCCTGCCGATCGTGCATTGTTCAGAGTTTCGTCTGAGTATCTGCTAGGTTCATCCGTATCTGCACCCTCGATAGAGATACCCGTAATCATGACGATCGGTTTTGAGACATTCGTCGTTATGCTGCCGTTAAGTCACAAGCGGCTCGATCCACTCAAGGGAGATGTAATTGAAGAGTTACGTATTGTTCCACCTGTTAGCATAGAGCCTATCAATACAGTTGTCTTTAGCAAACAGGGCATTGCACGTTGTGCTGTGAAGATTCGCGCGTTTGCAGAGGTAATGGCGGGATCCTTGGTAGTACATAGCGCCAGTCGTGAGTTGTATCGCGTGAACTCTATCGCTATCAAGCCACAAACAGATACACTTCTTGTTGTCGATGTGCCTGTTAACGCTACATCTGATGTTACTATCGGCTTTGAAATAGGATCTCGTGCCTACAACAGTCGAGTTGTTGTGATAAGCTATGATCACATACCAACGTTGCAATATTTAGAGCCTGTCCGTATCCGTGTTATTGCTGAGCAAGTCATGGTATCGTCAAAGAAGGTAGCTTTTGTAATGGGCGCTGGTGAACATACGCTTGATGTGCTCAAAGGTATTGATGTACAGGTTGATGAAGGTGATGACGATCTCTTACTTCGTACGCAGGATTTATTAGCCTATGATGCTGTAGTTGTTGGCATACGTGCCTTGAATGTTCGTCGAAATGTTAAATACCTAATGCCTTCACTGCTCCGGTACGCAGAACTGGGTGGTACGCTAATACTGCAATACAACACCTTACAGGAGCTCGCGACGACTGATTTTGCCCCCTATCCACTTTCAATATCTCGTAATAGGGTTACCGAAGAGGATGCACCAGTGACAATTCTTCGTAAAGATCATAGAGTCTTCAATAGTCCTAATTCGATTACTCAGCAAGATTTTGATGGGTGGGTGCAAGAGAGATCAGTGTATAATCCCGGACCTTATGACAAGAAGTATGTTGAGCTTTTAGAGACTCATGATGAAGGTGATGGTCTGCAAAAAGGTAGCTTGTTGTATACACCGTATGGTAAGGGCCATTATGTCTATACTTCACTCGCTCTGTTTCGTCAGCTGCCTGCTGGGGTTGTAGGGGCGATCAAGCTTATGGCTAATCTGATCAGTTTGAAGTGATTGTATACCTTCAGATCGTGATCCGTTGTGCTTAATCATACATGCGAGAGAGTACCCAGCCTTGAAGATTGCTCTTATATATCTCCATTACGCCAGAACTCGTCATCAGTACTATGTAGTTTCGAGTTTCATCTTCTGACCACCAGCGACCTCTGGTAGACCACACATCGATAACACTCTCAACAGAGTATGTTCCACCACGCCAACAAATGATGCTAGGGGTGGATTGATGCTGAGCAACATCGATAGATTCTAAGATCAGCTTCATCGAAAAGGGGCTCCTGAATCTACATCGCCATATGTGCTCGTGTTACTCCATGGTGAGATTTTAGCATATTCTTCAGGAATGACCGACCAAGGATTCAGAATTGTTACTCGCTTGATAATGTGAGAATAGCGAGGTAGCATATACGTGATTATATCTTCAAATGTTGTGTCTGTCGAGAACATTGACATCTGTTCTGAATCTGGTACCCGCAGTGATGCAAGACGAAGCCTTACACCCCAGCAAACAACAGCTTTGGTCGTGAGCTTGCGTATAAGCGCATGCATGTGTACTACTAGTTGGTCTTTTCGGTTGCTACCACTACGTAGTATGCGATGTCTAGAATGTATAGTGTTGCCTGCTCTGTCTACTAGTGCAACATCTACTCTCCATGCATGCCGTTGAGCAAGTTCTATAATTGCACGATGAAGACATTGTTCTAGGGCTTCTATGAATTGTGCTGGCTCATCTACAGCATCATCAAAATGCTCCATCGTAACAACTGATGGAGGTGGAACATACATTGGTAGAGCTTGATCGGAGCCCTCATGTAGGAAGTGAAAGAGTCTTCTGCCACGACTTCCATATTGAGCTTGCAGATGAGCACTGGAAAGAGATTTTAGCCTGCCAATAGTGTCAAGACCGAACAATTTTAATCGGTCAATATCTCGTATACCTATGTCTAGTTCTGCAACATGTAGCAATGTGGATGAAGGCACATCATCTGCATTTTCATAGACGTCAAGACGTCCAGGCACTGCACTACATGAAAGCAATAGCGCATCATGCTTGAAATGTGTAATTGCTGCTCTAAGGTTATACTTCGATACCAGATGTCGAAGCCCATGAATATCATCAAGACCACAATACACTCTGCCGGGTATAGGGATACTTATCAGGGGGGTGCAAGCATGCACACCCTCAATGATTACATCAATGATATTCTCATTGTACAAACCGTATAATTGCATTGCCATAAGCATAATGCAATTATACAAAATGTATAGATTTTATAGCTGCTTAATACAATTACGAACTACTCCTACAATCGTGAAATCCATATCTGATGTGATTGCTATGTCCTTGTATCTACGATTTTCAGCACGTAACACTGGGCGACCATCCACTACGAGATAGCGCTTTACAGTAAGCTCTCCGTAAACTTTTGCTATTACGACTTGCCCTGCTCGAGGCTGTATTGCACAGTCTACGATGAGCGTGTCTCCATCACTGATACCAGCATCTGTCATCGAATCACCGACAACTCTGATAAAATATGTGCTCTCGGGATGCTCTAGGAGCATGTCTGCAAGGTCGATTTCACGTTCAATTGTATCGTCTGAGGCAGTAGGCAAACCTGCGCTAACCCCAAGTGCTAGCATCGGTATGCGGCGCTTCGCTGAACCTTTTTCTCTGCGTGCTGGGGCGATTACTTCAGGTGAATGGTGTTTAAGTTCTTCTATGAGCTTCTGCATCGTTGTCAGATGATCCTGCAGACGTTCCATTACGGACCTCTTGCTATCTAGGGGAGTACTTTCGATTTCATGAGACGGTAACAGAGGAGAACCATATCCTGTTAGCAACCATCCAGACGATATCCCATAACGCTTTTCAAGCGTTGCGAGAATATTTTGAGGCACAGAGGTTCGGCCAGACTCCCAAGAATACACAGTTGGGACTTTTACATCCATGATTTTTGCATATTCCTGCACGCTCATCTTTAGCATTGACTCACGGATCTGACGATGTCGTACCCCTAGTTGGACGCGCGTAGGCATAATTACTCCTTCAAATACTGTGGACAATATACAATATGTCGATACTATTGACAATACCAGATGCGGAAATTTTATTGTTTGAGGGGATTCATTCACCACTTTTTGGCTCTACCTATTTTGAAGAACTCCATCAGGGCATATCATGGCACACCGAGTCAATTACCTTGTACGGTAAATCATACCTACAACCAAGGCTCATAGAGTTCTACGGTGAGCAGGGAATCGAGTACAAATACTCTAAGAAGATCTATACAGCTGTACCTTGGACAGACCTACTGCTCAGATTACGTGATATTGCCAGCGAGGTTGCTCAAGCCCCATTCAACTGCATGCTAGCGAATCTCTATCGTAATGAACGCGATAGTATGGGGTTTCATGCTGATGACGAGCCGGAGCTCGGGGATAATCCGACTATAGTTTCGATGAGCTTCGGCGCTACGAGGACCTTTGTACTCAAACATAGACATCGTCGTGAGATTCAAAACGTCCGTATACCGCTTACGTCCGAGAGCATCCTCGTTATGAAGGGGGCGACACAGGCCAACTGGCTGCACGGAATAGGAAAAAAAAAGCGGACACTAGGTCCGCGAATAAATCTCACGTTTCGTCATGTGAAGCACTATCAGTGACAGCCATCTAGTACGGCATCAAACGTCTGTTGCGTACAGTTCTCATAGAACGTCTCATTCACAGCAATCATTGGGGCCCCACCACATGCACCCATACACTCGACTTCCTCAAGCGAGAACTTGCCGTCTTCAGTTGCCTGATTATGACCTATGCCCAAACGTTCTTTCGCATGCCTATACAGTGCTTCACCGCCTCGAAGCATGCAACTAACGTTTGTGCAGACCTGAACATGGTGCTTACCCATGGGCTTCTTGAAGTACATCGTATAGAACGAGGCTACACCAAGCACATGGGCATACGGTAGTTCCATGACGCGAGCTACCTCTTTCATAACATCCTCTGAAAGCCATCCCCATTTCTTCTGCGCCATCCACAGCACAGGCATAATGGCAGCCTTAGGTTCTGGATATTTTGCTTTGAGAGCTTCGACTGAGCTCAGCTCTTCTTGGGAGAATGTAGTACTCATGGTCGCAAAAATACAGATTATCTCAGGCGCTTGACAAACAGTTTTGATCCAAGCCAGATTCGAATTGCGGTTATCACTTTATGGACAGTGTTAACCCTGATTTTATGCTTGTAGACGTGAAAGTCGTTCAGTTCAATCTTATCGAGTAATCTGTAATAGATAGCATCCATGATCTCAGCAGCAACCATGGTAAGCCGTTCGTCCGGACGCAACAGGGCGCGCGCCTGGTGATAAAACTCACGAGCACGTTTTGCCTGAAACTCCATCAGAGAGACAAATCTCTCATCGTAGACTTCATTTACGATATCCGACTCTGTTAGTTTGAATCTTTCGAGATCTTCGGTTGGGATGTATATATAGCCACGATCTTTGTCTGTCTTGACATCACGAAGTATGTTGGTTAATTGTAAGGCATAACCCAAATTGATCGCATACTGCTTCGTTTCTTCATATTTATATCCAAAAATCTCGATACTGATCAAACCAACAACAGATGCTACCGAGTAACAATACTCTTTCAAGTCCGTAAACGTGCTGTAACGGTGCTGCATCAGATCATGTTCGCAGCCATCAATGATTGCGAGAAAGTACTGCTTGGGTATAGAAAATCTGCGAACCACAACACCAAGCGCAGAGACGGTGTTCGTTGCATCAGCCATCGGATCATACATGGATTCGATTTGTGAACGCCACCACTGCAGACGCTGCCTCTTACGCATAATCACATCTGGATCCAACGATGGATTCTCATCTACGATGTCATCGATACGGCGAGCAAATGCGTACACAGTTTTAATTGCATGCCGCTCTTCTTTGGGTAGGAAGCCAAATGAATAGTGGAACGATGTACTTCCTTGGGTGGAAAAGCTGAGCTCGTCCTCTGTCTCGGCAAATACGTGGTGCGGCATGGCGCAAGTTACCACTGGCGACTGAACAGTGAAACCGCCACATCCCATGCAGTGAGTGTGGGCCGTACCATGCGGTCTGTGCGTTTTGTACAGAGTCTCAACATGGCGCGTCCACCGATGATGATGGCGACGAGTTCAAGTTTGAGTCTCCATGATCGCGCATGACCAACAACGCTCCAGCCTTCTTGGTACAGTAGTCTAGTGCGCTGTATAACTTCGTTATCAGGCAGAGGCAGATACGAGCGGCCTCGATCGAGATCGATCGAGATGTCCTGCAGCAAATTCGTTATCTGCAGAGCTGTACAGATACTATTAGAAGCAGTTATCGCTGCGTCTGGAAGATCCTTATTGAGATAGTCAAGTCGAAGAAAGAGTTCACCAACAGGGTTTGCCGAGTTATGACAATAGGCAAGTACAGCATCCCAATTGCTCGGGGCAACAAACATCACATCACTCTCAAACGCATCAAGAAGTCGATCGAAGAGGGAAAGGGGGAGCACACAATCACGAATTGTTGCTTGCAAAGCCATCATGATAGGATCTGTACCGTTTGCTTGACGAAGGCTGTACCGAAGTATTTCTAAGTTATCAAGGCGGCACTCTGCTGTTGAACTTCCCTCGTCTGCAATATCGTCAGCAACACGAGCAAATGCATATATGGCATAGAGATGCCGTCGCATATGCTTTGGCACAAGTAACGATACAACTGGAAAGTTCTCGTAGTGATTCACGGCAATCGACTTGCAGTGCTCGTATGCCTGTTTTAACGTCACAACATTCCTAGTCAATAAAAAACGTCCTTATGCTCAACGGAGAACATAAGGACGTGTACATGTACATCTTGTCCGGAAAACTGTTAGTTACTCGAACTAAACCGCTTATCCGTAATATCTGCCGTCTCGCGTACCTTCTGGAACCACGTTCCGTAGGCGTTATTCCTCATGCGCTGTGATACTGACTGGAGATGCGATGGCAGGTTTGCTGCGAACTCGTTGAGATTCGCATCTTGTCTTTTCGTAACCCGGATAACAAACCAGCCATTTTCGCCCTTGATTGCTCCGCTCACGGCATTAACTGGTAGTTTGAAAGCTGCAGATGTTACAGCGTATTCGCTGCCATATCCTGTGAGCATGCCATTATCCTTGAGTCCAATCTGTGTGCTGTAAGCGATTGTTGAGTCGCCACCACGAGCAGACGCCAGACCCTGTGAAGCCGCTGAGGCAGCTAATTGTTTAGCCTGAGACTCTAGCTTCTGTAGTTTCATTCTGTCAGTAAGAGTCCTCTTGATGCGTTCCCTCATATCAGCCAGTGTCTTGATGCCGGCTTCACGTTGGTCCGAGACCTGTGCGACTACCGTGCCGTAATATTTAATCTCTCGTCGAGTTACAGCACCTGATTCATTTTCGAAGGCCCATGCAGTTAATTCCCGCGATTGCAGCACAGGCGTTTCGCTCGAGAACACAGGCGTTTCTTGTACCTGTGCGTTAAACTTCTTGGTGTACTTCGTCGCAACACTTTCAAACGATTCTCCAGCTTCAAGCGCAGTCATGCAGTCTTCTGCAGCTGCAGCAATGGCTCTTTTTGTTGTCGAAGAAATGCCAGCTTTTATGGTTACTGCTGAGTACTTGTATTCAACTGACATCTTCTCAGCGACTTTGATGACGTGATAGCCGAATTGAGTCTCGATAGGGCCGATGATAGAACCTGCATTTGCTGCAAATACCGCACTATCAAATTCCTTGACCATGCGCCCCTTGCCAAAGTAATTTAGGTCTCCACCTTGTTGGGCAGAACCTGGATCCTTAGAGTATGTCCTTGCAAGGTCTGCAAAGTCGTCACCCTTCTTTGCTTTTGCCAAAACCGAATTGGCCTCTGCTTTGGCAGAATCCTTGTTAACACCAAATGGAATCAGAATATGCGATGCTCGGGCAATGGGATTGTCACCGTCGCGTTTGCCGTCTAAACGATAGTACGCAATGCCACTGGCAACATTTAATGGGCCAAACACTTCGCGTGGAGCGAGCGAAGCTAGCACCGTAACTACTGATGGGTCCATTTCAGAAGGAGAGGTGTAATCTACCTCTGTACCTTTGAGAGCAACTAGTTCGTTGCTGAACGCAGAGTCGCGCTGCTCTAGCGTGGTGTACTTGGCAAATGTCTCGGCAAGACGCTGAGACTTCTTTTCTGCATTTACACTGTCTTCACCTGACGCAAGTGGCGGAAACGCAATGAACTTGATGGCACGTCCAGGACGTTGCTTGTAATACGCTTTGTTCTTCTCGTAGTATGCGGCAATAGCTGCGTCTGTCACCTGAACGTCAGCGTCACGAACGCGATTTGACGATAGTGCAAGAAACTCGATATCCGCTGCGCTGCTGTCGCGAATGAACTGCTGCTTGGTGACGGAATAAGATGGTGTGCTTACTGCTGTACCCACAGCCGATGCTACAGCCTGCTGCAGCATTTGACTACGCAGGTAATCCTCGGTCTGGAGCAGCATTTCCTGCCACTTCTCCACTGTTAAACCATTTCGCTCTAACAGCTCTTTCTGGCTTTCCGGGTTGGTTACAAGCTGCCATTGCATTTTCGGATCAAAACGACCGGCTGTATCCTTGCCAAACTGGAACTGGTCTGGTGGATTTACAAGGAGTACGTCGATGATTTGCTGAGGCGTCACAACTATGCCGAGTTTGTCTGCCTCTTGCTTACGCAACAGCTCGTTGACCATTTCGTCGAAAACCTGTTGACGCAGAGTCTCGTCATCGATTTCCTGATTCGGATTTTGCTTGCGTTGCCCCTCTATAACCTCCTTGACACGCGCCTCAAAATCTGCAGCCGTGATTACGTCCCCATTCACTTCGGCTACATTCATCGAGCTGGCACCGGAACGTGCGTTGCGCATGTTCGTACAGCTGGAGTCTTGCACTACCATGAAAACGATAAAAAGCGTGGCAATCACAGCCAAGAAATAAGGGCTGATCTGCCGGATTCTCGTAATAGCACCCATATGGGCACTCCTCCGTCGTAATTCAAGAAATAAACGAGCATCAAATATACGGTCTGTTAACCATTTAGCTGTGCTTCATTGTCGGTAAGTTTGCCACATGAACATCGGACCATATAAAATTGATTTACTCGAAACCGGACGCTTTGGCCTCGATGGCGGTGCAATGTTTGGCGTTGTGCCAAAGCCACTCTGGGAGAGGGCGTATGCAGAGGCAGATGCAAAGAATCGCATTCCAATGGCAGCAAAGGTGCTGTGTATTCGCACGGATAATCGGTGCATTGTAGTTGATACAGGCAACTCGCAGCACATGCCAGAAAAACTTGCCACTATATACGGGATGGATTTTGCTCGTTATACGCTGGAGGCCAGCTTACAGTCGATTGGTGTTAGGCCGCAAGACGTAACCGATGTGATCTTTACCCACTTGCACTTCGATCATGCTGGGGGCGCAATTCTGCATGATGGAAGCCCGCGCTTTGCTGCTGCCAAACACTATGTGCAACGAGAGCACTATGCATGGGCACAGCATCCAAGCGAAAAGGACCGTGCATCATTCATGAAGGAGATGTACGAGCCTCTTTTCAATGAAGGACGTATGGAGTTACTCGACGGCCCGGGTGAGTTGTTTCCCGGCATTAACGTCATACCTCTGTATGGACACACAGCGGCTATGCAGGCGGTTAACATCACAGACGGTGCTACTTCATTGTTGTATCCAGCAGACCTAATACCCACAGCCGCCCATATCCACGTTCCATACGTTATGGGGTATGACAACCACCCACTAACCACGATCGAAGAGAAAAAGCGTTTGCTTCCCCAAATTGTTGATGAGCAATGGATTGTCGTTTTTGAGCATGATGCACGAACAGACGCAGCAACAATCCGTAGGGGTGAGAAGGGGCTTGAATTGGACACGCTGCATAACCTATCCCAATGACAGATTATCAAACATTCGTTGATGCTGACGGAATTGAATGGCTGCGCATCTGCAGGTCGGCGGAGGTTCATGAACGCCATGGAAAGCGCATTGAAATCGACGTTGAGTTTGATCTTGCACTTTTTCGCGTTTCAGGAAACGTGCATTGTGTTTCCAATGTGTGCCCCCACAAGCGGATGCCTGTGATCTACGACGGAGTCATTGAACATGGGATTGTCACTTGCCCAATGCACGGATGGCGATACGATGTGCGCACAGGCCAAAAGGATGCCGGTACAAGTAAACTGCCATGCTATCAAACCCGTGAGGAAGATGGCTGGGTGTACGTCAATTTGCAATGATGAGTGTTACACTCGTCCCAGCAGGCGCAAGCTTATCGGCTGCCGGACGCTGAGCCATGACAACACCAGATTCAAACGCCTGAGAGGTTCTTTCGATGATTGTGCCCAGACTAAAACCATTCACCAAGAGAACCCGCTCGGCCTCCGAAACGGTTAGCCCCATGAGATTAGGCACAGGTTTGCCCCCGCCGTTGGAAACAACCACATCAACGACTGACTCTTTCTGCACCTGTGCGCCCTGAATCACGCTCTGCCAGAGTACGGTTCCTGGTGCCGCAGCTGGATCGTCACTGGTGGACACAGAACCGAGAATCAGGCCGTTACGCATGAGCAGAATCTGCGCATCGCGCTGAGACAATCCAATCACTCTTGGCACCTTGATCAGTTCAATTCCCTCGCTAACAGTGAGATATGCTCTGCGTCCTTCCTTTACAACCGCTCCAGAATACGGTAGTTGAGACATTACTACACCTGCCTTATAATCATTCGTGTAGCGCTCTCGCACATCAACAACGTTCAGACCGGCTTGTTGCAATTCTGCTTGCGCCTGATCAAGAGTTCGGCCCACAACGTTTGGAACGGAAATGGTTTTGCTCATTGATACGATCCATGGCAGCACCAGCTGATCAATAGCAACTACCAACGCAATCACGGACAGTACCGTAACCGCTGCTGAGAGTCCTATTTTGCGCCATGTCCACATCACACGAAAATATCTTTTCCATGCCTACTAACAACCAAAAGTTGATTCTTGAACAACTTCTCCAATCACATCATGTGGTAGTTACAACCCATATTAACCCAGATGGAGACGCTCTGGGTGCTTCATTGGGGCTCGTTCATTGGCTTCATTCTCAGGGGGTACAGGCTAGTGTGCTGCTTCCAAACTCGCCTTCAGCAAATCTTATGTGGATGCCAGGAGCCGAATCGGCACGTGTTTGGAATCCTTCAGATAGGGGGCTACTGGAAACTGCAGACACCATTGTCGTGTTGGACTTGAATTCAATTGCACGTCTCGGAGACCTAGGCACTGCGGTGGCTGAAACCGACGCGGTTGTCGTAAACATAGATCATCACACAAAACCGGAGGATTTTGCCTCACTTGCCTGGATCGACACAGATGCTTGTTCAACATGTTTTATGATTGCTATGTTGTTGGTTGGACACTTTGGGCCCGCAGCACTATCAGGTGAAGCTGCTCAGTGCTTATATGCAGGCATCATGACAGATACCGGATCATTTCGTTTCCCGCGAACTACGGCAAACGTTTTCCATATGGCAGGGGAGCTTGTTGGCCGGGGTGCAGACCCTGTAAAGGCGTATGATCAGGTAATGAACCAAGGCTCAATTGGACGTACAATGCTTCTCGGCAAGACGCTTAGCACGATGCAGGTGTTGGCAGGCGGACGTTTGTGCGTTATGTCTGTTTCGAAAGCAGATATGGTGGAATTTGAGTGTTCACGCGAAGATGTTGATGGGTTTGTGCAGCAAACACTAACGCTGAAGGGCGTTGAAATGGGCATACTCGTTGTCGAATTAGACGCTGAAGTGAAGATTTCATTCCGTTCAAAGGGTACCACCTACGTACATGAGCTTGCCGCTCGATACGGTGGTGGTGGGCACCAATATGCTGCTGGCGCACGTGTCTCAGGCAAGACTCTACGTGAGGTCTGCCAAGATATTAGTTCTGTGGCATCAGCTTCGCTAGAACCAAGCTAGTTTACCCTAAACTCGCCTCTATGAGCTCTATGCCGAGGTCTACCTCTGCTTGGCTAAGATTTAGTGGTGGACGGAAGCGTACAGACTTGCTGCCGCTGCCCACGAGCAAGAGGCCGTTGTCGTATGCCTTCTTAACAAAAGCGTCACGCGATTCCTTCGAGGGTAGATCGAAAGCGTTAAAGAGCCCCATACCGCGGATGTTGTGAATTGTTTCGCGGCCCATTCGATCATGGAGCAGGGTCAATTGATCACGAAGATAGGCTCCAACAGTAGCCGCATTTTGCACGAGATGTTCTTCGGCAATGATCTCAATGTACTTCGTCGAGCGCACCATATCTACAAGTGAGCCACCCCACGTTGAGTTAATTCTGCTTGAGGTATGGAATACGTTGTCTGGGACGTCATCAACACGAGGTCCTACGAGTATCCCACACACCTGCATCTTCTTTCCGAATGACATGATGTCAGGTTGGACACCCAATCCCTCGTGCGCCCACCAGTTGCCAGTCATACCAACGCCGGTTTGAACTTCATCAAAAATGAGCAGCGCCTCGTTCTCGTCGCACAGCCTACGGAGCTCTTTGAAAAACTCTGGTCTCAAGTGGTTGTCTCCACCCTCGCCTTGAATCGGTTCGATGATGATCGCGGCGATATCGTCCTTGTGTGCGGCAAATGCATGCTCAATCTTTGCGATCGCATCGAGCTCACGTGCTTGTACACGCTCGAGAACTTCATCCGTAACTGGGAACTCAAGAAAAGGGGTAGGGATTCTCGGCCATTCCCACCGCGGCCATAAGGCCACTTTGGTTGGATCTGTGTTTGTAAGAGACATGCAATATCCAGAGCGTCCATGAAATGCGCGCTCAAAATGGACTATCTGATGTCCTCTTTCCGTGGTGTAACCCTTCGAAAAATTGCGACGTACCTTCCAGTCCATGGCGGTTTTTATGGCATTCTCGACCGCCAACGTACCACCATCAATAAAAAATGAGTACCGGAAGTGGGACGGCACTGCAAGCGAGAAAAACGTCTTAACGAACGTGGCCATCTCGCTTGTGTAGATATCAGAATTCGAGGGTTTGTTCAGTGCTGAGTGTCCCAGATAGGCGATAAAATCCGGGTCGGTCATTTTAGGATGATTCATCCCAATTGGCATTGAAGCAATGCAGGTAAAGAAATCAAGATATTCCTTGCCTGTCCGAGCTTCAACGAACCATGAACCATGCGAACGATCAAGGTCAATAACGTGGTCAAAACCATCCACCAGCATGTGCTCACGCAATGCGGGCATCACGTCGTTCGGTTGTACATGAAAGCGGGGAGTGTAGGCTTTTGAGTTACTCATAGCGCAAAAATACTGCTAACTCCTGGACACGAAATACATGAAAGTAGTAGATGCTACGTTTTTGCTACTGGGGTTCTTCGTATATTAGGCGCCAATTGAAAAGCAATCAGTTTTAGCATTTGTAACTCACTGGGATAGGAGTAACAATGACAGCCAATAGTCATACAGATATACCAAAGGCTGGTATACAACACACACTTGTTCTGCTCGGTCTAACTGTAGGGTTGGCCGCCCTGTTTTACATGGTGATACTTCCTTGGGGGGTACAGGGCTTTGTGTCTGGCCTTTTTGCTCCGCACGAGCTTAAGCAAGGCGCTCTGTACGAAGAGGTTGTACCGAAGGTTATCGCAGTAATGGACGCTGATGATGCATCCAAGACAATGGACCAGCGTATCGCCGAGGCAAACAAAGACGGCCTGAAAACAGTAATGAAGAATTCAAACATTGTGTTTGACTTCTCCTCTGGTGTCGAGCGCAGAAAAGAGCGCGATGGATACGAAAAGGACGCTCACTGGTGGGTACTCCGTAATACTGAAGAAGGCGGACTTGGTGAGAACTCCGTATTTATCGAGCCCCCTATCGCCTTTACGGTCCTTGCTTTTGCCTTAGGTTTCACGATTGCAATCTTTGCTACGTTCTTCATGCCAAGTTCGATCGGATACATGGCCCAAAAGGTTGATCGCGAGATTCATCATGCTAAGACGAAAATCCGACTTCAGACGGGCTTCAGCGATGAGATCGTTGACCTGCTAACGATGCCAGATAGTGACCTTGATGCCATGGAGCACAATCACGTGCGCGCTGCGTTCAAAACGGTCTGGGACCGTACTTCACAAGACAGTGAAGAGGCAGCGGTGGCTCATGGACGCAAAATTTTACGGTTTGAAGAATTGTTCGTACACGATATCTCTTTGTCGACGTTCCGTTCTACTGTCCTGTTCGTTCGTATTAATGAGTCGTTCTCGGACTTCGTTGTGCAGGAAATAGTTGATACCACGGGTGGTATTCTTTGGTCGCGCGGAAGGCATCGCATTTTCCCTGGATTGCGATTGTACATGTCACACCACTTTACAGAGAAGTATTCGAACAACGTTACTGGTCTGGCATATTTTGGAGCTGCTATCCTGATCGTGATTATCGGTATCCGTGGTCTGAAATTTATCCCCGGTACACGTCCTTCATTGATCTTGGCTGCTATCTCACTTGAAGGTACACTCCTGGCACTTCTTGCCTTTGGCTTGGTATACACTGGTGCAGAGGAGCGCATCGATAAGCTGATGAAGAAGATGGAAGATGCTAGTAAGAACCAGCTTGAGACAATGAAAGATGTTTCAGAGGATATGCACTCAATGGCGAGTGCGCTTGTTGGTGAGACGTCTGAGATTATCAAGAAGAAGGTTGAGTTGGCTATTGCTGAAGCGCTGGCTAGTGACGACAATGTTAAGCGTGTTGTCTCTGACAAGGTTGCAGAGAAGATCATTGTTGCCATGCGCGAGGCGTTCCCATCACCGAAGTCTAACGGCTAAGAGAAACCAAAACATCTGTAAGTACGTTGTACGCCGTGATGCATTTAACTGTATCACGGCGTTTCTGTTTGGAAAGGGAGTATGATCTTTCGACAACTGATATTGTGCGTTGGCCTGCTTGCGTGTACCCATGTTTCTGCACAGATTCACAGTTCGGCTACAGGTGTATCGGTTCGCGAAATTGGTCTGCATTCTGTCTATGCCCGATTGAAGTCCGGTCGACACGTTCTTGCCCATCCGGCATCTATTCCTCTTCCGTCGATCGATACTCGCAGAGATGTGCTGCAATATGAGTTCTATGCGCCTGAAAACGCAGACATGAAGATCACAGTTAATCCTCGTGACTTCGGCGACCGTGTAACGCTGCGTTCGTTAGGCACGTATGAAGGTACGCCTGTCTGGGTTCTCATGGTTGATCTACTGCGAGATGTTGAGAAAGGCGGCAGTGCGCTTATTGATTCATTCTCAGTTTCGGTCTCTTGGGATAGACCACACGTAACGTCTCAATACTCTGTTCCGCCAACAACCGCTGTGTTCCTCAATCCCACATGGAGGCCTCGCACGCGGTCTGGTTATAAGAAATTAGAGCATGGTCAGGGTACTGTTGACCCCAGAGCGTGGTACGACTCAAACGGCAACTATGTCGGAATACATACATCACGTGATGGACTAGCTGTTGTACCTGCAGATGAAATTCTCAAGAGCGGAGGCAGTGTGCCTTTAGATAAGATTGCGCTCTTTTGGAGAGGGCTTGAACAGCCAATCTTGATAGACGACGCCGACTCATCGGGTACTTTCACGCCCAAAGACCTTGTTTTCTTCCAAGGGCGAAGGGCACAGGGAGATTCTACCTACTTCGACACTGAAGATTCGGTATCTGTGTTTTTTCTAACTACCAATGCACCAACCGGACAGCGAAAGCGGTTTAGCAATTTTGCATTTGCGTCTAACGCTGCAGATACCACCGAGTCTGTGTTTGTTCGCAAGCACTTCGAGCAGGATACTGGATACTATCATCCCGGTAGCGGCATCGATGATGATCATTCCATATTTGAGTCGTCTACCGTCTTTCTCGAAGGCTTCTACTGGAAGAACCTATACGGGAGAAGTAAGCAGCACGCTACGTTCACGACGAGATTCACACCTGCTGAATCTGGAACAACAAACTTTACAGTACATTATGCAACGACAACAGCAAATGCCAAGTATACCCCTGAACATCTAGTCGGTGTTTGGTCACCAGCCAGGCAGGCGCCGTTGTATCGAGAGATTGACGGCTATCAGCGTGTTGGACAGACATGGTCAAGTCAATCTGCCGCAGTGCCATCGGGTACGCAGAGAATTATTGTACAAGCAACAGGTACTGACGAGTTGCGCAGGCAATCCGATTGGTATAGCGAAGTACTTGTGGATGCCATTGAGATCTACGGTGATGCAAGCCCCGTGTTAGATAGTGGTCGTTTACACTGCACAGTATCGAATACCGTAACATCACTTTTGAAAATTAGTAATGTACATCATGGCGGTGTATACATACTCGATACTGCCAAATCATCTATAGGTAGGGTGGTCAGTCATGTTCCAGGTTATACTGTGCGGGGCGGCATCTGGTCTGATATAGTCCCAGATATACCATGGGACGGTCTTTCATTCAGTGCCTCGGTAACAATTGGCTCGCAAACGATTATGATTGATTCGCTTAATGCGTACGCACTCATAACTGCGGACGTCGTGACAGGTGAACTTGCAATGCTTCGTGACTTGTCTGCATCCGAAGTTAAATCCCGCTTAGCCAACGTGCCACCTGATGATCTCACTGTTGTAGTTAGTGCAGGGGGCCCTCCTGACCAGGAATTAGTCGATGATCTGCGTGCTCGTGGTATCCGTGCAATAGATACAGAAAGCCAGCATGTTTGGATTGCGGCTTCAGCCAAAGGTGAAGGGGCGTTCAGCAACGATAATGGACTAACAGCCCATTTTTCGAACACGAAAGGCACTGATGGGGCATCAACAGTCTTGTTACCAACAGGCATTCACCATTTGTTTGTATGCGACTCGTCAGGTTTGGAACGTGCTCGAACGTTCGCTGCTAGAAATCAAGGCATCAATCGAGATTCGGTGTTTGGAGATATCATTGCAATAGCCCATCGTGACTACCTGCAAGAGGCGTCCCGATGGGCAAAGCACCGTTTCCAGATGAGTGGCAAGAGCATACGTCTCTACGATGTGGACGCCGTCTTCGAAGAGTACGACGCAGGGCGGCGTGGACCTCAGGCAATTAGAGCCTTCCTCTCTGATGCCTTCAACAAGTCTCAGAAAAAGCCAACGCATTGTGTGTTGATTGGTAATGCCAGCTGGGATGCACGCCTGGCAATTAAAGGCGGCAATGTTGGGGCACGACGTGCAAATCAGGTTCCAACCTATGGACGACCAAGTACAGATATGTGGTTTGGTCTTTTAGATGACGAGCAAGATGTTGCTGTGCCTGAACTCATCGTTACACGGTTACCAGCAGCAACGCCTGATGAATGCAGGAGTATCGTTGATAAGATTATCACAACCGACACTCTGCCATACCAGCCATACATGAGGAAGTTCCTTTATGTTGGTGGCGGTACGTTAGAAGAGAATTTCTGTGATATGTACAGGCGAATGCTAGATGATTCGTTTGGTTCCGAGATTGTTTTCACTGCACCGCCCCTTTGCATCGATACCGTTACTGTGTGCAATACAGACTATGCCGCACCCGGTCTAGAGATTCGCCGCAAGGTTAATGATGGTGTGGGCTGGATGAACTACATAGGGCATGGTGGTACTGATGTCTTTGACATCACTGATTGGGACCCAGAGGATCTGCAAAATGGTAATCGGTATCCCATTCTTGCGACATTCTCCTGTTTGACTGGTAATTATTCGAGCCCGAATTCCGCGTGCGAGAACGCTTCGTACCTAACAGAGCCTAACCGTGGCGTTGTTGCGGCTATGGGTTCTACTGGTTATCAGTATTTGCCCGTCGTGGACTTGTTGCATTTCAGATACCACGAGGCAATGCTGTTCAAGGGGCTTCGTTCTATCGGCGACCTGACATACGAGACAAAGCGTGCTTTTGCAACGATGGGGAATCAAATCGGACGCAATGCAGCATTGCAATACTGTGTGCTTGGAGATCCATTTACACGTCTGCGCATTGATACGGTTCCAGATCTGCGAGTTTATGCCAGCGGTATTGTAGTTCAGAGCGCTGAGGGCACACCAAGTGTTTACGCACAACAAGATTCATTCCGTGTCGCGGTTGATATCGTCAACAGCGGAGTAGCCACGCGCCATCCGACAGCTGTAATTGTGAGGCGATATGCCAAAGGGGTAACTAAGCTTATTGACTCTGTTGAGGTAACTGTCCCACAAGATGTATGCTCACGATACCAGTTCTATGTAACATTCCCTACAGGCGAAGCCGGTGATCAGTTTATACATGTACAAATAGATCCAAGAAAGAATACAACCGAAGACACACTGTACAAGCAAGCTTGGTATTCTTTTTCAATAGTAAATAGATCATTGTTGGTGATAGACCCGGATGAATACGGTGTCGTCGATATTGATAGTCCAAAATTCAGAGTACTGTATCCATATAGCTCAAACGATGGTAGTATCGACACGATTACATTCAGTATTCATGGTTCGAAACTGGATGCTGAGCAAGGCGTGCGTTCAGTTGTTGTGCGCCCTGACGTGATCTACAGTCGCGTCTATGCCGATGTTCTCCTTCGGCTTACTCCCCAGGAGATAGCGCAATTAGCAGCGGACCGGCTGTATTGGTTGCGAGCTGGTACCAACGGCAGCGGGCAAACAATACGACCATTTAGCTTTAAGAAGGGCGGTGTAGACATAGAGCACCATGTGGTGTTTGCAGACTATATGGCAGAGGAATCAGATGCTGTGCAGTATAATCCTACCACCCAGTGTCTCAGTCTGGCAGCATTCCCAGTGCCGTTGAATCTACAATCGAGTGGAGCAATGACCGCCGACCCCGTGCGTGTTCCATCGTTGAGGTTAGGGTTTGGTGATACACTCATCCAGAGCTCGTTCCGCAACGGTATCAACGTCGCAGTGATTCGCCCCTTCAGTAGACTACCCAGAGTTATCAGACGGTATGATACATCGCCAAATCCAGCTCCCTTGGAGACGGGGCATTCGGGTGGGGCAGCAGAATGTATAGCGTTTTTGAAAGATTCGATTCTGCCACATGAGATAGTAGCTGTTGCAGCTTGTAATGAGTCTTTCACACAATTTATCAAGCTCAATCTCCGAGATTCACTAGCTCGTGTGCTGAACGAATATGGAAGTAGCAAAACCTCGTTTGCAGACGTCGGTAGCTCATATGTCTTTGTTGGCTCGCGAGATCCTTCGTTGAGTCCCATGGAGATACTCGAGCAGTTGTCAACTGGTCGAATCGCGGTTCTAGATACGGTGTTACTCATACGAAACGATGCTGCAACACTGCGTCCAGTCGTTATTGAACGACCACGCGCTATGAAGGTTGCATCACATACAAATGGTGATGGTGTATTTGCCCTTGTGGGACGCAGTGGCTATGATAATTCAATTAATCTTGACACTATGTATGCATCATGGACAGCGCCACGAAACTCTTCAACATTGAAGTCCGTTGTGTTCACGCCCACACTGCGTGCATCCGACGTAAATCCAAATCCGCAGTTCCGTGAGCTCTCGATATCCTATGTCCCAGCACCAATGCTTCTGTTCGATTCGACAACGATCAACGTAACACCGCGATCTTCACTCCGCGGAGATAGTGTGGAAGTAGAGTATAGCGTCCGCAATCTTCACGTGCGACATAGTGCACTTGGCATGGAAGCGATCGCAGCACTGCGGAGTGCGCTTGATACTGCAGATCAGCAAGCGGCAATGTTCAGCATTGCCAACATTCCGCCGGATCAGAGGTATCGACTAGTCATTCGCGGACGGAATGATTCTCGATGGTCGCTCGTATCTGCATCGTATAGAGCCTCTATGCCTAGCGTCGAAAAGATGCTTTACCCCATGTATGGAAATGCATCAATTACCTACAAGCCGAGGGAAGATGTTGAGCCGCCAGTGATTGAGATTCTTGCTAACAGCAGGAAGGTGCTCGGCGGTGACTACGTTGATAGCATCCCCACGTTTCTTGTGAAGATTATCGATGCGTCGTCGCTTGAGATTCGCAATGAAGACAACGTAGTCATGTTCGTAAATGGTGTACGCATTCGTTCTGCTACCGCGCAGAACTTTCGATTTATTCCAACCGCAGAGTGCAACGGGCTTTTTCCGGGCGAATCAGTGCGCGCCGCAGTGCAGTTCGATTTTCCGATGGAAAGGGGCGAGAACCTCGTGATTGTTCGTGCTACTGATGCTAGTGGCAATAAGGACACCACAGAAGTCTTTCTAATCTATAAACCTGAACCTGAAGTTACGGTGGTTCGCTACGGTCCAAATCCAACAACAGGTGCGGTATCATTTACGGTTTCTACGGCAGGACAAGGTTTGTCAGCCCCGTTCATGATACGGATGCATGACGCCCAAGGTAGGATTGTTTTGAGTAAAGAACTGGCCTTGCCAATTGGAACCTCATCGTTCGTTATTGATGCAGAAACGCAACAGGGGTCTTCACTTGCTCCGGGCGTTTATTTGTGGTCGATTGTGCCTAAGTCTAACAGTTTAGTTGATGTGGATAATACAACCTCCGGAATTGTCGCAATAGTGCGCTAAATCTCTGTAATACAAGCCATTCCGTACCTTCGATTTCGTAAATTTGAGGGTTGTACAACCCACTGTAAGCAAGGGGATATGGCTCTCTCTCATGAACGAATTGTTCCCGTCCTCATGGAGGACGAAATGCGCGATTCGTACCTCGATTATTCAATGTCCGTTATTGTGTCACGTGCACTTCCAGACGTGCGCGATGGCATGAAACCCGTACACCGTCGCATCCTTTATGCCATGTATGAGCTGGGTATGACTCCCAATCGGCCATACAAGAAGTCTGCGCGTATAGTAGGGGAGGTGCTTGGTAAGTACCACCCTCACGGTGATTCAGCCGTATACGACGCAATGGTCCGACTGGCCCAAACGTGGTCGATGCGCTACGCACTTGTTGATGGACAAGGTAACTTCGGTTCCATCGATGGAGATTCACCGGCGGCTATGCGTTATACGGAAGCGCGCATGGCTGGTTTGGCTATGGAAGTTCTTCGAGATATCGACAAAAATACTGTCGACTTCCGCGGGAACTTTGATGATTCGTTAGAGGAGCCTACAGTTCTGCCTGCAGTGTTGCCAACACTGCTCGTTAATGGCGCGAATGGCATTGCAGTGGGAATGGCCACGAACATCCCGCCACATAATCTGCGTGAAATTGTATCGGGAATTCAGGCTTTGATTGCAGAGCCTAACATCACCAACGAAGAGCTTCTCAAGTATGTGACTGCACCAGACTTCCCAACTGGTGGTATCATTTACGGCTACGAAGGTGTGCGCAATGCATACACAACAGGACGTGGCAAGATCCTTGTGCGCTCAAAGGCTGCCATCGAAACCAACAAGCAAGGGCGCGAGGCAATCGTTATTACAGAGTTGCCATATCAAGTCAGCAAAGCAGGATTGATAGAGAAGATTGCTGATCTTGTTAAGGCCAAGACCCTGGAGGATATCTCAGATATCCGTGATGAGTCTGACCGCGATGGTCTACGTGTTGTTATCGAACTCAAGCGCGATGCCGTTCCAATGGTCGTGTTGAATAATCTGTACAAGCACACGCAAATGCAGGTAACATTTGGTGTTATCATGCTTGCACTTGTGAATGGACGTCCAAGGATCCTGACTCTCAAAGAGATGATGGAGGAGTTCGTTAAGCATAGGAATGAAGTTGTTGTACGCCGTACCAAGTTTGATTTAGATGCTGCAGAGAAACGCGCCCACATTTTAGAGGGCTTCATCATTGCGCTTGACAACATTGATGCAATCATCAAGTCGATCAAGGGATCAAAAGATGCAGCACAAGCCTCGCAGAAACTTCAGGAGCGTTTTGGTCTTTCCGAGATTCAAGCAAAGGCAATTCTTGACATGCGATTGCAGCGTCTTACAGGCCTTGAACGCGAAAAAATTCAGACGGAATATGCAGAGGTGATTCAAACAATTGAGCGCCTGCGTGCCATTCTGGTAAATAAAGATCTTCAAATGCAGATCATCGGTCAGGAACTGGTGGAACTCTCTGCTAAGCACGGTGATGAGCGTCGTACCCAGGTTGTGTATGACGCAAAAGACTTCACACTTGAAGACATGATTGCCAACGAAGAGGTTATCATTTCAATCTCTCACAATGGCTTTATCAAGCGAACTCCTGTGACTACGTATCGAAGGCAGAACCGCGGTGGAAGAGGTGTTTCCGGTGCCGGGACGTACGAAGACGACTGGGTGGAACATATGTTCCGCGCATCAACGCATCATTACATGCTGTTCTTCACTGACAGGGGGCGCGTATATCGTCAAAAGGTATACGATATTCCAGAGGGCTCACGTAATGCCAAGGGTAGGTCTTTGGCTAACGTGATTCAGAAGCAATCGGACGAGAAGGTAACAGCGTATCTCTCCGTCACGGACTTTGAAATGGATGACGCATTTATTTTCATGGCCACCCGAAATGGTACTGTGAAAAAAACATCGCTAAAGGACTTCGCAAACGTTCGTTCAAATGGAATCATTGCTGTTAATCTCGATGATGACGATCGTCTAATAGCTGCGCGCTTGACAGATGGAACGATGGAGGTTCTTATCGGTGCGTCCAGCGGTTTAGCTGTTCGTTTTCATGAATCAGATGTTCGCCCAATGGGCAGGGCTGCTGCTGGAGTAAAGGGCATCGCTCTTACCGACAATGCTCATGTTATCGCGCTCAATGTCGTACGGAGGGCAGATGCGCAGGTGATCGTCGTAGGTTCACGAGGTATGGGCAAGCGTACTGTTATCGATGACTTCCGTAAGACAAAACGTGGTGCAAAGGGCGTCATCGCAATGAATATCACAGAGAAAACAGGCACCATCTGTGCAATTCTCGAAGTGAGCGACGAGGAGGATTTAGTTGTCATTACGACAAACGGGATTCTCATTCGTCAGCCGGTAAAGGATGTTCGCCAACTAGGACGTAATGCCCAAGGCGTCCGCCTGATTCGTCTTGAAGAGGGCGATCAGATAGCTGACATCACTACCGTAACTCGTGACGATGATTCCGAGTCCGAGCTTCCAGAGACTACAGAGTCAAGCGCTACATAAGGTTTGTTGCTGTGATGCTACAAGTTGTAACGAGATGCAGAAGACACCAGATGAGTTTACTCGTCTGGTGTTTTTGTTTGTGGTCTGCAGATGCCCTGATAGCTAGGACTAGAACTGCAGTCGACGACAGCATTGCGCGTGTTGCACAACATGAGGGGCTACGTAATACAGAGCGCCGCATTGGGCGGCTGCTACTCGAGGCAGAGACAGAGATTTGCACGCTCAATAAAGATTCAATTCGCTTGATTGCAGGTAATGAGCTAGGAGAAATACTGCAGCGTGGCACGCCATTTATGCCATTGAGACAGGGTTTCACTGGACAGTGGGATGGTGTTGACATCTGTGGTATTCTACCGAGCAGTCAAGTGGTTACACACAATGGTATTCCCGTGACCACCGTAACGTCGGGAAGCTACTCACCGTTGATGATGTCTCCAGGGTATATAGAACGCATCGAGATACTAACCGGTACCGATGCGATTGGGTCGTTGCCCAGTGCTGCGCTGGCTGGTTTCAATTTGCAAAAGCGATCGTACAACAGTGCTCGCCCCTTTACTGCAATGTCGTACTTTCAAGGGGCTGGTGATCTTGTTGGTGGCGGGGTAACGTATGCTCAGAATCTATCTACTACCAACTCTGTCGCTGCTCAAGTGCGACGTTCAGGTGCCCGTGGTGTGTATCAGAAAACAGACTACGATGCATGGAATGTACATCTTCAAGATAGAGTTCGACTAGATTCTTCCAATGTTCTTCTTGGTACATACGACCTCTATACTTCGGATATGGATCCTTGGGGCGGTCTTACGCAAGACCCCTTTCCCGGTGCTGATCTCATAGAAACGATTTCTCCAAAGAATCAGTATGCACGTGAGGTAACGCGCAGACATGACATGGCATTGCAGCATAGTTATAGCTCTGGAAATGCACACGGCATGGATGTAGTTTCAAGTTTGTATGGCAACTCAAATGCGTTGAAGCGCTCCGACACTGTGTGGCGCTCCTGGTACTCTGGACTAACATCCTCAGTGCATTGGGCTAAGCGATCACTGCGGCTTGGCGGGGGGGCAAAAATCGAATATCAGAGCAACGATATTATTTACCGAGATAGAGACGTTAGCTCATTGAATATGTCAAGCTGGGTTAAGGCTACATACGAGCTTACGGATCATTTACAGTTTGCCTCCTCTTTGCGCTATGACTACGGAACAAGAAGAGATCTTGGGTATGGAGTAGCGATTACTTATCGTGACTCGGCCGTAACATATAAAGCGGACATGAGCCAGGTAGATAATATGATTGAGAGGTCTCGTGCGCAACTCATCTATGGACTGGCTAGGTATTCCGTAGCGGGAGTACCAATCCAAGCAATAGCATACCATTACAATGGCAATCAGACATCTACCGGTGTCCTGCTATCGGCCGCACACAGAGCAAGTACTTGGGATGTGTCTGGACAAATCAGGGTTATGACTCGCAAAGACAGTACAGTTAGTGGCACTACATATTTTGTTTCTGCACAGTTGGCATACATATACTCCACAACTTCGAGTACCATCTGGTTTGGTGCAGAGGGTGGTCTTCTTGGTTCTAATGCCTTGCCGCAGTTCGATGTGTACGAACGTTCGTATACGTCACTGCCTTTGGTTGCTGGATCAAATCAGAATACAGGACTTTCGTTGTTTGCCAAAGTCATAGTAGGCACTGCATCATTACGTGCGTCGTTTGATAACATACTAGGCGCTCGATGGTATACAGTTGCATTTATGCCAGATGTACCACGACAATTCCGTTTGAGTCTCGATTGGACATTTGTAGATTAGGCTTTGCTAGGAATCAAGCCATTTCATTGACCAAAGGGTGTCATTCATGAGTAGCACAATTGCGCAGTTGTTTGTCGATGTTTGTGACCAGTACAAGGGCCGAACCGATAAGCCTGTATATGTTCAGCGCGTAGGCGGTGAATGGAAACAACAATCGCATGATCAACTGGTCGCGCGCGTAGCTTCGTTCGCCGAAGCTCTACGACGACTTGGAATCAATCGCGGTGATAGGGTAGGGATTGTTGCTGAAAACCGGCTTGACTGGTTGATGGTCGACTTTGCCATGGTAACAATGGGTGTAATCGACGTGCCAGTCTTCCCAACGTTAACCGCCAAGCAACTACAATTTATCTATGCTGATTGTGGTGCGAAATGCATTATCGTCTCAAATGCAGCTCAACTTGCTAAGATTAAACAAGTATGGTCTGAATTGCCCGAGTTGCAGCATGTCATCGTCATGAATGAATTTGATTCTGACGACTCATACGTTTTGTCTCTTCAGCGTATGATAGACGACGTTGATGCTAGCTCATCTGAACAAGAACGCGAGCGGGTCTTGCGTGAATATATAGATTCTGTGAAGCCCGATGATACGCTTACATTGATCTATACGAGTGGCACAACGGGAAATCCCAAGGGCGTTGTTCTTACGCATGGGAATCTCATTTCGAATGTCATGAATTCGAAAAATGTGGTTACCCTTTCAGATAGCGACACCTTGTTGTCATACCTCCCATTGTGTCACATCTTCGAGCGCATGGCGGGCTTCTATCTCGCGTTCTCTGTTGGGGCAACCGTGACAATAACGGACAGTATCGAGACAGTAGCAGAGCTAATGCAACTTGTGAAACCTACGATTATGACATCTGTACCTCGATTGTTCGAGCGTATCAGGATGCGTGTGCTAGGTAACATTCTAAAAGAGTCGCCGGTTAAACAGAAGATCTTCCATTGGGCATTCTCTGTAGGTGAGCAGTGGATTGATGGCAAGACAGGCCCTTTCATGTCAGTGAAGCATGCAATTGCAGACAAGCTGGTTTTCAGCAAAGTGCGTCAGCGAACTGGTGGAAATCTCAGGTTCTTCGTTTCCGGGGGAGCCGCTCTTAATCCTGAGATTGGGCGCTTCTTCCACATCCTAGGAATCACAATTCTGGAAGGGTACGGTCTCACTGAAAGCTCACCTGTAATATCTATCCATAGGTTAGAAGACGTTGTTATTGGCACCGTAGGAACGCCATTGCCGAGTGTAGAGGTCAAGATTGCAGAGGATGGAGAGATTCTTGCCCGTGGTGCGAGTATCATGCAGGGGTATTGGAATAATCCTGAGGCAACTCGCGAGGCGTTAGACGATCAAGGCTTTCTCCATACAGGTGATATAGGTGTATTCACCGACAGGGGGCATTTGAAGATCACTGATCGTAAGAAGCACCTGCTTGTTTCTAGCGGAGGTAAGAACATAGCACCGCAACCAATTGAGGCCGCGATCGCTCAGAGTCCGTTTGTAGACCAAGTGATGGTTATCGGTGATGCCCGTGAGTACTGCACCGCGATCGTTGTTCTTGACAAGGAATCAGTTACGGCGCATGCCAAAAAGCTTAATCTGGATGATATGACTTTTGAAGCTCTAGCTTCAAATTCCCAGATACGTTCGTCAGTCGAGAGAGAGCTTAACGGACTTCAGAAAGATCTCTCAAAGTATGAGAAGGCTCGACGCTATACGTTTCTGACGGATCCGTTCACTGTTGAAAATGGGCTGATGACACCCACTCTCAAAGTAAAGCGAAAGGCTGTCTTGGATAAATATGCAGCTGCAATCGATGCTATGTACAACAAAGGCGACTGACAGATAACCTGTCAGTCGCCTTTATCGGAGTACCGGAGGAGGGACTTGAACCCCCGACACACGGATTATGATTCCGTTGCTCTAACCACCTGAGCTACTCCGGCTTCGGGTCGTAAAGATACATGATGCACGCAAGACGTGCAAAAACTAGCCGCCATCAAGCTGACGAAGATTGTCGCGCAGACGCGCGGCAGCCTCGTAGTCTTCAACCTTGATCGCTTGGTCAAGCTCCTGTTCTAGCCGCTGGCGTTCAGTCAACGGTGCATCGGACTGCTCTCGTTGCAACGCCGTTTGCGATGAATCCTGATCCGACTCCTCGCTTTGCGAGGATTCTTCTTCAATCTCTTCTATTGATTCTGGCTCCTCCTCCACATCAAGCGCAGCCTCATCGAATATCGACTCATCGATGAACATAGGTGCGTTACAACGAACGGCAAGGGCTATGGCATCACTAGGTCTTGCATCAACTTCGATATCTGAATACCCGAAATGTACAGAGGCATAGAATGTGCCTTCCTTTATCGAGTGAATCACTATCTCTCGAACGCTAGCTCCAAGTGCATCGATAATGTTGCGAAGCAGATCATGGGTCATTGGACGCTGAGGGCGGATTCCTTCAAGTTCATTGGCGATAGCCTGCGCCTCTGGCTCTCCAATAACAATGGGCAGCTTTCTATTCCCATCAACTTCCCGCAGCAACAATGCATATGCACGTTGGGAGTTAGGGTTGATGGATAGCCCCAATATGTCTACCTGAATCTTTGACATATACTACAGAACTACTTACCAGTAACAGTTGATATGGCAGTTGCAAGTTTTGGAAGCACTTCAAACACGTCTCCTACGATCCCGTAGTCGGCAACCGTAAAGATAGGTGCATCTTTATCCTTGTTCACTGCGACAATAATCTTGCTAGTAGACATGCCGGCAAGATGTTGTACAGCTCCGCTAATACCGCATGCTACATACATAGTGGGGCTCACGGTTTTGCCTGTTTGCCCAACCTGTTCACGGTGAGGTCTCCAGCCTGCATCTACAACCGCACGCGAAGCACCCACTGCAGCACCAAGACTCTTAGCAAGATTCTCAACCAGATGAAAATGCTCGGGTCCCTTCAGTCCGCGTCCACCAGAAACAATGATATCTGCCTCTGATACATCGAGAGTACCTTCATTTATAATGTGCCCAGTTACACTAGCTGTTCGAACATCACTTGCAATAGAAGGGGTGAATGCGCTGGTTGATAATGATGTAGCTACTGTCTGCTTGGCAGTGAAAACATTTGGACGAAGTGTTACGACTGTCTTCGCCGTGACAGAATGTACCGAAACACGAGCCTTGCCGGAATAAACAGGACGAACTGCGGCTAACGTACCAGCATTGTTTTGCAACTCTACACAATCGGTAATAAGACCGGCCGATAGTCTTACGGCCACACGCGGAGCAATTGATTTACCGTAGGCATTAGCAGCGAATATTACCGTTGTTACATCAATTGATGTAGCAGCCTCAGCAACAGCTGAGGCAATAAATGAGGACTGCAGCTGGTTCCATTCAGGACCATGAACAATCATACAAGATGAGAGCCCATAGATACTTGCAGATGATACTTGCGATTCTGTTGCATCGAAGATGATGCCTTGGACAGGCGCGCCGGCAGCGCAAGATACTGCTGCTGTTATCGCTTCGTAAGAAGTGCGCTTAAGGCCATCACCGCTGGGTTCAAGAACGACTAAAATGCTCATGTTAGATAACCTTTGCTTGTTCGTGTAACAGACGAACGATCTCATTGATATCGGCGTCACTATCGCCAACAATCGTATTCAGTCTCTTTGATTCTGGGAGTGACATTGCCGTGATGGCTGTGCGTGGAGAGACGGTAGACAGGGCGCGTTCCTCAATAGGCTTTGATTTAGCCTTCATGATATCGGGCAGTTTTGGATAGCGTGGATCATATAGCCCCTTCTGCGCACTGATCACACAAGGTAGGGAGGCACTCATCTGAAGCTTACCACCCTCGACGTCTGATTCGGCGGTAACATCAGTACCATCAATATTCAGGCTTGATACAGTTGCTATGTCGGGCCAGCCGAGCATCTCTGCCACCATTGGAGGTATTTGAAAGGAATCAAAGTCAATTGACTGACGCCCGAACACAATGAGATCTGGTTTAGATTCTTGTGCATACTCGGCAATTGACGAAGCTACCACAAATGAATCGGAGCGGCTCGGATCCTTAACGAGTACGGCTGTATCACTGCCCATCGCCAGTGCCGTGCGCAGAACTTCTTTGGCCGTCTCTGGACCAATAGTAATTGTAGTTACCGTTCCACCGTGTTGTCCCTTCATTCGCAGACCGGTTTCAATTGCAAACTCATCATATGGATTGAGTATGTATTTGACGCCTGTTGAATTGATCGTTGTTCCGTCAGGACCAACACTAATCTTGGTTGTCGTATCAGGAACTTGGCTGATACAAACAAGAATGTTCATGGTGATTCTCTTGTGATATTGTCGAATTGGGTTGCAAAGATACGGGAATCAAATCAGACCTGTGGCCCATAAAAGACTGATGCGAGCTTTCATAACATCTGCTTTAGCAGAAACCAGCCTCTGTAAAGCCTCGGATAAAAACCGCTCACGAAGATTTACGCTGCGATTGGTATCCTCTGACGTGGGTGTTTTGCTGATGAGTGACATAACGATAAATCAATGTCGACGTTGTAGTTCGTGCTGAATGTATGACGAGGTAATACTAGCTGAAGACATTGCAACCTCCTCAGGAGTTCCTTTGGCAACGATGCTGCCTCCATGGACGCCCCCTCCGGGACCAAGATCAATCACATAGTCGGAGCTTACAATCACATCCAAATTATGTTCAATAACAACCACTGTGTTTCCTCTGTCAACAAGCTTATGCAAAAGTTGCAGAAGCACAGAAACATCATCGAAATGCAGTCCGGTGGTTGGCTCGTCTAGCAGGTACAGTGTATTACCCGTCGATGTCTTCGATAATTCAGTGGCAAGCTTTACGCGCTGGGCTTCTCCCCCTGAGAGGGTCGGTGCTTGTTGGCCTAACGTTATGTACGTAAGACCAACATCACGCATAGCCTTGAGTTTTGTTGCAATCTTCGGGATGTCCTTAAAGAAGTCATTCGCTTCCTCAACGGTCATTGCAAGCACGTCGGCTATGGACTTACCCTTATAGAGTACATGCAATGTTTCGGCGTTGTATCGTTTGCCGCCGCAGCTATCGCACGGTACGTATACATCTGGTAGAAAATTCATCTCGATACGTGTAAGGCCTACTCCTTCGCATTCCTCGCAGCGTCCGCCAGACACATTGAAGCTAAAACGTCCAGCTTGGTACCCACGGATCTTCGATTCCGGCAGCATCGCAAAGAAATCACGAATCAGGGTAAACAAACCAGTATACGTAGCAGGATTTGACCGTGGAGTGCGTCCTATCGGTGACTGATCAATCTCGATCACTTTGTCGAGGTTATCGATGCCTACAACTCGTTGGTAGGGGAGTGGGATCGACTCTGCGTTATAAAAGTGCTTAGCTAGAATCGGATAAAGTGTGTCGTTGATGAGTGTGCTCTTTCCAGAACCGCTCATTCCGGTTATACACGTGAAAGTCCCAAGTGGCACTGTAAGATCTACGTTACGCAGGTTATTACCAGTTGCTCCGTGAACCTCAAGTGTCTTTCCATTGCCCCGTCTGCGCTCGGCAGGGATATAGACGTGCTTGCGTCCATCTAGATACTGTCTGGTAATCGACTCAGATGCGCCCGAAAAAAACTGATTTGGTAATGGATGGAAGACATCGACAATCGCACCACCATGAACGCCTGCTCCTGGCCCAATATCGATTACAGAGTCTGCAACTTCAATCATTTCACGATCATGTTCGACAACGATTATCGAGTTGCCGAGATCACGAAGTTCCATGAGCGAATTGATGAGCTTCTTGTTGTCGTGCTGATGCAGACCGATAGAAGGCTCATCTAAAACGTATGTAACCCCAACAAGTCGCGAACCTATTTGAGATGCAAGTCGTATTCGCTGAGATTCACCGCCGCTTAGTGTTCTGGCCCGCCGGTCTAATGTCATGTATGACAGTCCAACATCAGTCAAAAAGCGCATTCTGCTTGTAATCTCTGTAAGAACGATACCTGCAATCTTCTGCTGACGATCATCAAGCTTATCATATAAGCTACCAAACCAAGCCGTGGCATTCTCGATATCCATTGCCGAACAATCGGCAATGCTGCGATCAGCTATCAGAACGTGGAGATGATCAACCTTTAGCCTGCCACCGCCGCAATCTCTACATGTTACTGTCGAGAAATATTTTTCTATCGAGCGCCGCACATTAGAAGTTGTTGTGTTGTCATACTGATGACGCAACGAGGGCAGAACTCCAAGGAATGAGTGGCGTACTGATCTTCCTCCATAGTCAACCGAGACATGGGATCTCCGTGTACCTAAAAGAAGTTCATCTCGAATTGCTTCTGATAGATCTGAATAGGGGGTAGTAAGGTCGACGCCATTATCCTGACACCATGCCTGAACCTGTTTCCAGAGCCATGTATCGCGCTGTCTTCCCAAAGGCGCTATTGCACCTGCGGAAATCGATACATTGGCATCCGGTACAACGAGTTGCAGATCAAAATCTACAAGTTCTCCAAGACCGTCACATGTCTGGCATGCACCAAATGGTGAATTGAACGAAAACATGTTTGGGGCTGGTGTCTGGTATGATAGCCCACACTGAGGACAGGCATACTCCGTGCTGAAAAAGCGCTCGGTCCAAAAATCGGTCTGGGTCTCGATAAGAACAGTTAAACCACCCTCGCCAAGGTGCAACGCTGTTTCAATGCTCTCTGTTAATCTCTTTGTGCTGCCAGGATCGATCGCAAGTCTGTCAATGATAAGCTCAATAGTGTGTGTCTTATAGCGTTGAAGTTGCATCCCCTCCGTAAGCTCGATGATCTCACCATTAACACGAACTTTGGTAAAACCCTGACGTCGATACATTTCGAACTGCTCACGGTAATGACCTTTTCGCCCCTTAACAACGGGGCTAAGAATCTGTACTCTCGATCCAATCGGATAGGTAACCAGGGTATTGATAATCTGATCAAGTGTCTGTTGGCGAACGGGGATATGACATGTGGTGCAATGTTGAACGCCAATCTTTGCATACAACAGACGAAGAAAATCATATACCTCGGTTACTGTTCCTACAGTTGAGCGCGGGTTGTGACCAATGCTCTTTTGCTCTATAGATATGGCAGGTGAGAGGCCCTCAATGATGTCAACATCTGGTTTCTTGATAACACCGAGGAACTGTCTTGCATAGGATGATAGACTTTCAACATAGCGGCGTTGACCCTCCGCAAAGATGGTGTCGAATGCTAAAGAAGATTTACCAGAGCCACTCAGGCCAGTGATAACTACGAGTTGATCTCGCGGAATGTCAACGGAGATATTCTTGAGATTATGCTCACGTGCACCGCGCACCCGGATCATGTTGTCCACTAAATCCATGAGCCGCAAAATTACGGTAGAATGCCTTGACTATTTGCATAAGAACTGACCAACAGTCATCTTTGTGACCAATAGTCATCAATTGGGTCACCATTCGGTAGGTACATGATGTTGTCGACAAGGCTTTTAGCTGCTGTTTTCATGATTGCAAACACAGTGGTCGCGATAGCGGGAAGTCGGCCAATCTCGCTGGAAGAGGCGATAGAGATTGGGTTGAAGCAGAACAAGAACATCATTGTTTCGCGATTAAATGTTGAGAGAGCCAAATCACAGATACGCGATGCATACGGAAGTGCTATGCCTTCTCTCAATGTTAACGCCTCAGTTAACCGCCTGATTCAGTCCCCTGTGTTCTTTTTTCCGAACCCAGCAACTGGAAAGGTCTCTCCACTTGAGATACCGGTAAACACAACCTATACAATGACGGCTCAGGTGCAGCAGATTCTATTTAATGGCGCAGTGATGACGGCCGTCTCTTCATCAGAGTTGTACCTCGATGCGGCAAATGCACAGCTAGATGCAGCGGTTGCTGAGGTTGTTACAGAGACAAAAAAGAAGTATTACCAAGCTGCTGCCGCTGCAGCATACTATCGGGTTGCAGTCTCTGCTCTTGAGAATGTTAAGAAAACGCAGCAAACGGTAGCTTCTCTTTTCTCGGAAGGCTTTGTTTCGGAATTCGACAAGATCAGAGCTGATGTAGCGGTAGCAAATGTCGAACCGCTCGTTGTTGAGTCTGAATCGGGTCGTTACGCTGCACAAGCAGCATTGCAAACGTACCTAGCCCTTGATCTCACAGACACACTCATTCTCTCGATCGACAAACTGCCGTCCATTGGTGCTGTTCCTGATGTCGAAAGTGCATTACAGTTGGCGATTTCTGCCAACTATGACCTACGAGCTCTCGACTTGCAGATTCAGGTTGCGTCAAAAATGGTCAACATTCAGGAATCAGACTATTACCCAACAATTGCCGCTTACGGCCAATGGCAGCATCAGGGTCAGAGAGACAATTTTGCCAATTGGCTCAGCGCTCCCACGTCGTTGGTTGGGCTCAACTTTTCTATGAACATTTTTAATGGTTTAAAGACGCAAGCAAAAGTAGAGCAGTCAAAGATTGACGTCGCTACAATAGTCGAGCGTAGAGCGCAGTTGCTTGATATTCTTGAACTTCAAACGCGAACAGTGTTAAATCAGCTAGCTGCTGCGAAAGCTCGGATTGGTGCACAAGCGTCGACTGTCTCCCAAGCACAGCGAGGCTACGAGATATCACAGGTACGTTACACAGAGGGCGAGGGTAGATTGATCGAAATCAGTGATGCTGAGACGGCACTCTCTCGTGCCAAGGTAAATGAGATTTCAGCACGCCTAGATTATCATACAACGTTGGCGGAATACGAGAGAGTAACGGGCCAGATTGATGAACGTTATCGTCAGTTAGCTCGTTAAGGTAACCACCGTGGGTATCAGAGAACGTAAAGAGCGCGAACGATTCCAACGCAGAGCTGCGATACTAGCATCTGCACGCACTGCCTTTATTAAACACGGGCTGGCTACGACGTCAATGGAACGTATCGCTAAGGAGGCAGAACTAGCAAAGGGAACGTTATATCTGTATTTCAGCAGTAAGGATGAGCTTCTCATGGGGCTTATAGCCGCTGACTTAGAGGTACTGCACGAGCGTTTGCACAATGTTAAAAGTAGCTCACTTCCAGCAGATAGAAAGTTGCTTCAGGCGTTTTTAGAATTTCATGCTTTCTCACGCGAGAATCAGTTCTTCTTCCAAGTCATGACGCAACTCAACGTGGCCCAGATAGTAGGGGGAGAGCACTCCCAGGAGACATTCGATAAGTTCTCACAGGCTAATCAAACGATTCTTGACATTGTTAAGCACATCGTGCAGGAAGGCGTAGATACTGGCGTGTTTCAACTGCATGCATCAGTACATGACGTTATCATTCAGCTTACGCTTGCGATAAAAGGTTCCATCGTTATCATAAAGAACAACATGGTTCCCTCTTTTTGGATTAGGCAAGAAGAATGCGAACTACTCGAGCAGGTAGTTCAAATGCTCATTCGAGGCATAAGCAGAGGTCCATCAACAGTAATTCTCAAGGAGAGCTCCCAGTGAGAGTTCACGTGATCATATGCATAGCGATGGTGGTTATTGGTTGTGGCAAGAAAACAGATACAGCGCAGCCGCAGCTAAAGAGTATCACACAGGCTGTCTATGCTTCGGGACGGTTGTATCCGAAACACTTCTATCGTGTTTCATCCAAGATACCAGGTGTAGTTGCCGAGATATATGTTAAAGCTGGTGATTCGGTCCGTCGTGGGATGCCCCTTATAAAAATTACAAGTACCATAGCAGACATAGGGCTATCAGCAGCACAGAATGCATTATCGCTGGCAGAAGATAATGCTAAGGAGACGGGGGCCTATTTGAGCGCTGCAGCAGCTGAACTTGAATCGGCAAGAGCAAAGTATTCTTATGATTCAATCTCATCGCAACGATTGAAGCGCCTTTTAGACGAGAATGCTACTTCTCGATCATCGTACGATGTATCAGCTACTCAGTTAGATGTCTCGCGTCAGCAACTCCGTAAAGCACAGCAAACGTATGAGAGCCTTGTGCAGAGAGCTCAGGTCGAACGACGGAACGCACGGTTGCAAGTAGCAGCGCAGCGAACAGCGCGGGAGGATTATATCATATATGCAGCCGAGGATGGACTTATCTACGATGTGATTCCCAATGCCGGTGAGCTAATCAATCCTCAGATGGTTATCATCGAGATCGGTGATGCCTCTGAATATGAAGTTGAGTTAAATATTGATGAGACCGACATAGCTTTTCTGATGCCAGGCCAACGAATTGTGTACACCATTGATTCGTACAAACAAGATCGCTTTGAGGGTGTTGTTAGTCACGTAAATCCTCGCGTTTCTGCAGCAGATAAGACCGCTAAGATCACTGCAACCATAACATCGAGTAGTCCTCGACGATTCCTACCGGGCATGAGCTTAGAGGCAAACATCGTTGTTGCCGAAAAGGCAAGGGCGTTAGTAATACCTCGTGAATACCTGAAGACAGGCTCTACTGTTGATGTTGAGCGGGAATCGTCGGTGCAAAGTCTGAAGGTCCGAACTGGTATCGAAGATTTGCGCTTTGTTGAAGTCTTAGAGGGTTTGTCAACACAGGATATCCTCGTTAAGTGAAAGCGTTGTTTACAAATAGGCCTTTGCTCAAAATTGCATGGATTCATCTGTTTAGCAAAAAGCGGCAGACGGTCGTGGCCATGCTAGGCGTGATGTTTGGTGTAACTGTCTTCATTTTTCAAGCGGGCCTACTTACAGGTCTGCAGAACTACTTCATTGACAAAACGGTCAACACCACTGCACATGTGCACATATACAACGAAGTCCGTACAGCGCGTCCACATGTGATATCTCGGTATATCGACACAACAAGTAGATGGGTTGTTGTGCGAAATCAAAAGCCCCGTGAGGAAGCGCGACGTGTGCGCAATGGCACACAAATCATTAGTGATATCCAGAAGGATCCTCGAGTAGAAGGTGTGGCTCCGTTTCTAGGCTTACAAGGTATCTATCGACTTGGCATGTCGCAGCAGGCTGGATCTCTAGCTGGTGTTGATATACTTCGCGAAGATCAATTGTTTAAGGTCAAAGAGAATATGATCGCTGGTGATCTTCTTCGCATGGAAACCCTGCCCAATGGAATTATTCTTGGAGCTGGTCTTGCTGAGAAGCTTGGCGCCACTATCGACAATTCAATTATCGTGATATCCTCCAAGGGTGTTTCGCTCGACATGAAAGTTGTGGGTATCAGCAAAACGGGCATAACCCTGCAGGATAACACACGTGCGTACATATCGTTACGGAATGCTCAGAGGCTGTTGCAGCAGTCAGGATCGTACATAACGGACATCAACGTGCGCTTGCGTGATGTAGATCTCTCTGAGTCTGTGGCACGAGAATATCAAACACGTTATGGTTATCGAGCCGAGGACTGGAAAGCAGCGAACGCAAACGTGTTTGGGATCTTCCGGATACAGAATATGACGGTCACGTTTGTCATTATATCGATTCTTGTCGTAAGTGGATTCGGGATATTTAATATCCTCATGACGATCATCTACGAGAAAATGCCAGACATAGCCATACTCAAGGCTATGGGATATCGTGACCGAGACATAAGCCAGATATTTCTCATCGAATCGCTTGCAATTGGTATTACAGGTGGATTGTTTGGATTGCTTCTTGGTTTTCTCGCATCGAAGATCGTAGGCATGATACCACTGAACATTCAGGGCTTTGTGAGCGTACAATATCTCGTGATCAACTTCAATCCGTTGTTCTATATGGCTGCTTTTGCATTTGCCCTGATTTCAACGACAGTTGCTGGATATTTTCCAGCTCGTAAGGCTGCTCGTTTTGATCCAGTTGAAATCATCAGGAGCAGATGACATGAATCACACAATGATATCTGCACAGCATGTAACAAAACGCTTTACTGAACCGGTTGAGTTTGTTGTTCTTGATGATGTGTCTATAGATGTACAGAAGGGAGAATTCGTTGTTCTCGTGGGACCCTCTGGAAGTGGAAAGACAACACTGATGTACACACTGTCTACACTGGATACCGAATACGATGGGGACATTGAAATAGACAATACAACTATTCGATCTCTTTCAAAGAATCAGCTAGCTACGTTCAGAAATACTATGATTGGGTTCGTGTTCCAATTTCATTACTTACTGCCTGATTTTACCGTTCTTGAGAATGTCATGTTACCAGCACAGCGTCTCGGAATCTGGTCCGAAGAGGAAATGGAACATCGAGCAATGGAGAAGCTGGCGTTACTCGGTGTTGCAGACCAAGCAAGCAAGAAGTCTAACAAATTATCAGGCGGTCAGCAGCAGAGAGTTGCCATTGCCAGAGCACTGGTCAACGAGCCCAAGATTCTATTTGGGGACGAGCCAACGGGGAACCTAGATACAAAGAATACAGATATCGTGTTGGATATTCTGCAAGATTTAAAGACCGAATTCAATCAGACCATTCTTATGGTTACTCACGACACCGCGTTTGCACGTCGTGCCGATAGAATCATCTCGATACGTGACGGGCGTATTGTAGAATAAAAGCAAGTATTATACACCTTTTTCATTTCATCATCATGACCAAACTTACATATCTATCTTTTGCGCTCTTGGCGTGCTCAATAGTCTCATGCAATGATGCATCTGGTGACAATGAACAAGCACAATTGGACGAATTGCGCGCTCAGAAAGCACAGATTGATGCTCAAATCAAGACATTAGAAGCGGCTCTTGTTTCCAGCTCCAGTAAGCCTAGCTTAATACCAGTGAGTGTTATCACGGCGTCTGAAGGAGTGTTACATCACTACATCAACGTGAAGGGAACCATTGATTCGAAATCCACCGTGATGCTGTCATCACAGATGCCCGGCAGAATAACAGCCGTGTATGTTTCGAGTGGCCAGACCGTGAAGGCTGGTCAAATTCTCGTTGAAGTTGATAATGAAGTTATCAAACGAGGAATCGAGGAGGTCAGCGTTCAATTGGACTTTGCCAGCATACTCTATGAGAAACAACAAAGGCTCTTTGAGCAAAAGGCAGGAAGTGAAATACAGTATTTAACTGCTAAAAATCAGCTAGAGGCGTTAGTTAGACGTATGGCTTCGCTTCGTGAGCAGCTTACAATGTCGCGCATTACTGCTCCCCGATCGGGAATATGTGATAACGTTACTGCTAAGATCGGGGAGATGGCAGCTCCTGGCATGCCCCTCATGACTCTTGTAAATATGTCGGACGTTCGGGTGATAGCAGACGTATCAGAAGCGTTCGTATCAACGGTCAATCGCGGAGATTTAGCAAGTATTACGTTCGCAGAATCTACTGATACCATCAGAGTGGCAGTGAATTCTGTTTCACGTGTGGTCAATCCGCTAAATCGAACCTTCAGACTCGAAATCTCGCTAAAAAATCCGCCGCCGGTTGTGCGTCCTAATGCTACGTGTCGCGTTGCGATTAATGATCAAACAATAGAGAACTGCCTCTCTGTGCCATTATCAACGATTCAACGTGACAGCAAAGGGGCTTATCTATATGTTGTCGACGCTACGAACACTGTACGCCGCAGAGATATTGTCCTAGGTATCACTTCCGGTGCTGCAGTCCAGATTGCGCAAGGGTTGGCTGCTGGTGAATACTTAGTAGACAAAGGTGCTACTGATGTTGCTGATGGTCAGGTTGTAAATATTGTAGGTCAACAATGAGTATGCAGCATCACAAGTCTTTTCCGATAACAGCGTGGGCAGTTGAAAATAGAACGACGATATATGTTGTGTCGTTCATCATATCTCTGCTCGGCATCATCACGTATGTGCGCTTACCTAAGGAGCAGTTTCCAGATATCGTAGTACCTACTGTGCTTGTGACAACCATTCAAGCTGGTATGACACCAACGGACATTGAGAACCTGATTACAAGGCCAATCGAAAAGCAAATGAAGTCGGTTGCCGACGTCAAGAAGGTAAATAGTTCAAGTTTACCCGATGCTTCAGTTGTTGTAGTTGAATTCACAACTGGCATCGATCCAGTTGTCGCAAAACAACGCGTATCTGATGCTGTAGATAAGGCACGAACAGAATTACCAAATCAGCTTACAAAAGAGCCGCAAGTCGCTGAAATTGACTTTTCTGAGTTCCCCATAATGAATGTCAACATTTCGGGTTCTGTGGAAATAGAGAGTCTTAAGAACATCGCTGAAGACCTAAAGGACAAGTTCGAGTCTTTGTCTGAGATACGTCGTGTTGATATCATTGGGGCTCTTGATAAAGAAGTACGTGTCGACATCGATCCGTATCGTCTTGAGGCAGTTGGAATGTCTTTTGATGATGTGACACGTGCAATTCAGTTTGAGAATTTGAATATCTCAGGCGGCGAGCTGCTCAATGATAATGTTCGACGTAATCTGCAAGTCACAGGCGAGTTTGCATCCATCGACCAGATAAACTCAATTGTTGTGCGCAGCATGCGCGGTGCTACGGCTTATGTGCGTGATATCGCGATGGTAACAGAGACCGCGAAAGAGCAGCAGAGTTTTGCACGCCTTGATGGTAAAGAGGTCATCACCTTAGCCGTACTGAAGAAGGCTGGTGAGAACCTCATCAATGCCTCCGATCAGATTCAGGCTATTGTTGGAGAGTATGAAAAGACGCGCCTTCCCAAGAATGTATCAGTGACAATTACAAATGATCAATCTGTTGCTACACGTATAAATCTTGCTGACTTGATTAACACAATTATCATCGGCTTTATACTGGTGACCATTGTCTTAATGTTCTTCATGGGTGTTCAAAATGCCTTGTTCGTTGGTTTAGCAACACCGCTCTCTTCATTCATAGCATTCTTGGTTATGCCGAGCTTTGACTTCACATTTAATGTTGTTGTCACGTTTGGGTTTCTACTAGCTCTCGGGATCGTGGTCGACGACGCAATTGTTGTTATTGAGAATACCCACCGACTACACACGAAGCAACATGTTGATATCAAAACAGCTGCAAAGTATGCCGCTGCTGAAGTGTTCGCTCCTGTAGTTGCTGGTACATTAACAACGCTTGCACCCTTTGTGCCGTTGTTGTTTTGGCCAGGCCTCGTAGGGGAGTTTATGGTGTATCTGCCATCTATTCTCATCATCACTCTAACAGCATCACTTATTGTCGCGTACATAATGAATCCGGTATTTGCTGTTGATTTTATGGACAGGAAACCAACGGTTCTTACCAAGCGCTTACTCACAACGTATGGTGTCATAATGGGCCTATTGGCTGTGATTGGCGTGATCAGTGGACAGATATGGATCACAACGATGGTGCTCTTTGGTATTGCATTCTGGTTTGTTAATCGTGCATACATCACGCCACGCTTGATTAAACCATTCCAGGATACGACACTGCCGTTGATAATGAATACCTACAGATCCGTCTTGCGCTGGTCGCTATCGGGTAGGCGGCCGTGGCAGATTATTGGATCCATGGTGCTGCTGCTTATAGCCACACTAATGCTCATGGTAGTTGCTGGTCCGGAGACTACCTTCTTTCCAAGTGCAGATCCTAATTATGCGTATGTCTACGTTCAATTACCCGTTGGGACGGATGCTAGGGAGACGGATTCAGTCGTTAAGGTTATTGAAAAGCGAATCAACAAAGTATTGGGTAAGAGCAACCCACTTGTAAAGTCTGTTATATCTAATGTTGGCATTGGGGCAGGCGATCCGCGTAATCCAGACCGCACTGTAACGCCCCATAAAGGCAAGGTTACTGTTGCATTTGTTGAGTACAGCAAACGCGGCGGTGCCAGCACGAGTGACTATCTGGTAGAGTTCCGGAAAGTCGTCAACGACATACCAGGTGCGGAGATCGTTGTTGATAAGGAGGCAATTGGACCTCCGACAGGCAAGCCGGTTAATATTGAAATCAGTGGTGATGATTTTTATCAGTTAACCGAGCTATCTGAGCGGGTGCGTCGATACGTTACCGATACAGTAAGGATTGCTGGAATCGAGCGGCTAAAAAGCGACCTCGTTCGAAACAAGCCAGAGTTGGCTGTGGTTATTGATCGAGAACAGGCCAATGCTGAAGGTATTTCTACTGCACAGATTGGGATGGTCCTTCGTAACAACATGTATGGTGCCGAAGCAACCAAGTATCGTGCGGGAGAGGAAGAGTATCCAGTTCAGGTGCGGGCAACCGAATCTGTGCGCAGCAACGCCGAGGCACTCCTCAATCAGCCTGTATCGTTCTTTGACATGAGCAAGGGGCAATATCGACAAGTTCCTATCGCTTCGGTTGCAACCCTGCAGTACACGTCAACGTATGCCGGTATCAATAGAAAGAATCAACGTCGCGTTGTAACACTCTCATCGAACTTGCTGCAGGGATATAACGAAAACAAGGTAAATGCGAATCTACGTTTGGCATTGGCTGGTCTAAATGTTCCTGATGGATACACTGTTAAATTGACGGGCGCACAGGAAGAACAACAAGAAAGCGCAAGTTTTCTCGGTTTTGCCTTTCTAGTAACGGCACTGCTCATATTCTTGATCATAGTAACTCAGTTCAATTCCGTTACGAAGCCTATACTTATCATGATCACTGTTGTCTTTAGTTTGATAGGTGTACTTCTGGGCTTTATCATTTTCCGCATGACATTTTCAGTTGCCATAACTGGGGTTGGAATTGTGGCACTTGGCGGTATAGTTGTCCGTAACGGTATCGTGTTACTCGATTTTACTGACGTTCTGTTGAAACAGGGATGGCAGCTGCGTAGAAGTATTATCGAGGGGGGAGCAATTCGTTTTAACCCTGTAATTCTTACAGCTGGCGCAACAATACTAGGCCTCATCCCACTTGCCGTTGGACTCAACATCGACTTCTGGGAACTTATCAACCTGCGGGATCCGCATATCCATATAGGCTCTGACAGCGTAGCATTTTGGGGCCCACTTGCCTGGTCGATTGTGTTCGGCCTTGGGTTCTCAACATTCCTCACGCTCGTAGTTGTACCCTGTATGTACTACTTGCTTGCGCGTAGGTCAATTATGAGGCAGCGCAGAAAATCTCTGCGTCCAATCACGCAGGGATGAGCTAACGATAAACTACTTCTTCGGGACAAATGCAAGGGCTGCGCTGTTAACACAATAGCGTAGCCCTGTTGGCTTTGGACCATCCTCAAAAACATGCCCAAGATGAGCGCCACAACGCGCACAGGTGATTTCGGTTCGTGTTTCGTACGGCAACGACCGATCCACATGGTTCTCAACGTTAGACTGGGCTACTGGAGCATAAAATGATGGCCATCCAGATCCAGAGTCATACTTCGTAGTACTCGGGAACAACTCGGTTTGGCAACAACGGCAGACGTATGTGCCACTGGCATGATGATTCCAATATGCTCCCGTGAAGGCGCGCTCAGTGCCTTTCTTTCGTGCAATCCTAAACACTTCGTCACTGAGTAACGCGCGCCATTCGTCGTCAGATTTTTGAATGCGGTCCATCTGTATTGTTGCCTTTGTTGATGACTGGTAAATACGCACGTGACTTGATGTTTTACGCGAACCGCTTTGGCTGCAAGCCAAGGTAGCCGACACAAGAAACAAAAGTATAACGTGCATAGATCAGAGCCGTATTGTTGGAACTACATCTGGAACGGACATACCATCGTATTGCACATCTGCTAAAAACAGTCCAGATGGCGCAGCCGTCTCCCACGAATAAGAACTTTGTGGATTTGCCAAGAGTTCCCTCACTGCGTCAGCGGGTATCGTACCTCTACCAACTTCTACCAGGCATCCAACCATTTGCCGAACCATGTTCCATAGAAAATGACTCCCAACTACATGCACCACGAGTAGGGGGCTATAGTCGATTAACTGACATCGAGTCAGATCCACGTTTGTTGACTTTTCATCGGGGTCGTCGCGAGTGAATCTCTGAAAATCGTGGAACCCCTCAAAATATGAACAGGCCTTCTGCATTGCCTGAACATTAAGGTTATCTCGAATCCACCATACATGCCGTTTACCAAATGCCGTACGGCGCTGAGCAATCTGATACATGTAGGAACGCGACACAGCATGATGCCGTGCATGGAAGCGCTCATGTACGCGCTGTACATTTACAACATTGATATCTGCAGGGAGCTGGTCATTAACACGCAGTCGTAAAATATGCGGAGCGAGCATTGTCTTTGCATCAAGATGGGCTACTTGGGCAAGTGCATGTACACCAGCATCAGTTCTACCAGAGCCAATAAATTCAAATGAACGAGTGTTTAACGCCCCTTCTAGGGCACCAATCAATTCACCTTGTACCGTTCTTGCATTTTTTTGGACTTGCCAGCCTGAATACCGCGTACCTTCGTATTCAATTGTAAACTTGAAACGAGCCATGCTGCAAATTACGGACATATCAGACCCACGGTTGCCGCTCTTTAGATCGTTGCTCCGATATCGAGCGGCCTATCCCGACGAAACGGTTACGGTGGGTCAGATGTTGGGCTTTTTATCGCGAAATACAGGGTGCTTTGAGCGCAGCACAGAAGAAGGCCACTTTACTGGATCAGCATGGCTCGTGCATCCTGACAATAGTACATTTTTGTTAACGCATCATCGTAAGCTTGGAAAATGGCTTCAGCTTGGTGGCCATGCTGATGGTAACCACGATGTACTTGATGTAGCGATTAAGGAAGCTGTTGAGGAATCTGGTATCAAGGACATCGAAGTGTTGCAAACAGAGATCTTTGACGTAGACATACACCGTATTCCTGCTCGAACAGGCGAACCGGAACATTTGCACTACGATGTACGTTATCTGTTACGGTCACGCTCAGCTAGTTATTGTGTCAGCAATGAGTCTCATGACCTTGCTTGGATTAATGCAGACGAGTTGCATCACTTTACTCAAGAGCACTCAATGCTTCGGATGACATCAAAATGGAACGCTATCAAAAGTCAGTTCTCATCAACGCTCCCATAGAGAGGGTGTTTGAGTTTCACAACGACACCAATAATCTTGTACAGATTACTCCCAAGAATATTTCGATATCATTCGAAACAAGGGGCAATCCAGGATTAGGACAGGATATATTCTTGTCAATCAGACAGTTTGTTATTCTCAAGACACGGTGGCATGTTCGGATAACAGAATACGAGCCACCGACGAAGATGGTCGATCAGCAGATCAGAGGTCCGTTTGCATACTGGAAGCAAACTCGTCTCCTAACGAGAAGAGGGGGCTGTACGGAGTTAACTGATGTCATCGAATACGAATTGCCACTGGGCATCATTGGCAGGATCGCAAACAGTTTAGTTGTTAGACATCAGATAGTTAACATGTTCGCATATCGTCAGCTACGAACAAAGGCACTGCTTGAGCAGTAATCACCGATTAGCGCTTCACGGTTGATGTTGATGTTACCAGACTAACATTTGTGGGTACTGTGGCAACTGGCTTGCTTCGTTGATTCTTTGCGAAGGGGCCCCGCACAGGTGGTGCATTGTTGGTAGGTGCAGCAAGTTGTGGAGTGCTACCAGCTTTCCGCTTCCAGACTGTGTCTCGTGCGACATCAGGTGGCCATGATTTATTGAAGTAGAGCTCCAAGAGTTTGCGAGCAATTGGAACGGCAAATGATGCACCAAAGCCTTGACCTTCGCCGGTTACAACCATGGCGATCTTTGGATTCTCTCGCGGTGCAAAGCAAATAAACCAGGACTGGTCTTTGTTTCCTCCAGAAGCCTCTGCAGTCCCAGTTTTACCACATACCTCGAGTCGGGGAATGTCTGCGCCCCTTGCCGTGCCATTACGCACTACTTCTCGCATAGCCAGCTTAACGATCTCGAAATAACTGCGGTCAATTGGAATAGTGCGTGTTTCATACGCAACCTGGGCTCTCTTGCGCAGTGTCTTGCTGTAAATCTCACGAACAGCATGGGGTTGATGCCATAATCCTCCATTAGCCAGTGCCGCGGTGTAGGCTACTAGCTGCAGTGGTGTGACATTAACTTCACCCTGTCCAATTCCCCAGTTCATAAAGGCATATGGAGTCCAATTCTTAGGACCTAGTCGCTTATTCATGTATTCGCGAGAGGGGAGTACCCCTTTGCCGTCCTCACCAGACGGAATGTCCATCATCGTCCGCTGACCAAAACCAAAGAGGGTGCCATACTTATGAAATCGCTCAGCACCAATCTTCAGTCCGAGCTGATAGAAAAATGCATTGCATGAAACTTGTATGGCAAAAGAACAATCGATCAAACCGTGTACGCCACCGTGACACTTTGCAAAGCGGTTACCATATTGATATCCGCCTGCGCACATCAATCTTGTTTTGGGTGTAATGATACCTTCCTGCAATGCCATCAACGCCATGAGTGGCTTCCAAGTAGAACCAGGATGGTACATCGAATTTGCTGTACGATTGAGGAGTGGGATTCCTGGATCGCGATAGATCTGATTGTAATAGGTGCGGGCAGTCTTTCCGGCGAATTGACGAAGATCGTAATCGGGCTTACTTGCGTAGCATAGTACTTCACCGTTGTTTGGGTCTAAGGCAACAACAGAACCCTTTGCCGAACCTAAAAGCTTTTCAGCTAGTTCTTGGAGATCAGTATCTAAACCCAGATACAAATCGTCGCCCTCGAGTCCATATTGGTCGCTTTTACCATCATTGAAGCTCTCTACCTTTTTTCCATTTTTGTTGACAGCTATAAACTGCGTGCCTTTTTGACCGCGAATTGCAACCTCGTATGACTTCTCAAGGCCTGTTTGTCCCGTCATGTCGCCTGGAGCATAGGCATCGCCGAGTTTCTTGAGTTGCCATTCAGCTACTTCACGCGTGTACCCCAATAAGTGTGCTGCGTTTCCATCAAAAGCATAAAGTCGTTTAGGGTCAATAATTATGTCAACACCCCGCAACGCATCTCGCTGTTCCTCAATCTGCGCTACTAACTCAACAGGAATGTCGCGTCCTACGGACAACTTCGCTGCTGCAAACTTGTTATATACTGCAGACCTCTGAACGTTTTGCCATATCACGGAATCTGGTAAACCTAGAATCGTAGCAAGCTGTGTGCACGCGCCTTTGGTAAACTCATAGGGAGTTACGGTTATCGAGAAGCCAGGCGAATTCTGAACGATGGCGCGTCCATTACGATCGAAGATCATGCCACGGAATGGCTCGGTAGATATCTGCTTGATTGCCTGTGCTTCAGCCTTGAGTTTGTATCGATTGCCCTGGATGATTTGCAGGTAGCCCAGGCGCAAAATGTATACAACGCTGATCGCCAGTATCACATAGCGCAGAATCCGCAATCTTTCAATTGATCCAAAGGCATTGTCATGATACTTGAAACTCATGTACGTATCTGCTCCTGCTGATCTACTGCACGATTGTCTTTAACATGCTGGCCGCAAATTGCTACACATGTAAACAAAAACGCCATCATGATATTGCCATAACGCTGGTCAAAGATACCTGCCATGAAAATATTAACGTACAGAGCTGGAAAAAACGCTACTACACCGAATGCAACACCTCGTTTTAACGGCGAGCTCCAACTTTTCCGGAGAGCTAGTGCATTCTTCAATGCTTGTATTGTGTAACCTATCATAGCTGCAAAGAGCACCAGTGCCAGTGGAAATCCAACCTTGTGCAGTAAGCCTATATAACCGATGTGCACAAACGAAATACTATTGTGCCAGCCCTCAATGGGCTGCCAGGTAACAAACTTGGCACGCAGCCCACTACCTCCAAGCGGGTACTTTTCAACTTTCTTCCAGGCGTTGTTCACCTCTATAAGTCGCGTCTCGAAAGATCTATCGCCCCCTGACAATTGTGCTGACGAAGCAAAGCGTTTTTGAACGAGTCGAACGACAACGTCTGCAAGTTTCGGGTTATAGGAGTAAAATATTCCGACCGCACCGCCTGCTATCACAATCGTCGATACAATGATTGTCATGTTTTGACGAAAGCGCAAAAACAACATGATTATCAATGTGCATAAAAACACGAACACCCAGAGTGTTCGTGTGAACGTCAGAAACAATGAAGCAAGATTAATCAGCAGAAAGGCAAACGTTATCAGTCGGCCCTTGATGGATGTGTGAAAGACAACTGCTACGCCAATGCAGATCGCAAGGAGAAATATCGGACCCAGTAACGCGGAGCGCGAAGCGGTAATCTGATATGCATAAACCATGTTCTCGGCCATCCTATTCTTGAAATTATAGGCACTATAGGCTGACATCAGAATAGCAGATAGGGCAGAGAGCTTGATGAAGGTAGAAAATGATTGCTCGTCCTTGCCGAATTCCTCGCGCAACGGGAAATAGTAGAGCATAAGCATGAAATACGACCAATCAACGCCCCATCCAAGAAGGGCCGTGCCATTGAACTTGGCAAGAGCTACGTTGCCCAAGGCGAGGACCACAAAGAGCACAAGCAGGAAATCAGGCCAACTTCGAATCAGCGCAGGTTTAGATGAACCAACGCGCCACATGAGCCAAAAAAACAGTGAAATCGTATAAACACCACCTGAAATTGTCTCAGTTACAGAGATCCCCTTGCCGGTGTCGGTGAGAAATAGAGGAAGACCCAGTAGTAGAATACCCAGCCAAACCTTGGGGAACCGCACCATGAGAACCAATAGCGCGATGCCACAACAGATAGAAGGAAAAAGCCAGGCCCAATCGAGGTGCATGAATTATGGCTCTCTTGATCCGCGACTCATCATTATCCGCCAACCCCGCACAACTAACAATATGAGAATGGCTAGCACTCCGATGCCGAATCCACTACCCGCTGCGAGCAACATACGCTTAGGTCTGTCCCTCTTTTGTGCAGGCTCTGGTGTATCAACGACCAGCAAGGCTGGCGATGTCTTGTTCATGTCCAAACGAGCTTGCTCCAACGAGGGAAGCATAAACGCCTTGAGCTTCGAGTATGCCTCGTACTCTGTATACAACCGCATGTAAGCTGCACCAACGCCAGCGGCGTCTGTTAGTGCAAAGTTTCCAGCAAATCCTGGTTGCGTTTGCGCCTTGTTGTATTGGAATCGTAGCTGGTTAACAAGACCCTCAGTTGTTCGTACCTGGGGATCATCGGTGCCGTAATTCTGCTTGAGTAGTCCAAGTACCATTTCCTGCTTCAGCATCTCCGACTTGATGTCTGCAAGGGCTTCTGCAGAGGCTTTAGCTTGATCTAGCGGAGAAAACAGCCGGTACTTTCGAGAGAAATAATCCAATGAATCGGCAATATTCTGAAGGATTGAATCCATCATGCCAACACGGCGTTCCATGTATTTGACAGACTTTTCAGCTTCCATGCGCTGGATACGATTAGCAATTTCGTTTGCATAACCCACAAACGAATTGCACATGGTTACGGACTTCTGAGGATTCTGACTCCAAATGGATATCTCATAATTGCCCTCAGCATGGAAATTCACTTCGAGATTGTCGTCAAACTCCGATCTAACGTCGTCCATGACTTCATCACGCATGTCGTATTCGTTAATCAAGTCAAACTTCTTGATCATTGAATCACGAATGGTTCTCGAAAACATCAAGGTTATGAATTCGTAGTTATCTCCTGATTTTCCGCCGATTTTTGAGAGGCCAATGTCCTTCAATGTTGACGAAATGCCAGCAAGTGCACCTCCAATGCCTGCCTCGTCACTTGCAGGGGGCACGCAGTTAATGGAGGACTTGAAGTATTGAGGCATTGTAAGCGAGTACAGATACACCCCAACCGTCGTAGCAGCGCAGAATCCAAGTAATAACCACTTGAAGCGCAGGAGATAACGTATGATTTCTGCCGTCGGGAATTGATCCGTCATAGGGGGGCTCGATGATACGACTAGTGCAAACTTACGAGGTTTTACCACCTGATTTACGAGCAACAATCAGCATGTTTGGTGTGTTGATGGTGGCAGATCTGCTGATTCCTTGATCTATATGACTCAAGGTGTTGTGCAGCCACATGAATGGCTTAGTGATAATTCGAGCTAGTTGGACGGCAGGGCTGCCACCAAGAGGATTGACAGGCAACACTTCCACATGTGTGTACATCAATGAGCCAAACATCTCAAGAACAGCGTACTTGTTAAGATGCATCTCATGGGTGAGGTCGCCAAAGGACAGTACCGAACCTAGAGGAGCGTCCACATTCGGTGTGCGCATCACGAGTAACCCATCGGGAGCTAGGCAATCATAAATCCGCTGAAGAACGGACAGTGCCTCACTACGTGTTAAATGTTCGAAAACGTCCAGCATGGTAACAAGTTGAACGTTCCGCTCTTCAGAAAGTGCTGCTTCAATGGATCCAAGTTCCACCATGTCTGCCCCCAGCGTATGTGCTAGAGCAACTTGTTCTGGGCTAATATCAACGCCTCTCAGATTTGAATAGCCCTTGTCCTTGAGTGAAAGCAGGTTAGCCCCGTATCCACAGCCCAAATCGAGAATGCGTGCCGCATGTGAACTGGGTAGGTATTGGTGCAGCAGGGGCCCCAATATCCTCTGTTCAGCATGAAGGCGGTCTTGAATCTGCGCCTCAGAAGTGAAACGTGACTGGGCCTGAGTGTAGCGTTCGTAGAAATGTTTCCTATGATCCATTACAGACAATATACGCGATGCCGCTGGCTGTATTGTATCTTCGGGCGAATGAATCCTCGAATACTCGTCATATTACCTCGAATACCTTACCCGGCCAGAGATGGTGCCGAAGTGGTGATGTCGGAGCTTCTTCGAGGTTTTCGGGAGATCGGGCAAGAAGTTGATGTCTTTGCCTTGAATCCATCGCGTCAACATAAGGATGCGTTAGCACTTGCTCCTTGGTGCAGGGTTTGTGAGACGTTTGATATTGACACGTCGATACGCAAGGGTGAATTGGTCCGTCAGTTACTGGTTCCCAAAAGGGTTTCTGTAGGCCGCCATAACATTCAGCTATCGTATTGGCTTAGTCGTTTTGTTTCACAGCAGGTAATGGACGCATTAGCAAGGTTTGTGCAGGCGAACGGGCCGTATCACATTATTCATTGCGAGACATTGTTTACGACCGCTTATGGACTGCATGTTAGGGAGTTGAGTCCCGAATCGACGATACTCTACCGCAGTCACAATGTGGAGTGGCGTATTCAAGATCGGCTCTCGAAAGAGGGGGGTGCAGGTCCAGTATCAAGAATCGTGCGACGCCGTTTAGCCTATCAAACGCGAGCTTATGAATCATACATAGCTCGTTGTGTGCAGTCCGTTGCTTGTATCAGTCAGCCAGACGAGATGTGGTATCGGCAAACGCAAACTTCTGCTTCTATTTCAACTGTCTTACCTGGTATCGCAATACCTGCTGCACCTTCAGTAGAGCCACAAAGCCCAGTATTAGGTTTTCTAGGAAGTTTAGACTGGGAACCGAATCGGAGTGCTATTCAGTGGTTTGTCACGCGAGTGTTTCCATTGATTCGGACCCGAGTGCCAAAGGCTGAGTTTCATGTAGCTGGCAGAGGATCGGCAGAGTATTTTCATGGTCGTGCGTTGCCTAACGGAGTTACATGTCTTGGTGAGGTCTCGTCTGTGAACACCTTCTATAATATGGCAACCGTAGTTGTGGCCCCATTGTTTAGTGGCAGCGGTGTTCGTGTTAAGTTGCTCGAGGCATTCGCGCATAGTAAGGCTGTTGTTACAACATCACAAGGAGCAGAGGGGATTGAGTGGAGGGCTGCAGAAGTTTGTGCCGTCTCTGACAGCGAGGTTGACTTTGCCAATCAATGTGTTCGACTCCTGGCAAACGAGGCTGAGCGTCATGCTGTGGGAAGCGCGGCTCGAAACCTCGTCACACAGCTTTATTCAACTCAAGCTTCAGCATCTAAGATGCTAGAGCTGTACACTGCAACCTCAGAGCGCTTTTAGCCGCTCTATCTCATCGCGGAGCTCTGCTGCACGTTCAAAATCCAAAGCACGGGCAGCCTCTTTCATCTCTACGAACATCTGCTCCACCATCTCATTGCGTTGCTCAGGTGTTAAGTACTTTGCAATCGGTTCGGCTGCCTTTTTCAACTTCTCGCGATTCGTATCCGCACGCTTCTGTGTGCGTGATGCCTGTATATCGGCAACGGATGTCGATTCAAGAATCTCCTCGAGGGACTTGTATACTGTGCGCGGCTCAATACCGTTCTCTTGATTGTATGTCTGTTGCAATTCTCTTCTTCGATTGGTTTCATCAATTACAGCTCGCATAGAGCGTGTAACCGAATCGGCATAGAATATCACCAGACCATCCACGTTTCGTGCGGTGCGTCCTGCCGTCTGCATGAGTGATCGTTCACTACGGAGAAATCCCTCCTTGTCGGCATCAAGAATCGCAACCAATGAAACCTCGGGAAGGTCTAGACCTTCTCGAAGGAGATTCACACCAACTAGCACGTCGATGCTGCCAAGACGAAGGCTACGAATGATCTCGACTCGCTCTAGCGATTCAACGTCACTGTGGATGTAGGCAACACTTATCGATAAGTTGTGAAGATAGTCGGTGAGATCTTCAGCCATTCGCTTGGTTAATGTGGTTACAAGCACCCGTTCACGTTTGTCCACTCGTTGCCGGATCTCTTCGAGGAGATTATCGATTTGATTATTAACCGGCCGAACTTCAATCCGAGGATCGAGAAGCCCCGTAGGGCGGATTACTTGCTCGACAACCACTCCCATACATTGCTCAAGTTCGTAGTCGCCGGGTGTAGCACTCACATATATTGCCTGGTGGATGTGCTGTTCAAACTCCTCAAACTTTAATGGTCTGTTTTCTAGTGCACTAGGAAGACGAAAGCCATGTTCAACAAGAGTCATCTTGCGCTGTCGATCCCCATTATACATGGCTCGTAACTGCGGAAGTGTCACATGACTTTCATCAAGAACAAGTAAGAAGTCTTCTGGAAAATAATCGAGTAAGCAATGCGGCTTTTCGCCTGGCTTGCGACCAGAAAGGTGCATTGAGTAGTTTTCTATTCCCGAGCAGTATCCCACCTCTTTCATCATCTCAAGATCGTATAGCGTTCGCTGCTCAAGACGTTGAGCCTCGAGAAGCAAATTATTTTCTCGGAGGTCCTTGAGTCGCGAAATCAACTCTTCTTTGATGTCCACCATAGCACGAGCAAGATTCGACTGCGACGTAACGAACAGACGAGCAGGATAGAGAAGTACCTTATCTACCTTTTCTATCGTCTTACCGTCTCTTCTGTCAATCCATGAAATCGACTCAATCAGATCATCAAAGAGTTCTACACGAATTGCTCGGTTGTCTTCGTCCGCAGGCATGATGTCAACGATGTCTCCACGAACACGAAATGTGCCTCGTGTAAACTCAAAATCATTGCGACTGTAGTGAATGTCGCTTAAACGGTATAGTAGCTTCTGACGTGAAACTTCCTGACCGACCTTGAGCAGTAACAACTGGTCTTTGAAGTCGGCTTTGGCTCCAATGCCGTAGATGCAGGACACAGAAGCAATGACAATAACGTCTCGGCGACCCTCCACCAACGCACTTGTTGCGCGAAGGCGCAGTCTGTCGATCTCATCGTTTACTGAGAAGTCTTTTTCGATGTAGACATCAGTCGTCGGAACATATGCTTCAGGTTGGTAGTAGTCATAATACGATATGAAGAACTCAACCGCATTATTCGGAAAGAAGCTTTTGAATTCGCCGTAGAGTTGGGCAGCCAGCGTCTTATTTGGAGAAATGATGAGCGTTGGACGCTGCGTGGTTTGGATCACGTTAGACATGGTAAACGTCTTGCCCGACCCTGTTACGCCAAGAAGTGTCTGAAACTTGCGTCCTTCGTACACTCCTTCCACAAGCTCCGCGATGGCCTTGGGCTGATCGCCCGATGGTTGGTACTTCGTTACAATCGAAAACGGGATAAATTCTTGTGTTAGGTCGGTTGACATTGTGCGAACGTAAGGATATGATGCGATATTCGCAGAATGGATCACAGGTCTTGGCTTTGCCGCATAATTGCAACGTTGCTTGTTGGTGGATTGTTCCGCCTGTTCTTGCTCGTTGGGCCGCTTGCTACCATGCCACAGACAGAGGATGGCCCTTCGTATCGCAAGCAGGCCCTGGAGATACTCGACGGAACAGCTGGTCACTTCTATTTTCCACCAGGAACAGCCTTATCTGCTGTGCCGTTTTATGCGCTTTGTGGTAACTCCGAGCATGTAGATCATGCCGTGGCTTCGTTCTTGTGGATTCTTTTTGCTGTTTCGTGTTCTTGGCTTGCTTGGCTGGTTCTGGAAGATAAGCGTGCCGCATGGGTAGCAGCCTTGCTGGCTTCATTCCTACCTCATACCATTTTGGCTACGGCAACGATATCTTCGCAGCCACTCAACGCAGCCCTGGTTGCCTGTGTCCTGTCTCTTTGCTTACTAACGTACAGATCGTATTCGCTCAAATGGTGGCTACTTATCAGCATTGCTGCAGGGTTGGCGGTTGTCACTCGCCCGGCAACTGGAGTGCTCCTCATTTTGCTAATTGGCTACCTCCTTGACTTGCGCAAGCGCAACCTTGTTTCTTGGTTGCAGGTATGGGGCTCTCTCGGTTTGCTCGTTGTAGGTGTCTCGAGTTTTGTCTACCCGGTGATGCTGCACAATAGTCGGTGCGGGCAGGGGATGACGATATCAACAAACAGCGAATGGAACATGTTAGTGGGAAACAATCCATACACTCCAGACTACAAGACAGGGCATATGGGTCAGCGTCGATTCGAACGCCTTCCAGAGGATGTTAGAGCTTATCTGACAGAGATACTGCCGCACGGAGAGCCAGCTGATGCCACATATGCGGATCGCATTGCCATGCGCGATACTGCAATCGCTTACATTCAAGACCATCCAATTCGGTTTTTATATCGCGTGCTAAATCGTCTACGAGCTTTTTGGGGAATGGATTATACGGCTGCCCGTGAGCTCCAAAACACGTTCCAACTCTCTGTGGCTCCGACTGTCGCATTGTTAGTCGTTGAAGGTGGCGGTTTTGTGATAGTGCTCTTTCTGGCTGTTTGCGCCTTGATGTTTGGAAGTCTCAGTAGCTGGTATCGCCTGGGCTTCTACGTAGTGGCAAGCTGCATGATGGCCCCGTACCTTGTCGCTTTTACAGTTCCAAAGTACCACACAGTCGTTTTGCCAATACTCTTTCCACTCGCGGCTGCATTCGTTGTTGCGTTGCGCGACGGTATTATCCAAAATGAAGGATTAAAGAATCGTCGTAACACATTGATTATCATGATGATGGTATTCGTATTACTGCAGGTTGAGCATGTTTTCCACATTGTGGATAATCGTTAGAATAGGGTACATTTCAACTAGACATCGGCATTTTATAGCCGTATCTTTGCAGTGTTTCCTCAATACTGTGAAGGCCACCGGCCATGAAATTATCCGAATTCAAGTTTTCGGTACCTAAGAACTCTGTAGCAAAGCAACCAGCAAGTCCAAGAGATAAAGCCAAAATGATGGTTCTCAATCGCGAAACGGGCGAAATTGAGGATAAGGAGTTCAAGGATATTCTCTCCTACATGAAGGCAGGCGATGTAATCGTTGTTAACGATACTAAGGTATTCCCAGCACGTCTGTTCGGCAAGAAGGAAAAGACCAACGCCAAGATTGAGGTACTGTTACTGCGTGAACTCAAGGCACAGGAACGAATCTGGGATGTTTTGGTTGAACCAGCTCGTAAAGTGCGCATAGGGAACAAGATCTACTTTGACAATAACCGCTTTTATTGCGAAATCATCGATAACACTACCTCTCGTGGACGCACAGTGCGTTTTTCCTATGATGGCGACCTACATGAGGTAATCGAAACGATCGGCCAAATGCCAATCCCTGAGTACATCAAACGAGAGCCAACAGAGCAGGACAAGCAAGATTATCAATGTGTATTCGCCAATCCCAGCAAGGTTGGTTCAATTGCACCACCAACTGCGGGGCTACACTTTTCCCAGAAGCTCCTGAAAGCAGCAGAAAAGAAGGGTGTGAAAATTGCCACCGTTCAACTGAACATCGGTCAAGGCATCTTTGAGACCATTGAGGTGGAAGACTTAACAAAGCACCGTATGTACAGCGAGTACTTTGAGATCACTAAGGACTCTGCAGATGTTATCAATAAAGCGCTGAAGTCCAAGCGTAACGTCTACGCTGTAGGTTGCAGTGTTGCACGTGCGCTGGAGTCGAGCGTGCTCACAAGTGGCATCGTGAAGCCAAATAGGGGCTGGACTGATAAGTTCATCCACCCGCCGTATGAGTTCAAGATTGCAAATAGGTTCATCACCAACTTTCATCAGCCCGCCTCTCCGTCGTTGCTAGTTGCAACAGCCTATGCTGGCGGTAAAGATCCAATGTTCAAGGCTTACAAGCGCGCAATGAAGAGCGGTTATCGCTTGTTTGCCTATGGCGATGCCCTGATGATCATTTAATTCCTAACGAACACATTCGATCATGACGTCATATCAAAAACTACTCCGTGTGATGAACACGGTGGCAGACCTCGGTGCAGCCAGCGCTATCCTGGGTTGGGATCAGGAAACATACATGCCTGACGGATCGGTATCCGGCAGGGCAAACCAGCTTTCTACGATTTCGTCCCTGATTCACCATCATATGACGTCAGACGAGACAAAGCAACTTGTGTCGCAAGTTCAGGCTGAGCTATCTACACTGTCCGAACCGGAGAAGCGGATCGTTGCAACGTTTGTGCGGGATCATGAACAGGCAACAAAGCTACCAGTGGAGTTAGTCGAGGAAATGTCGCACACTGCTGCCCTTGCCCAAGACGCGTGGAAGAGAGCTCGTGCGGCCAGCGACTTTTCAATCTTCGAACCGATGCTCAAGAAAACGGTCGATTTAAAGCGCTGCGAAGCTGAGTTGCTTGGTCCGGCCTCCCATCCGTACGACAACCTCTTGGATCAGTATGAACCCGGCTTGACTGTTGAGGTTATTACACCTGTGTTCGAGCGACTGAGAAAGGGAACTGTGGCTCTACTCGAGAACATCCATGAGGCACAGGGTAAGGTCTCCGACGCAGTGCTTTACAAGTCATACAGTCGCGACACGCAACTCGAGGTAGCAAGGCAGATCATTCAAGTGCTCGGGTTCGACTTCTCGACAGGACGGGTTGACCTATCTGCGCACCCCTTCTGCACGAACTTCGGCAAGCATGATGTGCGCTTAACAACACGCATTCGTGAACAGGATTTGCGTTCATGTCTGTTTGGGCTTATCCATGAGGCTGGACATGGCATGTATGAACAGGGCATTGGCAGTGTCTACGAGCGAACCCCAGCGGGGCAGGGGGCGAGCATGGGTATTCATGAATCTCAATCGCTCTTTTGGGAGAATGTTATTGCTCGCAGCGAGGATTTCTGGATGTGGGCATTCCCACTTCTTCAGAAGAAGTTCCCAGAACAAACCAACACTCTTACACCGCGTGATTTCTACCGAGCAATCAACAAAATGCAACCGTCTCTCAATCGCGTTGAAAGCGACGAGTTGACGTATAATCTGCACATTATCGTGCGATTTGAGATAGAGCGAGACCTTATAGCCGGCGTAATAGAAGTTGCGGATGTGCCTCGCATTTGGAATGAGAAGATGCAGACCTCGCTTGGTGTTGTTCCCCCCAATGATGCTGAAGGCTGCTTGCAGGATGTGCACTGGTCTTTTGGGGGCATTGGGTACTTCCCTAGCTATACTCTGGGTAAGCTCTATGCTGCTATGGAGTGGAATAGAATGCAGCAAGACATCCCAGATGTGCGCGATCAGATTCGTGCTGGTAGATTCGATTCTATTCTCGCGTGGCTACGCTCGAACATTCATGTTGTAGGTCGCAGCGAGACACCAAGTGAAATAGTCATGCGCGTGTGTGGACGCCCCCTGACAGAGGAAGATTTCCTCACATACGTTGGCATCAAGGCTCACGACGTCTATGAAATCGCGAAAATTTGCTAAGAATGTTACTGATTTTCTCACACATCTCTCTCTGCCATGCAAGCTACCGGATGGCATAGATGTACTTCTGCCATATGCCAGTGAAGAGGTATGCCGAGTTGTGCAGCAGATGTGCGCTACGTACTATTCAAGCCCTGACAGGCGTATTGCGATTTGGGGTATAAATCCCGGACGATTTGGTGCTGGACTCACTGGCCTGGCTTTTACGGATCCCTACGCTGTTGACCATCTGCTTGGTATTACCTCGGCACTTTCTGGGAGACGAGAGTTGTCGGCCAAGTTTGTGCAGAAAGTCATTGAACAGTTTGGCGGTCCGCAGCTTTTCTACAGACATTTCTATGTCACTGCATTGTCGCCGTTGGGATACATAAAGGGCACAAAGAATCTCAACTTTTACGACGATCCGCGTCTACAAAGCACGCTAACATCGCAGATCCAATCGTGGGTACGCGAGCAGCTTGAATTCGGTATACGGCGCGATGTTACAATTGTGCTTGGTACCGGTAAGTTGAAGTTATTTTTTGAGCGTGAGATACGACAGCAGTGTGGTTTTTCTGATGTCATCTATCTTGAACATCCGCGTTTCATCATGCAATACCGTCGCAAGCGAATCCACGAATATTGCGACCGATACGTTTCCACGCTCCAAGACGTGATGGTGGTTTGAGTGTCATAGCGTTACCTTGCCACTATTGATCTGTGTGACTATCTTTGCAACGTCAAGCCAATGTAGCTCAGCTGGTAGAGCAGCTCATTCGTAATGAGCAGGTCACCGGTTCAAGTCCGGTCATTGGCTCACATCCGCCGCACTGGTTACTGCACCAGGCGGCGTTATTATTATGGTTTATGATGCATACATCAAGAATATTACCTGTTCTGTTTTTTGCCGTGAGTGTGCTGTGGTCATGCACGAGACAGACGGATTTTGGCGAAGACATTACCGTGTCGAATCAGCCCCTTACAGTATCACAAGCACGAAGCCTGCCCAACCGTGGTAAGACGGTTGTTGTCAGGGGTGTCATTACTGAAGTATGTCAGGATGAGGGGTGTTGGTTTGCACTCGTAGACGACCGTGCAGAGATCACTACCAGGTTTAAACTCGATGGCATTGGTATACCTGTGATCTCGCGGGGAACTGTGTTGGTGAAGGGTGTTGTTCGTGACACTGTAATCGGAAACAGTTATGTACCTGAGCTCCACGCACGGGGCGTGAAGTTCGTAAATTAGCAGCCATGAAATACGCATTGATGCTTGGGGGAGTGCTACTTGGTGTAGTCTTAGGATTTTACCCTAGGCCGTTTGGTAGCCGGAAGCCTAATTGGTGGCGAGTACTGGCCATTGTAGCTGTTACTGGCACAATTGTCCTTGCTATCATTCCCCCTATAGCAGGCAATGTCCGCGATGTCGTAACTCAGAGTCGTATTGATTCGCTCAAGATCGTGCCTGCCCTGGTCGTCATTGATAAGAGCGGTGCTCAGCTCGTTGATGCTCGTGCTGCCAATGTGAGTGTCTCAATCACAGATGCTTCACGTGCGATGATTGCAAAGCTACCGCGTCAAGTGGATGTTGTCCTAGGCCTTCGTCGTAACTCGAGTGACGCCATAGTTGAAGTTGCTTCGATCGTGGTGATCGAACCGGCCATAACGTTACCCTACATTGTAGGCCTTGAAGAACGAGCACGCATCATTTTTTTCCACGTACCAATGTCGTGGGTGGCTATCATCGCCTTTCTCGTCTCAATGATTTTTGCGATAACGTATTTACGAAAACGCGATATCATGGATGATGACGTTTCAACTTCTGCTGCGTCGGTGGGAACACTATTCACTCTCCTAGCTACTGTTACAGGTTCTGTGTGGGCGAAGTTTAATTGGGGTTCGTTTTGGAACTGGGACCCAAGAGAGTCTTCCATATTTATACTCCTCCTCATTTATGCAGCGTACTTTCTTCTGCGTTCTGCAATTGAAGATCCTGAGCGTAGGGCAAGATTGTCTGCTTTGTACTCGGTGCTGGCCTTTCTAACAGCTCCTTTTCTCATTTTTGTGTTGCCAAGATTGGTTCCTGGATTGCATCCGGGAAGTGCCGATGACACTAATGCGGGTCCACTGCTGTCCCCGAAGTCTTCGGACATCAACCTTACAAAGCAGATCGTATTTGGCTTAGCGCTGTTTGCCTTCACGATGGTGTACTTCTGGTTGATGAATCTTCACGTACGGACAACGCGGGTTATTCGTCAACGTTCAACAAAGGAGCAGATACAATGATGCAATTATTGTCAGACTATCCACTATACGTTGTTCTAGCCACCGCTCTGATCATCTGGGCTGGGATTGCTCTCTATTTGCAGCGCATAGACGCGCGTCTTCACAAACTCGAATCGGAGTGAATGCAACCATGACACGTTCTACGAAGAAGGTCATAATCGGTGGAATTACAATTGCAGTGCTTGCCTACATAGGGTTTTCAGCATTGGGCTCGAGCAGCATTGAGTATACCAGCATTCAGAAAGCCGAGCAACTAGGTAAGACGGTGCAGATTGTTGGGACATGGGTAAAAGACGGTGGATCGAAATACGATGCACAGGCGAACATCTTTCGGTTTTCGTTACGTGATGAAAACGGGAAAGTGGTGCCAGTTGAACTCAACGGAGCAAAGCCCAACAACTTTGAAATTGCTGTGAGTGTTGTCGCAAAGGGTCGAATGGAAAACGGCGTCTTCAAGGCCTCGATGGTTTTAACAAAATGTCCCTCGAAGTATGAGGGTCAACCTGCAGATCAACACCAAGGCACGTCATCGTCATGATACGTAAGCTCATCATTGGTTTAGCCATCGTCTTCATTCCTCTTGGAATTTGGTATGCCTACGAGTATGGTCGCCCTCTAGAAGTTGCGTTCTCCGATGCTATCGTAGGTGCAACCACATCATCAGAATCAGAACAGGCACCTAAGGTGGTAATCGTTGCACGTGTGCTTTCATTGCAATCAGACCACGATCTTCTTTGCAGCGATACCACGGGTACAGAGTTTCGCATTGAGTATACTGGATCTCCGAATCCGCATGGCTTTGTATCGAATAAGGTCTACAGATTTCTCGGTCATGTTCACGATGGGGCCGAACCGTACTTTCACGCAACACAATGGTTTGAGTAATGATCGGACAGATCGCAATACATCTTCTGTTTGGCATAGCAGTTACGACAACTGTTTTGTATGCCTTGTCATTGAGTTCTTCAGCCGAAAGTAGCTCAAGAGCAGTCGTAGCTCGTTGGTTGTTTAGACTGCTTACTGCCGGACTTGTTGGCTGCGCTGGTACACTTATCACACTCATTCTCACGCATCAGTTTCAGTACACATATGTCTGGAACTATTCGTCCACGGAGCTGCCAACACATTTGCTGATTGCATGCTTTTATTCCGGACAAGAAGGCAGCTTTCTCCTGTGGACTCTTTTTGTTGCAATCATCGGCGTGGTTCTCCAGCCATATGCCAAGCGACATGGATATGAAGCACCAGTGATGGTGTTTTATGGGTTGATATTGAGTTTTCTCACACTGTTGTTGGTCGCTAAGAATCCCTTTTCGTTCTACTATGAAACATTTGCTGCAAAGGGGATTACCGCCATACCCGAAGAGATACCGCTCAATGGCAAGGGGCTCAACCCTCTTTTGCACAATGCATGGATAACTATCCATCCACCTATCCTATTCATGGGGTTTGCTTCTATGTCGGTAAGCTTTGCTTTTGCAATGGCAGGCTTAGTACGAAAGGAGTATCACCGCTGGATCGATGTTGCTCTTCCATGGACGTTGTTTGCAACAGGAGTGCTCGGTTTTGGCATTATGCTGGGAGGATTCTGGGCATATGAAACGCTCGGTTGGGGTGGCTTTTGGGGGTGGGATCCCGTAGAAAATTCATCGTTGATTCCATGGCTGGTTGTAGTTGCATTGGTGCATACGATGTTAGTTCAGAAGCGTACAAAAGGGTTGGTTAAGACGAACATGATACTGGCCTTGCTCGGGTTTGTTATGGTACTCTATTCAACATTCCTGACTCGAAGTGGCGTGTTGGGGGATACCTCTGTGCATTCTTTTGTAGATCCCGGACGCTTCGCATTCTGGATCTTGCTGCTGTTTATGCTTACGTTCGTTGTCATTGGCGTAGTGTTGGTTCTAAAGCGCAGAGTGGACATGAACATCAAACGTGAAGAGTTTGATGTTTCCACACGTGAGTTCATGTTGTCGATTGGTTCTTCATTGATAATGGCAAGCGCAATATTCGTAACGATCGGAACATCGTGGCCTGTCATCATGGAGATATTAGGCCTGCCCAAAGTTGCCGTTGCCACAGACTTTTATAATAAGGTCCATCAGGTACTCGTGCCCTTCATACTGCTCGTGAATGGCTTCTCTCTGTTTATGCATTGGCGGTCTACCCAACGGCAACTAGTCTTACAAAAACTGTGGAGGGCAGCACTTGTTGCGGCTATCGGAACCATGATTCTAGCGTTGTTTGGGATATCCAACCTCTGGCCACTCGCCCTTGGTTTCGCTGCATGGTTTTCCTTGGCAGTAAACATTCAAGTGGGGTCTGGCTTGCTCAAAGCAGGGCCAGCTATGATGGGCGCTTACGTGTCCCATCTAGGCATAGCACTGTTGATGTTTGGTGTGATTACAACGGCAATGTATTCTGAAACGTATCATGCAGTGCTTGTTCATGGAAAGCCGGTTAGTGTTGGAGGATACACGTTAACCTACCTAGGATCTGAGCAGGTTGAGAAAGAGTTTGTTGACAGGGAGAAGTATCGATACTTTATTCGAATCGAAAATGGTGATACACGACGAACCGTGGCCCCTGTCTTGTATTGGAGCGACTACAATCAACGACAATCACCCTTCCTTGAACCAGGAATCCGTTGGGGAATGATGAACGATCTGTACATATCACCAAAGAATCTTGGACGAGAAGACGTATTTCACGAGACGATTATTCAGAAGAATAACACTGCTGTTGTGCCTATTGATTCCTCATTGCGGTTGCAACTTAATGGGTTTACAATGCCATTGGAAGAGGGGCCTTCAGACGATGGTAGAATGCAAATGTCGGCTGTTCTTCGTGTTAGCGATTCGTCCGGCAACATTACAGATCTCAAGGCGCGAACGAAGATCACTAATGGGCCCAATGGTCCGGCATTTGATCCCGAATGGGCTGTCATTCCTGGCACAACAACTGCTGTTGGTTTGATCAGTATTGACCGTGACAACAAGGACCCTTCAAGGTCAAAAGGTACCTTCGCCTTTTACGATACGACGAAGCCAAAGCCGTATGCCCGACAAGAATTTACAGTTGAGTTTTCGGTAAAGCCCCTGATGTCACTTGTCTGGATCGGTGTAATTGCAATGGTCACCGGCTTTGGTTTTTCTATAGCACGTTCACTACGCATGCTCAAGAAGCAAGCTGCGGTTCGTAGCACTCAGTTGGCACCAATGCCCGACGTCGAGTCGTAGCGTCTCTAGATAAAGGTTCCCAATTCCTACGCGGATCAAGCGCAGCGTAGGGTGCCCTGCAGCAGCAGTCATACGTCGTACCTGACGGTTTCTTCCTTCAGTCAACGTAACTTCAATCCACGAAGTGGGTATTGCGGCTCTATGCCTGATAGGGGGCTCGCGCTGCGCGATAATCGGAGATGGATGTAGTATGCGAGCCTTACATGGTCGAGTGCGGCGTCCTTGAACCACAACACCTTGCTCTAAAGCGTTAACACCATGCTGGTGAACAATATGTTCAACTTGTGCCCAATATGTTCTCGTATGGGCGTTGGCAGGATCGAGAATCCTGGACACAAGGCTCTTTTCATCACTTAACAGAAGCATACCCTCGCTGTCTGCGTCAAGCCGCCCTATAGGGTAAACGTCCTTAGGCAGGTTGAAGTCCCCAAGTGTCTTCCAACTACTACCAGGCTCTGCTGTAAACTGTGAAAGCACGCCGTAAGGCTTGTTGAGAACGATGATCATCGCTCGTAGTATACTCCAACAGGTAGGTTTTCTGCTGATGAATCGAACTTACGGCCCAGAACATCATAGAACATGAGGCGGACTCTTTTCTTGGCAGTAGGATCAAAAAGCCGCTTGTCCTGACTTTCTTCGCAAATACCCAAAGTTTCGATATCACCATGAATAGCATAGGAACGCACGGGTATAGGCAAACCACTGGATGTGCTCCACATTGCCGTATCAATATGAGCCTTCGACGCTGTCGTCATACCAAGAGTATGCACACCACAAATAATCCCTATGGTATCGCCAATGTGCAACGTATCGAACATGTACCGCATGTGTGTTGTGAGCAACGTACCATTTATTGAGAGAGAATCCTGATTGGTTGGCACAAATATCGACGCATCGAAAGAGACATCGCATCGGACGTTGCGAATACCAGACAATATGAGATTCTCAACATTATCTATGCTGTCTACAACCACAGCTACCGTGTCTATGCTGCCCGCCAGCCCACGAGCATCAGTAGTTCGCAATCGAAGTGAAGGTTCAAACAAACGCTGGAATGCCATGCCCCCGGTATATCCATACGACTCAGCAGGACCATAACCATAGACAATGATGCCAAAGGGCTCGTTGCAGGTCGCTAGGTGATTACCAACATTTACGTTGTAGGTTGTGTACGAGAACAACGAGCCCGGTATTGGTATGATTTGGCTTGGTGGTACACCGTTCACACGAAGAGTTGCAATAGCAGAATTCGGTGCAAGGCAGGTAATATGATGAGCAGTATAAAAGGCATTGCCACTAATTCGTGGTTCAATCGTGACAACACGGTATACGTCTAGAAACTGTTCATACGGCGGCACGACAATGAGTGATGGATCGCCAGGTTTACTGTTGCTGTTATTCGAACGATTAGCACTTCTGTCGATGATCGTAACCAGTATTGGTTGCGTGGCAACAATATTGAGAGCGCGATCTAGCGGCACATCCCAATACTTAGCAGCATCGATGCGCCAGGGTGTACTCCCATTAACAGTCACGATAGTGCTGTCGCGCTGAGCTACTATTCTGCATACTGATACATCATCAACATTAAAAGGTGGATTAGTACTTGAGGGTGCAAGAGGAGGAACAAGTACTTGCTTACCCCAAGTATCCGTGCCAGGCATTTGCTCAACCAGACAATCACGACTTGCAATACCGCTCAGCACCGGTACTTGTGCACGTTTATGAGCGGAAATTGCGACAATTGGCTTTGTAGAACGTATACGTGTACCTGTCAGGTCGTCGTGCGTCCTACCGGGTGAAACTCGAGCCTGCAAAAGGTATGATTCACCCTTATTCAGTGTTACTGTTCTTCGCGAACCATCTGCACGTGATGATCTATCAACGCTGAGATCGATTGATATATCAGTAGAATCCTCGGTAGCAACAATTACAAACTGACTTGGATAAGCGTTCGTACCACTTGCATCAGACTCATAGGATGAGATGATATAGCTTGTTGACAGGGCATCCGTAGGTAACACCAACCATGCATCGCTTGTGTTATCATCCCGCATCACTGCATAGACAGTAACATCTGATGTTGCCGTTACATGAATACTGGCTGGATTAGGTCTCTCATCATCCTGCCCAAACGATCCTATCGTTGTGGCGCCACGTAGCTCGTACAGATCTGCAGAGAAGCGAAACTCCCAAACTACTCCGGCAGGTACTTGGACGGCATACTTATCCACGGTGCCATCTCTTCTACGTGCATCAACTTGAACCTGAGTCGCTTGGGTTGTAGCAACGAACACTGCTACGATTGCTGGATCATTTGTTAAACCTGCTATATGGTCATTGCTAGGAATGGCCAACCAAAAATCCTGGCCTTTGCTGTCACGCAGCACTTGAGCCTGCGATGTTAGACACAAGAAAAAGAATATGACACAGATGTTCAGGACGTTATACATGTTTCCAATAATTGTTCCATAGCATCAGCACTAGCATCCCATGAAAACTGAGATGCCCACTGAACAGACGACGCAGAGAGACTACGCAGTTCGCCCTCATGAGTGATAAGCTGCAACAGCAATTCCTGCATGGCGCCAATATCGGCATGCGGATAGAGTTTTCCAGATACGTCAATCTTTACCGAGTCACGGAGTCCAGGCGAGTCTGCTGAAACCACGGGAGTGCCACAAGCATTTGACTCGATGTTGGTAATTCCCCAACCCTCCTTAATCGAAGGGTTTACCACGATCCAGCTTTGCGATAACAACTCGACTTTTCTTCGGTCATCAACAAATCCATGAAACGTTACGGCAGATTCGACACCAAGTGTTACAGCAATATGCTGCAGCCGTTTTTGGTCATCGCCACGCCCAATCACCCAGAGTCGCGCCTCTGGGATGATATCATAGACTGCCTTGAATGCTCTAAGTACGTGATCGACGCATTTGTATGATTTCAGTCTACCGAAGTACGTGATCACGGGATAGGGGGCCTTCATGCCAACAGTCATTGGAAATGATGCTGCATTGATTCCGTTGTGGATAATGGAGATGTTGTGATTCGGAAGCCCCAACTGCAGACATTCATTGCGAGTGCTCTCGGATACAACGGCAAGTCGAGTCCGCGCGTACACACGCGGGATCATGCGCTCGGCAAGGGATACGTATAATGCTGCCGGAAATGATGCTTCGTGAAATATACTCTGGCCAAACAGATGATGTAATATCCCTAGAATTGGCTTCTTGACGAAGCGGGGTGTCATGAGCGGAATCTTATTGATATCATCAACTACAACATCAACTGCTAGATTCCTACTATGCTTGCGCCACCATGACTTTACATGAAAATTATATGAATTGCGCGTTCCAATACGATGAACGTGCATTCCGTCAACCACTTCTGTAGCAGGAGCCCCCTCAAAACCGCATGTAACCAGATGCACTACATGGCCTCTGCTTACAAGACGTGAAAAGATCTCGTGAAGGTGAGCTTCAGCACCACCAGCCTGTGGATGCTTCCGATCTTGCCAATTGAACACCACTATATTCATGAACTATCGCGGTGTTTCAACATTGATCTCGACGGTGCGCGAATAGAACCTACCCTCTGGGGTTTGGTTGTCGTACAGAGGTAGGGTTTCGCCGAGTCCAAGTATAGAGACGCGCTCTCCACCGATTGCCGATGCAACTGCCTTGGCACGCTTTTCACTCAGCGTGCGGTTGTACGTGGCATCCCCCACACGGTCTGTATAACCTATCACATTAACACTGGAACGTGGCGTAATCTGCGCTTTGACTTCATTGATAAGCTGCAGATTTTCCGGCGATAGATCAGCACGGTCGAAGCCAAACAAAATCAAAGAGTACCTATCAATGCTCTTATCGGTACCTCCGGTTCTAGCTTTATCAGATAGTGATCGTTCGCTGACCGGAATTGATTTTGACTCGCAGGGAATCACCTTGCCTGAAGAGTCCTGCACAACCATCATATACTCAATGTTGAGAGTCTTCTTAGGAATAAACCGCGATGTCTCCGCAATGCGCCAATCAGCATACGGTGGGGGAGCCCCTTGACCATGAATGGCTTTAATAATCTGATCGTTCTGCGAAACGAAAATTGTCCATGTCTTTAGGCCAACGCCATTAACCACAGATGGACTAAAACGCAGTCCGTCGGGTGAAAATACTCGCAACGTATCACGTGACCCAACAGGCGAGAGTATTGTTGGATCGTTAGATAAGATTTCAACGCGCATATTTTCAGCGGCACCATCTATGTCATCACTGGACGATGCTATGCTAGGCATACCACGATCTTCAATTTCGATGCGTGTTGCGTTAATGTCCCATGTATCCACCAGATACGATTTGATTACAAGAGCCCTGCGTTTGGAAAGATCGTCACTGCTTGCTTCTTCCGACTTATCTCTGCATGCAGTTAGTTTAATTGATGCATCAGGACGCTCATTGAGACGCTTACCAACAATATTGAGCAACTGGTAATACGTAACCATTGCGTCTAGATTATAGAAATTCGACAAAGAATATCCATCGGTCTGATCTTTGGTGAGCTGTCTGTATCGCGTTGGTAATGTGTGCAATCCTTTATCGAAAAACACATATGGGAGAAGTGGTCTAACACGATTTGATGCAAACTCTTCGATTCGTATCGTCGAAATAGGCGAGGTAGCACCCGATTCGTTGAGGGACTCGACAGTAACTGAAGGGACCGGTACGTTAGTTGATTCACCAATAGGCCGCATTGGGGTTGTTCGTGCGATGTCAAACAACTCTATATCGCTCAGTTCCTCCTCAATCTCCGGCGGCATAAATGATACTGCAACACCTGCTCGTACTCGTTGGAAGCTCCACGATGTGTTCGTAAGCAAATTCGTTGGACTAAGTGTAACCAACACCTCTGGCGAAATGAAGCTCGTTCGCACGCCATTGATGGGCAAATCATATGATAAGCCAGTTGTTAGTCCAGCATACAAGCTGCTTAGTGAATTTAGATCACCACCTCGTTGATTTCGGATGCGCTTACCATTCTCTACGAATGTTGCGTTGCCTGGAGTTACAAACACTTCTGCCTGCGTGTAGGAGCCAGAGAGCGCGTAACCAAGCGTCATGCCACCAACGAAATACAGATTATCACTGAGCACGTACTTGCCAAGAATGTCACCAGTTAACAGTGAGGTTTCAACTGACAGGTCGTGACGAATCGTTGCAGTCTCCGAAGCCCCTTGATTGAAAAAGGGAATTGACTCGGTTGTGGTAAGGTCTACATTAGCCTTGTAGTAACCGATGCGAATATCGAGTGATAGGGCCGAGTTAAGGGGCTTGGTATAGAGTGCTCCGATGCCAAACACATTACACGTGCCACCGGTGAACTCGGGACAGCAGTTCTCTGCCTCTGGTATCCGCGAGAAGGCTGTCATGTGCAAATCGATACCACCATGCAACGCCACGCCAAGTCGCGCATTTTGAGTTTGTGCAAACAATGTCGTTGAACCAGCGACGATGATTATCGCCAAGTGGATAACAAATTGAAGTCTCATCGTACCACCTCAACTTTCTTGCTTACTGTTTCGGTAGGGGTAGTGAGCACGATGAAATATGAACCAGTTGGTAGAGCACTTGTATCTAGATCATAATGCCATAAACCAGGCGTCATCTTCGATGTAAAGATCGTCGATACATACTGTCCCGTCGATGAATAGAGTATAGCAGAGCTCAAACCGATTTCAGAGAGCGACACATGGATATCGGTATGGTTGCCTGCTGGATTTGGTCCGATCGAAACGCCAACGGACTGAGTTCCAAGCTTTATGCGCCGTGCATCACCACCTTGTTTGCATATATCAGTGAAAATCACCCTGCCATCTATCGTTTTCAATGTTAGCGTGTCTGAAAAAGATAGACTGTCTATAATGATACTTGATGCTGTGTCGTTGCCCCAGGCTGTTGTGAACGTTAGTCTCGTGGCTAGACCAGGACTTGACGGAATAGGCACAAGTGCACTGAATGTTAGCCAAGCATTGTTCTCACGTTTAACATTTGAGACAATTCCCGTAGGAGACAGTAATGTTGAGTTAACTCGGTAGTGAGCTATAACAGAACGAACTGTTGTTCTGTCAAAATTCACAATATTCTTGACGTAAACAGGAACACTTACTAGCGTTCCTGTTTGCGTCGATACGGTATCTACCTCAACAGTTGCCCCGACGTACGACTTCACAGTAGCCATGAGTCTGATACTCTGTTTGCGACCACAAATCGTGTCTACAAAATCATAGGTAGTATCATATATCTCGCCGGCTCGACCTCCAAGAAATCGAATTGTCATGTCAGATCTTTTGCCACCGGCAGTGATGTCTGGTGTGATACTATCAATCTGGAATCTGCCAACAGTGATAGAATTACGTGGCCATTTTAGAGAAATCGTACCGGTATTTAGCAGGAGTATTCGCTCAGATACTGTAGTGTTCTCCGGCACATTGCCGAAATCCATTGTTTGCCGTGATAATTCAAACCCTACAGAATCTTTACGTGCAGAAATGTTAATGACCGTCTTGCCATTTGAAGCATTAAGAGCGCTAGAGGAAACTACTACGCGTGCATCCTTTACGCCAACTCGCGTCGGGGAAAATGTTACCACGAAACTCTTCACTCCGTTAGGTGGAATTGTTATTGGGTATGTATCTGAGGTCTGTACATTGAATTCATTAGCATGTACACCGTCAATTCCGATAGAGAATACTTGCAAATCCGTGTTGCCCGAATTTCTGAGGTCTACTGGTATCTGCGTGCTGAGGTATCTACATGTTCCTGTTGGAAACAGTAACGTATTTGTTGAAGCTGCAATACGACCATCACCTGTTGCTTCGCCATACAGCCAAATCATAACAGTCTGTCCGCCCGAGACTCGCAGCTCGATTCCAGCGGCAAAGCGTCCATAGTTAGTTGGGTCGAAACGCACTGTAATGCGATGTGCTTGTCCAGGCTGTATGGTTACACTGCCACCGCCGTCGACAATCGAGTATTGTCCTGCTTGTTCGCCAATCACCGTCATTGATGCTATCTGCACGGGTGCGGTGAGCGAACCATTTGCCCGAATCGTAATAATCGAGTCTACAACAGATTGATTCGCCACACGCCTGCCAAAGTCAACAACTTGCGGGGCAGATAGGGATTGTGCAACTCCATTTCCGGTCACAACCACAGAGAATGGACCCATGCCACTCTCGAATGTTAGGAATGCTTCACGTGCACCAGTTGCTGTAGGAGCAAAGCCGATATCCATCGAAAGCGGACTGCTCTGTGTTACCACAAACGGTACGTCTACGTCCAGAACAGAAAAGTCGGTTGTATCCCCGCTGGCAAATCGTACGCTGTTAATCACCAGTGGTGCGGCGTCCTTTGTCGAGACTACAACCTTTCGAGCGTCTGTCGCACTCCCAACAATAACATCACCCATGAAGTGAACTGTCGACTCACGGAGTCCGCCAATAATAGCAAATGGCGAATCTGACTGATCAACAACAGCACCTATTCTTTCCAAAGACCAAACACGTGCAGTAAAGTCCGTAGACGATGTAACAACACGTTTACCATCGGGTGAAAATGAACCTGAATAGAGAATGCCGTTATGTCCTGCTAACGACGTTTGAAGCGATAGGTCGGAGGCACTGTATGTCTTGGCAGTACCATCTCCACCAGCTACGAGCAGTGATGAACCGCTCGGCAGATAGTCTAGAGCCAGAACGCCCCCACGCATTGGTGGTAGACTGTTCACCGTAGATCCATCGCTCACTTTGTAAATGTGAACCTTGAGATCAGCGCCGCCGCTGGCAATCTCCAATGCATTCGGATGTATAGCCACAGCATATTGATGATCATTTGAATTCGCCTGGCGGAAGCTTTTCTCGACTTCAAGCGACTTCGTAACACGCAACGTGGCTTGCGGGCCCTCCGCCACTGCCATCTTTGATCCGTCTCGTGAGATCTTGATGCTGTATACTGGACCTTGGTCTACCACTTTTGACGTAAAGATCGTCCATGTATCAGTATTGATTTCAGCGATACCACGATCGGAGCCAGCATATAACTTCTTTCCGTCCGAACTAAAGGCAACAGACCATACGCGACCCTCAGCTGGGATGGTAGCAATACGTTGGCCGTTCATGTAGTCCCAAACCCTCACACTTCCATCATGTGAAGCAGAAGCGATAACCGAGGTGCCTGGTTTCTGAGCAAGCGACCATACCCAATTGCCATGCAATCCTACTATACGTTCTTGAGAACCATCTTGTGCATTCCAAATTCTCACTGAACCGTCATGCCCACCGGTAAGCACATGCTTGCCGTCTTCGGTAAACATCGATGCATATACTGGCTGATCTTGCCCCCTCATCACTACAATGTCGCTTGGATCGATCACTGTTCGTGATATTCTCATACGAGCTTTGTCTGATGTTTTCGGTCCAGGACGCCATACGTACGAAAGCCCTTGCGCATTCTCGGACACGGAAGACCACGTTGCACCATTATCATAGCTTATCTCGATTCGTACGAAGTCATCAGGGAGTGCATTGGTCCATGTCACGAGAGTATCTGAACCGGCCACTAATGTCTCACCACCATTAGGCTTTAGCAGACGCAACACATCACCACTCTTTGCATTACCGCCAAACAGATGAATAGCAGGAGGCGAGCATGTCGTTGTAGCAATGCTCAATTTCCCATAGACACTCTGATCGTTTGTTGGTGCACACTCTACAGCCAAGGTCAAACTCTGTCCGGGTTGCAGCGTAACTGGAAACCGCGGGGGATTGACCACTGTAAAGGCGGAATTGTCAGTTCTGGCACTCATGATCTCAGTGGTCGATGCAGTACACGTAACAGTTACAGATCGAACAAGCTTCGTTCCAGCGGGAATTGATCCGTATTCAATTCCAGAGACATTGGATTCGAGATACACGATACGTGACTTGTCAACCTTAGCCGAGACAGGCCGGCTGAGCGTACCTCTGGTAAGCACAATTTGATGCTGAAGATCACACGCACTAGTGCTTGTCCACGTGGCAATGCATGTGGACAGCCCCTTAGCCTCTGCCACGTATGCGCGAGCATATGCCTGAGCATCTGCTACATTGCTTATCAGCTCACACCAAGCACCATTGGTTGAATCTGCCAACATTCTCAATTGATCGGTGATCTTGGATTTGAGGCAAATCACATAGACCGAGATACCAAACGTGCGTGCATTTGAAACAGCCGATTGGACATCGAAGCTACTTGAACCATCTGTGATCAGGAGCAGTGATCTGGTATTTCGTGCATTCTGCAGATGTGTCAGTGCACCATAGGGTATGTCCGTAAGTCCACGTCCAAGATTCATTCCACCCAGAGAAACCATGGCATCAACGCTTGCAGAGTATCCAGTGCGATTTGTCGAAAGACCGTAGAGCATCTTGGCCTGCGGACCTACTTGGACAAGCGCAGCCTCATCAGCTGTAGACGTAAGTAGCTGCGTGATACCGCGGGCGGCATTCTTGGCAAGATCCATGGACGTCGGAGATGTTCCGGACGACATAGACAATGATGCGTCTACGGCAACGACGAGTGAGACGTTTCGTCCGGACGTTGACGGACTGCAAGACGTTGCGACCTGCTCTGCAATGCCATTATCTGTGACCTTGACATCAGTCGAACCGATAGGCAGTGGAAGACCCGCAGCGTCTAACGCAACAAGGTGTGCGCGCAGCTTTGGAAAACTATCTGTTGATATGCGCAGTGGGATAAACATCTGCGAGGTCTGCGCCCAAAGCAATTCTGAGGGTAGCCAGAGAAGACTGACCAGAAATGCAATACGTGCCATATTTCGAATCATGCTAGCCCCTTGATTTCAAACTATATGCCAGAGACAATGATACCACAGAAAAGGGGCGCCACCAACCGCCAAGGAGCTAGGGGTTGGACGAAGATTTGCACATTAATCGGGTCAATTACTTAACCGGTGTAGCAAGCTGAATTACTACGGTGCGATTGGAAGCACGACCCTCCGGGAGATCATTAGGAAGCGAGGGATTGTCTTCTCCATTGCCCACAACAATTGCTTGGGAAATACCAAGTTTGCGTGCTACTTCTCGTGCTCGCTTAAGAGATAGCTCCTTGTTATACTCACCAGTTCCAATCTGATCTGTTGCTCCGATAATCGTAACGATGGTATTCTCTCTAATCCGGTCTCGAATAAATTGCAGCTGTCGCTCGTGTTGCTTAGAAATTCGTACTTCGTCGAATTCAAAGAGTATAAGCCCATAACGCTCAATCTCGAGGTCGCCTTGGCGAGCAATCCGCGTGTACTCCTTCTCATCTTGGACTATTGGAACTGTACGCACATCACGTGTTGGGTTTGATCTGCCACTGGCCGTATACTCCGCCATAGCAGTAAGGTTTCCATTGCCTTTAGACAAAACATCTTTGGTGTCTATGCACAATGTATCGTCTCTGATGCGATCTGTGGACGAAATGCTAAACAGCGTGTCGGCGTTTCTTGCCAGTACTACTCTAGCTGATTGGCCATTACTATCCGAAGTTGATAGTATAACCGCAATTTGCTCGGGATAAAACAACCGCTCTACAACACCAAGCCTAACTGGAGCAAGAATTGCAGGATTGTTTGAAGACAACTCAACTCGTCTGTTCTCCTCTTGAGCCAAACGTTGCGCAGTGGGATCAGAGAATGTCGTTGGTCTTTCAGGGTATACTCGTGCAGAAACTCTCATGCGATTTTGGGCAACTCCCAGGCTTATCATGTTGTCTCTTACAGTCTCAGCCCTCAACCGCGCAAGATCTACACCCTGATCAGCGTTAATGCTCGATGTTGTACCGGTTATGGCAAGCCATGCGTCTGGATGCCTCTTCATTCGCTGCGCAATAATTGCTAGTTCGCCCTGTAGCGCTACTAATGGCGTTAGAGAAAGCGTATCGAGAAGAGCTTTGCGAATTCCGTTTTTGTAGCGCTCTGGGAGCTCGTTTGAGCCCTCATTGAAATAAACATGGCCAAGAAGGGGATGCAGCACAACAACGCGACGGCGGTGCTCATAAATGGAAAACGCACCATGCTGAATCACACTGTCGACAACTTGAGCAACAGCGATGCTTGGAACTTCACTCTTGACAATCGTGGTATCAGTTTGTGCGATGGAACTCTTAACGGTATCTGCTGGGATATCTCGTTGTGCTGCGATGTTCTTCTTACAATCCAAGCATGTATCGATAGGGGGCTTTCCGGCGTTCACCGATTTAAAGCCAATCGTGGCGGCAAATCGCACTTGATGAATGGACCAATCTGTACCTCTGCTAACAGCTGAAAGCCCATGAGAATACAAAGCCTCGATTCCGATATTGAGCGGCGATCGCTCATTGAGTGGAAGTTGAATCCGAAGCCCGGCTAATAGTGATACGCGCGGCACAATAACATCAGGAATCGTTGCCTGTGTATTAATCCATGACCTATCCTTGCCCAGATATGCCCCATAATCCTCTGGTTGGGTAAGCGTTTCTGTCTGTGTGAAGTCTTGTACCAGACTGGTTGATATTCTTGGCCCAGCGAGAATCTGCAAAGCCTTTGATAAGCGCAGGGAAAGCAGAGGTTCTATGCCAAGGCTAAGTATTGACGCATCAAGTTGATGCTGAAAGGTTGCCCGAACTACGCGAAGTGAATCGCGAATGTCTGCCACAACACTGCGTTCATCGTACGTAAAGACACCGTTTTCACTATTCAGAATCAGTCTGGACTCAAGGTCTACGCTCTTAAATAGGTTCGTTTTGTAAAAGCCGCCAAGACTGTATCCAGCGCCTGTGCCGTCGGTAAACGTTGGACAACACGATGGATAGCTGCCGAGCCGTTGGAAGGTTGCATCATGGAGATTGTAAGCTCCACCAATGATCACACCCCACGTATTCAGAGTCTGGCCTGTCGCTACGTGCGAGGCCAGGGCAAATGCTAGTGCAAGCGTTGTTAGAATGTAAGTATGTCCCATACCCCTATAGTGCATTATAATCACGAAAACGTGACATCAGCCTACGGTAGTATCACCGATGGACACAGATCCAAGACAGGGCATGAACCACAGCGAGGCCTTCTGGCGACACATGTGCGGCGCCCATGCGTGATCATCGCATGATTAAACGTATTCCAATGCTGCTTGTCCAGCAAGTTCATAAGCGCAAACTCAATCTTTACGGGATCTGTTTCATGCACAAGCCCGAGCAGATTGCTCAGCCGTGTCACGTGTGTATCGACAGTTATACCAGGTATGTTGAAACAGTTTGATAGTACACAATTTGCCGTCTTTCTGCCTACCCCAGCTAGAGCAGTAAGCTCTTCGATGGTCATGGGGACATTGCCGTTGTGCCGCTCGACAAGCTGCTCGCAGCAGAGCTGGATGTTACGTGCCTTATTTCTGTAAAATCCTGTGGAATGAATGTCGTGTTCGAGCTCCTCTCGCGGTACACTATAGTAATCATGTGCTAATTTGTACTTTCTAAACAGGTCTGGAGTTACAGTGTTAACACGCTCGTCTGTGCATTGCGCAGACAATATTGTGGCGATGAGTAACTCAAGCGGAGTGGTAAAGTCAAGTCCAACCTTGGCATCGGGATATGCTCGTTCCAGCCGAAGCAGTATTTCTTGTATCCGATTTCGCTTTGCTGTTAATGATTCCCGTTTACCCATGAAAGATGTCCGTGTTACAGAGGTTACTAGTGTAATTTTGTACTCGACGCTCATTGTCTACAAAAGCGTGTTTTTCTTGAATGTGAAAGTTACCAGTAATGTCAATGACGCCGCTCGAGTTTTGGACCGTTTGTTCATCGAATGGCATTATACTCGATAAGGGGCAAGTAGATACGCTCGAGCGATATCACGATGAGCTCTTGTATTGGAATCAACGTGTTAACATGATCTCCCGTAAAGATGAAGACAACATCTGGGAGCATCATATTCTTCACTCGTTGCTGCTCCTTAAGTCTCATGAATTCAAGCAGAAAGCTCGTGTACTTGACGTAGGTACTGGCGGCGGTCTCCCCGGTTTACCGGTAAAGATCGGTCGTCCAGATTTGCGAATGACTCTAGTTGATTCTATAAAGAAGAAAACGACAATGACAGACATGTTCGCCGCCCACACAGCGCTAAAGGACATAGCAGTCTTGAATTGCCGCGCAGAAGACTTGGCCAAGGATAAGAAGTATAGAGCCAGTTTCGATGTGGTGGTATCGCGAGCTGTAGCTCGAACTGGTTCGGTGCTTACTTGGATCTCAGACCTTAGAAAACAAGATTCGGTATGCCTGCTCCTGAAAGGGGGCGACCTCGCAGATGAGTTAGCCGAAGCTCGAAGTTTGCATCCTAGTTGGACAATTACAGAGCATCCAATACGTGTATTTGGCTTATCATGGTTTGAAGAGAACGATAAGAAGGTTGTGCTGTGCGAACATCGGTAATCATCGCTGCGATTGTTGTGTTAACGCTCCATGAGCCATCCGCAACACATGCACAAGTGACTAATCAGGAGTTCACCACTGGAATTCGCAGTGCGGTGAAGGTTGCGCGTGCGAAGTATTCCGGTGGCGGCGACTGGTACAATGATCCCAGCTCGGAGATTAACCTGCTCAAATACGTTCGTGCTCACACCACGGTGTTGGTCGAGCCAACGTATGAATATGTTGATTTAGGTACCGACAATCTGTTTCTCTACCCTGTGATATTCCTTACAGGACACGGTACAGTGAACTTCTCTGATGCAGAGCTCAAAAATCTGCGATCATATCTTGCGGCCGGTGGCTTTCTCTACATTGATGATGATTACGGGATGGATGCCTCTATTCGTAAGGAACTAAAGCGCTTGTTTCCCCAAGACGAGTTAGCAGAGCTTCCTTTTTCGCATCAGATATATCACAGCCACTATGATTTCCTGAATGGTCTGCCAAAGATCCACGAGCATGACGACAAGGCTCCCCAAGGTCTTGCTCTTTTTGTAAATGGAAAGGTTGCAGTCTATTACACCTACGAAACAAACCCCAGCGATGGGTGGGCGGATCCAGAGGTGCATCATGATTCACCTGAAAGACGGGAGACAGCCCTCAAACTCGGTACAAATATTCTTGTCTATGCTCTAACTCGGTGATACAGAATTGTCATACATGCTTCAATCAAGAGAACATATTGTCGGACGAATAAAAACTGCGCAGCGTGCTGAGTTGATCCATACGTCTCTTGTTGGGTTAGCAATGCTGGCAACATCACTTTCCATCTTAACCTGCACGTTCTCAATATTTGAAAGCCTCTTGCATGGTGGAATTGCCGTTCGATCCATACTCTGGTATGCGCTCATTTCGGCTGGGATTCTCCTGCTGATCTATTTCGTTGGACCCCACGTTCTGCGACTTCTACGTTTGCTCCCAGGGGAATCTGTGGAGGCAACTGCGTCGCGTATAGGTACCCATTATAATGATCTGAGAGATCAGCTCGCCAATGGTATACAGCTAACTAAGAATGAGGAGCAGAGTCAGGAGTTAGCCATAGCTGCATTTAACACTATTGCAGCTCAGGCCTCGGACAAAGATTTTTCGGTAATCATTGAGCGTAAGCGGTACCGAACAATTCTTCTCTGGAGTAGCATCATATCAATCGTCACGTTTATGACGACGAGCCTTGTGCCTGATGTCCGCGCTGGCTTTAACCGCATACTTAATTATAACACTTCATACCTGCCACCGGCCCCCTTCAAGCTTAAGCTGAGTGTTGAAGCCGATACTCTACTGCGTGGCGCAAATAATAGGGTTGTTGTTGATGCCAGCGGTATACCTCCAGAGTCTGTTGTCATCCACATACGTGACGTGGCTTCAGATGTGTTTGTACCGCACACGGTTCAGCGCAACAACGATGGTACGTACACATTCGCGCTCAATGGCATGACGTCGAGCGCTTGGGTATATGCATCATCACCATGGATCGAGACATCTGTTAGTACCGATACTGCAGCGGTAACAGTTATCGACAGACCGCTACTGCGCGAATTCTCAGGATCTGTGGTGCCACCAGCATATACAAAGCTCGCTTCATCGCCGCTTACGATGTCTGCAGCAGACGTCACGTCTCTTATTGGTTCATCGGTCCAACTGTCGCTTAAAAGCAATAAACGGCTGGCTTCAGCAGTAGTCAGAGTGGCAATACATAGCTCAACATCAGGTGGGGCAGATACATTACGGGTGCCATTGCGTGTTGATGGATTTGCAGCAAAGGGGGCGATTCGTGTCAGTGGTAATGGTACCTATGCGATAGAGATTACAGATATGGATGGGTTAAAGAATACTGATCCATTGACGGCATCCATAGTAGCCCTGACAGATTCATATCCAATGATTGCATTGGTTGAACCCAAGGATAACGTTAACCTGACTGAACAAGCTACTATTCGGATCGTAACATCAATCAGTGATGACTACGGGTTTAGTTCATTAAAGCTCATGTACAGGCTCACGAGCTCTAAGTACGCCGAGGCAGAGAAAGAATTTACGTCAGTCACCATACCGCTATCCGGCGGTGTGATAAGTCAGGATGTTGAATACATATGGGACCTTTCGAAAATCGGCATCACACCGGATGACACATATGAATACTACGTTGAAGTTGCTGACAATGACATCGTTGGTGGGCCTAAGAAGGCAAAGACAACAACGATGATTGTACGTATGCCGTCACTTGACGAGGTGTTCGCAAATGCAGACAAGACACAGAACGAGGCTCAAAATGAAATCAAAGAGCTCGTAAAGGAGGCCGAATGGGTACGAAAGGAAGCCGAACAGCTGCAACGTGAGATGCAAAAGCAGGAATCCAAACAACAACAAGAAGTCTCCTGGTCTGATAAAAAGAAGGCAGAAGACCTTCTGAAACGTCAGCAGGAACTTGAGCAGAAAATGGACAACGTTGCCAAGCGCTTGGATCAAATGACGGAAAATCTGCGCGAAAACAAGGCGATATCTCCTGAAACATTACAGAAGTACCAAGAGCTACAAAAGTTGATGAGAGAGGTCAAATCACCTGAGCTCCAGCGAATGCAGGACCAGCTAAAGCAGGCCATGGAGCAGGTGTCGCCAGAAGAGTTGCAGAAAATGATGAAAGACTTCAAGTTCAACGAAGAGGAGTTCCGAAAGAATCTTGAACGTCAGCTTAATCTTCTCAAGAGGATGCAGGCGGAGCAAAAGACGGATGAGCTTGCAAAGAGAGCCGAAGAGCTAGCAAAGAAACAGGATGAATTACGTCAGCGAACGGAGCAGAGTAATCCCAACAACAACGCTGAACGCCAGCGGCTCTCCGACGAGCAACAACGCTTGAAGGAGGAGCTTGACAAACTAGCTCAAGAATCGAAAGAGCTAGAAAAGCTTATGAAAGAGATCGGCCAAGAGATGCCTAATGATAAGATGCAGCAGGCCCAGCAAGATCTTGATCCTCAGCAGACCGGACAGCAAATGGATAATGCTCAGCAGAACATGGAAAAAGGTGATAATCAATCTGCAGCATCGCAGCAAAAGCAGGCATCATCTAACCTGCAACGTTTCGCTCAGCAAATGAAGAATATGAAACGTGAGATGCGTAAAAACAGTCAGCGAGAAGCAATGCGGCAAATGCAAAAGGGAGTGAACGATCTTCTTGATGTTTCCAAGAGTCAGGAGGCTCTTCGCGAACAGATGAAGTCCTTAGATCCTAATTCTTCGCAGTATTCGCAGTTGGCTCAGAAGCAACAGCGAGCTCAGGAGGCCATGCGTAATATTGCAAACTCGATGATGCAATTAGGACAACGGTCCATGAGCGTAACACCTGAAATGGCACAAGACCTCGGTGATGCCTTGCAGTCGATGAAGGATGCGATGCAGTCGATGTCGCAACGAAACAATACCCAGGCCATGCAATCGCAAGGCGAAGCCATGAGTGCCATGAACAGTGCCGCACAAAAGATGAGTGGGGCACTTTCTCAAATGATGCAGGGCGAGGGGGCAGGGCAGGGTGGTTCGGGAGACAAGCCCGGGCAAGGCCAAGGAAAGGGGCAACCAAGTCCGTTTCAGCGTCTTCAGCAATTGGCTGATCAGCAACAATCGATCAACGATGGTATGCAGCAAATGGGTCAGGGGCAGGGTAAAGCAGATATGGAGCGGCGCGCTGAGTTGGGACGTTTAGCTGCACAACAAGGTAAAGCACTAAAGGCAATGCAGGAACTTGAAGAAGAACGCAAGAAGATTGTGGGCGACAGACAGCCACTTGGTGACTTGAACCAGATTGCTAACGATATGCAGGAAGTAATGTCAGATATGCAATCAGGGTCTATTACTACAGAGACCCGGACTCGTCAGGACCGGATACTTTCTCGTCTACTGGACGCATCTCGTTCAATGTCTGAACGGGATTATGAAAAGTCGCGTGAGTCTAACTCTGGCAGAGATGTGGTTCGCAGTTCTCCAGCAGAACTCCAGTTACCAAACAACAGGCAGGAGCAGAATAGAACGATTCTTGAGCAACTACGGCTCGGGTATACAAAAGACTACCAAAACATCATTCGTCAGTACTACGAAGCACTCCAACGCCAGCGCTTAAACAACGGGGCTACGCCGTGATGCATTTGGTGCTTGTCTGTATCGCACAGTCCCTACTCAGTGTTGGTGGATCTGTGTTACTGCGGATGGCGTTCAAATCCTCAACGCTATCGTTCCAAGCTATAGTTGAGGCGTGCTTCTCCATGCGAGGGGCGGGTGGCGTTGTGGCTATGGTTCTGTCCTTCGTGTTACTCGTTTACGGGTTGTCGCAATACAAACCAAGCGTAATCATACCGGTTAATACAGCAACCTCCTTCGTAATCACGATAGCGTTTTCATACTACTTCGACGACTATCGCTACACTCCCTTGGCGATAGGGGGCATAATGATGATTGCCCTCGGAATACTACTTGTTTCTAAGGCTCAATAGTTATCAATCTGAGCTCTCTGCAGGTGGCCTGAGTAGTCAACATAAACAGTCTTCCATTCTGTGAAAATGTCGAACACTGTCCAGCCCCCTTCACGATGTCCATTCCCAGTACCCTTGATGCCACCGAATGGCATGTGAGCTTCGGCACCGATGGTAGGTGCATTTATGTAGGTGATACCAGCCTCGATATCACGAATGGCGGCAAACGCTCTATTTACGTCCTTAGTATACAGGCTAGAAGAGAGGCCATAGGCGCAATCATTGGCAAGCGTAATAGCCTGCTCGAAGGACGACACCTTGCTAACGCTCAAAACAGGTCCGAAGATCTCTTCACGGAACGTTGTGTGCTCTGATGTCACACCGGTAAAGATTGTTGGAGCTATAAAGTAACCATGTTGCTTGTCGCCATCGGTATCACGGTATCCACCAGCTACACAGGTAGTTTGCTGCTTACCAATTTCGATGTACGACATAATCTTGTCAAGTTGCCGTTGATTAATAACGGGTCCAACCTGTGTCCCTGATTTACGTCCATCTCCCAACACTAGCTTCTGTGAAAGAGCAATTAGCCGATCAACGACCAGGTCGTGAATATCTTCATGCAGTATAAGCCTACTGGTAGCGGTGCATCGCTGGCCTGTTGTACCAAATGCACCCCACAACACACCATCAATAGCAAGATCAAGATCTGCGTCATTCATGACTATCTGTGCATTCTTGCCACCCATTTCAAGGGACACTTTCTTGTTCAGCTGAGCGCACCTGGCTGCTATAGCAGTACCAGTCTGAGTTGAACCCGTAAATCCGACAACACGCACATCCGGGTGTTCAACAAGTTCTGCACCAGCCTCTGCATCGCCATGAATCACGTTAAAGACACCAGCTGGTAGCCCAGCTTCCTCTAATATTTCTGCGAAAATGTTTGCGCTGTGAGGGGAGTCATCGCTAGGCTTAAACACAACAGTATTACCAGCAGCTAGTGCGGGAAGTATCTTCCATGATGGCACGGCAATCGGGAAATTCCACGCCGTGATAATGCCACATACACCTATTGGCATACGGAATGAAAGATTCATCTTGTTATGCATTTCAGACGGTGCTGTATAACCGAACAAGCGGCGGGTTTCAGTAGCTGCATAGTAGGCCGTATCAATGGCTTCTTGAATGTCTCCTTTTGTCTCGGTCAGGGTTTTACCCATTTCGCGGGTCATTACATCAGCCAATTCGTCTTTGCGCCGTGTAAAGATATCACCCGCTCTGCGCAGGATATCACCGCGCTTGGGGGCAGGTGTGAGCTTCCACGATTGAAACGCAGTAGAGGCAGCTTGGACAGCAGATGAGACATCTGCTGATGATGATAGCGGAAATTCTGCGATGACGTCTCTATTGTCTGCTGGGTTGATATTCGGAAACGTCCTGCCTGACTCTGATGCGGTCCATGTACCGTTGATGTAGTTTTTCATGTTGTAAAATGAATGATGAAAATCGATGTAGAGCGAAGTGGCTTGTATTACTGTCCACTGAAAATAGGATACGCAGACTCTATATCTCCGCGCGCGATACGCTTTAGCTTACCAGAGGCAAGTGTTCTACGAATCGGAGATAATCGCTCAAAGAAATAGAGACCATTGAGGTGATCTATTTCATGCTGCATGACCCTTGCAAGCAGACCATCGGCCTCACGGACATACTGCTTCATGTGAAGATCGCAATACCGCACCTGAATGGCCAGCGGGCGAACAACTTTATCATGCAGATCTGGCAGGCTAAGACACCCTTCTTCAAATTCCTCTACTTCGTCCGAGAAGGCCTCTATGACTGGGTTAATCATCACCAATGGGGGTTCCTGTTCGGACTCACTTTCAGAATCCTGAATGTCGATAACTGTTATCGCTAGCCCCTTGCCAACTTGATTGGCAGCTAGGCCAATACCATTGGCATTGTACATCGTTTCAAACATGTTTGAAACAAAGACTTGTATCTCATCCGACATGTCGTCGATTCTGGCTGTTACAGATTTTAGCACCGGATGGTTGTACGTGTAGACGGGCAGTATCATGCTACAATGTCAAGGAGTTGCTTAATGTCGCTAAGAACGTAGTCAACATCGGAGAGATCTTGATTACCAAATGAATCACCGTACTTGGCAAATGCTGTCTTCATACCAACGTTGCGTGCACCGCGCATATCTCGCTCTGCCCAATCGCCAACCATAATTGCATGTTCCGGAGCCACATCAAGACGTTGTAGAACTGTTTTGAAGGGCAGGGGGCTAGGCTTGCGCTCACCCGTGTCATCAAACGTTACCACAACATCAAAGAAGTGGTGATAATTGATAAAGCACAGGCGCAACCATGCCTCACGCGTGGGGGCATCGCTGAGAATGCCCAGTTTGATACCGCTTCGATTAAGGTGCATAAGCGTAGCCGTAACATGAGGATATGGCTTCAAGGCTGCCTCACGGGCACGACGATATGCGATGATTCCTGCTGATATGATGCGAGGATCTACATAGCCCAGCACATCGAGCAGAAGTTTATCGAACACCTGCTGGTATTCAATACCGAGTTCCTTATAGATGTCGTCGATATGGGTCTTGACCTGATCGAATGTAAGGTTAAGCCCGGCGTCCATCATAGCGCCAATGGCAGCGTCCACTGCTTGTCGCTTCATAGCCATGAAATCAACAAGCGTGTTGTCGAGGTCGAACACAACGGCTTTAATCATGTTACAAAGATACGGACACTATCTTTGCGGAACTTTGTACAACTAAACATGCTTTCGGGAATACGATGTCACTCACAGATGCAATAAACGACCAAATCAAGTCTGCTATGAAGGCCGGCGACAAGATTCGCTTGGAGACACTTCGCTCGATTCGCGCCGGTATCTTGGAATTTGAGAAGAGTGGAATAGACCGGGCCATGACTGATGATGACGCCTTCAAGATCATCAATTCTGCAGCCAAGAAGCGCAAAGATGCTATCGAGCAGTTTGCTGCGGCTGGCCGCGAAGAAGCAGCTGAGAAAGAGCGTCAAGAATTGGCCATCATCATGGAGTTTCTTCCAGCACAGATGAGTGAAGAAGAGGTACGATCAGCCGTAGCCCAGATCATTGCAGAGCTGGGAGCTTCACAGCCGGGTGACTTTGGCAAGGTTATGGGAATGGCCACCAAGCAGCTCAAAGGAAAGACGGATGGTGCGCTCATACAGGCAATTGCCAAGCAGATATTGAGTGGCTCATAGATGACCGGAGTAGAACTTCCCTCGCTTGTCGAAACGTCCCTCGAAGAACTCGAAATAGCCAGACTCTTAGAGGCTATTACGAGATCGTGTGTCTCTCACGCAGGAGCAGACTATGTGCGCGCCATGCGCCCATCCATGGACATCGTGCACATTCGCAAAGAAATCGACTGCGTCGGAGAGGCTTCGGAACTTCTGCAGTCTGGTCAAGCAATACCATTTGATAGACTCGGAGACGTCTCGGGGTTGTTGCCCAAAACCCGTATAGCCGGCAACTTTTTATCTGCCCCAGACCTGTTGACAGTGCTTGAGGCACTGCAAACCTCTCGAATTATTCGTACGTTTTTCGAATATCAGTCTACAAAAGCGCCTACTCTGTATGCAGAGTGCACAGATCTTGTTGATGATCGAATACTCGAAAAGCACATTACTGATGCTATTGATGAAACGGGGCTCGTACGAGACAACGCCAGTAGAGAGCTTTTGTCTATCCGTCGGGAAATTCACGAGCTGAGTGCTCGATTGAGGCTAAGATTACAGCGTATTCTGAAGAAGTTTGGTGAAGAAGAGCTACTACAGGAGGAATTTGTAACGCAGAGAGATGGGCGTTTTGTTCTTCCGTTGCGCGTTGAAAACAAACGTTCTGTTGAAGGCATCATACACGGCGTTTCCCATTCAGGCCAAACAGTGTTTCTGGAGCCAGCAGAGACCTATGAGCTAAATAACGATTTAGCCATTCTTCATGGCCGCGAACAACGGGAGATGATACGAATCCTGACAACATTAACTGCGGAAGTCGGGTCCGTTTCGCACGCCATAGAGCAGGCAGCTGTTGTTTTAACATTTGTCGACTCAGTGATTGCTCGCGCCCGCTTTGCCATGCAGTATGGGGGCATGAAGCCCGTTATAACAGATCATGAGGAAATCGAATTTACAAACGTCAGGCATCCGCTTCTGGTCATAGCCGCAAGAGATCCCGTCAGAGATGTAGTGCCAATGAGCATACGGTTCGACGGTGCATCAAGAGGTATACTTATCTCGGGACCCAATGCTGGCGGGAAAACCGTGGCGATGAAGACGATTGGATTGTCACTCATTATGGCAATGATGGGGATTTTTCCTCTAGGGATGAGCTCATTGCATCCTCGGCGAGTAATGACAGCTATTGGCGACCATCAAAGCATTGAGTCTAACCTTTCAACATTCTCTTCCCAGATTATTCGCTTGCGAGACATTTTATCGCATTGCGATTCGCATGCGCTTGTGCTCATCGATGAGATATGCGCCGGAACGGACCCTTCAGAGGGCGGTGCATTGGCTGCCGGGATCCTTGATTCACTGATAGAGCGTGGAGCAAGATTTGTTGTAACAACCCACCAATCTTCGCTCAAGCAGTACGCTTTAACACGAGCATCCATTACGAATGCATCACTCGAATTTGATGGCGAGCACTTGAAGCCAACCTTCACATTTTTGTTTGGTGTTCCTGGTAACTCCTATGCGTTCGCGCTTGCTAGAACAGTTGGAATGCCAGACGTGGTTTTGGAGAGGGCGCAAGGCTACCTTGGCGATCGACATAACGAGCTCGAACAGAGTATTCAGACGATTCAATCATTTCGACTCGAAGCACAGCAGCTTCAGCTACAAGCTCATGCTGAGCTAGCCAAAGCCGAGAGCCTGCGTAAGGATGCTGAGAATAGACTTGCAGAGGTTAGAAAGAAGCGAGGAACGGTAGTCGAGGACGCACGTGAAGAAGCCCGAGAAATACTGCGCAAAGCAAATTCTCTCGTTGAAAATACTATCCGCGAGGTCCGTGAACAGCAAAAGTCGATATCTACGATTAAGAGCACATTTGAAGAAGAGAAGCAGGCGTTTTCGGCCTCCATTGATCAATCTGAGGCCAACACTATTCAACAGGTGCAATTGGACGTAGGAGACCCTGTTACCTTCATCGGGACAACGTCTACTGGGACAATACTCACTATCGACGGTGGTCACGCAAAGGTTGATGTTAACGGCATCACCTTCAACGTACCTCATTCCAAGCTTGAACGGGCCTCTGGAATAAAGCACGTCAAGCAGAGCCAGCGTAACGTTGTTGAGCACCTAAAACTAGACGCACGAACTACATTGGATCTCAGAGGCATGCGGGTAGACGAGGGAATTCGGGCATTGGAGTCGTTTCTCAACGATGGCATCCTCGCCGGACTTCATTCAGCTACACTCATACATGGCAAGGGTACAGGTGCTATGCGCAAGGCTGTGCATGATTACCTTCACGAGCACCCCCAGCTATCCGGCTACAGAATTGGCAGTATTCATGAAGGTGGTGATGGAATTACGGTGGTCGAGTTTTAACTCCGTATTTTGCAGATATGTTTTCACGAGTATTAATCGCCAATCGTGGTGAAATCGCCCTGCGTGTCATGCGCACGTGCAGGCGCATGGGAATCGAGACTGTTGCTATCTACTCAGATGCCGATGTTCGGTCGCCTCATGTAACAGAGGCCGATCTAGCACTCAGCATCGGTGGCTATACGCCAAGAGAGTCATATCTCGTAATCGATAAAGTACTTGCTGCTGCACAAGAAGCAGGAGCTGATGCAGTTCATCCAGGCTATGGCTTTCTGTCTGAAAACGCAGAATTTGCCAAAGCTGTGTCGGATGCTGGCATGACGTTTATCGGACCCTCGCCCGAAGCGATTTCTATGCTAGGCGACAAAACAGCTGCTCGTGATTTAGCCATAGCCTCGGATGTGCCGATTTCTCCAGGCAGTGATGGAGCAGTTGGCAGTTTTGAAGAGGCTCGTTCTGTAGTAGAACGCATAGGGTATCCAGTTATCATCAAGGCAGCTGCAGGTGGTGGTGGCAAAGGGATGCGTATAGTACAGTCGGCGGACGACATAGAATCAGCATTTAACGCCGCGCAAGGCGAGGCACGAACATCATTTAACGACGATAGAGTTTTTATCGAACGGTATATCGTTCATCCTCGACACATCGAGATTCAGATATTGGCAGACCACCACGGGACGGTGTTGTATTTCCCCGAGCGTGAATGCTCGATTCAACGACGGCATCAAAAAGTTGTCGAAGAATCACCTTCCACTGCCGTTACACCAGAGATCCGTAAGGCCATGGGAGAGGCAGCAGCGAGGCTCGTACAGAAGGCTTCATACACGAATGCTGGTACGCTCGAGTTTCTTCTTGATGCGCGAGGCGAGTTCTACTTCATGGAGGTAAACACTCGGCTTCAGGTTGAGCATCCTGTTACGGAAATGATATCAGGCGTTGACTTCGTTGAACAGCAACTGCGCATAGCTGCGGGCCAAAGACTATTAATTACTCAACAAGAGATTGCAGAGCCGAAAGGGGCTGCTATTGAATGCCGCATTTGCGCAGAGGACGTTTATAACGAGTTTCTTCCTGATACAGGTATCGTGAGCTTCATGAAGCTACCAGAAGGCCCTGGTGTTCGCAATGACTCAGCTTTGTATGAGGGCTATGAAGTTAGTGTGCATTATGATCCTATGGTAGCCAAATTGATCATCCACGCAGATACACGGCAAGAGTGCATAGACCGCACGAAAGAGGCATTAGATAATTATCAGATAGTTGGGTTCAAAACAACTATTCCGTTTTGCAGACAAGTTCTTGAATCCGAACCTTTCGTTTCGGGTGTTTACAGTACGTTCTTTGTAAAAGATCACTGGCCACTTCCTATACCAACATCATTTTTGTCACATGTTGCATCCATTGCTGCTGTAGGCTACGTAGCAGAGGATGAGCGACGCCAACCATTACCATCAGATGTCTAACACACCGCACAGTGAGATTGCAGTAACCACAGAGACAGCGCGCGAGCTCGGGCTTACCGACCAAGAATATGAGCGAATTTGTTCTGTTCTTGGACGCACTCCAACCTACACAGAAGTAGGTATTTACTCTGTTATGTGGAGCGAGCATTGCTCATATAAGAATAGCATCCTGCAGTTAAAGAGACTTCCGCGTTCTGGTGGCCGCATGTTAGTTGCTGCAGGCGAGGAAAACGCCGGTGTAATCGATGTTGGAGGGGGCTATGGGGTTGCCTTTAAGATTGAGTCGCACAACCATCCCAGTGCTGTAGAGCCATTTCAGGGAGCAGCAACTGGAGTTGGGGGTATTTTACGTGACATTTTTACCATGGGGGCACGCCCGATAGCGGCGTTGAACTCTCTGCGCTTTGGCGATCTCACGACAGATAGAACGAGATTTCTTGTCAAAGGTGTAGTAAGTGGCATCGGACACTATGGCAACTGTTTTGGTGTGCCCACCGTTGGCGGTGAGGTCTATTTTGATCGTTGCTACACCGATAATCCGCTTGTGAACGCTATGGCAGTAGGAGTTCTTAAATCTGATGGGATGGCAAGTGCCACGGCCTCTGGTCCTGGTAACCCTGTTTTCATTATGGGATCGAGTACGGGGCGCGACGGTATTCATGGCGCATCATTGCTCGCTTCTCGTGAGTTTGATGAAGAGACTGAGTACATGCGCCCCACGGTACAAGTGGGGGATCCGTTTGCTGAAAAGCTACTACTAGAGGCCTCACTAGAATTGATACAGGCTGGTGTAGTCGTTGGAATGCAAGACATGGGTGCGGCTGGCATCTCGTGCTCCACAGCAGAAATGAGCGCCAAAGGTAATGTTGGCATGAGTATTAACTTGGATCTCGTGCCCCTTCGTGTAGAGGGCATGAGTGCCTACGAGATAATGTTGTCGGAGTCACAAGAGCGCATGCTCGTTGTGGTTGAAAAAGGTAAAGAGTCTGCAGCAGCTGCGGTCTGCAAGAAATGGGATGTTCCGTTCGTACAGATTGGTGTTGTTACCGATGACGGGATAGTTTCCATTTCGCGACACGGTCAGCTTGTGTCATGTATACCAGCCCAATCGCTTGTTCTCGGGGGAGATGCTCCAGTTTATGTTCGAGAGCAGAAGCGTCCAGCCTATCTTGATCTAACACAACATTCGTTAGACGCTGGACTTGTTTTAACAGATGATGAAACCAGCCAAATACTGCATCAGCTGCTATCAAGCCCAACAATTGCGAGCAAGCGGTGGGTATACGAGCAATATGATTCACAGGTTGGCGATAACACGGTTATGCGTTCTGATGGTGATGCTGCCGTATTACGAATCAAGGAGTTGCCCGACCAAGCTGTAGCAGTAACAACAGACTGCAATAGTAGATTCGTCTATCTCAATCCATATCGTGGTGGTTTAAGTGCTGTAGCAGAAGCCGCGCGTAACTGCGTGTGTGTCGGAGCAGAGCCTGTTGCGATTACCAATTGTTTGAATTTTGGGAATCCATATGATCCCGAGGTGTATTATCAGTTTGCCGAAGCGATCCGCGGAATGGGTGATATGTGCCGTGCACTCGATACACCGGTTACTGGTGGCAATGTGAGTTTTCACAACGAATCTCAAAGCCATGCTATTTACCCAACTCCTACTATTGGCATGCTCGGGCTTATCGATAACGTCTCACAAACGGTGGGTAACAGCTTCGTTGCGTCCGATGAATGTGTGGCACTTGTTGGCTGGCAACGCGATGAGTTAGGTGGCAGTGAATACCAAAAGGTAACATCAGGTAAGATCACTGGCGATGCACCATTTATTGACATTGATGAAGAATGCAGACTGCAGAAGGCAGTACTTGCATCTATTCGCGCAGGACTTGTTACATCTGCTCACGATTGTGCAGAGGGCGGACTTCTTGTCGCGATTGCTGAAATGATGTTTAGACATGCTATTGGCGCGCAGATCATGCTGCCTTTCACAGCACACGCTGCGGCATTATTCGGAGAGGCTCAGAGTCGAATTATCGTTTCACTCAAACGCGAGCGCCTTTCTGCACTTTCACAGATATGTCAGGACTTTGGCGTTCCCGTTACAGTATTGGGTGATACGGGCGGTGATAGCATGCGCATAAACGGTGTCGCGATAGCTTCTATATCTGAGTTGCAATCCACCTACAGCAATTCACTGTCAACATTACTTTCTGCGCAGGATTGATTGTATGCCCAAGCTTAACGTCTTTTCGAATCCAAACGCTCTTTGGGTGCGTCCCATCATCGCTCCAGCTTCATGGCTCATTATCAGGGTAACGTTAGGAGCTTTGTTGATACATCATGGGTCGAACAAGGTGTTTGCTGGAGTGTCTGGCTTGGCCAATCACCTGTCTGAGCTCGGATGGCCCCTTGCAACACTGCAGGCCTACGCTGCTGCCTACACCGAATTTATAGGTGGCATTTTTCTCGTTGTAGGACTTTTTACACGAGTATCAGCGCTTGTTAACGTCGGGTTGTTTACCATAATCGTATTTGTATATCACGGCGCAGATACATTTTCTGACAAAGAATCAGGGTTGCTGTTTCTCGTCATGAGCATAGCAACATTTCTGTCAGGACCAGGCATTGCAAGTGTAGACAGGTATCTTTTTACGAAAAGCGAAGCGCCTGAGAAGGTCTGATCTTTCGTGCTGCCATAAGCGGCACAATGGAAACAATCATCGTTAGTAGAACTATTGCAAGTGCTACAAGTGTTGCCTGCGCATTGTCTTGCTTAACGGGAAGTACAGAGACGTAATACAGACTACTGTCTAGTCGTATCCATTGGTATGTCGACTGAATACGGACAAATGCATACGTAATAGAAGCCCCGCACAGAACTCCAACGATGGCCGATATCGTGGCTCGTAGAAGTATTACTGCCCCTATTCGACGAGAACGCATCCCAATTGTAGAGAGGATTGCTATCGAGGCAGACTTCTGAACTATCGTCAGGAATAATGCGGAGACGATTGAGACTACGGCAACAAGAGACAGCAATCCCAAAACGATGGGAATTGGCTTACGCTGCAGCTCAATCCAGCCCCATATACCAGAGAACACGGCTTTGTAGGTATCTGCGTATAAGCTATACTGATACGTTGCATTTATTCGTTCTGCAACTTTGTCTGCACGATCTGCAGATGTAGTCGTAACAAGAATAGCAGAGCCATTACCGGCCATTACACTGGCATGTGAACGCAATGTGTCGATGTTTGTCATCACAACATTATCGTCTTGTATTCCCATACCAGACTCAAATGTGCCTACGACGCACATTCGATAAACACTGGGAACTTCACTACCGTGTTTCTGCATAATAAATCGGACGCTATCGCCAAGCTGAGCGCCTAGCTTGCGGTAGATACCAGCTCCAAGAATAACCCCTGATTCTAGGCTGCGATTGGGAAGTCTCCGAGTAACAAGTTTGCTGAATTGATGGTAACGTGCCGATGTAATGCCGGTAAGCATCACACCATCTAGTTGTCCGCGATGTTTAACGAGCGCTTCACGTTCGAAGATCACATTGGCACTGGTAACATCTGGCAGTTCAAGCAGCTGACGAACGACAACATTTGCGTTTTCCAGATCAACCGATAACCTCGATCGTACGATCACATCCGACGTGAAATGCGTTGCGGTTTCAATGATCTTGTCTTGGTAACCATCGAGTATACTCAACGCTATACAAACAGCGCTATAGCCTAGAGCGATGCTTGCAGTTGTAGCTATGGTTGTAAACAGAGAAAATGCATCCTTGCGCAAAGAAATTGCAAATCGTCTTGCGATGGACAGCTCAAGGAGCATCTGTGGCTCTATTCCGACTTTGAATACTCATAAAAGCCACGATCTGTCTTCTTGCCATGTAACCCTGCATCAACCATTTGCTGTTGCAGAAGGCTTGGTGTAAATCTTGGCTCTTGAAAGAACTGTTGCCACTGAGACTTTGTAACGTCAAGGTTAACATCTACGCCAATAAGGTCCATAAGCTCAAATGGTCCCATCTTAAACCCTAAGCCACGCATCAGGATATCGGTAGTCTCAATATTGGCAGCCCCTTCCATCACAATTCGTTGGGCTTCGTTATAGTAATTGCGTGCAATACGATTGACAATAAAACCTGGCGCATCCTTTGCAACAACAGGAGATTTACCAAGTCCGTTTGCAAAGTCTACGCAGAAGGCGACCGAATCATCAGATGTACACGGACCACGAATCACCTCAACTAGCTTCATGATGTGCGCAGGATTAAAGAAATGTAGCCCGATAAATCTCTCTGGCCTCGATAGCGGCCGAGCAATGGCAGCAATACTAATTGACGAGGTGTTTGTAGCTAAGATCGTTGTGGGCTCAACGACGCCTTCAACGTCGGAAAACAATGAATGCTTCACTTCAAGCACTTCGGCTACAGCTTCAACAACGATGTTGCATTGTGCGAGCTGGGCAATGTCTGTTGCTCCCCGCAGTTCTAAGGTGCTCAAAAGCTCCGAGCTAATCTTTCCCTTCTCAAGTGCTTTGTCTAGCTGCGCACGAATGTATCCGAGAGAGCTATCGACGGCGTGTTGATGTAGATCATACACAACAACCGAATGACCCGACATCAGCGAGGCTATCGCAATGCCACGCCCCATGGTACCTGCACCGCAAATCCCTACATTCATGAGATTACTCCGAGCTCTCGTCCAACGCTGCCAAAGGCAGCTAAAGCTTTGTCGAGGTGTGCCTTTGTATGCGCAGCAGAAACCTGAACTCGTATACGCGCCTTACCTTTTGGCACAACAGGGTAGAAGAAGCCAATAACGTAGATCCCGTGATCAAGAAGCTTGTTTGCCATTGCCTGAGCTAGTGGTGCATCGTATAACATCACTGGAGTAATTGGATGCGTTCCTGGAACAATATCAAAACCAAGCTGCGTCATACCGGCTCGGAAATATGCGGTATTTGACTCAAGCGTGTCGCGAAGCTCAGTTGTAGAGCTCAATAGATCCATAACGGCAATGCCAGCACCAACAACAGACGGCGGCAGCGAATTAGAGAACAAATATGGCCTTGAGCGCTGACGAAGCATATCAATGATCTGCTGACGGCCAGTAGTGAAACCACCAATTCCACCACCGAGGGCCTTGCCAAGGGTACCAGTTATAATATCAACTCTTCCAGTAACACCACAATGCTCTACAACACCTCTGCCATGACGTCCCATGAAACCCATAGAGTGGCACTCATCAATCATCGTTAGCGCCTGATACGTATCCGCTAGGTCGCAAATCTTATCGAGAGGCGCAATCGTTCCATCCATTGAAAAAACTGCATCGGTTACGATCAGTATGGTACGTGTACCGTCTGTCTTTGCCTGCTTTAATTGTGATTCGAGGTCCTCCATATTGCAAGACTCGTAACGATACCGCCGAGCTTTACATAGCCTTACACCATCGATTATCGAGGCATGATTAAGACTGTCGGAGATAATCGCATCCTCTTCTCCTAACAGCGGTTCAAAAACGCCTCCGTTCGCGTCAAAACAGGCTGCATAGAGGATTGTATCGTCCGTACCACAGAATGCAGCAATCTTGCTCTCGAGCTCTTTGTGGATGTCTTGAGTTCCGCAAATAAACCGAACACTCGATACACCAAAGCCATGACTGTCGAGATATGACTTTGCCGCAGAGATAACCTGAGGATGAGATGAGAGTCCTAAGTAGTTGTTTGCGCAAAAGTTTAGTACCGGTTCTGAACGACCTTGAACAGTTATCTCAGGCCCCTGATGAGACGTGATTATTCGTTCTCTCTTGTACAATCCTGCATCATCGATGGCTTGAAGTTCAGCAGACAAGCGATCTAGAAAACTCGAGTCCATGTTCGTTCCCATTTTTACGTTTAATGCAACAAATATCGGTCGTAAATTGCGAACTCTAAGCATGGAACTTCGCATGTAGAGTATCCGTTGCACTAGGTCGCAGTATCAAATTTCAGATTCCATGATGAGCAGAGTACTTTCCATGCGCAAGATAGCAGTTACAATCATCGTTCTCTTGACAGCAGTAGCCACCTCGTTGGCTGTTGAAACAGAATTTGAGAAGGCACGAAACGCTATGCAACGTGCTCTCGAGAAACCTGATCAGGATGGCATTGTGAAGATCAGCAAGCAGTTTCGCAGATGGGAATGGTTTTGGCAGGGGCGTTTACACAGTGATGGCACATTCCCTCGTCCATCATTGTATTTATCTGAATTGCAGAAGGTACAAGCACGTAAAACCCAAGAAAATGCACAATCGACAAAGCTCTGGAAGGAAGTAGGGCCAGTTGCTCCAGATATGCCCAACGAACTGTCCACGTGGAATGGTATAGGCCGCGTTAATGTGATAGAGATATCACCGACTGATCCCAATCTCTTGTTTGCAGGTTCTGCTGCTGGTGGAATATGGAAGTCGTCGAATAATGGTGGAGCGTGGACCCCAATCAACGTCCCTTCTATACCGGTTATCGGCATCAGTGACATTGCCATTTCCACCAAGGCACCAACTGTGATGTACGCAGCTACTGGCGATGCAAACGGTGCTCGCCCTGGCGACCTTGATGGATACCCAGCGTTTACGTACGGTGTGATCAAGTCTACAGACGGGGGCAATACGTGGGCCTTGACAGGGCTCAGCTATGACGTTATTCAGAATGCAATTGTCTCGCGTCTATGGATCGATCCACGCGATGAAAACATTGTTGTTGCCGCTACATACTCCGGTATTGTTCGTACAACGGATGGAGGGAAAACATGGAAACAGCAGATATCAGGTGCGTATAAAGATCTCGTGGCGAATCCTTCTGTACCGAGTGTTTTGTACGCTTCAACATATGCATTGAATGGGGGAGCGCAAATTCAGCGTTCTACAGATGGCGGACTTAAGTGGGAGGTCGTCTACTCTATTCCTGCGGCTAACCGCATCCGCCTTGCTGTAACAAAGGCTAATCCTAACGTACTGGGCGCTGTTGCCGCGAACTACCAAACACAAGCACTCGAGGGGGTTTACAAGTCAACGGATGGTGGTAAAACATTCGCCGAGCTACCCGCCAGTGTGAACCTCCTTGGTTGGGAAGCCACGGGTAGAGACAACAGGGGGCAAGGCTGGTACGATCTTGCACTGGAGATTTCACCGACAAATGCTAATGTCATGTTGGTTGGTGGTGTGAACATTTGGCGGACCACAAACAATGGTTCAACTTGGTTGCTTTCAGCACATTGGACCGGGGCTGGTGGTGCACCATGGGTGCATGCAGACCAGCATTACTTCAAGTTTCATCCAACACAGAACCGACTCTATGCAACGCATGATGGTGGAATCGCCCGGTCTACCGATCAGGGAATCTCATGGAGAGATATCAGTAACGGAATGAAAATTCAACAGTATTATGGGTTGGCAACATCGAACATAAATCCGAGCATCACGATTGCTGGAGCCCAAGATAACGGAACGGCACTCACGAAGAACAACGGATCTTCATTTGTGCACACACTCGATGGCGATGGCATGATGGCAGCCATTGACTACGTAGACCCAAGCCTCATGTACGGCAGCCAGTATTACGGTTCTTTTTGGAGAACGACCAATCAAGGAAGCAATTGGTCGTTTGTGTCGAGTCAAAGCTCACGAGGCGAGTCCGCTGCTGCATGGGTCGCTCCAATTGCCGCCGATCCTGAGACACAGGGTACAGTCTATATTGGGTACCGCAACGTCTATAAGAGCACAAATTCAGGTGCTTCGTGGACGAGGATATCCAACATTTCCTCATCGGTACCAACTCGTTGGATTGCAGTTGCCCCGTCCGATCCAAAGTATATATATGTCTCCTACGACAATGCACTCTGGTACACCACGAATGGTGGCAAGCAGTGGCAACAGCAAACAGGATTGAGTGGCTTCATCATGAGTGTTGAAGTTCACCCTACCGATCCAAAGACCTTCTTTGTTGCTTTAGGGGGCTTTACAGCCGGACAGAAAATCATGAAGGTTTCTAATGGCACGGTAACGAATATCACAGGAACAGGACTTCCAAACGTACCGTGCAATACTGTCGTGTATCAACGTGGTGGCAGTAACCGCGTTTTTGTCGGAACAGATCTTGGGGTTTTCTTCACAGATGAAGGAACAGGGTTTTGGCAACCGTACGGAACTGGGATGCCACCACTCATGATCACTGCCATGCGGCTCATAGGGCCATCCAACATCTTACGAATTTCAACGTATGGTCGTGGGGTGTGGGAAATCGATGTTAAACAATGCACAGCAGCAACGCCTACGGTGAAGACCCTAAGCCCAACAACGACTGTGTGCGTAGGGGATTCTGTTGTGCTCGAAGCGAGTGCTGGATTCTCGAGTTATCGCTGGTCCAACGGTGAAACAACGCGCACCATCGTCTTAATAACTGCTGCAGCCAGCGGCTCATATAGTGTCGGCGTTGAAGATGCCAATGGGTGCCGTGCAGTTTCAAATCCAGTTAGTGTTGCCATCAATAAGTTGCCTTCAAAGCCCCTTGTAAGCGTTGTTGGCAAAGATTCGCTACGCTCTACTGCCTTTGGTGGCGTGAGTGTTTTCCAATGGTACAAGGACGGCACGAAGATCAACGGAGCGACCTCTAGGGTATACGTAGCAAATATTGCAGGCGTCTACCAGGTTGAAGTGTTCACCGCTGAGGGTTGCTCTGTGAAGTCGGAGCCCTTCACATACGATCCGAACGTGACGTCGGTGCAAGACATTGCGAGCGTAGAGTTCGTGCGTGTGCAGCCTCAGCCAGCGGGCGATGTGGTTACTATTGGTATGCCATCATGGAGCGGCCGTACGTTTGAGGTGTACGCCGTTTCGGGTGCGTTGATAGCTAAGCACGCTGTAGCGGACGGACCAACTCGTGTTGAGCTTGATGTGTCGCAATGTGCGCCGGGAACGTACATTCTACGCCTTAACTCGGCAACGGGTACGGCTACAGTACTCTTCGCAAAGCGATAGATCTGTTACGGTTACGAGATACTTTGCCGTACGCGCTTCGTGTATTCGCGAACGGCCGTCATCGTGTCGCACATAGCGGTTGACTTGTGGTCTAAAGCCCATAGTGCAGCAATAACATGAGTTAGCTGTTCACCCTCGTCTGCCCCAGGAACATCAATCGTAGGTTGCAGTTCTTCTAACAGCTGCGCCTCAGCCTCGGTGAGCTGTTCGCGAGAGTAGCTATCTGCTAGCAGACGAATTGTTGCGATGTTCATGAGATAACCTTGGCAAGAAGGTTGAGTACGGTGTCTTCCTTTGCTGTTGCTGTGCCTTCGATGAGCTTCCCATCTTTAAACACTGCAAAGAATGGTAGGTTGTCTACACCTGCTGCCTGTCGTGCCTGGGCACACAACTCGGCATTTACCTCAAGAAATTCAACGGAATTGAAACGCTCATCATTGCTCAACCGTGTGTACTTGGGAGCAAACAGTTTGCACGAGCCGCACCAATCTGCAAAGTATTTTACAATAACAGCACGCCCAGTAGAGATGTGCTGCTCGAATTCTTGGTCGTTTACAGCTATAACTGCCATGTCGAATCTCCTAACTGAGGAATGGTGAACCGTCTTAACGACGTGTAAACCTGTCGAATCGTTTCTCCATAGACATCGACCCCTTTAAAAAGGTTCGGTACATAGACGAGTCTTCGCTGATTGCATCACTGCGGACGATGTTCCGGGTGGACATGAGTGCTTCAGAAACAGCAGCTGTAATTTCACGTATAGCAACTCCAGAGTTGAACATCAGCGGACCACCAATCTTGATCCAACATGTTGCCCTCTGCTCTCGTAAAAGCTCATAGCGAAGCGCAACTGGCACGATACGGCAATCATCAATCAATGATGCGATTATACCTATGCCTGGTTCACAGGAGATAACCGGACAGTCTTGGTGGATCAGCTCTCCTTGTGGGAACATCCATAGCGACCTGTTCGTATTCTTAAGCAGCTGTGCTGCATATCTCAAAGAAAACATGGCGCTTTGCGCATCCTCACGGACAACGCTAAACATGCCAATTCGCGATAAGAAGCGATACTTATGAAGTTGCTTGTGCTCCATCATTCCAAATGCATCTAGGTCGAACTGTCCCAGAGACAACTCAATGGTCATGGCAGCATCCCACCATGATCCATGGGTACAAGCGAATATTGTTGGTATCTGCAGCGAATCAGACGCCAATCTATGTATCTGCTCTTCCCCTGAAATACGGCAGGTATGGAATTGCCTTCGTATAGACCATGCAAAGTATTGGCGCCAGAACAACTTACTCAGTCGGTCTGGACGCGCAGGTACGAAGTCGAGAGGCTGTTTACGTAACTTTGCCATAGAATACAATGAAAGTTACTCCGCGTGGAACGTAAAACTAATCGTGTACTTGTTGGAATGTCTGGTGGCGTTGATTCGAGCGTTGCCACAGGACTGCTTGCAGAGCAAGGATACGACGTGATTGGCATAACTATCAAGACCTATAAGTACGAGGATGTTGGCGGAAACGTTGGTAATGACTCCACGTGCTGTTCACTTGATGGTATAAATGATGCCCGCCGCATAGCACTTAACCTAGGTATTCCACATTACACTGTTGACTTTTCTGAGACCTTTAAGGATCAGGTCATCAACTATTTTATCGAGGATTATCTAGCAGGTAACACACCGAACCCATGTGTTATGTGCAATCGACAAATCAAATGGGCCGAGATGCTACGTAAGGCCGATACTCTTGGCGCAGAGTATATTGCCACAGGGCACTATGCCCAGATTGTTCATGATGAAATCAGCAATCGACGTTGGATTCGGCGCAGCGATGATGCACAGAAAGATCAATCGTATATGCTCTGGAGTGTGCGTCAAGAGCATCTGTCTCGCACGATCTTTCCACTAGCAGGTTACACAAAGCCTGAATCGCGTGCACAAGGAGACCGCATGCAGCTTGGTATTGCGTCTAAGCCCGAGTCGTATGAAATCTGCTTCATTGCAGACAATGATTACCGACGCTTTTTACGCGATGCCCGTCCCAGTATTGATACCGAGATAGGAAATGGCAATTTTGAACTCGACGGACAGGTTATTGGTCAACATGAAGGGTATCCCTTCTATACGGTAGGACAGCGCAGGGGGCTGGGCATAGCACATAGCGAGCCGCTCTATGTTCTGAATGTCTTGCCTAGCACGAACGTCATTGAGCTAGGAACCGAAGATCGACTGCTTTCGACTGAGCTCACTGCACATTCGGTAAACCTTCAAAAATATCCTGACCTCAACGACAAGCGTAAGCTGTTGGTAAAGATTCGTTACAAGGATGATGGTGCTATGGCCACATGTTGGACGGACCAAGACGGAATTCTACACGTAACGTTTGATGAGCCCCGTAAAGCAATCGCTCGCGGGCAATCGGTTGTCATGTATGAAGGCCGCGATGTTGTCGGTGGCGGGATTATCCGAGACAGTAGATAGTCATCCATATATAGAACATGCGCCCAGTGCGTGTTGTACTGAGCGCCCGTTGAGTGATCTATATGCTCATCAGTGGCTTGCGAGATAGGATGCTACACCGTCGTGCGTATCCTTAAGACCATCCGAGCCTGGTTTCCAGTTTGCCGGACAGACTTCTCCTTTTTCTTCAAAGAAATGCAATGCATCTACCATACGCATTGCTTCATCTACGCTGCGACCAAGCGGGAAATTGTTAACGACTTGATGCTGCACAATGCCGTCCTTGTCTATGAGAAACAAACCACGATACGCGATTAACTCGTTCGTAGCGGCAAGTTCACCATCTTCGTTATACTCATACGTACCAGCAAGAACATCATAGTTCGATGAAATAGTCTTGTTGGTGTCTGCAACAAGTGGGTAGGTTACACCCTGAATGCCACCATGCGACTTGGGCACCTGCAGCCAACCCCAGTGAGACTGTTCAGTGTCTGTTGAGCATGCGACTACCGCAACTCCCTTTGCCCCAAACTCCGATAACTTTTCTTGGAAAGCATGTAGTTCTGTTGGACACACAAATGTGAAGTCCTTTGGGTAAAAGAAGAAAAGTACATGCTTTTTGCCGAGGTACTGATCCAGCGAAAAATTCTCAACAATCTCCCCGCCGTCTATCACAGCTTGAGCCGAAAACTTTGGAGCACGCTTTCCTACGAGTACTGCCATTGCGAAAACCTTATGAAAACATGAAACATGAATTTATCTGCCATCTATCACGCCGTATGACGATAAGGGGCTAGTTTTGTTGGCCTATGCAAGAGACAACCACCCCATTTACCCTTGAAGCTACCGACCCCAACTCGAGCGCGAGGGCCGGCAAACTACGAACCGCCCATGGAGTAATTGATACACCCATTTTTATGCCTGTAGGCACTCAAGGTGCCATAAAAGCTATGGATCATCGAACACTAGTTGAGCTTGATATTCCGATTATCCTGGCTAACACCTACCATATGTACCTGCGTCCTGGAACACAGACGCTCACTGCAATGGGTGGCCTTCATACGTTCAGTACGTGGGATAAATCGATTTTAACCGACAGCGGCGGCTTCCAGGTCTTTTCATTAAAAGATCTCAGAAAAATGCGTGAGGAGGGGGTTGAATTTCAATCTCACATTGATGGTTCCCGCCATCTTTTTACGCCTGAGAGTGTAGTAGATACACAACGTGCCATAGGATCGGACATATTCATGGTGTTGGATGAGTGCACTCCATTTCCAGTGAGTTACACCGATGCACGGACTTCAATGGAACTCTCACTGCGTTGGGCAAGGCGGGGCAGAGATTATCATCGTGTGACTCCGTTCTTATACGGACATCACCAGCTCCAGTTTGGGATTGGACAAGGAAGCATTTACAAGGATCTACGCCAACAATGCATGGACGAGCTCGTCGCGATGGACTTTGATGGCTATGCTATTGGTGGTTTAAGTGTTGGAGAGCCTACAGATCACATGTACGAAATCACGGAGATCTCAACAGAGCGCATGCCAGCAGATAAGGCTCGCTATCTCATGGGGGTCGGAACGCCAGAGAACATACTCCGGTGTATAGGTTTGGGTGTAGATATGTTCGATTGCGTCATGCCAACCAGAAATGCACGCAATGGCACGCTGTTTACCACCAAGGGTCGCGTAAACATCAAAAATGCGACATGGAAGCAACGCGACGAGCCGATCGATGAGCTTGTAGGCGTTGCCAGCAGTGCCAATTATTCTATGGCGTATCTTCGCCATCTGTTCAATGCAGGTGAAATTCTCGGGCTCATGCTCGCGACGGCACAGAATATTGGACTGTACATATGGTTAGTGAGGCAGGCTAGAGAGAAAATTCTTGAAGGTACATTTCGTCAATGGTCGCATGAAATCATTGATCAACTACATCAACATCGTAACTAACAATTGATTCACGGAGAAGACTTATGCTGACGTTCTTTCTTATGGCACAACCACAGGGTCAAGATGCTGGAGGCAATCCAATTGTCTCCTTCCTTATCATGTTTGGCCCCCTCATCGCAATCATGTATTTTATGATCATTCGTCCACAGCAAAAGAGGGCGAAGCAGCATCAGGCACTTGTTTCTGCAGTAAAAAAGGGCGATCGGATAGTTACGTCGGCTGGGATCCACGGAACTGTGAACGATATCGATGAAACCACGGTTACTGTTACAATTGCTGCTAACACGCATGTAACATTCGATAAGTCATCGATTGGTCATGTCCTCTCGAACTAATCACCCACTATGCTAGATACCATCGAATCAGCGCTCGCAGAGCTTCAACGTGGTAAATGCATCATCGTAGTTGATGATGAAGACCGTGAAAATGAGGGCGATTTGATCTGCTCAGCAGAGTTGTGTACAGAATCGAATGTCAATTTCATGGCCACGCACGGTAAGGGGCTTATCTGTGTAAGTGTTACTGAAGAGCGCGCCAAGGCATTAAAGTTGCCATTGATGGTTTCGGATAACACTGCGTTACATGGAACGCGTTTTACCATTAGCATTGACTACAGCCATGGTACCACTTCGGGAATCTCGGTTCATGATCGAACGGCTACGGTAAAAGCAATGGCTGATGAAGCTGTTAGCCCTGATGATTTTGCACGTCCCGGACACATCTTTCCGCTTATAGCAGTTAACGGCGGGGTACTTCGTCGAGCGGGCCATACGGAGGCTGTTGTTGATTTGATGACCTTGGCTGGGCTCAAGCCATTTGGGGTTTTGTGTGAGATATTGAATGATGATGGCTCCATGGCACGCGTGCCAGATCTTCAGACGATGGCACGTCAGCATGATCTCAAAATGATCTCTGTTCAAGATCTCATAGCATACCGGCGCAGGACAGAGCAACTGGTTTCCATGGTAGCAGAAGCCAAACTACCGAGCGAACATGGAGACTTTACACTTCGCGTGTTTGAGAATCGGCTCGATGGCAAAGAGCATGTTGCCATCATCAAAGGGGACGTCTCAGATGGTTCACCTGTACTTGTGCGGGTTCACAGCGAGTGTCTAACGGGTGATATTTTTAGTTCGTTGCGTTGTGACTGCGGACCACAGCTACATTCTGCACTTCATCTAATCGAGCGAGAGGGTCGAGGTGTAGTTCTCTATATGCGTCAGGAGGGCCGGGGGATTGGCTTGGTGAACAAGATCAAGGCATACGCCCTTCAAGAGCAAGGTCTAGACACAGTTGAAGCCAATACACATCTGGGATTTCCACCAGATCCGCGTGATTATGGCATCGGCGCACAGATACTGCACGATATTGGAATTCGAAAAATGCGGTTAATGACCAATAACCCAAAAAAGAGAGTCGGTTTACAATCACACGGGTTAGAGGTTGTAGAACTTGTTTCGCTCGAAATAGAGGCCAACGCCGCCAATCAGGCGTATTTGGAGACAAAGCGGGACAAGATGGGACACTTGCTACGACACTTGTAAACAGCCTCTTGCAGGGGGCTAAGCCGATGCGTAGATTAGGACTGTAACAAAACAAAGCCGCTGAGCGGCTTTGTTTTTTTATCAATTCACCACTCGATTGCTAACTATTTGGGACATTCCACATGGCAGGGGATGCAGTTTACCTTACGAGAGAATACCTTCTGCAGCTTCAGGCTGATCTACAAGAGCTAACTACTGCTGGACGCCGCGATATTGCTCAGAAAATTGCCGAAGCGCGATCTCACGGCGACTTATCAGAAAATGCAGATTATGATGCCGCTAAACACGCACAGGAGCTCTTGGAGATTCGCATTGCAAAGATCCAGACTACACTGGCAAAGGCCCAGGTTATAGACAGCAAGGACTTTCCAGACGACAAGGTCTACATACTGTCAAGAGTAAAGTTGCTGAATAAGAAGGTTAATAAGGCCATCGAGTATCAGATGGTCTCGCCGGAGGAGGCAGACTTTGAACAGAACAAACTCTCTGTAACAAGTCCGTTAGGTAAGGCGTTGATGGGTAAGACTGTTGGCGACTTACTCGAGACCAAAGTACCGGCTGGTGTTATCCAATACGAGATCCTTGAGATTTCCAAATAGCCCCTTATCGAGAAAAGCATGCGATATATCTGTTTGGCGCTTTCCCTTTTTCTAAGCCTTAGCCAGGCCAGTACGCAGATTCCTAAAGACGGCGTGCGCCTCTGGTTGCGTGCTGATACCCTCGCATCATTTATAACACGGCCCGGTGGTAGCGAGCAGCTCGCTACGTGGGGGTCATTAGCAGGGGGCTACACCTGTCCTGTGATTACCGGCGGCGTCATTACCAAAAAGCCTATCAACGGAAAACCTGCGCTGTTGTTTAACGGGACGTCGTATCTAGAGGGACCATCGGTGTTTCCTGTTGGCAGCGATTACACGCTATACTTAGTATTTGATTGGAACGGAGTTCATTCAGCAAACAACATGATCTCTGGCCAGTCCAGAGCGCTGTTCACGAGCCAGCCAGGGCAGGCCACTCTTTTACATTCTGGAGATTTTAACAACCTCCTCATGTCGGAGTCTGCATTTTCTGGGCCTACCATTATCAAGGTAACGTACGTCGAAAAGACACGTCAGGCCGTTATCTCGTATAATGGAAAGGAAATGGCGTCTGGCCAGATACCTGTTAACATCGATAGCATCATCTACGTCGGTGCATATCGAGGGGGCTACTGCCTTAACGGCTCACTTGCCGAGGTGCTGCTGTTCAATAAAGTGCACGCAGCCTCGGAGCGTTTGGTCATCGAAGACTACCTCTACAAACGCTATAGCATAACCCAATTTAGGGAGCCGCCACAACCACCGGTTACAGTAGTGCAGGCACCAAGGAATATGTCTGTTCTCGAGCCCAATACGCCACACGACATTATCTACAGAGTAAACACAGCTAATGTGCGGTCGGTAGTGGTTCGAACCGAGACCTACGGGTTACCAGTTCAGGTAAAAACGTATGATGTGACCGTAGGATCGATCAAAACAATTCCTTGGACGTCTGCCCCTGCTGGTTTTAATGGTAGCAGTATCATCGTAATGTCCGACACAGGAAGCCCCCTGCTTGATACCGTATACGTGGCAAATGATATTGTCTCTGGTGAAGCTTTTACGGTAACGGGTCAGTCGAATTCGATTTTCGGTGATGCCACGATACTTCCGTCGGCCTTTGCACGAACGTTTGGTAAGAACTTTAGTTCGTCCGCTTCTGACACTGTGTATTATGCGAGCAAAGCCGATGGCAACGGAGGCGGGGCACACGTGGGTGCGTGGGGGCTTCATCTGCAGAATGCGATGGCCGACCAGATGCAGACGCCTTCGTTGTGTATCAACGGTGGTGTTGGTGGGACGCGGATTGAGCAGCATCTTCCTGATGCAAACAATAGACTCAACAGAGCAACGATTTACGGATCATGGTTGTACCGCATCATCAAGAGTGGCAGACAGAACGACATTCGTTGGCTGTTCTGGTACCAAGGCGAGTCTAACCACGGTACAGAGGATTACATCAAATTGTTTGGTCAGCTCTACGATGCTTGGAAGGCAGATCTACCCAAGCTCGAGTACGTAGTCGTTGTGCAGATACGCCCAGGATGTGCTGGTCCAAATCATGCCAAGCTCCGTGATGAGCAGCGAAGGCTAGAGCTGATTTACCCCAATGTTATCGTGCATGCAGCAAGCGGGCTGCCTGCGCATGATGGCTGCCATTATGGCGGTCAAGGGTATGGGGCTCTCGGTACTCAGCTGTTCGACATTTTTAGAGTAAACGAACTTGGTATGCAGCCTGGAGTATACCGAACAGCGCCGATGATACAGCAGGCTGTTGCACTGTCGCCGACAACAATACGTGTCGATTTTAGCCGTGCGGAAGGTCTGCGAATGACCTCTGATGTTCTTGTTAGAAATGTTGTTCGCAGGCCAGTCGATGCTTGGTTTGCCAACAATGATGGCAAGTTGCATCCAGCATCTGTACGTACGGAGGGGGCCTCGGTAGTGCTGAGTTTTTCAAGACCTGTTACATCTGTTTCCTATGTACCTGATTACGCCTATGATGACGGATCGACAGTGTTCCAGGGTCCGTGGCTTGTGAATGGTAATGGCATTGGCGCGCTGAGTTTTCACGATGTACCGGTTGTCACGACAGACATTCGAGATGATCAAGCGGATTACCAAGAGCCTGCCTCTGGCGTTATTATTCAGCAAGCACATCTGCCAACGCATCCGCTGCTGCAGGATGACGCAGCTGTTTTCGATCTTAGCGGACAACGTTATGCTAACCATGGTTCCGCACTGCAGTCTCTAGCACCCGGTGTCTACACGGCAATGGTAGGGAAGCGAGTGAGTTGCTTTGTCGTGGTGCCGTAAGGGCATTCAGCAGTATTTTTGCCACATGGCTTGGTTCCTTCGAAAAAATAAAAACATCTCATCTGAACAACAACAGCGTGAGATGCCCGATGGGCTCTGGACAAAATGTCCAGAATGTGCTACGGTGATCTATCGAAAAGAACTTGAAGAGCATGCATTTACGTGCCCCTCCTGTTCTCATCATTTTCGCATAGGAAGCGCTAAATACGTCAACATCCTATTTGACGATGGCACATTCGTTGAGACTGATTCCAAGGTACGATCAGCAGATCCGCTGGATTTCGTTGACACACGCCCGTACAAAGCCCGCCTCAAAGAAGCCTATTCGAAGAGCGATTTACCCGACGCTGTAACAACAGGAACTGGCAAGATCTACGATTTACCAGTGTCATTTGGATGCATGAACTTCGGATTTATCGGTGGGTCGATGGGTAGTGTGGTTGGCGAAAAATTCGTTCGAGCAGGAAGAAGGGCACTCGAGGCGAACATGCCTTTTATATTCATTAGTGCTTCGGGTGGTGCACGTATGCAGGAGGCGGCCCTGTCACTAATGCAAATGGCTAAGACAAGTGCATTTCTTTCCGAGTTAGGCGAGGCGGGCCTTCCATACATTTCGATCCTTACCGACCCAACCACTGGTGGTGTGAGTGCTTCATATGCCATGCTAGGAGACATCATCATCGCCGAGCCCAAGGCACTGATTGGTTTCGCCGGTCCACGCGTTATTGAGCAAACCATCCGTCGCAAACTCCCGGAAGGATTTCAACGCTCTGAGTTCCTGCTTGAACATGGTTTCGTAGACCTCGTAGCACACCGTAAAGACCTGAAGAAACAGCTGCACCTCGTGTTGTCGCACCTGATGGGTAACCATAATGCGTAAGACTACAACAATTCGCATGTTGGGATTTCCCATAGACCTTGGTGCTGACCGTCGAGGCGTGGACATGGGACCATCGGCTGTACGCGTTGCAGACTTGGACCTGAAACTTGAGTCGCTGGGCTACTCAGTCATTGATGAGGGAGACATCCCAATTCGTAACATCGAAGTTCAAGAACTGCAGGATACGCACTTAAAGTATCTTCCAGAAGTAGCTGAGATGTCCGCTATACTTGCCACAAGAGTCAAGACCATTCTTGATCAAGGCGAGTTTCCGTTGATTCTTGGTGGTGATCATTCGATGAGCGTCGGCTCATTAGCTGGCATTGGTGCCCATTGTCGTGAGCATGCCAAAAGGCTGGGGGTTATTTGGATTGATGCTCATGCCGACATGAATACATCGGAGACAACGCCAAGTGGTAATATTCACGGAATGCCCGTTGCAATAGCAATGGGGATAGGGCACCCGAGCCTTACCACCATCGGAGGAGATTTTCCAAAACTTGCCCCAGAAAATCTTGCGATGATTGGCCTGCGCAGTATTGACCCCGGCGAGCGCGAGCTTATCCATAAACTGGGAATTCAAGCATATACCATGTTTGATGTGGACCGGTTAGGGATGTATGAGATTGCCTCGCGAGTGATCGAAGACATGTCGCGCAAGGTAGACCATGTGCACATTTCATTTGATGTCGACGGTGTAGACCCAGCAGTTGCGCCAGGAGTTGGTACACCCGTTAGTGGTGGCCTAACGTTGCGTGAGGCCCACCTTCTCATGGAAATGATCTCGCAACTCGATACCTATGGATCATTAGAGGTTGCAGAAGTTAATCCTGTGTTAGACGATCGTAACCGCACGGCCGAGTTTGCTGTAGAGATCATTGCTTCATCCCTTGGTAAACGGATTTTGTAGGCTGTGTCCCTGACCACTCCGCACGGCTGTTGCATTGCACTTGTAGTGGTTTATCTATCGCTGCCTTTTTCCGAAACGCTACCTGCACAGTCATTGCAGACACTTCAACAAACTGACTTTGTTCAGGATGCAGGACTGCGCATCGAGCCTGGTCTGAGCTACACGTGGGGTACATCAGCTCTGGATTTTTTCAAGGATTATGCTGACGTTCTCGGCGGAACACGCAGGGATTTCGATACGCCCATTTCGGGGACAATTCGTGTCTCAAGGTACCTAGACAGAGCACACTCTCTTGGAATTCAGACAGGATTTACTCGCAGTACACTGCGTGAGAACTATAATTACGATCCAGTAAAAGTGGCAATACCACTTGCGCCAGCTCAGAACATTACGCAGAATATCTCAGTTGAGAGTATTCCGATTATGGTTTGCTACGACTATTACCCAGCCGACAGACAGTTTACAACATATCTTGGAATGGCTGCTGGCTTAGGAGTATCACGTCTACAATGGTACGAGGATATTACTTCGTCAATCAAACTCGGGTCACGTGTGCGAGGCCTACGATTTGATGATTGGGTATACCATCTCGCCGCTGAGATGCGAACAGGAATCTCATTGGGTTTTGATGGATCTACCAAATCAGCGCTTAGAAGCGGGATTCGTCTCGAGGTGTCCTACAGGTTTGTACCAGTCACAGCGCAGTTTATGCAGGATGTGGCACGTTCGTTCGCTGTAGCCCCACCTGAAAGACTTGCACAGAGATACACCATCGACCTTGGTGGGATCGGAGTACATGTAGGAATTATGATTGTTTTACGTCATACAAAGAAGCCACGCTTTGCACCTTGATGTTGTGCCCTGCATTGGCTATGTTCGGGCAGCTTACTCGCTTCGTTCTTCACTCATATTCTGCAGGAGGCATTCATGGACATCCACGTCACGTCCCGGCATTGCACGATTACAGAAGCTGAAAACACCACCATTGTGGAAACAGCGAAATCGTTTGAACGATATGGCAATACTATTATTCGTGTAGACGCTATCGTAGACAAGGGGCCACTCGAGAAGTCTTGCGAGTATACAGTTAAGGTTCAGGGACAATTATTGGTAGCTCGTGAATCTGCAGCTGAAGTAACAAAAGCGGCACATGATGCAGGAGAGAAGATGCATCGACAACTCAGTCGATTACATGATAAACATGCAACGATACGAGCTTAATCTCAGAGGATCCTGATGCATATACCTGAACCAGTACGTAAAGAATACGTTACTGTTCGTGAACTCTTGGTAGGCCCAGTGCACCTTAGACCACAGACTGATGACATAGGTCTAGATAACCACATCACCGACAAGAGTCTTCATAGACCTCAACTGGCTTTAACCGGATTTACTGAGCTATTTACGTATTACCGCGTTCAGCTCTTTGGTAATACTGAGTTCTACTATCTTAAGAGCCTTTCATCTGATGCGCGCAGAGCGGCATTCGAAGCAATCTGCTCGTTCAATGTACCGGTAATTGTATGTGCTAACAATCACGAATTAGACGACGAACTCGTGAATATTGCCAAGGCTCATAACGTTGCTGTGTTAACTACGCCATTCGATACCACGAAAACCATTTATGTACTGAGTGAATACTTAGATGACCAGTTTGCTGAGCAGATAACACTGCATGGTTCCTTCGTGGATGTATACGGCATAGGCATGCTGTTCGTTGGTAGCAGCGGAATAGGCAAAAGTGAGATTGCACTTGATCTTGTAGAGCGCGGTCACAGACTCGTTGCCGATGATGCCACCATGCTTACGAAGAAGCGCGAAAGTGTTCTGATGGGAACAGGTTCATCACTCGTGAAACACCTTGTGGAGATCCGAGGCGTAGGCCTCATCGACGTTCGACAGATGTTTGGTGTGCGCGCAATACGATTTCAGAAAAGGCTGGAGCTCATTGTTGAATTAGAAAACTATAATGAGATACATGAGTATGACCGGCTGGGAATAGGTGAATCGACTGTCGAGATTATGGGAGTTTCCATTCCATCGGTAACGCTTCCCATTTTCCCGGGTAAAAACGTTACTGTGATCTCAGAAACGATTGCATTGAATCACCTGCTAAAGACGTATGGTTACAATGCAGCATTGGTCTTTGCTGAGAACCTTCAGCAGCATCTTGAAGATAAATCACGAACTCATACTAATCAGGATCTACGAAGTGTTACATATTTTCAGAGCGACGATGAATAGCAAATTTGCTTCTTTGTTGTTGTGTACAACTTGTATTCTCTTCACTCTTCTGGCGGGATGTTCAGGAGGGGGCGAGGCAAACACTGGAGGCGATAGCGGGGAAGCGACTCGTGGAGACTGGGCAGTGATACACGAACTGTCTGATCCAGAAGGACTCAACCCGATGGTTACCAATGATGCCTCTTCTAGTGCACTGTTCAATCGAGTCTACGAAAAGCTTCTCGAGCAGGATTTTGAGACAACCGAGCTCTACCCTGTGTTGGCCGAGAATAGGCCCACAATCTCTGCAGATCACCTGACATACACATTTTCGATCCGAAAGGGTGTTACGTTCAGTGATGGCAAACCCCTTACTGCAAATGACGTTGTGTTTAGCTACAAGGTTGTCAAGAATCCCCTTATTACAGATGGGGCTGCATTGCGCAACTATTATGAGTCAGTGGCGAATGTCGAAGCGCGTGATCAGTATACAGTCGTGATTACGATGACTCAGCCGTACTTTCTTGCTGAGTACTTTCTTGGTGGTTTATGGATCATGCCTGAGCACGTCCTCGATCCGGAGAATTTGACTGATGGATACACATTCGCTGAGACCATGAGCCTTGCTACCGCGCAGTCTAGCGCCTCGATGAAGAAGTTTGCTAACTGGTACAACTCGCCCGAGGTGAAGCGTGATGTAAAGCTGAATATTGGCTCAGGACCTTATATGTTCGATGAGTGGAAGACTGGAGAATCGATTACTCTGCAGCGCTCGCCAAAGTGGTGGAACGCTGGTAACGACAAATGGAATCCAGCCTATCCTGAAAAGCTTTTCTACAAAGTCATCAACGATAGAAGTGCTGCAGTAGTGGCCCTCAAAAATGGAGAGATTGACTTCATGGAGTACGTGCCGGCTGCAAAGTTTGTTGAAGAGCTTGACACAGTAGCTACGCCGTTCATTCGTAAGGCAACCTACAAGACCCAGATTTATTCGTATTTGGGATTGAATATGGGGAACCCAATCCTTGCCGACAAGGCAGTGCGTAAAGCTATGGCCCACTGCCTTGACAGAGATGCATTGATCAAGCAAGTAATGAGAGGATTAGCATCGGCTGTGAATTCTCCGATATACGACGACCGTCCAGAGTATGACGCATCGATAAAGGGCGTCAGATACGATCTCAACGAGGCAAAGCGGATTCTTGCATCTGCTGGATGGAAGGATTCAAACGGTGATGGAATAGTGGAGAAGAATCTCAATGGAAGGATTATACCCCTTTCGCTGTCGATTCTTGTCAATGCGGGAAATGAAACACGCGAAGCAATTGCAGTATCATTCTCCGACGAACTTCGAAAGGTGGGAATCAAGTTAGATGTAAGGAAGCTCGAATGGAGTGTGTTTCTTGAGAATATGCGGTCACGCAAGTTTGACATTTCCATTGGCGCATGGGTAAACGACCCTATTCCAAGTGATCCTTACCAAATCTGGCATTCAAGTCAAGTAGGCAACAAGGGAAGCAACTATGTAGGGTTTAAGAACACTCGTGCAGACCAGCTTCTTGAGATGAACCGCATTGAATTTGTCGAGCAGAAGCGCATTGCATATATGCGTGAGTTCCAACAACTCGTAGCCGACGAACAGCCATACATTTTTCTCTGGAGTCCATTGAATCCTGGTGCATACAACACCCGATTGCAAAACGTAAAGTTTAGCTATGTACGACCTGGCTACAATCCAACGCAATGGTGGATACCTAAGTCATTGTGGAAGTACCAAGAGGCACAATAGGCAGTAATGGTGTCCCTATCGATGTTATGGGCACGCACTTAGCATTTCTGAGAAAGCCATACTGTGAAGCGTCACGAGTTACGCGAGCTCATAGCTAAAGGAGAATCTTCCGTGCTGGAGTTCAAGAGGAAGTTCACTACGAGTGAAAAGATTGCTCGGGAGATTATTGCCTTTGCTAACACCACGGGTGGACACTTACTTCTTGGTGTAGACGATAATGGTGGTATCAAAGGTGTGGATTCTGAAAAGGAGCAGGTTGATCTTGTGACTGTTGCGTTGCACGCAATCGACCCGCCAATTCAAACGACAATTGAGGTCGTAGAAATTGATTTCGTAGACGTAGTCGTTGTGTACGTGCCCCAGAGTGCTCTACGCCCACATCGATATTTGTCTATGGCATCACATGATGCTGAATCTCATCGTAAGGTATTTATTCGACAAGGCGACAAGTCCCTTACTGCCAGCAAGGAAATGACGCGTGTTCTCAAAGGACAGCATCCGGATGCCCCACCAATCACATTATCAATTGGAGATAGAGAACAACGACTGTTTACATACCTTGAAAGACATGGTAGAGCAACCGTGCATGATTTTGCGAGACTCGTTAACATATCTCGCAGGCGAGCGTCGCAGATACTTGTTCGTCTAGTTCGGGCAGGTGTTGTACACATCATCTCCGATAACGGACACGATTATTATACGCTAGTGTGATGAAAGCGTCATGTATAGTTCAGATACCGCAGGATACGATATGCAAGTTCCGAGTATGGGATGATTCCTTGCTGAGCATACTTCGTTTGAAGCCCGTAATTGATTAGTTCATTATAGAGCTTTGTGGGAAACACCTTTTTGTATCTGTAGTGCGTCGATTGAATGTATCCAATTACCTTCAGAAATGATCGGAGCTCAAACAAGCGACCATTATATTCGTTTCTGTGAACACGCACTCGCAATGCGGCAAGGCGCTGCTCCGCAAGTATGAAGTTCTGATCTATTATGGCCCGCACGAGTTCGTAAACAAATACTGATAGATACAAGCCTGTCGGTTCGTTTACTATGGCATGAAATGAGTTGCTAAACATTCCAATTCGCGTGGCCCATCGTATCTGATCTAATCTTGGACCACGAAGAACGTCCATCAGATCGCAATATGCAGCCGCGATGGTCGAGCACTCTTGAAGTCTAGCTGTTATAGCAGGGGATTCCATTATCAATCTTGTGATTGCAGCTGCTTGGTCATACTGCTGTGTGGAAGCATAGAGTCTAAATGTTAGCCATCGCAGCTCATCCTGTAGGAACTTCGATTTCGTATGAACAAATGCTAACCCCTTAACGGCATTAAGCGCAGCATGAAAGAGTCCGCGTGAACACAAGTGATAGGGCAGGAGTAAATGTCTAAATTCGTCACACGTATATGGAATGAAGACCTGCTTTGGATTGCTCTCGTCTACACAGAGTACCTCGCGTAGATATAGCTGCCGCACTTGCGATTGCCGCTCCTCTTCTCGTTTGACTCTATCCTCGTGAAACGTACGCCGCTCTGTCCACAGCCGTATGGCTTGCGCATTACGCAGTATATGCTCCAATGTTACACGGTCTGTAGCAGCACGCATCGCGATGTCTGATATATCATGTTTGCAGGCAAGCGTGTATGCTCTGCTACAAAACTTTTGTGCCTGTGGGACCATACCTCTTTCTAACACTAACTTAGCAGCACGTAAGAAGCGCTCTGCCATAACCAGGTCATGTTCCTTACCAGATAAATCTAATTCATCCAATGAAGTCGCAAAACGCTTCAGATTGCTCGTCAGCTCACGCGATTTACGACTTTGGCACATCGACTCAAGTGCTACCGAACATGATTCTTCTATAGACATTTGATCATATCTCCCTATTGAATACAAACTATTGAAGCGACAATGCGCACTGTATATGATACCATACTACCGACACGTTTCATCGTAACAAAATGTAGATTTTAGGACAAGCATTTTGACCAATAAAAAAGGCTGCTGGTTACCCCAGCAGCCTTGCATTTTTGAATAGCGATATTTTACTTCACAAACATTATACGTGAAGGCTTACCTTGGGAGTCTAGCACCTCCAACATGTAGATTCCCTGCGAAAGTTGGGTTAGATCAATTGGGATCTCACCACCAGCTGATATCCCAATCGTGGCATGTTGATAGACAAGCTCGCCATTTGTAGATCTAACACGAATGAGCAAGCGACCCTCCATTGACGACTTGATATCAACCACAGGTTTGTCTCCTGATGGTATTGGCCGGAGTGAAATTGAGCTCTCATTGTCTAGCATCTCATCATGTATGGATGTTACAGTAAGTGTAAACTCCGCTGGAGTAGACCAACCGCCCATTCCGCACGCATTTTTTGGACGAACCTCCCATGCAAACGTGCCATTACCGAGAATCGAAGATTTCACGTTAGTTGAAGTTGATGCAACGGCAGTGTCTTCAAACACAACACTAAAGGGGCTTGTTGTTTGCTTTACACGCAGGTGATACTTGGTAGCCTCTGCTGACTGATTCCACGTAAACGTTATAGCATCGGCAGCATCGGCGAGTTTGTTTCCTTTTGGACTAACGGCTGCCGTAGCAGTTGGCATCTTTCCAGCCGTCGTAAATGAGAACGGCGTAGACCATGCACCAATTCCAGCAGTGTTCATACCCCGAACGCGCCAGAAGAATCGTGCATTACACTGAGGAGCTTGTATTTGGGCCGACTGCTTCGTCTCTGTGCCAGAGGCGACCAACGATGCCTGGGTAAACTGATTACTTGTAGCCAGCTGCCATTCGTACGACTCTGCAAATGTACTTTTGCCCCATTCGAGGGTAACGGTAGGTGCCACACCAGTGGCATTATTACTCGGTTTGGACAAGACAACAGCACCTGGCCCTTGGGCAGAGGCTGACGTAGTGAAATCGAGCTTAACATTGCTGCCATCAACAGAAATATTCTTGGTGATTGGAGCAGAGAGCCCACCCTCAGATGCTACAATAGTGAGCGACGAACCGCCGGAATAGGGCAGAGCGTACCCACCTGACGAACTGGTAACGGTGTAGAACGACCCGCGACTCGGTACGAGCTTTACGTTGGGAATTCCTTCGCCGATGTCATAAAAGCCATTCTTGTTCTTGTCATCATAGACAACGCCTACAACGTAGCGTGTTGAACCGATACCAAAGTCCTGCGTTACAACATACGGTCCAACGGAACCACTAGAGAGCCCTTTGCCGTTATAAATGATGCCAATACCGATTTCTGTGTAGACGGCATTGCCAAAGTTCATGATGTTGCTCCTGTGGCCAAGTTCCTTTTGATTCTCTTCGCCCCAGTCAACATTCAGACCGCAGTGTCCATGCCAAACGGACTCGCTATAGGCTGCTACGTTCTCCCCGTACATGCCCATAGATGAGTACCCAACCTTCGAGTAGCGTGTTCCGAGTTCATCACCGTTACTGCTGGTGTGCCCCTGGAAATTGTTTTGATCCATATCACGACTATGTACACGGGCAGCATCGATAAGCAAAGCATGAAATGCCAGTGGTGGACGCTGGGGATAGGTCGTGAATGCTTTCTTCGTGGCTACTGGATCAATCTTAAAGTATTGATATGCCCCCTGCACTCGTGGATCCTGAGTATCCATCAAGCGAATACCCTCCTCCGTTGGATTTGCACGAGCCCGATTGATGTACTCGAGCATTAGCTGCTCTTCGGGTGTTGGGTCACCATGGCTGTATCGCTGCTGCATTTGCGCACTAACAAGTGCAGGCACCAGTATGCAAAGTGAACAAAGAATTAGAAAATGTTTCATACCTAAAGATCTCCTAACTGAGGACGAATTATAATTTCTTCTATCATTGAGTGTTTGTCATGGTACGTATCGACTATCCCTTTAACAACCTGTGCAACATGCCCAGCTGAGAGCATGCGATGACTGTGCTCGGCACGTGAGGAGTCACTCCATATCTCGGTATCGGTTGCCCCCACTATTACGTCAACCACCTTCACGCCATGCGAGCGCACATCCTGACGCATGCTGCGTGTATATGCCAACATCCCTGCCTTCGATGCGGAATACGCAGACGTGCCTGAGAATACTGTCGTGGCTGCTACCGAGTTGACTGATAATATCATGCCTTCTTTACGCTCACACATTGGTCCTATGAGCGCAGTAATAATCTCTATTGGTCCCAACATGTTTGTTCGGATCTGTCGTTCGGCTGATTCATACGGTAACGTAGACGCATCACCGAATTCAGCTATTCCAGCGTTATTAATGAAAATGTCAACGCGGTCCAGCTGTGTAAGTAACTGCTGTACTGACCCACGAGAGGTGATATCACAACATACAATTCGGTAATGAGCAGCTGGCAGATCAGTTGCAACAGTTTCTAGTGCTTCTTTATCACGTCCAACGAGGGAAACGAAGTGATCTTGCGCCAAAACACGCGAAATCGCAGCGCCGATTCCTCTGCTTGCCCCGGTAATAACGATATGTAGTGCGTCGCTAGGCATTTCGTTCGCTGAGTTCCACGAGTAAACTTTGCTCTTCATCTGTGAGGACTTTACCTCGACGTTTCATTGCTATCTCAATGGTTGCCAGCGCCTTGTCGAGTTCATATCGCTTATCATCCCAAGAGAATGCATCACACTTCCGCGGCGCGGTACCAGCATTATTGATTGCGGCACACGCACCATATACACCTCCAGTGGGAAGCATTGTACCAATACCCGTGCGACAATAATCACCTACAAGAGAACCAAGGAATACGCGCTGTGAGTCTTCACGCCCCCATGGCATTTCAGGTCGCACATGTGAGTACGTATTCTTCAGATTTGATGTCGTTGTTCCCGCACCAAGGTTTACCCATTCGCCGATGTAGCTATGTCCGATAAAACCAGCATGTTGTTTATTGCTGTATGCCTGGAACACTGTGTTGGCAATCTCACCAGATATACGGCATTGAGGTCCAGTTACTACGGTATTGATATGTGAATGGGGCTTCACATTGCATTGCTCACCAATCACTGCAGGACCTTGTATGATACAAAATGCGCCTATCGTGGCACCATCACCAATGATGATTGGGCCCTTTGATCGATCAAGCACAGCTGTTTGATGGACACTAGCAGTTTTAGCAACACGCGATTGAACAAGTTCAGCATCCCATGCAACCGTTTCCTCCAATCTATCCAGTATCTGCCATAGTCGTGTTACTATGTGACCTTGAACCTGAACTGTCGGTAGACCGTGACCGGAGATGCCTTCTATGATAGAAGCAATTCCATCAGTTTGTCCGTTGTGCTCGGGTAGATAAACGCCAACTGTTTCACCGTTACACGTAAAATGAACTGGGTCGGAAACCGAAACACAGTAGTCGTGCATTTGGCGCATAACACTGGGGGCAACGAGCAGATTAGCAGCTATGATGAGCAGTGGGGCTGAACCATACTCAGATCTGCTTTGCTCTGATCGGGCCCTATATGCGCTCTCTACACTTTGCCGATCAGAATGAACATGAATAGTGCATTGCTGCAGAGTAAACTTCCACCGCTCAGCTATCGTGTAGAATCCTGCTCGTAACTCCCATGCGCAGTGAGTCTGCGTAAAAGGATACAATAGCTCTGCCGCATCATGTTCGATAAGTACAACATTCATGGGGAATCCCTTACAGGTTTTCCTGATGAAGCTGCAGTGCAGCCTTTACAAAGGAAACAAAGAGGGGATGTCCAGTAACTGCCCGTGATTTCAATTCTGGATGAAACTGTACTCCTACAAACCATCTGTGCGATGGAATCTCAATAATCTCAACGAGTCTGCCATCCGGCGAGGTACCGCTAATGACGAGCCCTTTTGATACCATCACTTCTCGAAAATCATTATTGAATTCATAACGATGTCTATGACGCTCGTCGATATGTTGAGACTTATAGGCAACAAATGCCTTGGTACGGCGTGAGACGTTGCAAGGATAGGAGCCAAGACGCATCGTTCCACCTTTGCTTGTAACAGAACGCTGCTCAGGCAACAGATCGATGACGTTGAAAGCATTCTTTTTGAATTCTGAAGAATGGGCTGTGGGCATCATCGCCACGTTGCGTGCAAACTCGATAACTGCACACTGCATACCGAGACAGATTCCAAAAAATGGAACGTTCTGCGTGCGTGCGAACTGGATGGCTGATATCTTACCCTCAATACCGCGTGAACCAAATCCAGGTGCAACCAACATACCATCAATACCATCCAGCATTTCGGCAGCATTCTCCTTTGTCAACGCCTCTGCATCGATCCAACGAATTGTAACCTGGGTATTGTTTATAGCGCCAGCATGGATAATTGCCTCAAGTATTGACTTGTAGCTGTCGGGGTACTTGTTGTACTTACCTACAAAAGCAATCTCGATAACATGTCTCGGTGCCTTAATTCGATTTACAAAACGTGACCATGTATCCAGATCACGTCGTGAACGCTTAAGGTGCAGCTTTTCACAAATGATATCATCTAAGTCGTGCTTCGCAAATAGCATCGGAACTTCATAGATGGTCTCAGCATCACGAGCCTCAATAACACTGCGCTCTTCCACATTACAGAATAAAGCGATTTTCTGACGGATATCTTTACCAAGTTTAATCTCGGCCCTACATAGCAAGATATCTGGGGTAATTCCAGATTCCATCAGCGTTTTTACCGAGTGCTGAGTAGGCTTTGTCTTCAATTCGCCCGCACTCTTGATGTACGGCACGTAGGTAAGGTGAACATCTAATGCATTGCCTCGTCCAACTTCAAGTCTCAATTGCCTGCATGCTTCAAGAAACGGAAGCGACTCGATATCTCCAACTGTACCGCCAATCTCGATGATGACAACGTCGTACTTTCCATCAAACGCCCTCATCCGACGCTTTATCTCGTCTGTGATGTGAGGCACAACTTGCACGGTCTTGCCAAGGTACTCACCTTTGCGCTCTCGCATTATGACATCGTAGTAGACTTGACCAGCTGATGCAGTGTTCTGCTTCGACATGCTCACGTCCAGGTAACGCTCATAGTGGCCTAAGTCCAGATCAGTTTCTGCACCATCGTCAGTGACGTAGACCTCTCCATGTTGATACGGATTCATCGTACCGGGATCAACATTGATATAGGGGTCTAACTTCTGGATGGTTACAGAAAAACCGCGCTGACGCAGCAATAGACCTATGGAGGAGGAAGCAATACCTTTGCCCAACGAGGACAATACTCCGCCCGTAATGAAGATGTACTTTGACGTCTTCGGCACACAACACCTGAGGAAAATCAGAGAGGACTGGACGGGCTCAAAACTACGCAGAGTTAGTGGAATTCCGTACTCCAATTCGTAGCTTCGCTAGGGTAAGTGAGTAACCTATGCCCAACATTCAACAACTGTCGCTTGTACTTCTCTCCATAGCCATTGTGGCATGCCAACAGGGTAGAGAGGAGCCAGCTCACCTAGATAAGAACCTTACCGTTTTTTACCTCCAGGGCACACCAGAAGTGAGGTCATTTGTGGATTCCTGCGTAGCCAAGTACAGCATTCGTTTCGGTGGGAAAGCATTATCTAAACCTTGCACAGTATTGGAATTACTGTCACTTGCGGCGAACACCAATCGCAAAGATTCAGCGAGTCTTTTTATCCTACCGTATGAATACATCCCAGCAGTTGCTGCGCTGGGATCAGTAATGGTGCTTCCTGATGTCCTATCGGACGACTATGCGCCTCTAGGAAATGTATGCCACTGGCAGGGTAAGCGTGTGGCCATTCCACTTACGTGTGACATAGCCATGCTACTCTTGAGCGGTCCAATTGCTTCCTCGTCAGGTTCGTCAGCTGCGGGATTAGATACCGATCAAATGTTTGCACTACAGGACACGTTTTCATCTCGCTATAAGGCAACCTGGACTTCTGCCGGTGATGATCCCAGATCCTCTGCTCAGACTATTGCTTCGTGGCTTGGAGATCACGGTGGATGCATTATCGATGATTCTGGGAATGTAGTTGTGAATTCAGCGATGAACAAACAGGCGCTCACGGCCTATGCCGACCTTGCCAAAGGAAGAGAGCTAGAAACACGAAGGCAACAGCGAGCAAGCTTTGCACAGGGCAACCTTGCCATGTTGTATGGCAATTCCTCATATCTGCCTTTGCTTCGCAAGCAGAAACCATCAACCGCATTTTCAGCAACGTATGTCAATCCACACGCCAGAGGTTCATCCACACCTTTGCTTCATGGATATGGCGTCTGTGTTTCTGGAACTTTTCCAGATACAGATCCGATGTATGCTTACCTGACGGATCTACGTCATGTGGTTAAGCAACATGAGTCTCTGGGCTTTCCTACGTTTTCATCCTACTGGCATAACACGTTACGTTCCTCGGATTCTAGCATGCAGCTCATCGCCAAACGCATGCGAATTGCACGCCCCATGCATTCTCATCCTCAATGGCCAACGATAGTAATATTGCTGGAGCGTGCGGTTCTCGATGCATTGTATGGGAATCAGTCGGTAGAGGATGTATTGGATGGTCTGCAAGAGGATATTGAGGGTCTCATTTCTTGAGCATAAGGTTCTTGATATTCAGTCTGCCTGCGCTGCTCTGTTGCATGGTTCAAATCTATGCTCGTACCGACACTGCGACAACTGTGACCATTACAGGCAGAGTTGTTGTTTCCGGAAGTGAGCAGCCTGCGAGCTTCATCCGCATACGTGAACTGCAGTCAAAGAAAACCGTTGCTACTGATCGAAGGGGATACTTTAGAATCACCATTTCAGATGTTTACAAGGCATCTCTTGTTGTAGCACTTGATGGGATAGGCTTTTATGCCGACACGCTAGTGCTACCTGCAAAAGACACAGATATTGTTCACGGTCTACGTGAAAAGATGGAGACGCAATCAGAAGTGGTCGTTTCTGCTGAAGACCCAGCTCGAAGTATCATGAAGCGAGTGGTAGCACGAAAACTGCTACAGGAGAAAAAGCTTAAAAGCTACACGTACATGTTGTACACAAAGTTCGTCGCTGCTACCGATACAACAACAGCTCTGCGCAGCACAGGACGTGGAGACTCAACAATCGTAAGTATCCTAGAATCCTTTTCGAAGGGTTACTACAAGTATCCGGATAACTACTACAACGAGATCCTTCAGAGACGCCAGACTGTTAATGTTCCAACACAGGCTAATTCAGTCACCTTTGGGACAAACCTAAATGTTTATAGCAACTCGATACAGATTCTTGGCGAAACAATTGAGACGCCGTTCGCAGACAATGTGCTTGAGATGTACGACCTCGTGCTGCAGTCGGCACTGGATGATGATATCGCGAAGATTGCGGTGTCTCCAAAGAGCTCACTTCATAGAGCATTTCGTGGTGTCATCTACATCGATCTACAAACGTACTCTCCAGTAGAAGTCTCACTAATTCCAAGTGAAGAGGTCAACCTTCCATTTGATGCCGATTTAACCTACCGGCAAAACTTTCAGATAATCGACAGCATGGTTGTGCCCGAAGCACTCTCGATCGAGAGCTCCCTGGAAGCATCGCTCTTTTGGGTTATTGCGCCGCGTCTCGATATCAACATTGAGACCATTTGCTACGACTACACAATCAATCCCGAGATCGAGGACTATCTGTTTGATCAGCGTCGTGTAGAGATATTGCTAGAAGCCAACATATTTGATTCAACCTATTGGAGAATGAACTCTAAACTTCCCCTGCGCCCGGAAGAAGAACGTGCATATCAAGAAATCAACTCGTTTATTAATAATCCAGATAGCATTGAGAATTCTTTGATAAACCGTTATCTCGGTCCCGTGCGTCAGGCACTCGCAAAGCTTCGTCAGCCACCATTTACTGGATTCGATGATATTCTTCGATACAACAGTATTCATGGGCTATATATGGGGCTGGGCATTGAACACTCCATCCTCGGTGTATTCGACACACGACTTACTGGAGGGTATGGTGTTAACGACAAGCGCTGGTATTACGTTGCTACTGTATCTGTGTCTCTTGATAGACGAGAGAAACTTAGGTTATTAGTTGGCCATTGCAATGATCTCTTACGCCGAGACAATCCTAATGTTGTTCGACAGAATTTTATCGCTGCTACATCGTTACTGTTTGGTAACGACTATGGAGACTATTACTACAGTGAACGATCGCATGTTGGCCTTACATATGGATGGGGCCAGTACCGCTTTATCGGTCGAGACCAATTCATTCGACCCAGCAATATTGCACTGCGGTATCAGAGCTCTTTCGATCAAACTGCCTATACATCTGACTTTTTTCACCTTTTACCGCGTAAGGATTCAGTCAGACAGAATCCTCCCGTACATAATGGTCGGATACATTCACTGGTAGCCGATCTACAGCTCGACTTTTTTCCAACACGCCGAATAGCCCGGCAGGGCATGCAAATCAGCTATGAACTCGCTAACAAGGACTTGCTAGGGGGCACGGCAACATATTCTGTGGTGAACTGGCAAGGGTTCTTTCGTACACCAACCTTGCCGCTTTGGACACTAGACGTTACACTCGGTGCCACATGGTCTTGGGGTTCACTTCCACCTCAGCGTTTCTTTAGCACAGAAACTGGTATTCGAAGCATCGTTGTTAACAATGCGTTCCGTGGCATGCAGGTTAAGGAATTCTATGGCGACAGGTCATTCACGGCTACGTTCAGCCATAACTTCGGCGAGCTTGTTCCTGGCGTATTTCGTATACCAAATGTTGCATCGTTTGGTCTTGAGTTCATTTTGTTTGGAGGGTTTGCATGGACAGACTTTTCAAACGCAACCAGAGCTCTGTATAGCCCAGCACTTTCAACTACTGCTGAGACACCTGAGCGATACTATTACGAAGCGGGAATTTCTATCAATCGATTGCTCATTTTCCTTCGACTTGACCTCAATACGAGACTGTCCCAGCGGGATCGGCCAGAGTTTCGTGTTACATTATCCAATGCTCTGTTCTAGCTACAACGTACCTCGTGCATCCATGTCGATCGAGATCCTCACATCTGCAGCGGCATGATGCTTGTGATAGCTCTGTTGAAGTGATCGCAGATATGATCTACACTTCTGTCCTGATGGATCATGCTCACGAGGATTTTTAATGATCACAACGCGTCGATATACATTCCGAATTCGCGATATACTTGGTATCATTGGTGGATATGCAACTATACACCGATCGTCTTTCGGAAGCATTGCGAAGACAATTTCAGCGTGATGCTGCGCAGCGACCTCGTCGTGAGATCGGATTTCGATTGCTATAAATCGCGTAAACGGGGGATACCCAGATTCCTGTCTGGCTTGTAGTTCCTGTCCATACCAAGCATGAATCTTATCGATTCGTGATTCTCCATCGAGACAGAGTTGCATTGTTGGATGTAGAGGAGAGTATGACTGCAATATGACCATACCTTGATCTATTGCACGCCTACCAGCTCTTCCGCTGACCTGCAGCAATAACTGCATTGTACGTTCACTTGCTCGGAAGTCTGTATGATACAATGAAAGATCTGCATTGACGACAATCACCAGTGTGCATCGAGCCACATCGAGTCCTTTGGCAACCATCTGCGTACCAATCAGTATGTCAATGTGACCAGAGCTAAACTGCCCAAGCAGTTTCCTGTGTTGCCCCTTTCGAGCAGTTGTGTCTGCATCCATCCTCGCAATCGAAGGAGTACGCGAACAATAGTCCTGTAAGGCTGAAGTAAGCTCCTCCTCTATGCGTTGCGTTCCTGTGCCAATCTCATAAACATCCGTACTACCGCATACCTGGCAAGCATGTTGAAAGGGGGCACTGATTCCGCAATAATGACATTTTAGCACCCCTGGGTGCTTGTGATATGTTAGTGCAACGTCGCAATGCAAACACATCTCAACGTTGCCACAATCATGACATTGAATCTGCGTTGCAAAGCCTCTCTTGTTGAGATATACAAGCACGGATTCATGCCTCTGAATGCGAGATGCTATTTGCTGCAGTGTCTCCAGTGCGAATGATCCTCGCAACTGGCGTGTCTTGTGCAGTTGCCGCATATCCAGGAGACGTATTGTAGGGAATGCTGCGTTATCGGCTCGTATCGTCAGTTTGTGATGATGGTAGCGTCCAGTCAGGGCATTCTGATACGACTCCATCGAGGGTGTTGCTGATCCAAGCACCACTGGACAGCCAACAATCTGCGCACGCATAATTGCAACATCTCTGCCATTGTAGCGTGGGGCTGGATCTTCTTGCTTGTACGAGGGTTCATGCTCTTCGTCGACAATGATAACACCAAGTTTAGGCACATCAACAAGTATGGCCGATCGTGCGCCGATTACAACCCTGATGCTACCCGATGCGATGCGATTCCAGATCTGAATGCGTTCACCCATCGAGATACGTGAGTGAAGTATCGCGACAGAATCTCCAAACATGGCACGAAAGCGATCACCCAATTGGGGGGTAAGAGCAATCTCAGGTACAAGCAACAAGGCAGCTTTTCCAGCCGACAAGGCGTCCTTAATGAGTCTCTGATAGACTAATGTTTTACCAGATCCAGTAACTCCCTGTAGCAGATGTACGTCAAATGTACTTGCATGCAGGGTAGAAGCGATTCGATCGTATGCAAGCTGTTGTTGATCATGTAACACCAGTTGATGCTCGTCTGGCCTTGCGAGACCTCCTAGTTCATCTTGGTAGTGATAGTCGCGCAGCGATTGCTCAATAAGCCCCTTTGTGATAAGTGCATCAATACTGCCAATGCCTACCCCTGTCTGTTCGACGATATAGTTTACTGGAATTGGCGTTTCGACGAAGTGAAGCAATACAAAAGCCAGCGCTAGCGATTGTCTTGGGGCATGTCGGTCAAGACTATCGAGAGTTTGACGTAAAAGCGTATCATCTTCTTTGAGAGCCTTTGAAGGTGTAACACATCTAATCATCCGACTCTTGGTTTGCCTGACACGTTCCTGGTGGATACTAATCCATCCGTCGCGTAGAAGAGCTTCGAGCTGGTCGCTGACATACGAAGACATCATCTTCTTCTGCAGATAGGCAACCGTTACATCTCCCTGGGATTCTTCGAGCGCTTCTATTAGCGCTGCCCGTTTGGGCGCCCTACGCCGCAATGCCTCAAGCTCTGACACAGACAATGGCCGCTCCAGTCGAATGCGCATTACCGCATTCGGTTGCATTCCATTGGGCAGAGCTGCCTGAAGTACTTCACCCCATGCACAGAGGTAATAGTCCGACACCCGGCGGGCCAGTTCAATCATCTCTGGTGAAAATGTTGGTCCAGTATCTAGTATCTCTTCAACATACTTTGCCTTGGCTATGGGGGTTGAGTTAACCTCGACTATGGTACCGGTCAAGAGTCTCTTTCCAACAGGCACCACTACACGAAATCCAACAGATACGCCCTCGTGGTCGTGGACCACATATGTAAGGGGCTCTAGTCTTGGAATCGGGACGGCAACTCGTATGTACATCGTGAGCGAAGATACCTCGTTTAGAGGCAATATTTTTGTATTGAAAACGACCTAAACAGCCATGAAGCAGTTCAAATACCATCCAGTTATCGCGGCGTTTCTGCTCGCTATAGCAGCCCATCCTTTGAATGGGATGGCTGGCTTTTTTACCGAAGATTCTCGGATTGCTCGGCAAGCAGACGACGAGATAACATCGAGTAGGCAAAACACCATTACCAAGGCGGTCAAGCTGTGTTCGCCGGCGGTTGTTGGCATTAACGTGACTGAAACGCGGACGCAGTATTATCGAGACCCAATGGACGACTTTTTTAGAGATCCTTTCTTTGAACAGTTCTTTGGTAGGAGATCACGTACCTACAAACAGGACTATGAGGTGCGATCGTTAGGCTCTGGATTTATCATTAGTTCAGATGGCTACATCTTAACAAATGACCACGTAGCTGGTAATGCCTCGAAAATTGTCATCACACTTACCGACGGATCGAAGCATGATGCTACAGTGATAGGAACTGATCCAACAACTGATATTACGCTGCTTAAGATTGACGGGTCTGGATTTCCAGCTTTGAAATTTGCAAGCAGCAGAGATTTGGAGGTTGGGGAGTGGGCTATTGCTTTTGGCAATCCTTTTGGACTATTCGACAACAATGCAAAGCCTACCGTCACAGTTGGAGTTGTCTCAAATACAAATGTGAGCTTCACGCAAGCAGACGATGGCGGTTTTGACCGCGTCTACCGTGATATGATCCAGACTGATGCCGCTATTTCTTCTGGTAATTCCGGGGGGCCCTTGGTTAACGCCAGCGGTGAGGTGATTGGTATGAATACGGTCATTTATTCTACGGCAACAAGTTCGCGTGGCGCTGGAAGCATAGGTATTGGATTTGCAATACCTATTGATCGCGTTCAGAGCATCTATGAGCGTCTAAAATCAAAGGGCACTATTGATCGAGATTTCTGGACCGGTATGAAGGTGACATCCATTACAGAGGATGTCAAATCGTACTATAACCTAAAAAGCAATACAGGGGTGCTCGTAAGTCAGATACTTGCTGGGAGTCCTGCTGATGATGCAGGAATTGAGCCAGGGGATGTTATCATTGCCGTTGACGGACTTCCCACGTTGCGGGATGACGACCTCAATATCGCTATCCTCGATGCAGAATTACATCAAACTCTGCTGATAACGGTGTTGAGAGATGGCAGGGAAAAGGTCTTATCACTTCAACTTAAGAAACGACCTCGGAGCGGTGGTGTCAAAAACTGACAAAATCAGTACCCTTAGAGCGGACGGACTGCGCAAGGTATACAAAAGGCGTGTGGTTGTTCAGGGCAGCACGCTGGAGGTGCGCCAAGGGGAATGTGTAGGTTTACTTGGCCCTAACGGTGCCGGTAAAACGACAACGTTCTATATGATTACCGGAATGGTGCCCCCCGAGGATGGGAAGGTGTTTCTTGACGGACAAGACATAACACGCAGGGCTATGTATAAGCGAGTGCGCCTTGGACTTGCCTACCTTCCACAGGAGCCGTCGATCTTTCGTCGCATGTCTGTCGAAGACAACATCATGTCAATATTGCAGCTACAGCCGATTACCTCAGCCGATCGAAAAAAACGACTGGAAGAATTGCTCAGCGACTTTCGGATTTCACACATACGAAAAAGCAAGGGTTATATGCTTTCAGGGGGCGAGCGGCGGCGCTGTGAAATAGCTCGTGCAATTGCAACGAACCCCAAGTTCATATTGTTGGATGAACCATTTGCAGGCATAGATCCACTAGCAGTAGAAGACATCATGGCGATCGTTCGTGAACTCAAGCATAAAGGCATCGGAGTTCTTATTACCGATCATAATGTGCACGAGACGCTAAGCATTACTGATCGGGCCTACATATTGATCGATGGTGCAATTTATGTGAGCGGCACGGCTGAAGAGGTGGCTCAGAATCAGGAAGTTCGCAGCAGGTATTTAGGCGAGAACTTCTCACTGTCGCGCTATTAGGAGCCAGCAGCGTTAACGATACTCCAACTGCAGCATCACAGACCGCGTTGGACCAAGATTACCAACAGCCTCCACATAAGCATAGTTGGCTATGTTTCTTCCGATCAAACCCAGGCGCCATGTTCCGTCCAGCTTGGCAAAGAGCCTCGCATCCACTATGTGTACAGGTACTCGCACATCGGCATCGGCTATCAATAGTGCTAATCTGTCATTAATCTGCGCTACACGATCCTGATACCTATACTCTGCCTGCATTTCAAGCCATGGAAGCAGTGTCCATGATGCACGCGAATACCAAAGCACCTTGTTACGGAACATTAACGTAGTCCCTAGTGTCATATCCGTCGGGTCCATAAGTGTAACACCTGTCTCTGCAAGAAGACCTCCACCCAAGGCCATACGTGCAGTTATCTCTGTGCCCAGGATGCGAGCTCGCGTGAGATTGGCAAAAATGATGGGGATCTCGGGCGAGGATAGATCAAAGGTAGGCTCGATCAAGCTGAACAGCTCGTTGTCAAACACTGCAATGTCTATTTCAATCGGAAGCAACTGTGTTGACTTCCAGTTCACACCAACTTCACTGGACCACGAGTACTCGGCCCGCACTGTGGGATTCTCTTTTACTTTGAAGGGGCCATACTGAATTGTTGAATATCGTTCCGCTAGGGTTGCGGCCCGGAATCCCCGGCCAACCGAAGCCCTGAGTGTAACATCTTCTGCTACCGCCCATGAAAGACCGAACTTGGGCGAGATCTCAAAATTTGGCTGAAGCGTGTCGGTAACCTCGCGGTCAATCCGCAACCCAAATGTCAATATTGGACCGTTATCAGTCTTGTATTCTAACTGCGAGAATCCACTAATGATGTTCTGCATTGCAGTGCCAAATGCAGACAATGCGCCACCAGTTGTATCGGCTAACGTATCCTTCTTTAGCTGTTGACTGCGAGCATAACTGTAACGACCTGCAATACCCGAAACAATGGATATATTATCGGCCAGAGAACCGTTATGCTGTAGGTCAATATTGTGCGCATTGGCTACGGAATAATCCGGCGTCGCTGATGAGTTACCATACAGAGAACCAAAGCCAGTTCGGAAGTAGCCATAACGCGCAACTAGCGTATTCTGCCCATCGATAAGATTCGTGTATTCAATACCTGCCGCAGTCTTATTGGTAAGTAGATACTCATCCAATATCTGATTCCCAGATGGCTGCGTTGCGTTCTTGAGATCCTTCCAATAGAGGTAGTTCTGCCGTTGATCTTCGGCATGGAACAGATTAAACTTCAGACTTTGCTGCTTGTCTAGTTCATACGATGCCTTTGCAAAACCAAAACCACGCAGGGCGTTATCGTAAGCCCTGAATCCCTGATCATTACGAATCCCGGCACTGAAGGAATATTCAAACTTCCCAACACGCTGCGCTATTCGCAGATCTGCACCGGAAAGCGATGTATATCCATTACGTACATACTGCCACCGATCGTAAGGGGCTCCTGTGTAGATTCCACCATATGTTCTGCCAACAACGGTAAGTTCACTCGTTGGTCTCTTTGTCTGTATACTTACAACACCACCTAATGCGCCGGTACCATAGAGCGCAGAACCAGCCCCCTTGATGATCTCAACGCGTTCGATGTCCATAACTGGAAGAATATCGAACTTGATATCGCCATTGTCTCCCGAGAGTAACGAGAAACCATCCAGTAGCACTGCTGTTCTGGATCCAACACCAAGTGCAAAACCGGACGCACCGCGAATGTTTACCTGGTCCTTGACAACTGTTATGCCACTTACATACTTTAGTGCATCATCGAGTCGGACAATGCCGCGTTGTTGGATGTCTTGTGCCTTCATGATCGAAACACTGACAGGAACATCCTGAACGGCCTGAACTCTCTTGCTTGCCGAGACTACCACTTCATCGCTCATAAGCGTTGAGGGGCTCATTCTAACTACCATAGGATCTGCTGAAGATAGCGTTGCACCATCGACGCGAATAGTGTCAGTCTGAAACCCTACCGCAGTGACAACAACAAGGATGGGGCTACCATCATTGGCAGTATTGGGATGGTAGGGCAGTGAGAACTCACCTTTAGACGAGGTATATGCCCCAGACAGTTGTCCGGCAATGCGCACGGTAGCTCCCCTTATCGGATCCGACGTCGACGCATCTATAACCGTTCCACCGATTCTCATGGATGTTTGAGCTGACATACTTGATGCAAAAAGCATCCAGCACGTCACAGTCAACAACACTGTACTGACCTTACTCATGGAAATGGTTGTGGGGGAAGGTTGTCAAAATCTACCCTGAAATCTATGGCTATCGTTCCTGCCGATGGAACAATCACTCGTCCTGGTTCTTCGGGGTTGCCATTTGGAGCATACACATCTAGCATCAGCCAATCATTGAGAAAGTCTGGACCATTTTGCATGGCAACAACGACATACTCAAACGTTCGTGGGGGCAACAATACCTCGAGTACATATGCAGACGAATCAACACGCACGGGTAGGGTATTAGGAGAGTATGCTGCCGTCTGGTTCACGATTGACGTTAACACTTGGTTAGGCTCTGTTGGCTTTTTCTCAAAGGCAACAATCCTGAGGTCGTAGATGCTATCAGTAGGCCACGCAGCAGCGCCTCCTACATAGCGCACAGTGCCTCGGATTCCACTAAAGGGGCGAACTATCTCTGGGTCGAGTCCACCACAGGAGACGATGAGTGCTGCCGCCATAACAATCAACATTGCATGTACTCTACTCATGGATGCCAGAATACGGATCATGAAGTTATTTACCAATAACTACTTCTTCACAACAATCGGCAAAAGAATCCGACGCTCACCTTGTGTTAGTGCAACCATGTATTGTCCCTGGGGAAGCTCAACAAGGTCAAGCGCGAGGGTCGAAACACCAGCAGAGAGTTGGATACTTTGGCGCAGATTAACTGCGCCACTACTGGCAAATACACTAATATCTGTACGGCGCGATTCACTTGCATGAAGTGTTAGCGTAAGAACCGACGACGTTGGCATTGGACCAAATGATAACAAGGTAAATCCATCCAAGTACGATGGATCGGCTTGCTCTACATTCAATGTTACCGATGGAGGATTTGGTGGGGCTGGCAGATCTTGCTGTGATTTACCTTGTGCCGGATTGCCTGCAACAATAGCCCCACTGCTTCTATTGGCAGTTGTGTAACCTTTGGACCATACCTCATTGGTTGACCTTTCCAAGACAGTGGGCACAAAGTACCAGTCTGCCTGTGCCACCGTCGGTGTTACATCAAGAATGAGGTAGCCGTGATTAACGATATCGCACCAGTGTAGGTGGTTATTTAGTCCATATAACGTTGAATCTAACGTTTCCAGTAATGGCTTAAGGATGGGTCGCAGGAAAGCTTGTGTGCTCAGATTCTCGTCAAAGTTCGGAGATGTTACAGAGGGGGTCACAAACTCGACGCCTACCGAATTCGTATCCTTCTTCCATGTCTGTTCTATGTCTGTTGCAAACGAACAATGAAAATCACCTGTCGTGACAATCACATTCTTTACATTCTGCGATTGTAGCGTATTGCAAAGCATCGCACGCTGAGCCGGATAGTTACTCCAGACGTCACCATAAAAACCGGACTCAATAAGATTTTGCAAAGTAGGTACCTGAGGACGCAAAATGGCGGCGTAAAGGGGCCCTACTGAGCGAAACATAAAGTTGGTATCTATCGGGGTAACGTTGAACTCTGTAAACAGTACCTGATTACCTAACACATGCCAGGTTGTTGTACTTGCAGCGAGCGTTGATGTAAGCCATGAAAACTGGTCCTGCGATATCAACTTCCGCTTGGGATCAGCCAACGCCGCCTTTGAAGCAGCTGAGGCATCATCGCCAAGGTCTTCAATCTGCTTATCGCGGCCATCAAGGCGAGTATCGAGCATTGTGATATCTAACAAATCACCGTACTGGATACTCCTGTAGAGAACCTGGTTTACCTGTTCTCGAGTAGGCATCCATTCATAGCATGCACGTTTTGATATATCTCTGCGCAGAGTCCATTCACCTTCATTAGGCTGGTGATTTTCAGCCCCGTCAGTGTAACTATCATTGGCAGACTCATGATCGTCATAGATATGGATTATAGGGTGCTGCTGATGCAGAGCGCGCAGATCCGGGTCGAGCCTATATTGGCTATAACGAGCCCGGTAGTCCGCTAGGGAAACAATCTCGTTTGCAGGCGAGTGCAGCCTACCAAGCTGCTTACCTGTGGTACCTGCAAACGATGTACTGTCGGCACTGTATTCATAGATATAGTCCCCGAGATGGAGTACCGCATCAATGTCGTTACGCTTTGCAATTGCGCCATAGGCGTTGAAGTAGCCAGCAGGGTAGTTTGAACATGAGACAACAGCAAGGCGTGCATGATCGCCCCCTGTAACAGGGAAGGTACGTGTTCTGCCAATGAGTGAAACTTTACTATAGGCCTGAAACGCATAGTAGTAAACAGTGTTAGACTGAAGTCCCGTAACGTCGATCTTAACCGTGAAGTCTCTTGCTTGAAGTGCTTTCGCAGTACCTTGCGCCACAACTTGGGTAAGGCCAGTGTCGAGCGCAACCACCCATCGAACATCTATTGATGTATCGGCATTGCGCGGTGTAACGCGGGTCCATAGTATAACCGCACTGGAAGTGGGATCACCACTTGCTACGCCATGATAAAACGGCTCTAACCTGTCTTCAAGAACAGTAACTCCTACCCTACGTGAACTTGGTGATTCAAAAAGCCCATGCCGTAGCATGCCCACACATGAATGTACTGGTTGGGCAACAATGGGCTCTATATAGACAGCAATGAGGAATGCAATTACTACGTACAACACGCTAAAGTGTCCCATGAATGTTGTTTGCAAATCACAATAATCGAACTTGTGGCCAAGCAATCACAAAACTGCAACAGAAATCACACAATACGTCTATAATTGCGTATGCGATATGTACTAACCTCAGCCAACGTTTCTGAGATAGATCGTGAGATGGTCCGGCGTTTTGCGATAACCGAATTTGAACTCATGGAACGAGCGTCGTACGCGATAGCGGATAGGCTTCGGGGCATACTAGAACAACAATATCATGGCTGCCAGGAGATTGCTGTCGTTTGTGGCAATGGTAACAATGGCGGTGACGGAGTGTGTGTTGCTAGGCAGTTGGCATCTTCGTTTGATGTTTCCGTGATCTGGAATGGTGAACTAGATCGTTTGAGCTCTGCAGCACGTTTCAACTATGGTCGACTCCCTGATACGATACATCAATACACATCCGAAATACCAGATACATACAGGCCTGATGTCATCATTGATGCGGTGTTGGGAGCTGGTACAAGACTTCCGGTAACAGGACCATCCTATAATCTTATGGCTTGGATCAACGCTCAGTCATGTCCGGTAATCTCGTTGGATGTACCGTCTGGTTTGGAACCTAACACTGGTGATGCAGACGCAGTGGCCGTTCATGCGCGCCATACAATCACGTTAGTCGGACCTAAGGTTGGGATGCTACTCGCAAATGGACCCGAGTATTCAGGGCTAACAGAGATTGTTGATTTTGGTGTGCCTGCAGATCTGCTTGCTTCAACATGCAACCGGTTACAATGTACAGATGAGGATCTTGCAATGGCGCTTCCTGTGCGTAAGTCCAAAAGCTCGAAGTTCGATTATGGTCGAGTGGCCGTTATTGGCGGCACGCTCGGTATGCGCGGAGCACCAGCGCTGGCTGCACATGCAGCGATTGCCTTAGGAGCTGGAATTGTTGATTTGATTGCACCTGCAATCCATCCCCTTACTCCACGAGAGGTCATAACACATCAAGTAAGAACCCACGATGATGGAACTATTGCTGACGATGAACTTGATCGTGTTTCGTCAATACTTGCCCGAGCCACGGTGGTGGCAATCGGACCTGGAGTTGGAACGAATTCCAGAACGATCGAAATGCTTGAACAGTGTATCAAAGGTCTCGATCCAACAACTTCAGTAGTCCTTGATGCAGAAGGGATATTATGCGCCAAGCACTTAGATCGATTCTCTAACGTGATTTTAACCCCACATATGGGCGAGCTTTCACGGCTGTTGGGCATGCAACGTGAAGTGCTTGAGAGCACGTACGTGGAAATGGCAACTGCATGGGCCAAGCAGCATGACGCTGTAGTGCACGTGAAAAATGTTCCTTCAATCACAACGGACGGGAACTCGGTGATGTATCTTAATGCTGGAACTCCTGCAATGGCTACCGCGGGTTCAGGGGACGTACTCACGGGAATCGTCGCTTCACTGTGCGCCCAGGGACTAGACCGCTTGACAGCCGCAAGCACTGGGGCATATCTTCATGCCAAGGCTGGAGAGTCAATTGTGCGATCTGGTAGACGTACCTTGGTGGCGCATGAGTTGATTACCCATGCATGCGACCTTTTGAAGCCCCTTACTTTGTAGGTTCAACTGATTGCGGCACTGTCCAGCTGAACGATGAAATGATCAGAGATGCTTGATCCTCAATGCTTTTGTAGGATGAAACATTATTGCCATTGCTGATAAACGAGAATGCCAATAACTCACCATCACGAGTTGTAACGTACCCACTGAGCGCACTGGCATTTCGAAGGGTGCCCGTTTTCGCTTTCACATTGTTGGCAGCAAACGTTCCCACCATGCGCTTACGTATCGTACCATCGGTTCCAGCAATAGCCAGAGTGGATGTGTATTCAGCAGCCCATGGACTAGATGCAATTCTCTGCAGAAGTGCAACTTGTGTGGTAGCCGAAGCCAAGTTACGACGCGATAAACCGCTACCGTCGTTGAGCATGCAACCATTACGAGGTATTCGCAGAGAGTCGAGCATTTTCGTGACGCACTGCACAGATGTCTCCGCGTTTGAAGGTTTTGTTCCAGCGGCTGCACCACACATTTTAAATACGTGCTCTGCAAGATAATTATCGCTTTTCTTGTTAACGATAGAGGCCAACTCTATCAAGGGGCGCTTCACTGATGCTATCGATTTGCTGGCAGCGGGGGCCTGTTTTTCATCCAGCTGACCCTGAATGACTACTCCTCGTGAACGCAGCCGCTGTCGCAAAACACCTGCCGTTACAAGAGCTGGCTTCGTCATCGATACATACAGCGTCGTGCTTGTCCCTGGCGTTATCCTACCAGTTACATGAACACGCTGAACACCATCAGCTTGCATACTCGAAGAAGCATGAACACGCGCGATAGAACGCTGGACGCGGCGTGCTCGGCCTTTACGCTTTTCTCGTGGTGCGTCGCCAACACGATCTTGCCAATTGTCTGCTTCTTGCTGCATCAGACTAGCTTTAGCCCTCTTCACTTTACCCTGTGCTTCATTCTGCGCTTTACTCTTTGCCTTTGCTTTGGCCTTCGATGTGGTTGTAGGCTTTGCCTTGCCGGTTGCCTTCCGCGCTAAGGCCTTCCTCGACGAGGGTGTCCCGGCTCTGACGTGCCCCTTTCGTGACCTATACGCTGAAACGGTTACACCCTCCGAGATATCGATAGCATCGCTCTCTGGTATGGCCTGCACGCTCATTACTCCACTCTTACTGGCGCTAACCACAACGGCAATGGTCCCACGTTGCAATGAAAGTGCCGTAATAGGGGGAAGTGGTTCAACGTCCTCATTGTCGCCAGAATACCTAGCACGATTTACAACACCGTCAAATGCGGTGCCGTCACCAAAAACTGCGCCTGTTATCTTCTTGATGCCAAGCCGCTCAATTTCATCCGCCAGAAGATCTATGTCCGATGAAGACAGCAATGCGTCACCACACCCGACCAAGTATATATTACCTCGCAGTATTCCAGATGCATCGACTACACCATCTGTGCGCACGTCGGTAATCAAGCTGGCGTTGGGTCCACGGAGCGAGTACAATGTTGCTGTAGAAAACAACTTTGTTGTGGAGGCAGGAGTAAGCGGCAGATCGGCATTCCGTTCATAGAGAACTGCACCATTCTTGAGAGAGACCACTTTTGCACTGATGCGTGAATTGCGGTATGCTGAAGCTCCATACAGCTTATCAAGTCGCAGACGCAAATCCTGCAACACAGCAACTGAATCAACAGCAGCTGAAAGAGTGATTGCACTTACAATCCATACGCTAATTGCAACGCAAACTCTAGTCCAAATCACACAAGCCCCTTTCATGATGCATGCGCAATATATCTGTTACGCATGTTTCTACCGTACCTGATACATGCGAGTATCTATTGTCTCGTTTGAACCATGTACGTTGCCTCTTTGCATACTTTCGAGTAGCAGTAATCATGTCTGTATGTGCCTGTTCCACCGTGCTTCTCCCATTGAGCACATCAAGTGCTTGCGTATATCCAACGGTTTGCAAAGACTGCGCTTGTTGAGGCACTCCACTCTGAAGAACAGACATCGTCTCCTCAAGGAGTCCTCGTTCCCACATAAGCTCACAACGCGCTGCTATGCGATTTCTCAGCTCATCAGCCTCGCGCTGTATAAAGACAAACGTGGCCTCATAAAGAGCTGGTCTCGGATGATCATTCCAATTCGATGATATTGGCCGGCCTGTAGTGCGGTAGTACTCAAGGGCGCGCTGCACTCGGCGAGGATTCATATCGGAGTACAGTTGAGCGGCAATGCTATCGACGCTTTGTAGCTCTTGATACATCTCACGCTTTCCCCGTGTTGTGAATTCATGCGTCAGCTGCAACCGCGTTGCCTGATCTACTTCGATCTCCGAAACAGACAACCCATCAATGAGAGCAGAAATATAAAAGCCGGAGCCCCCAACAATCAGCGGGGTTACGTCCTCGGACATGTTATCGATGGAATAAACTGCATCCTGGGCAAACCTGTGAGCGGTATAAACATCCGTAGGCTCGCATACGTCGATGACATGATGCCGTACGAGCTGACGGTCTTGTTCTGATGGCTTCGCTGTTCCAATATCAAGACCGCGATAGACTGTCCGCGAATCTGCACAAATGATCTCGACCGGTAGCTTCTGCGCTATCTCCATGGCCACCTCGGACTTGCCCGAGGCTGTTGCACCAGCGATAACGATTACTTTTCGCCGGCCATGTGTGGCGTCACTCATCCCAACCAGATCTTCCGATCAATGGAACGAATTTTGCCGGGCCAACATCTGTTGCTTTCCAGGCCTCTTCACCAGTGCGAACTACCGAATACAACCGTTGCTCTTCGAGCGTACCGATTGGCAAGATCATACGACCCCCAATCTGTAATTGCTTGGCAAGGGGCTCCGGGACATCCGGTGCGCCTGCAGTAACAATGATCCCATGATATGGACCGCCCTCACGATACCCGATCGTTCCGTCTCCAACTCTACACGTGGCACTGTAACCGAGTTGCTCAAGGATAGTCCGCGCCTTTTGTGAAAGCAACGGATGCCTCTCAATCGTGACCACAACAGCACCAAGCTGGGCTAGTATTGCTGCCTGATACCCACTACCGGTTCCAATCTCGAGTATTTTATGTCCGGGCTCAATGCACAGCAATTGCGACATAAGCGCAACAGTGTAGGGTTGCGATATCGTCTGACGATTATCAATTGGTAGCGCAGAGTCTTCATACGAACGCGTAACGAGCGCGGGCGGTACAAAGCTCTCACGCGGCACAGCACCTATTGCCTGCAAAACACGTGAATCATGGATACCCCTCGAGCTTAAAAGAGAGACGAGTTCTTGACGCTGTAATTCAAAGGGAGCGTATTGTCGTGCCGGACGTATTGACATAGTGAACTAGGCTTGTGTTACCATGGCCAATCTACCTTGCAGCGTGTCGGCCAAAATGTTGAGTGGTATATCAAGCTCAATTTCGCCACTGTACGCCAAACTTGCTGTACCTCGTTCCTCAGAAACTATCAACACCAACGCATCTGCTTGCTCAGAAAGACCAAGTCCTGCCCGGTGGCGCGTTCCTAATGAACGCCCTCCGAGTTTTTGAGTGCCGCTAAGAGGAAGAACACAGCGAGCTGCAACGATACGCTGGCCATCGATAACTACTGCTCCGTCGTGCAAAGGGGAACGCGGATTAAAAATCGACAGCAACAAATCCGTCGAAACACTTGCATTAATCTCTACACCAGTTTCTACTGTTACTTTAACATGATCTGCTTTAGAAAACACGATGAGAGCTCCAACGTGCTTTGTAGCGAGCTCAACTGCAGCTTCGACAACGGGCTCGATAACTTCCTGCGTGTTGGACCGAACGAACATCCGGAATAGTCGTGATTGCGTAAGCATAAGCACGATGCGTCGGAGTTCTGGTTGGAAGAGAACAACAAACGCTATCACTGCAACATCACTCACCCTTCGCAGTATCCAACTACTTGTCTTCATTCCAAGTGCATCCGTTAAAAAGCTAAGCACGAGAAGTGCACCAAGCACGAAGAGCACTTGCAGTGCAAGTGTGTCGCGCAGAGAGCGGTATAGCAGAAAGAACAGCAGGGAAATGAGCAGCACATCAATGACATCTGCCCAAGTGATCGACAAAAAACCTATTTCAAATAGCTCGGTCATGAATTGATGGCTTGCAATTCTGGTGATTTGCGCTGGGCGTCGCGCTCATAAGCCTCGACGATTTCTGCTACGAGTCTATGCCTCACAACATCCGATTTTTCGAACTCGACAAACTCAATTCCTTGGATTCCCTGAAACAACCTGTAAACGTCTAACAATCCAGAGTCAACCTTCTTTGGCAAGTCTACCTGGGTTGAATCACCAGTAACAATAGCCTTAGAATTCCTGCCTAGTCGTGTAAGGAACATTTTCATTTGGGTCTTGGTCGCGTTTTGAGCCTCGTCAAGGATGATGAACGATGTGTTCAATGTGCGGCCACGCATGTATGCAAGGGGTACAATCTCGACAATACGCTTCTCAAGCATGGTCTTGAGTTTATCAGGTGTAACCATATCGCTCAGTGCGTCGAGCAGGGGACGCAAATACGGATCAACTTTTTCAGAAATATCTCCTGGTAAAAAACCAAGTGATTCACCAGCTTCGACTGCAGGACGAGATAAAATGATCCGCGTTACCTCATTCGCACGAAGCGCTGCAACTGCCATAGCAACGGCTAGGTATGTTTTACCTGTACCAGCCGGACCAATGCAGAATACTAAATCGTTGGAGCGTACCTTTTTGTAATACTCAATCTGACGTGGCGTTCGAGCGCGAATCATTTCACGCTTACCCCAGAGAATCACCGAGTCTAACTCTTCAAACGACATCGAACTAGGCGGCGTGCCAGCAGAGCGACCGCCATCGACAAGGTCAACAATCATAGCAACATCGGACAGCTGCAAACGTCCCGTTCGCTTGATCGTGTGAATCAGCTCAAGAAATATCTGCTCAATCCTGCGAACCTCTGCTACCTCGCCTCGAAGGATTACTTGGTCGCCCCTTACAGTGATAGATGAATCAAACTTGTTTTCAATTAGCTGAAGATGAGTCTCGTACGGTCCGAGTAATTCATAGAGGTCGATATCTGCGAGCTTGATTTTTTTTTCTACTACGTGCATACGCATTGAAATTGGTAGGTGATGTATACCTAAAATACAACGGGCCAACCCTGCACAGGTTAGCCCGTTTGGTATCGATGTTACATGGACAACACTTACTTCGATGTACCCGTGTTGCTTGGCACTGCAGGCGCTGTGTCTTGCGCTGCTCGTTTCTTACGATAGTACTGACGCTCGGCCTTCATTTCCTCTGATGTTTTAGGTCCAGCAGGGGGCACAGCAAGCACCCAACCTGGCTGAATGACATCGGGATTCTTAATCATATCTGTGTTCGCCTGCCAAATCTTCGGCCATTGGAACGGATCAGAATAGATTTCAGAACGGCCTGCGATGGTCCAGAGGCAGTCACGATTTTCAGCCCACGTACCTACAGTGTAGCCCTTGATGCTCTTCTCGCGGTAGAGTCCCTTGATGTCACGATTCAGATTTGTAAGACGGTCAAAGAATTCAGGAATCAGAGCAATCTGCATGCGTGCCATCTCGTTGAGTGTGCCGCGCAGACCCTTAACCTCATCTTGGCGATCTGCTAATGCATCATTGCCAAGACGTTGTAGTCCGCGAACGTTACCCTCTAACTGACCGATTCGCTGGCGGTAGGTAGCAACGTCTGCCTCGGTTACGCCGAGCAGGGAATAGATTTCGTCGTTGCACGTTTTCAGTGCTTGAATAGATGTAGCAAGATCCGACTCAGCCTTTTTTGTGGCCGCCTTGACTCCTTCAAGTTTCTTCTTCGAGGCGTCTACGTCGTCCTTCATCTGCTTGATACGTGCATCAGCCTCGTCACACGTGAGCAGCTCGTCTGCCTTCGTAATTGGCGGCGGTGGTACGTCCTGTGCAAGAGCTGGAAGCATCATGCCACAGAACAGTGCGATTGCAAGCAATGTTTTCATTGGTGTTCTCCTTGTGGCAATAATTACTTTTTCTTGTTCTTCTTGGTTTCTGGCTCTGGGGCCACAGCTGGTGTCTCAGGCGCGCTTGGGTCCCAGTCTTGGAACACATTAGGCCATTGAGCCTTCTTTTGCTGAACGAACGACAGACGTTGATTGCACTGGCGTACGTCGCCTTGACGCGAAGCGAGCTCTTTTTCAACGCGCGCTCTTTCGCCTTCGGCCTTCTGTATGTCCGATGCCGTTTGCTTATCATCTGTGTGCAACTGACGGATTTGGCTCATCTGCTCTTCTTTGATCTTGCATGTGCAGGATGCCAAAACGAGTGCCACACCGAGAAGGGCCACAGGTATTGTAGCCGAATACTTCTTGGTCATTGTATACTCCTGTACTGTAATTGCATTGTAGTGATCCAAATATAAGTGCTAAATCGTAAGCTACTGCTATTACGTTTCAAGAACGTACGAACATTCTGATAGTCTGCAGCAGTTATCTTTGCAATATGTCAACAACCTTAGAAAAAGTATATTCACCAGGTACCATAGAGGCTCACTGGTATCAACAATGGCAGCAGGCCGGTATCTATTATTCGCTACCGAGCGTTAAAAAACCGTACGCGATTTTTATGCCCCCTCCAAACGTCACGGGCATTCTGCACTTTGGGCACATCCTGAATAATACAATTCAGGACATCTATATACGCTGGGCTCGGCAAAACGGACAAGAGTCTTGTTGGTTTCCAGGCATAGACCATGCAGGAATTGCAACCCAGAGCAAGGTTGAGCAGGAACTGAAAAAAGAGGGTGTAACTCGGCACGACCTTGGCAGGGAGAGATTCATTGAGAAGGTCTGGGGCTGGAAGGAGCGCTATGGTGGCATCATACTCCAGCAGTTGCGAACGCTGGGGGTCTCGGCAGATTGGAATCGTACGCTCTTTACGATGGATGAGAGTGCCAGCGAGGCGGTGCGCGATGTCTTTATCAGCCTCTACGACGAAGGACTAATCTATCGGGGCAAGCGGATAATCAATTGGTCTCCGGTGGCTCAGAGCGCTCTCTCTGATGAGGAAGTGATCTTTAAGGAAGTAAAGGAACACATTTATACACTCCGTTACAACTTAGCAGATGGATCGGGTGCGTTACTCGTTGCAACAGTGAGGCCAGAAACGATTTTTGCCGACGTTGCTGTGGCGGTCAACCCCAACGACGAACGTTACAAGCATCTGATCGGAAGCAATGTAATCGTCCCGCTGTCAGCTCAGAGCGTTCCGATCATCGCAGATGACTACGCTGATCCCACATTTGGTACTGGATGTGTCAAAATCACTCCTGCACACGACCCGAATGACTTTGAAATCGGCAAGCGACATGGATTGGACATGCCGTCGTGTATACATGCCGACGCCACCTTGAATGATCTTGCAGGGGAATTTCGGGGGCTCGACAGGTTTGTAGCCCGCAAAAAGGTGGTTGCTGCGCTAGAGGCAAGTGAGCTTCTCGAAAAGAAAGAGGATTACACTCACAACGTTGGTTTTAGCGAGCGTGGTGGCGAAGCAGTGGAGCCCTACCTGAGCGATCAGTGGTTTGTCAAGATGGAGCCCCTTGCCAAGCCGGCCTTGGATGTTGTGCTCAACGGAGATATCAAGTTTTACCCAGAGCACTGGGTTAGGACCTACGAACATTGGATGGGAAACATCCGTGACTGGTGCATCTCTCGTCAGTTGTGGTGGGGTCACCGAATTCCCGTGTATTACACCTCAGACGGGCGTCAGGTGGCGGCCAGAAGTGAGCAAGAGGCGCGCACGAAGCTGGGATTGGACTCGACCCAAACGCTTCGACAAGACACAGATGTGCTCGATACATGGTTGTCATCATGGTTATGGCCAATGACAACGTTGGGCTGGCGTGGCCCACTTGCAGAGCCAGATATCAAGACCAAAGAACAGCTTGAGTACTATCTGCCGTCGAACCTGCTTGTAACGGGCCCGGACATCATTTTTTTCTGGGTTGCCAGAATGATTATGGCCACGGTCAAGTTTCGTGGCACGGTACCGTTTCGCGATGTGTACTTTACATCGATCATTCGTGATGCGAAAGGACGCAAGCTATCGAAGTCTCTCGGCAATTCGCCAGATCCACTGAACATCATAGGTCAGTATGGTTCCGATGCCATTCGGTTCACAATGATCTACCTTGCACCATTAGGGTCCGATGTAAGACTTGACATCGATGAAAAGACGCAAGACATCCCGTCCATGGAACTCGGACGGAATTTTGCAAACAAGGTCTGGAATGCCTGTCGATTCCTACAGCTCAAAGAGCATGAGATTGATACCCAAGTTAGTCCTCAAGTTGACTACCAACTTACAACTGCTGATAGGTGGATAGGATCTCGATATGCATCAACGATAGAAACTGCGCGTCAGCACTTGAGTGCTTATAGGATTACCGAATACGCAAAGTGTCTCTACGACTTTATCTGGAGGGACTTTTGTGATTGGTATGTCGAAATCGTCAAGGTACAAATCAGCACTGCTGCAACGGAGGGTACCAAGCGGGCTGTGCTGGCAAATGCCTTTAGAATTATTGAAGGGACCTTGAAACTTCTTCATCCGGTTATGCCATTTCTCACAGAGGAACTTTGGCATGGTTTATACGGACATGACGCCGCGCTGTCTATATCTACACAAGCTGCCCCAGTTGCGCAGACTGATCATCTGGAACCGCTAACTGAGCAGCGATTTGAGACACTTCAACTCGTAGTCGAAGCCATGAGACGTCAGCGTGCAGAAATGGGAATTCCACCAAGCGAGCGCTTAGACGTTACTTTACGTGTGGATCCCGAACACGTCGAATTCTTTCATGAGCAACAAGCAATCATTACATCACTGGCTCGTTGCGCTACGCTTACAATTTCTTCCGATGCCAAAAAACCAGAGGGTTCCGTTGCGGATGTAGTGCGCGGGAACGAGATCTTCATGGTAGTTGCCGGTAAGGTAGACCTTGAGAAGGAACGCGTGAGAATGAAGAAGGAGATCTCTCGTCTGCAGGGGGCTATTTCAGGCGTAGAGAAGAAACTCACCAATGCTTCTTTCGTTCAAAATGCCAAACCTGAGGTCGTTGCAACCGAGCGTCAGAAACTGCACGACTGGACAGACGCTATGGAGAAGCTCAACAGGAATCTTGCTGATCTGTAACCCTAACTTTAACCCAACCGAACATGGCATACATTATCGAACCTATTCGCACGGCTGTTGGCAAGTATGGTGGAGCTCTTAGTTCTGTGCGTCCAGATGACATGGCTGCAGAAGTACTCAAGGCTCTCGTGCAACGCACGGGTATTAACCCAGCGCTTATCGACGATGTGATTCTCGGCTGCGCCAACCAAGCCGGTGAAGACAATCGTAACATTGCACGTATGGCAACACTCTTGGGTGGTCTGCCTGAGAGCGTTCCCGCCGTAACCGTAAACAGGCTGTGTGCCTCGTCGCTTGAGGCCGTGATACAGGGTGTGAGAGCGATCCGCTCCAACGAGGCCAATTTCATCGTGGCAGGTGGCGTAGAGAGCATGTCGCGAGCCCCATACAGCATGCCGAAAAATGTCTCGGGTAAGGCCATGTTCGGTAACATTACAGTGTATGACACTGCGCTGGGATGGCGCTATCCAAATCCTGCCATGGAGGCGATGTTCCCACTTGAGTCTATGGGGGAGACGGCCGAGAACATTGCTGAGCGCTGGGGTATTTCCCGTGAAGATCAAGATGCATTTGCGCTGCAGTCGCACCAGCGGGCATCTGCAGCCACGCATAGCGGAGTGCTCGCCGATGAGATTATCCCATACGCCATTGCTTCGCGCAAGGGCGATCCCGTGATCGTATCAAGGGACGAGCAACCACGTGCTGATGCCTCAATCGACAGCATGTCTACGTTGAAACCCGCCTTTCGCAAAGGTGGAACTGTAACAGCCGGAAACTCGTCATCGCTTAACGACGGTGCAGCTGCAATGCTTCTAGCCAGTGAATCAATGTTGAATCAGCACCCTGACGTACGCAAACAAGCGCTGGCCAAAGTGATCAGTAGTGGCGCGGTAGGCGTCGATCCGCGTGTAATGGGCATAGGTCCAGTGAGTGCCATTCAGCTTGCCTGCAGCCGAGCTGGAATCGCAGTGAAGGACTTGGAACTTGTAGAGATTAACGAAGCATTTGCAGCTCAAAGCCTTGCCTGTGTGCGAGAATTACACCTCGACATGGAACGTGTCAATGTTCATGGTGGTGCGATTGCAATCGGGCACCCGCTTGGTATGAGCGGCGGCCGCATTCTCGGGCATCTTGCTCGTGAAATGCGCAGACGTGGTGTTCGCTACGGGGCAGTCGCATTGTGTATTGGAGTTGGCCAGGGTCTCGCCGTTGTTATTGAGTCCTGCGACTAACATTTCGCAGTTATATTTGCCAGTCGTTTAGAACGTTTTTCACGAAGGACACTTCATGTATTCGGCACCACATTTCGTACTTCCTCAGATCAAGGACCTTCACAAGGCCGATGTCTATATGGCTCATGGCGGCTACGGAGGCTACAGAAAAGCTATTTCGACTTCGCCTGATACCGTTATTGACGAGGTAAAGAAGTCCGGACTTCGTGGTCGCGGTGGCGCTTGCTTTCCTACGGGACTTAAGTGGTCGTTCATGCCAACGGGCAATGAAAAGCCAAAGTACCTAGCAATCAACGGCGACGAGTCAGAACCAGGCTCATTCAAAGACCGTCAGATTTTCGAGTACAATCCGCATGGTCTTATCGAAGGCATCATGATTGCTGGGTATGCCATGGGCATCAAGACTGCATTCATTTATATCCGTGGCGAATACCACAAGTGGGTAGATCTGATGCAAGATGCTGTAGACGAAGCATATGCTAAGGGGCTCATCGGTGATGCCATGAAGAAGACGTTTGGTGGCAATTACTCGATCGATATCATTGTACACAAGGGTGCCGGAGCCTATATCTGTGGGGAAGAGACGTCCCTGATGAATTCTCTCGAGGGAGATAGAGCATACCCACGCTACAAGCCGCCATTCCCTGCAAACAAGGGGCTTTGGGGCATGCCAACAACGATCAACAATGTTGAGACGCTTGCTACTGTGCCTGCTATCATGACCATGGGAGCAGATGCCTTCGCTGCTATTGGTGCTCCGGGTCACACAGGAACGCTATTGTATGGCGTAAGCGGACATGTCAACAAACCTGGCGTGTATGAACTTCCGACGGGCGTAAAGCTATCTGATATCATCTACGACGTGTGCGGCGGTGTTCCGGGCAACAAAAAGGTTAAGGCCGTTATCCCAGGCGGTTCATCTATGCCGCCCCTTCGCGGAGATGAAATCGAAGGTGTTTGCATGGATGAGGAGCACCTGAAGAAGATCGGTACGCACATCGGTACCGCTGGAATCATGGTTATGGATGAAGACACTGACATTGTTGCTGTAACGCTCCGTATTGCCAGATTTTACCATCATGAATCTTGCGGACAATGCACGCCATGCCGTGAAGGTTGTGGATGGATGGAAAAAGTTCTCCATCGTCTCGATCATGGTGATGCAACGAGCGCTGACATTGATTTGCTCTATAGTGTTGCTTCAAACATCGAGGGTAACACGATCTGTGCTCTTGGCGACGCAGCAGCATGGCCTGTTAAGGGATTCATCGAGAAGTTCCGTGATGAGTTCGAAGCCCGCGTAAAGCATAATCGCTCGTTTGTTTCATTAAACGTCGTCCACGGACGTCGTTCAACGGCCTCGACTCTGGTTACGACCCACGTCTAATGGATGTACATGCATTGGGGTACGCCTTTGCTCTGACACTTCTGGCAGGCCTAGCCACCGGTGTTGGGTCGGCGATGGCCTTCTTTGCAAGAAAAACATCAACCAAGTTCCTATCCCTCTCACTCGGTTTTTCTGCCGGTGTGATGATTTATGTCTCGTTTGTCGAGATTCTCGCTAAGAGTAATTCGGCACTTGCTCAAGTGTATGGTCCACAAGGCGGACGTTGGTACTCTGTGCTTTCATTCTTTGCCGGTATCGCGCTGATTGCCGTTATCGACAAACTGGTTCCGTCTCATGAAAATCCACACGAGAACATGAGTATCGAAGCCCTCGACGACGAGGCAAAGAAAGAGGAGTTCGCACGCAATCATCGGTTGTTACGCGTTGGGGTAATGACGGCACTCGCCATAGGCATACACAACTTCCCGGAAGGGCTCGCAACCTTCGTTAGCGCACTTCACGATCCAAGCGTGGGCGTCGCTATCGCAATTGCTATCGCGATCCATAATATCCCAGAGGGTATTGCTGTAAGCGTCCCTGTTTTCTATGCTACTCAAGACCGCAAGAAAGCCTTCTTATACTCATTTCTTTCTGGTCTTGCCGAACCTGTTGGTGCTGTTATTGGTTATCTAGTCCTGTTGCCGTTTATGAGTCCTGTGGTGATGGGAGTTGTGTTTGGCCTTGTAGCTGGTATCATGGTGTTTATTTCCATCGACGAATTGCTTCCAGCAGCTAGAGAGTATGGCGAGCATCACCTGAGCATCTACGGACTAGTGGCAGGTATGGCTGTAATGGCAGTTTCGCTGTTGCTTTTCTTGTAACGTGAATTCATCAAGTAATGCCACAATCTGAACATCGCATCGGTATTATCGGCGGATCATTCAACCCGATACACATCGCTCATCTGATTATCGCAGACAGGTTCGTAGACCAGTTACATCTCGATGCCTGTTACTTTGTACCGGCGTTTCAATCACCGTTCAAAGTTGGCGATAAGGGGCTAGCATCACCCACAGACCGCGTTGCCATGGTGAAACTTGCTATCGAGCAACATCCAATGTTTCATGTCAGCACAGCCGAGGTAGACCGGCAGGGCGTATCGTACACGATTGATACCCTGCAGACGATGTCTATTCAAAACCCTGGAGCGGTTCTGCACCTTCTTATCGGCAGCGACCAAGCTGTCGAGTTTGTCCGCTGGAAAGATTGGCAGGATATCTGCCGCATAGCTCAGCTTTGCATTGTCCGACGTCCATTCTTGCTCACACCAGAACAAGAACAGCGTATGACTGAGCAACTAACTATCGATGGCAGACCTCCAATATGGGTTCAAGCCCCTTTGCTAGAAATCTCCTCGACCGATATACGCAGCCGCGTAGCAGACGATAAGAGCATCAATTATCAAACAGTCAAGGCAGTCAGGGATTATATTGATGCGAAGAAGTTGTATCGGAAGTGAGGAACTAGTTTCAATTACGAATTACGAATTACGAATTACTAATTACGGATGACAGATTACAGATTACTGATTACTGATTTACGTACTAGTTACGAGTTAATAATTACGATTTCAGTCATTTATGATCAGCCATTCATGATTAGTAATTCGTAATTCGTAATTCGTCATCCATTTTCTCTCCCTATGGACCACCAAGAACTCAAACTCCTAGCCTCAATGATTGCCGATGAGCTCGAAAAGCGGCACAATGCGCCTTTAGCTTCCAAGTGGCAGCATGGCACGATGATTTTTAAACCAGGTGATAGCACTCTCAAGCAGCATGAGATGTCTATCGAGCGCTTTATGCAGAAGATCGTTATGATGCGTGATAACCTGCGCGTCTTGGAGCAACAGATCAATGCAAATGGGAACCTGAGTGTTGCTGAAAAAATCAAGCTTCAGGGATACATCACGAAGATCTATGGCTCGATGACCTCCTTTAACATCGTCTTTGCCGATGAAGACGATAAGTTCCGAGGGGCTGGAGGAGGGGAATGACTAATGACTAATGACATTGTAGAGGGGTACGGTAAGCTGTAACCATTACGAATAAAAAACGTCCGACTGCAGTGTGCAATCGGACGTTCTGTTGTTCGGGAGCGGGACCGACGGGGCTCGAACCCGCGACCTCCGCCTTGACAGGGCGGCGCTCTAACCAAGCTGAGCTACGATCCCGTAACCGTTACGCTGGTGGACCCAAGCGGGATCGAACCGCTGACCTCTTCAATGCCATTGAAGCGCTCTCCCAGCTGAGCTATGGGCCCGTTTCACCTAGAAAACGGAGACCAAATATAGGGGTATATGGCGCAATTACAAATGAGATTATCGAATGAATTGCAAGTCGCACCATCGCTGATAGATTCCTCCTTGTGCAATAAGTGATTCATGTGTGCCAGATTCTACGATTCTTCCATGAGAAAACACGTAAATGGCATCGCACATACGCACGGTACTGAGTCTATGGGCTATAATAACCGAAGTACGATTGGTCATCAGTCGTTCTAGCGCATCCTGAATTAAATGCTCGCTTTCGGCATCTAACGAGCTTGTTGCCTCGTCCAGCAACAGGATGGGAGGATTCTTCAGCAGAGCACGCGCAATGGCTACACGCTGCCTCTGTCCGCCACTAAGCTTCATTCCACGCTCGCCAACGAGCGTGTTGAATCCCTCGGGAAATTCCTCGATAAAGCTCAATGCATTGGCCCCAATGGCAGCATTGCGAACGTCATCAATTGAAGCATGTGTCCGACCATATCGAATGTTCTCTTCTATGGTCCCACCAAACAAAACAATGTCCTGAGGCACTACGCCAATATTCCGCCGAATCTGTGCTAGCGAAAACTCCGATGCCTGCTGACCATCGTAGAGAACTATGCCCGATGAAGGCTCGTACAACCGTTGAATAAGAGCAGCAGTTGTGGATTTCCCCGATCCACTCTCACCAATGAACGCTATTCGTTGCCCCGGATGAATGAGCAGATTGAGATCTTCAACAGCCAAATGAGTACCGCGATCTGCGTAGGCAAACGATACATTACGTAGCTCAATACTGCGAATTGCAACGTCCGCAGATTCCTCACCAACATGTTCACGGTTTTCAGACATCAGCTCTCGAATTCGGACAGATGCACCCAGCGACTTTTGGATCTGTCCAAACAACTCGGCAAACGAACCTAACGCACCCCCGACAAACATGGCATACATCAAGAACGATAAGAGTTGTCCCATGGATACAGCTTTAGACTGCACCAGGCTAGCACCGTAGAGAATAACTGCAGCTATACCACCAAAAATTGTGAAGATGATAAACGTAACAAATGCTGCTCGCAGCCTGGCCCCCTTAACAGCAAGCGAGACGTTCTCACCGAGAGCTGCTTTGTAACGGTCAATCTCGTGCTGTTCCTGTACGTAGGACTTCACCGACTGTAGGCTCTGTAGCGTTTCCTCCACAATCGTAGAGGTCTTTGCAAGAGCATCCTGTGTTCGTGTAGACAGCTTACGCAATCGACGTCCAATAAGAGCAGCAGCCCCCACAATCAGTGGCATGCCGAGCAGGATCGGGATTGTAAGCTTCACGCTGGTTGTGACGATCAGGACAATCGAACCGACGAGGAATATCGACTGTCGAACGAGTTGTAGCAATGAGAATGAAAATGTCTCCTGTATCTGCGTTAAATCGCTGGAAATCCGACTTGAAAGTTCACCAATGCGATGTTTGGATAGAGTTGCCAGAGGCAGTTTCACGATGTGCTGAAAGAGATTCGATCGCAATGCCGCGATAACCTGTTCTGTGGTGCGGGACATCGTAACAGAGACCAGATAACCAATGCAGGCCTGAACCAACAAGAGTCCGAGAAACATGGCTGCTGTCCTATAGAGATCTGATGGATCTCTTGACTCTTGAATTTGATCGATGATCGTTCCAGTCATCGCTGGAAAGACCAAGCTGATCCCACTGCTCGGAATCATAAACACCAATGCAAGAATCATTTTCCAAGCATGGGGCTTGTAGTGCGAAAGCAGGAATGAGAATGAATTACGATTGGACATGACTTACTTAACCACAAATGATATCACGCTGTGTCTGCTGTTCACGAGGAGTGTGATAACATACACCCCTGGCTGAAGTGGTTGCGATGGGTGGACGTATAGCCTATGTCCTTCGTGCTGAGCTGTAGCAGGAACTTCCTGACCAGTGAGAGCATACATACGCGCCAATGGCTTCAATACATCCGTCCATGGTAATGAAACCACAATTGAGCTAGATCCCGCTTCAATAGGTTGCTCGAGCACAGTTGGTTGCAAGGCCGTGGGATGCTCATCAACCCTTGCAATAGTCGTGGGTAAGCGCACCGCACATGATAGATCTACGAGATTGCGTACAACCTGAAATGTTGATTGATCATGAGGATATGCCCGCACTCTCCCAAGAGCTTCATCGGTAGCCACCACCCTAATGTCAAGTGTGTCTCCGCCCGTAAATGTCGATTCAGGATACTCAACATAATACCAGACTCCTTCGATGGGCCGGGCTACGATTTCCGTTGACTGCTTCGTTGTACGATTGACTGCAGTCACCTTTACAGACACCGCGTTAGAGCTGAATATCGGTATGAACATGGAGGTATTCGTTGAAACGATAACAACGTTGGGCCGTCCGATGCCAGGGCCAAGAAACCGTGCTGTGGAAACCGTGTTTGCCACACCATGCCCCATGCCAGAATCTCGCTGAGTAGGGAACATTGAATTCGCATACAATGCATCACGGAGCTGCTGCAAGGGCATGTCTGGGTAGAGTCCGCGCAACAGGCCAAGCTGTCCAGCAACGATAGGCGTTGCTAAGGACGTGCCCGACGAACGAACGAGATTACCAGCTGGTGTTTGACAGTGCACGCCCATTCCTTGGGCGGTAATATCTGGTTTTATTCGCCCGTCTGCAGTTGGCCCCTTACTCGAGTACGCCCATAGAGTGTCAGCACCGATAGCCATGGCACCAACGGTAATTGCGCTATCTGCATCTGCAGGAGTAATCAGTGTTTTCGGACGCCCGTAATTACCTGCTGCAGTTACACAGAGCATACCGCGCTGGGCAGCCAAGTTAATGGCACGAGCAGCATATGTTGTCTTTCCGTCCAGCAACTCATACGGCGTTGATGCATCAGTTGAATCAAACGCCAAATACCCAAGCGATGAGGACGAGATATCTGCACCATTGAGTTCCACCCAATGCATCGCTTCAACGAATAACTCCTCTTCGATACGACGCTCGTATCTCATGTCTTCAGATTTGGCAAGCAGATACGTTGCAAATGGGGCAACTCCGGATACGGAGTCATGACTCCAGCTACCGATGACTGAAAAGATGCAACTGCCATGGGCGTCCTGCGCATCAACATCGCCAGGTTGGTTTGCTGTTATTGTATCTCGATAAACGAAATCATACTCGCGTTCCACTTGAGCATGTCGTAGTGTAGACATCTCTCGCCACCGAAAACCATTGTCAATCACTCCGATGCGGGCCCCCTGACCAAACAACCCTGCATCATGGAGTTGTTTAACGTTTACTGACAGCAGTTGCTGCTCTGATGGCCCATATACCACTGGAGAGCAGTCTATCTCACGCAGCTGTGTGTAGGATAGGCTCGAGGTTGGTTTTACGGAAAGTACAAAAGGCAGAGCCTGCACCCGTTGCTGTTCGGCCGGGTCCAACCCAACAATAACGGCATTAAGCCACACGAGTTCCGAGAGCAGTGAGTCGCTGATGGCCAGTATCGATTGCTTGTAAGGCACATACAGCGGCTTATCATCCTCATTCAGGATAGGATTGAAGCCAACAGACCTTCTACGCTCGATCGCCCTGGGATGATACAAGGCCAATGTAGACTGATAAAGTGCCGACCCGGGGGCAAAACTCTCGGGGCCCTTATCCGTAAAGCGAACTCGGCAGGGAACACGCTGTTGCGCCCACAATGGCAGCGCAATGGAAACAGTCAGCAGAACAAACAACAACCTCATGGAATCCATTTCGTAGGTTTGAATTCTTCAACGTAATCTCAACATGCAAACATCACAAATTACCACCGCTTCGATTGTAACGGCACGTAAATCGGCAGCATGGATTGATCGCTCGGGGTGGACGCTTCTGCGGCTTACGGGCGCTGATAGGAGTGATCTACTTCATCGCCTAACAACAAACGATCTCCGCGACGTTCGATCCGGACACGGCAAGCATACCGTCTTGCTCACAGATAAGGCCCGCATCATCGACATCATCGGCATACTCCACGACGCAGATTCCAGTTATCTGTTGTGCTCACCGGGACAGAAAAATACTATTGTTGCATGGCTGCGCAAGTATATCATCATGGATGATGTTCACATCTATGACGCATCTTCTGAATACACGATGATTGAGGTCTGTGGTCCGCGTTCGTCTGAAGCAGTTGATAGTCTTCTGGGAGTATCAGTAGGGGGCTTTGCTCTGGATCAATGGTGCAGCGTGGTCGTAGACGGCAGTAATGTTATTGTTACTCGGCAACCATCTGCCTGCGAAGTCTCATACTGGATAATCGCTCCCACAGCCACAGCACAGAGCATTCGCGCGAGTTTACATGAGAATCCAAGCCTCATACCGAAGCTCTCAGCGGCTGATTCTGACTATGTGCGAATCTTGGCAGGTATGGGCAAACATGGAAATGAATGGACCGACGCGTACAATCCACTTGAGGCCGGTTTGCTGCATCTGACGTCGTTTGCAAAGGGATGTTACATCGGACAAGAGGTCGTGGCCAGACTCGATAGCTACAACAAAGTCAAGCAGCGTGTTATGGGTCTAGCGTCAGCTGAAAGACTGCATGTTGGCATGCGCCTCTATGCAGAAGCTACCGACGTCGGTGTGATTACAAGTGTTACTGCTTCTGCCGATGGCTCTCATTGGTTTGCACTTGGCTATGTGCGTGGCGAACATGCTCATCCAAATGCTCCTTTAACTGCAGGGTTAGAGGGTACTCGCGTGGGAATAACACAACACCAACTTCCCATGGATGACCCAACATGCCAATAGCTTTCGTCATAGGGGGCGCCAGGCGTCTTGGTAGGTCTATATCGCTGCGTCTGGCTTCTGAAGGTTACGATGTTGGCATCAGCTATTTTTCGTCAGAGCAGCATGCGCGAACCCTGGCGACAGAAGTTCTAGAGCTGGATAGGCGCTTCGCCAGCGTCAGATGTGACGTTCGAGACGAGGACGAACTACATGCCACGTGGCGTGCACTCTGCCAAGCGCTTGGGCAGCCAGATGTGGTGGTCCTCTGCGCAGGTGTGTTTCCAGATCCACAACAACCAGAAACACTCACATCAGAGCACCTCATCAACGTTATGCGCGTTAACTCTCTGCCTCTTTTATCGATAGCTGCTAACTATGCCTTGGATTGCCGTGCTTCTCAGACTACCGGACGTCTCATCTCCATAGGCTCTTTAGGTGCAACGGAGATTTGGAAAGACCGCTTGCTTTACAATACCAGCAAAGGTGCCGCGCGCACAATCGCGCTTTCACTTGCGCGTAGCATGGCACCTACACTCAGCGTAAATATCGTTGCTCCTGGTGCGATATCCCAGCCAAATGATAGCAGTAAAACAGACCAGTATCTAATCGCACCAGAGCGCATACCGATGCTACGACATGGCACGGACGTAGATGTATGCGATGCTGTCATGTTTTTTGCTCAAGCCTCACACTATATCACTGGTCAGACCATCTCTGTAGACGGCGGCTACGGCCTAACTCGGTAAATTAGTCACGACGATTTGTAACACGGCACAACACGAAAGCGTATGCGTACATCGAACTTTATTGCAACTCTCATCGGGGTTGCCTTCACGCTGCTTCCAGCTCAAGCCGGCACTCTCGTCACATTGCCGATCAGTCCTAAGATCGGCGAGCAGATTCAGCTCGAGTATACCCCCATGGATGCAGACAAAGCCATGATGGATCGCAAGAACATCCATGCAGTGGTGTATACTTTTACAGCAGCAGCCGAACTTCCATTGGCCATCGAAGTGCCACTTGAGAAGCGCTCTGGACGCTTTACCGGTGCACTAGTGCTGCCAAAGGATGCTGTTTATGCGATCATCAAAGTTGGTAACGGAAGCATCTACGACACGAATAAGGAGCTTTACTGGGAAGTACTGCAGCACAATGAAAAGGGTCAGCCAGTCGAGGGTGCCGATCTCAAGTCAGCTATGGCACGATACGGACAGTTGCCGGCCCCGTGCCGCATGAAGGATGACTTTGAAGAAGCGTTAGAGTATCTCAACAAGGAGACGCGTCTGTATCCAAAGAACGTAGTTGCTCAATTCAACTACATCATGATTGCAAAAAATACCGGCGATCTAACAGAAGACGAGGCCAAGGGGAAGTACAGAGAACTCACCTCTCAAGTAACTCAGATTCAGGGTCCTCTCGAAGCCATTGCCGTTGCTCAGGCCTATGCAGAGCAGGGGAAGCAGGAGGAATCCGAAAGAATTATGGTTGATGCTGCTCGGCGATTTCCAACATCTACGGTCTCTGAACAGGCGCAACTGCAAGAGCTGGGGGCTTCCAAGTCACTTGATGAATTTGTAGGAAGAGCAACAGAGCATTTGCAGAAATGGTCATCTTCGCCAGCGCGTCAGAACATCATTGATGCCGTGCTCAATGCGACTACACAGCAGCGTGCTATGCCACAACTTGTGCAGTTTATCCAATCAACTGCTGGATTATCTGCACGTACCATTCACCAAGCCGTTAACTTCATTGGTGCCGTAGATACGCTGCGAACCCAGGCACTAGCATTTGTGGAATCTGGCATCTCTGCAGCGCGCGATGAATCACGTAAGCCCCAAAACATGGGCATTTCTGAATGGAAAGAAGAACAACGTCTAGCCAGTTCCCAGTTACGCTTTGTGCAGGGGGCTATCCTTCGTGCCATGGGACGTAACAATGAGGCAATAACTGCACTCGAACAAAGCATCGAGATTGGCGGCGATGACTTGGAAAAGGGCTGTGTGGAAATGCTCGTGGATATGCGAGCTCTGAGTGGCCAGAAAAAGTCTGCTCTGCAGCTGGCCGAGCGAGCTCTATCACTTGGTGTGTCTACGCCAAAGTTGTTGGAGACGTTTCGAGCACTGCTCAAAGAAGATGGTGAAGACAGTTCCGACATTGCCGAACGCGAGGAAGAACTTCGTTCGCAAGGGCGCCAGCGCATGGCTATGCGCGTAGTAAAAGACATGCTTCATCAACAGGCCATAGACGGTGCGTTCACGTCTCTCGACGGCAAGGCTGTGAAGATTTTCGATTGGAAGGGCAAGGTGGTTATCATCGATTATTGGGCAACCTGGTGCGGCCCCTGCCGCCAGTCGTTTCCGTCGCTGCAAAAGCTATACATGCGTTACAAAGACAACCCAAACGTGGTCTTTGCAATTGTAAATGTCTGGGAACGAAGCGATGATCGCGTACAGACAGTCAAGGACTTTCTCAGCAAGAACCCAACACTTACGTTTCCGATGTTTCTCGACAAAGATGACAGCGTTGTTGGAAAGTTTGGTGTAACCGGTATTCCAACCAAATTCTATCTCGGTAAGGATGGGCGCATCCAGTTTAAAGAAGTTGGATTAAGCCCCGAGGAACAATTCCTTGACGAGGCTACAAATCGGATCGAAGCACTATTGGCCCAGTAACGATCGAAATGCTACTGCACAAACAGGCAGCCAGAGCTACCGGTCCATGGCTCTGTATTGTACCGAGCCCCCATAATAGGACCGCGTCCTGTCCTGGCTAATGACATCACAGGACGCGGCGCGCCAGTGTGTTCGTTCCAGATCAGCATTACACGAATTTCTACAAAGTTATCCCCGTAAGGCGTTGCAACGCATGGAGAATAGCCAACCTTCTCTTGAAGAATCCAATCGTGTAGTTCGCTCGACGGGATAGCATCCAGATCAGCCTCCGTTGGGAGTACGTTCACGCCCTTACCAGCAAATGAATACAGCGGTTTAAGAACAAAACGATCCAATGCCTTGGGTAGCTGGGAAAGTTCACCCACGACGTGCGACTTCGGCACCGACGGATGTTTGAGATGCGGTAAGAGGTATTTGCTGATCCGGAAGTACCAATTGGGGTGTCCGGCCCATTCCACATCCAGCTCATCAGACCAAGCAAACTTGAGCTGAACATCAAGGCTATCAAGTTCGTCGATAATCGCGCGATTGAAGATTCTTCGTAACGGTTGGAGAACGCCGTCTCGTCCCCGGAATGCTAGCCCCTTGCCGTCTCGTACCACATCTCGTATGTTAATCGTCTGCAGTCCAATGAGGCGCTCCATTGCAACAAAATCCGGACGTGTCTTTTGAAGATGTGGGTCGATCTCCATCAAGGCAACTTCACATGGGTCATACCCAGAGAAAATAGCATCGGCTAAGAGGTTGGTGTAATGGACACCATCAAGACTATCAAAAAACGGCGTGCAGTTCTCGAGACGATATGTTTCTATCATCCGATGAGCAAACTCGTACTGGTAGCCAAACAAAGAGGGAAAGCCCTGTAGCTCGATCAGCCTCGGTACATACATGCCAGACTCATCTTGCGTAATCGCGAAATCAACTACGGAGAACAGCGGAACAGCGCTCTCGTTAGGCACGCTGTACCGGGGTTGAAGCGTTGCATTGGATAGGGTCCGATTGGCGGGCAAGACGCATTGCTGGATAATCTCTACAGCGGCCTGTTCAAGTTGCAGGCGCATTGGGTACGAGACAAAGATGGGCATCTCGCAAACACGATACTCGATCTTGAGTTCAAGGTCCTGCTCTAGTCGACTCTGGAACGCATTGTACGAGTTGTCGGTTACCCGCGAGAGAAACTGCTGCTGTAGATCAGGTCGCATACCGCGAATATCTGCAAACCCCGGCAGTAAAGGTTGCAAGAATATTCGTCAGGTGAATCTCGTCTGGTGTGCACGAGAGAAGGTCCCTGTCGACTATCGTAAAGTCGGCATCATAACCTACTTCCAGCCTGCCGCGACGGTAGTCCATCCCAGCCGTTATGTGTGCACCTTCTGTGAAGGCATAGAGCGCCTCGTCCTGACCAATACATTCATGCTTTTGCCAGGGGGCTTGCATTCCGCGGGGTATTCGGCGAACAAATGCATCAATGCCAGCTATAACCGATGGATCTTCAATGGGGAAATCTGAGCCTGCACCCATGTGAATGCCCGACTCAAGCAGTGAACGCCACCTATATGCCCAAGGTAGGCGGCAATCGCCGAGACGCTTTTCGGCCATAACTGCATCGCTAATGCAATGCGTTGGTTGAACGCAGGCAATGATATTAAGCCGAGACATGCGCGCAACATCTTCGGGACGCACATGCTGTGCGTGTTCGATACGGAGGATAATCTCTTGTGCATCTTCACGCTGGCGGATCTGCTCGTAAACATGAATAACGTTGTGCACTGCTTGGTCGCCAATTGCATGAATAGCTATCGCTTGCCACCCCGCATCTATGGCGGCATGGCATTGTGCAAGCATGTGTTGAACAGTTACCACCTCGATACCACATGTTGATGCATCATCTGTATACGGGGCCGCGAGCAGCGCACCACGAGACCCAAGTGCACCATCAGCAAATAACTTTACACCCGCCACGCGATGGAACTCACCGCCAGCTGGTAACAAACCATGATCTAACCACTCACCGTTCTGACCACGAACAAAAGATTGCACGCGAATGGGAAGTTTACCTGACTCGGCAAGGTCTCTTGTAATTCTTGCTGCAGCCTCGGAAACATCCATGTCGTGAACTTCTGTGATACCATGCTCGCTGCATACCACAGCAGCGCGCATGATGAAGTCACGAATCGTGTCATCAGAGTATTCCGGCATGGCATGCATCACCGGCAGCATGTCATCATCAATAAGTAAACCACTATGATCGGACGGATCAATACCTGCCTTGATGAGAGCCGCACTATTAACCCAAGCACAATGTCCGTCTATGCGCGTAGCATACACGGGAGTATGCGGAAACTCGTTATCGAGCGTGCGTCTGCTTGGCAGCGTAGGATCCGTCCATAGCTCATGGTTCCAGCCACGGCCGCGCATCCATCCGTCACGAATCTCAGACCCCTTCAAGAGGTCAACTGCGTTCTGTTCGCTCGAGGATAGATCAAGACGTGTATTGCTCAGGAACTCTCCAAGCCCCATAATATGGGCGTGATTGTCTACAAAGCCCGGGTAGAGCGAGCAGCCTGGGAATTCAAATGTCGACGTTTCGGTACGAATGATCGAACCAGTTGCACAGGGAATCAGTGCACGAATGCGCCCGCGCTCAACATGAACTTCGACAAACATGACTAGTTGCGCAGACGAATGGTGTCTACGGTGTCCAGATAATCCTTCTTCTGAAGAAGCTGTTCTTGAGACTCAACGTTGTTCGGGTCTGGCAAACAACAATCTACTGGGCATACGGCTGCACACTGCGGCTCGTCATGGAACCCTTTGCACTCGGTACATTTATCTGGCACGATGTAATAGAATTCACCCGAGAAGAATTCACCATTGAACCCGCCAGGCGATGTCGAGTCGTGGAACTTGCTATCGCCAAGTGACCATTCGGCACCGGCCTCGTAAATGGCGGTATTCGGACACTCAGGCTCGCATGCGCCGCAATTGATGCAGTCGCTGGTGATATAGATTGCCATAGCTTTTTTGTGTTGTTACAAGACGCAAAACTACATCAAGAAACTATTTCGACATGAATTTCGTTCCAGCGATACTGTTGTCGCACAATATCGTAGAGCATCTGCACAGTGGTTATACGTTTACTTACGTCCGTTATCGGACTATTGTTACTAACAAATTCGTCGCAGGCTCTCGTAGGCCCTACGTCTTCCATCAATGGTTTTGTCGAAGACAGCATCACAAAGGAAACGCTAGTAGGTGCAGCAGCCAAGCTGAAGGGAACAAAACTTGCCGCGTACACAAATAAGAGCGGGTATTTTACAATCGGCTCAATTCCAGCAGGGTCATATGTTCTGCTCGTGTCAGCTTTTGGTTATCAAACACGAGAGATACCTGTTGTTGTAGAAGCCGGGAAACCTCAGAAACTGCGAATACAGATGATTTCGCGTGTAACAAAGGGTGATGAACTGCTTGTAACTGCAGATCGCGAAGAGGACAAACGTCAGATTTCCATATCACGTGTGAACATTCCCATGGAGCAGCTATCGCAGATTCGTATTGGTGGCGAAGCTGATGTTTTTCGCGCACTGCAAATGTTACCAGGCGTTCTGACGTCGTCTCAGATCTCATCTGGACTGTTCATTCGGGGAGGTTCTCCGGACCAGAACCTCGTCTTGCTTGACGGTATGACTGTCTACAACCCTACACACTTGTTCGGTTTTATATCAGCTTTTAACAACGATGCTATTAAAGATGTTGATTTGATTAAAGGTGGTTTTCCGGCTGAATACGGCGGTCGAATGTCTGCTGTGTTAAATATCACCCAAAAAGACGGCAACAGGGACCACGTAGAGGGGCTGGTTGGCTTAGGTCTGATATCATCACGCTTTTCTCTCCAAGGCCCGATGGGGAATGGTTCGTTCTTTGTCGGCGGACGCCGCACATATCTAGACCTTATCACAGGTGCGCTGCCCGAGGATCCAGAATCACCCCTTCCTTCGTTTAACTTTTACGATGTAAACGTTAAGTTCACACAAAACCTTAGCGATGATGATAAGTTTTCTCTGAGCGGTTTTCTTACGCGCGACAACCTAACTTTCTCGCAGCCCGGCCTTGACTTTGGTGTCAGACTCGGAAACCGAGCAACGGCAGCCCGCTGGTCACACGTGTATTCACCCGAGCTGTTTTCTGTGGTGAACGTTAGTGCAAGCCGCTACGACAATGGTTTCACCGGAGATAACTCGGGCTTGCGATTTGATGTGAACAATTCGATCATCGACTACACCATTAAATCTGAATTCGAATGGTTCACTGCCGAGAATTTCACCGTAAAGACCGGCTACGAGGGCTCGATATACAACTTCACGTACACACAGATTTTTGAACAATCATTAGCAGGAAACGACAAACAAACTGATACTAATGAATTGAACATTTGGGACAACATACATGCTGCGTATGGCCAGTTCAACTGGAACGCTACGGATCTGCTTTCTTTGCAGGGTGGCTTCCGCGTTAACTATTGGACAAAGTCCGACCAAACACTCGTCGACCCTCGTCTTGCTGCTCGATGGCAGATAGCTGAGGGAGTAGCGGTTAAAGCTGCATGGGGATTGTATCATCAATATTTGCGCTTGGCATCATCACCAGATTTTTCGTTTTTCGATACATGGCTACCGACCGATCAGACGTCGCCTACTGGCAGGGCAGTACACTACATCGCAGCAATTGAGACGAAGCCATGGGAAGGATATGACTTCAATTTTGATGTGTACTACAAAACACTTGATAACATCAACGAACTACAACAGGGCAATAGACGCTCGATAACTGTTTCCGATATCTTCTATTTCGGTAACGGTCGAACATATGGTGCTGAGGTGTTCCTTCAGAAGAAGACTGGTCGTCTTACCGGATGGATTGGTTATGCATTGGGATATGTGTACTCACAGTTTGACAGCGTCAATCAAGGTCGTGAGTTTCGTCCAAAGTTCGATCGTCGGCACGATCTGAAGATTACAGCTCTGTACAACCTTTCCAAAACTTGGGAGATTGGTGCAACATTCATGTTTCAATCAGGCCAATCCTACACAGGCGCTACCTCCACGGTAGGAGGGCGCATGCCGGGTTGGGAAGGGGGCATTGTAATGATCAATCCTTCGCAGCGTTGGGGACTGCGTCTACCCAATTCTCACCAGCTAAACCTCAACGTTAACTACAACACCACGTTGTTTGATCTTCCTTGTCGATTGTTCCTCGATGTGTACAACGTGTATTCACGTCGAGACATTTGGTTTCGATTCTACCGAACGAACCAGGGTTTTCCAGAGGTTACTGACGTCCGATTGCTGCCAATACTTCCGACGATCTCTATGGAGGTCAAGTTTTAATGAAGACTCTCATGACAAATATCCGCCTGCTTCTTGCACTACTTGTGGTAACGCTCATCACAACGTCGTGTGAAGATCCTATTCCCACAGATTACACTGAAGAACTCGTCATCGAGGGCTTTGTCATCGTAGGAGAGCCCCTTGCCAATATTCGTGTTATGCGGACGCTACCCATCAGCGATACATTTTCTTTCAAGAAAGCAGCAGTCAATGATGCCACGGTTCGCGTCTTTGCCAACAACTCAGAGATAGCAATTGAGTTTGTAGCTGATTCATTTGGCGGCAGTTACCGAGCTCGCGATGCTTCGTACCGTGTTCTACCAAGTTCATCATACCAGATTCGCGTGAAGGCGCTAGGCAAGACCCTGGAGGCAACCACCATCACTCCAATTGCATTGTCGTGGATCAAGGAAGGACCCAACGTTGTACAATTCCCGCATCCAGACTCTTTGCTATTTCCGGGAGCTGATAGCCTTGCTGTATCGTGGTCTCAGGTGCCGAATACCGAGTTCTATATCATCGGACTCGAATGCCTAGACACCCTAGGGTACGGTAAATACCTCACACCTGCGTCTTCAGATACCAACACGCGAACTCCCAGGCCAAAGCCAGACTTCTTCAACCGAGACGGTACACTTGTTTCCAATGAGCGTACTATCTTCGGTGGGACCATTTTCAGTGCAAGTCAAACCATCTGGGGCGTGTTTCGTTGGCATGGCAGACACCGACTAAACATCTATGCGCCTAACAAAGAGTTTCTCGAATGGTTCTATCAGGTGGGTAGCGGTCGTCGTAGCTCCTACGACTATCGACTTTCTAATATCAAGGGTGGGCTTGGTGTATGGGGCGGCGCATCATTGATCAGAACGGAGAAGTTCTTGCTCAAATACGGTGGCTGAGAGGGTACCGGGGGTACGCAGGGGTACGCGAGGGTGTTATGATGACACCTGTGCGAACAAATGGTACGCCTGGAGGCCAGCGCACTCTATGATGGCGTCGGCACAGACTTGAAGTTGCTCTGGTGTTGCGCTGAGGTTTCGCGCGCCACGTACGTGAGAATATAACTGCGACCTACGACCAAGAGTTGCTAGTGTGCACACGACAGCACATTCTCTATAGATGCCTTCCAGACCAGGTCGCGAAAGTGTTTTCCCATATCCTTCAACGATTGTCCAAAGAGTTATCTCAGGAGAGATCGCGGTGAACCTTGTCATCATCTTCTCATAAACGCTTCCGTAAACCTGAGAACAGAGCTCACCACCTCGCTGCTCAAAGATGCTTGTATTGTACTGCTCGAAACCACGTGTCTGTGGAACCAGATTGCGTTGATGTAACACCGAATCAAGAGTAGCCAGAGCCTCCAAGCCAATAGGGAATCCAGCAAAGAGATATGTCTGCAACATGGCCTCGTAAGCAGCAGTGGCAGATGTTGTGTCTACCACCCAATCCAGTAATTCATGTTCTAGCGAATCAAAATCGCCCTCAGCAGCATAGATCGAAGAGCGACAGACTCCATCAAGAATAGTCATCGATGGAGGGTGCGGCATTGCTGTATCGTCATCAAGTTTCTTGATCATGCTAGCCAGGGCACGCGCAGCCTTAGCCCGATGACTCGTAGCATCCTTGACAGACTGAGGTAGCTGACCGTATGACTCAGCATAACCCTCCGGAACAAACATTGGGTCGTATCCAAAGCCACCAGCACCACTCACAGTATTCGTTATCAACCCCTGAACATGTCCGTCGGCAAGCAACGTTCGATGTGAATCGATGTAGCACAACACACACGAGAATCTACCTGTAGAAGTCTCACATCCCCGCGTAGCAAGTTCCTGAGTAACGCGTTCGCGGTTACTGGCGTCTGAAGCGTTTGGACCAGCATACCGTGCAGAAAAGACGCCAGGCTCTCCATCAAGTGCATCTACGATCAGACCACTGTCATCAGCGATTACGGGAAGCCCCGTAAGCGCATGAACTTGCTGTGCCTTGATGTATGAGTTTTCCTCAAATGTTGCCCCTGTTTCATCGATATCGATCCTGCCAATGATATCGGACATCGGTACTAAATCTACGTCGATGCATTCGCGCAGAAGAGACTGCAGCTCTGCGATCTTGTGAGCATTACCAGAGGCAACGATGATTGTGCGTTTCATGCTTAGTGTACCTCCGCAATCGTTCCGTCGATTGCATCAAGCAGGTCGTGCATATCTGCCATGGTATACGGACCGCATGTACCAATCCTGATGATCTTGCCGTGCATGTGGTCTTGACCACCGGCAACGACAAAACCGTACCGATCACGCAGGATGCTACGAATCTGCTCGGATTGTGGATGTGAGACCACGACCACACCAGCCGAAGAGCCATCGCCATATGACGAAAAGCCTCGCGCTAACAACGCTTCGCGCATAAAACTCGAGGTTTCACGTTGGCGATTCCAGACGTTTTGTAGTCCTTCTTCTAACATCATACGCGTTGCCTCACGCAATCCATTGACAAGCGTTACTGGCGGTGTCCAAACCATTTTGCGCTCCCTCGTCGCATCAAGATACGATGCCAGGTCTAGCGTGTAGGTGCGCCTATCTCGTCCACGACGCAAGGAATCCTGCATGCGTTCGCTCAAGGAAACACACGCCAGTCCAGGGGGCGACATAAGCCCCTTCTGAACACCCACCGATACTGCATCAATTCCCCACGTATCCGGTAATACTTCCTGAACTCCAACGCTTGTTACGCCATCGAGTAACAATAATGCTGTAGGAAGAAGCTCACGCACGACAAGGCTAATCGATGCCATATCTAACGCAACGCCGGTTGATGTTTCACTATGAACAAACCAGACAGCAGAGATCTCGCCGCCTTCGCGATCCGAGAGCAGACATTCACGAACGTGGTCGGGAGTCCACGAATCGCCCCAAGTAACAGCGTGCTCAATGACGTCTGAACCATGAATCTGATTGATACGAACCAGACGCATACCAAAGCGTCCGTGATGAAAAACAACAACACGATCTGACGACGCAACGGTTGAAGCAACGCAGGCCTCCATGCCAGACATCCCGCTACCAGGTAGCATAACCACGGGGTTATCCGTTGAGAAAATAGTCTGCAGATTAGTCCATGTCTCATCCAGAACCGAAGAAAATTCTTCGCCATGGTGAAACAATACGCCGGATGCGCAGGCATCAAGCACGCGTTGTGGAGACGGCACTGGGCCGGGCGTAAATAGTCTCATGGACGCGAGAATTCGTGTAAGAGGATAGCTGTGGCAACAGATGCATTCAGTGATTCGCCACCACCATAGACAGCGGGTATGGTTACCTGACGCGTTACGAAAGGGATCAAATCAATCGACACACCATGTGCCTCTGAGCCAACTATGAAACCGAACTCGTGTAAACCGCCAATGCTGTGTGATGGTTCACCGCCTGTAACGACAGCAGCCAGTATCGGACGATCTTTTAGGCGCTGTAACTCGACAAGCAGTTCTGCATGACGCCGCACATTGACATGCGCGAGACTTCCCGCAGTTGAGCGCACCACTTTCGGGTTGTATACATCAGCACAACCACTTCCCAAGACTACATCCGAGCATCCGAACCAGGCGGCAGTACGAATGATCGTTCCAACATTACCGGGGTCGCTAACACCGTCTAGGACTACGACTCGTCGACCAAGAGTAGGGGATTCTTCAAGAAAATCAAATACTGCCAGCAAGGATTGCGGCGATTGCGTTGTTGACATCAATCCTAGATCTTTTCGTCCACAGGCTACGCTGTGAACGCCCCTTGCAATAGCTTCGGTTAAGACACGCAGAGAATGATCATCAGCATCATCAGCGATAACAAGCACAACAGGATCTATACCAGCATGCATCAATTCCGAGATAGCGTGAGGCCCCTCGGCTAGGAACTGACGGCGATCCTCGCGCTCGCGGGTGTTATGCAGCACACGAACGTCATTTCGTAGATTGTGTGAACATCGGTCTAAAGTATTGATCATCGTGCGAAACTATGAAGTCTACCAAAGAACTCTTACGTGAGAAACGCGACGGGCGTGAATGGTCTGCCGATGAGATAGCTTGGTTTGTGGATGGACTTGTTAACAATGCTGTGTCTTCAGGGCAAGTGGCGGCATTTCTCATGGCAGCCTGTACCCGCGGCCTTACGCCAGCCGAGACTGCAGCGTTAACGATTTCAATGTCCAGATCCGGTGATATGGTGCCCACGGGGCGTACCAATCGCCCCATCATTGACAAGCATTCAACCGGGGGCGTGGGCGATAAAACCTCCTTATTGTTAGCACCACTGGCGAAGGTTTGTGGGCTTGCCGTCCCGATGATTAGCGGCAGGGGGCTTGGCCATACTGGTGGAACACTCGATAAGCTGGAAAGCGTAACCGGTTTCAACGTGAACCTGTCGCTTGAGCAAATGTCGATGCTACTCAATGAGCATCATCTATTCATGGCAGGCCAGACACCTAACCTCGTTCCTGCCGATCGAGTAATGTATGCGCTTCGTGATGTAACCGGTACCGTCGAGAGTATCAGCCTGATGACGGCCTCGATCTTAAGTAAAAAACTCGCAGAGAACCTTGATGGCCTTGTCATGAACATGACTGTTGGTAGAGGTGCATTTCTGACAACAATCGAAGAGTCCAAAAGACTGGCAGAATCCATGCAGAACATCTGCAATCTGGTTGGTCTGCCAACCACCTTTGTGTTCTCCCGCATGGACCGTCCTCTGGGCCGCTCTGTAGGCAACTGGTTAGAAATGGTTGAAGCCGAAGCAGCGCTAGCCGGTGTAGGAGATCGAAACCTGGTTGGCCTGACGACCGAGCTTGTGCAACAGATGTTACTTCTTTCCGACAGTTCACGTACACAGGAATCTGCACGTGAGCGTGTGGCGCAAGCATGGCGCAGTGGAGAAGCGCATCAAGAGTTCCACGCCATGATTGCGCGGCAAGGCGGTGATTGGCATGCCAGTATGGACAGGCATGCTAGATGCTCATTCGTTGATATTACAAGTTCAAGTACGGGCTTTGTGCCCGACATGCACGCGCGCGAAATCGCTGTAGCTGCGATGCAAGCAGGTGCTGGTCGTTTGAGGGAAACAGACCCTATCGATCACTCAGCAGGAGTGGTGCTCTACGTAGAACCTGGTCAAGCTGTTGAATCTGAGCAGCCCCTTGCCAGGGTTTATGCACATGATCACGACCGCCTCGAAACGTTTGCCACCTCGATGCGCAACATGCTGAAAACAAACGCGGCCCCTGTAGAACAGCCACCATTGATTATCGAGGTCTGGAGCTAGTCAGTATTTATCAGAGTGCCGGTGTTCTACAATCCAGCCCTTTGCAATGCAGCTATAAAGGCTTCCTTGGACTGCGAACCAATGATTTTCTGAACAATCTTTCCCTGACGGTCAATTATGAACGTCGTTGGAATAGATTGTATGCCGCCGTAGGCTTCGGCTATCTGTCCAGATGCATTGTCTACAACATTGATGTATCCCATGCTATTCTTCTCAGCAAAAGCCTTGACGCTGGCCACTGGATCGCCTTTTTGATCGAGCGAGACACCGAACACAACAACCCCCTCGGCTGCCATTTCATTTGAAATTGCTACTAAGTCTGGGACCTCGCGCCTGCACGGTGGACACCATGTTGCCCAAATGTTCAACAGGACAACCTTGCCAGCAATTACCTCAGAGAATGACACCTTTTTGCCATCCTCGGTCCACGTGAAGTCAGCCGCAATCGATTCTGATTTCGACCCAACCGATTGAACGGTATACACCTTGGCTGATCCAAGGTTGGCAGAAGGACCGTTGGCGCAGTGCATCGTTACAGCGCTGATGATCAGAGCCAGACCAACGAGCGAAGTTATCTTCATTATAATGTCTCAAGTCTAAACAGTGATGATACTTCGTCTATCTGTAGATCACTGACGACCGTACACATGATATTATTGCTTTTCCAAACAAACAATGTTCCGTTGTCCGATGTAGCAGCCCAGTGCCACTTACTGTGCTGAACGTCATCAGAAACAACTGGGTCCATCTGTACCTGACCCACTGCAATCTTCGACTGATCCACTTGGAGCAGGGCGATCGTATGACCCGATGTTTTGTACACCAGCTCTGCGCACGGCAAGTCATTGACTAAAAAGATGTTAGCACCAATGAGCTCAACATCTACTTCAGGGTAGACGATCTCATGTTGTATGCCATTATCACGTAAAAAAGACGAGATCTGACCTTTGTCCGAAGACTCTATGTTCAATTTCGTGTCACCCGAATGTACACCCGGGAAGGCAACTAGGGCAGCTGTAGTAAGCTCGCCTGGCAACGAAAGCGTACGCTGTCCACTGTACAGTATGCCGAGAACTATCAGGAGCGTTGTAGCAGCAGTACCCACTTGGAACGCTGGGCGGGTAAGCATATCTAGCAATGCGCTATACCACGGCCGAATAGCTGATTCTTGCTGTTCAGCTAAGGCCATGCGAATCGAGCGCTCAACTTCTACGGGCACCTGCAGACGCAGCGCACCGCGCCTACGTGATAGCGTGGCGCTAACAGCACGGACAATCTGTTCTTCACGCTCTACCTGTCGTGAGTCTAGTCCAGTGTAGATGGCATCATTGTTCATCGTTCAAACTCCCTTCTGGAATTGCTGCAGTTGGCTTTGAAACGACTCCTGGAATCTCGAATCCCCGCTTTCGGGCGTACTCGGCAAGCGATCCAGCAAGTAGTTTTCGTGCACGGTGCAGACGTGAACGTACTGTCCCAATCGGACAGTCTATGAACTCGGCAATTTCTTCGTATGTGAAACTTTCAATGTCGCATAAAATGATGACCGTTCGAAACTCTTCGGGAAGAGACTCTATAGCCTTGGCTACTTCATCATCCAGCGCGTTGTCGATTACCTGTTCTTCTACAACAGATGTTTCAACACTGCTATCCCGAATGGTTTCGTAAAACTCCTCGATTGCATCATATTCAACCGTGTCAGGAGCTTTAGACGTCTTCCTAAACCTGTTGATATAGGAATTCTTCAAAATTCTGAACAACCATGCCTTACAGTTAGTTCCACGCTCAAATTTGTCGAAAAATCTGAAGGCTTTGAGGTACGTTTCCTGCACGAGATCAGCAGCATCATCACGGTCTCGCGTAAGCCGAACAGCAAAAGAAAACAGTGCCGACATGTGCGGCAGTGCCTCTTGTTCGAACTCTTTGCGCAAATCGTCCATTGGGTGCTACTCGCTGCTTACCAATTCCGGAGCATCTCTGTGAGCAACCGCACACCTACACCCGAACCTCCTCGAGGCGTATAGTGCGATGCTTTAGACTTGATCCCGGTACCGGCAATATCGAGGTGAACCCACGGATAGGTTACAAAATGCTTGAGGAAGAGGGCAGCCGTAATGGATCCTGCCTCACGTCCACCCGAGTTCTTGATATCAGCATATTCACTCGAGATGAGCTCTTCGTACTCCTCATACAGCGGCAACTCACAAACGTACTCATTCGTCTTCTCTGCAGCTGCCTTTAGGCGTGACTTTGTCTTCGTATCCGTTCCCATCATGCCCGTGGTTAACGTACCAAGAGCAATAACAACAGCACCAGTCAAGGTAGCAAGATCAATCACCGCGCTTGGATTATAACGGTCTGCGTAACAAAGCGCATCAGCCAGAATCAGACGGCCCTCCGCGTCGGTATTATCAATCTCTGCAGTTTTACCGTTCATAAAAGTCAAGATGTCGCCCGGCACAAGTGCCGTACCACTTGGCATATTCTCTGTTGATGGCACAAGGGCAACAACGTTGCGTTTCAGGCCTAGCTTCGCGATCGTACACATTGTACCAATTACCGAGGCCGCACCGTGCATGTCGCTCTTCATATCACTCATGCCTGCGGCAGGTTTAAGGGAGATACCACCAGTATCAAACGTGATACCTTTACCTACGAGGACAAGGGGCTTTTCTGACTTCGGTCCCTTCATGTACTCCATAACGATAAAGACTGGTGGGCGAACGCTGCCTTGATTTACACCAAGGAGACCACCCATCTTGAGTTCTTCGATCTTCTTCTTATCAAGAACGGTTGTCTTGAATCCAACCCTGCGACCAACTTCCTGAACCTTTTTGGCCAGCGTCTCCGGGTAGATCTCGTTGTTCGGCGCGTTAGCAAGATCACGGGCTAGCGTTACGCCCTCGACAATCGCCAACCCGGCGTATACGCCCTTGTTAACAGACTTCTGATTTGCTTTGTCTGTGATAACAGTGATCTTACTGACCTTACCTCCGTTACCATTCTTCTTGATCGTCTTGTATTTGTCAAATGCATACTGGCTAAGTAATGCGCCCTCAGTAATTGCCTGTGCCTGAGATTGGGCATCGATGCCGCTAACAGAAGCACAATCAAAAGCAACATGAGAACAGCCCGATGCAGCAGCACGTTTTGCGCCTGCCGCTGCCGCACGACGGATAGTCTCGGCCTTGTTTGTGCTGGTGTCTCCCAAACCAACAAGAATAATTCGGGGTGCAGCCATTGAGGAACCACAGTACGCAAGCGTTGTCTGCAGAGCCTTGCCTGAAAAATCATTCGATGCAAAAACTGGGTGCAGATGGGGAATTTCACTCAGCAGTGCCTTTTCAGCAAGCTTGAACTGACGTTCATTTTGCGAAACAAAAACAACAATTACATCTGCCTTTACCGTGCGACGGGCAGCAACGGAAACGGTTGCGGACATGGCGATCTCAGTATGTAGATGGGAGAACTGTTACGGCGTGCAAAATACGCAATGCTCATTAACGAGGTGCCAGAACCTGGCAGAGTTGGAAGGATACGTCAGGTTCTGGCTTAACAGGCACCCGAACATATCCGCCCTTTAGCCAGAGCTGGAGCTGGTCTGTGTAATGCCTGTTGAGCGGCTGACCCGAAGAGCCCCCTGGCACAACAACGTATTGAATGGTATCAGCTAGATGTGAGATCACTCGCATGCTCGGAGCAAGCTTCGTAGGTAATCGTACTTCAGTTGAATCAGCAAGTGCAATAGTCCACTCGGAGTTATTGAGAGATGTTTGCGAACCACCAATATCGAACGGGCCAACATTCATCACAGGTTGCATCAATGGATTCTTTCCGAAGACGTGTGGGAACGTTATCGTGTGAAGGTTACCCCACTGCCAAGCCTTAAGATTTGATTCGTTGTCTGGTCCGAGGCGCGATTGCAAGTCAGTAACAGCCTGAACAAATGAGCGCACAACTATCCAACTCATGTTTTCACGCACAGGTGTTCGCACATCATCCCACAAGGTGTCCTGTGGTTGATCTACAAGCTCCTCCATACGGCGCAGAGGCAAATTTGAGACTTGGACAAAATCATAATACAATGGCTGGCCAAGCTCGTCTGCAAATGTGTACCAGATCATTCTCTGAAGTAACGTAGCGTACACACTAGCAGCTTTATCGAGCGATGCAAATGTGCCATCCCACTTCTTTAGCAACCCCAATGCCTGTTTTTGACTCGCGGAGAATCGCTTGGTGTTCAGCTCCAGCACCGGCAATATCTTGCGCATCATGGACTTTGCGTACGGAGACTGCTGGTCCTGTTGCACCATTTGCACATCTCGAACGCTCGGATATCTGTAAACGCCCATGAGTTCACGCATGCGCGTTATGCGAGACGTTGGCTCGTAGAGTGAACTAATGAAGGGGGCACTGGCAGATGTAGGATTATTTGCTGTTCCAACCCAGCCTTGCTTTGGATTCTCGAGCGTGCCCAGGCTCGTTAGCTTCCATACACCCTTCCAATCTCCGCCATCATAGACATTTACAATTGGAAGGTGCGGATCACTAACCCCTCGCAGAGGAACATTTCCAGCAACAACATTCGCAATTGCACCAGAACGGCTGCCAATCGTAAAGTTGAGTGCTGGCGAGCCCCATGTGCTGAGCGCTGCAATGGCTTTTGATGCACTTGATGAGGTGTTCATTGTATACATCGCAAGCACCTCGTCACTCATGTATTGTGCTGTCCAACGAAATGTTAAACATGTTGGTGCTACTTTACTACGTTCGCCAAGAACAAGCCCCGTTGCCATCGGACGGTTAAATCCACTCAGAATTTCCGGATGCCGCGCAACGTGGTGATCTGAAATAACGCTCGAGATGTTGGTATAGCGAATACTGATGATTGTGTCGGATGAACCCTTAACTCGTATTGTGTCGTCACGATAGGTGAATCTCTTTCGCGCTCCTGATCCGTCCAGGTAGTAGTTCACAGGATCCTTGGCATCAAGCTTTTGCAAAACGTAGTCCATATCATCAGCCATCACGTTTGTAAAGCCCCATGCGAGATTGTCATTTCTCCCGGAAAATACGAGTGGCAGACCTGGAATGCTTAATCCTAGTACATTTACTGTTGGTGTGCTAAGATGAATTTGATACCACTTGGCAGGCATCGATACCGATAAATGCGGATCATTCGCTACAATCGGAACACCTGTTGAAGACTTTACGGCCCAGCAATTACTGCCGTAGCCAGAACCCTGCATTCCTAATACATCACGCACAGTTCGCAGCGTTGCAAGTGCGCTCCCCAGATGTGATTGATCGAGCGATTCACTCGAGCGGGACAACATTGCTGTTGTTGTAGTGCTCGTATCCTTAACTGCAGCAGCGGCCGATGTGTCGAGCACGAACGGGCCCTTAGCGCTCTTCGGAAGATAGCGCTTGTACGCACCTGGTCCTTTAATTTGCTCTATCTGTGCAAAAGCTAGGTCTGACCAAAACGACAGGCTCAATTCGAATGAGAGTACACGCCCAACAATTAAGCAGTCCTCGAGACTCCATGGTTCTGGCTTGTAGTCGAGTGCATCGAACTCAAATGGCAAATTGTCGAAGTTATCCTCGATGTATGCATTTACGCCATCAGCATAGGACTGCAAAATCTCACGTGATTTCTTACTCAGTGCCTTTGCTTGTTTCGATGCTATCGAGCGTATTTCTAACGATCTCAGAAATGCGTCAACCGCAACACCTTCTTGACCAAAGATCTCGGCTGTACGACCTCTTCCAGTCCTACGCCATAAATCCATCTGCCAGAGCCTATCTTGAGCATGTGTATAGCCCTGAGCAAAGAAAACATCGTGCTCATTCTTTGCAACGATATGTGGAATGCCAAATGCATTTCGATAAATCTTTACCGAGTCAAGAACAGCTACTGTAGATTCCGACTGGGCCTCAGGATGACTTCTCGTAGCAATGCGGATGGCGAAATAGACGAAGCAAAGTAACAGCACTACGAGCGTTACCGAAATACCTGTAAATCCCGTCCAAATTCGTCTTACAGCCACTTTTGCTCCCGATACCATTGCACTGTTTCTCGGATACCGTCGTGAAGCGAAACTTCCTGCGTATAGCCCAGCTCGTGTCTAGCCTTATCGGGCGAGCAAATCCAATACGGCTGAATTAAGTCTAGGCCCTTTTCATAGTCGAGTACAGGGGGCTTGCCAGAGAGCTTTCCCGCTGCGCCTACAACACCAGCAATAGCCAACACAACCGAATGCGGCAATCGAACGGGTAAGACAACTTTCTTACCTAAGGCTGTCTTGGTTACATCAACAATCTGTGGCCATGAGTAAAACTCATTCGACGATATGAAGTAGGTCTGGTACTTCGAGACCGGCTGCTCCATGGCCATAACGATTCCACGTGCTAGATCGCGAGCATGCACAAGACTAACCCGACTGTCACCAAAACCGATCAGCGTAGCAATGCCCTTGCTAACGGCTTGAAAGAAGGAGAGAATCGCTGAGTCGCGCGGCCCATACACTGCTGGAGGCCGAATAATTGTCCAAGCAATGTCGTCGGCAGAGCGCACTACATCTTCGGCAAGTTTTTTCGTACGGCCGTATGCCGTAAGAGGACGCAACTCATGCTGATCCTCTGTGGTAGGGGTTTCCAATGAGCGTGCAGGACCACAGACCGTTAGTGAACTGATATGCACAAACTTTTGCAGATCTGGATTGTAGGCCCGTACGGCATCAAGCAGATTTTGTGTTGCCTCGAGATTACCCTTGAGAAACTCTGCTTCGTTCTTTGCTGCCGTAAGCCCTGCAACATGGATAATGGCATCCATGCTGGAAACAGCTGCTTGTAATGATGAAACATCAAACAATGAACCATTGACAAATGTAGCATCCTTACCTTCGAGCCAGCGCATATTGGACGTGGATCGAGCAATATAGAATACTTCATGACCGTGGTCTAAAAGTACATCAACCACGTGGCTACCAACGAATCCCGTGGCACCAGTTACGAGAACCTTCACGATTTACCTCGAGATGATATACCTAGACGTGCGAACATGTCTGCCGTTGCGATAGATAACGGTATAGGCACCTGATTCAAACTCACCAATTGCTACACGGATCGTATGTATTCCAGCGCGCGTTACTGGCAGAGTTATCGGAAACGATTTTCCTTGAACGTCAACCATCAACATCGACGTTTCCTCGTCTGTAAGCTTCGAATAAAGGATCTCCAGAACATCATTGGACTCACTACGCACGCTCAGCATGATTGGCCGTCCTTGACCAATAACTGCCGCGTCAATGTCACAATCTGGCACCACAGTAAGCTTACCATTGATACCATTAATCAGCGTTCCGGTGGCATAGGCTGTGTCGATGATTATCGGTGTAGACCTTGTGGGTCCGACGTATGTTGATCCTCGAAGCGTGAGCAGGGGATTGGCAGCAAGAATCGGATTGGCAGAAGCAATCTGTAGTCGAACCTTACCTGGTGAGATCTCATTTGCCGAAACTTGGCTAGCCACAGGTGATTGTGGCACAGATTCTAGCTTGAACAACTGCGGATCATACGACAAATCGATCGTCATCGAGAAGATACCGAGAGAATCAAGGGGCTTGGGAGACGTCAGCTGTAATGGAATGTCCACATCATCGCCTGCGCGTACGATCAGGTCCTGCGGTGCAATAACCTGAAAGCCCCGGAGGGTGACCTTGGATATTGTCCATCCTATGAGCTGCACGTTAGTTGTATCAGCACACGGATCACCAGTAAACACGCGAATAGCGACTGTATCCCTCCGTGCATAACCTTGGAACGTATAACGAACCGTCGTGCTGGCCTTCTCACCCGGAAGAAGAACAATCGGTAGTACGCATGTAGATGACAACACTGAAAACGGTGCTGGCACACCAGACATACCGACAACCTGAATTGGCGCGCTACCAGTGTTTGTAACTGTTATCTGCTCATCACGAAACTGACCAGGTGACAAAGTACCGTAGAATGTGGCCGTTGTGGCTACTGTATTGCTCTTTGAGGCAGATACACCCTTAACTGCTACCATAACCGTGGTGCTGCAAGGTCCGACTACAAGTTCGAGTGTATCCGTAAACACACCTTCACGTATCGGACGGAAAGTAATCACTGCCGTGAGCGTATCGCCAAATGATGAACCGGTTGCAACGTCAGATCCAAACGGCTGCGCAATGGTAACACTGTTCACACGTGAGCGCAGGCCAAGCAAGCCCCTTGAGATAAATGATACTGAGCGCGTTGATGACTTGATCGTATCACACACGAGGATGGTACCAAAATCTAGTGTCAGCACAGATGCAGTATAGTCCGGCTTGAGCAGTGTTCCCGAAATCACGATCGAATCCGACGTGCCGCATGGACCAAACTGAACGCGTGCCGTAATTGAGAATGGACCGCCTTGACCGACTGGCGCGATTGATACAGGGATACTTTTTGTTGACTTCGGATCAATCACAATGCTGCCGCCCTGATAGGCAATGCCGTTTCCGATAACGTTTGTGACTGTTACGGGCACAAGGGAAGTGTTCGTGACCTCGACAACGGTATCAACTACAGCCGCACACTCGAGCACGATTCCAAGATCAATATCTGTTGGGTCTAGGCGTATCGTTGGGATGAAGCTCGCAGCCTGTATCTGTGCACGGAGCGTGTCTCTACAGGAGCGAGAGGTATACGGAAATGCGATTTGTTGGATTACGCCTCGATCACGATCAGCACCGAATGGACGATACTGAATCTGAATTGGTAGATCTTCGTTAGGGGCTAAGGCTTTGGCCCCAGTAAATGCTGTGAGAAGATAGAATGGTGGGTCTACGCGTGGCACGCCAACATAGATCGTGTCCGTACCGGAATTACGTATCCGGAATGTAGAGTCAACCCGAGTGTTCGATGTCGGACAGGACGCATACACACCAAAATTAACTTGCGACCTATCCACCGCTACCGAAATTGCATTGCGCTCGCCGCGAACGTTGCATCGCGTTGTTACGCCGCAAGGTTGGGCAGTGAAAACCACAGTACCATTGAACGCTCCAGATCCAGATGGACTAAATGCGAGGCGTACTGTTTGTGATGTACCCGGTTGAATCTGGAATCCGGGAGGGGGCGATACAAGCGCAAAACCAATTGGCAATCCAATGTTCGTAACACTCAGTACAGTACTACCGTCGTTATACACCTCTAGAGTCAAGCTGGTGTCAGACTTGCATTGACCGAGTGTTCCAAAATCGAGAGCATTCGGTACAGTTCGCAACCGCACATCGTACATGCGAACGCGCACAACCTGCGAGATGCCTGGACAACCAGCAGCCGTTGCGATGCGTACTTGATAATCTCCAGCCTGACGCACAGTAAGTGTTCTCGATGTTGCTCCTGGCAAAATGAACCCATCACGCAGCCACTCGAATGTTGCTGCAGTGGTTGTCGTCGACAAAACAACAGAGTCGCCACTGCAGATGGTCAGGGGGCCTGCCGGAGAGACGTCTACAGTTGGTGCAGGCAAATATTTTACCGTAATCTCATCAGAGACAGCAGAACATCCAGAACCAAACACCTTCAATCTGTATGTGCCTGCTTCGCGGACAACGACACGCGTTGTGCCCCCAACTGCGAGTGCAACGCCGTTTAGCGTCCACTCGTATCTATCTGCACTAACATTGGTAGTTAGTGTAAGTGTATCACCTGGACAGATCTCAATCTTCGATGCAGTGATGATTGGTTTAGCAGGCGTTGTTCGAGTGATTTGTGAGGATTGGGCGTAGCGTAACTCATTGTATTGCCTACCGCGAGCCGTCGTGTCATCTGTTACTGCGAGTACATCGTCTCGTCTGTAGCGATATCCGTACACTCGGTATGTGTATGATATGCCGCACACAACATTTTCCGAATCCGTATACCGCGACCCTGCAATCGTTGGTCGTACATCCATCACAACGGCAGAGCCAATGCGAGTTCCTTTCGTAATGATCTTTCCATCAGCAATGGTTGTACTCGGGAACGAACTAAAATTGAGCGTGTCTCGCAGGATTAGGTAGCCAGTTGTAGAATCTTGAGGGTATCCGTCGTCGAGGGGTGTCCACTCGATTGTAACTGAATTGTCCGTCTGCGATACGAGCGTTATTGTTGGACTGGACGTCCACTTTGGTTCTCGCGTTTCTCTCCAGAACCAATGATTGATGTTTTTCACACCCGCATTTGTACGTGCAAGATCAAAACGATTGGGTAAGCCCCGTGAATCATTAAACCCTGCTACAACGGAGTCTTTTGTAATTCCAATACCATACGCACCCAGAGTTCTACCTGTTACTCGATTTGATCGTGATGCGCCAACGTTACCAGAATCAAAATTCGCCTTCGGCGCAGGGATCGCATCATATGCTGCGCCAGTGGGTTTGTTATGTCCGAGCGCATGAACATGCTGAATATTCGCATCCACTATTTCCAATACATCGCCTGCGTCAGCAAGATTCAATGCAGAAATATCACCGGCAGCTGTAGGAAACAGATATACAGTAAAAAGATCCTGATCTCTGCTTGAGACCTCAAGATAGCCGTCGCGAGCATCAACGTCTTTGCTCACACCAGCTGGAATATCTCGATGCCAGACAACAATAATTGTCCCAGCACGCAGATTCCGCCACAGAGGGATGTCCTTGAACTTCGGACCACCCATCCGTTGAACCTGACCTGTGTTAGCGTCTGTTAGGATATAACCTACAGCGTTAAGGTTATCCTTCACGACCAAAAGCTCGGTCCATTCACCGTTGACGTCTTGAATGTTAAAGTACTCACTTATAACCATGTCTTGTGCAGACAACGTGATCGTAGAGAGCACGAATACTATCACGACAGCAATTTGTTTGATCATGTTGGCAACAATGCGGCGATGGGAATTCGGTAGAAAAAAAAGGGGCATGCAAAGCACACCCCCTTTTGAAAAGAGCTTACATCGTGATACTTGGGGACTTACTTCACGATGGCCACCGGCTGAACCAGTGTAATCGAACCTACGTGAGCTACAAGGCGGTATACGCCAGTAACATACTGTGATGCATCAAATCCGAATGCATGCACTCCAGGAGCAAGATTAATCGATGCAATTGTTGCAACTGTTGATCCCGTTGCGTCTACAAGCTGCACGATAACGCGTGAAGGCTGTGCAATCGTGAGATTGAAGTTAGCCGCGCCAAGAGCAGGGTGTGGAGTTATATAGCTGAGAACATTGCCAGCGATTGCTGATTCGTCATCAACACTAACTACACCCGGACGCGTTGTAACCTTTGTTGTATCTGAGGTGACCTGGCCACATTCAGAACGCACAACGCACCAGTATGAACCTTGATCGCCAGCAGCATAAGCAGCTTTTGTAAATGTCGGTGCAACTTCACCAGCTATCTGAGCGCCATCCTTAACCCACTGATACTGAACCGTACCAGCACCTGTTGCTGTAAGCGATATCGTGAGTGGTTGTCCAACCTGCACCGCAAGTGTTGCTGGTGGTTGCTGCGTAATCTCTGTTGCTGGACGCACGGTAACGGTAGCTGTTGAGGAAGTGACTGAGCCACAATCCGTAGAAACTGTTACGCTGTATGCACCGGCCAAAGCAGGGTTAGCGTTGGCAATTGTAAACGTAGAACCACTTGATCCTGGGATCGGACTTCCATCCTTAGACCATGAGTACCTCAAATTACCTTGACCAGTTGCGGTAACGCTCAGGCTTACCGATGATCCTGCACAAGCATCAACACTCTGAGGTTGTGCTGTGATTGTTGGCGCTGAAGCGATAACAAGCTGCACATTTTCTTGATCACTGAGAGACCCAACAGTTGCGCGTAGTGTGTATGAGCCAATATCCTCTGGAGTCACAGGATCGATCGTTAGTGTTTCAGTTGAAGCACCACTGAAGCGTCCACCGTCTGACAGGGGAGAGCCCTTATACCACCAACGCACGTCGATGTTGCTAGCTGGAGGATTGGAATATGCTCTACCAGCAAGAGTTGCCTTGGAACCATTACATGTAGCAACTGTATTTGACGCAAACTCGACATAGACACCAGTTGTGAATACGCGTGCAGGCTTCGTCGTGGCAGAACCGCAAACACCTACAACCAAACATGTGTACTCGTTGCTTACATCAGATGCCTGAACGTTCGCAATTGTCAGACGGCTCGAGTTCGAACCTTGAATACGACCATTGTCTACAACGGCGTCCTGCCCCTTGTACCATTGATACGAAAGAACTTCATCTGGGAATTCAGCTTCAACATTGAGGTGAACTGTTCCACCGATTGAGCCTGGAGCGTTGCGTGTTTGGTTAACGATTTGTGTAGGACGCGCAACGCGAATGTGAGCATACTTTGTGCTCGTGTTACCACATGAACCAAAGCCCCAGATGTTACAATTGTAGACACCAGAGGTATTATACTGAGCATTGTTAATGCGGAACATTGGACCGTTAGCACCTGGAATGGCAATGCCGTCCTTGTACCATTGATAGGCACGAACGGCACCAGATGTGAGTGCGATGAGATCGTAGTTATCGCCAACACAGAGATTCTTTGAAACGGGCTCAGTTGCCATGATAACCTGTGATGCGACAGCGAATGCCTGCGTTGTTGCACTAATATCTGTACGTTCAACGCCGACAATGCGAATGCGACATGCACCAGCGAATTCAATTGCAGGAACTGTCCACTTTGCAGATGTAGCAGTTGCCGGGGCCGTAGCTACAACTTCCCATGACGCACCATTGTTCGAAGAAAACTCAACAGTTACGTTATTAACACCACGAGCAACGAAACTTGTCGATGCTGGCAGACCTGCGCAAAGCGTGTCGCCCGTGAGCGGCGTAGTTACGGTAATGCGTGGAGTCTGAAGAATGATTGGGGATGCGAAACCACCAGGACCACGCGGGTAGGCAACTACATCACTTGGATTGGTTTGAACTCCATTCCAAATACCATCGTTCGATGTGGTAGCGTAAACGATAGCATTCGTACGGGCATCACGTTCCTCAATGCGACGTACGCCGGTTAGAAGTGAATTCGGAATCAATGTAGCCCATGATCCTGCTACGTTTTGACGTGAACCGTACCAAGACTCCGTCTGCGTCGTGATCGTTGTACCTTGAGCCTGAACGAGAGCAACAGATATCGGACGCCCAGCACCCGATGTATTGTCATACAGAAGAACGTAGTTCTTTGCAGTTAGTTGTGATGCATTGTCGACAATACCAGTTGCTTGGTTTGCAGCCGTGCCAGTGCGGATAACTGTTGATGTGTTAGCAAGCTGATAACGGCTGATGAGGTTCCCGTTATTGTCGCCCAGTGCTACACGCCAGAAGATCGTATTACCTTCACGGAAGGCCACGTTTGTTGAAGTTACCAGGTTAACCCAAATCGACTTCGACGTTTCGCCCGGTAGGGTAGAGAACTGCGAATACTCACCAGCTGTTGTTAATGACTTACCTGCAGCATAGAAGTAGGTGTTGTCATTCGCATTATAGTGGATGTTGAATCCACCACCAGTAGATGTGAGAACCTGGTCTGTAGCAAGACCAGTGTTAACACGATACGTAGTGTTTGGTGTAAGATTGGTAAAGGTAACACGTGCAAATGCAGGAAGCGCAAATGCACCAGTAACTGTGTTACATGTTCCACCTGACAGTGCAGATACAATGTACTGTGGAACAACGTCGGTATTCATCGTCGGTGTTGCATTCGCCGTTGTAAACGGCAGCAGCTGGCTGCCTAAACCTGGAATATTGACCTGAAGTTGATAGGTACCAGGTGCGCTAACGCTAACATTATCGAACGCAGCAATACCATTTATTGCTGTGATAGATGATGTTCCAGAAACAACACCGGGGCCGCTGAGAAGCGTTACCGAAACAACCGAAGCATAATTGGCATCAATTGTGTTATCTGCCCTGTAGACAGTAACGGTGAAGGTATTCAGAGGGACACCCGCATATCCGAACTGGGTGGCACCAGTGATCGTAGCGTATGCGGCAGGTGCTTGAAACGTTAGTGGAGCGCTAAGACCTTGTGTAAGAACTTGTCCACCAATCGAGACTGCACGAAGAACTACGCCTGTTTCTGCCGCGCTATAGACAACGCCTGTTAGATCAACGAAGTTGCTACCAGCAGGGATTGTACCCGTTAGCGTGCCGGAAACAAAGCCAACTCCAGCGTTCACCTGAATTTGAACAGTTGTAGCTGATGTTACATTCTTAGCAGCACCGAGAGCATCAACGGATCGAACACGCAAAGAAAACGCAGTATTCTGCGATGGGGTTGCTGGCGTAATGTTCTCAATCGCAAGTTTTGTTGCTGTACCAACCTGCAGGCTTGAGCTCAAGGTGATGTCGTCTACCTGAATCTGTGGGCGTGAACCGCTAGCAAAAACCGGACGCTGGTAGTATACCCAACGAACCTGAACGAGTGGCTTGTTCTCACACTCTGTTGGCAATAGCGTTGAAATGGTCTGGGCTGTAGCAGCGCCGCTCGTACCCAATGGGGCCATATATTCTACAATGTTACCTGCACGGATAACATTCAACCAAGCACCGGTCTGGCCGATACGATATTGTAGTCGAACACCATACGGGCGCGTGCCCGAAAAAATCACCTGATTAATCCACGACACATTGATTTGTGCTCGGTTCGTGGTGTTCAATGCAAGCACGGCGCTACCTGTGTACGCGCAGTTACACACCAATGTACCGGTGTTTATAAACGAGAATCCACTCGTACCCTGGCCAGTTATACGGGCACCACTAGTAAGGTTGTACGCGCAGTTGTAGTCTGCTATCGCAACCTGTTCAGCACGATCATCAATGTTCGCAGTCATGTGAAAAACCATATTCGCCGGATATGTTCCAGCAAGACTGGTATTCGGCCACTGCGTCATCGTATACGTCCCAAGATTGAGATCGTACGGTGTAGGATTGGTTTGTGCGGCTAGCTGTGTACATGTTGCTGTTAGGCAAGCAAGTGCTGCTACCGACCAAATGGTAAACTTTTTCATGGACGTTGCCATTGAAATTGATACAGAATGTGGTTAACGAATTTACCGCGCAAATTACACAAAAACGAACCTGTTTACAGTCAATTTTTGCTAATACACATTCTTACGTAACTCATTGACAACCAGAGGCAACGTCAACAACACAATTATGACAGGCGATCCGGATAACGCGTTTTGAGGCATTCATAGGAATAATCAACAATATCCTTGAGGCAACCGGCCGAAAATGGGGATGTTAGCTTTCCATGCTCCACGATCCCCAGAAATGGCTTAGAGCCACCAATACCACAGATCGACAGGTACGAAGCAAATGCCTCCTGCGGGTCGAGTTCTGACCACTTCCAGTACTGCAGCGCACACGTTTGTGCAAGTGCATAGTCGATGTAATAGAATGGAGACTCATAAATGTGGCGCTGGAATTGCCATTGACGCCCTTCGTCGTAGGCTGCAATATCGGCTGTGGTTCTCCACGGCATGTACATGCGCTCCATGTCCTTCCAAGCAGCAAGGCGTTGTGAAGGCGTTGCCTCCGGATTTGCGTAGATCCAATGCTGAAAGTGGTCAACAGCACATCCGTATGGCAAAAAGAGGATAGCCCCCTGCAAGTGATAGAACTTGAATTTCTCCGTCTGATCTCCAAAAAAGAGGTCCATCCATGGCCATGTTAAAAACTCCATACCCATCGAATGTATCTCGCATGCCTCGGCAGTTGGCCAGAAATACTCAGGTACAATTTGATTGCGGCTTTGATAAGCTTGAAATGCATGACCAGCCTCGTGTGTAAGAACTTCAATATCATGCGTGGTTTTATTGAAGTTCGCAAAGATGAATGGAAGGCCATATTGTGGGAAGCTGGTGCAGTACCCACCAGTTGCTTTGTTATCACGGCTCTTGAGGTCCATGAGTTGTGAATCAAGCATGAGAGAGAAGAACTGGTGCGTTTCTGGACTAAGCTCTTCGTACATTTTGGCTGCTCGTTCAACAATCCAATCGTGGTCTCCAGAGGCAACTGGGTTGCCGTCGAGGAATTGCAGCTTTTCATCGGCAACTGTAAGCTTGTCTAGTCCGAGACGACGCTGCTGGGCATTCCGGAGCTCTTGGGCAAGGGGCACAACGTATTGGCGGACCTGTGCACGGAAATTCTCTACATCGGCGGCATTGTAATCAACGCGACCAAACTCGACGTAACGAAACTCTGTATACGATGGGTATCCGAGTGTATGAGCCTTCGTTGTTCTCAGCTTTACAAGCTTATCATAAATGCCATCGAGTTCCTCGGCGTTATCTGAGAGAAACTGATACATGGCAGCGGTTGCACTTCTTCGTACTTCTCGATCCGGATCGATGAGGAGTTTACCAATTGTACTCAGGTTATACGTATTACCACCGACTTCAATCTTAGCAGAGGCCGTGAGTTCATTGTAGCGTGTGTTGAGCTCCGACTCCTGAATCAGCAGTTCTTTAATGGACGGCTCGAATGTGAGCGTCGAGTTCTTCAACCTGAGCAGGAACAAATCGCCAAAGGCACCAGCAATCGCATCAGCATATGGCGATGCAAGAATGCATTTGGCCATGTCTGTATCGAGCTCAGCTATCGACGGCCAATTCTCGTCGAAGAATAGTTTCTCACCTTTCGCCTCGTCCGATGCTACATTTTGAGTGAACTTAACTTCCGCCAAAGAGGCCATTGTACTGGTAGCGATACGTGACGTGTTCCATTCACGGATTGCAGCGATGGCATCGTGGGCTTGAGATGCAGTTGTGAGCTTGGTCGTAATGTCCGAATAGGCAGACCGTAAATCATCAATGCTTGGGCGTGTATAGGGAAGTTGGGCAAAGGTCATTGTAGACATGCTTTCATTCCTGAGAGATGGATTTCATAAAATCGATGCAAGCTAAGCGCACTATGCGTCTCCACGCAGTTTGCGAATTCTTTCACGTGCATCAGGCGCGAGTATCGAACGGGGGTAATATACGAGCAGCGACTCAAGGTACTGCATAGCTGCTTTGGGATCGTTTTTGTACTCACTCACTTGCGCCAGCATCCAAAGAGCCTGGTCACCATAGATAGACTCTGGCATGCGATGAAGAATCGCCAAGAGAAATGGTTCAGCCTTGAGCGTATCATTCATGGCAACGCACGCCTTGGCAGCAAGAAATGATCCACGGTCCTTGAGATCCTGATCGCGCAGAACGCTTTCGTTGGAACCTATTTCAGCAGCTGCTGCCTTGTAGCTTCTGCGAGCAAACAGCTCCTCTGCTCTTATGATCACGGCAACACCGGCAGAGTCATCTTCTCGAAGTTGCAGCAGCAGCATCCGATCCAATGCATCATTGGCGGCAATAGATCCGGGATTACTCGTGATATCAGAGTACATAGTCGCGGCAACATCGATATCGCCAGACCAAAGGGCTAAGTCTGCAAGACGCAACTGCGCTACATCTGCCTTTTCATTGACGCCGCTACGCAAGTCTCGTACCAATTGAAGTTGCGTCTTTGCAGCCGAATCCAAACGTTGGGACAGGTAAATATCTGCAAGTCGCATCGCTGCGTCAGGGGTTACAGAAGCCCCCTTCCAGAAACTCGTCAAACGAAGCAGCCTGCGCTGCGATTCATCTATGTCGTGCAACACATCGTCGAGTATCAATGCAGAATGATATAGTGCATCTGCAGCCAATGGATGTTGTCCAAACCGCTGAATGACGTCGTCGTATGATGCAACCACAGAGCGTGCATCATCTACGCTCATGGCGGACGATGCTCGAAGCTTTTGTTCCAGAGCACGCACTGCTCCGTAGGCAGCGGACGTTTGCAAACGCTGATCCTTCGTCCGTAGCATAACCTTTCTGTATGCCTCAATCGCAATATCGTACTGATCATCTGTACGAGCACCATCAGCATAAGCGAGTATCTCCGAGCCTGGTTGCTTTGAATTGTTATCCAGTTTGATTGCGATGGCAAGTGCCTTATCCCATGATTTTGTTAGTCTGTAGAACCACAGAGAAAGTCGAAGAATTGCGGGATGTTGCTCAAGACCCACAAGGTGCGCCTCCAGCAGAGGCGCCGTTCCTTCATTGGCTAGGACAACGCTTAGCTTTCGCACGATAAGAGGCAAGTCAAGCTCGTCTTCATAGTCGCTGAGTATCTCCTGTATTGCCATGTCTTGCTTGCCCGTAGCAACAAGACAGGTAACTACCTCATCGCTATAGGCAGTGGGGGATCCATTCTGCGCTCTTGCATCCATGTAGGTTTGCAACGCTTCCGTAAAGAGGAATACCTGCGTCTGCGCTCTACCAAGCGCAACAAGCGTAGATTCTTCATTACCACTGATTTCACGTACCTTTTTCCAGTGACTATCTCTCTCATCCGACTTTCCAAGCTTGGCAGCTAAGGTGCCGGCTAGCATATATACCGACACTACGTTCGTGCGCTGGGCATGGCTAACAACGATGGGATAGAGACTTGGTACTTGGTCAAGCGCTTGTAATGTTCTGACAACGCCATCGAAGTATGCTTCAGTTTGAGGCGAGCCGGCATAGAGCTCTTGATACAGTCTTGCAGCATTGCGTGTATCACCTGAGCGCTCATACGCCTGAGCCATCCTCAATTGTTCTCGGTCTGCTTGCTGTGCTGTAGCATGCAGAACTGAAACCACAGCAGCGAGACAGACAAATACACGTCTTATCATACCCGCCAGCCGTCTGAAAGCAGTGGCAGAACATGCTGCTGAATTGGCTCAGTAGGTATCAATGGCTTCCCATCATGATCAATAATTATGTCAATCTCTGTCCGTAGCCCAAGCACATCTGGAATGTACACTCCGGGCTCAATGGAAAATGAGGTGCCAGATAGAATCCTGCGAGTATCATGTGTTTCAAAATCATCCATGTTCGCTCCTGGGCCATGAACCTCGGTGGTAATGTTATGTCCTGTGCGATGAATAAACGCATCACCCATTCCAGAAGATTCGATAACGTCCCTGCAGACCCTGTCTACTTCCCAACCAAAAACCGGCTTGGCGTGTGCACATCGATCACGAATGAGTTCAACCGCAGCGTCGCGTCCTCTACAAATGATTCCGAAACTCGATTCTACATCATGTGGCACTGTCTGACCAGTATATCCAACCCATGTAATATCTGCGAACACAGCTCCTGGCGAGTTATGCTTGCACCATGCATCTATGAGGACCACACAATCATTTGTTATCACATCGGTAGTAAGAAGAGAAGGGGCATAGTGTGGCGATGCAGCATTCGGTCCAATGGCAACAATCGGAGCAGAGTTGGTAACAAGATGCTTCCTCGCAAACTCATGAAGAATAAACTGTTGCACCGCGAACTCTGTAACACTGCCTTGATCCTGAATGCACTCGGCAATAAATGCGAATGCATCCATAACCGTCTCACGAAGATGACCTGCTGTGAGAATCGCGCCAGCTATCTGTTCCTGTGAGAGCACTGATGTGAACGACTGAAGCATATCGGCCGACGAGACGACAGACTTGCCCATCGACTGCATTAACTCAACAATCCCTGCATCCACTTTGCTTACAACAGGAATAGCTCCCATGGGTGAATACTCCATGGCAATCGTTGAGTAGCCCTTCGTAGCATGTTCTAATGCCTCTATCCAAGATTGCCGAGTATGATAAAGAACAGAATCAATTTCGATGTGACGCAGAGGATCTTGCTCCATTCGATGAACGACTTTCACCGGACGCCCCTGTGCTGGGACAATCACAGCCCAACGCCGAGTGCAGTGCGCATCTGGTGGCACATCAAGCATGTGCCAAGCTAGATCGTTGCTACCACGCATGTCATATATCATCCAAGCATCAATGCCTTGTTGGACAAGCTGCTCCTGAAAGGCGACCGTTGGGAATCTCATGTCTGCTCCGTGATGGAAAGTTGTAAATGGGAAAGCAGACGATGAACAGCTACAGTTGGTGGAAGGGTACCAATAATGGCCTTGGACCTCAAATCCGCGAGCAATGTCGTAGCACGTGCCTGTGAAACAAGCATATCGAAAAGTTCATGGTGCAAGGCCATATCAAACCACTGTTGTCGTTGTTCCGAGCGAATACTTTCGCGCAGCTTTGACCGCGATTCGTCAAAGAAACTCCGCACCAATTTTGCAGTCTCTTCAAGCCCGTACTGCTTTATCACACTTACCGCTTGAATCCTAACACTCCACTGCTCAGTGGGGGGAAGCATGAATTGCATGGCGCTACGCAGTATGGCTTGTGCGCGATTGCTCGCCCCTTCATCCAAATCCGATTTTGTTACGAGAATCGCATGAGCCATTTCCATAATACCGCGCTTGATGCCCTGAACTTCATCACCTGCCGTAGGTAGAGCAAGCAGCAGGAACATGTCAACCATAGATGCTACTTCGATCTCGCTTTGTCCCACACCCACTGTCTCAATGAGAATGGTATCGTAGCTGGCTTCTTCACACAGAATGATTGCGTCTCGTGTAGTTGGTGTTATGCCGCCAAGGCAGGCTCTGGATGGGGAGGGACGCACAAAAGCTCGGTCTTCTAGCGATAGCTGCGGCATTCGCACCTTATCGCCAAGTATGCTTCCACCTGTCTTTGTGCTCGACGGATCGACGGCGAGCACTGCAACGGTGCGACCCTGGCGCAATAGAATCTGTCCAAACTCTTCGAGAAACGAACTCTTTCCAACTCCTGGTGGACCAGTTACGCCAATGCGCCAGGTGTTTCCATGAGGCTTACAAAGCGCCAGCAGCTCATATGCTAATTCCCGGTCCTGCGCCGTTGTACTCTCGAGCACAGATAAACATTTCGACAGGGCTCTGCGAGAGCCTGCACGAAGATCAGCAAGGAGTTTTTCAGCCGAAGACATAGGTTGAGGGACTTACAAACTGGATTACTGATGACTGGTTACAGATTACTGGTTACGAGGTACGAGGTACAAGGTACTGGAGAATCGATGAGAATCACTGCATTGCATGCTATTCTACAGTTACGCTCTTTGCCAAGTTGCGCGGCATATCAACATTACAGCCACGTTCCAACGCTATGTAATAGGCCAACAATTGCAGCGGAATAGAAGCCAGGATAGGTGTAAGCATTGGAATTGTTCGTGGAACACGAATAACGTGATTAGCAACACGAGCAATATGCTCATCATCATCATCGGCGATTGCAATCACACGTCCGTTGCGGGCGCGTACTTCTTCGATGTTTGATACAATCTTGTCGTAAATCTCATCTTTCGGTGCGATGAAAACTACCGGCATGTTTTCATCAATAAGCGCTATCGGACCGTGTTTCATCTCAGCAGCCGGATAACCTTCGGCGTGGATATACGAGATTTCCTTGAGCTTCAAAGCACCTTCGAGAGCAGCAGGGAAGTTATAGCCACGGCCAAGGTACAGGAAGTTGCTCGCCTGCGCGTATTCATGTGCAATCTTTTTGATCGGCTCGGCGTTATCGAGAATACGTGTAATCTGTTCTGGAATCTGTTCGAGAGCGTCCGCAAGATCTTTACCTTGCTGTGCTGAAACAGCCTTCATGCGCCCGAGAAACAAAGCAAACTGGGTAAGAACACATAGCTGGGATGTAAATGCCTTTGTCGAGGCAACACCAATTTCTGGTCCAGCGTGCAGATACACGCCCGCATCTGTTTCGCGTGCAATTGTGCTACCGACAACATTGACCATACCAATGACAGTAGCCCCTTTGAGCTTTGCCTCGCGTATGGCTGCCAGCGTATCTGCTGTTTCACCACTTTGTGAGATTGCAATAACGACATCATCATGATGAATGATCGGGTTTCGGTAACGAAACTCACTTGCGTACTCAACCTCTACAGGCACCCGTGCAAGCTGCTCAATCAAATACTCGCCAACCAGTGCAGCATGCCACGAAGTGCCGCAAGCTGTTATAATGATTCGCTTAGCCTGGCGGAGTTGATCAACGACTGGCCCTAACCCACCGAGACGTACCGAACCTTCCTCGATGTTCAATCGGCCTCGAAATCCATCACGAAACGTTATCGGCTGTTCGTAGATCTCCTTCAGCATGAAGTGATCAAACCCACCGCGCTCTATTTGTTCAAGTTCAAAGGCAATCTCTTCAACTACACTGCGGGTGTCGACATTCTCAATCGTCTTTGTTGAGAATCCATCACGCGTGAGAATTGCCATTTCGTTCTCTTGGAGATAGACAACCTGACGCGTGTGTGAGATAACTGCAGATGCATCTGAAGCAACGAGGTACTCGCCATTCCCAATTCCAAGAATGAGGGGGCTACCGCGGCGAGCTGCGATAATCATGTCTGGCTCGTGCACACTCACGACAACGATCCCGAACGTACCTTCTACTTCAGTCAAAGCGGTGCGTACAGCAAGCTCGAGATCTCCGAGAGTCTTGTAAAGCATGCCTATGAAGACCGCTAAAACCTCTGAATCCGTATCCGAGCGAAAACTGTATCCGGCGCTTTCGAGCTTCTTCTTGATGGTGAGATAATTCTCAATGATGCCGTTGTGAACAAGAGCAATGCCGCCATCCTGATCTGTGTGCGGATGAGCATTTGCATCGTTCGGCACACCGTGCGTTGCCCATCGCGTGTGGCCAACGCCAACACTACCGTGAATGGAAGCAATATCAACGATATTCTCGAGGTCCTTGACGCGTCCAGCTCGTTTTTCGATGCGCATGGCATCGTCGGAGAGTACGCATACTCCTGTAGAGTCGTATCCGCGATATTCAAGACGCTTGAGGCCGCTAACGATTAGTGGCGCTGCTTGTTGGGTTCCGATGTATCCGACGATTCCACACATAGGCTACGAAAATACGCAGTATCACTACCGATATAATGGGGTAGACTGCTTAGGGATGACCAAATCACGAAGTTGTTGTGCATTTGCACCAAACCTGAGAAAGAAACCTCGATTGAATCCAGTTGGCACCCAATTGAGCGAGAGGTACCAGCAATGGATCTGCTTTTGAATGTCAATGATTGGGTTGATCATTTCCTGATTCATCACGTCATAGCTGCCCGTAAGACTCATTCGCATCGTCGAGGTAAGTGCTACCGATCCACGGAATGTGACATACAATGACTGACTAACGAGATCTGGATTGGGTTGTTGCAAGCTGTACAGAACGTTTGCTGACAAGTTCCATGGCATATCGAAATCGGACCATCCCGGGGTATTGTCGCCAAATATATCGTGCTGTCTAGCAGACGTATTAAGGCGCTCGCCAAAGCGTTCTTCAAGCTCCTTCATCGAGCTTCGCGCTGAGTCGCCTGGTGGCGCGGTCGTTGACGCACTAGAGCTACTACCCGAGAATCGGGTTCCAAACTGTACGTTGATGTTCGTCAGTCGTGCAAGCCCCTTGCCAGCAGATAGCATGCTGTTGTCAACATCGCGCCATTGCGCGAGACCTGTAGCTGGGTCGATGGCTCGAACCTGGTCGTATGTTGAAAAAACTCCATTCACATTGAAGTCGAACTCGTCCAATGCAGGTGTGCGGAGGTTAAATGAGATCGGACTCAGGCGTAGCGAATCAGCTGCTAAATTGTACGAGGTGGATGCTGTAAGCGTAAATAAATCAATGGGCTTATCTAGGCTGTCGCCTCGATTCACCTTGATTGCTACGCGATTGAGAAATGAGCCTGTGATAAGCGCTTGTGTTCGTTGCGAGGCAAGTTGACCACCTGGGCCAAATCGGCCATACTGGACTTGCTGTCCTGTGATGGGGCTGATATATCGCCCATAAAAACCCAACGTAGGATCTGATTGGTCAGGAATGTATTGAAATCCAATCGCAGGCTGAAACGTATGTCGTATGGCTTTCCACCCCAGAATATCTGGCTTTGCCATACCATAGAGAAATGTGCTAGCAGTTACACCCACACCATACGTGTACTCACGAAAGAATCCAGTCTCTTTCGACGTCACAAGTATTGAGTCGGCTGGGTTAACAGACTGCGAAAACCTCTGGAAATACCAATTCTCTGAAAACGATAACGACGGCGATACCTGGACGTTGCCCAATCGAGGTGTTACCAGCAGCGTTGGCCTATGCTCGATTGCAGAAGACTCCGTGATTGTAAATGCTCCCGTATCGGCTGATCGGAACGTTGAGTGATTGTAACGTCCTGTTGCACGATACGAGAATTGAATATCACTGATCCATGATCCCGGCTCTGCAATTCCTTTGAATGGTTGCAACTGCGGTATAGCAAAATTGATGGATGGGCTCTGCGAGACTGCGCCCGTTAGCATGTTTTGATCACGCGTGTAACCTGTATTGAGCGTCATGCCATTGTAGAATGTACGCTGATAGGAAATGTTACTTCGCGCATTTTGACGCAGCCGGTCGGTAGGGTTGAAGGATGTATTTTGAAACAGTTTCTGCGTTGTGTATAAAACATCCGCAACAACAGACTCCCCCGGGCGCAACTGCTGTGCGTGGGCTGCTTGTACACCGATATTCATGGCAAACGGATCGAGAACATTAAACCGTGTGTATCCAAAGCGCAACTCGGCATTACCACGCAGATTTGATCCAACCACGTATTGGCCTCGACCATAGAGCGTAAAGCCACCTTTCGAGGTTACATCTGCTGTTACCTCTGCATCCATGTAATCGTCTATGGCAAAGTAATACCCAAGATTCTGTAGGACCACACCTCGGTCGCTTGTTACAAGAGGGGAGGGCATGATCAGACCCGATCTGCGTCCACGTTCCAGGGAGAAAAACACACCAAAGGGCAGTGCGAACACCGGCACGTCGTCTACGTACATAAGGAGAGGATCAAGAAATATCTTGTCATCTGATACAACTTTCATCCTAGGCGACGTGAAGTAAAAATGAGGATGTGGCGCATCACAGGTGGTAAAACAACCATCTTCAATGTAGGCCGTGCGTTCATCAATGCGCTTTATAGCAGAGCCGTAGTAATAGCCACCTTCTACATTCGTTTCTCCGTACTCTACTCGCCCCTTGCCAGTGACAAAGTTGTACTCCATCAATTTACCAGCGTATTCCTCCCCATTGTCTTTGAGAACAGGAAATCCGACGAGGCGTCCGGACTTATCCTGCATACCCGACGCCTTCATGGTACTGTTGTCGAAGTTCAGAATGATTTCCTCTGCGGCAATCTGTTGACTCTTAAACGAAACGTTTGAGGCACCTCGTAACCGCAGGAATCGCCGAGCAGACCGAAAATGAGCCGTATCCTTTGCGTTAAATGTTACGATTGTGTCAACCGTTCCAGACTCTGAACGGTCAGCAATCTTCACACTGTCTGCTAGGCTAGCAGACAAGACGTCAACAGGAGCCACCGCAAGCAGGCAAAACAGCAAGAGCTGATGCAACTGACCTATCGTAGTTATCTGAGCGATGTTCGTGTGAATGACCGTGGCACTTGTAGCTTCGAAGAAGCATTTTTCGGAAGTACTGTTGTTACCTCATCGTATTCCAGCTTTACGTCATGTTCACCATCGTTCACACGAATGCGTATTACATGAGGAACATTCGCGTTACCATCAATTGGCTTGATATCACCGTACTGAACATTCAATATTGGTGATCCGTCAGCCCGTTTTCGTTGAAACTGACGGATTACTCGTTGTATGCTATCGATAAGTGCGTACTCAACCATGCTGGTATCCTTACGCATGTAAAGCGAGGCTCCGTCATCTCGTTTAGACTCAATTGTGTAATCCTTCGGCATCCCTGGCGGCATGCAGCGAACGATCGACAGAATATCATTAAGTCCGATTGGAATTGGCAATAGATCGTTTACTCGAGCAGAACGAGGATCGCCATCAAAAGCCGTTTGTTGCAAGTAGTTAACAACGAGAAAAGAATCTGGTTGAGCATACACGCGGGCAACCACGATTCCAATTGGCCCCATAGCGGTGAATACTACCGTATCTGTGCGCACCACGGCCGTAAACGAGACGCTTTGATCGAATCCAGTCGAGGGCGTCTGGACGTTCATGGTACCCTCGATGTACATATGCGCTGGACGTGCCACGGGCCAAACAGCCTCGACTGCGCCTGTGCCAGCCGAGACTTTCATAGCCATCAATAGCAAGCCGACAATGATCGTCGAGAGCGCTGAAAACAGCTTAATACTTGTATGTTGCTTTTTCTTCACCTGCAAATATCCAACATCCAGGGCGTAGTATCGTCCTCCAGGAACCCTCATGGGACCTAGTTTGTTAACACCATCTGCACCACTAACGGCAAACACATCATGATCTTCGTAACGCGTAAGACGCACTTTTCGGCCGCACACAGGCTCTACAACCCCACATTTTCAGACGATCGCAACGAAGCCGTATTTGACAAATGCAACAATTTTTGGGGTCATGGCCACAACTACGTAGTAGAGGTTACCGTTAAGGGGCTTCCTGATCCTGAAACGGGCTACGTCATTGATCTCAAGAAGCTCAAGGCTTTGCTCGAGGAGGTCATACTCGATAAAGTCGACCACAAACACCTCAACTTTGACGTCGATTTCCTCCGTGGCATCATCCCAACAGTCGAAAACTTGTGTGTCGTTTTTTGGCAACAGCTGGAAAACCGCTTGCCGAGTGGTGAGCTCCACTGCATACGCGTGTTTGAGTCTGAACACAATTTTGCCGATTACTTCGGCGCGCCCGTCTCCGTGCCGCGATACCCGTCTACTCATGCATACAACCTTCACGAGGCCGTATGAGTCCGAACGCACGATTCCATTCGCTTGTAGACCTCGATGACGCAGAGCTGGAGCGCCAGCTGCTCCAGGCTGGCAACTTGTATCCTACGCAAAGCAAAGAGGGAAGTAAGCTCTTTGATGCCAACGGTAACATGCCCCTTTCCGATGAAGAAAGGGAGCATATGATCCTTGCTGTAGAAACCAAGTTTTCCGAGATTTTTGATCTCATGCGCATCGACCGCAATGACCCGAACAGCACCGACACTCCATTTCGGTTGGCTCGCATGTGGGTGAATGAGCTCTTTGCAGGCAGGTACTCAGCAGCACCGAAAATCACCGTGTTTCCTAACAGACGAGACGTGGGAGAGATCGTTATCTCCAAGGGGATCAAAGTGATGAGCGTATGCTCGCATCACTGGCAACCAATCAGCGGAGTATGCTCGATAGGCTACATTCCTAGGGAAAAAGTCATTGGTTTATCAAAGTTCACACGCATCGTGGAGTGGTTCTCAAGAAGAGGGCAGATCCAGGAGGAATTGGGTGAGCAAATCGCAGATTTTCTCGTGGAAATTCTCGATCCAGTTGCGGTGGGTGTTGTGATCGATTCCAAGCATTACTGCATGATAGCACGAGGTGTTGAGGCGCACGACTCCAGTTCTATGATTACATCGGTTATGCGTGGAGAACTAGCGAGAAACACAACATTGCGCTCAGAGTTTCTTCAACTCATCAGCGAGCAGTAGTTTGCCAGCGTCATGACGCTGGACTACGAGAAGCCATTATGGGAACAATCCGTCTCACCGATCGGTGTAGACGAAGCAGGTCGTGGCGCACTTGCCGGTCCGGTCGTTGCAGCCGCAGTTATCCTGCATCAGGATGGCATACCTATGGGTCTTAATGACTCTAAGAAATTGTCGCCGAATCAGCGAGAGCGCCTGAAAGGCCAGATCCTAAATAGTGCAGTATCGTGGGCTGTAGGCATTATCGACGCTCAGCGTATCGATACTATCAACATTCTACAGGCAACATTCGAGGCGATGCACCTGGCCATCAACGAATGTATTTGTAATGTTGGTAACGTAGAATCTGTACACCTCTTGGTTGATGGTAATCGATTCGCCCGACATGAGCAGCCCCATACAACGATCATTCGAGGTGACGGCATCTCACCGAGCATTGCTGCAGCATCAATTCTTGCAAAAACCACACGAGACCATCTGATGAAGCATCGTGTGCACGAGACGTATCCGAACTATGGTTTTGACGTGCACAAAGGCTACGGTACGGCACGGCATCGTGCTGCTATCATCCAACATGGAGCTTGTACTGAGCACAGGTTGAGTTTCCTGTCAAACATCCTGCCTGCAAGTGCTTAGCATGCTTACACTACCTGATCTTGCAGTCATCATTGGCTCGTTGATAGCAGTCTTTGTTGCAGCTCGAAAAGGGGCTCATGGTGGAGTGTCAGATTACCTGCTTGCTGGACGAAAGCTCACAACCCCATTCTTTGTGGCGTCTCTTGTGGCTACGTGGTATGGTGCAGTTCTGGCCTCTGGTGAGTTCATTGTACGATATGGCATGGGATTCATTCTCTGTTTCGGTCTACCATACTACGTTATCGCTATAGCCTATGCTGCTGCACTCTCGAAACGTGTACACACGTCGGCGGCATTAACAATCCCAGAGCAGTTTGGTATCGCATACGGTAGGCACGGACGAACCTGTGCTTCCATCATGCTGCTCGTTATTTCTACACCCGCGAGCTACCAGTTAATGATTGGTTTGCTCGTATCACAAATCTTAGGTGTTTCAACGTTGTGGGGAATAGCACTTGGTACGCTTGTTTCGATAGCGTACATCCTTGATAAAGGCTTGCGCAGTGATGTGTACGCAAACGTAGTCCAGTTCGTTCTCATGTACGCCGGAATGATTGTTCTTGTAGCCTCGGCGATGTGGCACTATGGCAACCCCATACAGATGTGGCAGGCCCTTCCAGAGCAGGCTATCGCGATGCCGGGTGCAATCGGATGGACAGGTGTTATCGGCTGGATGTTTATTGCCTTGCAAACGTTCATTGATCCAAACTTCTATGTACGTACCGTAGCCGCATCCGACGAGCGAACTGCGCGTAGGGGATTGGCACTCAGCGTTGCATTTTGGATGGGTTTTGATTCACTGCAACTTCTTGCAGGACTCTACATCGTTGCGTATGCTCCAAACATCCAACCAACAGAATCGTACCTTGCTTTTGCGTCTGCAATTCTACCTCCAGTTTCATACGGTCTCTTCATAGCATCGCTTCTAGCTGCAGTTATGTCTACCCTCGATGGATATGCGCTATCAAGCGCAATGATGCTGGTGCGTGACACAATACCATCGCTAGGCAGCAAGTATCATGAGCTCCATCGGTACCGTGCAGCCCTGCTAGCAGTAGTGCTTATTGGTGGATGTATAGGCTACGTTGTGCCGAGTATCATTGATATCATTTTCTATTCAGGATCGATCGCAGTTTCTGCACTCCTGATACCGTTAATTGTTTCCTTCACAAGGCACTCGACGATTCTCAATGGCATGATTGTGCCACAGTTGATCGCTCCCGCGGCGGCAGCAATAGTATCTCTGGCCACTCAACATGGAGAACCAATATTTGTTGGGCTCACGACATCATTCCTCATCTTTGGTATCTCACTCATTCGCGCACGGTATGCAACCACTAGATAAACTCTACACAGCTTCGAATGCAATTTCTGCGCTCCGTGGCCTAATGACAATTCCCGTTGTCATGTGCCTACTCAGCGATCACTTCACAATTGCCTTTTGGTTATGCATTGTAGCTGCATGGACTGATTGGTTGGATGGATTTGTTGCTCGCCGCACACATACAGTGAGTGAATGGGGCATGATTATCGATCCGCTAGCCGATAAGATACTAGTAGGAGCAATTGTCGCCATATTGCTTATCAAGGGCCGATTACCCCTGTGGTATGTATCAGTTGTACTCTCACGCGATCTAGTGATTCTACTAGGTGCTCAGTGGCTGAAGAGCAAAAACGATCTTGTATTGCCCTCGATGATGACCGGTAAACTTGCTGTTACCGCAATTGCTCTGACTGGCGCGCTATCCATGCTCTTTGATAGCACATCATTGTTCGTAGTAGGGCCACTCTACATGTCTTGTGCTCTAATGGCTCTATCTTTGTTGGTATACGGAAAGAGATTGCATGGGCTTGCTCGATAAAATAAAGCAGAAATTCACGGACGTAGCAGACGCACTGTCGTTTGACCGACTCAAAGAGGGTCTGGCAAAGACGAGGGACTCATTTGTAGGCAGGCTCCGCAGTTTGCTAAGCGGTCGCACGATAGACGATGCCCTGCTGCGCGATATCGAGGAAATTCTCATTACTTCCGATGTGGGCGTAACCACCAGCGAGAAGATCATAGCCCGACTCAAAGAGCGGGTTCGTGAAGACCGTGTAACAGATTCTGAAGTCATCATTGATATACTCAAGGATGAAATTGCAGACCTCATTGCCAGCTCGCCTTCGGCTGCAAACGATACGTCTTTTCGTATTGATGAGGCCGACAAGCCCCATGTCATCATGCTGATTGGAGTTAATGGAGTTGGCAAGACCACTACGATCGGAAAGCTTGCACATAACTACAAGCGTGCAGGCAAGATGGTTCTTATTGGCGCTGCGGATACTTTTCGTGCAGCCGCCAACGAACAATTAGAGGTATGGGCTCAGCGCGCAGGTGTAGATATTGTTCAACAACAGCATGGGGCTGATCCAGCGGCGGTAGCCTACGATACGTTACAGTCTGCCAAAGCACGCGGTACAGACGTGGTCATAATCGACACAGCGGGCCGATTACACAATAAGCAAGGACTGATGAAGGAATTGGAAAAAATCAGTCGAGTTATGAAGAAGATTCATCCTACAGCACCACACGATGTATTCTTAGCCTTGGATGCTACCACAGGTCAAAATGCTTTGCAGCAGGCACGCGAATTCACAAAAGTTGCTCCGATTACGGGCATAGTGCTTACCAAGCTCGACGGAACTGCCAAGGGCGGTGCGGTACTTGCAATCGCTGATGCAATGAGCATCCCCGTAAGATATATCGGAGTTGGTGAAAAGATCGATGATTTGCAGGTGTTCAACACAGAGGCATTCGTCGAAGCGCTGTTTGATGAAAAATCACAGCATCCAGTATGAAGGTAGGCCGGTATACATTGTTGCCCGGAAGAGTGGCATGGTTGATATTTCTGCTAGTCGGCCTTTGCTGCCTGTTGTATCTGGGAACACAAACCATCCTTTTCATTCAAGAGGCCCGGGTAGCTGTTAACATTGGTACCGACTCAACGAATACGCCAACCCAGCGCATCGTGAACAAGTCGCACTTTGAGGCTCCATCAGACGGACTGTTACGACTTGATCAATTGGAAATGATGGCTCGTATCGTTGACTCAGCAGATTCATTAGCACCAATAACTGCTCAGAGCTCACGTACCGAGTACATTATCAAGCTGCTCAACGAATACACTGTTTCCCTTGAAGAGTACCGATGGATTAGAAGTAGCATTGCGAGCCAACTTACAATGAATACGCGCGAAGCTAAACGAACAAATAGTCCATTAGGCAAAGCTCATCAGGTGATGATAGGGGTATTTGAACGTCACCGTAGTTTTTTCCGCGACAGTCTCGACCAGCAGTTGTTATGACATCTCGTGCCATTTCGGCCCTACGGCTGGTGTATGCTGCACTTGCCTGTATGTTTCTTTGGTTTGCGTCATTGCAGTTCAACGACATTGATGCGGCATTATGGATAGTTGCATATGGTGTATCGTCCATGCTCTGCCTCGTCTCTGCATTTGGCATTCAGCATCGATTCGTCGGCCGTATCCTCGTTGGTAACTCAACCTGTCTAGCAATATGGATAGCCTTTCTCATACCTCAAGTAACAGGTCAGTTTTGGGAAGGTGAGATTGAGCGAGAACTCGGTGGACTATCGATCTCGTTTCTCGTTTCAACCGGCGAATATTTTCTTTTGAGAAAAATGTCACGTTTATAGGCATTCATGACACAGAGAAGTGAAACCACTTCTTGCTGTGCTATGAAACTGTTTACAATCCTGCTCTGCTTGGCCGCCTACACCGCGCAAGCACAGATGCCCCAAATCATTGCGATCCCGCTACAGATAGAATCGCCAGACTTGCGTGATGGTCTTTACGACGTTACGGTGCGCTGGTATGATCAGGCGATAGGGGGCTTACAATTAGGTACAGAGATGCTTACCATCAATATCAAGAGTGGCGTATCCACCATTACCCTTGGAAATGCTAGCCCCTTGCCAAGAGCACTTCTCGAGACTGGCAGCGCATGGATCAGCATTCAATTCGTCGGTGTGCAAGAGCCAACATTTCGCTATCACGTAACGCCCCAAGCATTCGCACAAACAGCCGCCTTTGCACTTGTTGCCGCCTCGCTAGACCCACGGGCAACCGGACTTGTTACCTCGATCAATGAAATGGCCGGTGCACTCGAACTGCGTGGCACTCGAGGCATTCGTGTGCAGCGTGATGGTCGAACACTCACAATCATGTCCAATCAGATTGATACAGCGGGAGAATTTCACGGAGATGGCAGGTCCTACGAATTCAGCCTGCCAATCAACGATAGTGGGATTGCGACATCCCAACTTGAATGCTCCGTTTTTAGCCGTGAGTCCCTGATCCATGCAAGTGCATGGTTCGACAGTACATCAGCTACCTATAGAATTCGCACTTCTGCGATTCTCATGCCAGGCGAAACATTACGGTGGAAACTCATCCACCACTAATCATCATCCACTTTACGGAATAACACCATGAACAAGATGCTACAACGCGCTCTTCTATGCGCAGTTTTATGCGGCGGCTCTCTTGCAATGAATGCGCAGAGCATAACCACAGGTACTCTCAAGCTGCGTAATGCCCAACCCGAAACGGTAGGAATCACGTTACCAGCTGCCGGTGTTACGGGCTATAGCATCGTTCTACCAGCTACGATAGGAACAGCTGGACAATCACTAACTGTGCAGAGTGCCGCTGGAACAACCGCTACGCTTGGCTGGACGTCTAATGACGATTGGCGCTTAGCTGGCTCATCAATCGCAGCAGGCGGCACAGGTGCTAGCCAGCAATATCTCGGAACGAGCAACTCTCAAGATCTTGTCATTGCTGCTAATGCTACCGAGGCCATCCGCATTATCGGTATCGCAGGTGCTTCGCAAGGATTTATTGGTATTGGCACATCAACTCCACGCGCAGGCCTGGACATCGCACGCAACGTTTTGCTCTCGAATACTGGGACAGCAACAGAGCTGCGCTTTGCAGAGCCATCAGCAAGTGGAACCAATTACACAGCCTTTAAGGCTACAACTCAGGCGGCAGACGTAACCTATACACTTCCCGATGCAGCCCCAGCAAGTGATGGTATGGTCCTCCATGCAACTTCCGCAGGCGTTCTATCCTGGAAGGCCAACATGTCCAACACTCCACGTGGACTCTACACGCCAACCGTTGGACAATACATTCACAACATACCAGCCGGATACGATATCAGTGGCAGTGTTATTCCGATGGTGTCCATGATGAATCCCGCTGGCACTACGATTAGCGCTTCGGTAACTGCCATCGATGCTGCCACCGATACGTTTACTGTGGAAACATCTGTGCCACTTGGCGCAGCAGATCGCATTGCATGGATCCTTCTAGCCCCATTCTAAACAACATCCCATTGGTTGCCATTGTATGATGTACCTAACGTTGACTGCAGTTGTATGCGTCTTGAGTGCGGTTTCTTCCACCCGAGCTCAGACGATTTCGACAACCACATTGTTGAATCCAAGTAATACGACGCTTTCAATCGTTAATGCATCCACCGAAGGCATGCCAATCCGACTCTCCACCGGCCCCCTTGGTCAGATCATCTCACTTGAGGTTGACTCGCGAGGGGGCACGTGGTTGAGAGGACCCGTGAGCATAGGTAGTGATGTGGGAGCAACTACTCGTGAACAGATGCGAGTTGGCCAAATCGCCACGAACTCAGGTACTGGGATCCACGTTGCACTTACGAATACTCTGCAAAGCACCGGAGTTGCAATTCGCGACATTGGTCCCAATGGCTCTGATCATGCAGGCTTATTGCTCACGAGTCAGGCAAATGGCACCGGTACAGGCATCCGGATCGGAGGATTACTTGGCAGCGGACGCTCAACGCTGCAAACAGGAATAGATATTGTTGGCGGACTTGGCATACGCTACAACGCGTTGTATTCAGGAATTGGGACCGCGTTGGACATTGGGGGCACAAACCCACCGAAACGAGGCATCGAGGTTGTTACTGCTGGCACAGACCATATTGGGATAACCTCACGTGCAAACACAAGTGGAACGGGAATAGTTGGTATCTCGCAATCACTCAATAGTGAGCCACTTCTTGTGCAAGCACGAACCGGTGTTATCGGATATGCAGCATCCAACTCTGCTCTGAGCAGTGATACACTTACCGGTGCTATGGGGCAGGCAGTCCGAGCCGGTTCAGGAGGTACGCAAACAGTTTCATTCGGACTGTTCGGCCGAGCGATAAGCAGAAGCTCACAACACTCAGGAACATCAATCGGAGTATACGGAGAAGCAGCCTCGCAGTCTGTAGGACAGTACACAACAATCTCTGGCTGCTTCGTTGGGTCTGGTTCTACCTTGTCTCTGGTTGCATGTGGCGGTGATATCGTGCTAGGCGGAAGACGCGAGTTGCTTCCAAGGCAGATCGTAACACCGTTTTTTACTCAGCACAACATGCTTACAACCGTAACTACTTACGATGCATGTATAACTGGAACAGCCTCAATCCATCAGTTGTGCTTGCCCCCTTCAGGTGGTAGTGCAGTAGTTGCTGGTTTTGTTGCAACCGTAGATGTGTCCAGTCCGGGTGTACTGAGAATTGAAACACAAGGTGCTGTTGCACAACTCGGTGGACTTGAATGTACGGTGCAGTCTGGACGAGTGGTGCACATACTTGTCGATAACGGTCCGGTGACGTTGCGGCACGATGAGATGGCCACTCCAGCAGAACTGCGATTCCAGTTGCCCAATCAGGAAGACATCGTGCTCGTATCAGGTATCGTCTACAGTTTTTGGTACGATGCACAAGATCAATGCTGGAGGCTACTCCGATGATCAAGCTGTTTCTATTCAACGCTGCGCTCGTGGCAAGTGCATGCGCTCTTCAATGCCAGACGAGATACTGTAGCTCATACATGGTAGTAGCCATTGATACATGCCAGAGTATCATCACCGTTGACAGACCCATACACGATTGGGAAAACAATGCACAGATGCTCTTCCTACATGCCTCGAAGTCACGATCGCAGAATGAAAACACAGCTATCGGTGATCTTGTGCTATGCCGCATTGATAGCGTGCACCAAGGAAAGGTATTTCTCAATAATGATCTAACGTCACTAACTCAAGACGCCAATTGCCTACAAGCAGTTGTTCCCATGGGTGGCATAGATCTGCAAGCAGGAGATACAATCAAATGTGCGCAGTGGAATAGCAGATTCGGTGGAGTGATCATCTTGAGAGATAGCATACTTGACCTGCGAAGTATTGTTATCGATGCTTCACATGCTGGCTTCTGTGGTGGCTTTCAGATGTTTTCTGATACTACAACGTCGGGTAGGTATCTAGGCTCGCGAATATCAGTGCACGGAGAGACCTTTCTTTCGCACGATACAACCTACGCAGGTCTGGCTGGTGTATCACGCAATGGGGGAGGCTCCGGTGGTTCTGGAATGATGAAAGGAGGAGCAGGAGGAGCATCGACCACCGCATTTGAACACATCCATGATGGCACTCAGGCCGGCTCACAATACCTTCAACCACGTATGGTGTTCGGATCTGGAGGTGGCTCTGGACACACAAATGATCTTGGACGATCGTATGGAGGACGTGGCGGTGGAATCGTAGTTGTTATTGCAGACTCACTTATCACAGATGCCACCACCACGATTATTGCTTCTGGACAAGATGCAATCAGTGTCTATGCCGATGGAGCTGGTGGTGGGGGTGCAGGTGGCTGTGTTGCTATAAGCAGCACTGGTACCAGGATAAAAGCTGCGATCAATGTAGCCGGAGGTCATGGTGGCCCTGTAGAATCGAATACACTACTTTCTGGTCCCGGTGGGGGTGGTGCCGGAGGCATTGTGTTAACAGCTTCAGGCACTACATTCACGCAACCACCCTACATACGTGGGGGAGAGGCTGGCGAGATCATTCAAGGTGGCACCGCAGTAGGACAACGAGGTAATCTCTCCGGCGGAGTCGGCACGATCTTAACAAGAGAGAGGCTCTACAGACAACTGCCATCGCGAAAGGCATCACGCTTTACGCTCATTGCCGGTGATAGCATCGTGGAATACGGACAGTCAACAACCATTCGTGCATTTGGTGATGGTACGGTACGCTGGTTATCGCAGGGGCTTAAAGGTGCCACGTATAATTCTCGCGACGTCGAGACCCAGCCAATCACGGGTCCGCAGTGGTTTGCAGCAGAGTTTGTCTCTGCTGCTGGTTGCATAACGCGCGACAGTGTGCGCATTCGGCCTCGAATTGAAGCGCAAACACTTCTTGTAGAAGCCGATTTCCTGCGAGCGCATCCTGGGGACACAGTAGACCTGTTCTTGCGTGCCGAGCTCACTGCTGCATATAAACGAGATCTCGTGGGCACAATACACGTATCCACATATTCTGCAATGCTCCACCCGTTGAGGTCGCATCGTCTACAAAATGTTCGATCACATGTGCGTATTCCATTCTCGATAAGCGCGGGATCACTATCAACATTTCGTCGAGAAGCTGCTGTTGTGATGCTCGCAGATTCAGTCGCTACTCAAATAGCGATCGACAGTGTAACGATCACAAATGCATCGGTATCAATCCGCAGAAAACATGGAAGAGTAACGCTCGATAGCCTATGCGTTGCTGGTGGTAATCCACGTTTGTTCAATCCCCATACATCGCCGTTCTCGATACTAGGACGCGTTATCACAGCAACAGCTAATGCCATCTTCGTTAGCGATGTGCTTGGTCGAGACATAGGCGCGACTATATCGCTACAATCGGGCACGGCCACAGTAACGATCCCAGAACATGTTAGGGGGCTTGTATTGATTACTTGCTCACAAGGCGATCGAGTCTATCATCGCACGTTATACTACTAAGACTACCTGTTGGTATTTCTCAGGAACAACGCGCTATAGCCAGAACTCATCCAGATCTCTGCCTGCTTGTCGGTCACTGCGCCCGGGCCAATCGAGACATTACCAAGGATTACATCAACATCACCATCTCCGTCTACATCTGCTGCATCGGAAACTAACCAGCGGCCACTTTGCGCATCGCCTACAGACCAGACACCTTGGTCATTCTTGATGTTATCGTGACTGATACGGACCAGGTCTATGTCTTGTCCGTGGAGATTTGGAAAATAGCTGAACGAGAGCAGATCCATTTTCCCGTTTCGATCAAAATCACGAGCAATGGCACCGTATGCTCCATCGAAAGGATCAAACGTTGCTAACGCATAGACCAGTGGCTTTGATCTCTTATAGACATATACGCCATGGTAGGGCTTGTATGGCGGTGATTGGTAGTCACCATTATCGCCTGTCGTAAGAAGAATCTCATCTACCCTGTCCCCATCAACGTCTGCTAGTGATACCGACGAACTACCAAAACTTGGAGGGGACTCAATCACATCATGTGAAGAAAAGCGCCCCTTGCCATTGTTTTCATAGATGCGAACAACCTCTCGCGCTTGCGCCATAACGACAATGATATCTGGACGTTTGTCATTTGTAACATCCTTGACAATTGCACGGATTGCCCCTGGTTGAGCAGCAAGTTCATGATAGGTAAATGCACCTGATTTCAATGACTCGAACCAACCAAATCGACCAAGAAGATTTCCGTACTCTGTTACCAGAAAGTCCAGCCTACCGTCCTGGTTTATATCATCCACCACCAGACTCGTAGGTCTTCTCAACGTGTCGATAAGCGTTGACATCTTGTATGTGGAAGCACCAGCAATAGGGCTACCACTCCAAGCTATCTGAGCAACTGAGCCTACTGCGGAATCATGCGGTAATAGCTTACCCATATTGGTTACGTACCACGTGTTGCCCTTGATAACAAGACACGATGGGGGCCCGCCAACATCAATGCGACGTATTTCGCGACCATTTAAATCCAGAACTCTCAACATGTGCGTTTGAGCGTCTCCAACAACAATGCATCTGTGGATTGTATCAAACTGCACAACCGACGTCATCGGCGCAGGCTGTTCAGCTGGCATGCGCAGCGATTGAAACATCGGACTAGTACCGCGGTACTGTAGAGCAGGTGGTGTGGGTAGTTTCGCAGGAGCTTTCTCGATGTACCACGACGCAATTGCAAACCATTCGTCCTCTGTCATCATAGGCACGGTAGGGTACATAGCCGCTAGATCATGCGACATTTGGTCGCGTCCAGCCGGCAGATCGAGTCCCATGTATGTACGCATAACAGGGAACACCTTTGATATCCATGTCGATTTATCAAGGTGCTCTGGAAGGGGCTGCACATGACACGACTGGCAGTACTGCTTGGCAAGCACTTCGCCCCGATCTTCACTGCGCTGCGCATGGAGCAATACGATGCTCGAGATGGCCGAGAGCACAACAATGCAAAGCGTTACCTGCCGGAGCATTAGTCGTTGAGTCCGCAACGTGCAAAAATGGTATCAACATTCTTCAGCATTCGTTGCGGATCAAAGATCGCATCTAGTTCATCACTGGACATACGAGCATTGATTTCTTCATCCTCGCGCAACGTCTCACGCAATGGGATTCGCGTTTGCCATGTTTTCATGGCATTGCGTTGCACCATCTTGTAGGCATCCTCGCGGGTTACATCTTTGCGCACAAGCGCAAGCATCACAGACTGAGAGAAAGGCAGACCGTGAGTAAGCTCAAGATTTCTCTGCATGTTCTCTGGATATACAATCAGCTTATCAATAAGCCCCGTGGCTACATGGAGCATATAGTCGATAGTGATCGTTGAATCCGGACAGATAACCCTTTCCACACTGCTGTGCGAGATATCGCGCTCATGCCATAGCGCATTATTCTCGACAGCAGCAAGTGCATTTGTACGCAGCAGCCGAGCAAGACCGCAGATACGTTCGCTGAGAATCGGATTACGCTTATGTGGCATAGCCGAAGATCCCTTCTGACCCGGCGAGAAGTACTCTTCTGCTTCAAGAACTTCAGTACGCTGTAGGTGACGAATCTCCGTTGCAATCTTTTCTAGGAAAGAGCCAATTAATGCCAGTGTTGTTAGGAACTCTGCATGACGGTCGCGTTGGATCACTTGAGTACTTACAGGAGCTGGCTTGAGTCCAAGTTTCGCGCAGACATATTCCTCGACCGATGGAGAGAGATGTTCAAACGTTCCAACAGCCCCAGAAATCATGCCAACACTGATCGACTCTAGTGCTTGTTCTATGCGCTTGATACTGCGCTTACACTCCTCATGCCACAGTGCCAGTTTGAGTCCAAAAGTAGTGGGCTCTGCATGAATGCCATGCGAGCGCCCGATGCAAACCGTTGATTTATGCTCTTTCGCACGTCGGGCTAGGATATCGCGAAACGCTACCAGGTTGGCATAGATCAGTTCGCCTGCCTGCTTGAGCTGAACGGCTAAGCACGTATCGAGAACGTCACTAGAAGTCATCCCAAGATGAATGAAGCGGGACGAGGGTCCAACGTACTCAGCAACATTCGTAGTGAAAGCTATTACATCATGCTTCGTAATCTCTTCAATCTCGAGAATACGCTTCACGTCAAACGACGCTTTTGCCCGAATCTCGGCAACAGCTTCTTTGGGGATTACACCGAGCTCTGCCTGGGCTTCACAGGCTAATACTTCGATTTCAAGCCAAATGCGGTACTTGTTTGCGTCGGACCAAATCGCTCCCATATCGGGGCGCGTGTAACGTTCAATCATTGTAGTACGTGCTTGATGAGAAAACACTAATCTACGGATTACCGAGGCTGGAACTCTTGATGATAATCAGGAACAAATGAATCGGCATCAACGGTGCTAACACCTGAACCGAGCATAATCCACGCAGCGTAGGCTACAAAGCGGGCAGACGTTCTGCTGAGCCCGCTGATTGGACTGTTTGTTAGCAGCGGCGCACCTGGACCAACAATCATCTCCCGATCGGAAACAAACCGCTCCTGTGCTTGGGTAATCGTAAGAAGTTCGGCCGTTGCGGCAACGTCCAATTCGCTTGCCCGCGTCGTACTTACGTAGACAAGATCACGATGAGATGGGATGGCACAAACAATGTGTTCTACCCCAGAGTAGGCGGCAACCTCGAGTGCTGCAGCCATAATGGCTACGTGACTGGGTACAGGAAGCAGACGGGTCTGTCCAAAAAAACAAAGCCCCTTGGCAAACGATGCTCCAATGCGAAGTCCGGTAAACGAGCCTGGTCCAGAAGAAACGGCCACGATATCGATACTGCTCAGAGGAATCTCTGCATACTTCATTGCCTCTGAGGTGATCTCTGCAAGAAGCTCATCATGCACATTCTGGCGAAGTATCTCAACTGACGATACCAGATTGCCGTCAATAGATACCGCTGCACTGCAGACTGATCCACTCGTTTCTATGGCAAGCAGAGACATCGCCATTAGTACTCCTCCTCGTGGGCCAATGGTGTTGGTTTTATCATAGCAGCGAACTGCTCTAAAACTACGAGGGCTTCTTCTCTTCTTCCAAGTGCCACCTCAATGAGCACACGCTTTGCTGACTGCACAACACGTACATTTGCCATAGTAGAAACGGGAGCAAGGATCTTTCGAAACACATCATCGTACCAATCCTTTTGTTCCTCAGACGGAAGTTCAATGCGCAATGTTTGGTCGCGCAGAACAATTCGCATAAAGCCAGTGGGAAGTGCCGCTATGCGCAGACGCACAGCAAACAACAGCTCTTCAGCCTCTGGTGGGAGCTGGCCAAATCTATCGCGCATGTCATCGTAAACCCCATCAACAATGCATTGTTCCTGAGCGTTATAGAGCCGTTTGTATACTTCGTAGCGATCCGTATCTGCCGGGATGTATGATTTAGGTAATAGGGCATCGGTATCAAGTTCTACAGCGATATCTTCATTGATGTAGCTTCTTGGCACATGCTGGTTTTCTCCAAAGAGCTGGGCGAACTCTTCATGTCGCAGCTCTACTACTGCCTCGTCCAAAATCTTCTGGTAAAGCTCGAATCCCATTTCGAGAATAAAACCAGACTGCTCTCCACCTAAAAGATTGCCTGCGCCTCGGATCTCCAAGTCTCGCATGGCAAGCTGGAAGCCTGATCCAAGATCCGTGTACTCTTCAAGTGCCTGTAATCTGCGCAATGCCGGGCGCGAAAGAGTATGTGGTGGGGGAATCACGAGATAGCAATATGCCTGTGTGTTCGAGCGTCCGACGCGCCCGCGCAGCTGATACAACTCAGCCAGTCCAAAATTATCGGCATTCTGGATGATCATTGTGTTTGCATTGGGGATATCAAGGCCAGACTCGATGATCTTTGTTGCAATCAAGACATCAAACTTGCGTTCAAGAAAGCCCTCCATAACATCTTCGAGATGCGATGTTTCCATTTGCCCATGCGCAACAGCTATTCGTAGAGAAGGCATAAGCATCTTTACCTTCATCTCTAACTTTTCCATGTCGTGGATGCGATCCGTCACGACAAATGCCTGGCCACCGCGCTCGAGCTCACGCGAAAGCGCATCACGTAGCACGTTGTCGTCCCATTGAATGATCTCTGTTCGAATAGGCAGTCGATTGCGAGGGGGCGTTTCAATCACCGATAGATCTCGAGCTCCCATCAGCGAGAAATTCAGCGTTCTCGGTATCGGAGTAGCGGTCAGCGTTAGAGTATCAATCGTTGTGCGTAGCTGCCTCAATTTTTCCTTAGCGGCAACACCAAAACGATGCTCTTCATCGATAATTAACAGTCCAAGATTTTTGAATACAACATCCTTGCTTAGCAAGCGGTGTGTTCCGATGACAACGTCGGCATTGTCACTTAAAACTCGTTCAAGAATCTCTTTCTGCTTGGCTTTGGATCTAAAACGCGAGAGGACATCAATTTTAACTGGATATCTGTGCAACCTGTCACGAAATGTTACTCCATGCTGTTCTGCAAGAATTGTGGTGGGAACGAGCACGGCTACCTGCTTTCCAGCTTGGGCAGCTTTGAAAGCTGCTCGAACAGCAACTTCTGTCTTACCAAAACCAACGTCACCGCAGACCAAACGATCCATAGGTGTAGCAGATTCCATATCGTACTTAACTTCAGCAGTAGCCTTGGCTTGATCTGGGGTGTCTTCGTACTGGAACGAGGCTTCAAACTCTTTTTGCCAGACTGTATCCTCGGGATATGCAAAACCAGGCTGCGACTTTCTCTGCGCATAGAGCTTGATCAAGTCACGAGCAATGTCTTTAATCCGCTTTTTCGCTCGGGCCTTCTTGCGCTCCCATTCCGGACTGCCAAGCTTACTAAGCTTCGGAACGCTGCCTTCTTCGGCCGCATACTTCGAGAGCTTGTGCACGTAATTCAGGTGCACGAATAAGTGATCCCCACCAGCAAACTCGAGCTTCACACAATCCTGCTGCGAGCCGTTGATGGTTATCGTATGCAGACCGAGATATCTGCCAAGCCCCTTGTCCTCGTGCACAAGAAAGTCGCCGTTATGCAGCTGCTGTAACTCGCGAAGCGTAAAGCCCTTCTCTTGCTTCCGCGACCGACGTTGTGCTCGCTGCCGTCCAAACACTTGATGCTCAGTAAAGCATGCAATGGCTGCGTCATCCCAATGAAACCCATTGCTGAGCGGATGAGACAACCACTGTACGTTGTCTGTAGCTCGGTGCAAGCCAACGGCAAGCTCTGCATCATCGTGTTCAACCTGATCGACAACATTTTCGCATAGCTCACGCAATCGCTTCACGTGCTGCTGTCCGTCTGCTCCAAGATATGTGGTAGAATCTCGCTGCTGGAGTTTACGCAGACCCTGCAGGAGTTGTTCGATGGAGGCACCAAAGGAAGGCTGCGGCGATGATTTCACAACAACAGGCGTATCTCCGAGAGGATTGATGTCCAGATGCGTCCATGACCGCAGACGCATGTAGGTATCATCCGTCTCACGCTCATGCAACATAGATTCGATAGACTCTGGTGAATCCAGACATACTACCGTCTGGGTGTCAAGATGATCCAGCACCGAGCTCGATACATGCACATCGTCGCTATGGTAAACTTTTGACAGGAACTGTACACTGCCATGTTCACGTATAGATCTTTGCGAAAGGGGCTCAAACTCACGAATCGATTCAATGGTGTTGCCCCAGAATTCAAGTCGTAATGGGTTTTCCCATCCGCCGGGGTAGAGATCAACAATGCCACCACGCACTGCAATCTCACCAGGTTTGGAAACATAATCCACGCGTTCATAGCCAGACAACAACATAGACGTTACGAGGTCCTCGTATACAAGCACTTCACCGCGTGTTATCGTCGTGGTCGATTGCGAGATTTGGTCAGGTGCGGGCAGGCGAAGGATGAGAGCTGATGTTGCTGCAACGAGAAGAAAGCGTCGTTGACCATGCATGCGACCGATCATATCCATTTGTTCATGATGGACAACTCCACCAGCCTCGAGCGCACTTTGGCGCAACGCTCCATGGATTCCTCCCACGTTGTCAGCACCAATGAGTAATGCTATGTCGTGCACATATGCGTCAACGTCTGACTCCTCAGGCACCACCACCACCATGGGCAGATCTCCCATGCTCCAAAGAGCCGAAATAATGAGAGCTTTGAGTGATCCACTGACATACTTTACCGATGTTGACTCTCTGCGCGAGAGACGTTCAGCGATCTGTAGTACACTTGGTTGCGCGCAAGCAAGGCTGAGTATGTCCGAATAGCTTTGATTACTTGACTTCATCGTTTGCGCTGCGAGTTAAGGTATTCCTGCATAAGTTTCTGACGTTGCATGCGGCGTTCGTATCGCTCGCACATGCCGCCGTTTAGGACCATGACCACGAGTATCGAGCCAAAGATGAGCCCTAAAATCAGCGTGATGACGGATCGCTTGTTAGACCGCTTGTCAGTCATGATGCCATTCCAGCACTTGGCGTGCGAAAGGCGATTGCACACCATTCGGTCTCTGCCAGTGATTCTTCTACAAGACAGCCACGCTCAACAAACGGTTCGGCAACCTCATCGAAATCATACTTGAGTATACCCGATACAAGGATTATTCCGCCTGGCTTCACAGAGGCTATAAATACACTCGCATAGGGTATTACGAGGTGTCGATACAAGTTCGCTGCAAGGCCATCGCACGGCGGTAGGGCAGTTTCTTGGAGCTCACTCATCTGCAATGAGATCTTATCCTGTACACCGTTACGTTCTATGTTCTCACGGCTGTTTACAATGGACCATTCATTATTGTCGAATGCGAACACATGCGAAGCTCCTAGTCGAGCGGCAAGAATGGCCAGTACGCCAGTACCTGTTCCCACATCAATCCACTTCTCATCGGCCTGCACATACTGCTCTGTGAGCTTGCACATCATGCGTGTTGTTGCATGATGTCCCGTACCAAATGACATCTTCGGCGTGATATTAAGAGTAAGAGGCAGATTATACTCATGTGCTCGCCACTCAGGTACAATCACGATGCGCTCGTTTACCACGACTGGATCAATTGATGCTTCCCATTCAGCATTCCAATTCTGATCTTCTTCCGTGCCCTGTGTGATAACGGCAACGTGCAATCCCAAGGAAGCTATCTCTTCGGGAATTGCGCTGGCATAGGGTTCCTGCCAGTCATTTTGTTCAAAACACACTGTTATCTGGTCCATGCCCTGTTCAACGCCCATGATAGGATAGCCAGAGAGGACGCCCATGATCAAATCAAGGTCTTCGTCGTGAACAGCTAATGTGAGAAGAACGTAACGCGTAGCCATGGATTCCTGCAGTAAATTTGAATCGCGAATCTACGGTAGGATTCGCCAACACTTGTTATTGAAAGGTTAGCCCCTTGATACCAACTGAACGCGCCGGTTCGATCAAACTTGTGGTGATGGATGTAGATGGGACACTCACAGACAGTGCCATGTATTATTCGGCACGGGGCGAAGAGTTGAAGCGCTTCTCAACGCGCGACGGCATGGGTATTACGCTCTTGCATCGCTCAGGTATTCAAACGGCAATCGTTACAAGTGAAAATTCCGAAATCGTTACACGTCGAGCAGAAAAGCTTGGCATCAAAGAGGTGGTGCTCGGATGCCACGACAAAACAACAACATTCTACGACATCAGTCGTCGACTCGAAATAGCGCCGAGTGACATTGCGTATATTGGCGACGACGTTAATGATCTGCATGTCATGAGCTTATGCGGCCTTGCCGGGTGCCCATCTGATGCAGTTCCAGCGATACAGAACATGGCGCATTTTGTCTCAACATTTCCTGGTGGGAATGGGGCAGTTCGAGACTTCATAGAGTTTATTTTGACAAGTCAGGGTAAGTCGATCGGACTTCCCGAGAATTGGTGAGAACATAGAAGGTTATTGGAGGCTGTGATGGACGAAAAAGAACAAGTCAACGGATCCTACACAAAGGGTTTCCTCGTTGGGGCAGTGGTTGGTGGCGCAGTAGGTGCGGTGCTGGCCTTGTTGTTTGCTCCCAAAGCCGGTAGGGAACTGCGTCGTGACATCGCCGATAGAACAGGTGATCTCTACGACAAAGCCTCTGAGTTTATGAATGAAGACTCCGGGACGCCTGATGAAATGCACGCGGGTTTTGTGAATGAGGGCCGTATTCGGGCTGAGAGGATTGTGTCATCTGCCAAACATCAAGCAGATAACATCTTGTCGAACGCCGAGAAAGTACTTCGTGACGCCAAGAACCGCTCGGCCCAACTCCATGCGGGTGCATCTGAATCACACGGAACGGAGATCTAACAATGAATCAGCTTCTCATTGATATCATCGGAATGGCGGCATTACTATCAGCGACCGTCCTTTGCATTGTTGCTGTATTCGCCCTTATTCGCCTGCAGAAAAACCTTGACAGGATGACGTATTCCGTAGAGTCCGTGCAGAATGATATACGGGCTATGCGTATGGCTGCACTTCCGGCATTGGATCAGGCTACAAAAGTTTTGGAGCAAGCTCATACTACGCTGGCACGCGTTGATGGTGATCTTCAGAAGATATCGGCTGGAGCAGATACATTCAAGCAGATTGCAGATGATGTGCGTGGCCTTGAAACCCTAATGGTCAAGACCGTTAAGCCTTCTCTCGAGGAGTTTGCAGAGTTCGTTGGCAGTGTGGTAACGGGGCTAACATCTGTAGCTCGAAAGTTCACCAAATACCTGTCATAACAGCAGCTGGCACCGAGCACAGGGTGCGTTTACTTCCTTTTCTTCTGTAGAGTTTTCTCGACATCAATACCGTATCGAGCTACGAGCGCTCGCATATCGTCGTATTCTTGGTCACTTGCTCGCTTGAAGCCTTCGATACTTGCGATTGTCATCAGGGCCTTGCGTCCCTGTTCCGTCTGTGCAAACTGGTAGAGTGCATCAACTAGTTTGGCAGTTGTCTCCTTGTCGAGTCCGTTACGCACCACTACGGGGTCATTCGGTATCTCATCCGTCAGACCAATAACCTTAACTTTTTCAAAGACATCCGGGTATTCGGTTGCCACTTTGCAACGTGCATCTAGCTGTTCACCCGTTGCAGTATCTGGACGAGAGTAGAAGACAGCTCCCGCGTCTACATCGCCAAGGTATACCTTTGCTACAACCTGGTTATGTCCGTTGGCAAAAACCTCGCGCTTTGGAGTTACCTTCAGCCGCTTGAGCATCTCCTTGGGGTAGATGTAGCCAGAAGTAGACGAAGGGTCTACAAAGGCGATTGTTTTACCTTCAAGCTGTTCAACGCGTTCTATTCCACTCGAGGCAGGGACAATAAACTCGCCCCGGTAGGAGAGTTCACCATATCTGCGGGCTACCCTAAGTACCGCATTAGCCCCATACTTTTTGTGGGCAAGCAGATAGGCAAACGTGTTCATGATTGCAACGTCTGCACGCTTCGTACCGAATGCCTCCACAATAACGATATAGTTCGTTGGCACCGTTACCTTGACATGTAACCCCGTTGTTTTCAACAGATAATCGGCAAGCACTTCACCGTTTCGAATGATGGCAGGAGCATCTGTCGAGGGTGTTAACATCAGCTGAATAGAGTTCTCCTCTGTACCCAGCTCTGCATTGGTGTGCAGCAGGGGGCGAAGTGAGATCCATAACACAGCAATAACTGTGACGGCAAGGTAGTATTTAGCAATGCGCATGTTAGTGTGGATTACGTGTCTTCGGTCAAACCACATTGGTGATGTAAATTTGCGGCCTACAAAATTACAACGCGAAGTCTCCATCATTGAGGACATCATGAATATTCACGAGTATCAAGCAAAAGAACTGCTCCGCACACATGGTGTGCCGGTGCTGCGCAGCAAAGCCGTTTTTTCATCTGAAGAGGCAGGCGCGGTAGCATACTCTGATTTTGTATCGCAAGGTTCGAAGGCAATTGTTGTTAAGGCACAAATTCATGCAGGTGGACGTGGCAAGGGGACTGTACACAATCCCACGACGGACGAGCCAGTGATCGTTAACGACAAGCAGCTGCGCGGAGTTACGGTGTTGCACAGCGGCGACCTTGCCGATGGTGCGTACCAAGTTGCTCACGGACTCTTGGGTAACAAACTGGTTACTATTCAAACAGGCGTCAAGGGTAAGATTGTACGTCGCGTGCTGATCGAGGATGGCTGCAACATTGCTCATGAGTATTACTGCTCAATTCTGCTCGATCGCGGACGTGGTGAGAACTTGATCATGGTCTCCAGCGAGGGCGGTGTCGAGATTGAGAAAGTAGCCGAGGAAACACCAGAAAAGATCATCAAGGTGCATGTTAATCCTGCATCAGGCTTCATGCCGTTTCAAGCACGTGAACTCGCATTTGGACTTGGTCTTAGCGGCGCGGCTGTAAAGAACTTTGTGGCATTCATCACCAAGTTGTACGCCGCGTATGAGTCTATGGATTGCTCTATGTTGGAGGTTAATCCACTTGTTTCGACAGTTGATGGCGATTTCATTGCGCTCGACGCAAAGGTAAATTTTGACGATAACGCCGAGTTTCGTCACCCACACTGGGCTGCTCTGCGCGACATTGAAGAGGAAGATCCACTAGAAGTTGAAGCTGGCAAATACAACCTCAACTACATCAAGCTCGACGGTAACGTAGGTTGCATGGTCAACGGGGCTGGCTTAGCCATGGGTACCATGGACACTATTCAGCTCGCTGGTGGTAAACCTGCCAACTTCCTGGACGTTGGTGGTGGAGCAAATGCTGAGCGCATTGCGAATGCGTTCCGTATCATGATGAGCGATCCCACGGTTGAGGCCGTGCTCATTAACATCTTTGGCGGAATCGTACGCTGCGATCGCGTAGCAAATGGAATTCTGCAGGCTTTGGAACAAGTAGCAGTTAATGTACCGGTGATTGTGCGCCTTGATGGAACAAATGCAATCGAAGCTGGTGAGATCCTTACAGGCTCTGGTTTGAACTTCTTGGTAGCACAAACTCTTCAGGATGCGTCAGATCGCGTTACGGAAGCACTTGGACGGTAATCAGATTGAAATATAATCTGCATTATGTAAACTAAAAACATCGAGATCTTGCTATGAACATTCTCCGTGCCTCTACCCCAACGGTAACCATGATAGCGCTTGTAGCGCTCACACGGCTGTTGCCACATTGGCCAAATTTTACACCTGTTATGGCTATAGCACTTTGCGGAGGCGCATTGTTCACCAACCGGTTACAAGCATTAGCTATAGCTGTTGGATCGATGGCCCTAAGCGACGTTGCACTGGGTCTCGTACTTGGGCCGGATTATGCCATTCACAGCACGCAACCATGGGTATATGGCTGCGTCGTGGCTACGGTGATGATGGGTCATGCCTTGCGCAATTCTAGCTCAGCGCGCCAAGTGATTGTTGGCGGGACACTTTCGAGCTTAGGGTTCTTTGTGGTCACGAATTTTGCCGTATGGCTTCAGGGTACGTTTTACCCGCACACCTTCAGCGGCTTAATGACGTGTTACGCGGCGGGTCTGGCGTTCTACCGTGATGGTGGCAACTTTCTGCTCAACGGAATAGTATCGACGTATTTCTTCTCGATCGTTATTATTTCTGCGAGCAAAGTGTTGCAGCCTCGTACACAGGTCGCTCGGAGCTGATTCTCCTATCTGCTTGCCCCCTGGTCGGGTGGAAAACTTTTAATGCCGTTGCTCTCCAAGTGAGGACAACGGCATTGTCTTTTGATTACATTGTTGTCCATTGGTCGACATAATCAACACTTTTCATCCACTTCTATGTGCAGGAGTATGAAACGAATTTTCTACTTGTTTGCGGTCGTCTTTTCTACTGTGGTGGTAGCAACGGCACAAGACCGGACCATCACGGGTACAGTTACCGACAGTGATGGGGCTGCGATTGCTGGTGCAATCGTGAAGGTAAAGGGAACGAAAACAGGAACGTTCTCACGCAGTAACGGCGGATACACCGTCAAAGCATCGGCCGGCGCCGTGCTTGTTATTAGTTCAACTGGTAAGAAGACGCAGGAAGTAAGTGTTGGCGAGTCCAACACGATCAACGTGCGCCTGGCAAATGACCAGAGCAAGGAATCCGAGGTTGTGGTAACAGCCATCGGTCTTAACCGCTCGAAGAAGTCGCTGGGATATTCTACACAGGAAGTTGGTTCCGATCAGATCACGAACTCTCGTGAAACGAACATTGTGAACTCACTCGCCTCTCGTGTAGCTGGTGTCCAAGTGAATAACTCGACAGGCGTTCCTGGCGCCTCGTCGTATATCCGTATTCGTGGATCATCGTCGCTTACCGGCAACAACCAGCCATTGTGGGTTGTTGACGGTATTCCGATCGACAACTCACAACTAGCATCGGAAGCCACGCAGGGTTCTGTTGCCTATTCGAACCGTGCTATGGATCTTGATCCAAACTCTATCGAGAGCATGAACGTTCTGAAGGGCCCAGCAGCAACTGCTCTCTACGGTATCCGCGCAGCCGGTGGTGCCATCATTGTTACGACCAAGAAGGGTCGTCCGAACGAGGATGGCAAAGTCAACATCAACGTCAACGCCTCATGGGCATTTGACGAAGTCAACAAGCTACCTGAACTTCAGAACAAGTGGTCGCAAGGGGCTGGTGGCAGGTATGCTTTCTCCTCTGGCGCTTCTCGTTCATGGGGTGCTTCGATTGACACGCTATACTATGACGGTAAGTCAACATCACGCCACGACAGTCGCGGTTCGATCATCGGCAAGGACTCTGCTTCAAGAGTTCCTGGATCATCGAGAGTTACGCCGATCGACCCGTACGCCACCTTCTTCCAAACGGGCATGACGCAGAATCAATCTGTTACAATGTCCGGCGGTAGTTCTTCTGCCAATTACTTGGTTTCGTTCTCCAACCTCAACTCTGAGGGTGTAGTTCCAAACTCTGCATGGTCCAAGAAAAACGTCAAGGTAAGTTCAAGCGCCGCAGTTGCTAGTAATGTCACTGCTTCAGCCAACATCAACTACGTCAATTCTGGTGGTACTCGTATTCAGCAGGGCTCGAACATCTCTGGCGTAATGCTAGCCCTGCTTCGTACACCTCCAACATTCGATAATGCCAACGGTCTTACAGGATCTGCAGCTGTTGCCGAGAATTCTGCAGCATACAGGTATGCTGATGGCACGCAGCGTACATATCGTAATGGTGCTGGATATGACAATCCATTCTGGACAGTTAACGAAAACATCTTCGAAGACAACGTAAATCGCCTCTTCGGAAATGCTCAGCTTGACTGGTCAATCCTGCCTGAATTGTCATTGATGTACCGCATTGGTATTGACTACTACAATGACAATCGCATCCAAACATTTGCCAAGGGCTCCAAGACTGCTCCAGCTGGTAAAATGTTTACAGATGATAACACACTTAGCGACATCACATCTGATCTGATCTTGACATGGAATGTTGATCTTACAGACGACATTCACCTTCAGGCGTTAGTTGGTCAGAACTTGTACTCCAACAACTTCAATTTTGCCTACGTGCAAGCAGACGGTGTTGGAAATCCTGATGCCGCTCGTGATCCAAACAACTACTCTGGTACAACTGTTAGCCAAGGGCTTAGCCGCAAGCGTACTATGGCCTATTACACAGACCTGCGTTTTGATTACCAGAACTCGTTGTTCTTCAACTTCACTGGTCGCAACGAGTGGTCTACAACGCTTCCTGAAGCCAACAACTCGTTCTTCTACCCTTCTATCTCGGCAGCTGCTGTACTTACAGAACTGATGCCTGATATGAAGTCGGATGTTCTATCGTTTGCTAAGATTCGCGCCAACTACGCAACTGTTGGTAAGGATGCTCCAATCTTTGGAACTGCTACTGGCTTTGGTCGTGCCGGAACGTCTGACGGTTGGACAAACGGTATCTCGTTCCCATTCGGTGGTTTGATCGGTTACACTCGTGGTGATAATCTCGCTTCGACAACCTTGCGTCCTGAACAGACAACGTCAACTGAACTTGGTTTTGATGTTGCGTTCGTAGACAATCGTATCAGCCTTGATTTCACATGGTATAACCAGATGTCATCAGACCAAATCTTCTCTGTGCCAATCGCTAATTCAAGTGGCTATTCATCACAACTCATGAATGCCGGTGAAATCAGCAACACAGGTATTGAGGCAGTTCTGAACCTCGGCATCGTGCGTTCGAACGACTTCAACTGGGATATGTCTGTAAACTTTACAAAGAACACAATCAAAGTTGAGAAGCTTGCTGACGGCGTCGACAACATTGGTCTTGGTGGCTTTGTAGGCTCGTCGGTCCGCGCAGTCGCTGGTCAGCCGTATGGTTCGATCTTTGGTTTTGGATGGGCTCGTAACGAAGCTGGTCAGATTTTGATCGACGACGATACGAACTCAGCAGACTACGGCTATCCGATCATGAATTATGAAGAGCAGGCTTTTGGTAGCTACAATCCAGATTGGATGATGGGCATCCGCAATACGTTCACATGGAACGGCATCACACTCTCAGCTCAGCTGGACATCCGCCAGGGTGGCGTAATGTGGAACGGTACACGTGGCGCGCTGTACTTCTTTGGCACACATAAGGAAACTGAAGACCGCACTGGTACCAAGGTTTTCGAAGGTGTTAAGGCATCAAGTGGATCAACAAACGATATTGTAGCACCATACGGTGAAGGCTGGTTGTCGTTGAATAACGGTAACGGATTCTACGGTAGCAATACCGAAGACTTTGTTGAAGATGCAAGCTGGGTTCGTCTGCGTGAGCTAACACTTTCGTACGCAATCCCATCTAGCATTATGCAGAGCACACCATTCAGCGGACTTACACTTACATTTACTGGACGCAACCTCTGGCTGCAAACAGCGTACAAGGGTGTAGATCCAGAAACAAGCTTGCAGGGTGCTTCAAATGCTCAAGGTTTGGACTACTTCAATATGCCAAGCACAAAGAGCTACGTCCTTGCATTTAGCCTTAACTTCTAACCCAATGTATCGAAGACACAATCAAGGAACTAAACGATTATGAAACGATATCTTCTTGGGTTCTGCAGTGTGTTCGTCGTCTTATTGACGGCTTGTGACACCTGGATTGACCCAAAAATCAATGTCAATCCGTATGCTCCTGAAACAGCATCGTATGACGTGGTTTTGCCAACAGTTCAAGCTGGCATGGCATACGTTATGGGTGGTGATTTTGGTCGCTACGCTTCTTGTTTGACACAGCACAACACAGGTGTTGACCGCCAACACCTGGGCATTTACAACTACACATTTACAGAGTCAGATGTCAACAATGCTTGGAATACAATGTATTCTGGTCCAATGCTTGACCTCGAGATTCTCATCGATCGGGCAGCTGCTGAAGGAGCAACACACTATCAAGGCATCTTCCATGTTCTTCAGGCGTACAACCTTGTCACTATGTCTGACCTGTGGGGTGATATTCCCTATTCTGCGGCTCTTAAGGGTGCAGCGAATACGCGTCCAGCATACGACAAGCAGCAAGAGATCTATGCAGCAGCTGCTGCACTTCTCGACGGCGCAGTAACAGTATTGTCAGCTCCTGCTCAAGGACGCAAGCCAGGCGCAGATGACCTGATCTTTGGTGGCAAGGCTTCTAACTGGGTCAAGGCAGCTAATGCCCTCCGTGCTCGCATGGCGATTCATGCAGCGAAGATGGATCAGCTTGCTGCCAGCACAGCACTAACTGCACTTGCAGGGGCTATCTCCAGTAATGCTGAAGACATGCAGTTCACGTTCGGTTCTGTAGAAACTGAAGGTAATCCATGGTATCAGTTCAACACGCAACGCAGTGGCGACCTGACCTTCGGGGTGAAGCTTTCGGAAATCATGAACGGTACGAATGATCCACGTCGCTCTGCATATTGCGAAGCTGACAAGGATGGCAAGTTTACACCGGCATGTGCAATGGGCTCGTTCTATTCTTCGATCAACTCAGCAGTGCCAATGCTGACATTTACGGAGATGAAGTTTATCGAAGCTGAAGCAAACATGCGACTCGGCAAGGCAGCTGAAGCACACGCAGCATACGTCGCAGCCGTTAAGGCTTCGCTAGCTCGCACAGGTGTTTCAGATGCCGATGCAACTGCATTTATGGCCCAGGCAAATGTAGACCCAGGTGCAACAGCTCTCACACTCGAAAACATCATGACGCAGAAGTATGTTGCGATGTATACTCAGTGTGAGTCTTGGAGCGACTGGCGCCGTTCGGGATTCCCGTCACTTGCACCAGTGCAAGGCAACGAAATCCCTCGTCGCTTCCCATATCCTCAGTCTGAGCGTTTGTATAATGGTGGCAATATGCCTGCCGGACTTACAATCTTCAGCCGCGTATGGTGGGATAAGTAAGTCGGATTCCCGCTTCCGCGGGATTGATACCGTAAACTAGAACGCCGCTGTCCGAAAGGACGGCGGCGTTTTTTTTTTGAGTTGTAGATTTGTTTCCAAATGAGATTCGTCCTGACATTTACCATACTCACGCTATGCCTGTTGCTCTGCTGGCAGAACGATGCCGTTTCGCAGACACAATTCGTGAGTGGGCGTGTTGTTGACGTCAACGGAGCACCACTTGCTGGGGCCATCGTGCGCGTCGAAGCATCACGTGCTGGCACGTACACAACTATGCAGGGCTACTTCAACCTTAAAGCCTCGGATGGTGACGTAATCGTTATCAAGTCTGTAGGGATGAGTACACATCGTCTGGTTGTGCAAACGATTGTTGATTCTCTTGTGATCGTGATGAAATATGATTCGACGATCGGGTCTGAAGTAGTTGTGACGGCACTAGGTCTAACGAATACCAAACGAGCATTGGGGTATTCCACGCAATCGATCAGCGGAGACGATGTGCGCTCGAGCGGACGCAACGATATTTTGACGGGTCTTTCATCGCGTATTTCGGGACTCGAGGTTATCAATTCGGGTGGCTCTCCAGGGGCCGCGGTGTTTATTCGTCTGCGTGGAATGGCATCGATAAACGGAGACAACCAGCCCCTTATCGTTATCGATGGTATCCCAATCGATAACGAACAGATTGCATCGTCCGACCCTACACGTGGCGTCTCATATTCGAATCGTGCTCTCGATATCGACCCAAATACGATCGAAGATCTACAGGTGCTCAAGGGGCCTACCGCTGCCGCATTATATGGAATACGAGCGGCAAATGGAGCAGTTCTCATAACTACGAAGCACGGCAGATCTCCAGCAGACAGGGGTGTTTCGATCAGTGCAAACATCAGTATATCGAATGATGTGCCCACCGGATTGCCACAGGTACAGTCTGTCTATTCACAAGGCGAGAATGGGATGTTTTCCTCTGCTTCGTCGGCATCTCGGTCATTTGGAGCAAAACTCGATACGTTGTTCTACGACGGAATACCCTCTACCTACGACAACCGGGGTTCGATCGTGGGCAAGAGCGCCGCTCCTGCTGGCGCATTACCTGTGCGCGCGTTCAATCCACTCGACGGACTCTTGACTGTAGGACAAACGCGATCACAATCGGTAACCTTGCAAACAGCTGATGCGGGGTCGTCACTTGCAGTTGTTCTGTCCAATCTTGAAACGGATGGTATCATACCATTGACATCGTGGAACAGACGGTCAATCACTGCCAATTCGCGCATGTTTTTCTCGAATAACATCAAAGTAGCTTCAAAGGTGAGCTTCACGAGTTCCGGAGGCAACCGTTCGCAACAGGGTGCTAACCCGTCTGCGATCATGCTAGCTGCAGTGCGCACTCCCCCATCGTTTGACAACCGCAATGGTCTTTCAACAGCTCAGGCACTCGAACCACGGTCTGCCGCTTACATGACATCCGATGGCACGCAGCGTTCATACCGCCAAGGGGTTGGAGTTGATAATCCATATTGGTCCATGACGCAAAACAGGTTTCGAGATGTCGTACATCGACTGCTCGGCTCAATCGAACTCACGTACACACCTGTGGCCGACGTTGACATTCTTATACGATCGGGATTGGATTATTACCTCGATGATCGGCTGCAAACAAATGCACGATACTCGAACATTGCCATAAGTGGACGGACCTTCAGCGACGTGATCGAGGTGTCGAATGCTACAATGGATCTGATTGCCACATGGAACGTGAAGGTCGCTGAGAACGTAACGATGCGTGCAGTTGCCGGGACCAATGCTATGTCGCGAGAACAGCGTGGACATTATCTACAATCCGATGGCATAGCGAACACCGAGGCACCGCGGGATCCCAACAATTACAGTAGCACGATTGTTGGTCAGAGTAGCCGGCCAAAGCGAACCTTCGCGGCATACTCCGACGTGCAGGTTGATTTCAAAAACATGATTTTCCTGTCGATCACTGGCCGAAATGAATGGTCAACCACTCTTCCTGTGTTTAATAGCTCGTTCTTTTATCCTTCTGCATCAAGTTCGTTGATCCTGACAGAGCTCTTTCCTGACATTGCAACATCAACTGTGCCATTTATCAAGCTCAGAGCCAGTTACGCCCAGGTGGGCAACGACGCACCTGTGCAGACAACAACCAGCGGCTTTATAACGTCCTCGTACCGCGATTCATGGACCTCTGGCATTCGGTTCCCGTTCAACAACACGATTGGATTCTCTATCGAAAACCGATTGTGCTCGCCTGAGCTTTCACCTGAACGCACGACGTCGCAGGAATTGGGCTTTGATGTTTCGTTGTTCGACAGGCAGGTTGATCTGAGCTTTACGGCCTATTCTCAAGTTTCGGACCGACAGATTTTTACGGTACCGATATCCGCCTCGTCTGGCTTTACCACATTCATAGCGAACGGTGGCACGGTGTCCAACAAAGGTTTTGAGATCACTCTCAACGCCCGCATGATAAAGACAGCACTTGTGCAATGGAGCACCACTGTTAATCTTAGCTACAACGACAACATGGTTGATGCGCTTCGCCTAACACCGCAATACACACTTGGAGGCTTCCAAGGGGCTTCCATTCGCGTTGTCGAAGGGTTGCCGTATGGCAGCATCTTTGGCTTTGCATGGCAGCGGGACTCCTTAGGGAACCGGCTCATCAACGACGACACTGCGTCAACATCCTATGGCTACCCGTTGCGCGAGCAGTTTGAGCGAGGATTCGACAATTACAATCCCGAATGGATCATGGGTCTGGGCAACAACATACAGATCGGTCCATTCTCTGTTGCATTCCAGATGGAGTCTCGTCTCGGCGTCTTCATGTGGAACGGCACCAGGGCAGTGATGACGCAATTCGGCACACACAAACAAACCGAAGACCGAGAGCAAACTCGCATTTTTGACGGCGTCAAATCGTCGAATGGTAAGCCGAACGATATCCGCGTGCCACTGGGCGAATTCTGGTATGCATATGGCGCAGGTACTGGTTTTCCTGCCTACAACTCCGAAGACTACATCGAAAACGCAAGCTGGGTGCGGCTTCGTAGCGCTTCCATTTCATGGGAGGTACCAAAGACGTTGCTGACCGGAACACCACTGCAGCGCCTGAACGTGACGTTCACCGGAACGAATCTGTGGTATGCTACAGACTACAGCGGTGTTGATCCTGAGTCAAGTCTCTTGGGTGCAACCAACGTTCAAGGACTCGACTACTTCAACATGCCAAGCACCCGCACCTATGCGCTGGCGATCACTGTGGGCCTGTGATCAGGCAGCCCCCTGCACACCTGTTACAGTTGTGTATTTGATCACGTGCTTCTTTTCGGGATGCTGACGTTGGTACTCGACGTTGAGGGCTACAGCTGCCTCGTGGAAGCCACACAGAATGAGTTTAAGCTTGTTTGGGTATTCACTGATGTCTCCAACCGCATAGATACCCTCTACGCTTGTCTGGAAGGTTAGCGGGTCTACGTTTACGGCATTCTTGTCCAGCGAAAGGCCCCAGTTTGCAATTGGTCCGAGCTTGGGCGAAAGACCAAACAACGGAATGAAGTGATCAACCGTGACGCTACCGGTCGTTCCATCATTATGTGTGATCGTTACGTTCTCGAGCTTTCCATCACCGTGTAGGGCTGTTACCTGTGCGTCTGTGATCATGTTGATCATACCGGCATCTGCTAACGCTTGCGCCTTAGCTACACTGTCTGGTGCGGCACGGAACTGCGCACTTCGGTGAATCATCGTAACCTCTGAGGCAATGTCTGCCAGTACGATTGTCCAGTCGAGAGCTGAGTCGCCCCCTCCCGCAATTATCACGCGTTTGCCACGATAGAATTCTGGGTCCTTGATGATGTACTCAACACCTCTGTCTTCATACTCAGCCAGATTGCCAATAGTTGGCTTGCGTGGCTCAAAGCAGCCCAGGCCCCCTGCTAGGAAGACAGTTTTACCATGTATTACGGTTCCTCTTGATGTAGTAACCTTGAAGGTTCCATCGTCAAGTTTTTCGAGCCCGTCTGCCCGTTCGCCAAGCGTAAACTCCGGCTTAAAGGGCGCCCCCTGTTTCATGAGGTTATCAACCAGTTCTCCTGCCAGCACCGATGGGAAACCAGGTATATCGTAAATAGGCTTCTTTGGATAGATCTCAGCACATTGTCCGCCCGGTGTTGGCAGATAATCAACGAGATGGCACTTCCACTTTAGCAGGCCTGCCTCGAACACCGTGAAAAGGCCGCATGGGCCAGCACCAATGATAATTACATCCGTTTCGTGTTGAGAAGGGGCAGTTATAGGTTGCATTGTCACTATTACATTGATGATGATGAATTTCTCATTGAAGGTCTGGTATCGGCCGTTTCTGAAAGCCAACAAATAAAGCCCCCTAACAGTACTAGCCCGTAGTTGACTATCCACGAGATCATACCGAACACAAATCCCTGCACGGGAGTTGCACCACAGACCGCTACCAGCGAGGCTTGTGCGATGATCTGGTAGATGCCAAGGGCCCCAGGAGTTGGAGCAAGAGTAACGCCCAGTCCAATAACGACAAGTATGATTGAGGCTTGCCCGATTGTAACACCAGCCGCGGATGGATAGGGCATTGCTTTGATAATAAAGAACGACACAAAACAGTATGTGGCCCAGACTAACACCGTCTCGATGAACAGTCGAATGTACAATCGGGGCTTTTTGATAACCCTCAGTCCATCGGCGATTTTTGTAATGATGCGAGAAAGTGCATCCCCGATACGCTTATGCAAGCGACCAACGACACGCTCCGAAAACACTTGTCCAAGGCGTGTAAACACGAGCATGCCAACAAATGCAAGTAGCCCTACAAGTGCAAATGATAAATTTGAAAGAATTGCCTGGGTTTCGATTGGAGCGCTGTCTGCTGACGTCGAGCCATAGTAGGCAAATATCCTTGCCAAGGTATCACCGGAGGTGGTCATTACAAGTATGAGCGCCATCATGATTGATACGACGTCCAGAATACGCTCGATCAGGATTGCCCCAATTGCCTCTTCGGTAGGAATTCCCTCTCGTTTGGCGAATACAACCGGACGTACCACTTCACCTGCACGCGGCAATATCGTGTTGAATGCATAACCTATCATCACGGCATTAAAGGAGGCCATGAAGCTAAGATGCGGATGCAACGGACGAAGTATTGTTCTGTAGCGCTCTGCTCTGGTGATATGAGACATCATGCTAATTGCCAAGGCTAGCATGACGAAGCTTACATCGAGATTGGTAAAATCACCAGCAATCAGCACCCATTCACCTGGCTTGATACTGCCTGTGATATACCAGATTGCCAAGGCAACCACTACAATCGACACACCAACTGAGATAGCCTTCTTCATCAGACATGCCTCTTGTAGAAACTTCGCAGCGCGTCCGCCGTGTGCGACTTTGCGGTGCGCGTTACACCCTTTGGTGTGCCTGCGGCAACTATTCTGCCACCATCCTCCCCTGCATTCGGTCCGACGTCGATGATCCAATCTGCTGAGGCAATGACGTGCATATTGTGTTCAATAACAATAATCGTATGACCATAGTCCACCAGCCTATCAAACGCCTTCAGCAACGCGTCTACGTCACTCACATGCAGGCCCGTTGTGGGCTCGTCAAAAATGAACAGCATGCCTTCACCAGAGCGCTCGTCGAGATGCCCCGCTAGTTTTACGCGTTGCGCCTCGCCCCCACTGAGGTGGGTTGAGGGCTGCCCAATTCGGAGATAGCCGAGACCAACCTGACGCAAGATGTTCAGTTTGTTTACGATGCGTGGATAATCACGAAAGTGCTCAACACCCTCATCAATGGTCATGTTCAGAACATCAATGATCGACTTGCCGTTGTAGAGAATAGCATGTGCGTCACGTTTGTATCTCGACCCATTGCATGACTCACATGGCAGCTCGATGTCGGGAAGAAACTGCATTTCAATGGACACTGTACCAGCCCCTTCGCACATCTCACAACGACCTCCGGCAACGTTAAACGAGAAATGCCCTGCCTTCCATCCCAACTGCTTCGCGCTCTGTGTAGAGGCAAAGACATCGCGAATCAAATCGAAGACCTTGATGTACGTTGTGGGAGTAGAGCGGGTTGATCGTCCGATCGGACTCTGATCAATCATCTCGATGCCAGTGATATTCTCCAAACCATCGATTCGATCTACATGGCCTGTTTCGCCGCTGTATGCGCCAAACATGCGTTGTATGTTGCCGTAGATCACATCGTGCACGAGCGAACTCTTACCCGATCCCGATACACCGGTGATAACGGTCATGGTGCCAAGAGGAATGGTGACGTTGTCTCCCTTCAAATTGTGATGAATGGGGCGATGCACAACGATCTTCTTACCATTTCCCTTACGAGGCGTAAACTTAAACGCAATTGCCCGCTTGCCTTGGAGATATTCGGCCGTTAGAGAAGAGCCCTGCTGCTCCATTTCGGTAAAGGTGCCCGTAAACACAACCTCTCCACCATGCTCGCCTGCTCGTGGGCCGATGTCTATCACGTAGTCGGACGTCCTCATAACGTCCATATCGTGCTCTACGACAACAACGGTGTTGCCGAGTCCACGAAGTTTACGCAAGACTGATAGCAATCTGTCGGTATCCCTCGGATGCAGTCCAATGCTCGGCTCATCAAGAACATACAGTGTTCCGACCAGGGCAGACCCCAGTGAAGATGCCAGATTGATACGCTGCGATTCGCCACCCGAAAGTGTGTGCGACAATCGATCGAGTGTAAGGTACTCGAGTCCGATTTCACACAACAGGCTTAGCCTACGCTGAATCTCGAGCAGAACTTGTCCAACTATCGATTCCTCGTACGGAGTAAGTTGTAACCTATGAAAGTGTTCTCGTGCCTCGGCTAACGTCATTCGAACCACATCAGCGATTGCTAGACCACCAACAAAAACTTGGCGTGCAGCCATTCGCAGTCGAGAGCCTTCACACTTCTGACACGTCGTATAGCCACGATACCGACTCAGCATAACGCGATAATGTGTTTTATAACTTTTTTCCTCGAGCATGTGGAAGAAGCCTTCAACACCGACGTACGAGCCTACACCTTTCATCACCATTGCTACCTGGTCCGAGGAAAGGTCCATGAATGGCGCATCAAGCGGAATATCGTAGGACTTAGCCTCGCCCACAAGATGTTTGAGGTGAATGCCAAACGTCTCTCCACGAAATGGATGGATTGCGCCTCTGCGAATGGACAGCCCCTTATCAGGAACGACAAGGTTCATGTCTGTGCCGACACTGCGCCCAAATCCCTGGCATGTAGGACAAGCCCCAAACGGTGAATTGAATGAGAACAGGCGCGGTTCTGGCTCTACATAAACAGTTTGCGATGTAGCGCTCTCAAATCGAGAGGAATACACAAGGTCTCTGCCTGTTGTCATGTTGCGCAGTACGATGCGTCCTCCCCCACTTGCAAACGCCTGCTCCAGCGAGTCTGTTAGCCTTGCAACAGACTCAGCATCGGTGCGCACAACTAGGCGGTCAACAACCACATATACCGTCGTAGACTCTTCTGGTAAGGATGTTACATCATCTATACTGTGCAACTCTGTGCCCTGGCCAAATACAACTCGCGAAAATCCTTTTGCTCGCAGGCCGTCGCGCACCATGTCAACAGAGGCATGATCATCAGGTAAAGCAAACATGAGAAGCAGTTTAGCGTCTTGATGCTTGGCTGTTAAGTCAGTTGCAACGCTTTCTGGAGTATCCTTGCGCACCACCTCACCAGTATCTTTGTCGATTACAATTCCAATTCTGCCATAGAGCAATCGGAGGTAATCGTACACCTCTGTTGTCGTGCCAACTGTAGACCGAGGATTCTTCGTAAACGTCTGCTGCTGTATCGCTACAGCGGGCGGCAAACCAGAGATACTGTCTACATCGGGTTTTGCCATCCTGTCGAGAAACTGTCGTGCATAGGCACTCAATGACTCAACAAACCTGCGTTGCCCCTCGGCATAGAGCGTATCGAATGCCAACGAAGATTTGCCAGAACCTGACGGACCAGTAACTACAGTGAGTGCATTTCTTGGTATCTCTACACTAACATTTTTGAGATTGTTTGCTCGTGCGCCCTTGATGGAGATTACCTTGCTGGTAGTCTCTCGCTTTAGTTGTTCGGCTTCTATAGGACGTTTTTTGGGCACAGGGGGCTCGTAGGCGCAGTTGAGTAAGGCTAGAACAATAAAAATACGGGAATCCACCCCATTTTGCCCTATTCATGGCACGGTGCTTGCTTGTGTTTGAATAAGTCTGTAATTTTGTCGTCTTGCTTAACAATAATGTCAGGAATGGAGTCCAACCATGGCTCGTCGATGTGAACTCACGGGTGTAGGTGTAATGTACGGCAACAACGTGTCGCACGCGAACAATAAGACGCGCCGTCGCTTTTTGCCAAACATTCAAAAGAAGCGTATCTGGGTACCAGAAGAAGGTCGTTGGGTAACTGTTAAGGTTACTGCGAGCGCACTCAAGACGCTAGACAAGATTGGCTACACAGCCATGAAAAAGCGCACTGCTAAGTAAGCAGTTGCTCAAAAACTCGTGAGAAAGGTCGCATAGCGGCCTTTTTTCGTTAATATTCAGTCATATCTGTTCGACTCGTTCGTCTACAAACGGGATGACTCCACACCCCATGCCGTACATCCGCTTTTTGCGCATCACCATCCTCTTCATTGCAAGTGGTTTGGGTGCACAGTCGATGTTCTCACAGCAGCAAGACAGTTCCACAAATGCTCGCAAGGCGAAAGAGTATTTCATATCTGGAACAACATTGCAAATCCAAGGTAATCGTCATGCCGAGGCGATACTGGAGTTTCAACAGTCGTTGCGATACGACAGTAGCGTGGTAACTCTCACAGCAATGGCACGAAGCTATCGTGAAATCAACAAGTTAGATCTGGCGTTTGAGACTGTTCAGCGTGCTCTCCAAGTAGATCAGTCCTCAAGAGATGCATGGGAGCTGTTGGCAGAGATCGAGATATTACGCGGTCGCTACGACGAAGGCTTGGCAGCCTATGAGCGCATCTTGGAGTTGCAACCAACGAAACGCCAGCTCTACACTCTAGCACGGCTCTACGAACCACGCAACGCACAGCGTGCCATCGAGATTTTTGAGCGCATCGTGGCTACATCACCAGACGTTGCGATGTACATGCGTCTGTCTAGTCTGTATGAACGCGTCAAGAACACAAAAGAACGTACACGTGTCCTGGAGTCAGCGGCTAAACTTGCACCAAAGGACCCTCAGATTGCTGCCGAACAAACTGAACTCTATGTTGAGCAGGCAAGATTTGACGATCTGCGCAGCTTGCTCACCACGTGGAATTACGGGCTGGCAAATACCGAAGCAGTAACCGATGTGTGGCTTGTGTCACTCTCACGCATTCTTGAAGACTCGCTGATTACTGGATTGTATGCATCTGAAGTTTCTTCGGTGGTAGATCTTGCAACGTCTGTGATTCCTTCGGCATGGCCAGTTATGGCAATGGCGGGAACGATTAGCATGAGTCTGCAGGATACAACTCGAGCAGCCACCTGCTTTACTCTCGTAGCCTCAAACGATCAGGTGATTCCCGAGGGCTTTCTCGAGGTAGGACGCATCTATGCAGTCAATGGGATGCAAGACCACGCGCTTGGTTATCTGTCAAGAGGACGTCTCAAGTATCCAAACGATGTCCGTTTTCCGATCATCATGAGCTCGATGTATACCGACCTCGGAAACGACAGGCAAGCAATCATCGAGCTTGAAACAGCATCGATCATGGATTCCAGTGTCGTTGATGTGTGGGTCCAGCTTGGCATGCTCTACGACAGAAGTAAACGAATTCAGGAGTCTGACCAAGCCTACGAGCGTGCATTGCAACTTGACTCAGGCAATGCGCTAGCCAACAACAACTATGCCTACTCACTTTCACTTCGTCGCATAGATCTTGATCGTGCTCAATCAATGGCTGCGAAGGCTGTCAGGGCTGATGAAACGAACGCTGCCTTCCTGGATACCTATGCATGGATACTCTACCAGCGGGAGGAGTTCAGCTTTGCAAAGAATTACATTACTCTTGCAATTCGATATGGTGGCAACGCCACGCATTTTGAACATTATGGTGTAATCCTCAAAGCACTTGGCGAACGCAAGGAAGCGATAAAAGCGTTTGAACAATCCTTAGAGCTAGACCCCGATAGAGAATGGGTCCGCGAAGAACTTGAATCTCTGACGAAATAATATCATTCGATCTGGTATCATCATGAATAAGCCAACAAGCACAAACCCTACAGACTATGAAGTTCTCATCCGCCGTCGCGGTGAGACAGACTATGCCTCGTACTGTCCGCAACTCGCACACATGATCAAGGGGCAGGCACACGAAGAAGTAGAAGATGCGATGAAGGCCTACGTTCTAGCCTATATCGCTTCGCTACCACAGGTTGACGTCTCCTCGAACTAGATTGAGTCGCTTTCGATGAGTGGACCAACCCAAGAGCAACAGATCCGTTACCTATCGACTCGCCGGTGGGAAACGCGTCTGATGATCACGTTGATCATCCTGATCGCTGTTGGCGCTCTCTGGTCTCTGATGCCACTTATTGTGCTGGCAATCACCAACAAGAGCGATCTTCCAGTCTCCTACAAAACATATAGCACCGGGGCATTTGTCTTCTTTGCAGGACTTAGTCTGTTTGCATCAATCCTGCGCACAAGATTTATGAACGCCCTGCGCAGAGACTATGTCTTTGTCGACGGTTTTAGTAGGCTGGAGCTCGTTGTCCCCTTTGCCTCTTTCGGCGCTATCTCCGTGGGCCTGCTTAGCCGGTGGATGAAGCGCATGGGCTTCGGAATTGCCATGCGAACGGCTGTTCCAGGTGTTCTTTCGTGGCTGTTTCTCCTGCCCCTTTCTGCGTTCTCACTGGTAACGAGCGGAGCCGAGCCTGGACTGGCCCTCATGGCACAACCAATCGTGTTTGTGTTGTGTCTTGCTTCGGCGTACCCATGTGTTCGGCGTGAAGACTGGACGTACATGCTACCGATGATTATTGCGATGCTGCTGACACTTGATGGAATCATTCTGTCGATTGCATATCCCACCCAATGATGCCGAACACATTAGGCAGATACATGCCCAACTTCTCCCCCTCCCAGTGGTACATGCGTATCGGACGGTGGCTTGTGTATTGTGCTCCGATGGTTGTGCTCATCATCCTTGTCGCACCGCTGATTACCGAAACACCCGGCGACGAGTGGAATGATGAAAATCTCATGCTCTCGAACATCAGAGCGATCGTCGCACAATCACTCCTCTACGTGGCATTTGCCGTAGCAACGATCATCGAGGCTGCCCGGCTGCCAGGGGGCTCATCAGTTGCAAGTGGACTTCTTACCTCACGACAAACACCGCATCATACAGGCATAGGTGCGCTCGTTGCCACTGGCATGATAACGATCACAGCACTTGCAACTCTGGCCGCCGGAGCACAGGTCCACATGGTTGAGTTTTCGATTCAGCCAATCTTCCTTATGGGGCTTATCATAAGCTCTATGGGTGAAGAAGTACTCTTTCGTGGAACAGTCCTGCAGGCACTTCAGCAGCGGTTTGGGACGTATGCGGCCGTTGTGATTACCAGCGCACTATTCGCATCAGTGCACCTTGGTAATCCGTATGTGGAGCCCCTTGCCATCGCTTCAACGTTCGCAGTGGGATTGCTCTTGGGAATGATGACCGTGCTGACCTCGTCGCTGTGGATGTCGATGACGTTCCATGTTGTCTGGAACGTCCTATCATCTGCCCTCTTCGGAGAAGTGAGCGGATTGCCGCCCGTTGTTCAGATCCTCGACATCGACACAACCTCGATACCATTGCCGAGTTGGATGTTTGGCGGTAACTACGGTATTGAATCAGGTGTGATAACACTGGCACTAACTCTTTTAGCACTTTGGTTCATACCAAAGTATTGCAAGCTCGATCCTTTTACGCGTGCGGCTCGATATCGTATCGATATCTGGCATCCAAAGCATAATGAGCGTTCAACTTCTGCGTCTACAATGTCATGAAGATGTACATCTCTTTTGCAGCAGCTCTTATCCTGGCTGTTGCCTCAACATCGGCGCAATGGATTGTTATGGATCCAACGGCCGACTCATTGATCAAGGCAGGTACGCGCCACGTGTATAACGTGGAGTTTGATGAAGCCCAGCGCATCTTTAACGACGTAACTGCTCGTTACCCAAATCAGCCGGCGGGCTTCTTTGTAGATGCAATGATCGACTGGTGGCGCCTAACGATTGGTCAACGCTCCCCTGCTATCGAAGCTTCATTCCTTACAAAAATTGATCGCGTTATCGCGGTCTGCGATAGACAGCTTCATGAGACGCCGAAGGATATCTTGGCGTTGTTTTTCAAAGGGGGCGCACTGGGCTATCGTGGACGTTTTCACGCCACAAAACAAAACATGTTTAGTGCCGCCGAAGACGGCCGAACTGCGTTGAGCATCCTGCAAGACTGCCAGCGTCTAGCGCCCACAAATCACGATATCCTGCTTGGGACTGGACTCTACAACTATTGGGCTGCAGTTCTACCAGAACAATACCCTGCGCTAAAACCCGTGATGGTGTTTCTGCCCCGCGGTGACAAAACAATTGGACTAGCGCAGTTAAAGTCGGCGGGAAGATTGGCACGCTATGCATCTGTCGAGGCCAAGGTTGTGCTGCTCGATGCTTACATGTACTTCGAGAAAAACTACCTCGAAGCCCTCGACTTTGCCATCGAACTGCGAAACACATATCCGGGTAATCCGAAGTTTCATATCGAGTATGCACGGAGCTTAACATACCTTTGGCGAGTGGAAGATGCCTACAAATCGTGGGACGAAATTCTTGACTGCAACTATCGGGGCAAAGCGGGCTACATGAACCGATACATTGTTCGTGAGGCACTCTATAACATGGGAAGCCTGCTGTTTCACCAGAACAAAGAGATTCCTACGGCGATTGCCTACCTCGATCGGTGCGTCAAAGAAAGCAAAGTCATTGATAAGCAAAAGATCAGTTGGCAGTACCCGTGGGCATTAGTGCGCCTCGGGCAGGTACATGACATGCAGGGTAAGCGCCAGGAAGCTATTGCGTTTTATAAACAAGTGTTAGCAATAGACAACTCCTCGACAAAGTCGTACGAAGCAGCCACAAAGTACCTCGCCTCGCCCTACAAGCGCTGAGTTCCCCGTATCTTTGCAGCTATGAAGCAGAACGTATCTGTCTGGGAAGAGCTCGCAACGCAAGAGTTGCGCGGTAAGCCCCTTGAAGCTCTCACACGCACATCTGCAGAGGGTATTCCTGTAAAACCCCTGTACACAGAAGCAGATCTTGAGTCGCTCGAGTGGCAGCATACGTTGCCGGGCGTGTTTCCGTTTACGCGCGGACCCTATGCCACAATGTATACCAACAGACCGTGGACTATACGTCAGTATGCAGGGTTCTCTACCGCTGAAGAATCGAATGCCTTCTATCGCAAGGCCCTCGCTGGCGGTCAAAGAGGTCTGTCGGTAGCATTTGACTTAGCAACGCACCGCGGCTACGATAGCGATCACCCACGCGTTGTGGGCGATGTTGGCAAGGCCGGAGTTGCCATCGATTCTGTTGAGGATATGAAAATCCTTTTCGATGGTATTCCGCTTCAGGAGATGAGTGTATCGATGACGATGAACGGAGCTGTGCTGCCAATCCTTGCCATGTTCATCGTTGCCGGTGAAGAGCAAGGGGCTAGTCAGGCCCAACTCAGCGGAACCATCCAAAACGACATTCTCAAAGAGTTTATGGTCCGCAATACCTACATCTACCCTCCCGAGGCGTCGATGCGGATTGTGGCCGACATCATCGAGTACACAAGCAAGCACATGCCGCGCTTTAACTCGATCTCCATCTCGGGCTATCACATGCACGAGGCCGGAGCAACGGCTGTGCAGGAACTTGCCTATACGATTGCAGACGGACTCGAATACGTGCGCACGGCCATCGCCAAAGGCATGCCGGTAGACGCATTTGCGCCACGTTTGTCCTTCTTCTTCGGCATCGGCATGAACTTCTTCATGGAGATCGCAAAGCTGCGCGCAGCCCGCGTTTTGTGGTCAACAGCGATGCAGCAGTTTGAACCATCGAAGAAAGAATCTCTCCTGCTCCGCACACACTGTCAGACGTCTGGCTGGTCGCTTACGGCGCAGGGCCCATACAACAACGTAGTACGAACAACCATCGAAGCTCTCGCTGCCGTCTTAGGTGGCACGCAGTCCCTGCATACCAATTCCTTTGATGAAGCACTTGGGTTGCCAACACAGCAGTCATCACGCATTGCACGAAACACGCAGCTCATCATCGCCGAGGAGTCACACGTTACGGAAGTTGCCGATCCGATGGGCGGCTCATACTACGTGGAGTACTTGACTGATGCACTCGTGAAAGAGGCATCGAAGATCATCGCAGAAGTTGAATCATACGGCGGTATGACGAAGGCGATTACTGCTGGCATTCCAAAGATGCGCATCGAAGAGTCTGCCGTAAAGCGTCAGGCCCGCATTGATCGGGGAGCAGAAGTCATCGTCGGCGTGAACAAGTATCAACTAGCCGATGAACCCGACATTGACGTGCTCGACATCGACAACACGGCTGTGCGCAATGCGCAGATAGAACGTCTTGCACGTATCCGTGCAGCGCGCAATGCGGCAGACGTACAGACGTGTCTTGACGCACTTCGCACGGCTGCAAATAATAACGACGGTAATCTTCTCGAGCTCTCTGTGAACGCCGCGCGCGCTCGTGCAACCGTTGGTGAGATCTCTGAGGCACTGTCTGATGTCTATACACGATACGAGGCACAAACCGTGGCTATAGAAGGAGTCTATGGGGCGCAGTATGCGCACGATCCGGAGTATGCTGCAGTTCGCAGCGAAGTTGACGACTTTGAACGCGAGTTCGGGCGGCGTCCGCGAATCCTCATTGCTAAGCTGGGTCAGGACGGACACGACCGCGGAGCAAAGGTTATCGCAACGTCATTTGCCGACATTGGATTTGATGTAGACATAGGCCCCATGTTCGCCACACCAGGAGAAGCGGCACGTCAGGCAGCAGATAACGACGTGCATGTTGTTGGTGTGTCGAGTCAGGCAGCTGGCCACAAGACCCTTATCCCTCAGCTTATCGCAGCCCTTGCTAAGGAAGACGCCCAGGACATCATTGTGATCGCAGGAGGTGTGATCCCACCAAAGGACTACGACATGCTCTACGACGCAGGCGTCGAGGCCATCTTTGGTCCAGGAACACACATCCTGCATGCAGCGCGCGACGTCGTGCGCGCCATCGCTGAACAGCTTCGCAAGCAGGCCTAGGCAAGGGGCTCACACGTGATCAAAGCCGGCATCGACATTGGCACGAACACCGCGCTTATGGTGATTGCCGAGGTACGTGATGACGGCACCTATAGCGTTCTGCATGACGTACACACGTTACCACGCCTTGGTGAAGGTCTTCTGCAGCATGGATCGATCAGCGATGAGTCCATTGCTCGCGGCAGTGAATCCATGCAGACCTTTCGCAACGTCATCGAGCAATCGCAACCCGATCGCATACTCGTAGTTGCAACAAGTGCCATGCGCGAAGCATCAAATGGCCTCCACGTGCAGCAGCAACTCGAAGCGGCGCTGGGTTACGATATCACCATCATCGACGGCACGCGCGAAGCAGAGCTTACCTTTCTTGGCGCTGTTGGCAACTCCCCCATCCCCACGCTTGTGATCGACATTGGAGGGGGCTCCACAGAATACTCCTTTGGTGTTGATGGTACGTTATCGTTTTCGCGCAGCATTCTCATAGGAGCAGTGAAAGCAACCGAGCTGTTTGCGAATGCTCGCCCCCTGCAACCTCAGACAGTTGCTGATGCGCGCACATGGGTGCGCGAGTCACTCAGAGATGTTGAGCAGCTCCGTGGAGCAACTGAAACGTGCATAGGCGTTGCCGGCACGCCTGTTGCGCTTGCGATGATTGATGCTGGCCACAGTGAATATCGCGCAGAGCTTGTAGAGGGCTATCATCTCTCGCGTCGTCGTGTGGATGAGCTTGCCGAGTATTTGTGCTCTCTATCGCTTGAAGGTGTGCGAAGCATCGCAGGACTGCATGAGCGTCGGGCGGACATCGTACCTATGGGAGCGTGTATTTTGTCAGAGTCCATGCATGTGCTTGGATGCACGGAGATGACTGTCGTAACACGGGGCTTACGTTACGGCGCTATGTTATCGGCTTAAACAGAGGTGTTCAATGGCTTCGATACGTACAGGTTCGTACTGGACCAGCCTTGGTGCTGTGCTCGTCAAAACGGTCCGCGCCTATCTTCGAGAAAGTCTCATCGCATTTGCGATGTCTATTGCGTTGAGTATCGCCATTGCCGATCCAATGAACGGAGTGCAGCAGGATGCGATACGAACTGGTATGGGGCTTACACTGGGCATTGCCATATCGATCGGTTCAACCGTTCTCTATCGCTCGGGCAGAATCAATGCAATCACCGACTGGGCGTTTGCAACCTTGGCTGTTGCCGCCACGACATGGCATGCACAGTTCCTGAACTTCGATAATGCCGATGGCATCGTTGAGTTCGTCTATCTGCTTGTCTTAGCGCACGTGTTTGCGGCATCTGCATGGTCAGTTCGAATCGATGCCAACACCTTCTGGAACCATCCCTCGAAGAACCTGCTCCGCCCAATGCCTCCACGAATGCTTGATGGGTTGATTCGAGCGAGCATGCTTGATTTCCCGTCTCCGCTTTCGAGGTGTGATGGTTAATGGGAACGATGCGGGCGACCACGTACATGCGGGCGACCACGTAGGGTCGCCCCTACAGGTACCTTAATTCACTGCTTCTTCCAGGAGGGCGTTTTGCTGTTGTTCGTGCACAGATGGCGAGCCCGTTGCTGGGCTTGCTGCTGCGGCGCGGCCAACGTAGCGCAGGGTTTGTCCGTTCTGGAGAAGTTCTTGGAGCAGAGGCTGCACAAAGAACCATGCGCCCATGTTCTTGGGCTCTTCCTGACACCAGACAATTTCCTTGGCGTTGCTGTAACGGGCAAGGATGCTCGTCATGAGTGATGCATGGAACGGATAGATCTGCTCGAGACGGACAAGCGCTACGTCGGTCTTGCCCGAGTCGGTGCGCTTCTTGAGTAGTTCGTTGTATACCTTGCCTGTGCAGATTACCACGCGACGCACGTTCGATGCGTTGATCGATGCATCGTCGATGATTTCCTGGTAAGCCCCGTGCTCAAGCTCGTGAACGGTTGACTGGAACACGCGCAGGTAGCCCTTGGGTGACATCACGATAAGGGGCTTGCGCCACGCTGCCTTTACCTGCCTGCGAATTGCATGGAAGAAATTCGCCGGAGACGTGAAGTTGCAAACGATCATGTTGTCTTGCGCGCACGATTGCAGGAAGCGCTCTAGGCGCGCGCTGCTGTGCTCCGGACCCTGTCCGTCGTAGCCGTGCGGCAACAAGCAGGTGATGTTGCTGCATTGCATCCACTTTTCTTCGGCACTGGCAATGAACTGGTCAAACATGATCTGCGCACCATTGGCGAAGTCGCCAAACTGCGCTTCCCAGAGCGTGATACCATTCTTCGCAATCGTCGAGTACCCATACTCAAAGCCCAAAACCGCATACTCGGAAAGGGGCGAATCATGGATGTGCAGCTTCTGCGGGGCACCGATTTCGTTGAGTGGGATGTGACGTTCGTCAGTGAGGTTGTCGCGGTGGACGGCCTGGCGGTGGTTGAAGGTCCCACGTCCGGTGTCTTGTCCAGTAATGCGCACGCTGTGGCTCTCGCGCAAAAGTGAGCCATAGGCCAGAGCTTCTGCCATGCCCCATTGTACGACGTCTTGCTCAAAGGCAGCTTTGCGCTTCTCGATCTCGCCTTTAACCTTGGCATGAATGTTAAAACCATCCGGCACAGAGCAGATAACGTTTGCAATGTGATCTAACTCGGACCTAGGAATACACGTTTCTACAGGCGCAAACATATTTGCAGTAACGTTTTCCGATGTAGTCTTGGGTGCATTGGCCCTGTTATCGTATGCCTGGGCAAGAATTGCAAGCTCTTCGTCGTAAATGGCCTTCAGTGCTGCCTCGTCAGCAACACCCTCTCCAATCAACTGTTGCTCGTACTTCTTGCGAACAGGCACCATGTTGCGAATCTTCTTGTACTGCAACGGCTGCGTTGCCGTTGGATCGTCCTGCTCGTTGTGTCCATATTTACGGTAGCAGAGCATGTCAATGACTACATCATCATTGAATTTCTCGCGATAGGCAGAGGCAAAGTTTGCTGCAAGCCTGCATGCCTCGGGATCATCTCCATCTACGTGCAAAATGGGCACCTGTAGCAGCTTGGCAACACCAGTACAGTACGGAGACGACCGAGAATCTTCTGGCGAGGTAGTAAAGCCAATCTGGTTGTTGATCACGATGTGCATCGTGCCACCCGTTGAATAGCCACGCAGACATGCCATGTTCAAGGTCTCAGGCACAACGCCTTGACCCGCAAACGCGGCATCGCCGTGGATCAATATCGGCACAACTGATCTGTACGATGCATCACCAAGTTCGTCGTCCAGAGCACGCGCGATACCCTCGACAACTGGATTAACAGCTTCGAGGTGACTCGGGTTGGGCGCTAGAATCACAGGTAAGGTAGCACCGTCTGTTGTTGCATAAGTACCTTTAGCACCAAGGTGGTACTTCACATCACCTGAACCTTGGTAAGACTCTGGATCGATCTTGCCCTCGAACTCCTTGAAGAGTTTCTCAAGGGGCTTGCCCATCATATTTACGAGCACGTTCAGACGTCCGCGATGGGCCATGCCCAACACCGCAGCACCAGCACCTGTTCGGGCAGCCTTTGCAAGTAACTGATCGAGAATGATGAGCGTGCTCTCGCCCCCTTCAAGAGAAAAGCGTTTGGCACCCAAGAACTTGGTGTGCAGGAAGTTCTCGAGTGTTTCGGCGCGAGAGAGTTTTCGGTACGTGCGCAGCTTTTGCTCCGGTGTAACAGTGCCCTTAAAGCGTGAGTATTCAACGTATTCACGAATCCAGTTCTTCTTCTCCGGATCCTGAATGTACATGTACTCGATGCCAATATGGTCGCAGTATGTGTCGCGAAGCATATCGATGATCTGACGCAACGTTGCGCGCTTTACGCCCCCTAGACCCCCGGTATCGAACTCTCTATCGAGATCCCAAATAGTAAAATCATAGTGTCCGGGATCGAGCTCTGGGTAGTAATACGCTTCGAGACCGAGTGGGTTTACGTCTGCAAGCAGATGCCCTCGAACACGATAGGCATTGATAAGCTGTACAACGCGACCTTCCTTGTCGATTTGCTCACGTTGATCCTGGATCTCGAATGGGCTTACCCCTTTCTCAGTTGTCCACCGAAGCGGCTCAAAAGGAATTCCAATCGCAGCAAAAATCTGTTCGTAGAATCTGTTCTCGCCAAGCAACATCTTGTGCACGTATTGCAGAAACTCGCCAGACTCGGCACCCTGGATAACACGGTGATCATACGTAGATGTGATTGTAACCACTTTCGAGATGGCAAGTGCCGACAAGACATCAGGCATCATCGCCTGGAACTCGGCCGGGTACTCGATAGCACCCGCAGCAACGATTGTACCTTGTCCCTCCATCAGACGCGGCACAGACATTACCGTTCCAATACCGCCCGGATTTGTGAGCGTGATGTTAGCTCCAGATAGTTCCTCCGGAGTTAGCTTGTTGGTGCGCGCACGCTTGATGACATCGTCGTAGGCATCGGCGAACTGATCAAAGGAAAGGCGCTCGACGTTTTTGATACTCGGCACAAGAAGGATTCGCGATCCATCCTTGCGCGTGGTGTCAACAGCAAGGCCAAGATTCACGCCACCGCGCTCAATCTTGACAGGCGTGCCATTCTGGACGCCGTAGCTGTTCTTCATGTTCGAGTACTTTTCAGCAGCCTTTACAACAGCCCACGCCAAAATGTGCGTAAACGATAGCTTGTTGCGTCGGTTACGAGCCAGATAAATGTTGGCAATTCGACGATTCTCTTCCAAAGCCTTCACAGGCACGCTTCGCACACTTGTGGCCGTTGGCACATTAAGCGAGGCTTCCATGTTCTGCGCAATCTTGCCCCCGATCGACGACAATGGCGTTACAGCATCGCCCTCGAGAAGAGCAGGTATGCGCGAACCATTGCTCGATACTGCAGCCGAAGCAACAACTGCTGGCTGAGCTTTTACGACAGGTGTAGCTGGCACAGGCGAGGGGCTTATGCTGTTCTGCGCTGGGTTTTCGGGTGTGTAGGTTGCAAAAAATGTCTGCCAGTCGGCCGACACGGAGGATGGATCTTTGAGGTATTCGAAATACAACTCATCGACGTAGGCACTGTTCATCGACATCATGGTCGAGTGGCTTTCAGAATTCGTAATACTGCGATGCAAAACTACTGAAAACCAATGAAGGCAAGCATCCTTCCTGAACGTTCTTTATCACGTCGGAATGAGTGATATGTTATGTCCGAGATTGTGCACGCATCATCGCGGGTGATATTGCTCTTCAACACGCCGCACACGGCCAATTGCTGCTGTATGGCTTGGTGATTGTCAAACAACCACTTGCCGCCGGCAAGGGGCTTGCAATGCGCAGTCAACTGGGCATATACGTCTTGTCCAACCTCGTACATACTGCCAGATGCGCACGCGCTCATGTGGGCGCGCAAACTCGCATGGTTGGTCCCATACGCCACCTGCACGTGCTCGATGGTCGCGGCTACAATGTTCTGCGCCGTGCCACGCTAGCCGCTGTGGACGGCTGCGACAACGCGGTGGACTGGGTCGAGCAAGAGTATGCCACAACAATCGGCGAGCTTCACACCAACAATCACACCAGCAGTGGCCGTGACCAAGGCATCGGCGGCGGCAGAGATGCGGACCGATACATCCACGATGGTCTTGCCATGCACCTGTTGGGCGGTTACGATGTTGTTGCGCTGCATACCAAAGGCTTCAGATAGCAATTCATAGAAGCGCTCCACGTGTCCGGCATCGGCGCATGGCGTGATTCCAAACGACGCGCCGGGCCACGACAGCACTGAGGTGTCAACGCGAGTTACCCCCGCGATCACGCCCTGCCCCATATCTACTGTGTCGAATGCTATCATGTCCCGAACCTACTACGTGAGCGCGGATTGCACCAGCCATTTTTCTGCCCCACGTGCCGTATCCCGATACTACGGGTTGAGGTTGCAGCATCGCAGCCCATCGCATGAGCGCCGCATCGCGTGGTGCGTTCTCCAAGCCAACCACGACAAGACTTCCCGGGAGCGGATAGCGTGTGTACACCGCAATACCATGCTCGCGCAGGTGGACGCCCTCCGTAGGCGCTGCCGCAGGTGGTGGACGCATCATGACCAGTGCTACTGTGGCAACAACCCCAATGATCAGTCGCAAGAGCGCACGGAGCGCCGTTGCTGAGGTAATCGGCCACAGCATTGCAGTGCACATCAGCAGTGTCAGCGCCATGCGATAGCTTATTGGCACCTGTTCGATCCCTGCCATTGCGGCCCAATGCGCCAGCGTGTCAGAGCAGCGTACGAGCATCGCTGTAATCCACACAAACGGATCGAGCAACACGCTCGGCAGCGGCAACAGCACAGCCGCGCTTGTTAACACTGCAAGACTCAGTAGCGGTATCACGAGCGGGTTGATCAGCGCGCCAGCAACAGCCACCGAGGAAAAAGCAATCATGGACGGCAACGCAGTACCCACGGTTGCAGACGCACTGAACGACATTGTCTGAAAGACCCTGCGCAGCCATGACCTACCTATGCCCTTCGTTGAATTGCGCATCCAGAGTTCGAGATACATTGGAGGCAAGACAATTAGCGAAGCCGTTGCTAAAACAGACAACTGAAACCCAACATCATAAATCTGCAGAGGGCTGATGCAGACCATCGCAATAACGGATGCACATAGAAGATTGAGTGCATACACATCGCGCTGCATGTAGCGTCCGATGAGCGCCGTAACACCCATGATTCCAGCACGCACGGCAGGGGGCTCTGCACCAGTAAGCGCAATGTATGCCGTCAGCACAACGCACCACAACACGAGACTCCCAAGCCTTGCCCTGCCCCCTGAGAAGATCATCAGCACGGCCACAACAATTGCTACATGCGATCCGCTCACGGAGAACATGTGAGCCGTGCCGCTGAGAGAATATGCCTTTGCGTCATCGGGTCCGATGGCTGACCGATCACCGATCAGAATCGCAAGCGCAACAGGATGCACATCATTGGGCAGCACCTGCCGCAGTCGATAACGAACCCATGCGCGCATCTCGTGCAATGTCCGTTGCAACATCCCTGCCCCGGCCACAACATGCACGTGCTTGGCAGCTGCCACAAGCTGCGCGCGATAACGCCGCAGCATAGACGGTTCATCGATGTCAGTGGGCAGTGACTTCTCGAGTGGCAGCCGCACTCGTGCATCGGCGATCACATACTCCCCAACCCTTGGCTCGGCCATTAGGGTATCCTGCCTAAAAAACGTAATCATGACCCGCATGTGAGTGCACTCGAACTCAGCGCAATCGACATGTCCGTTTACCACAAGCGTTACACGACGTCCGCCCACCCGCACGAAGTCAACCTCCCCTTCAATACGCGCCCGTTGCGTTACCGGAGCAACGAGCCCCTTCCTCGATGCAGCAACCACCCGATGCTCGCGCACTTCATTGCTTAACAGCGAGCCAACGGCAGCACATGCCACAAACGTGGCAAAGCCGTAGCGTCCGCCGCGCACAAGCACGGCAGCAACGACAACGGCCACACATGCAAAGCCCCCTACCAGAATTGGGTTAGTCCCCAACCCAGCACCAAGCATGCACGAGCAGCAGATCCAGATCGTTGGCAGCAATAATGGAACATGAGAAAGGCGCATCGTAGGTAAGAGGCGCGGGAGCAGGAAAATGTGACAACGGGAGGGACGGGGTACGGGGGTACGCAGGGGTACCAATCGTCTTTCTCGTGAAATCGGGTGCCCAGCATGTAGGGGCGAGCCGGTGGCTCGCCCGCTTGTCATCACGATCAAGCAAGGTCCCTCGCTGCTCGCTGCTCGCTGTTCGCTGCTCGCTGCTTGCTTCTCGCTGCTTGCTTCTCGCTGCTTGTCCATGTTGATAACTCCCCTCCCCCTGCCCCCTAGCGGAGCGGTAATTTGCTTTTCGATGTTTCGCAGAGTGTCACGATTGACGTGATTGCCGGCACAGTGAAGTACAGTAAACAATGTTCAATTACAACGTAGACGACTATGAGTGCAGAAGCAAAACCAACAAAAGAGACGAAGGAAGCCAAGGCAGCGGCCGCTGGCGCGCCCAACGATGCGAAGCTGAAGGCGGCGCAACTGGCGATGGAGCAGATCGAGAAGCAGTTCGGCAAAGGCTCGATCATGAAGCTATCGGATGAGAATCCGGTAGAGATCGATTCGATTTCAACGGGCTGTTTGTCACTGGATGCTGCGATCGGTATCGGCGGCGTGCCGCGCGGTCGAATCGTTGAGATCTATGGACCTGAATCGTCAGGTAAGACCACTGTGTGTCTTCAGGTGATTGCCGAGGCACAAAAGGCAGGGGGCTTGGCAGCATTCGTTGATACTGAGCACGCACTTGATGTGAAGTATGCGCAGCGTCTGGGTGTAGACCTTAACAACCTTCTTCTGTCGCAGCCGGAGTTTGGTGAGCAGGCTCTTGAAATCGTCGAGACGCTCGTGCGCTCAGGTGCAATCGATGTTGTGATCGTTGACTCTGTTGCGGCGCTCACGCCGCGTGTGGAGATCGAGGGCGACATGGGCGATGCGCAAATGGGTTCACAGGCGCGTCTGATGAGTCAGGCCATGCGTAAGCTCAACGCTGCTATCGGACGCAGCAACACAACTGTGATCTTCACGAATCAGCTGCGTTCGAAGATCGGTGTGATGTACGGCAACCCGGAAACGACAACGGGCGGTAACGCTCTGAAGTATTATGCATCGCTGCGTATTGATGTGCGCCGTAAGGATGTGATCAAGGACGGACAAGACATCGTGGGTAACCGCGTGCGCGCCAAGATCGTGAAGAACAAGGTTGCTCCGCCGTTCCGCGAAGCAGAGTTCGATATCATGTATAACGAGGGTATCTCGCGTCTGGGCGACATGATCGATGTGGCCGTCGAAACGGGCATCATCACGAAGTCTGGCTCGTGGTTCTCGTTCAATGAAGAACGCGTGCAGGGTCGTGACGGAATGCGCAAGCTGCTATCGGAAAACGCGCCGCTGTATGCAGCGCTCGATGTTGCCGTGCGCGAAGCTCTCAACATCCCAGCCTCTGGATCTAGCTCGAAGAAGTAACGATGGGTACGATCACCACTATCCGACGCAACCGCTCGGATGGCGGCAGGTGCTCTGTATTCGTTGATGATGAGTTCCTTGCGGCATGTCCAATAGATGTTGCTCTAGCACTTGGACTCCGCAAGGGGCTTGTCATGACAGACGAGCTCGAGCGGAAACTCCGCAAGGAAGACCGCCGAATAGTGCTACGTCAAAAGTCCTACCGGTTTGCGACGTATAAGCCCCGTACAGAAAAGAATGTTGTCGACTTTTTGACGAAAGCCGAGGCAACGCCCGAAGAGATCGAAAGCGTTTTGTCATGGCTGCGCGAATTTCGCCTTATCGATGATATCGCCTACGCCACAAAGTTTCTCGAAGCCTCGCGCGAGCGTAAGCCCCTCTCACGCATCATGGCACGGCGCACACTTCTCACAAAGGGTGTACCGCAGGATATCGTAGACCGAGCTATCGAGGAGCACTATCAAGAGAGCGATGCACTCGAGGGGGCACGTGTTGTTGCTCGCAAAAAACTCCGTATGCTCGCATCTCAGTCGCTCAAGCAGCAAGAAGAAAAGCTTGTGCGATTTCTTCAATACCGTGGATATGGGTGGGATGTGATCAAGCTACTACGTCAGGAACTGCACCAAGGAACGCTCATGCTGATCGCACTTTCTGTTGTGCTGGGATCTTTCAATCTGCCGGCACAGGTCGACATGTCGTGCAGCAAGGTGCGCCTGCCCGATGCCATCAACAAGTTCCAGCCCACGACGCAGCCTGTGTTGGGTCCGGAGGGCGAGCTCTACCTTGATCGTAAGTACCATCCCGATAATCTTGGCGGTGCCAACGACCCCGATGATGTATGGGTCTCCTACAACAAGCAGGGTCAGTGGACCAATGCCGAGCTTGCCGATATCCGCATCTTCGATACCGTGATGAAGGCCTACGTTAATGCAGAGGTTGTCTTCGGCATGACCAAGGACGGACTCCATGCGCTTGCGGCTGGACGCTTCATGAAGAACTCCTTGAATCTCTCCTTGGCATTCCTGAATCGGGAATCTATCAAAGCCCCCTTCACAGAAGTTGGTGTTATTGTACCAACCTTGAGCAAGAACTTCTTTGCCACGTTTGCCGAGGACATCGGCGCAGTGATCGTAGCGCTCGAGCTTGCCGAGGGCAAGGGCGACTTAGATCTCTATGTGATCAAAATAGGAGATTGCGACGGCCCACAAGAACTCAAGCCCCTGGGCAGCGGCATCAACACACCTGCCTTTGAGGGTGCTCCGTGGATCGCGTGTGATAATCGGACAATGTACTTTGCCTCTGCTGGACGTGAGGACCGTCGGGGTAAGGCAGACTTGTACATGACACGCAGACTCGACGCCACATGGCAGAACTGGAGCGAGCCTGTAAACCTTGGTCTATGCATCAACACCACAGAAGACGAGACGGCGATTTCCCTATCCTGTGGATCGAGTCGCGCCTTTGTTACGTCGTGGGACGCGCAATCAGACAGGCCGGGCGTGTACACGGTTGACGTGCCGCAGCATCTCTTGCCGGCACAAGTAAACGACGTTAGAATCAACGTCCGCAATGCCCTAACTAACGAACCGGTAGTCGGATGCTATGTTTCTATTCAGCCGGAGAGCACCGCTGGACGCTGTGTGACGGGCCACCATACAGTAACGGTAGACAAGTTTCTCGGACATGGAACAACGGTGCTTCCGCAGGACTCAGCGTTTGTGATGAAAGCAATTCCTTTTGATGGCAAGGGTGTTGGCGTTGCCTCACGAGTTACGAGCGGCAGAACAGATGTAACAGCGATCCTTGTCATCGTACCGACAGATAAGCCCCTTCTGAGTATTTACTTCGATAAGGGGCAGGCAACACTCACACCCGAGTCGCATGCTGCGCTGGAATCACTGCGCAGCAAGATTGGATCAACAACACTCCCGTTCGTTGGTGTACGAGCCTACACCGACGCCAGCGGCTCACGTGCGACGAATGATGCCCTTGCACGCGAGCGTGCGCGCATCGTTGCCGAACAGTGCACAATGTTCGTATTCGATGGTAAGATGGGACGCGTAAAGCCCATTGCATACGGGGTAGAGAAAATCAACGGTAAACCTGTGGAAGATGATTCGCCGCAGAGCCGCAGGGTTGATATCTACGCTATTGCGAGGTAAGATCAATGTTGGAGGCCAGCTTGCCTCCATCTGGTTTATCTTCTATGACGCGGACGTTCCACTTCTCACGAGTGTGGAGATACAACGCAAGCTCGTTGTCGTTGTGCCATGCAAAGCCTTCATCATGAAGCGGTGATCGCCAGAGTAGTTCATCCTCAGCAATCAGGCATGAGCGTTCAAATCCGTCGTTGCCCAGAACCTGAAGTACCACTTCCTCGTTCCCAAGCGGTTTGCGTTCAAGACGCACGCGCAGACGCTGCCAGTCTTCATGGGTTTCGAGAGCGAGGTCGCGTACGATGGCATTCGCGCGGTGCATGGCCGACGTCGAGAACACAACGGGTATACGTCTGATTGAATCCATGGTTGCAACCTCTGTGAGTGGACGTGTGAGATCTACGGGCGGCTGTTGAGCAGCACGCTCAAAGATGCTCCTCATGTGTTCACGAAATGCAACATCAAAACTCCCCTTGTGCGGCGCATTGTGACGCTCGTCGTACCACCAGAACCAGTCCGATGCCTCAACAACTTCCATGATCTGCGCGATTTCTTGGTCGCCCAAACCAGCCCCCTCCAGTGCAAGCTTTGCATCGCGCAAGAGGCTCCATGCAAGGTTGGTTGCCGGCGATCCGATCCAGATTGAGAAGTTGCCATCGATCCATGACCCGGCAGCAAGGCGGTCGAGGTGTCGGTGCGTCGTGGTGGACGAGACCTCGCTGCATGTCATGCTTTGAAATCTTGTTGTGTCGGAGAGCCGACTCATCAGTGCATCAAGGAACGGCGCTCCGTTGCCCTCATAGAACTCCCAGCAGTTTTCGCCATCAAGGATCACTGGAATAACTGCATGCTCAAGTGCATCGTCTCCGAGGTCCTCCATGATCCACGTCCGGCGTTCTTCCAGCCGGCACGCAAAATCTTCTGCGGCATCCCCGGGCTTCCACGACGAATACGTAAAGCCAATCGCATCACTTAGTCCGTGGTCTCGAAACAGCACCGAGATATCTCCGTGCTTCGTTGACACATTATACGGGAAGAATGCATCTGTGCGGGCATAAGCCTGTCCCCGCGACCGACGCAAGTTTGCTTCATCCGTAGCTGTCCACCGAATGCCATGTCCAGCCAGCATCTCAAGCGTATGCATCGACAAGCTGCCCTCTGCAGGCCACATGCCCCTTGTCGTCTTACCAGACAGCTCCTTCCAATACTCAATCGCTCTGCGCACATGACGCGCCGCATGCTCCGGTGCTATGTATGCAGGCTCTGGCAAGGGGCTCTCGGGCATACATTCGCGCGCAACGTTGGTGTCGATCACAAGCGGCAGAATAGGATGATGAAACGGCGTAATGCTCGTCTCGAACTGCTCGGCATTGAGCGACGTCATCGTAGGAACCACATCACGCATTGCATCACGAACGCAGTCAAGTATGCATGTAAGATCATCAGGCGTGTAACCACGCTGCTTGATGATGAGCCCCTTGATGCGCCCTTCCAACTCCCGCGTAATGGGACCGCACCATGCAACGTGCCACAGCACCATCGCATCGATGGCGTCCTGCCATTGCAGGCAACCACTCCCCTGCTCGCGCGCCATGCGGGTGATCTCCTGCAATCGCGGCAAACCCTCCATCATGGTTAGCTGCAGCGTACCTATCCACTCGCAGACTTTATCTTGGTCTGCTTGTGTAAGCCCCTTTATCAGGCGATTGCAGAGCAGCTCTACAACATCTAGCATGCCATCGTTGTATGCCTCGATCTGCGCAAGCATCGACGGCACAAGATTGATCGTATGTTTTACTGGATAGCGCTGCAGTAATCGTGGCAGATCCCGGTAGTCCTTTGCAGCGTGCATCCGCACCCACGGCAGCACAAACGTATCACCAACGCGGTACTCCGGCTGATGCTGGTGCCAGAGAAAGCAGATGTGAAGAGGAAGAAGCATGAGACTAATTACGAATTACGAATGACTAATTACTAATTACAGATTACAGATTACTGATTACTAATGACGCAATTCGTCGTACTCACGAAAGCGGGGGCCCAGCCTGGATTCCTGCTTTCGCGAGAATGACAATCACTACAATACGCACTGTTCGCTGTTCGCTGCTCGCTATTCGCTGTTCGCTGCTTACACTAAGTCGTGAAGGGGCTTAAGATACTGCGGAAGGGCCGAGACGAATTCACGGATCTCATTGTGGACGCGACGGTAGACCTTGAGTGAATCTTCTTCGTTCATGTTGGTCGTAAGCGACGGTGGATCATCAAAGCTGTGATGTAGCGTGATCGCTACGCCCGGCAGGTACGGACATTGTTCGCGCGCATTATCGCAGACGGTTATCACCATGTCCCAGGCGATAACAGGAAGCTGCTCGATTCGCTGGGAGAGTTGGGTGGTGATATCGACACCAGCTTCAGACATAACCCGCGCTGCCATGGGATTTATGCCGTGTGCAACGATCCCCGCTGAATAAGCCACGCAGTCATCAGATAGCAACGTTCTTGCCCAACCCTCGGCCATCTGTGACCGACAAGAGTTACCAGTACATAAAAACAGAACGTTGATCTTTCGCGTGGTCTCGAACATGCTGATACAGATTAGTAATTGTCGATAATGTGCAAACATCACAATCGTCGGTGCGGCTACGAAGTTACTATTGCGTTACATCGTGAATGTCGCACTCGCGGGAATGACGATTGAACGCGGTTACCCAAACAAGACGAACCAACCACAAGGTCCCTCGTCGCTCCGCTCCTCGGGATGACGCTTGGCGCATTTGATAAGGGGGATTGGGTCAACGTCGCGCCGCAGGCGCGACGTTGACCCCCACTACCTACAAAGCGTGTTGCGTCATCCCGAGCTGCGCCAGCAGCGAGGGACCTCGCGATATTGCGTCTGCAGTTGGACAGGCCACGCGGGTTTGCTTTCGCGGGCGAGCCACCGGCCCACTACTCGGGCAGCTCGCCCATTCAGGTCATGCCCCAAACAGAAACAGCGAGCCGAGTTGCTGTTCGCTACTCGCTGCTCGCTGATGTATCTGTGGAGATGCCGGGAGTCGAACCCGGGTCCGAAGTGCACTATCCGAAGCCTACCACATGCGTCTTCAATCTACAAGGGTCTCGCCGATGAGGTATCCGATTGACAGGACCTCTTCAGCCAGCATCAGTGTTGTCTCGTGCTATGCCCTGCTGCGCAGCTTCACACCAGTCTGTTAGGGGGCAACACCGAGATAGAAGGTAACAGACACCCGTCTAGTCGATGGCATAGCGGCCTAAGTTTAGGCGGCCATGCGATAACCGAAGTTATCGCCAGTTGTTGTTCGCCGGTTGTATTAACGAGCTCCACCAGCGTAGCTCGGCACGCATCTTCGTGATCGTATCACCCCGTCGAGACCGGTACATCCCCGCGAGGAAATGACTAACTACTAATTACTAATTACTAATTACGAACTACGAACTACGAATTACTAATTACTAATTACTAATTACGAATTGCAAATTACTGATTACCAATGAGCCGTCGAATCGGAAAGACGCACTGGTGGATTTTACATTGCAACTCGCAAGAATCAAAACAGCTCGCCTCGTACACCATGGTTGGCATAAGGTGTTTCGTATTTCATAATTCGTAATTGGTAATTCGTAATTGGTAACTAGTAATTCGTCATTACAAACTCCCTCACCTCTTCCATATACCACTGCGGTGTGCTCGTAGCGCCCGAGATGCCAACCTTGGTTGCATCGGTAAGCCATAAGGGGTCGATTTCTTCCTTGGTTTCGACAAAGTAGGTTTTGGGGTTCGAGGCTTTAGCAACGTTGTAGAGGACCTTGCCATTTGAGGATGCCTTGCCAGCAACAAATATCACGACGTCTTGGTCGGCAGCGAACTTAGAGAGTTGGGCTTCCCTACCACTTACCTGACCGCATATCGTGTCTTTGGCGTGGAATTCCGTTGCGATGTCGTGCATGGTGTCTACAACCAGCTCGGCGATGCGTGACTTAAGGGTATCGCGCACGAGCAGGAATGTTGGACGGTCCATGGTGGTCTGTGAAAAGAGTACCGTCTTCCGGTCTAGCTGGATGTGTTCCAGGGCTTCTTCGACGGTCTTAATCACGACGCATTCGTCGCGGACAACACCACGCACGCCCAGGACTTCTGCATGATCTTTCTTCCCAAAAATCACCACCTGATAACCCTGATCCCAGAACTTGCGCACGCGTTCCTGAAGCTTTGTTACCACCGGACACGTTGCATCGATGATCTCGATGCCGCATTCCCATGCCTTGCGATAGGTGGCAGGGGGCTCTCCATGCGCACGAATGATCACCTTTGCGCCAGTATGAGCTAATCTGTCGAAGTCGTTGACGGTTATGGTTTCTAGCCCCTTGTCTGCAAGGCGCTCGATCTCTTTAGGGTTATGGATGATGTGTCCAAGCACGTAGACGTTGCGGTCTGCGCGTTTTGCTGCAAGCTGGTCTTCGGCGATCTGCACGGTGCGGACGACGCCCCAGCAGAAGCCACTGAATTTGTCGATTGAAACGTTCATGGAGCTCACAACGAAAAAGGCGTTAGATGAAGTTTCCGAAGGCCGAGACGATTGAATACGTCTTTTGGTACGTATCGGCAAGCTCGAGGATCTTCTCTACTTGTTGGTCTATTGTTAGGTCCGTGGTGTCGATCTCATGTGCCCCATCGGCTTTGACCAGGGGGCTTTCCGAGCGCGAGCTGTCGTAGGCGTCGCGGTCTACGATCTGACGCCTGACGTCGTCTTCCGAGATGTGCTCGCCCCTTGCCGTGGCCTCTTTGAGTCTGCGCTGGACGCGCTCGTTGGTGTCGGCAATGAGATAGATCTTTACCTCGGCGTGCGGAAACACCACACTGCCGATGTCGCGCCCGTCCATCACGATGCCGCCATGCAGACCCAGCATTCGCTGACGTTGCACAAGGGCCCTGCGGACAAGTGGGAAGGCACTTACCTGGCTTACATGACCCGTCACATCAGCCGAACGGATGGCCGACGTTACATCTTCGCTGTTCATCATCACAAGCTGTCCGCCACTGGATGTCTCTAGCACGATGTCGAGCGAAGCTGCCACATCGCCCATGGCCTCGTTCGTCATCGGCGTGCTGGCACGAAGAGCCGCTAGCGTCACGGCACGATACATTGCGCCTGTGTCGATGTACACATATCCTAGCCGCTCGGCTACTCGCCGCGCGGTTGTACTTTTACCAGCACCTGCCGGACCATCGATTGCTATGGTGATGCTTTTCATGTGACCCGCAAATCTAATGAAACCCGAGGGCAGTGTGTATGTCTGAACCCGAAACGACAATTTCTCCGAGGAAATCCGCTATGAACGTCATTGCCTGGTTACACTATATCGTTGCACTTGTTTACCATACTGCTCTGCCAGATACGGTAACTCCTTTACAAGCAACTCCGGTGAAGAAGGTCGTACAGATCGAACGCTTGATAACTTCCACTGGCGCAGATACGACCGTTACAGAGACAGAGGTTGCTGGTGAGCGTCAGGTTGAGATTGTGACGCAGAATTCTTCTGGTTATGACATCGCCGACGTTGTTGTTCCCCTGGCATTCCTCATTGCTGCCACACTGATGGTATTGTTCATCACAATCTCTCGTAAGCAAGTCAATCTTGCGATGATCGAGAAGGGCATGGATCCATCAACACTGAAGAGTCCAGATGCCACGAGGAAGTTTGGTGCGCTGCGGTTCGGCCTACTGCTGGTTGGCACAAGCATGGGGCTATTGTCAGGATTTGGCATCAATATGCTCTTTGGCGTTGATCCGGATCACCACGAGTTCATTGTCACCACCAGCGCCTTGTTCTTTGCCGGGCTTTCCCTGATCATCTACCACATGGTAGCAGCGAGCCTGAACAAGTCACATTGACCGAGGCCGAGATCATCGAACGGATTCTCGCTGGTGAAACGCAGGTCTTTGCTGTTCTTGTCGGGCAGTACCAACGCAAAGCGCTTTCCCTTGCAGAACGTATGATGCAGGATTCCGAAGAAGCTCGGGATCTTGTGCAGGATGCATTTGTCAAAGCATACAGATCACTTGGGTCGTTTAAGGGCGATTCGACACTCTCCACGTGGTTCTATCGCATCGTATACACAACGTGTCTGAACGCGTTGGACAAACGCAAACGCACACCTGTGCATGATGTGATCGACGAAGAAACGTCGCCTGTCTGGGTAAACCCACGCGTGTTCGTTGATTTGGATCGTAAACAGATTGATGAAGTGCTACACGAGGAACTACGCAACATGCCCTCTGTGTATTCCACAATCATGGAACTCTTCTATATCGACGATTTCTCCTACGATGAAATCGTCAACATTACCGGCCTGCCCCTTGGCACGGTCAAAACGCGACTTAACCGTGGACGCCAACAGCTGCGCGCAGCCCTCTTGAAGCGTCTACCTGATGCGGAGAACCTCTATGAAACCTAGTGCCCCCTACTCGCCCTCATCGTTCGAAGACCATGCCGAGATCTCATCACGGCAAGGGGCTGATGTTGCAGAACAGTTTCTACTGTCGGATGCTCTCCTTCGAGACCATTTGCGCTCGGCGGAGCAAGCGCGTGTAGATCCTATTTTCACTGTCGAGATCATGCAGTCGATCAATGCTGTTGCTCCATCGCCGTCATGGTTTGAAAAACTGTCGCGGATAACGCGCATTATCGGTGCAACTGTGATGGTGTTTAGCCTCGGCTTCTTCGTTGGATATTTGTCAACGAGCTCCATTATCACGAGTGAGATTCTTCGTTTTCAGTGGATCGAAACGATCGCCACTCCTTCAGCAGCTTGGATCCTGGTCGGTGCTTCTATCATCGGATTCGGCATCTATCAGATGGAAACCACCTAGCATCCTTCGTAGTTTTGAGGATGCCACTTCTTTCGGTACGAAATCTCTCGCATACGTATTCCAACGGCTACAAAGCCTTGCACAACATCTCGTTTGATGTTGAGGCGGGCGAGTTCTTGGTCATCATCGGGTTATCAGGGTCAGGCAAGAGCACGCTCTTGCGTTGCCTAAACCGGTTGATCGAACCAACCGAGGGACAGATCATCCTGAACGGAACGGATGTGACACACATCTCTGATGCCTCCTTGAGACGTCACCGAGCAAGCATCGGCATGATCTTTCAGCACTTCAACCTCATACCACGTCACACAGTATTGAGCAACGTGCTCTATGGCACGCTTGGGGTAACTCCAACGGCCGGCTCGATCGTGGGCAAGTTCACGCAAGAGCAGCGCGCTCGTGCGATGAGCGCTCTCGAGGTTGTTGGCATTCCAGACAAGGCTCAGAACCGGGCAGATGCACTCTCTGGCGGACAGCAGCAGCGCGTTGCAATTGCACGTGCATTGATGCAGCAGCCGGATCTCCTACTGGCCGACGAGCCAGTTGCCTCGCTCGATCCGGCAACATCGCACTCGGTGATGTCATACCTGGAGAAGATCAACAAAGACATGGGCACAACCGTGATCTGCAACCTGCACTTCCTCTCCTTGGTGCGTCAGTATGCCTCGCGCGTTATCGCACTCAAGGGCGGACACCTCGTGTTTAATGGTCAGCCCCATGACATCACCGATGAATGGTTCACAACGATCTATGGCGAAGATGCCGTTGAAGTGGAGATACGGTAATGAGAATTATCGCAACACTTCTCGACGCGATTCTTGGTTCGATCGTTGTATCGCTGATCACACAGATCATCGTTCCCGAGCTTTTCGAGATCGCTGTTCCACTGTGGCTCAGCGTCGGTCTGTTTGTTGCCTGGCTCGTGGCATCAGCTCGCCCAAACGCCTCCATCGGAGGCTTGTTCTTGGGTATGGCACCCAAGGCAATACCAAGTGCTGTGAGAGCAAATCTTGGATGGCTTGCATTCTCGGTAGCCATCGTCTCTGGATGGATCATCACCGAGATTGCCCCGCTAGAGTTTTTCTCTGCAGACGGACTGCAAGGGGCTGGCAGAATCTTTCGCGACTTGTTTAGTCCGGAGCTCGGTGTCGTTGGCGAGGCACTCAACCTCATGGTCGAGACCATCTTCACGGCGCTCATGGCAACGGTCGTTGCCGTACCCTTGAGCTTTGTGCTCAGCTTCCCTGCCGCCCGCAACGTGATGTCAGACACAACAACAAAGAAATCTGTCTACCTCGGACTTCGCGCACTACTGAACATCATGCGCTCGATGGAACCCATCATCTGGGCCATCATCTTCTCCGTATGGGTTGGCCTTGGACCCTTTGCCGGCATGCTTGCACTCGTGGTGCATACCGTTGCATCTCTTACCAAGCAATACAGTGAGCAGATCGAAGACGTAGACGAAGGCCCAATCGAAGCCATCTCGGCAACAGGCGCTACCAAGCTTCAGGTGCTGTGGTTTGCCATCGTACCACAATGTGTGATTCCCTTTCTCTCGTTTACCATCTACCGCTGGGACATCAATGTCCGCATGGCCACCATCATCGGCTTTGTTGGAGGGGGCGGTATCGGCTCCAAACTCATCCAATACCAGAACAAGGGCGACTACAACGAAGTCGGCACATACGTCATCCTCATCACCCTCGTTGTCTGGATCCTGGACGTAATAAGCGCTCGAGTGCGAGAAGCGCTGAGGTAGGGGCGAGTACCGAGTGCCGAGTACCGAACGTCTTTCCCGCGAAAGATCGTCACCCTCGCGATTGCGGGGGCGAGAATCCAGTATGTAAGGGCGAGCCAGCGGCTCGCCCGCAATCGCAATCACGCGAGGTCCCTAGCGAACATTACCGTAGATTGACATCTCTTCTCATCCTTGCTGTAGGTACCTTATGTTCGAATCTGTTATTGCAGTTGTATCCATACTGGCATTGCTCACAATGTTTAAGACCGTGCGCCAAGGCAACATTGCGGTGCTGACAGTCTTTGGTAAGTACCGACGGGTGTTGCAGCCAGGGTTGAACTTCAAGATTCCATTCATCGAACGTGTGCACCGAATTGTGTCGGTGCAGAATCGTAGCATCGAGTTGGACTTTCAGGCGATTACGCAGGACCAAGCCAACGTGTACTTCAAGGCCATGCTTCTGTATTCGGTGCTCGACAGCAACGAGGAGACGATCAAGAACGTAGCCTTTAAGTTTGTTGATGAGCGCGACTTCATGACGGCTCTCATCCGTACCATCGAAGGTTCTATCCGTGGCTTCGTAGCCACCAAGCGTCAGGCAGAGATTCTTTCGTTGCGCAAGGAGATCGTAGAGTCCGTGAAAGAGAGCATCGATCATGTGCTCGAAACATGGGGCTATCATCTCCTCGACCTACAGCTTAACGACATTACCTTTGACGAGGCCATCACGAAGTCCATGGCCCAGGTTGTTGCCTCGTCGAACCTGAAGGCAGCAGCCGAAAATGAGGGTCAGGCACTGCTTATCACAAAAACCAAGGCTGCCGAAGCAGAAGGTAATGCCATTAAGATCGCTGCCGAAGCAGAGAAGATCGCAGCTCAACTTCGCGGGCAAGGCATCGCGTTGTTCCGCCGAGAGGTTGCCAAAGGTATGAGTGAAGCAGCCAACGAAATGAAGACTGCAAACCTCGACGCATCGTTCCTACTGTTTAGCATGTGGACAGAATCCATTAAGAGCTTCGCTGCCGAGAGCAAAGGCAACGTGATCTTCCTCGATGGCTCCGCCGAAGGCATGAATAAAACCCTTCGCGAAATGATCGCCATGCAGGCGTTGGATGAGTAGCGAGTACCGAACTTCATTCGCGGGTGCGAATAGCTTGTCATCAGTAATCTGTCATCAGTAATCTCTCCAACATCTTCACATCAACATCGGCAAGGCGTTTGATGTAGAGGCAGCTTTTGCCGGTTTTGTGTGGACCTAGCTTTTGGAGTACGGCTGATGCTTTTGCGAGGTCGCAGTTTGAGTAGAGAACAAGGCTCGTTGACCGGGGTGAGAAGCCCATCACAAACCAGTCGAGTGTGCGTCCGATTTCATACTTGAGTTCGTGTTTGCCAAATCCGATGATAGATGCGCCCCACATCATCGGTGGACATTTCGTGAGACGCGACATCACGGCGATCAGCGCTTCACAATCTGCTTTGACGTCGGGCTTGGTGAGCTTCGCAAGGAAGGCATCGACGGGACTATTTGTCTCTGTTGTTTTGAGCTTTGCTTTTGCCATAATGCTATCTGCCGGTCAGGACTGTGAGTGTTGTGCCGCTGAGTTGTTGGGTAAGAATGACTTTGTCTGTTCGCCACTGCAAGTAGTCACTGATCGCACCAGAAAATACTTGCTGACCCAGCACATTGATCGCAACGACGTGATCAACATTTTCAAATATGTCACGTTGAGTTATCCGCTCACGCACCGTCGTTGGGAATTCCTCCTCACACGGACACGTGATCTTGGAGATCAGCTGTCGTATGCGCGCAGGAATTGTATCGCGCTGTGATGGATCCATAGCCCCATACGGAGGCCAGATGTTTCCCTGATAGCCAACAGGACGCGACGCATAGAGGAATGATTGCGGCGGCACCATCGATAACTCGGGAGGGGTAAGCTTGCCCTTTACGATGTTACCGATGTTTACAAGCCCCTTACCACCTGTGATGAAGAGTCCTTTGATGAGGCTTGTGTTCGGTATCTCGTTGCCCATAATCGTTGTTGAATCTGCAAAGGGGCTTCCGCCCATGTAAAGTCCGTATTCGCGTGATCGGTTGCGCAGGACTGTGTTAAACCAACCGTTAGCGCCATGCGAATTGTCGACCACGATGTGAGAGACGTCATTGCCTTCTACGAGATTGCCAAAGACCCAGTTGCCGTGAAACACCACATCCCCCGCTGCATCATTCGGAAACTCCGTCCAGCGGGCATTCTTTGATGCATTGTAGGCAAACACATTGCCATTTGCACCGGCCTGCATCAGCATGGAGTGTCGTAGATCGCTGAAGATGTTGTCCTCTATGCGGCAATCACTGGCCGTAAACTGACACACCACACCGTAACCGCGTCCACCACCTCCGTAACCAAAACTCGCACTAAAATCACAGCGGGTTACAGTAACATTTGATGACGACTCGATAACGACATGACCGAAATTCGTCTTTGAACTACGCACCCCGTCAATCATCACATCCCGCGCATAGGCAATGCGAATGTTAGCGGTCTGTGATGACGTTGAATCACCCCGCTCGATACTGAAGCACCGCAGCCGTACACGTTCCGTCGGTATCAATCGAATACAGCGAGGTTTGCGGTCCATACCAACATCAAGTCGCAGAGGTGTTTCTAGCATTGTAGCCAGACCGATACTGCTTCGTACACCAACAACTTGTCCTACGGAGCCCCTTGCCCAATCACTGTAGACATAGTCACTATCATTGAGAACGATGCGAAGCAGCGTACCGGGTTCCATCACGCCGCCGTCGAAATACAGCAATGAGTCCCCCCGACGCAATGGCTGTACCAACGGATACAATGCTCGCGTCATCCCACCTTGTATACGAATACAATCGTTTTCTCCGATTGCACTAAACGTCAGAGTGGTCTGAGTAGCCCCTTGACCCTGAATGGTCACATTTGAAGGAATATACATTGGCCTACGAAGGAGGTAGCGTCCGGTGCCAAAGACAACCGTAACACCTTCAGATCCGGCTTGAGCGATGGCATTGACTACAGCGTCGTCCGAGGGCATCATGCCGGATGGATCGCCACCCAAAGAATCAACGTAGACGCGCCGTTCAGGAGACAAAAAGGGTCGAGCACCAGCCCGTGACCACTGCATCGTGCGCCCCGACCACGGTTGCGCGTGTATAGTAACTGCTAGCGAGGTTAGTGTTGATATCAGAAGGAGAAGTTTCATCCGACAAAACTACATGGACCTTGTATTTTAAAGCTGTGTTTTTGTCAAGGGGGCTCGCGTGTCAAACCAACGATACCAATTGAGGATGTTTGATGTAATCATGCTCGTGATCAGCTTGGTCATCGGCATGGGCATCTTTCGAACTCCTGCAACAGTAGCTGCCAGATCGGGTGATATCACGATTTTTTATGCAGTATGGATCGTTGGAGGAATCATCGCCCTCTGTGGTGCGCTCTCCTTTGCCGAAGTTGGACGTCGCATGCCGGTTACAGGCGCATACTACAGGGTGTTCGCACAGGCATACCACCCCACCATCGCATTTGCCGTCAATATCATAATCCTTGTTTCCAACGCGGCCTCCGCTGCAGGTGTTGGTATCATTGGTGCAGAGTACATTCAGGGTTGGTTACCTAGTATCCCAACAAGTTATACTGCGATTGTGATGATTGGGATTCTCTTTGTGCTAAACCTTCTTGGATTGCGCGCCAGCTCTCAAGTGCAGAACGTATTGATAAGCCTTAAAGTAGCAATGCTTGCATGCATTATAGCCGCAATGGTGTTTGTTGATCCTGCTGCACCATCTGCGACGGTGGCTGCTACGCCCTCTACAGGAGGTATGTGGGCCGCCTTTGGAATGGCGCTCATAGGTGTTTCGTTCACCTATGGTGGATATCAGTCTACGATCAATTTTGGTGGAGAGATACAAAACAGCGAACGAACGATGCCCATAGCCATAGTTATTGGCGTCGTGATTATCACTGCCATCTATCTGCTTGCGAGCATGTCCTATGTACATGTTCTCAGCTTTGATACCCTTGCGCAATCGAAGTCGATTGCTGCACTTGTCATCAACAAGCTATTTGGTCCGAGTGGTAGCGCTGTCGTTTCTGGCATGATGATTATATCTGTGTTTGGTTACATAAACGTTGCGATGCTCTCAAATCCACGAGTCATCAATGCTATGAGTCAAGACGGTGTTCTGCCCTCTGCGATAGCACGGTCTACAAACGCGCATGGTGTGAACACTGGAGCACTTGTATCGTTTACCCTCCTGAGCATCGTTTGCGTGTATTACGGTGAATCGTTCGAGAAGATCCTGAATTACACAATCTTTATAGATTCAATTGGGCTCGGCTGCGGAGCAGCTGCGATATATTACTTACATGGACCCAAGATTCCGTCATATACGCATGTTGCAGCGGCTGTATTCGTCGGCAGCTGCGTCTACACAGCAGTCAATCTCTTTGTCAATGAACCCGTAACTGCTATTGCTGGAACTGGCTTGTTCGCAGCTGTAGCACTGCTCGGTATGATCAGCTTGTACTTCAGCGGGAAAACATGACATTCACTTTACTATCGACAACCTTCTTGTTGCTCATAGCAACCGTGCTTAACGTTTCTGCGCAGAAGCGTGCGTATGTGCCGGCCTACATTCGTGATACCACGACCGTAGAGGGACGTCAGTTTACGTGGTCGAAGACCGCTCAGAGTAAGAACTTCCTCATGATATGGGGCGACTCTGTTGGTACGAATCCCTCGAAGTTTCCCAATCCAGACTTGCGGTTCAATCCCATGCAGGTGTTAGACACCATGGAGGTTATCTACAAACGCTGCATGGAAATGGGCATGATCAACACGAGCCCAGAGTCCAAGGCCAACCTGTACAAGTACGTGATCGTGATGTACAACACCTATGGCAAGGGCGGACCCGAAGGTTGGGCTAATGGGTGGGCCGTAGATGATTCTATCGGCGCCTTCTGGGTACATCCAGGTGCCACGCGCGACGGTGGTGTGATTGCGCATGAGTTTACCCACTCGCTGCAGGCAATGTTCCACATCGACAATCAGAATCCGCAGCGTGGTAATAAAGCTATTTACGATAATGACGGACTGTTCTACGAGACACATGCCAACTTTGTACGTAATGCCATTTACCCTCAGGCGGTCTCATCGGATATCGATGCACATCACTACTTGATGCTCGAACCGGATTGGAAGTTCAACTATGAAGGGTACCATTTCCTCTTTCACATCATTCAACAAAGGGGCTAGACATGGTTAGCCGCTTGTGGACAGAATGGAAGCCCCTTGAGTATCCATTGCAGACGCTGCATCGGCTAACGAAGATGACGCAAGGGGAGTTTAACGACTACATGTTCGACTATGCCCGCAATGCCGTGACGTGGAACTATCCGCTCAAGTCATGGGGCTCGTACCTGCGCAATTCACGCAGGGAAAGGCTCAGCGCCGACTGGGGCCGCATCTTTGCGCAGCGCACGTATGATGTCCTTCGCGCGATTGATACGAACCAGCATCGGTATTACTCAGACCCTTACAATGCGCCGCAGGACTATGGATACAATCTTGTGCCGTTGTATGTGGACGACCGTTCCAAACCCGTTGTGGTCAAGTTTATTGGTCATACAGAAGTCAACGACCACGCCGGTTGGCGCTATGGCTTTGTAACCGAGCGCGCCGATGGTACCGAGCAACGCCGCGGCGAAGTCTATGCCGATCCGCGCCTTAGGATTGAGATCACACTTACACCAGACGACGCAAAACTGTACCTGGTTGTCCTGGGCGCTCCGACCGACAGCATGCATGCCAACCCTGCAGTGAACAACACATGGAATGGCAATCCTAAGCGCTATCATTATCCGTACGAAGTGCATCTCACAAATGCCCTACCAGAGGGCTACCAAGATCCCGAGCTGGTGCGTCCGCAACTCCGCAAGGCCCCAGGGAAACGGCATCCCAACGGAGGGGGCCGGGTAGACGACCGCTCAAAGGTTGATGCAAGCGTGTACGTTGGGCCACGTGCAATCATTGCTGGCGCAAGCACCATCACGGGCAACGCCCGCATCGAGGGTTATGCATACGTGCAGGATGCAACCATCTCGGGCAGCGCACGTGTAACCGACAACGCATTTGTGCTCGGTGGCACGCTAACGGACAGTGCCGTGATCAAGGATCAATGCCTGGCACAAAACAACCGCATCACCGGCAAGGCTTTGCTGGGCGGATGCTCTCAGGTTCTGAACTACAAGCTCGGCGGAACGGTGCGAATCTTCGGAGATCTTGTTGTGTACAACGAGACCGGCGAGTGCAACACTGGTGAGTACCATGTGCTCACACAGTACTATCGCAACGAACTTCTGCCATGTGATATTCGTGACAGTACGCACCCTGAAAACGTTTCTGTGAACCGTCGGCTCGTATTTGAAACAGTATCTGTTACCGAACAAGACCTGCCACATTCTGGCAACATTACCGTGGCACCGCAACCGGCGGTTGACGGAACAGTTCAGGTGAAACTTAGTGCAGATCTGAACGATGTGAAGTACATCTCACTTGTTGATGTGCAAGGAAGCACAGTGCTCATCGTTCCGGCGCAGAATGGCTCGGCCACTCGGTTCACATTGGATGTCTCAAGCCTTTCCGCTGGACGCTACGCAGTGCTGGCAACCACAAGCAATGGAACGCTCCGCGGAACGTCCAGCGTAGTCATCCAATAATATCACAAGCCCCCTACCCAATCATGGCATCGATCAAGCAGACAATCGAAACAACGAAGACAGCAATGGAGATGAGGCTTCTCATCGACGGCAAGGTGCTGAGCAGACCCGAGCTCTCGCTCCTGCTCGACACCCACCACTGGGATGGCAACGTGCTCCATGCCTCCAGCAAGATGGGACGTGGCACGATCACCCTACGCGATAACGCCGTCGACATCGACATTGAACTCTCGTTCTTTGGCTCTGCTGCGAAAGGGGCTATTGAACAAACGTTGTCGGAGCAGATCAGGAAGATAGGGACTAGGGACTAGGGACTAGGGACTAGGGACTAGGGACTAGGGACTAGAGACTAGGGACTAGGGACTAGAGACTAGGGACTAGGGACGCAAGGTGTGCGTTAGTTTTCCACAATGCCGTCGTGATGTAAGCTAGCGCAAGTTGTGTAAAGTTCTCCTTCTGCGGACGCCGACTCGAGATGTCTGCAAGCAGTATTATTGCACAAGTAACGAGATGGATTCCCGCGTTCGCGGGAATGACGTCTTACTTTTCCGGAAATGTTTCTCGTACCCCTGTCCCCCGTACCTAGTACCCCGTACCCCGTACCCAGTAACCAGTCCCTCGTACCCAGTACCTAGTACCTAGTACCTAATTCCCATGTCCTTCGTTCACCTTCACAATCACACCCACTTCTCACTGCTTGATGCGGCTGCAAGCCCGCAGACGCTGATCGATGCTGCCAAGGCAGATGGTCAGTCGGCGCTGGCGATCACCGATCACGGTGTGATGTTTGGGTGCTTTGAGTTTTACAAGAAAGCCAAGAAGTCGGGCATCAAGCCGATCATTGGCTGCGAGGTATATATAGCGGTCAAGAAGCACACGGACCGCGAAAAGGTGCTAGATGCCGGTAAGAAGCGCAACTACTACCACCTGGTGTTGCTGGCAAAGAATGAGACGGGTTACAAGAACCTTGTCAAGCTTACTTCCATTGGACACACACAGGGGTTTTACTACAAGCCCCGTATCGATATGGACCTGTTGCGTGAGCATCATGAGGGACTGATCGCTACGTCGGCATGTTTGGCCGGACCAATCAACGCGCCTATGCTTGCCGGTGACGAGGAGACAGCGCGACGTAATGCGATCACGCTTAAGGAGATCTTTGGCGATGACTTCTACATTGAACTCCAAGACCATGGTCTGCCCGAAGACAAACATGTTCTCGAGTTTGCTCCGCGTCTAGCAAAGGAACTCGGCATCAAGCTGGTTGTCTCCAACGACACACACTACGTCAAGAAAGACGATGCCGTTGCACACAATGTGCTTCTGCACATCGCCAAGGACGCCTCGTTTGACCGCTCACAATTCGATGTAAAGAAAGACCTGCGCTATCGTGTACCAGAGATGTACATGAAGACGCAGAAGCAGATGAAGGATCTCTTCAAGGCCTTCCCCGAGGGCATTGAGAACACGGTCGAAATCGCTGAGAAGGTAGATCTTACAATCCCGACCGATCTGCAACTTCCGCAGTTCCCTATTCCTGCAGAGTCTGACGCAACAACGCTGGAAGACTATCTCGAAGAACTCACCATGAAGGGGCTCGAGGAGCGCTACCCCGTGATGACAAGCGAAGTGCTTGACCGTGTAAGTTTTGAGCTCTCGGTGATCAAGCGCATGGGCTATGCGGGATACTTCCTGATCGTGGCCGACTTTATCCGTGCGGCACGCCAGATGGGTGTGCGGGTGGGCCCTGGACGGGGCTCTGCTGCAGGATCGCTCATCGCCTATGCCTTGCGCATCACCGATATCGACCCTCTCAAGTTTGATCTGCTCTTTGAGCGCTTCCTGAATCCTGACCGGGTATCGATGCCCGATATCGACGTTGACTTCTCCGACGATAAGCGAAGTCGCGTGATTGATTACGTGAAAGAAAAGTACGGTGCCGATTCTGTTGCACAGATCATCACCTTTGGTACGCTCTCGTCACGTGCCGTACTCAAGGACGTAGGACGCGTCCTGGGGATTGATCTGGCAACGATCTCGCAGGTCACCGACAAGATCCCCGTGATCATGGGCAAGGTGCTCTCGATCTCCGAGGCCATAAACCTTCCCGAGCTGCGGTGGATCAAGACTGCCGATGATCCTCGGATCATGGACCTCGTGAGCTACGCACAAGTGCTCGAGGGCTTTGCGCGCAATGCATCGTTGCACGCCGCTGGTGTTGTGATTGCGCCAGGTCCGATCAGCGATTTCGTACCTTTGTATAAGACGCCTACCACGGAAGCCGCCACGCAATACAACATGAAGGACCTCGAGGAGGCCGGCCTCCTCAAGATGGACTTCTTGGGTCTGCGCACATTGAGCATCATCGATTCAACGCTTGAGCAGATCAAACGCAACCACGGCATTGAGGTGGATGTTGATGCGATCGACTTTAGTGATCCGGCTACCTTCGATCTCTTCGCACGCGGACACACACAGGCCGTGTTCCAGTTCGAATCCGATCCAATGCAGAAGGCACTTCGTGAGCTAAAGCCAACAGTGCTCGAAGACTTGATCGCGATGAATGCCTTGTATCGTCCGGGTCCGATGGATAACATCCCTGACTTCATCGATCGCAAGCATGGTCGTAAACCTGTTGAGTATCTGCATCCGCTCATGGAGCCCATCCTGCAGAAGACCTACGGCGTTATCGTCTACCAGGAACAGGTGATGCAGCTCGTGCAGACCCTAGCCGGCTTTACCCTTGCACAGTCTGACGTGATGCGCCGGGCCATGGGTAAGAAGGACGAAAAGTCCATGTCCGAACAACGCGTCAAGTTCATCGAAGGGGCTAAAGCAAACGCCGACATCAATGAAGTTCTGGCAAGCGAGATCTTCGACCTTATCCAGAAGTTTGCTTCGTACGGCTTTAACAAGTCGCACTCTGCCGCCTACTCCTATCTGGCGTTTCAGACGGCATGGCTCAAGACGCACTACCCCGCTGAGTTCTTAGCGGCCAACATGACGGCTGAACTCAACGATCAAGCCAAGATCGTGGCACTTATCGACGAGGCAAAGCGCATGGGCATCACGGTGCTACCGCCCGATGTAAATCGGTCGATGGCAACATTCATTGCCGAGAACAAGTCCATCTACTTCGGTCTTGCGGGCATCAAAGGCGTTGGTGTTACGGCTGTTGAGTCTATCGTGGAGGCGCGCAAGGATAGCCCCTTTACATCCATCTTTGACTTCACAGCTCGCGTTGATAAAAAAGTCGTCAACAAGCGCGTCATGGAAGCACTCGTCTGTTCGGGTGCGTTTGACAGTCTGCGCAACGGACACCGGGCGCAGTTGTTCTCGGTGATCGACACTGCGATACACTACGCCTCGCAGGTGCAGGACGACGCACTCTCTGCCATGGGTGGTGGACTCTTCGGAGAAGCCGAGATTGAACGTCCGAAAGAGCCGTCACTGCCACAGATCGAATCATGGCCCGAGCGGGACAGGCTGCGCAAAGAAAAAGAGGTCCTCAGCTTCTATATCTCGGGTCACCCCCTGCAAGAATTCGCCATGTCTGTGCAATCGTTTAGCACAATCAATCTCTCGCGCATCGATGCCGACATGAACGGGAAAGGGGCTCGCATTTGCGGACTCATCAGCGATGTGCGCACGCGTCTTGACAGACGCGAAAACACGATTGCTTTTGTCAAGGTGGAGCAATACCAGGGCTCTGTGGAAGTGATCTTCTGGAGCGACAAGTACAAACAGTTTGCAGAGGCTATCAAACCCGATACGGTGGTGGTGGTGATTGGTAAGTGCGAAGTAAGCGGCGAGACCATCAAGATCACCGCCGACGATGTGTTAACGCTTGACCAGGCAGAAAAGCGCCTTGCCAAGGGTTACGTTGTCTGCATACGTCCAGACGAGCATACAGACGAGCACCTGCGCGCGCTCAAAGAGCGCTGCAACACGTCGGACGCACAAGATCAGCTCTCGTTTGTGGTGATGCATCCGGAGGGCAAGCGCATGTATTCTACGATGAGTAAGATCAAGTATTCACAAGAGAATACGACGTTTCTTTGCAGTACTTTTGGGGAAGCAAACGTGCTCGTGGACGCAGAACGTTAGGGGGAGTTAAGATGCCACAGATTCAGTCAGCACTTGGCCTAGTCGTGATTCTTGCCATCGCTTGGGTGTGGTCGTCCTCGCGCACGAACATCCCCTGGCGCACCGTGATCTGGGGTATTGTGCTCCAACTCCTTCTTGCCGTAGGCGTGATGGTCTTTCCCCCGGGCATTTCCTTCTTTCAGTGGCTTGGCGATGGCATCACGTGGTTTCTGGGCTTTGCCAATGAGGGGGCTGCATTCTTGTTCGGCGACCTACCACGGGCCAAGGGCGTTGCGGCAGTGGGATTTCAGTTTGCCCTGACGATAACTTCCGTTATTGTCTTCTTCTCGTCCTGCATGGCCATTCTTTACCACTATGGCATCATGCAGCGCTTTGTGAAGATCGTTGCGCGCTTGCTTGAGCGCACGATGAAGACATCTCCGATAGAATCGATCAATGCCGTTGGAGAGATCTTCCTGGGTCAGACAGAGTCTCCCCTGCTCGTTCGACACTACATACCCCGCATAGCCCCTTCCGAGCTCTTTGCGATGATGGTGGGAGGCTTTGCCACGATCGCTGGCTCTACCATGGGCGTGTATGTGGCACGGGGCATTGCAGCAACAGACCTGATGATTGCCAGTATCCTCGCGGCTCCTGCGGCGCTGGCGCTGGCCAAGATCGCAGAGCCCGATAAGCCCGAGGATGCGCTTGCTCGTGAAGAGGTAACCAACCTTGACCCCGTGCTGCCTGCCGGAAACGTACTCGATGCCATCGCCCGAGGCGCTCTCGACGGCGTCAAGCTCGCAGTGAACGTCATCGTTGTGCTCATCGCTTTCAAGGCCATTGTTGCTTTTGCTGATGCCCTCTTGACGATGGGGCTAGGCACGTCTATCGAGCAGATCTTAGGCTACGTGTTTCTGCCATTCTCGTGGCTTGTGGGCATTCCATCAAACGAGGCGCACACGTTCGCATCGCTCTTGGGCACCAAGATCTCACTCACGGAATTCATTGCCTACGACAAGCTTGCCACACTCGTGCAGCAAGGGGCTCTCTCGGACCGTACCGTGCGGCTTGCTACGATTGCGCTTTGTGGCTTTGCCAACATCATGTCGATCGGCATCCAAATTGGCGGCTACGGTATGATGGCACCTGAGCGCCGCGCAGAAGTTGCACGGTTTGGCTTCAAGGCCATGTGTATCGGAGCTCTGGCAAACCTTTTGACGGCCTGCATAGCTGGGTTGTTTATCTAGTCGCGATTGCGGCGTCCACCGCGTGGCCCCTTCTCCTTGGCGCGCTTGATTAGCACCTTTGCCAGCTCATCTTGAAACTTAGCTTCAAAAGCCAAATACGTACCGTACTGATGTAGCGACAGCACGTCTTTCATGCGTGCGTTACGCTGCTCTACTGCTGCATGCAAATCCTTTGTTGCCTTTTGCATCGCATCGATCTGCAATTGCAGTTTAGTATCGTTATCACGCGACATACGCTTGAGTTTTTCGGCCGCATCGTTCATGTCGCGTAGACGCTGCAGAACAACTGAGTGTGTGCTGTTATAGAGCACAAAGAACTTCTCTACCTGCTCATCCTTAAGCTGAAGCAAATCGATGAGCTTCATCTTACGCACATCTTCGATACGCGTCTGCATATCCTCGCGCGACATCGGAGCAGCATCGTCTTCTTGCGCCAGTACTGAAACGCTCATGGCCATCAGAGCCATGATCACGAGAAGAAACTTAGAGACCAACATCAATTCTCCTGCAATAGCATGTCAATATCCGAATTCTCAACAGACCACGTACCATCTTCGCCTACAGCAAAGGCCAGATATTCTACAACCTGTTGTTCAGCCTCTTGTTCTAGCAATTGCTCATCAGGGACGTAAGCTGCAACTTGTTGGATACGCTTTGGTGCTATCTGCTTGTACGCATCACTTTTGGCAGGTGGCGTAGCCTGTTGCTGCACAATCCTAGGCGCTACCTCCACGCGAACCTGAGCCACTGGCTCATCATGTGTTGAATCCATCGTAACCATGATGATCAACACAGCCGCGACAGACGTTGCAACGGCACCGAGTGCATACCAAGTACGCGGAGTAGCCTTGTGTAACCGCTCTGCAACATGCACGCTGAGGTTGCGCGCCTGATGATCCACCTCGGCGTCTCGGCGTGACTTGTTCTGCGACAGAATGGCTGCGAGGTATGCATCATCCTGACCCAATATCTCGTAAAGTTCGTCACGTTGGTGCGTATTCATCGTGTTCCTTCCTTCCAGTTGGCATAGTACTCGCTGGACCGAACTTTCTCTGCAATCTTTTTTACTGCCCAATGATAGTTGGCCTTGAGAGCCCCTTCCGAGGTTCCTGTGATCTCGGCAATCTCTTCATAGCTGAGTTCGTCGTAGTGTCGCATGCAAAATGTTTCACGTTGCTTCGGGGGCAGCTCTGCCAGTACATTCTTGATATACACGTCAAACTCATTGTGCTCTGCTAGCTGTGAAGGGGCTGATGCTGAGCTGGGCACATCAAGCTCGCCTTCGGCCTCTCCAAACCCAAAGAACGCCGTGAATTTGCGTCGACGATGGATTGATGTACATACGTTGACTGTAATCCGATAGAGCCACGTCTGCAGCGTGCTGTTTCCTTGAAACTCACCCAGCTTTGTAGCTACACGTAAGAACACCTCTTGCGCAGCATCCTCTGCATCGTGCGCCGTGGAAGAATGGCGAAGCGCAACCGACATCACAAAGCGCTGATGCATACGCACAAACGCCGTTAGGGCAACGTCGCGCCTACCGGTGCGGTACTCTGCGAGTATCTCTGCGTCGGTTGATGGCGTCATTGCGTTGATATCGTAAACGAATTCCATTTCTTGAATAGTTCGTTTGACGTGTGAGCAGTGGATCGGTTTAATGCATTGTGAAGAACCTAGCCCAATTCCATCAAACCTTGGACGTTCTCCAACGGTCCGACCTCATCACTCCGTAGCCAATGGCCGAAAATATGGCATAGCCCGTGGCGATACCAATCCAGATGCCGAAGCTCTCCAGAGAGGTCCAATGCGAGAGCATGTAGGCAAGGGGCACCTGGATTAGCAGCAGGCTTCCTGCGGTAATCGTCATCGAGAGAATCGACGCTCCAGCACCGGAGATAACACGTACCGACATCAGGCCGTAGGCAAAGAAGATATAGCCGAAGACCGAGATCCGCATGTACTCCGTGGCCTCGCGCACCGTGTCTGGCGTTGTGGTGTAGAGTAGAATAAAATCATCGCCAAAAGCATAGACGAGCACGCCGAAGAAGAGCATGAGATACGTAAGCTGACGGCAGGCGCTTTTATAGTAGAGCCATACACGGTCCACCTTGCCGGCCCCAAGATTTTGTCCTGTAGCTGTCTGTATGGCAATACCAACGGCAAACACCGTCATCATCACAAGCATGTCTACACTAAGTCCGAGCGTATAGGCCGCTGTTGTGCTTGTGCCAAGGGCACCAACGAACATGAAGATTATGGCGCGGGTAAGGCTAACGGAGAGCATCTGCACAGATGCCGGAAAGCCCTGCAGTGCAACACGTTTAAGCAGTGCTCCATCGAGTCGGAACTTCGAGAAGTCTAGGCGGACGCCTGTAGAGCCCCTTAGCATGCTTGAGAGCGTGATTGCTGTCCCCGTCATTTGTCCGATGGCTGTGGCAAGACCTGCCCCGGCAATTCCCATTTCGGGAAACGGACCAATACCAAAGATCAGAAACGGGGCTACCACGGCATTCACGATCACGGTCGTGATCAGGACAATCGTTGGGAACATCGTATTCCCTGTTGACCTCGAGATCGTGAACATGTGAAAGTTGGAAAGCTGAAAGGTAAATCCAATCAGCAGCGTCGACAGATACTCTGTACTAAAGGCCGCAACCTCGGGCTTCATGCGCATGATCACGGGCACCTGGGGCAGTGCGAAGTACATCCCAGCAGTAACAAGTGCGGCCATGATGCCCATACCCACAAGCGATTGCGTGCCTACGCGCATCGCCCCTTGATTGTCGCCCTCGCCAAACCGACGTGACACAATGATGCCTGCACCCACGGCGATACCGCTTACGAGCGTAAAGAGCAGGAACATTACTTGGTCGGTGGCGCCGATGGCTGCCGTTGCAGCATCACCAAGGCGGGAAACGAAGTACCGATCCACAAATGAGTACACCATGTTTACCACAAAGCTTAAGGCAAGGGGCACCGAGTAACGTCGCAGTGACTGATCAATTGGATCGTTGAGCAGGTCAACGCTTTGCTTTGCGAACGCAGATGCGGCGGACATGGGACTTTATGAACGTTTCGTAATAGACCGCAAAGCTACGACGAGCTATTTTGGCAATCTGATTTTCTTCTCCCCATGGAACACGTCCTCACGACAGCGGCCCTCCTGTACAGCTTGCGATTGCTCTTCTTCCTTAGCGGACAGCTCAGGGCTGGGGTGCACAGAGAGCGTCGTGGGGATCAGACGCGTGTCTCTATCATCATTCCTGCGCGCAACGAAGAGCTCAATCTGCACCGCTGCATTGCCTCTCTGCGCGAGTTGCAATACCCTGAGCATCTGCTCGAGATCATCATCGTTAACGACCGCAGCACGGACAATACAGCACAGATCATCAACGACGCTGCGGCATCATGGTCGGTGATCCGTTGCGTGCACCGCACCGACGCCGATGCTCGAGACAACCTGCGCGGTAAGCCCGGCGCGCTACAGTCAGGGATCGACGCTGCATCGGGAGATATATACTTGTTTACAGATGCCGACTGTGTGGTCGAGCCACAGTGGATACGGACAATGCTCGCCCCTTTCGCAGATAGCAACGTCAAGATGGTATGCGGCTTTACCACCATTGAGCACTCCTCGGCCTTTGGCATCCTGCAGGACATCGAGTGGCTCTATACGCACAGCATGGCGCAGGGATCGCTTGCCAATCACATCCCCATTGGTTGCTTTGGGAACAACATGGCAGTGGACGCCGACGCATTTCGCGAGCTAGGCGGCTACAACGTGGTTTCTTTCAGCGTCACCGAAGACCTTGCACTCCTACAGGCCATGGTTCGCACCGGACACAAAGTTGCCTACATCTGCAGCGCCGCCAGTGTCGTTGAGACACTTCCCTGCACCACGCTCTCGGAATACCTGCATCAGAAGCAGCGTTGGGTGCGTGGCGGCACGCAGCTTGGCTGGCGCGCCACAATCTTTGTGATCACCAGCGTGATGTATTGGACGGGGCTTGTGCTCTCGATCGTCACGCAATCGCTGGAGTGGACCCTGATCTTTCTTGCACTACGTGCCGTAGGAGACGGACAGCTCATCAACCTCTCCGTTATGCGCCTGCGGCGATGGTCTTCCATACCAGCCATCGCCCCCTCTCTGATCATCCTTCTCCTACTCGAGTTGATCCTACCTATCCTGGCATTGCGCAAGAAGGTGCAATGGAAGGGGCAGACGTTTTAGAGTGCCGAGCAGCGAACAGCGAGCAGCGAACATCTCGAGTACACTATGATTACAGTCATCAGATGAAACGATCACTGCCGGACGTGCTTCACGAATCCCACTGCCAACCGTGGGATCGAGAGTTACCCAGTAGACGTCTCCACGTCTCAGCCCTCGCTTATCCCCGTACCCTCTTTCCGGCGTTACCTACAGCACTCGGGCAGGATCCATTTGTCGTTACGAAGATTGATGCGTCGTACATGCACATCGACGCGTCGAACGCCATCGAGGTCATAGTAGGTATTATCTCCAGCACTGTACGCCTTAACAGCAGGATTGATGGACGTGTCCACGTATCGCCCTTCTGCAAGAACAAGTACACGAGCTGTTTTCATCATGCGCTCATATTCCTCCGCGGACCTAGCATCTGTTGGAAGAAGCACAAGACCTTGTGAACGCAAACTGCTAAGGAGAGAGTCCTGCGATAGCTTGGCATAAACAGCGTCAAATCCGAAATAAGCACGAAGCTTCGATAGCGTATCGTTGTTCTCGCCTACCAAGGTTGCACCTGGTGCAACAGACACATACATTGGCTTGCTGAAGCTCTGACCTTCTTCATCAAATGATGTAGCTACGTATTTAATTGCTGTATCAGAAATAAATTTTCCAACAGAGATCGGACGTATATCTGAGTATGCACGCATGCTTACAATCAGCTTTGCTTCTGGCTTGTCTGCATCGCGCTCCCAGAACTGACGAAGCATATCAGACGTGCTCGTAGACATCCGATTTATGCTTGCATCTATGATACGTGCCTTAGCGCGGTAGTCTTCACGTCTGCGTGTCATCTTCTCCGGTACTTCATTGCCTGTGCGGCTTCCCCAATACTTATTGCGCCAATTCAATTCGATAAACGAGGCCTTTTCCAGATCACCATCGCGCAATCTGTCGAGATGACGTCTGTAGCCGTTTGAGGTATTTACTTCCCAGAATGCAGTCTGGAAGTATGGTACGTTGCGCACTTCGTCGTTTACTGGTGGACCAAACAGGGTGTCACACACCGGCGCTTTATCATACTGTGGCACGAGATAGACGGTATCGTGGATTACTATATCAATCTCGGTGCGAGGTACCGCGCGTCCATCAAATGTTGTGCGATAGACTTGCGGTACAACTATATCGCCGAACATAGATGCTATTGACTGACCAGGCGAGAATGAGCATGCAACAATTGATGTATCATAGGTGAATACCGAATCAACGATGCGAGCAGTTGATGTAAAGCGCTGAATTCGAGGGTTCGGAATTGAATCTAACATCACTGTAGTATCGCGGCCAACGCGCATTCTCCCATCGGAAGTGATATCAATTGCTTCTCGCAGTTTCGTGCGTAGCGCATTCTGGAATATCTGCCCCTTAGCAAGTGTGTCGTACAGCCTGCGTGCCTTTGCAACTGGGATTGGCTTGTCCTGAATAATCGAATCGCGATACACCTGACGGGTGCGCACCTTTGCTGATGCCGTTCGCTTGCGAAGCGCAACGTGCGAGTAGTGTGTAAGAACGAGTTCCTTTTCGTTACATGGCGTTCGGTTGAGCGAAGACGTTGCCTCTGCACTGATACGTATGCCACTTGGCTTGCCTGCCAGCGATTGCTTCAAAGCAAAAGTCTGCTGATCACTGTTGTGAACCAACTGATTATCAACCATTACCTTGAGTGTCGTGTTCTGTGCATCAGATTTTCCCGTAGCAGTATTAATCACAACAACGTCATAAGAAACGGTGCCGTAAACTGTATCGATTTTAACAGGCACAATGTTGTTGATCAACGTGTCATCAGCAAACGTCTGAGTTACGATAGCTGTATCAGGCTTGCGTTCTATCGGTGGAGCTTTAATGCAAAACACTTCTGCATTAGTCGCATAGATGTCGAGTCCACCGTATCCAACCAACTTTGCAATATCAGGCTGTTGCTTACCATATCTGTTCGATGAGAACAGGATGTACGGAGACTTCACAAAAGGAAATACCTCATCGTGCTCGGTATTAATACTATCCTTTGACATCGGATACATTTTCACACGCGAAACTGTTACGAGGGGTACCCATGGTCTTTCACGTGAGCGCTGATTCCAGTCGATAGTCAATTCTGCGTCATAGATATTGTAGTTCCCCGCGCGATTGGATGCAAAGAGGATGTGTGGTGTTCCATCCAAACAATACATGTACGGCGAGTACTCGTTATAGGGGGTGTTGATAGAATCTACCGTTTGAATCTGCGAGAAGTTCAAGGGGCTTGCCCAACGAACCGAATCGGCACTGCGAAAGGAGATATAGATATCTGCGTTGCCCTTGCGTGTAGTTCCGTTTGGCATTGTATGCTCTGTATTCTCGTACGGAGCAGAGAAGCCCCCTGTGGTATCGAGCCGGTCAGAACTGAAAACGATAACCTCGATCTTCGACTCCTCGTGCAGTCCGATTGACGGGTGTGCATCCCATGCCGAACTATTGAGCTCAATGATGTTTCTCGGATCTCTACCGCGAATCTGTTCGAAAAGATCGGTACCACCTACGATTCCGCGCTGACGTGAAATGGCAACTCCAACAGCGGTGTCGATGGCTGCAGACGTAGAGAAGACCAGTGAGCGTACGCCACGTGTTATCGTGCCGGTGTTGCGCACAAAGCCATCGGGCATGTCGTGCAGGCGCACTGGAGAGACGCTAATGGAATCTGTCTGCCCCTTAGGATCAAAACGTGCACCGTAGACAACTTCACGTCCACGTGCGTTTGATGTGTACAACAATGAATCTGATGAATAGGTATCTACCGACTTAGGATCTAACCCTGCGGCAAACTCATCAGCTTGCGTATTAATGGCCGTGCCAAGGATATGTTTTGGTCGCTGCAGGTTCAGCGCGTCTACCTTGACACTATCACCTGAGGTGCAGCTTGTGAGTACGAGGCCAATTGAAGCTGTGATAACGAGAGCTTGTACAGCACGAATATGATTGCGCATTTGTAAGAATCTCATGATAAATCCAGATTACTTCTTGCAATCAAGGCACTGATATGCCTCTGCAAACTTGAAGGTAACACGATTGATATATGGCACCAGGATACCCGATTGGATGTTTGTAACCACGACAAAAAAGGCCATACCGTTCTTTGCCTTGTAGTAAAACCAGTCGCCCGGATTAATGGTGATATTATAAAACCCAATGTCAGAAGACTCTTTAATAGGAGGAAGAAGCACACCTGTGGCTGCATCTACTGGCCAGTTTGTTGGGTAGACAACATTGGTATCGGCACCCGAGTTGGCCTTCACAAACATCTTATCAAAGCTCTGGCCAGGCACAGCAGTTGTTGTGCCATAGAGAACCGTTTGTGCTTCAAACATTTGGCAAACCGTTAGGCCAGCTGTTGGCGTCATCGACGCAACATACTTGCGAATCTCGTCAGCAAAAGTTGCAGCATTATCCGTCAGTGCCGGATTGTTCGGAAGCTTGGCAAGACGTCCGGACACACGCATCGTAGCAACACGCGCAGTGGGGTCTACGTCAACAACCATAATATCCCCCGCCATGATGCTGTTAGGGGGCGAACTAAAAACGTAGTACGATGTTAGATCCCGCTTCGGATAGTTTGTTTCTATCGATGTATACGTTCCATTAGCAAAGCGTCCATCATTGGGCAGTTCCCCAGATGATTGCACAGATGCTGGAAACTTGAACATCGCAATGTTGAAGCTTGGATCGGGGTTACTTCCTATGATGGTGCTGTTAAACTCAGGGAGTGTAGCCTCGCGCACGATAACCGTACCATCTTGCTCTTGCAGAGCTGGTTCGAAACAGCAACAACTTGCTGCAAACAATCCAACGAGAGCGAATGCAATATTTCTGATTGTTCTCATTAGTAAGCTACCCCGATTCGTAGTTGAAATGAGCTGATACGTCGCGTATCAGGTACGTTCGTAAAGCCAAGCAGCTGATATGAATCTCCAACCGCAACGTTTCGATAACCAAGGTCGACCTCGATGTCGAGCTTCTTTGATACTGGAATATCAACGCCTACCCCCAAGCCAAAGCTTACAGGTAGTGACCAGTCGAGATTCACATCGCCTCGAGCTTTTGCTTGCATGAGCGATACCATACACTCGTTACAGCTGGGCCCACTGAGCGACATACTCAATGCTGCTTGGGTTTTAGTATCGAGAGCTGCGCCTAATTCTGCATATGTATATGGCTTAATACAACCGAAGAGAGATTCAACCCACGTTTCATTTGATGGCTGATCATTTGATGGTGAAGCGTTTGCTGGACGATTAGGATCTGTAGAAAGATCAACGCCGAAATAGCTCGACGGACCTGAATTTGTGCGGTTGCGCACAGGCGAGAGATAGTATCTGCCCGTGAGCAGCAATAACGGACGCATTTCGGTTACCATTGTGTCGATCGAGGTAACCGCTGGAATGATCGATCCAGCATCCACGGTTGCAAGCCCCGTAGAGTATGTTAGACCGAGCATCCATTGCTTTGTTTCTCCGAAACGATAGCCTGCAAGAGCGTCGATACCTAGGTTGATGCGGCCCGTGTTCACGATGGCACTTCCATCGGTATATGCGCTTGCTCGGCCTAATGCGGCAGCAAAGAACCGTGAATAGTCTCTGTCACCACAGCGCAGACGCAGCGAAATGTCGGCAGTCAGGTCGAATGGTTCGCAATTACAGTCTTCTTTGAACGGCTTCGAGACATTGGGAATAATCGAATCTACCGGAACCTTGCGAAGCACTGGTATCTGCTTGGTTACGTTGAAGCTCTCGAACACATTGATGCCACCGTTTTCGCCTGCCATTACAGAAGGGAATATCTTGCTGATCGACTCGACATCCTGGATTGGAATAAAGACTGGCTTTCGGGATACCGTTGAATCAATAAGGTCCCTGAAGACAACAGTTGTATCAAGAGCAGCGTTACTCGTATCAAAGCGAATAACCACGCGCTCAACTACACCGCGCAATGTGCGCCCGTCGCGAGTAGCTCCGTTTTCATCGGTCTTGAAATACTTGGAAGTAACTCGTGGATTGATACGAACGGCATCTTCAAATATATTGTCGGCTGAAGCCGAAGTGCGCTTCTTCTCACATCCCATTGTTACAAGCAGCATGCATACAACGAGGGCCAATTTCATGACGTGTTTCATTTTGTGCTACCTCCCAATGGAATGCCCACATGCACCATAGCTTGCAGACCACTCATGTGAGGTCGATCAAGGTCGCGAAGCATGTTATATGCAGTATACCGAGCAGACAAAGCCACAAACCAATCGCAACATGGGTTGTCATAGTTGAAGAGATATCCGGCCTCGATCGTACCAGGCATACCAAGTACGCCTTCATTGTCTTCGCCGGAAACAACCGACAGACCGGTGCCTAAGCTTGCATATAGGGGCAGGTTCTGCGAGCCCCATGGAAACCATCGAAGATTTGCCTGAAATGATATGGCCTCGGGATAGGCAGCAGTGAGAGCGCTGAGCGTGTCTGGAGCTGGGTAGCTGCCATAGTTCAGGGTAATCACTGGCCACCAGTCGCAAAACCGATTGATGCCGTACTGTAACTCGCCGTGGTAACCTGTGTTGGCGCGCAGCTTGTACTGCGTCTCGGGGGCCGCTGCACCCAACCCTAAGCCTAGAAATGTCTGTGCTGATCCTCTAACAGCACCGAGCTGCCAGATAGTCATAATCAACACCAAGAAAAGAGATACACGATTGGTCATATAGCTACTAAAAACTGAAGCAAACAGTCGGATTCCATGGGTGAAAATACCGTGGTGTGCTGACTATACCTAACCGAGCCAGAAAGTTTTTGCGGCTCTACTACGAATCTCACATTATTGTTGACAGCTACACTTGTTTACGAGTAGCTCAGGACGATATTCAAAGTGCATGGTATCATAATGATACCAACGTCCGCCCCATACAAATCCATGTTTCTCAAAGATCTTTACGATCTCCATAGGTATCGTATTCTTGAAAGCGTAGCGTCCAATTTTTTCGGGTTTAGCATTGCGCCAGTAGTGAGATTCAGCAACATTGATATCGAGGGTTATACCAAAGGCATGGGTTGATATGCGAGACGTGCCAGCGATGTTTCGCCAGTTAAACGTTCCACCTGGCCTTTTGAGATACTTGTGATATGATGCTGGTAGCAAGGCTAGCTCCTTCGATACAGCAAGTAGCTTCTTGTCAACACCACTGACCGTTGTTACCTGCAACTTGGCATTGATAACTCCCGGCATCCATATAATGGTGGTAAGCTTCGAAGAAACCTGCGTTCGGCTGGCGCCATACATTTTCGTGAAGAACGGCCCATAGCGCGCTCTTCCTGGATCATGATTGAAATGAGGGGGCTCGCCAGCATTATCTGTCCAGTAGCACTGCAGAATCTGATCACGTAGACAAGCGTTGTTCAACCATTCTTCATGATTGGTAAAACGCATTCCGTGATCAAACGCCATGCGCGTACCATCGCGCCACACCAGATCGTTGCCTTCAACTCGCTCGATGAACTCCGGGTATGCGATAACGTAGGCATCAGCTGAGCATCGCAGCGTATCAGCACGATAACTGGCCATTGCCACAGTTACTGTGGTAACAATCGCTACAACAATTACAAAACTCCTCACTCTCTTCTCTCCACTCTCTACCCTGCTTCTCGCATTCGTCTGCTGAAATATGCACCGAGCACATGATACGTTGGCAGAATCACATAGTCTGACCTGCCCCCGTTTGTTAGTCCACCTGTAATGTTAGTCATTACGCAGCGAACTTGAAAATGGTTGGTTGTATAGATTCGGGTGCCGGTGGTCGATACCCGAGACTGCTGTGCGGACGTTTGGTGT